>LADR01000086.1 GCA_000961655.1 Desulfatitalea sp. BRH_c12
GCAAGTACGACTGTGCGCGCGTTACCGGCATTTTTGGGCCAAAGGCAAAGCCAAACAAGTGATCATAACGATTATCGCCAGAGAGCTGTGTGGATTTATCTGGGCGATCGCCGTAGAAGCTGAAAGTGCGATAACAAACTGAAGACAAATCTATTGTAGCTAATCTATCTCAGATCTAACAGGAGGTGTTTATACGATCATACGGCATATGATTCCAAGGCAGCCGCAGGGGCGCAACCACGGATAGGAGAATCCTCGACCACCCTAAAAGGATAAGCCCATCCGGGGCCTAACTCCCGTAGGTAGACCTGAGGCAGCTCCGCGACGAAGAAAAGTCATGTCGGTAACCAACCCGCGAATATCAGAATACTCAACCGTCGCTAAAACGGTTCCGCCCCTTCGGGTGCTTTGGAATACATCCACAACAAGGAATCTGGCGTCAATAAACGCTGGGCAGGCGGTCTATTTTTCTCTTGACAACTGTCAACCATATCAGGGTGGGCATTGCCCACCATTTGTTTTATGTTGATCGCGTCTGTGACTGGCCGTATTCAACGTTTCATCGCTATGTTCGCTCCGGTGTCTATCCAATCGCTTGGGCGGGATCAGTGTCAGAAACCGGCACTCAGTCCATCACCGTAGCGGCTTTATGCAGGCGGGCACCGCTGAATACGGCCTCATCGATGATTTCAAGATAGAGGCACTATATAATGAGGTGTTTATATGAAAAGAGTACCCAAAATACCAGTGTCGGGTCCTGAGGACCGTTTTATCAAAGGACAGGCTGGACAATTCCCTTGCAATGAGGCAACCGAAAGGGTGATGATCCCATTTAACTCCCGACTGCCGGAGCCTCTCCATTTGAAGCTCCGGTACATCGCGGAAAATACGCCGCTCAGCATGCACGCTTTTGTATGCAGGCTGTCATGCAGTTGACCGGGAAATAAAGAGACTGACAGGGGACATGATGTTCTGGGCACCGTGGCACCGTTGGAGCACCGTACATACTCGTTTTCGATGGGCAAGTAATTGAAATTAAAATGGCGGAAGTGCATGGGAATCGAACCCACCCAGGACGGTTTTAGCGCCCTACACCGGATTTGAAGTCCGGGAGCCCCACCAGTGAGCTGTCCACTTCCGTGCGAATTTGGGCTATTCTATTCGGACGGAAAAAAATGTCAATAGGAATGAAAAATGGATTCGATCAACAGCGATCGTTTGGCTGAGATATTTGCGTCCTTGGTGGCAATTGACAGCGTTTCCAGGGAAGAGGGACGCGTGTGCGAATGGATACGCCGGCGCCTGGACCTGCTTGGATGCGCAACGTCTATTGATGCGGCCGGTGCGAAAGTGGGCGGCAATTGCGGCAATCTGATCGCCCGCTGGCAGGGCAACCGTCAGGCGGCGCCGCTGCTGCTTTCGTCCCACATGGACACGGTGGAACCTGGCCGCGGGATCAAAGCGCTTCTTAAGGATGGGGTTTTTACCAGCGCCGGCGACACCATCCTGGGGGCGGACGATAAAAGCGCCATTGCCGTTGTTTTGGAAGTTTTGCAGTGCATTCGCGACGACAATCTGCCATGCGGTCCGCTTGAACTGGTTTTTACGGTCTGCGAAGAGGTGGGGCTTTTGGGGGCTAAGAATCTTGACTTCAGTCGCTTGCAGGCCACAATGGGGTATGCGCTGGACACACGCAATCCCGAAGCCATTGTTACGCGGGCGCCTGCGGCCAATCGGCTGATTTTCCACGTGCACGGGCGGGCCGCCCACGCCGGTGCGTCACCGGAAAAAGGCATCAATGCCATTTACCTGGCCGGCCAAGCGATCGCGCGCATGACCCTGGGGCGTATCGATGCGGAGACGACTTGCAACATCGGCGTGATCGAAGGCGGGTTGGCGACCAACATCGTCCCTGAGCACGTGGTGGTCAGGGGCGAAGCGCGCAGCCACGATCCAGCAAAACTGCGGCAGGTGAGCGCTGCCATGGTGGGGGCTTTCGAACAGGTCATCGCCGAAAACAGGGGCGATGGCAGCGATGCGGTGCCGCGCGTGGCGATTGAAGTGGTCGAGGATTTCCCCCGCTTGGCCATCGATGCCGAGCACAGGATGATTGTCACCGCACGCAAAGCGGCTGCCAATCTGGGCATGCGCATGGACGCGGTCGCTTCGGGAGGCGGATCGGATGCCAACGTGTTTGCGGAACACGGCATTGCAACCGGCGTTTTAGGAACAGGCATGGAAAATGTGCATACGGTGAATGAAAGCGTTCGTTTGAGCGACATGCTGCGTTCGGCGCGACTGTTGCTGGAAATCATTCGTCTGCATGCGGAACAAGGGGAGGGCGCGCTTTAATGAGGTTGGCCTATTTTGATTGTTTTTCGGGGATCAGCGGCGACATGACTTTGGGGGCGCTGATACATCTGGGCGTGCCGGTGGCGTGGCTGGCGCAAACCATTGCGCAACTGCCTCTGGAGGGGTTCGATTTGACGGCCCGCAGCGTCTGGTACAACGGCATCGCGGCCACGCGGATCGGGGTGGAGATTGAGGAAACCCATCATCATCGGACCTTCGCGCACATTCAGGCCATGATCGAAAAAAGTCGCTTGTCTCACAGGGTCAAGGGAGCCAGCTTGGCCGTGTTTGACCGTCTCGCAACGGCTGAGGCCGTTATCCATGGCTGCCCCAAAGCGTCAGTCCATTTTCATGAGGTCGGGGCCATCGATGCGATCGTGGACATTGTGGGCGTCTGCCTGGGACTCGAGTATCTGGCGGTTGACCATATTTTATCTTCGCCCCTGCCATTGGGGGGCGGGTTTGTCACCTGCGCGCACGGCGTGCTGCCGGTACCTGCGCCTGCCGTTCTGGAGATCCTCAAAGGCGTTCCGGTGTACGGTGGCGATGCATCCATAGGGGAATTGGTCACGCCGACGGGCGCCGCGCTGCTGACCGGTTTGGATGCGGAATTCAAGGCCATGCCGCAGATGCGGATCGATCGCATCGGGTATGGCGCCGGGTCGCGCGAAGTAGCCGATCGGCCCAATCTGTTGCGGGTGGCGATCGGAGAGCCGTTGCACTGTGCGATTGAGGCCGCGGAACAGTTGGTGCTCGTGGAAACCTGCATCGACGACATGAATCCGGAGATTTTCAGCTACCTTATGGAGAGGCTTTTCGAGGACGGTGCCCTGGATGTCTATTGGGTGCCGGTGCAGATGAAAAAAAATCGTCCCGGAACGTTGGTGAATGTCTTGTGTACGCCCGAGCGGCGCATGGCGGTCGTATCGCGTATTTTGACCGAAACCACTAGCTTGGGCGTGCGCTACCACGATGTGTATCGCAACACACTGGTCCGCGAAGCCGTGAAGATGCAGACGGTGTTCGGTGCGATCCAGATGAAGAAAGTGTCAGCCTCCAATGGGCAAGCGCGTTTAGTCCCGGAATACGAGGAGTGCCGCCGGATCGCACGCGAGCGCAATATCCCGCTGCGCCAGGTGTACGATACGATCCTGCGCTCAGTGGCACTTGCCGAACAATCGTAAGCCGTTGGGCTTGTCCAGCCCATCGATTTTTTAGCATAATGTGGCAGTGGACCACTGCCGCAGCGTCTTAACTACGCCTTGACAAAAACAGCGACCGATTATAGAAGCAGGCAATGATTCTCAAGCGGGCCATGATTTTTCGCCATCACGCTGCACTGTTTTTGGCTACGGGGTGCTATGTCGGTCGTTTTCCCGTGGCGCCCGGTACGCTGGGATCATTGATGGGCTTGCCGATAGCGTACGCTCTGGCACAAATGCATTGGTCGGCGGCCGTTCTGGTGTGCCTGGGACTGGTCGGAACTGCCGTGTGGGTCGCGGAAGCCGCGGAGCACGAACTGGCCTGCAAGGATCCCGGCTGCATTATCATCGATGAAATCGCGGGAATGACCATTACGCTGCTGGCCATTCCGATGAGCACCGGCACCTGCGTTGCCGGTTTTATTTTGTTCAGAATCCTGGACATTTGCAAGCCGCCGCCCATCCGGCAAATAGAGTGCCGCCTGGCCGGGGGGTGGGGAATCGTCATGGATGATGTCGCGGCAGCTGTCATGGCCAACATTGCGCTGCGCATTGGACTCTATTTGATCTACTAGCCCATCGGTCGCCGAGTCGCGTTCGCTTTTGATTCAGAGGGCTGCGGTATATCGTTCGGTCCATTTATTTCTCAGGCCAAAGAGGTTGAGTGTTTTGGAAATTAACAAGGCGCAAAAGTCCCGACCCGCCAAGGGGAAAGTTCGCGAAAATGTCGAAGCCCTTCTCATTGCCATTATTTTGGCGCTGTTTATCCGTACCTTCGTGGTGCAGGCCTTTAAAATCCCCTCCGGTTCCATGCAGGATACGCTGCTGATCGGTGATTACATCCTTGTCAACAAGTTCATCTACGGGGTGAAGGTGCCTTTTTCGAACATCACCGCCATACCGGTCAAAGATCCCAAGCGGGGCGATGTCGTCGTTTTCAAATATCCGGAAGACCCTGACAAGGATTTCATCAAACGCGTGGTCGGCGTTGGTGGCGACACTATTCGTATCCAGAACAAACAAGTCTTCGTCAACGATGCCTTGCAAGAGGATGCGTTTGCGATGCATGTCGATCCGCGTATGTTTCCGCATGGATTTCAGCCGCGTGACAACTTCGGACCGATCACGGTGCCTGAGGGTAAGCTGTTTGTCATGGGAGACAATCGCGATGAAAGCAACGATAGCCGATTCTGGGGATTCGTGGACGTCTCCGCCGTGCGGGGCAAGGCCTTTATGATCTATTGGTCTTGGGACAGAGAAGATTTCAATGTGCGCTGGAATCGGCTCGGAGATATTATCCGCTGAGTGCCTGGGTATGGCGCCCGATTTGCAAGGGTGCTTATACCTTTCTGTACAGAGTCATTTGCTTGACAGGTAATCTGCGCGTGTTCGTTGGACAACGTGGACGACTTGAACGCTATGGACACAGCAGCCGGTCCATGGCATCCATATCGTGCATGGCATCCCCTCTCTGGGTGAAGGTGTAGAATGCCGTTTGACAAGAAAGATATTCTCGATATCGCCTCTTTGTCGGTGGAAGATATCCAACTGATTCTGGATACCGCCGAGAGCATGCGTGAAATCTCCGAACGGCCGATCAAGAAGGTGCCGGCCTTGCGAGGCAAAACGGTCGTGCTGTTTTTTTATGAACCGAGCACGCGCACCCGCTTGTCCTTCGATCTGGCCGCCAAACGGCTCAGCGCAGACAGTGTGGCCATCTCAGCGGACATGAGCAGCCTGGTCAAAGGCGAAACCTTGCTCGACACGGCCCGCAACATCGAAGCCATGCGGCCGGACGTGGTGGTGTTGCGCCATGCGTATTCCGGGGCGCCGCAGTTCTTGGCCGGACGCCTGAAGGCCTCGGTGATCAATGCCGGCGACGGCACCCACGCCCATCCGAGCCAGGCTCTGCTCGACATGCTCACGGTACGCCGGAAAAAAGGCACGCTGCAGGGGCTGAAGATCGCGATTGTCGGCGATATCGCCCACAGCCGCGTGGCGCGCTCCAACTGCGTGGGGTTTACCAAAATGGGCGCGCAAGTGGTTATGGCGGGACCGCCCACCATGATCCCCAAAGGCATCGAAACCCTGGGCGCCACGGTCGCACCTTCCATCGAAGACGCCATGTCGGATGCCGATGTGATCATGATGTTGCGCATTCAAAAAGAGCGCCTGAAAAAGTTCAGCATGTCCACGGAACGCGAGTATGCGCGCCATTTCGGCCTGAACCGCCAGAGGGTGGCGCTGGCCCGCCAGGATGTGGTGATCATGCATCCCGGTCCGATCAACCGCGGGGTGGAGATTGCCCCTGATGTGGCCGACGGGCCGCATTCGATTATTCTGGATCAGGTGACCAACGGCGTGGCCGTGCGCATGGCCCTGCTGTATCTGGTTCTGGGAGGAGGCCGCCATGCAGATACTGATTAGAAACGCGCGCATCATCGATCCGGGCCATCCGGACGGCCCCGGCGATGTGCTGATCGTCGATGGCCGCATCGCGGCAGTCGAAGCGGCCGGTACATTGGCGGCTGATGGCGCCGAGCGGCAGGTTGTCGAGGCGCAAGGCCTATGGCTGACGCCTGGGTTGATCGATCTGCACGTGCATTTCCGCGAACCGGGGCAAGAGTATAAAGAGACTATCCTGACCGGCAGCCAGGCTGCGGCCGCCGGCGGTTTCACGGCCGTGTGCACGATGCCCAACACCGACCCGGTCAACGATGATCCGGCCATTACCGCCCTGATTTTGCGGCAGGCCGCGGCCGCCGGCCTGGTCCGCGTCTATCCTGTGGCCGCCATCAGCAAGGGGCTCAAGGGCGAACAGCTGTGCGAGTTCGGCGAGTTGAAGGCCGCGGGCGCCGTGGCTGTCAGCGACGATGGCCGGCCGGTGATGAATGGCCAACTGATGCGCCGCGCGCTGGAATATGCGTCCGGGTTCGCGCTGCGGGTCATCTCGCACTGCGAGGATCTGCACCTGGCCGAGAGCGGCGCCATGAATGAGGGTGCCGTGGCCACGCGCATGGGGCTGTCCGGCATTCCGAACGCGGCCGAAAGCGTTATGGTCATGCGTGACATCGCCCTGGCGGCCCTGACCGGCGTTTCCGTGCACATCGCCCATGTCAGCGCGGCCGAATCGGTCGCGGCCATTCGGCGCGCCAAGGCCGACGGCATCAACGTCACGGCCGAAACAGCCCCGCACTACTTCACCCTGACCGAGGCGGCCGTGGAAGGGTACGACACGCATGCCAAGATGAACCCGCCGCTGCGTTCGGAAGCCGATCGGCAGGCCATCCGCCAAGGGTTGGCCGACGGCACCCTGGATGCCATTGCCACCGACCACGCCCCGCACGCCGTATCGGAAAAAGAGGTCGAATTCGATCGCGCCGCCAACGGCATCATCGGCCTGGAGACCTCGCTGCCGCTCGGTTTGAAGCTGGTCGCCGAGGGTGTGCTGACGATCGAGACGCTGATCGAACGCATGGCCATTGCGCCGGCGCGCATATTGGGCTTGGAAGCCGGCGTGCGGGTCGGGCTGCCGGCCGATGTGACCCTGATCGATCCCAACAAGGAATTTACCGTGCGCGCCGCAGCCATGCAGTCCAAAAGCCGCAACACCCCCTTTGACGGCTGGACACTCAAAGGCAAAGCGGTCATGACTATTATGGATGGCCGCATCGTGTACCGAGACCAGGGATGATGGCATCGCGCTTTCTCCCGCGTTGCGTTCCTGGGCTCGGCGGGCAACGAAATTCTAACCCCATTGGAATGTAGATCAGTTATGCCGGCTCACCTTCTTATTGTCGATGACGAACGAAGCATGCGTGAGCTGCTCGATTACATGCTCACCCGCGAAGGCTACACCGTTTCGCTGGCTGAAAACGGCCGCAAAGCCGTCAGCTTGATCCAAACCACCGATTACGATCTGATTCTCAGTGACATCAAGCTGGGTGACTTGACCGGTCTGGATGTGCTGCGCGCGGCCAAGCAAAAAAATCCGCACAGCGTCGTCATCATGATTTCGGCCTTCGCCAGCACCGAAACAGCCGTCGAAGCCATGAACGAAGGCGCCTACGACTACGTTCCCAAGCCCTTCGACAACGACGAGCTCAAAGAGACCATCGCCCACGCCCTCGAGCGCAAGAGTCTGGAAACCGAACGCCAGGTCATCGAAGACCAACTCAAAAGCACGGTCCACTTCGACAAAATCGTGGGCAGCAGCCCGCGCATGCAGCACATCTATCAGATGGTGCGCCAGGTGGCCAAAACGCGCACCAACGTGCTGATCACGGGCGAAAGCGGCACCGGCAAGGAACTCATCGCCCGCGCCATCCACGACGACAGCGAACGCGCCGGCCAGGCCTTTATACCGGTCAACTGCGGCGGTATTCCAGAGACCCTGGTCGAAAGCGAATTCTTCGGTCACAAAAAAGGCGCCTTCACCGGCGCCACGCAGGACAAGCAGGGCCTGCTGGAAGCCGCCCACGGCGGCACGCTCTTCCTGGACGAAGTCGGGGAATTGAGCGTGCCCATGCAGGTCAAGCTGCTGCGTGCCGTGCAGGAAAGAGTCTTTCGAATGGTCGGCGGCACCCGCGACGTCAGCGTGGACATCCGCATCATCTCGGCCACCAACAAACATCTCGAAGATGAAGTGATCGCCGGCCGTTTCCGCGAAGATCTCTTCTATCGGCTCAACGTCATCGAAATCAAAGTACCCCCGCTGCGCGAGCGCAAAGGCGACCTGAAGGTTCTCGCCCAGCATTTTCTCGATAAATACAGCAAGGAGATGGGCAAAGGGGTCTCCAAAATATCCTCCTACGCCATCGACATGCTCAAAAAGTACGACTTTCCCGGCAACGTGCGCGAGCTCGAAAACCTGATCGAGCGCTCCGTAGCCCTGTCCAGCACCAACATCCTGCTCCCCGACAGCCTGGCCATGTCCATCCACAAGCGCCGCTGGATCGAAGGCGTCAAAAACAAACGCTTCGACGTCGACGAAGTGGCCCAGGGCGTCGCCCTCGACAACATCCTGGCCGAAATCGAAAGCGCCTACCTTAAAAAAGCCCTCGAATGCACCGGCGGCAACAAAAACAAAGCCGCCGAACTGCTCGGCATCACCTTCCGGTCGTTTCGGTATCGGGTGGATAAGCTGAATATTGAGGAAGGTCCTGGATAGGGGTAAATTGCTTTTCCTCCTAAAGTTTTTTCAGTAATGACCGATATTGTTTAGAAACCATCTCAATAAAACCTAAGCAGATTTTGGCGCAACACCCAGTTGAACTAAAGCCAGAAAGTTTCTACATGGTATTCGTAGCGAACAACCAATCGCATGAAGTTTTGAATCCAGGCAAAAAGGCGTTCCATCTTCCATCTGCGTGTATAGTGCCGAAGCTTCCTGCCGTCTTGGGTGCGCTGCTTGCGCCTTTTCTTTCGATGAGGGGCAATCATCTCAATGCCGCGTTCATCAAGAAGCTTTTGGTCAAGACCGTCGCTGTCGTAAGCTTTATCCACAATCATCCGATCAGGAGCATGCTCAGTAAAGCTACTGTCGATAGTTGCCTCAACCAAGGTCGCTTCATGGGGCGAAGCGCTTTCCACGTGAGCGGCGACAGGAAAAACAGCAGCGTCTGCGATTGCTATGATCTTGGTGCCCTTGCCACGCTTTGTCTTGCCGACAGCAAGACCCCCTTTTTTGCCAGCACAAAGGTCCCGTCTATGAAGGGCTTCCGGATATCGATTGCGCCTCGTTCGTACAGGTCTTGTGCAAGCGCTTGGACGATTTTGCCAAACACTCCTTGGCGAACCCACCGTTGGAATCGCCTATGGCATGTTTGGTATGGCGGATACCGTGGCGGTAAATCTTTCCAAGGCGCACCGGTTCCTAAAATCCATAATATGCCTTCGAAGACCTCGCGCGGATCGCGTGCGCGACACCCCCGAGGTTCTTTCGGTGGTATGGCCGAAAGTATTATGGGTTCTATCCTTTTCCATTGTTCGTTTGTGATTTCCATCCTGATTTTATTACATTATAAAGAAGTTATGTCTAATTGCTCTACGATCCAACCTCACATACAGTGACAAAAATTGAATGCTGTATTTGAAGATGGGGTTTCTATTATAAATTTCGAATGTATGTCACTATAGTGGCGATGTTGAAATGAAAGAGAAAGAGGGATATTCCATGTGTGAAAGTCCTGATGACTCCGGACGGACAGTAAAATTAAGCATTGTAATTCCTTGTTATAACGAAGAACGAACCCTCAAATTGTGCGTTGAAAGAGTGTTAGCTATAGCTGATGAAAAGTTGTCTCTGGAATTGATTATTGTCGACGATCACTCTGAGGATAACAGTTATACCGTAGCGGAAGAACTTCACAAAACATACGCAGAAATCCATATCATCCGCCATGACAAGAATACGGGGAAAGGATCTGCATTGCGCACCGGTTTCAAGGCAGCTTCCGGAGATTATGTGGCTGTGCAGGATGCTGACCTTGAATATGATCCAAACGATCTCAAAAATTTGCTGGTGCCCTTGCTTTCTGGTGAAGCTGATGTTGTTTTAGGGTCCAGATTTTTGTCATCTGGCGCTCATCGTGTACTCTACTACTGGCATTCCTTGGGAAACCGGTTTCTCACGTTTCTTTCCAATATGTTTACAGACCTGAATCTGACAGATATGGAATGTTGTTATAAAGTCTTCTCAAGAGAGGTGATCCAGCACGTTAACATACAGGAAGACCGGTTTGGGTTTGAGCCAGAGATTATTTCTAAAATTGCTCAAATGCGGCTGCGGATCTTTGAGATGGGAGTCTCCTATTATGGCCGAACATATGATGAAGGAAAAAAAATAACCGTTAAAGATGGTTTCAGAGCACTATACTGCATATTTCGCTACAATGCGCATATAGCACCCTTGCCTATGCAGTTGCTCATTTATCTGGTAATCGGGACTATTTCCGCCATTTCGAACTTTTGTATTTTTTATCTTCTTTATTCATTAAGCGGAAGCATTGATATTGCGGTACCTTCTGCATTCTTTTTAGCCGCATGTCTTAATTATATTTTATGCATTTCCATATTATTCAAGCGAGGTGTCCGTTGGACTACACGGATAGAACCCATTATTTATTTAGTTTTGATAGTGTTAGTGGGAGCGGCCGACCTCGGGTTAACAAAATTCTTTTTAGCGAAAGGGTTTTTGCCATCGGAAGCGAAGCTTATTGCTACCAGTTCAATATTTTTTATGAATTTTTTTGGAAGACGTTTTTTGGTTTTTCCAGAAGCTGCGCCAAGGCCATGGAGACCACAGATTGAGCCTAAAATGTAACTCTTAAAATTATTGAAAAATAGACAAGTGTGATTTTTTGTGTGGCACAAAATGGATGAATCATTCAAACCGTGCGATGAAGGTGTCCCAGAAGGGGACATAATCGTTAATGTTAGAAAATGCACCTGGAGTGCACCTGTCAACACAACAAATGGTAAACTGCATAGGATTTTGAATGAAAAGCTTTTTTTTTGACGCTGACGACAAGCTCACCTATAAACGTATTGCTCTCGCATTAATTTTCTTTGTGCTGATAACTTTTTTGTCCTACCATCCAGCTTTAAATAGTGGGTTTATCTGGGATGATGATCAATATGTAGAAGAAAACGATAACCTGAGGAGTTTGGAGGGTCTAAAAGATATATGGGTCAAGCCTCTTTCCATCCCGCAATGGTATCCATTGACGCACACAACATTTTGGATCGAATTCCAACTGTGGGAATTGAACCCATTTGGGTACCATTTCAACAACATACTTTTGCACGCCCTGAACGCTTTTCTCCTCTGGATAATCCTTCTGCATCTCGGGATACCAGGGGCAGCACTCGCAGCTGCTGTATTTGCACTCCACCCTGTGCACACCGAATCAGTTGCATGGATTACTGAACGAAAAAATGTGTTGTCCGGCTTTTTTTATTTGGCCTCTCTATATTCTTATATGAAATTTTCTAATGCGCTTTCCGCTAAAAACGATGAGTATGGAAAAGATAAAGAAAATTCAGATGTATATTTCAGTTGGCGCGGCTATGCTATTAGCATACTCCTATTCACATGTGCCTTGTTGAGTAAAACAATCGTTGCCACCCTTCCCGCTGTCATATTAGTATTGATATGGTGGAAAAAAGGGACAATCCAAAAAAGGGAAATCCTATTTCTCATCCCATTCTTCCTTCTGAGCATAGGTTTTGGAGGGACTACTGCTTGGCTTGAAACCTTCCATGTAGGTGCCCAAGGTCAGGAATTCGAGATAACCCTTATTGAAAGGTTTCTGATCGCCGGAAGGGCTTTATGGTTTTATCTATACAAGCTGATTTGGCCGAAGGAACTGATGTTTATATATCCACGATGGCAAATCGATGTCACTCTATGGTGGCAATATATATATCCGCTGTCCTTTCTTTTTATAATTGGATGTTTGTATTTTTTCCGAAACCATATCGGGCGTGGCCCTCTCGCAGCCGTTTTGATTTTTGCGGGTACGCTATTTCCGGCATTAGGTTTTTTAAACGTTTATCCGCATCGTTTTTCATTTGTGGCAGACCATTTTCAATATTTAGCCAGTATCTCAATAATTGCCAGCCTATGTTATCTGATCATTCGAATCAGCATTGAATTTTTTTCTTCAGAAAGAAGAAAACGTGTTTTCAATGTAATCGCAGCGCTACTCCTGATAAATTTAGGTTTAAAAACTGCATTCCTGAGCTTCAGTTACGCTGATGTGATAACGCTTTGGAAAGATACTATTGATCGCAATGAAAAGTGTTGGTTGGCTTACAATAATATCGCGAGTGCTTATTTAAGGCGAATGGAATTCGATAAGGCCTGTTTTTACGCACTTCAGGCAATAAACATAAAACCAGATTATGATTTGGCACACCTAAGTCTAGCAAGAGCCTATTATTTTAGAAAAGAATATACTTCTGCTTTGCCACATTTTTTTAGAGCCCTTTATCTATTTAAGGAGAATAACTCGCGGTTTGAGTACTTTCGTTGGCATGAGCCATTTATCTATCATAATATGGGTATTATATATCTAAATTTGAAAAATTATTTTCTCTCTGAGTATTATCTGTCCAAAGCAATAGCTTTAAAACCTGATCTCTGGATATTTAATCAGGCTTTAGGCGTACTGCGTTATCACCAAAACAATCTTCCCGACTCAAAAAATTACTTTAAAAAAGCAATCCAGCAAAAACCTGATGATCATATTTCACATTATAACTTAGGGAATGTGCTATTTGATTTAGGCGATTATAACCAAGCAGTTTTCCACTATCAAAGAGTATTGGATGTTCAGAAAGATAATGAAGAGGCAAAGGCAAAGCTGAAAGAAGCGAAGAGAGCGATCATTGGAAAAGTAAAAAGTGTTTTTTGAACGGGTATCTTTTTCAGGCATATGTTCATTTGTCATGAGGTTCTATAATTTGTTCCAAAGAGGTCATAATATGGTATTTTTTGTCTACAATAAACGAATTCATTTTAGATCATGATCAAAAAATTTACACCTCTAATTTGTTCAGCTGCTATTTTATTTCTTATTTTATTTTTTTTCGACTGGCATAGTCTTGCACGGTATAAAGACAGGTTTCTTTGGACGCCGTTATGCTCTGGATTACTATTTTATATTTTATCTTTATGGTTGAGGAGTTTACGGGTTAGGTATATTTTTCAACAGATGTGTGGTTTTCGAATTGGTTGGATCGAAGCTTTTGATTTTACCTGCATTGGAACCTTCTCAAACCATATCCTTCCTTTCAGGATGGGAGAAGCAGTTTTCGTTTATTTAAGTCATAAGTGGTGGAAAATTCCTACATCGATAGGCATTATAACCTTGCTGACTCTTAGAATACTCGATGTAATAGCTATGTTGATTATCTTTGTATTTACAATTTTGCTTGTAAAACCAAAACTGCCCATTATCGGCTTAGTAGGAGGCGCTGCTGTCATTTTTGCTTTACTCGTCTGTGCACTATATTTGGATTGTGCAATAGGGTTTTCGATTAATTTGATTAAGAAATTATGCTGCCTTTTTCATTTTAGAAGAAAGGAAAAAGTAAAAAATTTTATTTCATCGTTGGAAGCATTCGAAAAAGCGTCACTTAAGTTAAGGTTTTCATACAAAATTGCTATAATGTTGGTTTTAACTACTTTTGTTTGGCTTAGTCTAATTTTATTTTACCAAAAAATTATCAATTCAATAGGAATAGAGATAAGTTACGGAACAGTTATTATTGGTTCAATAGGTGCCTCGCTGGCTGGTTTTTTGCCTATAACCTTAATGGGAAATATAGGGATATTAGAGGCGGGTTGGGCCTTAGGTTTTATATTAATCGGTTTATCACCAAGCGATGCAACCGCTTCTGGGTTATTGATGCACTTGATAGCTATCTTGGTGGTCGCTATAGCTGCAAGTATATCAGTTTCTCACCCTCAATTACTATATCAACAGATTAAAGGAAAAGTCATTGAGATTAATGAATACAAACATGATTGATATAAGTGTAGTAATACCTGCATATAATGAAGCTCCTAGCCTTGAAGAACTTTATCGGAAACTGACTGCAGTACTTGTTCGAACGGGGAAATCTTACGAGCTGATTTTTGTCAATGATGGTAGTAGTGATGACAGTTTACACATCATTGATAAAATAGTCGATATAGATCCTTACGTTAGTGCCATTCATTTCAGAAGAAATTTTGGTAAAGCGGCCGCTTTAAATGCTGGTTTCAGAATCGCTAAGGGAAATATCGTATTCACAATTGATGCCGACCTGCAGGATAACCCACAGGAAATACCAAAGTTCTTAAGAAAGATTGATGATGGCAATGACATGGTCACAGGCTGGAAAGAAAAACGTAAGGATCCATTAAGCAAAACGATACCCTCAAGATTATTCAATTATGTCGTGAGTAAATGCTCAGGCCTCAAACTTAATGATTATAACTGCGGTTTTAAAGCCTATCGCTGGTTTACCTTAGAAAATTTAAACCTTTATGGTGAGTTGCATCGTTTCATTCCAATGCTGTTGCACTGCCAAGGCTATTCTATAGCTGAAGTCTCCGTAAGACACAATGAGCGACAATATGGTCATAGCAAATATGGAGCAAGTCGTCTATTAAAGGGATTTTTAGATCTCTTAACAGTTCTGCTCATGACTAGGTATATTGCTAGGCCCTTGCATTTATTTGGCGGCATCGGAGCCGTAATATCAGGAATGGGATCGTTGATTCTTTTTTATCTTACCACCATATGGTTGGTTGGTATAAGACCGATAGGTAATCGTCCATTGCTTTTTCTAGGAATCCTTTTAGTGGTGGTTGGAATACAATTTGTGAGCACTGGACTCTTAGGAGAGTTGATTAGTCACGAACAACAAGCAAAAAGCCCCAATTACATTATTCGGAGTGTTCGACATGGCAGAAAACAGCAAAACGACCAATTACCAAAAATATCTAAATAACAACCCATTGATATTATTTTTTATAAGGCGATTTGTTCGTCGTATTTGTTTTTATATTGAACGTTACCGGCCAGAACGTTTATTTGACATAGGTTGCGGCGAAGGCATAATAGCTAATGCCTTAAACAAAAAAATATCTCATTTTGAATACTATGGCATTGATATTAACGAAAGGAGTATTGAAACGGCAAGACAATTAAATCCACGGCTTCTTTTTGATACCAAAAATTTTTTCGATATGGATCCTAGAAAAAATTCCGCCGATGTTGTCCTTTGCCTCGAGGTACTTGAACACCTTGAAGAACCTCAAAAAGGCTTGCGACATTTAATGGAATTGAGCACCAACGTCGTAATAGTATCTGTCCCGTGGGAACCATTTTTTAGTTTAGGCAATTTCTTCAGAGGGCGTTATATTAAACGATGGGGTAATCACCCCGAACATATTCAATGGTTTCGAAAAAGTACCTTCAACGATCTTCTAAACAGTGTCACTTTAAATTTTAAAGTCGTCACTTGTTTTCCATGGTTAATCAGCATCATCACTGTCTCAGGATCCGATAAAAATAATTAACTGAAATTACTATGTGGATAATATAATATATGAATAGTTCTTGTTACGAGACTCCGGTTCGCAAGTTATCTGGAGTTACTGAAAAAATACTAAAAATAAGACAACAACCATTTTCTATGACATGGTTGATGATACTTCTCATTTTTATGCTATTTGTTGGTGGCCGGGCCGCCATCAATATCCATAGTTTATATGGATCTGCAATCGCCTCCGGATCTAACACAGTGGGTGAAGCTGGGAAAGTATATTATGCTAAAAAGTTTATAGAAGGCCAGTCTATTTTCTCATCCGGAGATACTGCCCCATTTTATCCCTCGTTTCATGGTGCATTACTTCATTCCATGGTTGGTGTTATTGGCCGAATCTTTCATGTGAAAACAAATTGTTTGTACTATATCGGCCGTGGTATGAGTATTCTTTTTACTATTTTAACGTTATGTTTACTATCTTCACTGTTACGTCACCAAAATGTTAGCTGGATGTGGAGTATTGCAATCCTGTTATTATTTTTTTCCGCCATGCCAATCATAGCCCATACGAGCTCCTATAGGCCAGATAATTGGGTCCTATTTTTCTCTGTCTTAGCAGCCTATATATTAATAGTTTCCCCTGAACGGGTAAAAACACTCATACTATTAGCCATCATTCCAGTAGTTACTTTTTACATTAAAGCAACTGGATTATATATCGGTATAGCAGTGTTCATTAACCTTTTGCTTGCAGACCGCCTACGCGATGCTGTCAGGTATGCTCTGTTATTTTTCACGTTTTTTGGTTTAACAGTAGTAGCGTTGCATTTTGGTACTGATGGGGCTTTTTCTTCAGGACTCACTACTGGAGCACAAGTTAAATATTCTTGGTTTTTAGCTATCCAGTGTCTAAGTGTTAGTCAGTTATGGATTTTTATAATACTACCAATCCTTATTGGTACCCATTTACGCCACTCCAATACTATATTTAGAAAAGAGCAAATTGTTTTGCTTACTTTTTTTATGGTTTCCTTGATAACTGGAGTTATTACGTCACGAAGATTAGGTGCTAACTCATATTATTACCTTGATTGTTTTACATTTGGGATTGTTATTAGCATAGGTTGGCTTGCACACTACTGCCAAAACCTTTCTAAATTGAAGTTCTCGAACCCGCAAAATACTGCATTAGCGGCATTAATATTATTATTTATTTTTCAAAGCTTTCCCTCAACAAATGAAATACAAGGCTTTTTGCAGGGTAGATTACCGCAGGATATTGCCTTGTACAGAACAAAATTATACCAGGATGACCGGGAAAAGCTATCCGAATTATGTAATCAAAATAAATTAAAGTGCTTTAGCGATGATGAAGGTTTAAATGTAATGCTTGATAATCCACAAATAATTTTCCCGATGGTTCAAACAATGCTAATTCAATCAGGATTATTGAATATAGCATCTATTGTTTCACCCGTAGAAAGGCAAGAATATGATATCATAGCATTAACAGGTAGCCAATGGAAATACTTCAATGTTGATCCTTTTCCAAAAGAATTTAAGGAATCACTCAGTTTAAATTATCAAGAATTTAGAACGCCTTTTAAATATCACATTTTCAGACCTAAAAATATTAAAAACAATTAGATAGACATGAGGGGTATAACCGAAATGGAGAGTTATGGTATAGAGCCCCAGAATTTTTCAAGCCTTTTTTTGAATGAATTTCCAGGCAACACCCCACTATGCCGATTTCCATCGGTTTTTTTAAAGGTCATGAACCGGGATACCGAATAAAGAAATAGTATTCACAACTCAGCAATCAGGTGGTTTATCCCATTCAATAAAGTCCGACATTGGCTAACTGGTATGACTAGATCTCCTATTGCTACTGGGATCAGAGCACCTTTGAGCCATAAAAATTCGGACGGAACGGGTAGGATTCTATTGATAGCCGTCAGTCGGCCCTGCTGGTTGAATCGCCTGCGGCAGTTGTGCAGAGGTTCTGGACACGCTTTCGGGAAGAACCCCGCTTTACCGTCTCAAAGAATTCTTCCATGAAAAGGATACTGAGCTTCTACTCGGCTCCGAGTTCGATCCCGAACTATTCTGTGACTACAACCTTGGCCGGGTGATCGACAAGATATACGATACCGGCACTCATGCCATCTTTTCACGATTATCCCAGAATGCCGTCCGGCAATTCGATATCGATACACGCAAGGTGCATTTCGATACCACTTCGATCAGTGTCTATGGGGACTATGAACCTACCGAAAAGCCATTTAAGATCACCGATGGTCACGGCAAGGACCATCGGCCGGATCTGAAAATTTTGATTTCCATGCTGTGCGTTGACCGCAATATCCCTGTTTTTGGTGACACCTAAGACGGCCACGTCTCGGACAAGACGCTGAACAACGAGCTGCTGTCCAATATCTCCAAACATATGGCCACCCATGGTCTTAAACCGGGTGCTTTTGTCTATGTCGCCGATTCGGCCTTCGTAACCCAGGATAACCTTGAAAAAGCCCAGGCGGCGAATACCAAGTTTTTGACTCGGCTTCCGGCCACTTACGATGAGTGCTCCCGCGCCATCCAAAAGGCCGTGGATGGCGATGCCTGGATGGAACTTGGCAGTCTTGCCGAAATGGTGCCTCCCCAAAAGCGTCCGGCAGCTGTTTACAATGCCTATGAGACAACCGTGACACTATACGAGCATGACTATCGCGCCATTGTGGTGCATTCGTCGGCGCATGACAAACGGCGCCATAAGCGCATCGATCGTTTGCTGGAAAATAAGCGCAACGAGCTTGAGGCGTTGTGCAAAAAGATCCGATCTGAAGCCTACTACTGCCGCGCCGACGCCCAGGCTGCAGCTGATAAGCTGAACGCCGCCGCAGTGGGCAGTTACCACAAGTGCGAGTGTCTCATCGAAAAGGTTGCCAAATTTGGCCGCGGACGTCTGGCCAAGGGTGTCCTGCGAACGCCTGTTGGTTATGAGTATCAACTTCAACTGAAGATAAACCCGGATTCCGAAAAAGTTAAACCGCTTCGCCTGCAAGCCGGCTGTTTTGTTTTGATCTGCAATCTCGACAGTCAGCAAGACATGACCAATTTCGATGCCCGCGAACTGCTGCGGCTATACAAAAACCAAGACGGCATCGAGCGCAACTTCAGCTTTTTGAAAGATCCGGTGATCGTCAACAGCATCTTTTTGAAGAAAAACCATCGCATCGAAGTGCTCGGCTTGGTGCTTCTGATTTCTCTTCTCATCTGGCGCCTGATTGAACATTGCATGCGCCGTTACATCTCCGAGACTGGCAATACCATCACCGGCTGGAAGGATAACCCGACCACCAACCGACTTCGTTTATGCTGACGACCAAGTTTTTGAGCATACTTGTTCTGAAGGTTGAAAATCAGCGTCGCCTTGCACGTATTCGTGGCGCTTTAACGGTAACTGGCCCAATGCCAGTTTGAATTTGACGTTCGGGTAAATACCCATTGCGAACGATCCTTTGAAGACCCATCTGATCCCGCAGGTCTTTGTATTGATTGGTATAAAGTTCTAATTCAATTTTCAGGGCCTGCGATATCAAGCTTCTGGCTCCTTGGCGCAAAATCTCAGAAATAGGGTCGTCAACAAAGGTGTCTGGTTTTTTAATCGCGGTTACGTTATCTTTGCTCATGGTGTGTGTATCCTTTCCATTTCGGTGCGGTTAATTGCCTCGGAACAATCAACCAGTGGATACACCACCTATCTTCCTAAACACAACTTTCGATCATATCTCTATTTTCCTAAAGAGAACTTTCGAACATACTTCTTCTGAAACCCTAATAGTTGGAAAATTAATGGTAGATGATGCCATCAAGAAAGCCGTACCTCAAATAATCTGTGCAGGTGACGAAATTTGTCAGGACAGCGCGTAAATTGTTAATGGATTATGTCGGTAAGCAATTGTATTTCATTTTTTTAAGAATAACTTGATATAAATCAATTAGATATCATTGTTGTAACCTGTGGGTTTCAGTGGCACACCAATTGCAAAGTAATTAAACAAATATTTTCGGAGGGGGTGGTGCGACAGCAAGTAACCGTGCTCAAATAGATCTTGAGCTATCTTATCCTGTCAACCATTATTCTAGATCGAAAAAACTCATACATTTAACATTGCCCAAGGAGGATCGACCATGTTACTTCAAAAATTCAGACTAAAAAAAGGCAAAAAAGGTTTTACACTTATCGAACTTATGATCGTTATCGCCATCATCGGTATTCTGGCCGCCATCGCCATTCCGCAGTTTGCCGCCTACCGCATTAGAGGCTTTAATTCTTCCGCTCAGAGCGATGTTCGCAATGTTGCCACCGCGGAAGCCGCATTGTTCAGCGATTGGCAAGTATTTGGCTTATCGTCTGACACTAATGGTGTGGGCGGGTTTGGAGCCGGCGGTTTGCTGACCGGGCCTTCAAACGGGACCAACGCTTTCATAACCACCGACGATTCCAACAGTGACCCCCATGATTTGGCTATTGGACTTGGTAACCTGGTTAACATGGTTGTGAGCACTGATGGCAACAGCGCAGCCTGCTTTAATGCCGCTGCTAAACATTTGAATGGTGATACACCGTATGGCGCGGATAGCGATACCACCGCCATCTTCCATGCACCTGCCGCTATTGCGCCGGGAACGCCCTTGGCTGAAGGCGATGAAGGTACTACTACCCCGGCTCAGGATGATTTTACTGGTGTCACTATTGGAGACGGCACCTGGTTGGCACGTTAAGTTCATACAATAAACATCTATCCCGGGCCGCATACCAGCTGCCCGGGGTTTATTATTTATTGGTGTTTCACCCCTATTGCAGTTTTACTTATAAAAGTAGCAGTCATTTGATGAATTTTATATTGTATTACTATTATATTGAATATATCTGGAAACAGAATGCTTATACGTGTTGAGAATCTTTCAAAAACATACAAAAAAGGGATCAAAAACCGCAATCCGGCAGTGGACAAGCTTAACCTTCAGATTGAAAATGGAGAAGTATTCGGATTCCTTGGACCGAACGGCGCTGGAAAGAGCACGGTGATAAAAATTTTAATGAATTTCATTCGCCCCAGTTCCGGAAGTGTTTTTATTGATTCTCTACCGGTTGATGATCCCTTAACGCGTGTGGCAATCGGCTATCTTCCAGAAAACCCCTTTTTCTACGACCACCTGACCGCTCAAGAGATTTTGTCCTTTGGTGGTCACGCCGCACGCATGAAGAAAGTTAACATCCCCGATCGCATCGAAAGGTTGCTCTCACAGCTGAAATTGTCCCAAGTAAAGAATCAACCACTGCGCACCTATTCAAAGGGCATGGTGCAGCGCATCGGTTTAGCTCTGGCGCTTGTGCACAACCCCAAAATTCTCATCCTGGACGAACCCATGAGCGGTTTGGACCCCCTGGGACGTAGACTGGTTGCCGATTTGATTCTGGACATGCGACGGAATGGCCAGACCGTTTTTTTTAGTTCGCACATTTTAAGCGATATTGAAAAATTGTGTGACCGTGTGGGTATTATAAACCGTGGGCGATTGCTCTATTGCGGCCCGGTGGGAGAGATAGTTAATGAGGCCGGGGGGTTGGAGCAGGCTTTTATTCAGCGGATCGAGAATGACGACAGAGGGCAAAATGGGTCAGATCTGGCTGCTCGGTAAAATTACCTTCAAAGAGGGCGTTCGCAACCGCATTTTGATAGGTATTCTTTTATTCGCCATTTTATTGACGGTTCTCAACCTCATTTTTTCCCAGATGTTTACATACGACCTAAGTAAGGTATCGGTAGATCTGGGGCTTTCGATGGTGTCGATCGCCGGGTTGGCTGTCATCTTTTTCATGGGCATCAACCTGTTGGCGCGGGATTTTGAAAAACGCACGATCTACATGGTGATTTCGCGTCCCATCGCACGGTGGCAGTATGTGTTAGGAAAATATTTAGGCCTAATGCTGATGGTGGGGGCTTCGGTCGCTATTATAGGCTGTTTTGCGGCTGCGAGCGTCAAAGCCATCATGCTTTATGCGCCGAGTTATGTTCCGCCTGAGTACTCCTGGGGTGTTTTCTGGCTATCAATTGGCCTTTCCTTCTTATCCCTGCTCATCATTACCGCCATAGCTCAGCTTTTTACTTGTATCACCACCAGTTCCTATCTCGCCTTAATGCTTACGGCTTGCACCTATTTTATCGGGCAGAACGTGGAAGTGGTTCGTAAGATGGTTGATGGCAATGATACTTTTTTGCCGCTTTTCCGTTATGTCATTCGAACAGCAACCTGGCTATTTCCGAACTTGAGTGCTTTTGACATCAAAACAGCAGCGGGCTATGGTCTGCCCGTCGAAATTTCTTCGATAATATGGATTGCTGCTTATGGCATAAGCTATGTCTTCATCATTCTGATTTTGACCGTTTTTATTTTTCAACGCCGAGAACTGGGATGAAAAAGAATGAGATTTTCATATTTATTTTTTTGTTGCTTTTTTCTCTGATCATCTTCGTAAATTCCCAGATCCGAGTTACTGATTCACGCTCGGACCTGAAGCATCAACTGCAGATCTCAGCCACTCCCATGGCTCCTGAAATGCTGAAAGCCTTCGCAGGTGAATTCAAAGGTGTTGTGGCCGACTACCTGCTTCTCGAGGCGGCCAGTTTCATCGGCGCAAACATCAAAGCTGATGAAAAGCAATGGGATGCTGTCTGCCGTTTATTGGACCAGAGCAGTATCCTCGATCCTTACTTCCAGCAAACTTATATCATCGCCCAAGGCTCTATCCCCTGGCAGACTCAAAAAATCCAACAGGCGATGACCATTTTAGAGCGTAGTAAAAAACATCGGACCTGGGATTGGCGCCCCGGATTCTTGCTGGGCTTTAACCATTTTTATTTTATGAAGGACAACAGCAAAGCCTCTCAAGAACTGATGCAAGCTTCCAAAATTCCCGGCGCACCGATTGGATTGGCCACGTGGGGCTCGCGACTGGCGTCTAAAGCCGGCGAATATCAGGTTGCTATCGAATTTCTGTCAGCTATGTACGAAAACACTGAAGGAGTGAGCCAAAAAAGGATGTTGAAAGATAGAATTGATGCCGTTGCAGGGGCTTACCAATTGCAGCAGGCAGTGGAGCGGTTCAAGGATCGATATGACCGCGTACCTGATACGCTTGAAGAATTGCTCGGCAGTTCGATACTACCTGAACTTCCTCGTAACCCCTATAATCGATCTTATGTTTTGAAAGATGGCAATATTGAGTTCTGACACGTTGTTGTACTGTAACGTTTTGTACAATCAAAATGAAAATGATTTCTTGACATTTTCGCACAAGGCAAATAAAAGTCGGCCCAACTTCGAACTCCGATAGCCTTACAATCTATTGACCGGATTTATTGATGAGCGATTGCTTATCAGCAACGCTCGACTATGCGACCGTATTGAATCTGACCTCCAACTGTTATCTCACCCGCCTTTTTTAAGCTGCGTTTCCTCTCGGAGCGCTACAAACAAGACATTCTCTAATAATTTTGCAGTGTCATGGATTTCCTATTCTTCCGTGCTTTGCAGAAAGACGACTGCCGTTAGCGGCAAGTGCTTTTATGAGACAAAATTCTGGGTTTACACTGATTGAGGCCATGATCGTTTTAGCTATTTTGATGACGCTTACCATTGCGGCTCCAGCCATCTATGTGTGGTTGAACCGGCAGGGGGTCGGCATGGCGGCTGATCATATGCGCGCCGAGCTACAGTTGGCGCGGATGATGGCGATCGATCGGAACAGGACCTGTTCGGTTGTGCTGAACTTTCCCGAAAGCGGTCAATATGTCAATTCTTTGAACCTTCAAACGGTGGATCTCAAAAGGTATCGGGGCGGGGTGCATTTTCTTCAAAAAGGTCCGGATGGGGGCAAGGCATGCGAAAGGATCAATTTTACGCGGCGTGGCATGGCCGTTCCGGCTGGCATGATCTATCTTGCCAATCAAAATCAGTCGGTCATCTATCGGCTGCGGGTGCTCGCTCCCGGCGGGGTGAGCGTGTATCGTTGGAACGGGCGAGGTTGGCGGTGATGGCGTGACGTGGTGCAAGTGGGTCAATCATAAGGACAAAGTACTACCGCCGGTGACGAAGCACGGCTTTACCTTGGTGGAAGTACTGGTCGCGCTGGTGGTTGGCCTTGTGGTGATCGGCGCGGTCTACTCGGTGTATACCGTGCAGCAAAGGGAGTATCGCAGCCAGCAGGTCAGGCTCGCGCTGCAGCAGAATCTTCGCGCGGCCATGGTGATCATGGAGGAAGAGATTCGTATGGCCGGTTATGATCCCCAGGGCAGCGGCCGATTCGGCATCATCGATGTGCGTCGTTATGACACGGTGTTGAACGAGCAGAATCCTGAGGGCCAACCGGCGTTATTCTACACTGTGGATGTAGACGAAAACGGGGTTCCGGATGCTCGTAACGGTAATCGCAATCGGGAGTGGCCCAACCTGCGGGTGAGTCAGGACAACGACACTGGCCGGCGGTTTTTATCCTGGGACAACGGCGGCGGGCGTCACCCTTTAGCGGAAGATATTGTTGCCATGGGGTTGGCCTTCGCTGTGGATGCCGATGGGGATGGGCGCATCGATGTTTGGGATGATGGCCGGCACCTGATTTGGGCTGTGGATTCGGATAATGACAATCTGCTCGACACCCATCTGGATGCCAATGATGACGGCATTATCGATGCGCATGACGATACAGATGCGGATGGCCGGATCACGGCGGCTGACGGCGGACGGATCGATCCGCCGCTGCCTTTGCAATGCATTCGGATGGTCCGGCTCTGGTTGCTGGCGGCCAGCGCCTATCCTGTCCGCGGCCATTGGGATAACCGCACGTATGTCGTCGGCGACCGGGTATTTGGCCCGGCCGTGGATGGGCGCATGCGCCGCTTGCTGGAGACGACGATCGCGTGCCGCAATCTGTAGGCCACGTATAAGCTTGATAAAACTTATTCAGAAACATGCACGCCAACGGATAAGAATCAGCCCGGCTTGCCGGCGCCGGTGTATAAAGCGATAGATACTTATGTCAGAACGCACCCCATGCGCAGCATCGCGCAATCAGCAAGGCGCAACGTTGCTGGAAAACATGATCGCCATTCTGTTTTTTACGGTCGGCATTCTGGCGGCAGCCTCGATGTCCGGCACCAGCATGAAAGCGATCACGCAGGCCCAGCAGGGGATGTACAATTCTGTTTCGGCCGCCGGCGTCATAGAAGCGTTGCTGGCGATGCCTTACGATGATGCGCTGCTGCTGGATGCGGACGACGGGTACGATCCTTCGTCTCCGGATCATGGGCCCTTCGATATCGAAGAGAGCCGATCCCGGATTGCCTGGGAAGTTCAGGAAGGCTTTCCTGCGCCGGGAACCAAACGCATCAGCGTCACTGTACAGAGGCGCGATCGTGGCGGACGAACTGTTTCGTTTACATATGACTATATCAAAGCCAGGGATTACCGATTACACGGGCACTAGAAAGTGGAATCTTAAATTAAGGTATTCTGCTGATAGAGCTGCATATTTTTACGCTACATTTCAATTGGTTGAGGTCTTTGAAGGAGTGAAAATGGGTCGGTCGCGGAGGGGGCGGCAGAACCAGCGGGGGGCCGTGCTGTTGATCACGATCATGGTGCTGGTCGCTGTTTCCGTTCTGGGAGTGGCCGCGATTCAATCCGGCATCATCGAGCTGAAACTGGCCGGCAACGAGCGCCAGGTGCGCGAGACCTTCTATCTGGCCGAAAGCGCGGCCATGGAAGGCCTCCAGCGATTGGCTGCCTTGCAGGCCACCGATCTGAATGAACAGTTTGCGTTCTGGCATCACCGTAAAAAGGACGAGCAGGGCGACCCCATCGATTTTCGTGCTTTCAGACAATGGGATGTGGACGGCCAAGCAGACGACAACGCCATGCAAAGCCCTGTCGGGCCGGAGACTTATTTTGCGGCGGTCGAATGGCAGGTGGCCACCGGCGCGTCGCTTGTCATGACCGGATCGCGGCTGTACCAGAATCGGATCTATGGCATTTGCCTGCAGCAGCAGCCCGGTGACCTGGTGGAAATCGGGTACTACCTGCGCTACTGATCCAGGGAGGATCGTTCTATGGCCTGTTCATTCATTCGGCGGGTTAGGCGTCCGCTCGCTGCTTACCCGTTTTTTGCCATCATTCTTGTATGCATTTTGTTTTTTACATCCGCGCTGCAGGCCATCGAGATCAGCGATGCGCCTCTGGACAGTGGCGTTTTACCAGAAACCTTGGGTGACATTCCGACCTGCATCAGCGGCACGGCTCTGGCGAACGGTCCGGGCGTTAACGGTTTTTTGAACGCGCAGGCCCTGATCTTCCAAACGTCGTATCGGGCCGGCGAGTGGCTGGGTGACGTGCGGGCATTTGCTTTCGACTCGGGCGCCGAAGCCGCGAGCGCAGACGGAGACGTCGCCATCTGGAGCGCTGCCGCATATTTGGCGCCATCCGACGAATTGTACGATCAGCGTCGCATCGTGGCCTATGGCGGGATCTTTCAGGAACCGCAGGGCATCCCTTTCCGTTACGATGATCTGTCCGATCGGCAAAAACGCGCGTTTGGATCGGATCTGGCCGCCGGATCACCGGACGACCACGCGGCTCGCCAGGTGCTCGATTATGTGCGTGGCCGCGATTTTGACCCTTACCGCAAACGGGTGCATGTGCTTGGCGATATCGTGCACAGTGCCCCTGTTTTGGCTGGAGAGACGCTCTTTGTGGGGGCCAATGATGGTATGCTGCATGCGTTTGACGCCCGCACCGGACACGAGCGTTTTGCTTACGTGCCCCACTTGGTGTTCGATCAGCTCAAGGCACTGGCTGCGCCGGCGTATGCCCAACAGCATCGTTATTTCGTGGATGCCACACCTTCCGTGGGTGAAGTCCTGGTTGGGCCTTACCAGCGCAAGACATTTCTGCTGGGCGGGTTGGGCAAGGGCGGCAAGGGCTATTACTGCCTGCTGCTGGGCAGTCGTGAAAGGGAAGGGGCGGGCAACCGCCTCGGCGACTATGAGGCGCGATTCAGCGTCGAAGCGTTTTCCGGCGATACGCCCGAACAGGAGATCGCAAAGATCGTGCAGTGGGAATATCCTCAACCGCCGAGCCCAACAGATGATGACAGCAGTGCCGATCCCGATATGGGCTACAGCTTCGGTCAGGGATATGTGGTCAATGCCAATGCGCCAGGAGACGGCTATCGGCCGGTGGCCATTTTCGGCAATGGCTATAACAGCGACAGCGGCAAGGCTGTTTTGTATGTCGTGGAGGCAGCCTCGGGGACTGTGGTCCGCAAAATTGATACCGGCGTGGACGGCGACAATGGATTGTCGGTTCCGGCGCTAGTGGATGTGAATGCGGACCGGCGCGTGGATTACGTGTATGCCGGTGATTTGAAGGGCAACCTTTGGAAGTTCGATCTCAGCGCGGATGACCCGCTACTTTGGGGGGTGGCCTATGGGGCGGACAGCGATCGCGACGGCCGGATCGATGCCGCCGATGGGGATGATCCGCAGCCGCTCTTTCGCGCTGCAAGCCACCAGGCCATCACGGGGCGGCCGGATGTGATGGCCATGAACAGCGCGTGCGCGGCCCAGGCGCCCGGCTATATGGTCATTTTCGGGACCGGCAGATATTTGGGGGTGTCGGATCGTGCCGATGTTCGTCAGCAAAGCGTCTACGGCATCTGGGACTATGGGGATGACAGTGATGACAGCGAGCACGTGGGGTATCTCACCGATCGGTCGACCGGGCGGCTTTCCTCGGATCTGTTCCTGGTCAAACGGGCGGTGGTCGCTCAAGATGAAACCAATGGCATGGTTGCGCGGCAACTGAGCGAGTGGCGGGGTGATTTTTCGACTGTAGAGGATACGGCAGACGCCGACGGCATCAATACAAACAATCGCACCCCAATCCGAGAGGTCAATCCGTCGCGCTATGCCGGCTGGTACTTTGATTTTCCGGTCGCTTCAGACGCCGGGGGCGAAGCGGGCGAGCGGGTGACCGGGGATGTGATGATCCGCAATGGCAAGGCGGTCGTCGTCTCTTTTGTACCTGGTGATGGTCTTTGCGGCAGCCGGGCTGCATCCTGGATGTATATTCTGGACGGATGCGGTGCCTCTGATGCACCGGTGAATGGGTCGGACGCCACTCCCTCGGCTGTAAGACACAGCAGGCGAATCCATGAAAACCTGATCGTTGTAAAAGAAGCCCGGTCGCCTGGCAAAGATGTGATTCTTGCTTTCGATGGATTTGGACGAATTCTGAAGCAGGAATTCCTGGGTGAGCTGTGGGGCAAGGTGTTCTGGCGCCAGCAGTGCAGTGAGGAGTAGTGTTATCGCAGGGGTTCCAGCCTGTAGGGGCGACCGCCGGTCGCCCCTGCAGCGGGCATCGTGCCTATAATTATGATGACCATAAGCCTCGTGACCATCCAGGTGTCCATTTGCCCCAGATATCTACCGACACCGCGCGACCACATGGTTCGCCCCTAAGAAAGAACGAGGTTCCATTTCTGAAATGCGGCCCATACGCAAGTGCGTTTACCCTGTGGTTCGGATTTGGATCGATTGACATGCCAGCCCCTTTCCATTATTAGACTTTTATCAGAATCATCCCGACAAGCGCATGTTTTTGAAGAAGGTCATCGTGAATTCAATAGATAGAAAATCTTCGCTCAGCGCGTGTGATCGCGCCGCGTGCGCTTAACACGGAAAAACTAAAATGTAAGACTCCGCACGGAGTCGGATAGGAAACCTATTAGGCATTCCATTCACCTCGTAAGTGCATATTCCTGATCGATTTCAAGTTGCCCGAATGCACCTCGATACAGCTTCACGAAAAAGGCGGCCAAAGTGAGTTCAATCGATCTTTCGTCATCCACAACGATACAACCGGCGCAGAAAACCCCCACTGACGATGCCTGGCGCATTGTAATCACCGAGGTGATCCATTTGCTGGGCTTGTTTTTGACCCATGCGCGTCATGCAAAAGGGGCACGCGCCACCCATGTGCTGTTCGACCAACTGGTCAAGCGACTGGATATGCTGGCAAAAATGCCGGGGCATGATGGCGGCATGATCCTGCGTCGGATCGGCAGTACCGCTGGCGGCGGGCCTGGAAAGCCTGACTATTTTTTCCTGTTCGGCGATTTGGCATTTTCCTGCCGGGACGCGCTCGTGCGCAATGCAAAGAATGCAAACCGTATTTCCTATCTGTCAGGCGCGCTTGAACAGGCTTGCGGTTACTTCCAGGAGCAGGGTATCCATGCGATTTATATGCAGTTGCCCGGCAGATCGGAAAAGGCGATCGACCAATTGAGATTGTCGCTCAATATCGTGGCGCGGTTCCGGCAGGCGGTGGAAAGCAACGCTTCGATCACCTTTCACTATTTCGGTCGTGCGATGACCGTTCCGTTGATATTCGACGCCAGCGCAAGACCGGATCCCAATTTAACGTTGGTGGCCGGTTTGAACAGCTTGTCCAGTGTCAATATGCGTGAGTTGATCAAGCAAGCCGACGCGTTTCGAATCTTATCCCCGCGTCCGCAACAAACGGCCCCGGCCGTGAACAGTTACAATCAAATATTCAGCGTGCGCAGTCTGCGGTCACAATTGATTCAGCCGCTCATTGAAATCAATAATTTACCATGGATGCTCCTTGATTCGGATCGGGTCACGGATCGGGGCAATGAATCCACCCCGGTTGCCCAACTGCCGCAAAACGGGCAGGCACTGGAAAATAACGGCTGTTCCGACCCAGCGGAGCGTCCCATCGTACTTGAAGACGTTGTCCAACCGGATATCGTGGCTCACTTTTTGAGATCTTGCCTGGATACGAAAGATGCAAAAGCCTATGCGGCTATCGATGCACTGCGTCAATACGATTACACATCGACGGGCACAGGCGGCCTTGGGAAGCATTTTAGCAGCGTCTCGTTGTTGCTGCATGCGTTGGACAAACATGATTCGGGGGCTTTGCCGCGCGAACGATTGGTGGCCTATCTCCATAATCTGCTTGAGAGAATTCCCGAGACGGTGCTGAATTGTTTGACCGTGCAGCGTCGCGCCTTGAAAATCGAAAAACAGGGTCGCACCGTTCTGGTCGGCATGCTTCATCCGTCATTGGCCGATCTGCTGCTGTTGGTCAAACAGGCGGCAGCCCTGCGGCACAAAATGACTGTCGCGCGCGCGCATACTTTCAACACGGGCTTAAACCCGACGATTCTGGGCAAATTCGTGCGTCTGAACGCGCCGGATGCACTCCGCTTGGAGAACTGTTTGGCTTCGTTACTTACTGAGCGAGGCGATTGCGATCGCAACGTCTTGGCAACGCATATCGATCTATTGGCCGAAGATGGTGATGGTATTTTTGCAATGCTTTGGTGTTATCTTCGGTTGGCTCAGCAAGAATCCGATCGGTGCGCGTTCATGGATGGCCTGTTGCTGATTTCCGAACACCTGCCAACCCTCCAAGCGAGTCTTGGCTTACTATTGTGTGACGTGTTTCAATTCCCGATTGACGTAGCCCCGAGTGACCGGAACGCATTCCGGATAGCTTCGCAGATGTTGCGGACAATGCACAAGGAAAGCCTTTATATCCGCAGCACACCCGAAGAGGTTCTGGCCGTTCGCAAAAGTTTGAACCCGACGCTGGTAAAGTTCGCTTCGGAGCGCATGGATATCGATGCGATTCGGACATTGTCCAAATTCGATGCTCTGCGACAAGCCCTGTTCATCGGCATGGTGGACCACGCGCCGGCTGCCGAAGGACAAGATGTCGCGTCCCTTTTCCATATGCAACGCGAAGGGCTGATCTTGATGGTTCTGGCCGGAGGCAATGCGGCCCACAGGGTTCTGCGGGAAGCATTGGCCTACTACGGCGACTTTCGTTCCGAGATTTATCAAGACCCACGTTGCGCGCATTATTTGCCGGATTGCATGGCCCAATTGCGCGTCGTGCTGCGCGGCATGATCCGGCTGGGGCGGACGCAAGATATCGCGTTGCTCAAAAAAGTAGAACAATTCGGCTCGCAATGGATGGCCTTGGATGCCGTTCCTGGATTTGCCCGCAGCGTCAAAAAGACAATGCAATGGGTTGCGCCGGCCATTCGTGCCATTCAGGTCCGCTGTCATGATTGATACGCTATCCCTACGCTGCTGCCGATCAGCTGAATTCTAAGAGGATCTCCGATGGAAGCGAAACCGCAGGCCCCTTTCCGTGCCGATCATGTCTGTCAACTCCTGATACAAAAAAAAATGCTGACGGTCGTCAGCGCCAAAGAGATATTGCGCAAACAAGACGGTCTTTTGCAGAAACTCGAGAAGGTGCGCAGGCAAAAATATGAAAACACGCCGTCGGCGGAGTTGATCAGCAACCATTTGACCATCGTCGACGTGATCGCCTCCTTGAATCTTAGCCGGCTGGACAATCCCGCTTTACCCCTGGATGAAGAGACTATTTTTCGCACGCTGGCCCAGCAATGGAAGATTCCGTTTTACCGAATAGACCCTTTAAAGCTCGATTTGAATGTGGTCACCACGACCATCCCGCGTTCTTTTGCGATGAAACATCTGGTGCTGCCGGTGGATGTCAAGGATGGGGTGCTGACAGTTGCCATGCCTGACCCCTTCAATCTGGAGGTGCTCGATGACATCGCCATGGCCAGCAAGTTGCGCGTACAGGCGGTGGTCAGTCCCAAATCGGATATTATCAAGCTGATCAATGAGTTTTTCGGATTCAAGCGATCCATTGTTGCTGCCCAGGATCAATTTGGCGGGCTGGGTGTGGATCTGGGCAATTTGGAACAGTACGTGCGCTTGCGTGCCGCGGATGAGCTGCCTTCAAACGATCAGCACATCGTCAATGCGGTCGATCATCTTTTTATTTATGCCTTCGACCAGAAGGCCAGCGACATTCATATCGAGCCCAAGAGAGAAATTTGCCTGGTGCGCATGCGCATCGATGGTGTGCTGCACACGACCTACAAGCTTCCCAAAGCGGTTCATTCCGCCATCGTCAGTCGAATCAAAAATTTGGCCCGCATGGATATGGCGGAAAAAAGGCGCCCTCAGGACGGCCGCATCAAGACGGACAAGGGCGATGTAGAGGTGGAAATCCGGGTCTCCACCATTCCAGTGGCTTTTGGGGAGAAGGTCGTCATGCGAATCATGGACCCGGATATTTTGTTCCGGGATCTGCCCCTGCTTGGCTTTTCGCCGGTGGATCTGGAGCGCTATCAGAGCCTCATAACGATGCCGCACGGTATCATCCTGGTATGTGGCCCGACGGGCAGCGGTAAATCGACCACCCTTTACTCCACCTTGAGCAAGATCAACACGCCGGAAATCAATATTACCACTGTAGAAGAACCGATTGAAATGGTCCACGAAAGTTTCAATCAGATTGCGGTGCAATCGGCCATTGGCATCACCTTTGGCGCTGTTCTGCGCAACATCTTGCGTCAAGATCCCGACGTCATCATGGTCGGTGAAATGCGTGACCTGGAAACGGCTGAAAACGCCATTCAAGCTGCCCTGACCGGGCATTTGGTTTTTTCCACACTGCATACCAACGATGCGCCTTCAGCCATTATGCGCCTTCTGGATTTAGGCTTGCCGCATTTTTTGATCCAGGCAACCCTGGTGGGAATTCTGGGGCAGCGATTGATTCGCAAGATATGTAACTACTGCAAGGAACCATTTGAAATGCCCAGTGACGAACTCATAGCCCTGGGACTTGATATTAATCGTAGCGGCACCTTGCAGCTGCAGCGGGGCAGGGGATGCGAAAAGTGTCGCGGCACCGGCTACATGGGCCGTACCAGTGTCTTGGAGCTGATGCCCTTTACCGAATCCATCAGACGGTTGACCACGGCTGCCGCCGATGTGGAACAGATTCGCGCCAAGGCCCGCGAGGAAGGCATGCGGACCTTGCGCGAAAGCGCTATCGAAAAATTACTGCAGGGCAGTACCACTTACCAGGAAGTGCTGCGCGTGACCTGGGAACATTTCTGATTCAAGGCGTGTGAAATTTGTCACCCGCTGTAATATTTTGTATATTGTGTGTAATGACCACGGTCGCGTTTGTGGGCTCAGTATGCAACACGAACAGAGCGCCGGTATACACTGGTTCGAGTTCGATGTCCGGACCGCCCGGGCTCAAGGGCACATTTTCCTGTTTGTAGGCATGATAGATCTGTCCTGGCACGATCCCGTCCTGGGAACCTTTGTCGATGAAAGAAACATAATGCGTGCTCAATAGCTTTGCGTGATTTTCGCCGACGATGAGAGTGCCGTCAATGTCGGGGGTGCTGTCAACAACCGTGAAGTTCGGAGATTTGGGCTCATAGGGCATGACCTTGTCTTCGAGGAGAATCGGCTTTGTGGCGCGCATGACTTCGGCGATGGCATACTGTTCTTCAGTCCTGGTCACTTCGACAAGGCCGATCAGAAGATGTTGCGTGCCGATGGTGTCCACTGATCTTCTATCATCCGTTGGTGCCAGCGTGCGATACACCGTCAGGCGCGTACCGGGTGAGAAAGTTGCAGCGGTCGATGCATCGGTGTAACGGATGTACACGACATCGCCTTTGCTGATCAATTTCTTGTTACGCAAACTTTTAAACACGGTTCCCTGGGGCACGACGGCCGGTTTGCGGATGAAGCCCACCTGGTCGATGTCCGGGAAGAAAAAGTCGACCTGCGGCGGGGCCATTTCCACAGGCCGGTCCGTCTGAACAGTGACCGATGGCGTTATGGGCGAGGCTGGGGTGCGATGCTGGTCGTTTTTGCGAAAAAGACGGATTCGCTCGCCGGGATAAATCCAATGCGGGTTGGGCAGCTGTTTATTTTCACGCCATAAATCAGGCCATTGCCAGGGGGAGTCGCTGAACTGCTGAGAGAGATCCCAAAGAGTATCTCCTGGTTTTACCGTATAATAAAAGCCGACCTCGTAGTCGATTTTTTGTTCGGTAGTTTCATCCGCAACCGCCGGAAAAGCGATCACCGTCAAAATCCAGCTGAACAACAGCAGCATCCACCCACGCGATTTGATTCTCATCAGTCAGATCTCCGCCTTTTTCTGTTTACTTGAAAGAAGCTTTTCTATTTGATTTCAGTAACCTTGTTAGCAGGGCTTTGTCAAGTTGCCATGTCTGCGCCGGACGCCGAACAGGGTAAAGGTGTACCTGCCTGGCATCTTTGAAAAAGCATCATGGCCATCCATTACAAAATTGCTGCAATTAGCAGGCCAAAAAAAACCTCCGTGCGTGAATACGCACGGAGGTTTTTACTTGGAAATTACATGCCGTATGGAAGGACTACATCATGCCGCCCATGCCGCCCATACCGCCCATGCCACCCATGCCGCCGGGAGCGCCACCGGGCATAGCATCGGATTTATCATCGGGTTTCTCGGCAATCATCGCCTCGGTGGTCAACATCAAGGAGGCCACGCTGCCAGCGTTTTGCAGGGCAAAACGGACCACTTTAGTCGGGTCAATAACACCGGCTTCGATCAGATCTTCGTAGGTGTTGGTATCGGCGTTATAGCCGAAAGAGCCTTCACCCGCCTTGACCTTATCGATGACCACCGAACCTTCAAAACCGGCATTGTTGGCGATCTGACGCAACGGTTCTTCAATGGCGCGCATCACGACCTTTACGCCCAGTTTCAGTTCGGATTTGACTTTGATTTTTTCAAGAGCTGCCAACGTACGCACCAGGGCAACGCCGCCGCCGGGCACGATTCCCTCTTCGACAGCTGCCCGCGTTGCATTCAGTGCATCTTCAACGCGCGCCTTCTTTTCTTTCATTTCGGTCTCTGTGGCTGCACCGACATTGATCACGGCGACACCGCCGATCAATTTGGCCAGACGTTCCTGCAGCTTCTCGCGATCGTAATCCGACGTGGTTTCTTCAATCTGGGCGCGAATCTGCTTAACTCGGCCTTCCAAGGCGGAGCGGGCGCCGGCGCCGTCCACGATTGTGGTGTTGTCTTTGTCAATGGTGATGCGTTTGGCTTTGCCGAGATCTTGCAAAGTCAGATTTTCCATTTTGATGCCCAGATCTTCGGAAACCACCTGGCCGCCGGTCAGAATGGCGATGTCTTCCAGCATGGCCTTGCGGCGATCACCGAAACCGGGCGCTTTGACTGCCGCGACCTGCAAGGTGCCGCGCAATTTATTCACCACGAGAGTGGCCAGGGCTTCGCCGTCGACGTCTTCGGCAATGATCATGAGGGGTTTTCCCATTTTAGCCACTTGTTCCAGAATAGGCAGCAGATCTTTCATGTTGCTGATTTTCTTCTCATTGATCAGCAAAAAGGGATCTTCCAGGGAAACTACCATTTTTTCGGGGTCGGTCACGAAATAGGGCGAAAGATAACCGCGATCGAACTGCATGCCTTCAACCACGTCCAGGGTGGTATCCATGGACTTTGCTTCTTCGACGGTGATGACGCCTTCTTTGCCGACTTTGTTCATGGCCTCGGCGATAATATTGCCGATGGTCTCATCGTTGTTGGCGGAGATGGTGCCGACCTGGGCGATTTCGCGTTGATCCTTGGTGGGCTTGCTCATCTTGTGGAGTTCTTTTACGGCCGCTTCGATGGCTTTGTCGATCCCGCGTTTAATAGACATAGGATTATTGCCGGCCGCCACCAGTTTCTGTCCCTCTTCATAGATGGCGCGTGCCAGCACAGTAGCTGTGGTGGTGCCGTCACCAGCCATGTCGCTGGTTTTGCTGGCCACTTCCTTGACCATCTGAGCGCCCATGTTTTCGAACTTGTCTTCAAGTTCAATTTCTTTGGCGACGGTTACGCCGTCTTTTGTGACGGTGGGTGACCCCCAGGATTTGTCGATAACGACATTGCGTCCTTTGGGGCCGAGGGTTACCACAACGGCATCGGCGAGTGTTTTGACGCCTTTGAGCATGGCCTCGCGGGCTTTCATATCATATTTAATAATTTTCGCGGTCATTTGCTATCCTCCATCTGTTTTTGCGATTTGTGCTTAACCAATCACGCCCAGGACATCGTCTTCACGCATGATCAGGTACTCTTCACCTTCAATTTTCACTTCAGTCCCGGAATATTTTCCGAAAAGGATGCGATCGCCCGTTTTGATTTCAAGTGGTACGCGTTTGCCATCATCGCCCAGCTTGCCGTTGCCGACAGCCACGACTTTCCCCTCGGCCGGCTTTTCTTTAGCGGTATCCGGAATGATGATTCCGCCTTTGGTGGTGGTTTCTTCCGCAACCCTCTGAACAAGAATACGGTCCTGCAATGGTCTGAGTTTCATCTTTCTTCATCTCCTTTTTATGTCAATCAGGATTGGGCCATGCCCAGTATAAGTTGATGGTTGTAGTTGATCTGCTCCCATGTGTTACCTGCGGTCACCTCCCCTCGGCACTGCTTTCCAGATTGATAGTGAGTTATGCATAATAACAGCAGGCTCGCGCCTGCGCACCATCGAGTTCGCAATGTATTAATCACCGGCAGGCGTAATGGCGTAATTGCCGGCCTGAGCTTTAATCTTCACTGCTTGTTTTATTCGTAACGGCTGGTTTGGTGTCGCCGGAATCGGCTGAATTGGGGGTGGAACTGGCAGCGCTGTCCTTATTCTGGTTTTTTGTTTTTCCGGCATAATCGGTAACATACCAACCGGTACCCTTCAGGTGGAAAGCACTTTGCGAGACGAGTTTGTTTAGTTTTCCCGAGCAATGATTGCATTTGGTCAACGGCTCTTCGGTAATCTTTTGCAGCACCTCTTCAACTCTGCCACATTGATCGCATTGATACTCATAGATCGGCATTACTGTACAACCTCCTTAACGGTCCATTATCTATCAATCGTCGCTCAAAATTCATCCGATCACGCTGGTGGCGATATGGTTCGCCATCAATTAAGCGACCGGACGAAAATTTGGCCAAATATAGTGTACCATCGAACGATGTCAAGCCGTGTGGATCTATTTAGTGATCTCTCCGGCAAAAAAAAGAACGGTTTATTATTGTTCGCAGAGTTTTTCCAATGGTGCATGCCAGCGATGATAATAATCAATTGCCCGTTCAATGCCCGCCAAGCGAACTGTCGATAAAATCAGGTGCGTTAATTCATGGACGCGGTGTTCCTCAGCCAGCTTTTCGTTTGGAGAAGCGTCGAAATTTTGCAAAAACTTGCTGAAGCGGACAATGTGTACCAGTTCATGCGTGACAATGTACAGGCAAAAAGGCAAAAGAGCCAAATCAAGCGTGTTATGCAGTGCATTGAGGATGGCGTGATCCTGCAGGCAAATCTTGTAATAGTCGTAGACTTCCGATCCGAGCGTGGACCCTTTGCGCTGTCCTTCATAACGGATGATTTGAGCGAAAGGACCATCCACGATTTCGGCCGGTGACAGATCGGCCAGGGTTTTTACATCATATTTGGGGTGCAGCCATTGGCTGGCAGACATCTTAAAATGGTTGCTGACCAGTTCTTCGGCCATGGTGACCGCCTGGTTCAAGATCTGAACTTGCTCGGGTGTAAATGTTTGTCGTGTCTGGACATCGTTCATCTTCGGCCAATACCATACCCAACCGGTCATATCAAGCAGGTAAGATATTTGATGATATTTGATGCAGGGTAACCGCATTTGCGTATGGGCCGCATTTCAGCAATGGAAAATCGTTCTTTTTCAGGGGCGAACCTTGTGTTCGCCCGGTGCGACATGATGGTCACGATGCGCGCTGCAGGGGCGACCGGCGGTCGCCCACGCGAATCACTGAATTATGGTCATCGCACAAAGTGGCGCGGCTTTTTTCTTCCGCACCCATGATTTGCCTGGGGTGGTGGCTTTGCTCCCGCGCCGGGCGACCGCCGGTCGCCCCTGAGGGTGAAATGGGCGTTTTTACTGGGTCTCAACCCAAGCATTTTGAAACTTGTTATTGCTCTGGATGAAACGCGACTTTTTACAATGCCGTTAATTCGAGATTGTTGTATATTGCCAAAAAAACTGAAAAAGCTGTGGACAACCGGTGGGAAACCGGCTAATAAGCGGGCGAATATGAAAGAAAGGAGGTGGTCGATTGGGCAGTGTTATTAAAAAACGCCGCAAAAAGATGAGAAAGCACAAGCATCGCAAGCTATTGGCTCGCACGCGACACCAGCGTAGAAAGGGCAAATAATGTTCGCTGCGATACACAATAACGGCAAGATTTAAAAAAGCACCGCAAGATCAGATCCGCGGTGCTTTTTTGTCTTTTTACCGTGTGTGCACCTACTTGCCGGTCGAATATCCTTTCAGGTACTTGAACAGATCCGAATCGGTGGAGAGTATCAAGCTGCTGTTTTCGTCTATGGCTTCCCCATAGATCTCGAGCGTTTTGACGAAAGAATAAAAGTCGGGATCCACACCGAATGCTTGCGCGTAGAGGCTGGTCGCCTCCGCGTCCGCCTTACCCATAATTTCCTGGGCTCTACGATAGGCTTCGGATTCGATGCGTTTCAGGTCGAGTTCCTTGTCGCCCCGGATTTTTTGCGCTTCCCCCAGTCCCTCAGAGCGGAATTTTTCCGCAATTTGCTTGCGCTCGGCAATCATACGGCCATAAACCGATGTGCGCACTTCTTCGACGTAGTCGATGCGCTTGATTTTTACATCGACCAACTCAATGCCGAACTGTTCCAGCTTGGCTTGGGCTTGCTTGAGGATCATATCATCGATTTTGTTTCGACCTACGGTCACCGCATACTTCGTGGGCGGTTCATCTATTTTGATGTCCTCTTTAATCTCTTCCAACCCGATTTCGAAGGTATCCAGTTCACGATTGCTGTTGCGGACGGCCTCGATCAGGCGGTTGGAGGTGATCAGGTTGCGCACGGCCGGATCGATGATCTCGTTCAGGCGGTTGGTCCCCAGGCGACTGTCGGTACCAATGGTTTTGAAAAATAGGACAGGATCGACAATTTTCCAGCGCGCAAACGAATCCACCCAGATGTAGGTTTTGTCCTGGGTCGGTACCTGGCCCGGATCGCCGTCCCATTGTTGCAGATTCCTCGGATAGACGACCGCTTTTTCCAAGAATGGCATCTTAACGTGCAATCCCGGTTCAGATACCACCCGGCTTACTTTGCCGAATAAGGTGATGACCACATGTTCCGTCTCATCAACGGTATAGGCAGCGGCGAAGACCACAATAAGAACGATTGCGGCCGATATGCCAATTATCGCTTTGATATTCATTTTTCAGCACCTTTGAATTCTTTTCCCATGTTGAGGAAAGGCAACATATTTTTCTGATTGTCATCCACGATGTACTTGGGGCCTAATTTGGGCAAAAGCTCTTTTATGGTTTCCAGGTAGAGGCGGCGCCGGGTGACATCCTTGGCCTTGGCATATTCCAGATAGACTTGTTGAAAACGGGCGGCATCGCCTTTTGCGCTATTGACCCGTTGTGATGCATAGCCTTCACCGGCTTTGATCGTTCGCTCAGCTTCGCCGCGCGCAGCGGGGATCGCTTTATTGTAGTCTTCCTTGGCCTGGTAGATCATTTTTTCTTTTTCCTGGGTGGCCTGGTTGACCTCATTGAACGACGGTTGAACCTGCGGCGGCACATTGGTGCGTTTGAGTTCCACGGTCACCACGTGGATGCCGGTTTCGGCCTTGTCCAGCTCGGTTTGCAAGACTTTGCTGGCCATGTCGGCAATCTCCTGGCGTTTGGTGATCACTTCATTGATGCTGCGATCACCCACCACCAGGCGCATACTCGCTTCCGACAAGTCGCGCAGCAAAATACGGACATCTTTGACTTTGAACAGAAAATTATACGGGTCTTTGACCCTGTACTGGACTATCCATGGCACGACAGCAACGTTCAAATCTCCGGTTAACATCAAAGATTCGGCGTTTTCACCAACAAAGGAAGTTTGTTGCCTCGCGTCCGCATCCCCACGCAGACCGAATTCTTCCCTGAAAACTTTCTCCTGGGGAATTTTACTGACGTGCTCGATACCGAAAGGGATCTTGAAATTCAGTCCGGGTGGTGCTGTTCGAATGAATTTACCGAACCTTTGCACCACTCCGACGGATCCACTGTCGATGGTAAAAAAAGATGAATACCCGACGGCCAGCACCACGATCAGGAGTGCCAGCAGGATTGTGCCGCCAGGGATTTTAATGTTTTTGATTTGTTTGAGAACATCTTCCATTTGCGGCGGAGCGCCGCCTTTTTGTTGGTGATTCAGCTTTTCCCAATCCCATGCCATGTCGATTTTACCTGCACTTTCTTCTGAATTGAACGGATAGATGTTTGAACCGGCTCGATTGTCATGACGGTTGCTTTGACCGAAATACTCCTAATGATATCAGTCTCTTCGAATTAAGGCTATTTAAATAAAGCGAACCATGGCAGGAAGTCAAGGAAAAACGGTTTGTAACGGCGATCCGTCCGTTCCGGCTTGACAGATAGTGGCTGCCATCTGGTACAAGGAGGCCGATTCTTGTAAAGATGGATCTTGGATCAGGTCATCTTTGGGAGTTGCTGTAGGAGCGTTCAAATGCGTGGATATAAGGAGCGTGCGATGGCCGAGATACGAAAGAACAGTAAAAAATTCGCTCATATCGGAACCGTAATCGACAAGATCCTGCAACAACACAGGCCTTTGAACGATCAATCGCTGATCCAGGTATGGAAGGTGTGGGAGGGGGCCGTTGGTTTCCCCATTGCCGCCAACGCGCGCCCGGTTGCGTTTAAAGGTGACTTGCTCCTGGTGCATGTCTCTTCCTCGACCTGGCTCCATCAACTGCGTTTTCTGGAAAAAGAGATGATTGCTAAAGTCAATGCTGCCTTGGGCGGCGACCAGGTACGCAGTATGAAGCTGAAAGTCGGCGAATTTTGAACCCATCATCGGAAACAACGCGCGATACCTTTTTTAACGGACGTCTGATTGTGACGCAAAGTCGCGATGGCTATCGTTTTTCCATCGATGCCGTGCTGCTGGCTGCCACAGTCAAACCCAAAAGAGGGGACACCCTTTTGGATTTGGGGACTGGTTGCGCAATCATGCCGCTGGTGCTTGCGGCACGTCATCCGGATATCCATATCTGCGCAGTGGAGATTCAGTCCGAAATGGCCCACATTGCGCAACAGAATGTGAGCGACAACCACATGCAAAGCCGGATAACCGTGGTGCATGCCGATCTGCGATCGCTTCCGTCCAAAGAGGTTTGCGGGCCTTTTGATTGGGTGGTCAGCAATCCGCCATACCGCGCTGTCCACACCGGTCGTATCAATCCGAACAGCCAGCGTGCCGTCGCCCGCCATGAAATGAAAGTTGATCTGATGCAACTACTGGCCTGCTGCCGGCGCATGTTGCGGACAGGCGGGGCCTGCATGATCGTTTACCCGGCCGTGCGCATTGTGGACCTGTTGGCTGGCATGCGCCAGGCCGGTCTGGAACCCAAATGTTTGCAGGCAGTTCATTCCTGCCATGGGCAGGTGGCCAAACTCATTTTGGTGCAAGCAGTCAAGGGCGGGCGCGTGGGATTGTGCATCAAAGCGCCGTTGACCGTCTATGCACCTGACGGTGACTATACTGAAGAGGTTCAAGAAATGTTGGGGCTTTGATGACACATGGCGGGGGAATTGGAAGGTGTTTTGTGCGTATCAGTCTTGTCTCTGTTCTGGGTTGACACTCACCACCAAAAGAGCTATTGAACCGGACCTGCACGCGGACCTGGTTCAGGAGAGGTTGCCGAGTGGCTGAAGGCCCCGCTCTCGAAAAGCGGTATCCCGTTTACCCGGGATCGTGGGTTCGAATCCCACCCTCTCCGCCAATTTCGTACTGACAATCGTCTGAATGAAAAAGGCCCCGAGCGCGACGGCAGGCGTTTCGATTGGATGAAAACGGAGAGATGTCCGAGTGGCCGAAGGAGCACGACTGGAAATCGTGTGTGCTGTTAATAGCGGCACCGTGGGTTCGACTCCCACTCTCTCCGCCATTTTTCGTTATATGTTGATTCTTTAAATTGTTCGTTCGGTTGAACCATACCTAAGCAAAGCTTCCCTGAAGCCTGAACGTTGCGCTCCACCGCAAAAATGGGTGAACGACTCGGGGCGCCATCATACTTCCTCAGAATACCTTTTCCATACTTGCGCTCATCCATTGCCGCACGCCCACAGGTGCCTGCGAATGGCCTCTTTTTCACTATCCTGGCGGTCGCATATTGCGCCGGTTTTCCAGGTGCGCTATAACCCATCGATCATGAAACGTTTTTGGAGCCGGTGAGAAAAGATTATGAGCTATCTGGTTTTCGCACGCAAGTACAGGCCGCAGTCATTCGAAACGGTTGTGGCGCAAGAGCATGTCACACGCACGCTGAACAACGCTATCGACGCAGGAAAGGTGGCGCACGCCATTTTATTTACGGGACCGCGCGGAACCGGTAAAACCACGGTGGCGCGCATTCTGGCCAAAGCCATGAATTGCGTGGAGGGTCCGACTTCCAAGCCCTGCAATGTGTGCCGTTCGTGCCAGGAGATTGCCGGCGGCCACGCCGCCGATGTCTTCGAAATCGATGGCGCCTCCAACAACAGTGTGGACCAAGTTCGGGAACTGCGCGAAAACCTGAAATACATGCCGGCCCATAGCCGCTACAAGATCTATATCATCGACGAAGTGCACATGCTCAGCCTGGCCGCGTTTAATGCGCTGCTCAAAACATTGGAAGAGCCTCCGGCCCATGTGCTCTTTGTTTTTGCCACGACCGATCCTCATAAAATACCCGTTACGATCCTATCCCGCTGTCAGCGCCACGACCTGCGCAGAATCGAATTGGCCGCCATTGTAGAACAAATGCGCACCATTTGTAATCAAGAAGGGGCGGCCATTGACGATGCCGGACTGGCCCTGGTTGCCAGAGAAGCCGGCGGCAGCATGCGCGATGCCCTCAGCCTGTTGGACCATGTACTGGCTTGCGCCGAAGGACCGGTTACCGCCGAATTGGTCGCCCAACTACTCGGAGCGGCAGAGCGCCGCCAACTTTTCGAACTGTCTGCGGCGGTATTTTCGGGCGATCTTCCGCAAGTGCTGGAAAAAATCGATGGGGTCTGGCGGCAGGGATTGGACATGAAACGCTTTTATGCGGATTTGATGACCCATTTCCACTATCTGGCGCTCGTTCAAATTGGCGATAAAGCCCTGCGGCTGGTCGATCTGCCGGGCCACGAAATCAAGCTGATGCAAACTCAGGTGCGCGAGACCTCCGATATCATCCTGGTGCAGTTACTGGACCTGCTGTTTCAAGCTGAGCCGTCAGTGAAACTTTCCAGTCAGCCCAAACTGGCCCTGGAAATGGTTTTTCTGAAATTTTTTCAGTCGCGCCCCATGTTGCCGATCGACACTTTGATCGAGCGGTTGGACCAGTTGCGTTCAGGCGTGCCCGTAGCAACTGGGCCGCGGCCAGGTTCATCGGCCGGGCCCGTGCGTTCGTCCGCGCGCGAAGAAAGTGACTTGCCCCAGGAAAGGGAGATTCCTCCGGAGCCCTCCCCACCCGTCATCCCGGATATACCCGTGACCGATGCGGCGCTTCAAACCGAAGGGCATCTGTGGGACCGGCTTCTTGCCCGGGTGTCGCAGGAGAAACCGGCAGTAGGGTCTTTTTTAAACAAATGCCGGTCGACAGTGGCCGATGGCACGCAAATGACGCTTGAGGTGGGTGGAAATGAATTTACCTTTAAATCCATACAGAAAAACCTTGCTTATCTGGAGGCCATTTGCGCTGAATTGACCGGGCAAGCGATGAAGATCGAACTGATGGCCAACGGCCAGGATACGGCCGATAAGCAAAATGAAAAAATCAAGACGGATCAACTGAAGCAAAAAGCTTTGGGCAATCCACTGGTTATGGAAGCCGTCGAGTTATTTGACGGCAAGATCGTCGATGTGAAAGTGTTATAGGAGGTCGTTATGATGAAGGGTGGTATGGGAAATATGATGAAGCAGGCCCAAAAGCTTCAATCCAAAATGCTCAAAATTCAAGAAGAACTGGCGGAGAAAACGGTTGAAGGCACCGCCGGGGGCGGCATGATCAAGGTAGTGGCCAACGGGCGTCAGCAGGTGGTTTCTATCGTCATGGAAAAGGAAGTGGTGGATCCCGAAGACATCGAGATGCTGCAGGATATGATTTTGGCGGCGGTGAACGATGCCTTGACCAAGGCCCAGGAAATGGTCGCCTCCGAGATGGGCAAGGTGACCGGCGGCTTCAATCTCCCAGGGTTGATGTGATTCGTCGATTCGTAAATTAGTCGATTCGTTGATTCGTCTATAGTCGTCGATGTGGATAAGTTCGTGCGACGAATGGATGATTTAACGATACGTGAAGGAAACCATGCAGCACTATCCCAAATCGATCACGGACCTGATTCGTAGTCTGGCAAAGCTTCCGGGAGTGGGGGAAAAGACGGCCGAACGTCTGGCCATTCATATTTTGCGCCGGCCGCGCAGTGAGGCGGAGGCACTGGCACAAAGCATCACCGTCATGAAACAGAGCGTGCGCTTGTGTTCACGTTGTTTCGGGCTCAGCGATGCCGAACAGTGCCATATCTGCCAAGACCCGAGCCGCAATCAATCCCTGGTGTGTGTGGTTGAACAACCGGCGGACATGATCGCCCTTGAAAAATCCGGGGCTTTTGGCGGTTTGTATCACATTTTGGGCGGAACGTTGATGCCCATGGAGGGGGTGGGGCCCGAAGATTTGCGCATCCGTGAATTGTTCGAGCGCATTGTCGCCGGCAACGTCAAGGAGATCATTCTGGCCACAGGCACCAGCGTGGAAGGTGAATCCACAGCGGCTTATATTGCCCAGCAGTTAGCCGGCCGAGATATCCGCGTCACGCGCATCGCCTCGGGTGTGCCGGTGGGCGGTGATTTGAAGTATATTGATAAAATGACGCTTAAATGCGCTTTGGATGGTCGGCATGCGCTCTGAACCCATTTCCGAATCGAAATTTTTCACCTGTGCCCAGTGCGGCGTTTGCTGCAAGGGGTTTGGCGGAACCTATGTCAGCGAGGCCGATATCGCGGCCATCGCCGCTTTCTTGCGCGTACCGGCCGACACGGTCAGGGAAAAGTACTGTGCACTTTCAGGCAGTAAGCCCCTGCTGGTCCAGCGCGACGACGGCTACTGCGTATTCTGGGAAAAGGTGTGTACCATTCATCCTGTCAAACCGCTGATGTGCCGGCGCTGGCCGTTCATTCCCAGTCTGCTGGTGGATATCGGCAACTGGCAAATCATGGCCGATTCTTGCCCCGGTATGTTTAAAGATGCGGATACCACGGCACTTATTGCGCACGTGACCAGGGTCATTGAAGAGAGCCGGCGACCCGCATCCGTCAAACAGGGGAAAGACCATTCATGATAGGCGTTTTCGATTCCGGGATCGGTGGCTTGACGGTTGTGCGCGCGTTGCGTGAACGTTTACCAGGTCATGATATCATTTATCTGGGAGATACCGCACGCACCCCGTACGGCAGCAAAAGCGCGGAAACCATTATCCGCTATTCGCTCAACAATACGGAATTCCTGTTGAAAAAGGGGGCGCGCACCATTGTCATCGCCTGCAACACGGTTTCCAGCTACGCTTTCGATGCGGTTCGTGAGCAATTCAAAATACCGGTATTCGAAGTGATCGGCCCGGGTGCCCAGTTGGCGGTCGAGCGTTCACGACGGTCGCGTATCGGCGTGATCGGCACACGGGCGACCATTGCCAGCGGTGTGTATGAACAGACCATTAAGCGGCTGCTGCCTGGGGCAACGGTTTACGCGGCGGCCTGTCCGCTGCTCGTGCCGCTCGTGGAAGAGGGGTGGATCAACAAACCGGAAACCGCCATGATCGTGCGAAAGTATATCCATCCACTGAAAACGCGGCAGATCGATACGCTGATCCTGGGATGCACCCATTATCCGGTGCTCAGTGAGGTCATTCAGCGTAAAATGGGGCCTCAGGTGGTTTTGGTCGATTCGGCCCGCGCTATTGCCGACAGGGTAGGCGGACATATTGGAAAAACATTGGAAGGTACCGCTGTTGCTGAGAAAAAAGGAAGCCTGACCGTCTATGTCACGGATGTTGCAGAGCAGTTCCGCAAAACCGCCCATCTGATTCTGGGACACTGTCTTCCCATCCAACATGCGGACTTATAACCCAGTCTATCAACGGTGATCGGAATTTCGTAATCTTCTGCATGCGCAAATGAGTGGACACCGACTATCCGGACTCAGGCCAGTGCCATTCTGATGCGTTCTTCGGCCGTAAGATCCGCTCGGTCCAGAACAGCACGCATGGTCGCCAGGCGTTCCTCCAATTCCGCAACCGTCATTTCCAGGTTCTGAATGGTTTCACCGGAAATCTGCTCCGTTATCTCCATGGCCATGCGCAGATCGCTGGCGTTTTTCATTAATTGTTTCAGATTCTGAATTTTGGCCAGTCTTAACGTGAGTTCGTCGAAGTTGATCGGCTTTTGCAGATAGTCGTTTGCGCCTTTTTTCATGGCCACAATGGCGTTATCGATAGTCCCATGCGCTGTGATCAGGATCACTTCGGTTTTGATGTCATTTTCCTTGGCGGTCTCCAGTACCCCAATGCCGTCGATGCCGCCCGGCATGATCAGATCGGTCAGGATGATATCGTAGTAAGTATGGGTGATCTTTCGGACAGCCTCTACTCCCGATTCGGCCGTATCCACTTGAAAACCGTCTTTGGACAGCCGTTTGCACAGCAGCGACCGGGTTACCGGATCGTCATCAACCACCAGAATTTTGAGTACTTGCATGAGCTTTTCCTTCCCGGGCGGGCCTGATCGCTCCGGATCTAACGCAGCTGGTAAAATATCGACTTCAAATGACGCTTGGGAATAAAGCGCGGGCATACACCGGTCAATGATTCGGTGGCTCCGATGATCAGGTAGCCATCTTCCTCCAGGCAGTTTGCCATTTTGTCGAATAAGCGCATGCGGTCCTCAAGCGTAAAATAGATGGCCACATTACGGCAAAAAATGATATCGAATTTGCCAACTCCCGCAAATGAGCCCATCAGGTTGAATTTCTTGAAGGTTGCCATCGAGCGGATTTCATCATTGATTTTCCAGCTTTCACCGACTGCAGAAAAATAGCGCAGAAGCCGCTCGCGTGCCAGACCGCGTTCGATTTCAAATTTGTTGTAGGCGCCATAGCTGGCTTGCTTGATGGCGGCATCGGAGATGTCCGTGCCGATCAAACTGATATTAAAGGTATTGGTGCTTCCCAACAACTCCTTGAGGATGATGGCGATGCTGAAAATTTCCTGACCGGTGGAGCAAGCGGCACTCCATATGCGGATAGCCGGTGCCCCACTTTTGACGGTTGCCGTGCGAAGGTCGATCACTTCCGGAATGATCTTGTGTTTGAGAAGTTCGAAAGGGCTGCCGTCACGGAAAAACAGTGTTTCGTTGGTGGTGATAGCATCGATGATTTGTTTCTCAAGCCGTTTGTCTGGATCGGATTTCGCCTTGTAATACAGTGCGGTGAATGAGTCGCAATTTTCGGTTTCCAGCAACTTGCCCAGGCGCGTTTCCAGCAAATAGGCCTTGGAGGGTTCAATATTAATACCACACAGGGAATGGATGTAATGCGCTAAAAGCTGGATCTCCGTTGCAGTAATGGAAACGGATTTTTTTATCCACGGCAATGGCCTGGGTTTGGCTTCCGGAATAGGGGTGACCGGATCGGCAAGGGGCGTGCGGGATAGATTCCCTGACAGGTTCTGACTCATTTGCTTAGACTCTCATAGAACGTTTGGAGGATCCGAGATAGCCACGTGCTAACCATTGCGACGCTCAGTTTGGGGCATTCTAGCCCGCAACGATACGGTTTTAAGGATCTGCGCGGCAATCATATCCAGGGGGGCGACCACATCGGCAATACCGGACTCAATAGGCTCTTTGGGCATTCCGAATACCACGCAGGAGGCCTCATCCTGGGCTATGATGGTGGCACCGTTGTTTTTCATCATTTTCAAGCCCTCGGTGCCATCCGATCCCATACCGGTCATGATCACGCCGGTGGCACGTCCCACGTAATGATCCGCAACCGAGCGGAACAGATAGTCGACAGAAGGTTTGCAGTTGTTGACCGGCGGATCATCGGTAATTTTGATGACGCGCTGTTTGCCGTCCGCGCCTGCAACGACTTTCATCTGTTTGCCGCCCGGCGCAATGTAAGCTACATTCGGCAACAATGGCTCGCCGTTTTTTGCTTCGCGCACGTCGATGGCACACTTGTTGTTGAGGCTGTTGGCCAGGGACTGCGTAAACAAAGGCGGCATGTGCTGGACAATCACGACCGGAACGCCGATGTCGCCGGGCAGATGGGGAAGCATACGGGCAAGCGCATTGGGTCCGCCGGTGGAGACCCCGATAGCGATAATGGATGCTAACCCCACGCTTTCCATGGCCACCCGTGTCGTCGTCAATGGACGTTGCCGGCGGGGGGGTATGATCGGGGAAAATTTCGAGACTGATGATAACCGGTCGCGGATCAAGCGGCTGCGTGCGTATGCTTTGAGCATGGGCCCCAGAGCTTCCCGGACAGCGACCTTGTTCTCGGCCATGGTACCGGACTGGGGCTTAGGGATGAAATCGAAAGCCCCCAGCTCTAGCGCGCGCATGGTCATTGCGCCGCCTTCCTGGGTCAAGGTACTGAGCATGATGGCGCCAACTCGCGGTGAGATACTTTGGAGCTGGTGCAACACCTCCAACCCGCTCATTTCCGGCATCTCGATATCCAGCGTGAGCAGGTCAGGCTGCAGATTCCTGATTTTTGTCATGGCGGCCTTACCGTTGTGTGCCGTCCCAACGACTTGCACCTCCGGCAATTCCATCAAAACGTCACTGACGATCTTGCGGTAGACCACCGTGTCGTCGACAACCAATATTTTGAGCGGTTCCATAGAGGATGTCATCGTTTGGTTCGCTGTAGCGCGGCTCCGAGCCGTGCTTGTTGAAAAAAAAGAAACCAGAGGGGGGAATGGTTCAATTGTCTTCCGCCAACACCCGATCGGCATCCAATATTCCGATCAGACGATCCTGCATTTTGAATACGCCTTTGAAAAAAGCACCTTGCACGCCGCCGATATTGGCTGGCGGTGGTTCGACTCTCTGCCAGTCGGCCTCGACCACATCACCAATTTTGGAGACCAGCAGGCCGATATACTCGTTGTCGGAATTGACGATGATGTTGCGGGAAGATTCATTGATTTCGACCGAGGTCAAACCCAGCTTTTTGCCCAGGTCGATAATCGTTACGATTTGTCCGCGCAGGTTCAAGATACCCATAACATAGGCCGGCGCTTGGGGTACCTTGGTCATTTCCATCAATTTGTTGATTTCCTGGACTTTCAGGATATCCATGCCGCACAATGCATCGCCGACATAAAAGGTCGCCAGTTCAACTGTGCCGGTGTTCTGAAGGTCCAACCGGGATTTTAACAGATGCGTCGCTCCATTTTGCTTCGCCATGTTTGCCACTTCGCTCCTCGACGCCTAAAAGGCGCCATGTCTATTAATGAACAAGGTCAAGACGGAAGGCCGCTAGGCCGCCTTGAGAAATTCGTGAATGCTTTTGATCAGCCGTTCACGGTCCAGCTTAATCTGGTAATCATCGATGCCTACTTGTCGGCCTCGGGCGATGTCCTCCTCGCCGGCCAGGGTGGTTAGTGCGATGATCGGTAGATGCGAAAAGCTCGGGTCTTCCTTGATCTTACGGGTCAAGGCGAAGCCATCCATATTGGGCATTTCAATATCGGTAACCACCAGGGAAATCGATTTGGCGTTTTTTTGAAGCAGATTCCAGGCAATTATCCCGTCTTCGGCCTCGATGACTTTGAATCCCTCTTTTTCCATGGAGCCTTTCACCTGATTGCGGAAGAAACTGGAATCTTCGGCAAAGAGAATGGTGGTACTGTTTCCGCTTTCGTCTTTGCGAATTTCGGGTGCCTTGAACCATTGTGGATTCAAGGTCTCGACGATCTCTACGATATCCACCAGCAGCGTGGTGCGATCATTGATGATCGTGGAGCCCATGATGCCTGTTTGACGCAAGGTGCTGCCATCAATGTTCAGGTTGGCCTCCAGTGCGTCGACTGGCCCGATCGCCAATAAGCCGATTTCGCGGCCGCCGACCATGAAGACAATGCCCAGCAGGTTGTTTTGATCGCTGAGCGGCTGTACGGTGGCGACTTCGTCGATACTGAACAGCGGCAGGCTGCCGTTGCGGTATTTGATCACCCGTTTGCCACCGACATGCTCGATATCGGAGCGTTTGATTTTTTCAATGCGCTCCACCAAGCCCAACGGGGCGGCGAACTGTTCATTCTCACCGCTGCGGAAGACGAGCAGGGATTGTTTGTCGCGGTTGGTGCGATGGATTTCATGCTCGGCCTGCGCCACTTCGGCGGCCCGGGCACTGCCCTCGATGGATGACAGGCCGGCCATTTTGGCCAGATTGGACACATCCAGTATCAGAGCCACCCGGCCATCACCCATGATGGTCGCACCAGCGTATCCCTTGCACTTTTTCAAGTCGCGGCCCAGCGGTTTGACCACAATTTCTTCTGAGTCGTGCAAATTATCCACAACCAGGCCATATTTCATGTCGCCGGTCGACACCACGACAATGTTCAAGGCACTGTTGGCATGATAGCGCCGGCCCTCGGATCGCTCTGGCAATGTTTCTGGCGCGATCTCATCGGCAGGGTTCTCAACCATGTCGTCCTTGGACAACAGCGGGCTTTTTCTGGAGCGTCGGTCGGCAATGGCTTTGCGCCGATCGTCTTTTTCCTCGCCGGTACCAGGATCTTTATAGCGCGGGGCAACCCCTATGATATCGGTCAGACGGATCAGCGGCAGCAAATTGCCCCGCAAACGCACCACATTGGCATTGCCCACGCGTTCAATACGTTTGCTGACCTGTTCGGCCGGAATGCGCAGCAATTCCTCCAGGTTGACCTGGGGGATGGCATAACGCTCACCACCGGTGACGACAATCTGGCACGGAATGATGGCCAGCGTCAAAGGCAGTTTGATGTGGATGGTGGTGCCTTTTCCGGTGACGGATTCGATGTCGATAAGGCCGCCGAGTTGGTCCAGGTTGGTTTTGACCACATCCATGCCGACCCCGCGGCCGGAAACATCCGTGACGGTTTCGGCAGTCGAAAAGCCGGGCAGAAAGATTAGATTATTTTTTTCGCGTGCCGACATGAGTTTGGCCTGATCTTCGCTGATCAAGCCTTTCTCGATCGCCTTAGCGGCGAGTTTATGGCCGTCAAGGCCCTTGCCGTCATCGGAGATTTCGATATTGACCTGGCCGGCTTCATGGTAGGCTTTCAAAAAGATATGGCCGGTGGGAGCCTTGCCGGACTTTTTTCGGACATCTGGTTTTTCGATGCCGTGATCCACGGCGTTGCGCACCAGGTGGGTCAAAGGATCACCGATGGCCTCGATGATCGTTTTGTCCAGCTCGACATCCTTGCCTTCAAGCGAAAGTTCGACCTGCTTGCCCAGGGTGCCTGCCAGATCGCGCACCACTCGGGGGAATTTGTTAAAGACATTGCCGATGGACTGCATGCGCGTGAGCATGATCGCTTCTTGCAGTTCCGACGTAATCAAGTCGATGCGTTGGCCGGCTACTTCCGAACCGCGGGTGTCGCTGCTGCCCATAGACTGAAGCAGTTGATTACGGCTCAACACCAATTCGCCGGCCAGTGTCATTAATTGGTCAAGCAGGCGGACGTGCACACGCAGACTGGTTTCGTGTTCCAGCTTGACCGACTTTTTATCCGTGACGGCGTCCTGGGTCGATTTTGCGTCCACTGGGTTGAAAGCCCTTTTCGGGGTCTGCTCTTCCATTGCATCGTCGGTTGCCGACCATGCCGGACTATCCAGATCAGGCATTTCTTTCTCGATGTATCCGGAAAGCTGGGCGGGGTCGCGTAAGATTTCATCAGTTGCCGTCGGGCTGCCTTGCAGGTTGTACAGTTGCAGATCGGAGCGTACTTCGAGCAGGTACTCGTCTTCGATTTCGAAGAGCACGTTGATGTCCGCCGGTTTCAGGATAGTTGCGAATAAAAACACCATCACCGGAATACCTGGAGCCCATGCGACATCCAGATCGGAGATTGATTGCAAGACGAAATTGGCTCCGACGATGACGCCGGTTTGCTCCATCTCTTCCAGAACGGCGCGGCAGGTTTTGTCTTTGGCGTGAACGTGGGTTTCGATGTCCATTTTCACCAAATAGACGCATTTGCCTTGCTCGAAGACGGCGCGCAGGACTTTTGTGTCCAGGGTCAGCCCCGCTTGACCATCGGGGAACGCTATCGTCAACCTATCGTCTTCACCAAACTCCGCTGCAACGGGTTGAGAGGCTTTCGGAGCCTTTGTCATGATGGTCTTGCTTGCGCCACCCGCTTTGGGCGCCTTATTAGGCGTGCTGTCGGCTTTCAAAACCGTCTGCAAGGCGCTGACATGCGCACTGATATCGACCTCGTTGCTGTTGAGGATGTCCTTCATCAATAATTTCAAGGTGTCGGCGGCCCTCAACAGCACATTGACGGTCGCCGGCGTAGGAATTATTTCGCGACCGCGAATCTTACCCAGGATGTTTTCCATCTCATGGGTCAGGTCCTTAATGTTGGTCAGCCCCATGAAACCAGCGCCACCCTTGATGGAGTGTGCGGCACGATAGACCTTGTTGACGAGATCTTCGTTGATATTGGCGCCGTTTTCCTCGATCGTCAGGAAGTCGTTTTCAATGTCCGATAGATGTTCCAGGGATTCTTCCAGGTACATCCGCAAGGTTTCATCATCTTGAATGGTCATGGCGGCACTCCTTTGCGTCGCATTCTTTCCATGGGGTTTTATGACAACCTGACATACAGTTGCATAAGGCAAGGGGCCGGGGGCTTTTGTAACTGCAAAGCGTTTGGGTGTTTGAAACGCTTTGCCGCAGTTTGTAGGGTGTGATGGCCTTGCAGAGGGCGGATTCATCTGAAGGCGATCCGCATTTACCGGCGGCCTCGTACCTATCTGTATGTATCCGCAGCAGGCCTTGAAAACTTTAGACCTTTTTAGAAATCGGCAAGTGCTTCTTCAATGGAGGGCTTGATCGGAATTGTGCTCGTTTCCTTAAATCCCTTGAGCGCCAGGGCCTGATTGCCTGTCGCCGCAAGACGGATCGATAATTTGGCGCGTTTGCACAGGTCAACCAGATTGAGGATGGATTGAATGGCCGTCATGCTGAGACTGGCGATCGGGTTCAGATCGAAAATCAGTTTATGCGTGCCGGCCCGGGTCATTTGGGAAATCATGGTCTTGACGGCCACTTCGATTTCCGAAGCCACGGTGCGATTGATTTTGCCCGGCAGCGTAAGGACCACCATATCCTCTATTACCGCAAAAAGGTGGTCTTTTTTCCTTTGACCTTCGCCGGTATCGAGGCGCGGTTTCAAATCATCCACAATGAGTTTGACACGCTCGATGAGCTGCTCGCCTTTAAAGGGTTTGACGATGTAATCCCTGACGCCCAATTTGACGATACTCATGATATTGTCACGGCCGGACTCGGCCGTAAGCATGATCACCGCGGTGTCTTTTAGATTAGTATCCGCCATCAGCTTGCCCAGCATTTCAATTCCGTTCATGACGGGCATGGTGATGTCCAGAATGATCAGATCCGGCAGAATTTGCGCGGCCAGCGCCAAACCGTCGCGTCCGTTTTCAGCTTCGAACACCTCGCAGTCATAAGCTTTGAAAGCGTTTTTGACAATCGTGCGAATGGTGCGGCTGTCATCCACAGTCAGTATGCGATGCGTCATCAAAATCTCCAGAATGATCGAGTGAAGCTTTTTGGAATCCCGAAACAGTTATATCGGTCGGATTTGACGACACTTTAAATTTTGGGGGCGGGTATGGAGTCAAAAAACGGACGATCACCCACAAGGTGATCGTCCGGCGAAAGCGGGTGTGCGAACCAGTCGTCTATTTTACGCTTGAGGCCAGGCTGGCCCGGTAGAATTGACGATTGAGCCGCGCGATGTTGCTGATGGAGATCGATTTGGGGCATTCGGCTTCACATTCGGTTTCATTGCTGCAGTTGCCGAAGCCCTGGCGATCCATTTCGCGCACCATGGCAATGGCACGCCGGGCAGCTTCCGGCTGTCCCTGGGGCAGAAGGGCCAGGTGAGAAACGTTGGCGCTGACAAAAAGCATGGCCGAGGCATTGGGGCAAGCCGCCACACAGGCACCGCAGCTGATGCATTGCGCGGCGTCCATGGCCGACTCGACCTGGTCCTGTGCAATCGGGACCGCATTGGCATCCGGAGCGCCGCCGGTATTGACGGAGACAAAACCGCCGGCCTGGATAATCTGATCGAATGCGCTGCGATCGATGACCAGATCCTTGATCACTTTGAATGCCATGGCGCGAAACGGCTCAATCGCGATCACGTCGCCGCTGTTGAAATGGCGCATGTGCAGTTGGCAAAGGGTGGTCGCTTTGAGCGGTCCGTGCGGTCTTCCATTGATGACCGCGCCGCACATGCCGCAAATTCCTTCCCGGCAATCGGAATCAAACGCGATCGGTTCTTTGCCGTCCAGCGTCAATTGATCGTTGACCACATCGAGCATTTCCAGAAAAGACATTTCGGTCGATATATTTTGAGCACGCAGGGTTTCAAAGTGTCCTTTGTCCTTTGGACCTGCTTGACGCCATACCTTGAGGGTGAGATCAATGCTCTTGCTCACTTGTAGCTCCTTTGCGTAAGTTGCACGTTTTCAAAGGTCAACGGTTCTTTGTGAAACTCAGGGTCCTGACCGATGCCCTTATACTCCCAGGCCGCCACATGGCAGTACTCTTCGTCGTTGCGCAACGCCTCGTTTTCAGGTGTCTGGTATGCTTCATTGAAATGACCGCCGCACGACTCTTGGCGGTGCAAGGCATCTATCAGAAGCAATTCGGCAAATTCCAGGAAGTCGGCCACGCGTCCGGCGCGCTCCAGACTCTGGTTCAAATCGGCCGTCGTGCCAGGCACCTTGACATTCTGCCAGAATTCCGCCCGCAACTCTTGAACCATGCCGCGTGCCTTTTCCAAGCCGGCATTGTTGCGGGACATGCCGCAGTGATCCCAAAGAATCAACCCCAACTGGCGATGGAAATCGTCAACCGTGCGTTTGCCCTGAACCGCCATGAGTTTGTCGATACGGGCCTGTACACCGCGTTCGGCTTCTTCGAACGGCGCCTTTGACGTGGAGAGGGTCTCTTTGGGCGACCCGACCAGATATCCTCCAATGGTATACGGCAATACGAAATAGCCATCGGCGAGTCCCTGCATCAGCGCGCTGGCCCCCAGGCGGTTGGCGCCATGATCGGAGAAGTTGGCTTCTCCCAAGACAAACAACCCGGGTATGTTGCTCATCAGGTTATAGTCGACCCATAACCCGCCCATCGTATAATGCACGGCCGGATATATCATCATCGGGGTCGTGTAGGGATTTTCACCGGTAATCTTGTCATACATTTCAAAAAGATTGCCGTACTTGCGTGCAATGGTGTCGCGTCCATCGCGTTTAATGGCATCGGCGAAATCGAGGTAGACCGCCAGGGCTGTATCGCCGACCCCCTTGCCCTCATCGCACTGGGCTTTGGCATTGCGCGAGGCGACATCGCGCGGCACCAGGTTGCCGAAGCTGGGATATTTGCGTTCCAGGTAGTAATCCCTTTCGCTTTCGGGGATCTGGTTGGCCGGCCGTTTGTCGCCGGGGTTTTTCGGTACCCACACGCGACCATCGTTGCGCAGGCTTTCGCTCATCAGCGTGAGTTTGGATTGATAGTCGCCGTGCACCGGAATGCAGGTGGGATGGATCTGGGTAAAGCATGGGTTGGCAAACAGGGCGCCTTTCATGTATGCGCGATAGGCGGCGGTGACATTGGAGCCCATGGCATTGGTTGAGAGAAAGAAAGCATTTCCGTATCCGCCGGTGGCGAGAACCACGGCGTCGGCTGCATAGCGTTCCAGTTGCCCCGTGATCAGGTTGCGCACCACGATCCCCTTGGCGTGGCCGTTGACCAGAACGACGTCCAGCATTTCACGGCGCGCGAACATCTGCACCTTGCCGGCCGCCACCTGCCGCATGAGACTGCGGTAAGCGCCCAGCAGCAACTGCTGACCTGTCTGGCCACGCGCATAAAAGGTACGCGACACCTGGGCGCCGCCGAATGACCGGTTGGCCAGCAGGCCGCCGTATTCGCGGGCGAATGGGATGCCCTGGGCCACGCAATGATCGATGATGGCATTGCTCACCTGGGCCAATCGGTAGACATTCGCTTCGCGGGCCCTGAAATCACCGCCTTTGATGGTGTCGTAGAACAGGCGCCGGATGCTGTCGCCATCGTTGGGGTAGTTTTTGGCTGCGTTGATGCCGCCCTGAGCTGCAATGCTGTGTGCGCGGCGCGGACTGTCCTGAAAGCAAAACGCCTTCACGTTGTAGCCCATCTCCGCCAAACTGGCCGCGGCCGACCCGCCGCCCAAACCGGTTCCGACAACGATGATATCGAATTTGCGTTTATTGGCCGGGTTCACCAGTTTGAGTTCGAAACGATGACGATCCCATTTTTCCGCAAGTGGTCCAGCCGGAATTTTGCCGTCAAGCAACATACTCAATCCTTTCCTATGCGCTAATGGAAAAATAGATGGGCAATACACCGAACCCAATACCGACCACGATGGCAAAGACGATACTCAGCACCCGAATAATCGGCATATATTTTGGATGGTTCGCACCGATGGTCTGAAAGGCGCTCCACAATCCGTGACTGACATGCACACCGACGACCAGCATGGCGGCGATGTAGAAAATAACATAGGGTGTATTATCGAATTTAGCGGTAACGAGGTTGAAGAGTGTCGTTCCGGATTTATCGACGAAGGTAAAGTTGAACAGATGAATCAGAACGAAGAGTAACACCAGGATGCCGGTATACGGCATGGTGGCTGAGCCGATCGTGCGGCCTCCGCCACTTTTGTTGACGGCGTAGCGGGCCGGCCGGGCCTTATAATTCTGATAGAACAGGGTCAGGCCCGTGACAATGTGCACGACCGCGAAAAGCACCAGGACCGCCTCGAAAGCAATGATCACAACGCCCAGGTTTTTGAGTCCTTCCGCATAGGCGTTGAAAGCGTCAGGGCCGATGTAGACGGTCATGTTGCCGGCCAGATGTCCCGCCAGAAAGCCTAAAAATGCCAAACCGGTGAGTGCCATCATCAGCTTTTTTCCGATGGACGATGTCAATGTGTTTGCCAACCAATTCATTTACTCCATGCCTCCGCTTTAGAGTCACTTGATTGCAGAAACCTGCTACCAGCCGCGCTGGATTGCAGGAAGATTGCATGACATGAAACGGCCGATACCCAAGGCCTGACAACTTAAAGTGACTATCAGTTATGGAAGAACAATGTTACTGTCAATAGAAAAGTCGCAGCCACCATTCATCGCGTGGTGTATCCGCCAGTTTTGTGGCCAGGTCTTTGCCCGTTTGGGTTCGCAGGCGTTCCATCACATGGGGCAACCACTGTTGGGGTGTCTGGTAGCCAAGATCGTGCAACAGCTTCAGGTCGACGACCAAAGCCAGTTGATCGGCATCATGGGCCAGCTTGGCTTCTGCTGTTTCGGCGGCGTTGAATTCATGCAACAGCGCCTCTATTTGGGATTTAAACGGCAGGTCGCGCAGGGCATCCGCCGCAGCCGCCGTCTCATCGGTTTGGACATAGCGTTTTTGAACGTAGTTCAAATCACCGGTGCGGGCTTCGAGCAGATCGTGCATCAGGCACATGCTTATCAGGCGTTCGGCATTGGCATGCGGTTCAAGTCTGGATAAGACAAAAGCGATCAGGGCGGTGGCATAGACGTGTTCGGCCACAGACTCCTTGCCGGCTCCCAGAAACTGATAGCCACTGCGCGGTATCTGTTTCAAAAATAGCGCTTCAAAGATAAACTCAGCGATGCGTTCCATGGTTTTTCCTTTGTTAATACCCGCGTATATAATGTGCGAAGTCAGCGGTCAGAATCGATCCTGGGATGGGAAAAGTCAAGATTGGGATTTCGTTGATGGTTCATTCGTTGATTGTTGGCCAAGCACCACGGGAAAGATAGACCGGCTATCTTCTGCGAGTCATAGCCGGTTCTCAAATGCGGTATTCTGAAAAACTTACGCCTCCTTATTGACTCTCTGGTGTATTCTGTATATGGTTACAAACTTCACTCGGTAGTTTGCTATTAACTTCCAAGAGGTTACCACTTTGCAGGCTAAGATATCGAACATCTGCGGAGACCATCATCTCACCTGGAAATCCTTTAAATAAACCGCAAAGCCGTATGGCGATACGACAGTGCACGCGCGGCGTGCAGTGGTTATCTGTATTAGGAGAAAATCATGGATATTGATATCATCCAAATTGTCAGCAGTGCCGGTCTGATGGTTCAATTCGTGTTGCTGTTGCTTCTGTTTTTTTCGGTGACCTCCTGGGCCATCATTATCATCAAGTATTTGTATATCCGCCGCGCGCTTCGCGAATCGACCCGTTTCGTAGAATATTTCTGGAAAAGCCGCGATCTGGCCAGCGCCTACGTCAAAGCCAAACAGTTAACCGGCTGTCCGGTGGCCCGCATTTTTCGCATTGGATACGTCGAACTGAAAAAAGTCAGTCAAAGCGGAAAAGGGCAGGGCGAAGGCGATGATTCGGGTTTGCACATGATAGGGCGCTTCTCCGGCAGCGATACCGTCAAAAGGGCCTTGCGCCGCGCCATTACAAGTGAAACCACGCGCATGACCCAGATGGTGCCCTTTCTGGCGACTACCGGTAACACGACCCCTTTCATCGGTCTGTTCGGAACTGTCTGGGGCATCATGAATTCCTTTCACGGGATTGGCCTGGCGGGTTCCGCCAGCCTGGCTGCCGTGGCGCCGGGCATTTCCGAAGCACTGATCGCGACGGCCGCGGGTCTGGGGGTTGCCATCCCTGCGGTTATCGCCTTTAACTTTTTCATGCAGAAGATCAGGGTGGTTGAATCGGAACTGATCAGTTTCTCGTCCGATTTGCTCAACATCATCGAACGGGACATTTTAACCGGCAACCACGCTTGATGACTCTCAAAGGAAAAGACTTATGGCACTCGATTCCAATACCGACCGTTTGATGTCGGATATCAATGTGACACCTTTCGTGGATGTGATGCTGGTGCTACTGATCATTTTCATGGTCACCGCGCCGATGATGATGGAGGGTGTGGATGTGGCGCTGCCTCAGGCGACCGCCAGGCCGCTCGATGCACAGAAGGACAATCTTGTGATTACGGTCAACAAGGATCAGCAGATCCATATCAGCGACTTCGTTGTGGAGCCGGACTACCTGAGAGAAAAGCTCGCCAAGATCCTCGAAAATAGAACCGACCGGGAAGTTTATTTTAAGGCGGATAAAGATGTCCCCTATGGCGTTGTGGCCAAAGTCATGGCTGAGATCAAGGCGGCCGGAGTTGAAAAGCTCGGCATGATCACAGTGCCGGAAGAAGAAGCGCAACGCCAGACGCTGAAACGGTAAGACACGCCTCATGAAATCCGATAACATGGCAAATAATGCCGATGGGCAGCGCATGACGCTGATCTGGCCTTTTATCGTCAGCTTTTTAGGCCATATCATCCTGTTCGGTTACCTGCTTTATACGCCCGGTCCGAAAATGAGTGGCTCTATGGGCCCGTCGGTCATCGATGTGCAAATGGTGGACATGCCAGGGGCGCCGGCGAGCCCCAAGCAAGCCCCAAGTGAAGGGCAGAAAGCACCTGTCGTCGAAACACCGAAACCGCCCGAAGCGAAGGCCGAGGTGGCCGTCACCCCTCCGAAAACAGAACCGAAAGCCGAGATTTCGATTGCGCCGAAACCCAAAGTTGCCCTTAAGTACAAGACCTTCAAATCCCCGGAAGTTCTGAAGAACACGTTGGAAAAAGTGCAACAAAAGGTAGAGACGGCGACGGCGCCACCATCCCTGGATGATACCATCAAACGCATCCGCGAGCAGGTGGCCAAAGACCAGAGAGGTCAATCCAGCGGCAATACGGACGCGGGCACGGGCACGGCATCGGAAGGCTCCGGAGCCGGAAAAAGCGGTGGTTTCGGAACAGGTGGCAATCAAGAAGGTGAGGCCGTCGATCTTTACAGGCTTGAAGTAGCGTTCACCATCAACAAAAACTGGGCCTTTTCGGAGCAGTTGGCGGGCGTCAGCGATAATCTGGTGGTGTTGATCGTCTTTAAAGTGATGCCGGACGGCAGGATAGAGGACATTTTTTTCACCGACCGTTCGGGCAACGCGTATCTAGATGATTCCGCCTACAAGGCTATTGTTAAGTCAAGTCCCGTCAAACCCCATCCGGAAGGGCTAAGAGCGCGCTATATTGAAATGGGGCTGCGCTTTACCCCCCAGGGCGTGCGTTAGGCTCCCATATCAGAAGCACACACACGTATCATGGAGGAAGATCAAATGGCGGAAATCGTCGACAAAAATATCTTCACCTTCTACTTTCATCGCCAGTCGGATTACGGCTCAGGCAGGGATTGGTAAGTCCACTTTCGGAATTGGTAATGAAGAGGTGATCCCTGGTTTGATAACGAGAAGTTGACCTAATAGTAGTATATGAAGTTGACTTATTAGTAGTATATATTGATAGTCCTTGCACAGGATACAGTAGCGAAATAGACACAGAGCAGGAGAATATGCAAATCAACTATGTAAAGATATTGGCATTATTTGGGTTGTTGATGCTGCCGGTGTGTGCCCCGGCGGAAATCAAATATATCGATCTGACCAACCCCTTCCTCCGTAAAATTCCTTTGGCCGTACCCGAGTTCCGGGCAATGACGCCCACGGAATCCGAATCGCCACTGGCGACCAGCATCGCCGACCAAATTTCACAAATGCTCGATTTTACTGGTTATTTCAAGATATTGGACCGTGGCTCATTTTTGTACGATGCGCAGAAAAGCGGCATTACCCAAGCGGAGTTGAACTTCGCCAACTGGACCACTGTCGGTTCCGAACTGTTGATCACCGGCGGCGTGCAGTTGCAATCCGGAAAGTTAACGGTCGAAATGAGGTTGTTCGATACTTTCAAATCGTCGCTTCTTTTAGGCAAACGTTACAGCGCCGGCGTGGAGGACCAGCGCGTCATGGTGCGCCGTTTTTGTTCCGAGGTGGTTCAACTCCTGACCGGACGACCGGGAATTTTCGACAGTCGGTTTGCCTTTGTCTCCACCGGCACGGGCAATAAAGAGATCTACATGTGCGATTTCGATGGCACCAATGTTCGTCAGGTGACCCGAAAGCGCAGTATCACATCGTTTCCCGATTGGTCTTCCGACGGCCGCCATCTGGCTTTCACGTCGTTTGCCAATGGACCTTCCCAGGTGTTTGTTCACGACATCAGCAGCGGGATCGAACATAGCGCTGTATTCAAGGGGGCGCAGATCGCGCCTGCCTGGGCGCCGAACCGTTTCGAACTGGCGGCTACCTTGTCGCTCAAAGGGGACCAGGAAATTTATCTATTGACCGGCGGCGGGAAAATGATTAAAAAGGTGACCAACAGTCCGGGAATCGATGTGGAGGCAACTTGGTCGCCCGATGGAAAAAAATTGGCATTTGTCTCCAAACGCGCCGGAACGCCACAGATATTCGTTCAGGATTTGAGTAGCGGAAGCGTTCGGCGGTTGACGTTCCAAGGGCAATATAACACCCAGCCCAACTGGTCCCCCAAAGGTGATAAAATCGCCTACTCTGCCATGGAAGCAGGACAGCTGAATATCTATGTTATAGATATCGAAGGCAATAATCCAATTCGACTAACCTATAATCAAGGTGATAACGAAGCCCCTTCATGGGCCCCCGATGGCAGTATGATCGCATTCAGTTCCACGCGTGAAGGACGTTCATCAATATATGTAATGACAGCTTTTGGGACGGACCAGCGCCGATTGCTGACCCTTCCCGGCGAACAGATTCACCCCAAGTGGTCGCCCAACATCGCACCCTAATGGACATGTCGTGGCGTCGAAAACAAAGGAGGAGTAGAAAAAATGAGAAAACAAGTTTGGTTGGCAATGTTGATGGTCGTAATCTTACCGTTCATGCTGTTCACAGTGTCATGCGCGAAAAAAGCAGTCGAAACGGCTCCGGAGACCACCCCGGCGCCCACTACCTCGGCGCCGGGCGCGGCCGATGAAGAGGCCAGAAGGGCACGGATGCTGGAAGAAGAACGCTTGAGAGCCGAAGCGGCTGCCGCAGCTGCCCGGGATGCGTTTGTCAATGAGAATATTCCTTTCGAATTTGACAGTTCCGCCATCGTTCCGCAGGCTCAGCAGATCCTGAACGCCAAAGCCGCTTACATGCGCGCGAATCCCAACCTTGCCGTCACCATTGAGGGCCATTGTGATGAAAGAGGAACGGATGCGTACAACATGGCATTGGGCGAACGGCGTGCCGAATCTGCTAAAACGTTCCTGATGAACCTGGGGATCAGCGCCGGCCGGCTCGATACCATCAGCTACGGCGAAGAGAAACCTTTGGACCCAGGGCAAAACGAGGCCGCGTGGGCTAAAAATCGGCGCGCCCAGTTCGTAATCGAATAATACGGCACTAAAAAATCGAGTTGTCTTATCGGCAATATTGCCGAATCGTATGCGACAGCAATACAAGTGAAAATAAGAAGGTAACCGACGGTCTTCGAGGCCGTCGGTTACCTGCGTTTCATCGCTCCTCATTATTGAGTTTGAACGAGACTGAAACTATGAAAAAATCACTGATATTTTTAACAGTACTGTTGAGCTTTTTTTTCGCGGGATGCGCCAGTCAAAGAGATGTGTTCATATTGGATGAACGACTGATGATTCTCGAACGCCAAAATCAGGAATTGCAGCAGCAGACCAGCAAGGCGTTGGAGCGTTTCGGGCAAACCAAACAAAGCGCCGAAACGAACCTGCGTGCGCAATATGCCGGCATGAATGCCGATATGGAAAAAATGCAGCAGGATCTGCAGTTGCTTTCCGGCAGGTTAGATGAAATCGCCTATAAGCTGGAGCGCAAACCGACCGCTGGCGGCGACCTCAAAAAGCCCGACGACATGGCACTGCAGCTCGCCAGGATCGACCAGAGGATCACTCAGATCGAGCGTCATCTGAACATGGCCCCCAGCGCCTCCACACCCTCTGCTCCTTCCGCTCAGGGAAGTGCCGCGCCGATTTCACCCGGGACAACGGAAGCCAAGCAAGAAGCGACCGCAGAACAGATGTATAATGACGGCAAGCAAGCTTTTGATGATGGTCACATGGACAAGGCACGGCAGTTCTTTCAGCAATTGCTCAAAACCTATCCCCAATCCGAACATGCGGACAACGCCCAGTTCTGGATCGGCGAGACATATTACAGCGAAAAGTGGTACGAAAAAGCCATTTTGGAATACCAGACCGTCATCGAAAAATATGCTGCCGGAAACAAGGTTGCCGGTGCCATGCTCAAGCAGGGGATGGCTTTTTTGCAACTAGGTGATAAAGCCAATGCAAGATTGATCTGGAAAGCGCTGGAGAAAAAATTTCCTTCCAGCAACGAAGCCAAAATTGCCACTGCCAAGCTCAAAGAAACATGATTGCATGGTTGATACGTAACGCAACCGTCCGCTGCGCAACCGAAAATGGGCACCGATGAGCGTCAAGGTCATAGGCATCGATCCAGGCATGGCTGCCACCGGTATCGGCATTGTCACCGGTACCGAAAGAAAGGTGGCAAGTTTCGCCTTTGGAACCGTACAAACCTCGCAAACAGAGCACCAGGGCTTTCGCCTTGAAAAAATTTACTCCCGCCTTTGCACCGTGATAACTGACGAAAAACCCGATTTGATCGTCATCGAAGCGGTGTTCTCCCTTGATAAATACCCGCAATCAGGGATTTCTCTCGGGAAAGTGTGCGGTATCATCCTGCTTGCCTGTGAGCAGGCCCAGGTCGCCGTTACAGAAATCGCCGTTCGTGAGGCCAAACAGGTGCTTACCGGCAATGGGAATGCCAGCAAAGAGCAACTCGAAAAAGCGGTGCGAACCTGTCTTGGCTGCAACCAGCCCATCCGCCCATACCACGCCTCGGACGCTTTGGGGCTTGCCCTGATCGGGCTCTTTCGTTATGCTGGCCGCAACATGTTGGGGCAACACCTTACGCATGCGTGCCAGGTCAACGGGCTCAAGTCAATCAACCCCTGAAAAACGCATGATTCGTATTGCGGCCACTGCCCGCAGCAGGTCTGTTTCGATTCGGTCCGCTGTGGGAAAAATGAAGAGAACTCATGATTGCATTTATTAAAGGCCATTTGCTCAAAAAAGAAGACGACCGGATCCTTATTCTGGCCAACCAGATCGGGTACGAAGTCATGGTGCCGGCATTTGTGCGCGATAGTCTCAATGACAAACAAACGGGTGACGAAATGTCCCTGTATATCTATTATCATCAGACCGAACGGCAGCCGAAGCCGGTGTTGATAGGCTTCAACCTGGAAGCGGAAAAAGAGTTTTTTCAACATTTCATCTCCGTGGATGCCATCGGCCCCATTAAAGCCGCCAAAGCGATGACCATCTCAGTGCGGGATATCGCCGATGCAATTGAATCGAATGATCTGGAGCGACTGAAAAAACTGAAGGGCATCGGCTTGCGCAGCGCTCAAAAGATTATTGCCACACTAAAGGGCAAGGTCGGTAAATTCGCCCTGATTCGCCAATCGGACGCGCCAGTTGCCTGCGAGCCGCCGGATTTTGTTCAACCGGTTATGGAGGTACTCGTCGCTCAATTGGGGCACAAACCAGCGGATGCTAAAAAAATGGTCACCCAGGCACTGGCTCGTAAAAGCGACATTCAGACACCCGAAGAATTGTTCGATGAGGTCTACCGGGGCGAACGTGCGAAAAAGATGAAGAAGTAGAAAGCAATTGGATTCTATTATGAGCGACGAGCTTCTAACCCGTGGGGCACCTTCACAAGGTATCGTGGATAACGTATGCCAACCCGATGACCAGGATCCGGATTTGCAATCGCTGCGGCCGGAACGCCTGGACGAGTACGTGGGACAGCGCGAAGTGGTCGATACTTTGAAAATCGCCATCGAAGCGGCGCTCTTTCGTGGCGAGCCCTTGGAACACGTCCTTTTTCACGGTCCTCCGGGGTTGGGTAAAACCACCCTGGCCCATATCATTGCCCGCGAAATGGGCGGGCGCTTGACGGTTACTTCCGGTCCGGCCCTTGAAAAGGGCGGCGATTTGATCGGTATTTTGACCCATCTGGAAGAAAGCGACATTTTGTTTGTCGATGAAATTCACCGCATGCCCAAAGCCGTGGAAGAGTTTCTTTACCCTGCCATGGAGGACTTTGCTGTCGATTTTGTTTTCGACAAGGGTATTCATGCACGCAGCCACCGTTACCGTCTGAACCGGTTCACGCTGGTGGGCGCCACGACGCGCGTGGGGCTTTTGTCGGCACCTTTGCGCGACCGTTTCGGACTGTTTCGCAGCCTCGATTTTTATGAAGTCGAAGATCTGGTCGATATCATCCGGCGTTCGGCCGCCATTCTTGAGGTGTCCATCGATGCGGACGGCGCCTTCAGCCTGGCGCAGCGGTCGCGGGGCACGCCGCGTATCGTCAACCGCCTGCTGAAAAGAGTTCGGGATTATGCCCAGGTACGCGGCGATGGACACATTAATCTCGGAGTCGTTGAAGCGGCGCTTACCTTGGAAGGAGTCGATGATAAAGGTCTGACCCGGCTGGACCGGCGTTATCTGAGAACCATCATCGACTATTACCATGGGGGACCGGTGGGCATCGAAGCAATTGCAGCCACCTTGCAGGAAGAGGCCGATACAATGGTCGATGTGGTCGAACCCTTTTTGCTGAAAGTAGGGATGGTGATGCGCACCTCCTCGGGGCGCAAAGCTTCCGAAAAAGCCTATCGGCAGTTGGGATACAGTGTCCAGAAAAAACTATTCTGACACACCAGAAGGGTGTTGAATCGACATGGATAATGGATGATGATGGGCATCGTAACACTGACCACCGATTTTGGAACAACCGATGAGTATGTTGGTGTGATTAAAGGGGTCATACTGCGCATTCATTCCGGTGTGACGCTTGTGGATATTTCACACCTGGTAGCCCCCCAGGCCGTTGCTGAAGGTGGGCAACTGCTCGGATCCGCCTTCGGCTGGTTCCCGCAAGGCACTGTTCACATGGCGGTGGTCGACCCGGGCGTCGGCAGCGAACGGGCCATCATTGCGGCACGCCATTCCGGCCATACCTTCATTGCGCCGGATAACGGACTGTTGCCGATCGCTTGGGCGGAAAGCCCGCCGGATGCCATCGTTCACGTGCAAAACAGCCGCCTTTTTCTGCACCCGGTCAGCAACACATTTCACGGCCGGGACATCATGGCGCCGGTGGCAGCACACCTATCCGCGGGCATGGATATGCATGAACTCGGGCCTGCGGTTGCCTTTTCGCAGCTACAACGGATAGAGATGACCTCTCCCGACAGGGTGGATGCGTCCGAGATCATTGGACAAATTGTCGGCGCGGATCATTTCGGCAATTTGCGCACCAACATCGATGTGGACCTGTTACATCGTTTGCAGCGTCATCATCCGGGTGCAGCGATGGCGATCATGTTCGGCCCCTATCGGATCCTCGGTCTCTCGATCTTCTATAGTCAAGTCGAACCAGATTGCTGGGTGGCGCTGATAGGTAGCCGCAACCAGTTGGAATTAGCCCTAAACGGCGCCAGTGCCGCCGAACGGCTGCCGGAATTCAAGGGTATGCCTGTACGGGTGGTCTTGCAGAGCCAGTCGAGTATGGATATTGAGTAATCACTTGCTTGGGCATCCTTTCAGTGGCCTGAGACTACGTAAGGGGGAATTTTTGGGTAAGGAGCACCGCTACTTGAGTATCATGCTGGTCGGAGAACATGGTCGTATAGTTGCATTGCGCCATTTCAAGGCGATCGCCATCGGTGTTTTGGCTTTGACGCTTATCAGTCTGCTTGCGCTTGCAGCCATCGGGTACATGTATATTCAACAATCCAGAAGTCTTGAAATGGTCCAGGAAAAAGTCGACCAACTGCAACAATATGCCAATCGGTTGAAAGATGAAAAAGATATATTACAGGCCAAATGGGTGGTGCATGAACTGAAAAATAGTCCTGCGACCGAAGCCAACGCCAAGAAAGAGCCTGCTGAGGAAGTTACCAGCAGTCCGGCACCGGCGCCACCGACTGCCCCCCCCGCGGATGCAAAAAGCGTCAATAAGGCGCAAGCCAAGCCCGGTGTGCAATGGCAGGCTGATATCAGCCGGTTTTCGGCTGGATACGATTCCCGATCCGAAATGCTTAAAATGCAGTTTCGTTTTCACAACCGGTCTAAACCGCGGCAGACGCTCAACGCTCGTGTCGTGGCAATGTTCACGTCCAAAAAAAATCCTTCCCCAGAATTTGTAGTCCTTCCCAGCGTTCCCATAGTAGCTGGGGTACCCACAGGGAGCGATGGCTACGATTTTTCAGTTAACAATTACAGAACGATTGAATTGGCCATGCTTGTCAAGAACATGTCTACTGCGATCGAAACGGTCACTGTTTATGTTTTTACTCAGGAAGCGGAGCTGCTCCTGACGCGGGATTTCACTGTAGACATTCAACCTGCGACGGGGGCCGCGCCCATTGCCAAACCGTCGCAGCGCGCCCCCGTCGAGTCCGCCGCG
>LADR01000028.1 GCA_000961655.1 Desulfatitalea sp. BRH_c12
TTGTCATTAATGATCTTTTTGCTGTTTTCCCACAAGACCACACCTGAAAAAAGAGCCCATGTGATATCGGACATTGCGACCGGATGGCGGTCGATGAAAATGCCGCTCTTGATCCCTTCTTGAAAAATCTTTGCAATGGCACCAATGGAATTGCGCGAGAGTGTTTTAATCTCCTCGATCAATTCATCGGACAGGTTTTTCAGCGTTTCGCTGGATTGCAAATGAAACATGTTGATGATGATCAATGGATCGAAATCATACACATCGTACATGACCTCTTTGAGCGCATCCAATTTGGCCTGCGGATCAAGTTCGGCCTGATTGATCACATGGGATATGCGGATATGCAGATACTGCAAGATCCTCAGGGACAACGAGGCGTACAACTCCTCTTTGTTCTTGAAATACAGATACAAGGTACCCGGACTCAACTCAGCTTCCTTGGCAATATCCTCCATGGTGGCTTTATTGAACCCTTTATCCGAAAACACCCTCTTTGCAGCGACAATGATCTGCTGCCGCCGACGCTCCTTTTCTCGTTCCTTTCTCTCTTGAATACCCATGATTTCCTTACCTATTATATTGTTAATCAGATTATATTGTTAATCAGAAAGAATAGCACTGTAATGTGAACGTCACACCATCGAGAATCGTCCCGATCCAAAACAGATCTAAATTCAAGGCATCATTGGAACAAAACCGGCCAAATGTCAATTATTTAGTAAATGGGTTTTATTTGTGATGGCAAGACAATATTATAGCCCATTATCCAAATTGAAAAAAGACTTTTTTGATGCATCGGAAGCACTGGCAGATCACCAGTGCGCGATGACCTTTCATCAACACTATTCATTTTACCGGAAAAGGGGCGTACTGATGTATCGCTCACCGGTGCTGGGCAGAATCACGACGATGCGCTTGCCGGCGTTTTCCTTACGTCTTGCCACTTCCAAGGCAGCCCAAACGGCCGCACCCGAAGAAATTCCGCACAAGATGCCTTCTTCGGCGGCCAATCGGCGCGCTGTTTCGATGGCCATGTCGTCAGTGACCGTAATAACGTCGTCAATCAAACGGGTATCCAGCACTTTGGGAACGAAGCCTGCACCGATGCCCTGTATTTTATGCGGACCCTTGGCACCGCCCGACAGGACCGGCGATGCGGCTGGTTCGACTGCGATGGCCTTGAAATTCGGGTTCTTGGGTTTGATGGCCTGACAAACACCGGTGATCGTGCCGCCGGTACCGACACCGGAAACCAGGATATCGACCTGGCCTTCTGTATCGGCCCAGATTTCGGGTCCGGTGGTCTCACGATGGGCCATGGGATTGGCAGGATTTTCGAATTGGTTGGGAATAAACGCATTCGGATCCCGTGACTTAATCTGGCCAGCTTTTGCAATGGCGCCGCCCATCCCTTCGGGGCCGGGCGTCAGAACCAGTTCGGCGCCCAGATGGACGAGCAATTTACGCCGCTCCACACTCATGGTTTCAGGCATGGTTAAAAGCAGCCGGTAGCCTTTGGCCGCGCATACGAATGCCAAGCCGATCCCCGTGTTGCCGCTGGTCGGCTCGATGATGCGCGTATGCGGGCCGATGAGGCCCTGGCGTTCGGCTTCGTCGATCATGTAGGCGGCGATGCGGTCTTTGACGCTGCCAAGCGGGTTGTAATACTCCATTTTGGCCAGAATCTCGGCCGGCACTTTATCGGCCAAACGTCGCAAACGAACCAGCGGTGTGCGTCCGACGGTCGCACTGACACTATGGTAAATATGCATATCAGACTCCCTTGGTGTTTTTTTCGGCCGATTTATAAACCAGGCGCGGATGTTCCATCATAACGGTCATGTCCGCCGGCACCGATTCGGTCAACCACACATTGCCGCCGATAACCGAACGTGCGCCGATCACGGTGTCGCCTCCGAGAATGGTCGCTCCCGAATAGATGATGACATCGTCCTCGATTGTAGGATGGCGTCTTTTGCCACGGTACTGTTCCCCGGCATTCTTGGGCAGGCTCAGAGCACCGAGGGTCACCCCCTGGTAAATACGGACATTTTTGCCGATATGCGTGGTTTCGCCAATGACCACCCCCGTCCCGTGGTCGATTACAAAACGCGGTCCGATGATGGCTCCCGGATGAATATCGATGCCGGTGACGCTGTGAGCGTGTTCGTTCATGATGCGCGGCAGCAGCGGCACCTCCAGTTCGAACAGGCGATGGGCCACCCGGTGCACCATCACGGCAAAGATTCCCGGGTAGCTGAAGATGATTTCATCATGGCTCTTGGCGGCCGGATCACCGTCGAAAGTGGCTTGCACGTCGGTCGCCAGCATGCGACGAATCTCAGGGATGGCCTCCAGTACCGCGATAGCCTTGGCTTGGCCGCTTTGTTCGCAATCGCTGCAGGGCAAATCATACCGCTGGCAATCATGCCGCACATGGTGAGCGATTTGCTCCGAGAGCATATCATACAGCAGCGATACCCCCTGGCCCAAACTGTATTTCATGTTGGCCGGATCGAGTCTTTCGCGTGAAAAATAGCCTGGGAACAGGATCTCTCGAAAACGGTCGATCAGGTCGGACACGAACCCTTCGGAGGGAATGGGCTCGTAATCGATGTGCGTATAACACTCCTGGCTTTCGCAATGGGCAATGATGCGTTCGGCGATCTCGGGGACACGGGCTTTCATCTGCTTATAGGCGGCCACGTCCGTTTTGCAGGTATCGGCTTCCAAGCTGCAAGTATCCGTTGATTTAACATGTTCTTTCATGCCCGACTCCTCATAGAGTAACGATATTGGCCAATATAAGGCGAATTGCCCACCACGCAAGCTACGGCCAAGTTGGGGCGGTGTATCCTCCCGCTCTCATTAAACGGCGTCCATGCGGGTAAGAACGTTCACGCGAAAATGCGCCCTTATCCTCGGACACGGGCAGCACCTGGTCGCATGGGGCTTGCTTTTTCGGCAGACATGCCCACCTTTTCAATCTCAACGAAGTCTAAAGAAAAAGCGAAGGTATGGCAAACGCGATGGCCTTCGAAGGAGGATATTGCATTGGAAACTTCCCAACACTATGACGTAGTGATTATAGGTACCGGGCCGGCAGGTTTGCAGGCGGCTATCCACGCTGCCCGCAAGAAAGTGTCCGTGGTCGTTTTGGGCAAGGAAAACAAGAGCAGCTTGTTTCACGCGCATATCGAGAATTTCTGTTGTCAATTCAATGTTCCCGGAGAAGAGATGCTGAGCAATGGCCGCCAGCAAGCCACCACGTTCGGAGCGCACTTTTTGGAAGAAGATGTTCTGGCGGTCGACCCCCAGAGTTCCTCCGGATACCGGTTGAAAACCGAAAGCGGAACCACGCTCACCACAGCGGCCCTGATCATTGCCACCGGTACTCAGCGCAACCGACTGGGTGTCCCCGGTGAAAAAGAAATGTTGGGCAAAGGGGTCAGCTATTGCGTGGATTGCGACGGCAATTTTTATAAGAATGAAAATGTCGCTGTCATTGGCGGTGAAAGCGCCGCTGTGGACGGGGCGCTGACCCTGACGGACATTGCCGGCGAGGTCCACCTGGTATGTGACCGGCTCGACGTTTCCGATTCCCTCAAGACAAAACTTGCGGCCAGCCGCATCAGCGTGCACACCAATGCCAAAGTCACAGCCATCACAGGCAATCAACAGGTTGAGGGATTACAGCTTCAGGATGGGTCCATTATACCGGTCAGCGGTGTTTTCATCGAACAAGGCGCTAAGGGGTTACTGCAACTGGCCACAAACATGGGCGTTCTGTTGGATGACGAGATGCGCTACATCCAAGCCGATAAACAGCAGGCCACCAACTTGCCGGGCATCTATGCGGCCGGTGACATTTGCGGTCCGCCCTGGCAAATGGCCAAAGCCGTCGGCGAAGGATGCATCGCCGGCATCAATGCCGCAAATTATGCTAAAAAAGCCAGGGGATAAATGGGCCCCATATCCTGAACGAAAAAAAGCACTTTCTTTTATGCAGGTCGAACCCACCCCCGTCCTGAATACCAGTGGGCCTGTCAAGGCCTCGCTGCGTTCCGATGAATAGTATTCAGGAGCTTTACTACAATTTGTTTTTGATTGATAATCTTCCTTGTGATACGCATTTCCTTGTGCTATCCGGTCCAATTATCCTTTCTAATACCGCAGCGTCGTGAAAACAGTCTGGGGATTTCACGCCGTTGAGGGGGTATATTCTTCTTTTAAAGCAGCATGTCGAGCATGTATGACAAAACTACCGCTTCGGGCGGCGCTTTGTCGTTTTTTGGGGATAGAGGCTAGGCTGGCGGATGTGCGCTATCAGCACAAGCGTACATCCATGGTTGTCATCAACATGAAGCAAGGAGGGGAAGTATGAAGCACAAAAATTTGTTGGGTGTCATTTGTTTTATTTTTGCGATTGCATTGTTGCCGCTGGAAGTCTCGGCCAATGAGATGGTACTCAAACTGGCGACGTGGGGGCCTCCCAAGCACTATGTGGCCGAAGCCAGGGCGGACTGGATCAATGAAGTGAACACGGCAGCGGCCGGCAAAGTCAAAATCGTGGACTACCCCGGTGGTCAATTGTATGGCCCCAAGGAAATGCACAGCGCCGTCGCCAAAGGATCGGTAGACATGGGCCTGGTATTGCAGCCTGCAATGCTGGCCATGGTCCCCATGCTGCAGGGTGTGTATCTGCCCTTTGCTTTCGATTCAATCGACGAAGCTGCCAAAGCGTACACGGGCGAATCGTTAGAGATCATCGAAAAGGCCATGGAGAAGAAACGCTTGAAGCTGGTTGTAATCAGCTGGACCGATGGGGTTCAGATGTTCAGCAACAAGAAGAACATCCAGAGCGTAGACGATTTCAAAGGCTTGCGCATTCTCTCCACCAGCCCGATGTTCTCTGAAATCATGGTGAAGCTGGGCGCCGCTCCCGACACTTCCATTCCTCAGACAGAGCAGTATATGGCGCTGCAACGCGGCGTATCCGATGCCATGGCCAACTCCGCCGTTGGCGGCTATTTCCAGAAGTCCCATGAAGTGGCAAAATATCTCACCAAAATGGATATGAGCTACGCCACGATCTTTATCTGCATGAACTTGAATACATGGAATAAGCTGCCCAAGGATGTCCAGGACCTGATGGTCGATCTTGGAAAAAAGCAAACCGCGATCACGCTTGCGGCGGCCAAGGGTTGGGAAGCAAAGTTCACTGCTGAAATAGAAAAGGAAGGCGCTTCCGTGACGCGCATACCGGATGCGGAACGCGCCAAAATCAAAAATATCAGTAAAGAAGTCTGGGCCAAGTGGGCCAAAGATAACGGCAAAGAGGCCCAGCGGTTGCTGGATCTGAATATCAAATAGACGCGTTGCTTCAGATCGATGTTTGCTTGCCGCCGGATGCGCGCCAATTGCGCGCATCCGGTGGCAAGGTTATTTGAGCGTCACAAAAATCACGTTCCAACCCCGATCCGCGCCATGCATGTATATTCACCATACCACTCTTCAACGGGCAGTTACCGGCCGATATGATCGATATTGCCTTGCACAGGAAATGACGTCATGCAAAAATCAAGCAATAGAAAATTCTTCTTGTTTCGATGGATCGATTACTCCAGCGATACCGGTGGGATCGTTGCAGCAATCTGTTTGCTGGTTGTGACCTTCATTGTCGTTTACGAAGTATTCATGCGCTATATTTTCAATGCTCCGACCACATGGGTGCAGGAGATGAGCATTTATTTGTGCATGGCGATCGGCTTTTTGGGGGCAGCTTACGCGCTTAAAAATGACAGCCATTTTTCAATCACTGTCGTGGTCGACCGCTTGAATCCCCGCAACCGCCGCCGTTTGAAAATTGTAACCGATTTTCTGGGGGCCATCTACTCTTTTGTTTTCATCTTCAAAGGCATGGAAATGGTCAAGTTCGCGTATGACATCGAAGATGTCAGTACAGGGCTGCTGGCCGCTCCGCTGTGGATACCATGGTTGCTGGTGCCCGTCGGCGGCCTGCTGCTGACCTTGCAATTCATCAATAAATTGGCGGACGACTTTTCAAACCGGCCTAAATAGGCTCGGCAGTCCCATTTCCAGCTGACTGTCGCATCACCCGGCAAACAGACCGCGGGCGCATTGGCGCCAGCTGCGATCCGATATTGGCCGGATCTTTTCCTCATCGCTGAGGCGGGTGAATCGGCAGCTTGCACTTTGACTAAGAGGTGAATCATGACACTGTACGTTGTTGGTTTTGTCATCGTCTTTTTAATGGTACTCGCCAGCGGAATTCAGGTGGGGTTTGGGCTCGGTTTTCTGGCGCTGGGGTTAATGACCATCTACACCGATCTGGATACGGCGTTAAGCACAGGCGTTGAAAAAGCGTATGCCTCACTGGACACCAGCACTCTGGTGGCGATCCCTCTGTTTATCCTGACCGCGCAACTGATCTCTGAAACCGGCATGGGCAAGCGTCTGTTCGATGCGGCCAAGGCCTTCATGGGCAGGATGCGCTCTGGGTTGGGCGCAGCAACCATTCTCAGTAGCGGTGTTTTTGCGGCCATGACCGGCTCCAGCTTTGTATCGGCATCCACAATGGGCCTGATTGCCATACCCGAACTGCGCAAGGCACGCTACACCGACACCATGATCGCAGCGGCGATTACGGCCGGCGGGTCCCTGGGCAGTGTCATTCCGCCCAGCCTCGTGATGATTGTCTACGGGTATCTCACGGACGAGTCGGTGGGCAAACTTTTCATGGCCGGCATGATTCCCGGCTTTTTATTGATCTTTCTGTACTCATTCGCCCTGGCTTTGTTTTCAAAAAGGCCCTCTGAATCCCAGGAGACTGTGTCCGAGGTGGTCGGCACGGGGATTTCAGTTGATCAGGCGTTGCGCGCCGGGAGCCTTAAAGGATCCGAGAGTGCAATCGAACTGAGCAAAATGGCGGCCATGAAGGAGGCTTTCTGGGGATTGATGGCCCCGGTCATCATCCTGGGGGGCATCTATCTCGGCATTTTCACCGCTTCGGAAGCGGCTGCGGTAGCTGCCGTTTACTGCATCATCATCGGCATGTTTGTCTACCGCACGATCTCCATCCGCAAATTATGGCAAATCCTGCTCTCCGCGGCCAACATTTCGGCCATGGTAGCGGTGATCGTCATGGCGGGTGTCATGATGGGACATGGGGTCGTTTTCGGCCGAATTCCCCAGCAAATCCTGGAATTGATCATCGCCCATGATTTTTCCCCGCTCACGTTGCTGATTATCGTCAACATGCTCCTGTTCGTGATGGGCATGTTCCTCGAAAGTCTTTCGTTGATGTACCTGGCGATTCCACTGCTGTACCCGGTCGTTCTGCACATGGGCTGGGATAACATCTGGTTTGCCGTCATCCTGTTGATCAACGTCAACCTGGGGCTGATCACGCCTCCAATGGGCGGGGTGCTGTACATCGTCTCTCAAATCGGCGCCATTCCGATCGGAACGGTGATCAAAGGAGCGATGCTGCCGGTGACCATCTTGTTGCTGGTGCTGGTTTTGGTGATCATATTTCCGGCAATTGCTACCTGGCTGCCGAGTTTGATGTAAGTAATTTCTATTATCTTTGCACGCCGGCGCTTTCTGGCAGGCGGTGGAGGATTCCCATGATTCATAAAATTAACAGAATACTTTTCTCTTCAGATCTTTCCAAAGGCTCAGTCGACGTTTTCGAACAAACCGTTGCGCTGGCATCCCAACTGGGGGCTTCCATCGTGATGCTGCACGTCATCGAGGACGGCTCTTCAACAGTTCAGAACCGCATGATCCATCTTGTGGACAGCGCGTTGTATGAGAAAATTCGCAAGGAAAACCAGGAAGTCATCAAGAACCTTTTGATCGGCAAGCGCAGAACGATTCCGATCATCCAGAACGCCTTGAAAGATCTTTGCGATAACACGACCGATAAGCTGTGCGCCGAGAAACCCGTGCCGGTCGATGCCATCGAGGTCCGCTTCGGCAACGTGGCCGAAGCGATCATCGAAGTTGCCGAAAGCGCCAATTGTGACATGGTGGCGATGGGCTACTACAAAAAAGGCTCGTTGTTACGGACCCTGGTCGGCAGCGCCGGAAAGAGCGTCATGCAGCAAAGCCGCAAGCCCATTTTCCTGGTGCCTTTAGGCGAGTGACCAACCCATGAAATGAACGAGGCGGGCCGCCCCCGGCCCGCCCAGCTATCCACTCTGGTATTCACCGGCGCAACTTGGGCTTGAATATCACCGACGGTCCGAAGCGTTCGAAGTATTTAAAACCTTCCGCTTCCCGGAGATCGCCGTGCTTGGCGCGCAAAGCTTTCAGCGGCTCAACCTCCAGAGCGAACATGGGGCATGCTTCCACGCAAATCGGCTGCTGTCCTTCCGCCAGCCGTTCAAAACACATCTGACACTTGTGCATGCGGGCGTCGCTCTCCGGACCGAACTGGGGTGCGCCCCAGGGACAGGCTTTCCGGCAGCGCTTGGGGCAGCGCGCCGCGCCGACACATTTCTCCTGGTCAACCACGACAATACCGTCAGCCGCCCGTTTGGTGATCGCGTTTTCCGGACAGGCCTGAACGCAGGGCGGTTGGGCACAGTGATAGCAGGGCGTAGCCAGGTAAGCCGCGAAAAGATGGGGAAAAACCCCGTGTTCAAGGCAACGCACGCGCATCAAATTCACTGGTCCGGTGTCGGCATCGTACCAATCTTTACAGGCGATGACACACGTGTAGCATCCGGTGCAGCGGGTCTGGTCGAAATAGATCCCCATCTGGGTCATGCTTTTTTCTCCTCGGGGCGCTGCGGGGCGCGTTCGACTTGCACCAGGGCGCTGTTCATCGGAAAAGCGCCTCCTGGCGAGGGGTGATCGTTGGTCAGGGTATTGGCGCATCCGCCCAGATCGACGCCATCTGCATCCGGCGTGTACCAGGCGCCTTGGCAAACGTTGACCACGCCGGGCATGATGCGTTCGGTCACCTTGGCCGTGATACGGATACGGCCGCGATGGTTAAAGATATCGATCAGGTCACCGTCATCGATATTGCGAGGGTCGGCATCGGCCGGATGAATCCATGCACCTTGCGTTTCCAGGTCCTGCAGCCATGGCACCCGCTCCAGGGTGGAATGGGTGCGGATCTTGGAATGGGCCGTGAGCAGCTGCAACGGGTATTTGCGTGCCAGGGGGGCATCATAGTGCTCCTCGTGACCCAGGTACTTGGGCACGGCCGGAATGCGCGGGTTGTTCATCTCCGCCAGATGGTCGCAGGCAATCTCGATTTTACCGGACAGGGTCGGAAAAGGGTGCCGCTCCGGCGCGGCGATCTGCTCTTTGAAAGCCACAATCGGCTCGGGCAGTTGGATCTTCAAAACGCCGTCGCGCTGCATGGCCTCGTAATCCGGAATGTCTTTGCGCCGTGACACGAACATCCGCAGGATCTGGTCCTCGGAAAGAGTAAAAAAATCCTGCCCAACGCCGAGACGCGGGGCCAGCGCACGGCAGATCTCCAAGTCGCTTTTGGATTCATACAGGGAATCGACGGCTTTGTTCAGGTAAATGTAATAGGGGGAGCCCAGCCAGGGCGGGGCGATATCACTGCGCTCCATGAAGGTGTTAACCGGCAACACGATATCGGCAAAGCGCGCCGTGGCGGTCATAAACTGCTCGTGCACGACCACGAACTCCAACGCGCGCAGGGCCCGCGCCCCGCGGTTGCTGTTGGGATATTGGTTGAGGCAGTTGCTGGCAACGATGTAGGCCATTTTCAGGTCTGCCGGATAGCCGCCGGCTCTGCCGCGCAGGATCGCATCCCAGATTCTGCTCTGATGGATGCGAGCGCTAGTGGCGTTGGTGCCGCCGCTCAATTTGAACAGGCTGTCGGGACGTGGCAGGGCGCCGTTTTCGACCGGGTTGGCGGACGGTATGCCCTTGGACTTGTCGATCGTCGCGTTGGGGTCTTTTTTCACGAGATGGCCGGTTTCGCGACTGGAGTAGGCCCGCATGAAACCGCCCGCGTAGCCGCCGGGGATGCCGATGTTGCCGGTGATGGCACACAGAACGGCGGCCGCGCGGCTGTACTGCTCGCCCATGGCGGTGCGCGCAGGCCCCCAGCCGGCGATCAGGGCCGCGGGCTTATGGGTGGCATAGGCGCGTGCGAGTTCCACAATGGTCGCAGCCGGCACACGGGTGATCGCTTCGGCCCAGACCGGCGTCTTGAGCGTGCCGTCGTCCGTTCCCAGCAGGTAGGCTTTGTAGCTCTCGAAGCCAACGGTGTGTTTTTCAATAAATGCCTTGTCGTACAATCCTTCGTTGACGATGACGTACGCCATGGCCGCCAGCATGGCGCCATCCGTGCCGGGCCGGATCGGTATCCACTGGTCGGCGAAGGTGGCGGCCGAATCGGTGTAGCGCGGGTCCACGGCCACGATGCGCGCGCCGTTTTCGCGCGCCTTGGCCACCCACAGACTGGTTTCCGGGTCCCAGATGGTATTGGCCGGATTCCAGCCCCACAGGAGAATCATCCTGGAATTCATCAAATCGTCGCGCGAATGGCCGGTGCGGATTGTGCCATAGGTGGCCATCGAGGCAAACAAGGCCCCTTCGTACGAGGGAACGCCCCAGTAGCGTGTAAAACCGCCGAACTGTTGCAGCAGCATGCCCGGCGCGGTAGGCCCATGCAGCATGCCCTGGTTGCCCGCGCCCGGCAGATACAGAATGGCGCTGTTGCCGTACGCCCCTTTGATGCGCTGCAATTGTTCGGCGACCGCATCCAGGGCCTGGTCCCAGGTGATTCGTTCGAACTTGCCCTCGCCGCGTGCGCCCACACGGCGCATCGGATAGTGCAGGCGTTCGGATGAATAAAGCCGCTGGCGGTAAGCGCGGCCACGTGCGCAGGCCCGGATCTGAGGCGCTGCGCCGGTATCGGATTCAAAACGGATGATGCGGCCATCGCGCACATGCGCCTTGAGCAGGCAGCGACCGCCGCAATCGTGGCAGCAGCCGGTGTTGACGATGGTTGCACCGCTCTCCGGGGTGGGTTGCAAATAGGTCATTCAATCACTCCATGAACAGATAGCGTCAGAATGTGAGGGTAAGCAAAGATCTTTGCACCACACTTTTTACTTTACCCCTGTGAACTCTGTGGTGAATTGGACTTTTTGGTCATACCGTTTCGCTCAAGACCCTGGTCGCAGCACCCATGGCGCTTGCGGCCGACGCATGGGCTGTCGATGCGCGCGCCCTTTTCTTGGCCCATGATAGCATCGATCAGTGCGATTGCACCAGCGGCAATCCTTGGCTGCGCCAATCCAAAATGCCGCCATCCAGATGGTACACTCGGTCGAAGCCCTTGTCCGCCATCATTTTTAGCGCTTTGCCGCTGCGATTGCCGCTGCGGCAATAAATCAGGTAGGTTCGGCCGCGGTCCAGACGATCCAGTTCGGCCTTGAAATCAGGACTGTAATAATCGATCAGTTCGGCGCCGGCAATGTGACCTTGCTTGAATTCCGCCGGCGTGCGCATGTCGATAATGGCAAACTGTGGATCGCCGCCGCGCGCCGCAATCAAACGATAGGCATCAGTTGCCGCCAAGCCCGTAACCATCCCTACTGCCTGCCCCTGAAAGGCAATCAGCACTGCAGCCAGAACGAGCGCTGTTTTCAAGGCCAGAGAATTGCGAATGGTATTTATCATCCTTATTTTTTTCATAATGACTCCGATCATTAGGTCAATTTGATCGCGGTGATGTTTTTATTAACACCTGTTAACATAACACCACCCCCCATCCCTGACAACATAATGCCAGTCATGCGCCTTCGGAACAGGTGTTAATACCCATGTGAACAAGTTAACACCTGCAGCATTTATAGTTCATTCCGTTTATAGTGCAATACCTTTTTTTTCAATGGGTTAAGCCAAATTATGCATGGCATGTAAAAAGTGGCACCCGAATTGCTTAACCATCGTCGCATCTATCATCAATAGCCCATAACGCCCGCGAATAGCCGGCGACGACGAAGAAAGGACTATCATGGAGGCAAGGCCATCCAGAGCGGCATGGCGTATTCAGAGCGACCCTACTCGGGTGAGTTCGATTTCGTCGAGACCAGCTATGTGTTTCCGGCCACCCACATGGTCGCCCCCCGCGATCAGGTGGTCGTTTGCACCGAATGCCACACGCGGCAGGACAGCCGCCTGGCCGGGATTGCTGGCGTGTACATGCCCGGCCGCGACCAGGATGCGCCCTCTCGACGTTCTGGGCTGGATGGCCGTGTTAGGCCCCCTGGCGGGCGTTGTGGTACACGGCCTGACCCGCATTTTCACAAACGGCCGCAAGGAGGGCTGAACCATGTTGAAAAAAATGGTCCAAATCTATCTTTACACCCGTTACGAACGTTTCTGGCACTGGCTGCAAAGCCTGTTGATCATCATATTGCTGCTCACCGGGTTCGAAGTCCACGACACGTATACCCTGCTGGGTTTCGGACGGGCCGTCAACGTGCATAACTTCGTTGGCCTGGCTTGGCTGATCGCCTTTGCCTTCTTTGTCTTCTGGATAATGACTACGGGCGAATGGCGGCAGTATATTCCCACCACCAAAAAGATGCTGGAAGTGATTCGCTATTACAGCTACGGCATCTTCAAAGGCGAGTCGCACCCGGTGCCCAAACGCAAGGAAGCCAAGCACAACCCCCTGCAGCGCCTGACCTATCTCTCGTTGGCGGCCTTTTTACTGCCGCTGCAGATGATCACCGGCCTGCTGTATTGGGGGTACAACAACTGGACCGCCTGGGGCTTGGGTTTTCTCTCCTTGAAGACCGTGGCCGTCATCCACACCCTGGGCGCCTTCGCCACCTTGACCTTCCTGATTGTACACATCTACATGACCACCACCGGCCACCGAGTGTCGGCGCATGTCAAAGCCATGATTACCGGCTGGGAAGAAGTCGAGGAGGGCACTCCGGTCCAGGATTGGGAGCGCGCACACCCCAAAACCTCGACTGGCACATAAAAGTCAAGCGGAATTTCCTCTTACCACTTTAAAATTTCTTCTCTGAATTTTAAAGCAAACAGCTGGGCCAACGACCCAGAAGAAATTCGCGCCTGCGGCTCGACCGTAATGTTCTATCGCTGCCCGGTTGGATGCGTTGCGCGGGCCGTTCAGGATCACACCGGCGATGGGCACATCGGCTGCGTAATTGTTCAGGCTCAGCAGCGTATGATTGATGGTGCCCAGCCCGCTTGAGGCCACCAGAAGTACGGGCAGGCCCAGCTTAAATGAAGATCTACGATAAAGCGTCCCCGATCCGATCCGGCAAATTGATGCGCTTCGCTGCTGCGCATCCTATGACCAGACACTTGCGGTGCGTTCGAGCGCCGCGGCCGAATTGTCATTTGTCGGTTGGCCTCGAAAGTGGTATGAGCCGATGTTGGGAAAAGAACTATCATCGTAGGCGTTGGGCAGGGGCCCTACCTACGTCGGTGGCAGCCACCTCAAAGAAAGGAGAGACATCGTGCTGCGAAAATTCACTGTTGCGGTTCTGGTCCTTTTGCTTCTGCTCGTCGCATATCTGACGCTTTATCCGGTTCCCATTGATCCGGTGGTCTGGGATCCTCCGGAAGACACCGGCTATGTCGGGGTGCACGCCGCCAACCGCCGACTGGCTGACCTGCGCCTTATCTCCATCGGCGCGGAAAGCGGACCGGAGCACGTGCTGGTGGGGGCGGACGGCGATCTGTATGCCGCCGTTGACGGGGGAAAGATTCTGCGAATGAATGCCGATGGTACTTCGATGGAAGTATGGGCCCAAACCGGAGGGCGTGTGCTAGGCTTCGACTTCGACGGGCAGGGCCGCATGATCGCCGCCGATGCCGTACGTGGCCTGCTTGCTATCGAACGCGAGGGAGAAAGTGCGGGCGACCGAAAAGTTACGGTACTTGCCGATAAAGTCGCGAGCAGCAGCGGCCTCGATCCCATTCGTTATGCCGATGCCGTCACGATCGCCGCCGACGGCAAGATTTACTTTACCGATGCGTCCCGCCGTTTCGGGCCGGCCCGGTGGGGCGGCACCTTCAATGCCAGTGTGCTCGACATCATGGAGCACTCAGCCACCGGCCGGGTGATAGTGTACGATCCGTCCAATTCCGAAACCGAAGTGATGGTCGATGGGTTGTCGTTTGCCAACGGCATCGTCCTTTCGGCGGACCAGTCATCGATATACGTGGTGGAAACGGGGGAATACCGGATCTGGAAGTTTGCGGTGAGCGTGCGCGGCTTGAATGCCAGGGACATCGATCCGGCCGCGCAAAGCCCGTCGGGCGATGCCCGGATCTTCCTGGCCAATTTGCCGGGTTATCCGGACAACCTGATGCGCGGCTTGAACGGGCGCATCTGGGCCGGACTGGTCAAACCGCGCAGCAGGGAAACCGACAGCCTGTCGGATAAACCGTTCGTGCGCAAACTCGCTATGCGTCTGCCTAAGCGGTTGTGGCCGGTACCGCCCGCGTACGGCCATGTCTTCGCATTCGACGAGGACGGCAATATCGTTGCCGACCTGCAGGACCCGAGCGGAAGATATCCCGAAACCACGGGAGTTACCGAAACACCGGAGCGCCTGTACATTCAAAGCCTGCACGCGCCCGCCCTTGGCTGGCTGCCCAACGGCAACCCTATGTGACCGGGTTGGTTCGTATTTGGGTGCAATGGCAGGGCGCTGCGCGTTGGCTATTTTTTGGAGGATTTTTTCCGTCCTGGCGTAGCAAATTTTCGTGACCAGTCTTTTTCTGCTCGATGGGCATTGAAAAAGGGCAGGTGTTTTGCTGGAAACGTTCGACAAAAAGAACCGGCGGCACTAAGTTGACAGAAACAACGGGGCATCCCGGCCATGCCGAACTAGTACACTTGCGGGCCGGAAAACCCCGACCAACGCCAAGGAGCAAAGATCATGAAAGCGATACGGCTGATCAAGCATGCCGCGATATTTGCTGTCGGCGCCGCGCGTCTTTCGCTGCTGGCCGCCGCGGCCGGGGCGGCGGTTTTTTGGGCATTTCAGCGTCCCGGCCGGACTGAAGACTGGCGACGGGTTAAAAAACGCGCTGGTGACCGGCGCCAACTCGGAACCAGGCCTCGCCCAGGCGTGGATAGCGCCCCGGACGACCGTCAATGAATTGCTTAGGACCGCGAGCTCACCAGCATGTTCCTGAAGCGCCAGCCGATCGCCGCCGTTAGCTCGGCCCCCACGGTATGGGTTGCGCCAGGTATTTTGAATTGCGCCCCCGTCCGGCAGCAGCGCCGCCGAGACGCCAATCGCCGTTAGCACGGCCGGCGGCACAGAGCCCAGCGCGCGCTGCACGATCCGGCATATGGCCACCGCCGGTCACCGAATGTCGGCGCATGTCAACCTCTTTCTACTTTAAATTTCTTCTCTGAAGTTTAAAGCAAACAACTGGGCCAACAACCCAGAAGAAATTCGCGCCTGCGGCTCGATTTCCGCCACAGCGGCGCGACCGTAATGTTCTATCGCCGCCCTATTGGATGCGTTGCGCGGGCCGTTCAGGATCACCCCGGCGATGGGCACATTTCGGCTGCGTAATTGGTCCAGGCTCAGCAGCGTATGATTGATGGTACCCAGCCCGCTTGAGGCCACCAGAAGAGCGGGCAGTCCCAGCTTAACAACCAGATCTATCACAAAATCGCTCGTGTTGAGCGGCACGAGCAGGCCGCCGGCGCCCTCGACGATCAGGTGACCGAATGGCGCCGGGTCGGGCAGCTCGAAATCCGCAAGGTCGATGCGCACGCCGTCCAAGGCGGCCGAAGCATGCGGCGACAAGGCCTGACGGAGCCGGTGGCGCTCCGGCTGAAAATGGCGATCGGACAAGCCTGTCACCTGTTGAATCCACTGGGTATCGGTGATCTCTTCCAGCCCGCTTTGGACCGGTTTCCAATACACACCGCGAGTCCCCGCCATGAGGATGGCCGACACCATGGTCTTGCCCACGCCGGTGCCGGTGCCTGTGACAAAGAGTCGGGTAGGAAGGCGCAATCGCTTCATGCCGAGTATCCTTTCCACTGTTCGAAGGCATCGACGACCCGCTGCATGTCCGCCTCGCAATGCAGCAGGGTGACCGTCAGGCGTATTCGGGATTTGTTCTCTTCCACCGTGGGTGGTCGGATTGCCGAGGCAAAAATGTCGTTTTTCTTCAGCCACTCAGAAAGCGCCAGCGTGTCGCTTTCCTTGCCTACTATCACCGGGACGATCTGGGTGGTCGAACGGCCGCAATCCCATCCCAGGCGATGTAGTGAATTCCGAAGAAAATCGGCCTGTCCATGCAGCCGATGCCGCTCTGCATCCATTTCGGGAATCAATGCCAGCGCACCGGATATGGCGCCCAGCACGGCCGGCGGCAGGGCGGTGGAGTAAATGATCCCGGCGCAGCAATTGATCAGATAGTCGCGCACCTTGCGCGAGCAGGCCACATAGGCCCCGAATGCCCCGCAGCCCTTGCTGAAGGTGCCGATGACCACATCCACGCCTTTGCCGCACGTCAGCCCCATGCCGCGGAGACCGATCACGCCCGTCGCATGGGCCTCGTCGACCACAAGAATCGCTCCAAATCGCCGCGCCAGGGACACCATATCGTCTATGGGGCACTGGTCGCCATCCATGCTGAAAATCGACTCGGTGACAATGAAGATGCGTGAAAACCCCCGGCCGCTGCTCTTTTCCAATAAGGCCTGCAGGTGGTCCAGATCGTTGTGATCGAAAATTTCAATGCGGCAGCGCGCCAGGCGCGCGCCCTGAATCAGGCTGTTGTGATTGAGACGGTCCGAAAGAATCAGGCTCTCCCGATCGGCCAGGGCTGCCAGGATCGACACATTGGCCTGAAAACCGGAGTTGAAGACCATGGCAGCCTCGGCCCCCTTCAACGCCGCCAACCGCTCCTCGACAGGTGCAAAGAAGACATGGTTGCCGCAGACCAGGCGCGAAGCACCGCTGCCGGCGCCGTAACGTTTTATATAGTCCGCGGCGCGCTGTTTGAGCGCAGGGTGTCCGGCAAGGCCGAGATAGTCGTTCGAGCAGAAGTTGACCATCGCCCGGCCGCCGACCCTCACCCAGGACCCTTCCGCATTTTCCACGGCCTGCAGTTCGCGCACCTGGTGACACTGCCGGCGACGATCCATTTCTTCATCGATAAAATCGAATTTTCCTTGCATTCGCCCTGCTTTCCCGGCGCTAACAATCGCCGAATGCTTCGGTCTCTCTCGTTTCATCCTTCGGGCGACCCTTGTGTTCGCCCGTGTTCTACGCACGACATCCGGACATCTTACGCGCAGGGCGAACACAAGGTTCGCCCATACAGGCTGGAACGATGCCCAGTGCCGGATTTGAATTTCGATTGCTACTTGACGGCGCTTGGTTCTCTAAAGTTATCAATCCGGCAGCAGACAATCCGCTTCCGAAACGGTCGCCTTCATGGCCGACGTCAGCCGAGTGAGCTCGTCCGGCCGTATGATGTACGGCGGCATGATGTAGACCAATTTGCCGAAAGGTCTGATCCAGACACCTCGTTCGACAAAGCGTCGCTGGATGACGCGCATGTTAACCGGCCGCTTCACTTCGATAACCCCCACAGCCCCCAGCACCCGTACATCGGCGACCTGGGGCAGGTCGGCACACGGTGCCAACTCACGTGTCATCTGGGCTTCAATTTGCTGAACACGCGCCTGCCACGGCATGGCGCACAACAGTTCAAGACTGGCGCGGGCGATGGCGCAGGCCAACGGGTTGGCCATGAAAGTGGGGCCGTGCATGAACACCCCCGAACCGTCCCCCGAAATGGTATCGGACACGGTCCGGGTCGCCAGGACGGCTGCCAGGCTCATATATCCGGCAGTCAGGGATTTGCCGACGCACAGAATGTCCGGGGCCACGCCGGCGTGCTCAGCGGCGAAAAGCTTGCCGGTGCGGCCGAATCCGGTGGCGATTTCGTCCAGAATCAACAGCACATGATAGTGACTGCACAAGCTGCGCACCCGGCGCAGATACTCGGGATGATAGAACCACATGCCACCGGCCCCTTGCAGGATCGGTTCCAGGATGACCGCGGCCAGGTGCCGGTGGTGCGCCGCCAGAAGGCGTTCGAAGCCGGCGATCGCGGACGCATCCCACGCGCTATCGAAACGGCAGGCGGGCCGATCGGCGAAATAGTGTTGGGTCAGGTTGTTGGTGAACAGGGTATGCATGCCGGTCACGGGATCGCAAACGGCCATGGCCCCGAAAGTATCGCCGTGGTATCCACCACGAACAGTCAGTAATCGGCTTTTTTCCGGTCTATCGATGGCGCCCCAATATTGCAGGGCCATTTTGATCGCCACCTCCACCGCTACCGAACCGGAATCGCAGAAAAAGACAGCCTGCAAATCCCCCGGGGCCATCCGCAGCAGCAGGTCTGCCAATGCAACGGCCGGACGGTGGGTCAGACCGCCGAACATGACATGGGCCATTTTTTCTATCTGGCCCGTGGCCGCGGCATTTAAAACCGGGTGGTTGTAGCCGTGAATGGCCGCCCACCAGGAGGACATGCCGTCGATGAGTTCCCTGCCATCTTCCAGACGCAAGCGCACCCCTGATGCCGAAGCAACCGCAAACACGGGCACGGGATTCACCATCGACGCATACGGATGCCACACATGAGCGCGGTCCAATGCAAGCACTTCATCGCTGGAAACCGGCTTCATACCATCTCCTTTCACGCCCACCGCGTCACGCCGGCAGCTCAAGAGTTTAACGTAAACCAATCAACTTGCGTTAGTTAACGAAAATGCGGTTTTTAATCAAACGCTTTCTGTTCGACCGGAATAGGAAGCGAGGATATCTTCTGACACACGTACGATAGAGGTGATAAGCCCTTAAATAGCGTTTTGCCTATCGGAATCGCCCGAGGGTGGGCAGGTGGTCACGTAATAAAGTCGCAACACATGAAGGTCCTCATAGGGAATGCTTTCGTTCATTGTCTGATATACCGGGGCCAGATGATCAGCGCCCAACGCTTCAAAGGCTTGCAGCGTTTGTTGCAGTGCTGCGCCGGTTACGCTGGTTTCCGCCAACAGGCCGTCACGGCGGATCGGGTGGCCTTGGCGATGGCAGGCATACAAATGGCTGACCACTGTCATGCGCTTGATTCCAAACCGGGCCATGAGGTGGCCAATGGATTGGCCAGCATTGTAGGCCTCGCGGATCTCGGTCTGGCGCCTTTTCGCTTCCGGTATTGGGGTCCGGGCGGTTGGTTTTGACAGGGCGTCTTTGCTCGGCCCCAGTCGTGGGGCGATGCCGTTTGCAGTGCAATAGTCCCGGATGATCTGCATGAAAACGGCCCCGTATTGCTGCTCTTTGACCTGGCCAATGCCGTGGATGGAGAGAAAAGCCTCGCTGTTCTGTGGAAACCAGGTGGCCATTTCCATCAGGGTTTTGTCGGAAAAGACGACAAACGGCGGGATCTTGGCCTGATCGGCCAGCGCCTTGCGTTTTTCTCTGAGGCGTTCGAACAGGGCGCCATCGAAAGCGGCGTTCCCGGGTTCCCTTGCCGCTGCGGCTCCCGATACGCGCAGGTCCGTTTGGCCGTCAGCCAGTACGCCGGTAAAAGTACAGCAGCCCTTGAAAAGATCCCAGGCTTGGGAGGTGAGTTGCAGGCTTCCGTGATTCAGGTCCTGAACCATGAAACCTTTATGCAGCAACTGCCGGGCCAGCTGCTGCCACTGGCTTTTGGTGTATTCCAGGCCGATCCCGTAAGTCGAAAGCCTATGGTGCGCCAGGCGCATGACTTTTTGGGATTTTGATCCACGCAGCACATCGATGACATGCGCCAACCCAAAACGTTCGCCAGTGCGCTTGACGCAGGCGAGCAGTTTTTGCGCCGGCACGGTCAAGTTGCGGACCTTCCCGCCTATCTCACGGCAGTTATCGCACATGCCACAGTTGCCCTTGGCATACGTTTCACCAAAGTAGTCCAATAATACATGCCTACGGCACATGTCGCTTTCCACATAGCGTAAGATAACAGTGAGCAGCAGGTTGGCCGTGCGCTGGCGGGAGGCGTCCATGCCAGCGATCATGTATTTGATTTTATGAATGTCGGCATAGGAGTAAAGCAGCAGGCATTCCGCAGCAGCGCCGTCGCGTCCGGCGCGCCCGATCTCCTGGTAATAGCTTTCGATGTTTTTGGGCAGATCGAAGTGAATCACGAAACGGATGTTGGACTTGTCGATCCCCATGCCGAAAGCGACGGTCGCCACCATGACCTGCACATCGTCTTTGGAAAAACGCTCCTGGTGAAGATGGCGCTGCGCGTCCGGCAACCCGGCGTGATACGCAAGGGCCGCGATGCCGTCGTGGCACAAGGCCTGTGCCAATTGATCCACCTGACGCCGTGTCGCGCAGTAAACGATGCCGGGATGGCCGGCATGCTTGTGGATGACCTGCAAGGCCTGCCGATAGGCATTGTCTTTAAAGGCTACTTGCAGCAGCAGGTTGGGCCGGTCGAAGCCGGCAACGCATTCGGCCCCTTTTTCAAGTCCAAGGCACGCCTTGATATCCTCGCGCACGTTCGGCGTGGCCGTGGCGGTCAGGGCCAAGCACACGGCCGCGCCCAAGCGTTGCCGGACTTCCGCAAGGCGCCGGTACTCGGGCCTGAAATCATGGCCCCATTCGGAAATGCAGTGCACCTCGTCCACTGCCAGACAATCCACCCGCAGCGCGCCGATCAGGTCAAGCAGGTTGGGCTTCACCAGGGTTTCCGGTGCGACGTAAAGCAGTTTGGCCTGCCCGCTTTTGATCAGGGCCACATTGCGGCGGTATTCGACTGCGTCCAGAGAACTGTTCAGCAGGGCGGCAGCTACGCCGGTTTGACGCAGTTGCTGGATCTGATCGTTCATCAAAGAAATGAGCGGCGACACCACGACCGTCAGTCCCTCGAAAAGCAGGGCCGGTATCTGAAAGCACAAGGATTTACCGGCGCCCGTGGGCATCACGGCAAGGGTGTCCCTGCCATCGAGGACATGCTGGATCACCCGCCCCTGGATGGAGACGAAATCCTCATACCCAAATACGGTTTTGAGAACGTGCCGTGCTTTTTTGATCATACCGTGATCCACAAAGAGTTTTTCGCATTTAGAATGGATGCCGATGCGCCCATCACATAGACGCAAACAGGATACTGATAGTCAGCAGCGCAGTTTTGGCAGGCTCGCGTAGCGCTGTCAAGAGAGGCGCTGAAACTGGTGCTGTTCAAACTGGACGTCTTACACGATTGCACCACGCGACCCAATGGCGCTCACTGGATCTCTCCCAAGGCACTATTTGAGGGCACGCGAGGTGTGGGAGGATGGAATAGTTACATACCAGACGGGCTTAGAATGCCTGCTGCGGATGGTCAAAAATCCCATTAAGCACCCACAGCATCTGAATTCGGGGCATCATAGATTCATAATGTTTCTGCTTACGAAAACCAGCATCAAAGGAGCGTGATATGAAAAAACCAAAGCGTGGAACCCTTATCGTGGGGATCCTGTCATTCATTTTTTCTACTACCGTAGTGGTATGGGCGGCACCGGTCGACTCAGTGCAGACAAAGAAAGGCACCAAGGTAAAGGTCGAAAATCTGATTGGCGGATTGAACCATCCCTGGGGCATGGCATTTCTTCCAGATGGCCGATTGCTGATCACTGAACGCAATACCGGCAATCTGTACAGCATGGATACCAGCAACACCTTATCCAAGCCTTTGCAAGGCGTGCCGGAAGTTTATGCGCGCGGTCAAGGCGGGCTGATGGATGTCGCGCGCGATCCGAATTTCCAAGACAACAATGTGATCTATTTGTCGTATGCAAAGCCCGCTGAAGATGGCAAAGCGACGACCGCGCTGGGCCGCGGCAAACTCGTCGACGGCCGCATCGAAAATTTCGAGGATATCTTTGTTCAACAGCCTTATATTGACGGGGCAAACCATTTCGGCAACCGCATCGAATTTTCGCCGGATGGCAAATACCTGTTTTTTGCGATGGGTGATCGGTTTCAGTTCGATCCGGCGCAGGACTTATCCAACCATATTGGAAAAGTGATCCGCATCTATCCGGACGGCAGCGTGCCGCAAGACAATCCCTTTGTCGGCCAGGAAAATGCAGCGGACGAAATCTGGTCGTACGGCCACCGCAATATCGAAGCAATGGCGTTTCAGCCGGGGGCGGGCGTGTTGTGGGTGGTGGAAATGGGGCCGATGGGCGGCGATGAGTTGAATAAAATTGAAAAGGGCGCCAATTACGGCTGGCCCGCGGTCAGCTGGGGCGATCATTATGACGGCAAGAAAATTCCGGACCCGCCGACCCGTCCTGAATTTGAGGATGCCGCCAGGCACTGGACCCCGGTCATCTCTCCTTCCGGCATGAAATTTTATGCGGGCGATATGTTTCCAGACTGGAAAAACTCCGCGCTCATTGGCGGACTGACAGCCCGGGGAGTCGTCCGTCTGATTTTTGATGGCACCCGTGTCAAAGAAGAAGATCGTTTGCCGTTGTCGGCACGCATTCGCGATGTCGACACGGCCCCGGACGGGTCGATTTATGTGTTGACCGACGAAGATGACGGCAATGTCTGGCGCATCAGCGCCATGAAAGGAAACGCGAAGTAAGCGGTACCCGAATACGACAGGGAAACCGGCCCCCTATCCACGGATACCCCGATTCCCCGCAATAATTCAGAGTTCGAAAGTGACGGATCACAGATAACGTGCGGGATAGCCCTTGAGGATATCGGTTGCCTCCCCGACAATGCGACCTACCCTCACTTGAACGTTCTCATTTCATCGATGCGCTGGGCGCATTCGCCACGCGCGTAGAGCGCCCTGGTGTCATCGCCTCCCAGATCGATGCCTCTTTCAAACGCGATCAGATTCCCTGCGCCCTGACTCATGCCGTCATCGGGTTTACCAGCACCCCTTCATCAGAAACATCATCATACCGCGTTTGAGAATGCAGAACGGTTAATGTGGATTGCCTGCGGTTGGAAAAGCGGTTAGATTATAGTAACCATAAGCAACCTCAAATGACAGTCCCGTCAGTACAGGATGGCACGGGCACGATTTGGAGGGAAGGACACACTGATGAACCCCGAATTTTCATTGAAGCCACCTGAGCCCTGGATTTCGATCCTGGACATGTTTCACAACGGCATTCTCATTCTCGACCGCGAGGGAATCATTACAGTATACAACAAGGCGGCCCGCAGGATCTTCGGCGAGGATCGGCAAACCCGCCCCGGGCGGCATATCCGGGAGGTCCGTCCCGAGGTCTGGCCTGAATTCCAGCGTATCATCGAAACCGGACAACCGCAGATCGGTAAAAAACTAAGTGTCGCTGGCGCCACGATCATCGCCAATCGCAGCCCTGTCGTTATCGATGGCAGGGTTCATGGGGTCATCTCGGTTTTCCAGGATATCTCGGAATATGAAACCATCATCGATGAATTGCAGAGTTTTCAACGACTGAACCGCGAACTTGAAGCCATTATCGAGTCCTCCTACGACGGGCTTTACATCACCGACGGCAAGGCCAACACCATCCGCGTCAACCCCGCCTACGAAAGAATGACCGGGCTACGGCGCGAAGATCTGCTCGGCCGGAACATGCACGAACTGGTCAAAGAGCACGTCTATGACCACTCGGTAACGCTGGAGGTATTGAAAAAACACGCGCCAGTCACCCTCATGCAGGCAGTCACGGGCGGCAAGCAGGTGATCGTCACGGGCACGCCGATCTACGACGATACCGGCGAGATCGTGCGGGTGGTCACCAACGTGCGCAACATCACCGAACTCAATGCTTTGAAAGCGGAACTCGAAGACAGCCGACGCATCGCATCGCGCATGGCCCAATCACTTCTAGAACAAGACTGTGTCGATCATGCGATGCAGCAGATGGTGATCAAAAGCCAGAGCATGACGAAAATCGTGCGCATGGCCATCAAGGTGGCCGGCACGCAGGCGCCCGTGTTGCTCCAAGGGGAGTCAGGCGTGGGCAAGAGCATGCTGGCGCGGGTTATTCACCAGATCAGCGATCGCAAGGAACGCGTTTTCATGAAAATAAACTGCGGCACCATTCCGCACACCCTGATGGAAAGCGAGCTTTTCGGCTACGAGAAAGGGGCGTTTACCGGGGCCATGCCCGGCGGAAAGGCCGGATTGATTGAAAGCGCTCACCTGGGAACGGTCTTTCTGGATGAGATTGCAGAGTTGCGACCGGACCTGCAGGTGAAACTTCTGGAAGTGATCGAGGAAAAGACTTTTACGCGGGTGGGCGGAACCCGGCCCGTAGTGGTGGATGTGCGGATCATTGCCGCCACAAACCGCGATCTGCACGAGATGATCCGCGAGGGCAAGTTCCGTGAAGATCTCTACTACCGGCTGAATGTGGTACCGATCGAGATCCCGCCTTTGCGCCAGCGGCGCGAGGACATCATGCCGTTGGCCATGAAGGCCATGCAAGCCGTCAATCGCAGGGACGGAACCGCCAAACGGCTTGAGCCAAGGGTCGTCGACCGTCTCAAAGCGTACGACTATCCGGGCAATGTACGGGAGTTGATCAATATTATCGAACGAATGATGATCATGAGCGAGGGCGAACGCCTATGCGCCGAGGATCTGCCCCAGGAGACGCTGGCGTCCTGCCCTTTGCCGACGCTTACCGAGGGCGCCACCTTGAAAGCCTCGCTTCAGGCGCACGAGGCCCGTCTGATCCGAAACGCCCTGCAGGGTACCCCCTCCCTGGCCGCCGCCGCACTGGCGCTCGACATCCATCCAACCACGCTGTGGCGCAAAATGGTGCGGCACGGGCTCTCGGGCATTACTGCAAAACAGCAGCACCTCCTGCAATAATGCAATTATTGTAACTTTTCGTTTTCAATGTAAAAAAATTAATATGTCGGCAATAGCCCATGTATTGTTTGCATAAATGCAACACAACCGATGAATACCGTTTTCTTTATGTCTATAATTTAGTTTTTTATATCGGATAGTTACCGCCTTTGCCCCGAATGGCACGCCCATTGCTCTCCTGTTCCTCATTAAACCCCGATCGCCTGGGTTCCCTATCGATTGGAGAACCCCAAACAAAAGGAGGTAGCATGAAAAAAAATGTCCGCGTGTGTCTTGCAATCGCATTACTGGCGCTAATGGTGATGCCAATGGCCATTCATGCAGAGGAGAAGGTCATCCGGATCGGTGCCATGTATCCAATGACCGGCCGACCCGGTCTCTATGGCATCGATTCGGTCGCCGCCGCCGAAATGGCCATGGACGAGATCAACGGCAAAGGGGGTGTCAACGGTTACAAAATCGATGCCACCTTTACCGACAGCAAGGCCAAACCCGCCTATGCGGTACGCGTGGCCACCCGCTACATCACTGAAGACAAAGTGCATTTCCTTTTCGGCATCGTCAGCTCCGGCGTCGGCCTGGCCGTGACCGAAGTATCCAAGCAGTACAAAACGATCTTCATCGGTACCGATCACGCGTCCACCCAGCTCACGGTAGATAAATTTCAACCCTATTACTTCCGTGTATCGAACGATACTTTTTCATCGATGGCGGCGGGCGCGCTCTACCTGAAGGAACTGCAAGCCAAAAAGCCGTGGAAAACGATCGCCTACATCGGTCCCGACTATGCTTACGGCCATGATCAGTGGAACGAATTGCGCTACAACCTGGATCGCTTCGGCGTCAAGCACAAGGTGGTAGGCGAGTACTGGCCTAAACTCTTCGAACCGGATTACAATTCCTATGTCACGTCCTTGATCAATGACAAACCCGACATTCTGGTCACTGGGTTCTGGGGCGGCGACACGGTTGCCTTCATCAAACAGGCCCAAGCTTACGGGATGTTCAAAAAGACACTCTATTTTCAGCCCGACGCCGGCGGCAACTACGAGTTGATGAGCGCCATGGGCGCGGAACTCCCGGCAGGCCTGGTGCTGGGAGCGCGTCACTACAACAATTGGCCCGACACGGAACGTAATCGCAACTTTGTACAATCCTTTTTCAAACGCACGGGCCGTTATCCGACGTATGCCGCCGAGGGCGCCTACGCGGGGGTATATGCGATTGCCAAAGCCGTTGAAGCGGTCGGCAATCCGGATGACACCGAAGCGCTGGTCAAAGCACTGAGCACTTTAAAGATCCAGTTGCCCGAGGACCCCGAGGGATTTACGTCCTACATCGATCCGGAGACCCACCAGATCATGCAGATGCAAGCCATCGGCGTCACCATGCCCAACAATGACTTTCCGCCGGCCAAAATGATGCTGGGCGATTGGAAAGTCTATAAACCTGAAGATATTGCCCCACCCGCCGAATACATCAAGGAAAAGCGCAAATAACGACGCCTGAACGGAGGTCGGCCAACCTATAGGCCGCCCTCCGTCGTGGCAGGGAACCTACGATGGACGCATCCTTTTTCTTTACACAGTTTGTCAGTGGATTGACCATGGCCACCTTGCTGTTTCTGGTGGCCAGCGGACTGACGCTCATCTTCGGTGTGGGCAATGTTTTCAACTTCGCTCACGGCTCATTTTACATGCTCGGCGCTTATTTCGGCTACCAGTTCGTTACGGTCTGGGGCAACAACTTCTGGTTGTCCCTGGTGCTGACCGCCGTATGCGTCGGACTGGTCGGCATGGTGGTCGAAGCGGTGTTCCTGCGCCGGATTTACGGCCGCGCCAACGAAGGCGGCTTTCAGATTCTGCTGACCTATTCATTCATCCTGATCATCGACGACCTGGTCAAATTGATCTGGGGAACCGAGTACAAATCCCTGCCTCGGCCGCAAGGCTTCCAAGGGGCGTTTCAGGCTGGGGACATCTATTTTCCCGCTTACAACCTGCTGATCATCGCGATCGGATTGTTCGTGGTAGTGGCGGCATGGTGGATTCTTTCCCGAACGCGGGCGGGCCGTGTGGCCCGTGCGGCGGCCACCGACCGTGAAATCGTAGGCGTTCTGGGGGTCAACGTTCCTCGTACCATGACCCTGGTCTTTGGCATCGCCACGGCCCTGGGCGGCATGGCAGGCGCCCTGGCCGCACCGTTGCGCACCGTTACGCCGGGGGCCGGCATCGAAGTCATCATAGACTCCCTGATCGTCGTGGTTCTGGGCGGCATGGGCAATTTCTGGGGTGCCTGGTTCGGCGCTATCCTGATCGGCGAAGTCAATGCCTTTGCCGTGGCGTTTGTACCCAAATGGGCGACCCTTTTCAGTTTTCTGGTCATGGTGATTGTGCTGGTTTTCAAGCCGGAGGGGCTTTTCGCCACCCGCAAGATAAGGAAGTTATGACCAAAGAAACCGCAATGAATTTTAAGGCGGCGACCCTGTGGGGGATGATCGTTGTGCTCTTTGCGCTGGTGCCCGTGCTGGCGTCCTCGCCCTACCAGATCAACCTGGCCAGCCATGTTTTGATCTGGAGCCTGTTCGCCGTCTCCTTCAACATGCTGTGGGGCGTCACGGGCATGCTCTCCCTGGGCCAAGCCCTCTTTTACGGCCTGGGGGCCTACAGTGTAGGGCTCCTGGTCAATTATCTGGGCAGCGCCTGGTACTTGCCGGGCATCGGCATCGGTCTGCTGGCCGCGGCCCTGCTCGCATTCTTTCTGGGATTGCTGGTAATTCGCGTCGGTGGGGTCTATTTCACGATGCTGACCCTGGCTTTCGGCCAACTGGCCTGGCAGATCACGTTCAAGTGGTATGATTTCACCGGTGGCGACGACGGCATTCAGGGTATCATGCCGCCGGGGCTCCTGGGCAACAAAACCGCCTACTATTACTTTTTGCTGGTTCTCGTGCTCGTTTCCATCTGGATTCTCAAGCGCATGGCCTACAGCCCGTTTGGACTTATTCTGCGTTGCGTGCAACAAAACCCCGACCGCGTGCGCTTTCTGGGGCGCCGGGTCAGGCGCAACCAGCTGCGCATCTATATCATCTCCTCCTTCTTCAGCGCCCTGGCAGGCAGCCTGATGGTGGGCGTGGACAGTTCCATTCACACCGACATGTTGTACTGGACCACCTCCGGCGAGGTGATCCTGATGTCCGTACTCGGAGGCATCAATCAATTCTTCGGTCCTTTTGTCGGTGCGGTGGCCATCATCCTGATCGAAGATTACGTTGGGGCCTACACGGAGTACTGGTCGCTGATCATCGGCACGATCATGCTGGTGATGGTCCTGGGTTTTCCAAAGGGGCTGGTCGGCGAGGCCAGACGGCTCATCATGCGCTTCGGCAGAACCGAAACGGGGAGGTGAAAATGGCGCCGATTCTCGAACTTAAAGCGGTCGACAAATCCTTCGGCGGGCTGCACGTCACCTCCAAGGTCAGTTTCGCGGTGATGCCAGGAGAAATTTCGGCCATCATCGGTCCTAACGGCGCGGGCAAAACCACGTTGTTCAATCAAATTACGGGACATCTGCGCTCCGACGCGGGCGCCATTTTTTTCAAGGAAGAAAACATCGTCGGGCGGTCACCCCAGCAGATCGTCGCCCGGGGCATGGGCCGCGCCTTCCAGATCGCGTCCATTTTCCCGGATGAGACGGTACTGGACAACATCCGCGCGGCCTGTTTGTCCAGACTGGGGCAGACGCGTAAATTCTGGCGATCCGTGGTGACCTTCAGGCAGGCCACCGAAGACGCCCACGCCATTCTCGACAGTCTCGGACTCGACAGTCAGGCCGACCGGCTGGCTTTCGAACTGGCGCACGGGGATCAGAAGCTGCTCGACATCGGCATCGCCCTGGCGCTCAAACCCGCGCTGCTGCTGTTGGACGAACCGACCGCGGGCATGTCGCCGGACGAACGACAGCATACCCGGGCATTGATCAAAAAACTCTGGAAGGCGTTCGACCTCACGCTAGTGTTCATCGAACATGACATGGATATGGTCTTCGGCATTGCCCAAGTTGTGCGGGTGCTCCAGCAAGGGGCCTTGCTGGCCGAAGGGACGCCCGAAGAGATACGCGCCAACAAGCAGGTGATTACCGCCTACCTGGGAGAAGATTTCTGATGGAGAGCATTCTCAAAGCGATCGATTTGAACACTTTCTACGACCGCAGCCATATTCTATTCAACGTTACCCTCGAGGTGGCTCCCGGCGAAACCGTTTGTTTGATGGGGCGCAATGGGGTCGGTAAAACCACCACTTTTCGTTCGCTGATGGGTCTGACACCACCCAAAACCGGCACTGTCGTCTTCAAAGGCAAAGATTGCAGCGGCTGGGCCTCCTACCGCATGGCGCGCATGGGATTGGGCTTCGTTCCGGAGGATCGCAGGATTTTAGGCCCGTTCACGGTACGCGAAAACCTGGAACTCGGGCGCATACCGGGTCGCAGCGGACGCTGGGACATAGATGCGGTGTTCAAGCAGTTCCCGCTTCTGGCCGATATGCCGGAACGCATGGGCGGGACGCTTTCGGGGGGCGAGCAGCAAATGCTCACAATCGCCCGCGCACTCATGGGCAATCCGGATGTCCTGATGCTCGATGAGCCTTCCGAGGGGTTGTCACCCGTGATCGTCGGCGAACTCAAGCGCCTGATCCAGGATCTGAAGGCCGCCGATACGACCATCTTGCTCTCCGAGCAAAACCTGAAGTTCGCACTGGCCGTATCGGATCGTGTGGTCGTGCTCGACAAAGGCCATGTAGTTTACGGCGGCAGCGTTGCGCAATTCCAAAAAGAAGAAAAGATCCACAAAAAATACCTGGCCGTATAACGAAGCGCTTGCACGGTCGGTCCATTTAAAGAAAGGATACCCGCATGAACCCGATCAACCTGTTTCAAACCACCTCCCGTATTGTCATGGGCGCCGGATGCCTTGGACAGATCCGGGATGAAATAAAGCGACTGGGCTGCGATACAGCCATCATTGTCACCGATCCAGGTGTTGTCGCCGCCGGCATCGCCGAACGTCTCGAACGAATCCTCGGCGAGGGCGGTCTGTGCTTCACTCGTTTTGACAAAGTGTCTCCCGATCCGAATCTGGAAACCGCCTTGGAGGCGGTCGCCGCTGTGCGATCGTCCGGAGCGCGAGTCGTGATCGGGCTGGGCGGCGGATCGGCCATTGACATCGCCAAAATTGCAGCGCTGCTGGCAGAAAACGATGGCCAATTGGGAGATTACTTTGGCATCGACTTGGTTCCCCGGCCAGGACGCAAGACCATCATCGTGCCGACCACTGCGGGTACCGGCAGTGAAGTGACCCCGATCGTGATTCTCTCCGATGAGGCCGAAAAACTCAAAAAAGGCGTGGTCAGTCCCTATCTCTTTCCATCGGTCGCGCTGCTCGATCCGGAACTCACCATAGGGCTGCCGCCCCATGTCACGGCCGCCACCGGCATGGACGCGCTGATCCACGGGATCGAAGCATTTACTTCCAAAAACGCCTATGCGATAACGGACATGCTCGCGCGCCGGGCCATCGTGCTGATCGCAGGCAATATCCGCACCGCATTTGCCAACGGGGCGGATATAGAGGCCCGCACGCGCATGCTCGAAGGAAGCCTGCTTGCGGGCATGGCATTCGCAAATGCGGGTGTAACTGCCGTGCATGCGTTCGCCTATCCGATCGGCGCGGAGTTTCATATCCCCCACGGAGTGGCCAACAGCATCATGCTGGCCCCTGTGATGGAGTTCAACATGCTCGGCAACTTGAAAAAGTTTGCCGAAATGGCCGATTTGCTCGGCGAAAATACCGCGGGCCTGAGCGAGCGCGCCATGGCCCTGGCTACGGTGCAGGCATTGCGAACCTTGTCGGCGGATCTGCAGATACCGAACCATTTGAGTCAATTCGGCATCAAGTCGTCGGACATTCCGATGCTGGCCCAGGGCGTTATGAAGGTAACACGGCTGCTGGCCAACAACCCGCGGGTGATGACGCAAAAGGATGCGGAAAATATCTACTTGAGCGTCCTTTGAGGCAGCCGAAAAGAACCCGCCGGAGCTTTGCTTCCGGCATTTTCCGGTCCAGGAAAAAATATCCTGGTAGTGAAAAAAACAAAGGAGAACTACCCATGTTCGGTTTCTACAACATGGTTCTGAGCGTCGATGTGACGCACAAGTCCTATGAACTGCAGATGATTTCCGATGACCTTCTCAAGCGGACCTTGGGCGGCAAAGGACTGGCCACGCACTTGCTCCTGAAGCACAACCCGCCGCGTGTCGATCCGATGAGCCCGGACAACCACATCATCTTCGCCGCCGGACCGGTGGCCGGCAGCAGCATATGGGGCTCCTGCCGCCATGGGGTCTTCACCAAATCCCCCCAGACCGGCTTTTATTCCGAATCCTATTCCGGCGGAAAAGTGGCTGAAAGCTTAGCGGCCTGCGGTTTCGATGCCATTATGATCCATGGCGCGTCCGAGGAGCCGCTGTGGCTTGAAATATGCGAACAGTCGGTTTATTTCCACTCCGCCGCCGATCTGTGGGGACTGGATACTTACACGACCGAAGACCGCGTCAAGGCCTGGGGCACTAAAAACCGACCCGAGGCCGGTGCCTGCGGGGTGGTCTGCATCGGCCCGGCCGGAGAAAACCTGGTTTCTTTTGCCGTCATTGAGAACGATTACTGGCGCAGCGCCGGAAGAACCGGCACCGGGGCGGTAATGGGCTCCAAACGGATCAAAGCCATCGCTTTTCGGGGCAAACGCAAAAGACCCTTTGCCGATGAAGACCTGCTCAGGGAATTTTCGAAAAAGCTGGCGACCGAAGCAAGGACCAACCCTGGCGTGATCGCTTACAAGACCAAAGGCACACCCATGCTGGTGGACATTATGAACAATGCCGGTGGATTTCCGACGCGCTACTGGCAGAAGGGACGCTTCGAAGGCGCATCCAGGATTAACGCCGACGCGCTGCATGCGCATTGCGAGGTCAAACCGCATGCCTGTCTGAAGTGCCTGATGGCCTGCGGGCGGTTGTCGACCGTCAAAGAGGGCCGCCATAAGGGTTTGCAGGTGGAGGGCCCGGAGTATGAGACGATCTATGCATTTGGCGGGTTGTGCGAGATCGACAGAATCGAGGAAATTCTTTATTTGAACGATATCTGCGACCGCCTGGGGATGGACACTATCAGCGCCGGCAATCTGGCCGGCCTGACCATAGAAGCCGCCCGCCAGGCGCGCATCGATTATCCTATCGATTACGGCGATGTGGATGCGATTGCCGGCCTGCTCGCAGACATTGCCGCGCGGCGAGGCGTGGGCGACATACTGGCCAGGGGCATCCGGGCGGCCGCGGATGCCTGGGGCATGGCGGACCAGGCCATTCATGTCAAAGGCCTGGAGCCGGCCGGATACGATCCACGCGTGCTCAAAGGGATGGGGCTGGCCTATGGCACGTCGGACCGCGGGGCCTGCCATCTGCGGGCCACTTTTTACAAACCGGAACTGGCCGGCATGGTGGATTCGGAGGTTATCGAGGGCAAAGCGGCGGTGTTCACCGAGTGGGAAGACCGACTCACCCTTTTTGACACGCTGATTTTATGCCGGTTCTACCGGGACCTGTATCAGTGGGAGCAACTGTCCGTCATGATCAAGGGCATTACCGGACTTACGTGCGACCGCCAAGCGATGCGCGCCATTGCCACGGCCGTATCGGACGACACCCGGCGGTTCAACATTCGTGAAGGACTGACACCGGCTGACGATCATTTGCCTTCACGATTTTACAGGGAAATACTTCCGGAGAACGGCAAAGGGATCACCGAAGCGCAGATGGCACAAATGCTGGCCGAGTACTACCGCGCACGCGGCTGGAACGACAACGGCGAACCGCAAAACTGAAATGGCCTTCGACCATTTTGCAACCTGCACCCACCATGAGTTGATCATCATCGCGTTCCCTCGCTCCGGCGGGGGAACGCGCCATTCCTTCCGGCTTATATGAGTTTAGAGGTTTCAGGCCTTTATTTCACACCCGACCTGCGATACAGTAACAATTCAACTTTCGGGTTCCAAACGCCGGTGAGCCGGGCGTGTTGTCCGCGCCACACGCCCGGCTCACCTCACTATGTGCCAATCCCGAAAGTTGAGGTAATAAACTTTAACGATGCTGGATCGTCGAATTGATTTTTAAAGATTCGACCCATTTAACTATAACCACTTAACGATGAACGAATCAACGCATCATGATAGCAGCAGAAAATCTTACCAAATCATATGGCGGACAGGTCCTGTTCGATGCCATCAGTTTTAAAATCAACGCGCGGGAGCGCGTCGGACTGTTGGGCCGCAACGGCCACGGCAAAACCACTCTCTTCCGAATGCTGATCGGTGAGGAAGATTTCGACAGCGGTGCGCTGTCCGTACCCAAAGGATATCGTATCGGGCACGTACAGCAGCAGATCGCTTTCACGCGGCCGACCGTTCTGGAAGAAGGCATGCTGGGGTTGCCGCCCACCAAAGCCGACCACCACTGGGAAGTAGAAAAAATACTAGCGGGATTGGGTTTCGACCAGGATGACATGGGGCGCCACCCCAATGAATTTTCGGGCGGATTCCAGGTGCGTCTCAATCTGGCCAAAGCGTTGGTCGCCGAACCCGACTTGCTGCTGCTCGATGAGCCCACCAACTACCTGGATATCACCTCAATCCGTTGGATCGAGCGCTTTCTGGTCAGCTGGCCGCGTGAATTGATGCTGATCACCCATGACCGCAGCTTCACGGATCGCATCGTCACCCACACGCTGGGCATTCACCGTCATAAAATCCGCAAAATTGCCGGTAACACCGAGAAGTACTACTCGCAGATCGCCCAGGATGAGGAGATTTTCGAAAAGACCCGCTTAAATGACGAGCGGCGCACCAAGGAGATCGAACAGTTCATTACGCGTTTTCGCGCCAAGGCCCGCCTGGCCGGGATGGTCCAGTCCCGCGTCAAGGCGCTGGCGAAAATGGAAAAAAAAGACAAACTGAACAAACTGCGCGACCTGGAATTCAGCTTCCGCGACCTGCCCTTCCGCGGCAAGCAGCTACTCGGCGTGCGCGAATTGACGTTTGGTTATCCTGCCCAGGCGCCTCTGTTCGAAAATCTGGACTTCTCCCTGAATGCCGGAGACCGCCTGTGCGTGGTCGGCCCCAACGGGAAAGGCAAAACCACGCTGCTGCAGTTGCTCGCCGGCAACCTGAAGGCCAGCGGCGGCACGATCACGTATCATCCAGGCGTGGTCAGCGGGTTCTACGAACAGACCAATATCCAGACCCTCAATCCCTATAACACGGTCGAAGAAGAAGTACAGCGCAGCCATCCGGATGTGGATCGCCAGTTGGCACGTAACATCTGCGGATCCATGCTCTTTGAAGGCGACATGGCCCTGAAGAAGATCGAGGTTCTTTCGGGCGGCGAAAAGGCTCGCGTGATGCTGGGCAAGCTGCTGGTCAAGCCGATCAATCTGCTGCTGCTCGATGAACCGAGCAACCATTTGGACATGGCGTCCTGCGACGCACTGCTGGCTGCCATCGACAACTTCGACGGCGCGGTGATCATGGTCACCCATAACGAGATGTTCCTGCATGCACTGGCGCAGCGCCTGGTGGTCTTTCACCGCAACAACGTGACCGTATTCGAGGGCACCTACCAGGACTTTCTGGACAAGGGCGGATGGGGCGACGACCCCGGCGTTCAGACGACCAGCGTGGTGCTGGACGCAGCTCTCTCGGAAGAGACCAAACGCTCTAAAAAAGAAATGCGGCGCCTGCGCTCGGCCATTACCAGCGAACACGCCAAAGCCCGCAAACCGGTTGAGACGGCCATTGCCGAAACGGAAAAATGCATCGAGACGGAAGAACGCCGTCTTCGGCAGTTCAACGAAGAACTGGTGGCGGCATCTCAGGCAAAAGAAGGCAGCCGCATCGCGCAGCTGTCGCAATCGATACATCAAAGCCAAACGGTGATCGATGAAAAATTCGCCGATTTAGAAGATCTTTATACCCGCAAGGAAAGTCTGGATGCGGATCTTGAAAGTAAATTGGCTGAATTGGGGGAGTAAAGCCGTCTGCGCCGGAATCGCCGTTCTATAAGGGCGGGCTTTTAGTGGTACTTATTCTTCAACGCCGCCAACTGCGTCAGATAACGCTGCCGGTAGAGCAAGCCTTTTTGGTTGTTAATGTCGTAGAATAAATAATCGAGGTGCGGTCGTATATCGATGCCCAGAGAGTTGAGGTTGGCATCGTTGGCCATGTCCACGACCCGCAGGGCATAGTAGTTCGTCAGCATACGCACCTTGCTGTCGCGCCTGAGCAGATACCCGCGGCCGCCCATGGTGTTGAGAAAAAAGCAGGCATACTGATATAGGGATTCGAGCCGGGCGCTATCCGGCGTTTTGCCTTTGCCCGTGCCGCAAACCGCCATCCAGTTGAATATGACGCCCATGGCCGGTTCCACGACCGGCGCTTCGTTTTTGGCTATTTCGTTGATCAGCAGAATACGCTCTTTACCCAGCACGCGGTAAAGGTGAGTGACGTTGCGGATAACGGTATACAGGTTGTCCATTTCACCCACATTGGTGGGCGGATTGGCGGCCAGCCGCTGAAAAACATCTTCAAAAAATGTCTCGGCCCGCATACTGTCATTGTAATCCTGTAAATACGCCTGGCCGTCCAGATAACGGAAGAAGGCCACTGCCTGGGTGGTGATCCTTTGGCAGTCGACGGTTTCTTCCTGTGCCAGAGGTTTATCCGAACCGAATACGTCCGCCAGATCGGTCTGGGCCGTACGCGGGCCGACCTCCTCTTTCAAACGCTGAACTTCCGTTTCGAGCCGGGCGACCCGCTCCTGCCAACCCTGCCGTTCCTGTTCGAGGGTTTGCGCCACGGTGCGGGTATGCCACTGATTGACCAAGTAATAGCCCAGGAGCGCCAGCCCCGCGACCGCAAAAACGATGACCAAGATCTTTACGGTTTTTTCCATACTTACCAAACCATTTCCCGGCGACGCCAGCGCCGCCAACCATCAGGATTGAATCGGAGTTCATGCAACGCAAAGACCACGCTGGTGCGTGACCGCGCTGCGTCATAATATCCCCTGATTACACCGTAAATACCTTTTCACCATATGTCAGCCACTCCGGGTTTGCAAGGGGCGCGCGGCGTTATTATATTGCTCCACGATAAGGCCAACTTCCCGACCCTGCCTGCCTCACAAAAGAATGGATCGAAAGCGGCTGCTCTCCCTAACCCTTTGCCAAAGAAAGGATTGCGCATGTCCGGCACCCAACCTCTTCATTATGCTCTGCACATCACCCCCGATCTCGATCGTTATGAATTCAAAGGCCAGGTTACCATTACGCTGGCCGCGGATGCGCCCACGGAATCCGTATCATTAAACGTACTGGACTTGGCGGTATGGCAATGTGCCCTGCACGAAGAAGAGCACTGGATCGATCTGCCCTTTGCGGTGAACCCGACCAAAGAGACACTCACCATTCATTTACCACGGGCGCTGAGCGGCCGTTTTACCCTGCGCATCGCATACCAGGGCATCATCAACGATAAAATGTCCGGATTTTACCGCAGCCAGGCCACCCACGACGGACGCACCTACCGGCTGGCGGTCACCCAGTTTCAGGAAAGCTCCGCACGTCAAGCGTTTCCCTGCATGGACCATCCCTTGCACAAAGCCGTCTTCGAGCTTTCCATCAGCGCGCCGGCCAGCGCAGTTGTCTTGGCCAACACCTTGCCGCAACATGAAGAGATGTTGGATGACCAACGCAAGCGCATCGATTTTCAGCCCACGCCGCGCATGTCCACGTATCTCCTCTTTTTCGGGCTGGGCGATTTCGAACTGGCCCGGGACAGTGAAGATCCGCGTGTACGCCTGGCGCACTTGCCGGACCTCGGGCACACCACTGGGTTGGGTCTTTCCTTCGGCCGCAAAGCCCTGCGCTACTGCGAGGAGTATTACGGCATCGCCTATCCCTTGCCCAAGATGGATCTGATCGCCGTACCTGACTTCGCCTTCGGCGCCATGGAAAATTGGGGCGCGATCACTTTCCGGGAGAATCTGCTGCTGCACTTCCCCGACGTAACCTCAAAGGCCGGCGTTCAACGCATCTGCGAAGTCATCGCGCATGAAATCGCCCACCAATGGTTCGGCAACCTGGTAACCCCGGCCGACTGGAAGTTTTTGTGGCTGAACGAAAGCTTTGCCACTTACTTCGGGTTCGGCGTGGTCGCCCACTATCATCCCGATTGGGGCATCTGGGATCAATTCCTGCTCAGCGAAACGGGCACCGCTTTTACCCGCGACGGCATGCGCGACACGATCGCCATCGAAATCCCCGGCGGCGAGCACGTGGTGATCAATTCCAGCACCGCGCCGATCATATACAACAAAGGGGCCAGCATACTGCGCATGGTCGAAGGCTACATCGGCCACGAGGCGTATCAGCAAGGGGTGCGCGGTTACCTGAACGCCCATCAATATGATTGCGCCCAGAGCCATCACCTGTGGCAGGCCTTTGAAAAGGCTTCGGCCCAGCCGATCACGGCCATGATGCAGAGTTGGATCGGCCAGCCCGGGCACCCCCTGATCACGGTGACCCGCGAGGGCGATACGTTGAAGCTGTCCCAGCAACGCTTTACCTACCTGGATCATCCTAACCAGCAGAGCTGGATCGTGCCCCTGACCATGACCATCTGGACCCGCAATGGCGAACAGCACGAACAGGCCCTGTTGATGCAGGAACCGGCAGCCGTCGCCACCTTGCCCGCGGAAACCGTGGCCTACAAGATCAACAGCCGGCAGACCGGCTTTTATCGCGTGCACTATGCAGACCGGGAAAACCTGGCTGTGCTGGGCGTTCGCGTTGCCGAGCATTCGCTGAGCGTCGAGGATCGCTGGGGCATTCAAAACGATCTGTACGCGCTGGTCCGGCAAGGCACGCTGCCCCTATCCGACTATCTGGTCTTTTTAGATCATTATGAAAACGAATCGGCGTTTCTGCCGTTGGCCAGCGCAGCTGCGCACCTGTTCCAGGCCATGCTGGCGGCGCCGCCTGAAAAACGGGACCCCATCGCAGCGCATGGCCGGCGACTAGTCGATCGGGTGTTGCAGCGCATCGGCTTGAGCCCGATCATCGATGAATCGCAGACCACGGCCATTTTACGCGACCAACTGCTCTGGCAAGGGACCGTATGGGGCTGTGAAGGGGCGGCCGACTTTGCCGCGCAACAATTTGCGCAGCTCACGACCGGGCAGCCGATCCATCCCGACATTGCCAAGGCCGTCATGCAGGTCGGCGCCTGGCGTGAGGGCCAAAGCGCATTGACTTGGCTGCGCCGGCGTTTTGATGAATCCCCCAGCGAACATGAGCGCCTGAACATACTGACCGCGCTGGGCGGCTTCGCGGACTGGGACCAGACCGCGGCAGCATTGGCGTTTACCCTGGAAAAAGTGCCGCCGCGCAATCGGTTTATTCCGATTGTCTCTGCGGCGGGCAACCCGGCCGCCCAGGACCACCTGTGGGACTGGTATCTGGCCAACTTGAAGACTTTGGAAAGTCTGCATCCGCTGCTTTACGAGCGGGTGATCACGGCGATCGTTCCCTATGGCGGCCTGCACCGGGAAAAAGAGGTGCGGCGTTTTGCCGAAGAGTATCTGCGGGTCCACCCGAATCTGGGGGACGCGTTCCGGCTGGCCCTTGAAAACCTGGAGACCAATGCACGCATGCGGGGGGCCGTCAGTTCCCTGTGACAGTAGAAAGGGGGGAGCATTCATGACGCATTATCGTTTCCGTGATGCTGTCTGTTTGGTTTTGCTGGCGCTGACAGGTTGCGGTGGCGGCAGCGGCTCCTCAGACGCGCCGGTGCCGAACAACCCGCCGCCGGTCGCGTTGGTTGACGCCTTCCCCAATCTGACCTTCGACAATCCCGTGGCCTTGCTTCAGAATCCGGTCGAGCCGCAACGCTGGTATGTGCTGGAAAGGGCCGGCCGGGTGCACACCTTTGTCGGAGCGGATGCGCAGAGCCGTTCGATGCTTATCGATCTGTCCGACAGCGTTGCGCCCGTGGGCGAAGGTGGGCTGCTGGGCATGGCCTTTCACCCGGATTTCGGGTTCGGCGGCAACGGCCAGATCATCTTAAACTATACCGGACCGGGAACGCCGCTGACCACCCACATCTCCCGTTTCACCAGCCTCGACGAGGGGGTCACCATCTCCGGCGGTGAGGAGCGCCTGCTGAGCATCGATCAGCCTTATCAAAACCACAATGGGGGTTGGATCGGGTTCGGCCCCGACGGTTACCTGTATATTGCCTTGGGAGATGGCGGCGGGGCCGGCGATCCGGAACGCAATGCCCAAAATCGGCACACCTTGCTGGGCGCCATCCTGCGCATCGCGGTGGATGACACGCCCGGGCGGCCATATAGCATTCCGGCTGACAACCCCTTTGCCGCCAGCGCGGCGTGCAGTGACAGCGACGGCTGCCCGGAAATTTTCGCCTGGGGCTTTCGTAATCCCTGGCGCGGCAGCTTCGATATGTTGACCGATGATCTGTGGATCGCCGATGTGGGTCAGAATGCCTGGGAGGAGATCAATCGGGTCGGGGCAGGAAAAAACTATGGCTGGCCACTGCTGGAAGGCAATCACTGTTATGAGGCCGACACCTGCGGCACGACCGGACTGACGCCCCCGGTGGCCGAATACGGCCACGGCCAAGGCGACCGCTCGATCACCGGCGGCTATGTCTATCGGGGTTCGACCATTGCTGGTCTGGACGGGGACTACATTTACGGTGACTTCATTTCCGGGCGGATCTGGCGGCTGGTGGACGCCGACATCGACGGGCGTCAGTCCGAGCTGCTGATCGAATCCGGCTTACGGATCGTTTCCTTCGCGCAGGACACCGCTGGTGAACTTTACGTGATCGACTTCAGCGGCGGCCGCATCTACCGCTTGGCGCCCGCTGAAGGGGCCTGATCCTCGAAATGATCGACGGCTGCTACCTTTCCCGATTCCAAACGAAGCCGGTGGGTAATGCAGGCGGGCATCTCGTCTGGACGGTGACTGACATACAGCAGTTGCGTGGCGCTGATGCGGCTGATGCGCGCGAGCATCTCCAGCACACGGCGGCGATAAACACCATCCAACCCATTGCAGGGTTCGTCCAGGATTAACAGGCGCGGGTTCTTGACCACAGCACGGGCTATCAGGACCAAGCGCTGCTGGCCGAAAGAAAGTCGTGCCATGGGCTGTTCGGCGATCTCTTCCATGGCCAGCGATTGCACCCACTGCCGAGCCGTGCGGCGCTGTTCGGGCGTGCACCGCCGGTAGAGGCCCACCGAATCGAAAAAGCCCGAGCAGATCACATCGAAGCCGGTCATTTGGCGTTGGTAACGCGCCTGCAGGTCATCGCCGACATACCCGATCTGCTGTTTGATCTCCCAGACCGATTCGCCCGAGCCTTTGCGGCGGCCGAAAACAGAGATGTCGTTGGCATAGGCCTGCAGCTGATCGCTAGTGATCAGGGCCAGCAGCGTGCTTTTACCGGCGCCATTGGGGCCGGTCAAGGCCCAATGCTCGTCCGTGTGCATGGTCCACGCGATGCGGTCCAGAATCACCTGATCGCCGAAGCGCACAGTGACCGCGCGCATAGCGATCAGCGGGGGTTCAGCGAGCGTCACCTTTTCCCGTTGGGCGACCGGTTGCAGCGCGCGAACCGCCTGCGGATCGGTCGCCGGCTGCGCCAGACGTTCGATAAACGCCGCTTTCCGGCCCTGCCATATCGCCCGGCCGCCTTCAAGTTGCAGCACATGATCGACCCCGATCGGGATTTCGGACAGGCGGTGCGTGATCAACACGAACTGGGTGTCGTTCGCGGAAAGCCATGCGAGCAAACCCGCGAGCTGCACGCGCGCGGCGGCATCCAGGCCATTGTAGGGTTCGTCAAGAATCAAAAGGCAGGGGTTCGCCAGCAGAGCCCGGCCGAGCAGCACCCTGCGCATCTCGCCCGAGGAGAGCACCATCAATGGTTTGGCCAGCAAAGGGGAGAGTTGGAGCACATCCTGAATGTGCTCGCGGCGCCGTTGGTCCGCGGGACGCTCGCCGGGCATGTCGGAATCGAACAGGTTGCCGGCAAGTGTGGCGTCCTGGGCACGGCCGCTGAAATAGCGCATGTGGCCTAACATCCGTTCGCGCTGATAAAGACGGTGGTACTGTTCCGAAGAGACCAGGGCCAGGGCCGGGCGGCCGCCGCACAGGGTCGGATCATCCTCGTAATGTCTTTGAACCGCGCCTTGCACGACTACGGCCTGGCCGGTGAGCACTTGCACCAGCGTGCTTTTGCCGGCGCCGTTCGGTCCCCACACCACCCAGTGGTCGCCGCGGCAGATGCGCCAGTTGGTGCGCTCCAGCAGCCAGCGATTGCGCAGGCGAACGGTGATGTTGTCCAAGGTTATAAAAGGGCGTGATTGCAAAAGGCCTCAAACTAAAAAAGGGGGCGTCGACCGCCCCCTTGGATATCTCAAACGATCATGACCGGCGGGTTTTACACCCGTTCGGCCACCAAGTCACCCACCTGACTGGTGCTGTATCCCATTTTACCGGCCGACAGGCTCTTGATCTTGGTTGCAGTGACATCGCGCACGGCGTTTTCGATAGCGCGCGCCGCTTCCAGTTCGCCCAGTGTTTCGAGCATCATGCCGCCCGCGCAGATCGCCGCCAGGGGATTGATGATGTTTTGACCCGTGTATTTGGGGGCCGACCCGCCGATCGGCTCAAACATGCTCACGCCGCCCGGATTGATGTTGCCGCCTGCCGCAATGCCCATGCCGCCCTGGGTCTCAGCGCCCAGATCGGTGATGATGTCTCCGAACATGTTGGAGGTCACCAGCACATCGAACCACTCGGGGCTCTTGACCATGTACATGCAGGTGGCATCGACATGGTAGTATTCGCGTTTGACATCCGGGTACTCTTTTTCGCCGATTTCATGGAAGGCGCGCTCCCACAGGTCGAATACATAGGTCAATACGTTGGTTTTGCCGACCAGGGCCAGGGTGTTCACATCGGCGATACCCTGGGCCTTTTTGCCGAACTTGCGGGCATAATCGAAGGCATAGCGCAGGCAGCGCTCGACTTGAAAACGGTTGTAGACCATACTCTGCACGGCCACTTCATGCGGAGTGCCTTTCATCGAGATGCCGCCGGTGCCCGTGTAAATGCCGCCGGTGTTCTCACGCACCACGACGTAGTTGATCTGCTCGGGCCCTTTGTTTTTGAGCGGGGTGTCCACACCGGGAAAGAGACGCACCGGCCGCAGGTTGATATACTGATCGAGCTCGAAGCGCAGGCGCAGCAGAATCCCTTTTTCCAAGATGCCGGGCTTGACACCGGGGTGACCGATGGCGCCCAGAAAAATGGCATCAAAACGGCGCAAATCGTCGGCCGCCGTTTCAGGCAGGATCTCGCCCGTACGCAGGTAACGCTCGCCGCCGAAGTCGAAATCGGTCATCTCCAGTTTAAAGCCGAATTTGGTTTCTGCCGCGTTCAAGGCTTTGCGTCCTTCAGCCACCACTTCCGGGCCGGTACCATCCCCTGGAAGTACTGCAATCTTATAGGTTTTCCCCATGGTCGTCATCTCCCTCCGTCAAGCGGCCACGCACCTTCGCGGCGATCCTGGATTTTGTAAATCGGTTTTATATATGCAATTCAAGCTATGCGGTCAATGAATTCGTTACGTGTCCACAGGTTAACCGCATGTGCGTATGGGCCGCATGTCAGAAATGGACATCGTTTTTCCTCAAGGGTGAACCTTGTGTTCACCTGGTGCGTAGATGTCGTTGAATCCCTGGGGCGAATGGACACCTTGATCACCACGGTGCCCACTGTATTCGGGTCGTCGCACAGGCTGGCGCAGCCTTTTTCTCACGCACCAATAATTGCCGGGGTGGTGGCTTTGCTCCCGCACCGGGCGACCGCCGGTCGCCCCTACAGGTGGAACCCCCCTGCGATGATAGGGCAGTGAGGGTTCTCGAAGGTCCGCAGAAAGGTGGTCTTTATTGGTCTTTATGATTTCCGGCACATGGCATCGTTTTTTATTGGCGGACCTTGTGTTCGCCCGGTGCGTAGATGTCGGTTGATCCCTGGGGCCAATGGACACCTTGATGGTCACGGTGCCCGCTGTAGGGGCGACCGGCGGTCTCCCGCGCGAACCACTGTATTTGGGGCATCGCACAAGATAGCGGGGCCGGATTCTCCCGCACCAATGCCTTTGACGAATCAACGACTCTTGCAAGGCAGGGTGCCGTATGCCATGATCCGGTGCTGTGACCAGGGGGGTCTCTGCGCCTGCGCGCAATGAGAACGGCTAACGCGTCGCCATTGGTAAAAAGATGAAAACCACACAATTCACGCTGCGCCCTTATCCGACAGATCGCACACCGACCGACATCACCCTGACAGGGACCGTCACGCGCACGGATGGGCTTCTCGAGATCCACTATTCCCTGCGAGGAACCTTGTCCTTGGTGCAGTTGCCTCCGGTGACCACACCAGCCAAGCGTCGTCAGGGACTGTGGGAGCAGACCTGTTTCGAATGTTTTTTGGCCCCTTCGGCATCGGAAGCCTACTGGGAGGTCAACCTGTCGCCCGCGGGTCACTGGAATGTGTATTGCTTCGATGCCTATCGCCGGGGAATGCGGGAAGAAGCGGCTTTTACGGCTCTGCCGGTGGCGGTGACCACAGCGGCTGACCGCTTTGAGCTTACGGCGGCAATCGCGTTGAGCGCCATCGATTTGGCCGTATGCGCCGTAAAAATCGCCATCTGCGCGGTGACCCGGACCACGGACAACCAGATCGCCTACTGGGCCCTGAACCACCCAGGTCCGGCCCCTGATTTTCATCATCGTGGCGGATTTGTGCTCTCAGTGTAACAAGGACGTGTTGTCGCCATCCTATCCGTCATGTCCGGTGAGACGGCGCAAGGGGCTGGACCTTCAGCGCTGGCTTGGTTTTTCCACCCGCTCACGGGCCTGACGAATCAGATCGACCAAACTGGTCACTTTATCGGGCGGGCCAGCGGCAGCCAAGCGTGCGAAAGCTTCCGGGCTGAGGCATTCGCGCAGGCAGGCGGCCACATCGAACCGTTCCCACCAGCAGTCGAGCACTTTGAAGCACGGTGCATCACCGACTGTGCGGCAATAATGGAAACTTACGACGCTGCCCAATCGCGGGCAGCGTCTTTGCTTATCGTCATATTCGGTCATTACGACATCGAACCTGCCTGGAACGTCTATTAAAAACTTTTAAGGTCCTGCGGCTTCGGAAAATCAGCGAAAACCGACATAGATTTGGCCATATCCTCATCACTGAGCGCGAAATCCATGATTTTGCCGGCCATGAACTTTTCATATCCCGCCAGATCCAGCAAACCGTGACCGGTAAAATTGAACACGATCACCTTTTCCTTGCCCTCTTCCTTGGCTTTAAGGGCTTCCTGAACAACCAGGGCCAGGGCATTGGTGGTTTCCGGCGCCGGAATGACGCCTTCGGTGCGCGCCCATAACAGACCGGCCTGGAAAGCTTCGGTCTGGAAAACCGATTTGGGCGTGATCAACCCTTCGTTGGCCAATTGGCTGACGGTCGGGGCCATTCCGTGATAACGCAATCCGCCGGCATGGATAGGCGCGGGCACAAAAGCATGGCCGAGGCTGTGCATGGGCAGCAGCGGGGTGTAGCGCGCCGTGTCGCCATGGTCATAGACAAATGGCGCCCGTGTCAGGCTGGGACAGGCTTTGGGTTCCACGGGATAAATTTCGATCTGCTTGCCGTTGATCTTGTCCTGGACAAATGGAAATGCCAGACCGGCGAAATTGCTGCCGCCACCTGCGCAGCCGATGATGATGTCCGGATATTCGTTGATCATGGCCAACTGCTTTTTGGCCTCCAGGCCAATGATGGTCTGGTGCAGCATGACATGGTTGAGCACGCTGCCCAGGGAGTAGCGTGTCTGGCCGGTGGTGTCGCCCACGGCTTCCTCGATGGCTTCGCTGATGGCGATGCCCAGGCTGCCCGGTGTTTCGGGATCCCTGGCCAAGGCGTCGCGGCCGGCCTGGGTCTGGGTGCTGGGACTGGCGACGCAGGTTCCGCCCCAGGTTTCCATCATGGCCTTGCGATACGGTTTCTGATCGAAGCTGATCCGCACCATGTAAACCTTGCAGTTCATTCCGAACTGGGCACAGGCAAAGGCCAGCGCGCTGCCCCATTGTCCGGCGCCGGTTTCCGTGGTCATGTTTTTGATGCCGAATACTTTGTTGTAATACACTTGCGCCACGGCGGTATTGGGCTTGTGGCTGCCGGGAGGGCTGCAGCCTTCGTATTTGAAGTAGATGCGGGCCGGGGTTCCCAAGGCCTTTTCAAAGCGATCTGCGCGCGTCAACGGGGCCGGGCGCCAGATGGACAGAACGTCCAGGACCGGTTCGGGAATATCGATCCAGCGCTGCGTACTGACCTCCTGTTCGATCAGGTTCATGGGAAATACCGGCGCCAGGGCGTCGGGCTGAATCGGTTTGCCGTCCGGGCCCAGCGGCGGGTTCATTTTAATGTCGGACAGGATATTGTACCATTGCCGGGGAATTTCAGTCGCAGGCAAGATCACGCTTTTCGCTCTCATTGCAAAGGCCTCCTTGTTTCATCAGTATCCTCCACATGGCCGGCGCGGCCACTGGCGGCCCTAGAAATGCTGAAAAGCGCTCGGCTGTCAAGGTAATTTTGGTTACGTGCGCGGCCAAACCGCTTTTCAGTGGCCAGGACCTGCAAAGGGTCTCGGATGGCAATCTTGACGAATTTTTTTAAGTCGTCATATTGCGTGTTGACCTCTAGACAGGAAAGGAGTGCGCCTGATGACCTACACCTGTAAACGTTGCGGCGCATTGGCCAAAGAACCCGGCCACTTGTGCAAGCCCTGCAATGACCGACAAAAGTGCCGCTACTGCGGTGCTCCGAATACCGATTCCCGCCATGTGTGCAAATCCAAGCTGTCCGCAATGCAGTACGTTTGCGACGGCTGCGGCCGGATCGCCACTGATGCCGAACTGCTGTGCAAGCCCGCCGCCATCGGCTGATATGGAAAACGGGGCAATCCGCATTGGATTGTCCCGTTTTTTGGCTACCACTATGGTCAAGGCACCCGTGCCTTTCAGCCGATTATCAGGATCACATCGCCTGTGGCCACATCCGTGCCGACGGCTGCGCGGATCTCTTTAACCACCCCGTCGATGGGGGTTAATATGTTGTTCTCCATTTTCATGGCCTCCATTACGGCCACGGTCTGACCACTTTGAACTTTGTCTCCGATTCTGACATCGATAAGCAGAATTTTACCGGGCATGGGGGCCGCGACCACGCCGGCGCCCGCGGTGGCGGGTCCTGCCGGTCGGGGAGAAGGCGTCACTGAAACCACATCCACGGCGGGACGCGCGACCGCGGGTGATATCGAAACGGCCGCGGGTTGCGTACCGCCGTCTTTTTCGATCTTCACCTGATAAGCCGCCTTATTCACCGATACCTGCGCGATGTCGCCCTGAATGGCGCCCACTTCCACTTCAAACCGCTGATCGTTGATAGTCAATTTATAGAGGGTCATCTGCGTGTCCTTTATGTCTATTTGCGTTTAAGACGATCGAAAACCGGCAAGCGGTCGCCCATAAGCCTGGCCCGGCCATCCAGGGACCAGGGCGACGCCGATTGCTGCGGGCTTTGCGGGGTGTTCACCGCCGCCGACCCGGTCGCATGCAGATGCAGGGCTACGGCAATGGCCGCTGCCGTTTCCGCTGAAACACCCGCGGTCTCTGCAACGATTGCTTCGGTGTGATCAACGGCGCCGACGCCTGAAGCGGGCGACGTTTCTTTGCCGCGATCGATACGCCGAAACACCCAGCCGGAAAAATTCATACCCATCATCAAAATCGCAAGCACCAGAAAAATGCCGAAAAATCGAATGAAAAGAGTGCCCAGGGCGTATCCCCAAAAAGAGTCGCGAGGACCGAAGATCACCAGAATCCGACCATCGGCCTGACCGTCGGCATCCAGAGGACCACCATCTTTTATGGTCACGGTCAACATCTTGACGAGATCCGCCCGATCGGCAGTGACCGCCCCCATAGAGCCCCACTGGGCCCCGCCTGTGGTCTGAGGCCCCCACAACTCGGTGGCGCTGGTGAAATAGTCTGAACTGAGCGACAAGGCTGCCTCACCACCGGTCGGGACATCTGCCCGCACTTTGAAAAAATCGGAACGAAAGTTTTTGTTATCCACATCGGGCTGCTCCGCCGGCGCGAATTCCATGGCGGCTGCCTCGCGTATTTGGCCGCCGTCCAGTTGGAAGCGGACACGAATCGCGTTGCTTTTGCCACGCGGTACAAAGCGGGCGACCCAGTCGCCGTCTTCACGTGTAAATTCGGGTTTTGGTTTTTCGATATCCTCGCCGAATGCCGCCCAGAGCGTCGCGGGCGCGCATGCCGGCAAGAACGCCACCAGCAGCCATATGGAAAAATGTCTTAATTTCATAATGCGCCTCCCTCCTATTGAAACATGGCGATAAACATGCCCGCCGCCGCCGCCGAGCCGATCAGTCCGGCCAGGTTGGGGCCCATGGCATGCATCAGCAGCCAGTTGTTGGGATCGGCCTTCAGGCCTTCGGAATGCGCAACCCGCGCGGCCATTGGGACGGCTGAGACGCCTGCCGAACCAATCAGGGGGTTGATCTTCTCCTTGAGAAACAGATTCATGATGTGCACGGTCAGAATACCGCCAAAGGTGCAGACCACGAAATCGAGCAAACCGAAACCGAATATCAGCAGCGGCTTCCAGCTGAGAAAAACATCGGCCTGCATGGTGGCCCCGACTGAAATCCCCAGGAAGATGGTGACGATGTTCATCAGCGAATTCTGGGCCGCTTCGCTCAACCGTTTCACCACCAGGCATTCGCGCATGAAGTTGCCGAACATGAACATGCCCATCAACGGTGCCACCGCGGGGATCAGCAGAATGATCAGAATCGAGCCAATCAGGGGGAACAGCAGTTTTTCGCGGGCCGATACCGGCCGCAGCTGGCGCATTCGGATCCGGCGCTGTTCGGCAGTGGTCATAAGACGCATGATGGGCGGTTGGATCAGCGGCACCATGGCCATGTAGGAGTAAGCGGCCAGGGCGTTGGCCCCCAACAGATGGGGGGCCAGCTTGGCGGTCAGATAAATGGTTGTGGGCCCGTCAGCGCCGCCGATGATGCCGACTGACGCCGCTTCCTTGAGCGTAAAGCCGAAAAACAGAACACCGATGTAGGTGATGAAGACGCCCAGCTGAGCGCCGCCGCCGATGAGCAGCGTTTTTGGATTGGCGATCAGGGGGCCGAAATCGGTCATCGCACCCAATCCCAGAAAAATGACGCAGGGAATGATTTCCCACTCAATGCCGTATTTATAAAAAAAGCGGATCAACTCGGGTGTGCCGTGTTCGGTGTAGCCCATCAGTGGCACCAGGGGAAAGTTGACCAGAAAAATACCAAAACCGATGGGGACCAGCAGCAGGGGTTCATAGCGTTTGGCCACAGCCAGGTAGAGGAAGAAAAAAGAGATGAGCAGCATGAACACCTGCCCGAACTCCAGGTTGGGGATGCCGGTCTGGGTGATCAAAATACCTTTAATCAATTCAAATACATATTCCCAGGACATATTTGCCGTGCCTTTCTATAAAGGTATGTTACCGTGTTTCTTGGGGGGATTGGTATCGCGCTTGTTGCGCAGCATACGCAGGGCTTGAATCAACCGGGGCCGGGTATCGGCCGGGTCGATGACGTCGTCGATGTAGCCCATTTCGGCGGCCCGGTAGGGGTTGGAAAACTTTTCCTGGTAATCGGCGATCAACCGCTCGCGTTCCGCCTGGGGATCGTCGGCCGCCTTGATCTGTTCGCGGCTGATGATGTTGACCGCACCCGGGGCGCCCATGACGGCAATCTGGGCGGTCGGGTACGCCAGGTTAATGTCGCCGCGGATATGTTTGGAGCTCATGACGATATAGGCGCCGCCGTATGCCTTGCGGGTGATCAGGGTGATGCGCGGCACGGTGGCCTCGCAGAATGCATAAATCAGCTTGGCGCCATGCTTGATGATACCGCCATATTCCTGATGGGTGCCGGGCAGAAAACCAGGCACATCCTCGTAGATGATCAAAGGAATGTTGAACGCGTCACAAAAACGCACGAAGCGAGCCCCTTTGATCGAGGCATTGATGTCCAGAGAGCCGGCCATGACGGCGGGTTGATTGGCGACGATACCCACCGGCATCCCGTCCAAATGGCCGAAGCCCACCACGATGTTTTTGGCCCAGTGCTGGTGCACTTCAAAAAAAGCCTGGCCGTCCAGGTTGGCGCGGATAACCTCGCGCATGTCATAAGGCTTGTTTGGATCGGCCGGCACCACCTGCCGCAAATGTTCTTCACGGCGACCGGGATCGTCCGCGCACGCGACACGCGGCGGGTCTTCCATGTTGTTGCGGGGTAAAAAGCTCATCAACTGCCGGATCATCGTAAGGCAGGTGCGGTCGTCGGGCGCGGCAAAATGGGCCACGCCGCTTTTGGTATTATGCGCCATGGCGCCGCCCAGGTCTTCTTTGCCCACCACTTCGCGTGTCACGGACTTGATCACTTCCGGACCGGTGATGAACATGTGGCTGGTTTTTTCCACCATGAAGATCCAGTCGGTCAGCGCCGGCGAATAGACAGCGCCGCCGGCCGAAGGGCCCATGATCGCCGTAATCTGCGGTACGACCCCCGAGGACATGACATTTTGCAGGAAGATGTCGCCGTAACCGGCCAAGCTGTTGACCCCCTCCTGGATGCGGGCGCCACCCGAATCGCACAGGCCGATGATCGGGGCGCCGACCTTGGCGGCCATGCGCATCACCTTGCAAATTTTTTCGGCATGCGCCAAGGATAACGAGCCACCGAAAGACGTGAAATCCTGTGCGAAAACGAACACCTGGCGGCCGTCGATCATGCCCCATCCGGTCACGACACCGTCACCGGCAATTTTGTTGTCACCCATGCCGAAATCGGTGCAGCGATGCACCTTAAAACGGTCAACCTCTTGAAAGGTATGCAGGTCGAGTAAAATATCCAGGCGTTCCCGGGCAGTCAGCTTGCCGCCTTCATGCTGCTTGCGGATGCGGTCCTCTCCGCCGCTTTCAAGGGTCTGACGGTTTTTAGCCTCAAGCTGCGCGAGCAATTCCTTATTGTCCATTCTCGGTCCTTTCTTAGTTTCTACCCGTTCATTGAGCTGAACATTGTTACCATCATCCACCAGACCACTCTACCGCTCATCACTGCGGCTACAGCGGCACTCGGAAGCGCCTGAACCGTTACAGCTTTCCGCATGGGCACCTTGACCCGCTCAGGAACGGCGAAGGTCGTATCCCATTATAGGCGCATGCGGCTTGACCGATCTTTCCAAAGCGGTTGGGGGCAGGTCGTGCTTTGGCAGGAAACGCGAAGCGGCAACCCTCAGCCGGCAAGGAAGAGGCATGCGAATCAGGGTTGCGGCAACTTGAACGTGTTTGGTCATGCGCATTACTTTGCTTGGGTTACAAAGGCGAGTGGGTCTTATACATGAAGAAACCGAAAAAGATCAATTCCAAATTGATGGACATTTCAGGTTTTGATCCTATCATGTGGGCGAAAACCCGCGGTCCAGCTAAGATGCCGGGATCCAAAGGTTTTCGGAATTCGGATGGTTTGTTTTACGAAATCGACGTTTCCGTCAAAGGTGGCAAGATGAAAGGTGCTCACAGCCCGGCATTTCACCCCCTATCGCATTTGATCGAACCGGTATTGACGCTTCTGTGGCGCGGTTACCAGGCGTACAAAGAAAAATTCGAGGCGATCACACAGCGCGCCGCCGAAAATTTCGATGCCCGTGACTGGACGGGCATGCACCATGACACGGTCGAACGCCTCGATCTGTATCAGAGCGTGGTCGGACGCACCTGCCGAACGGTGTCGGACCTGCTGGGAATCCAGGCCCAGGATCCCCGATTGTGGGCGGCGCTCAAATCCCGATTTGCCGAAAACGCCGCACGCCGCCACGACAGCGAGTTGGCCTGCACCTTTTACAACTCGGTCAATCGCCGTATTCTGCAAACCATGGGCATCGAACCGGACCTTGAATTCGTAGCACCGCTGCCTCCAGGCGATTTACCACCCGACCACCCGCCGTTGACTTTTTCCATGACGCTGGACCGGGTGACCGCCGATGCGATCAAAAGCCTGCTGGTCCGCTTCGACTTCCGCACGCCGCTGGCCGACATGGCGACCGATGCCCGCCTGTGCGCCGAACGCCTGCAGTTGCTGCTTGACAAGAAGGACCGCAAGGGCCCCTTTCACATCGAGATGGTCCGTTCGCCATTTTTTCGCGAAATGCGCGCCTATCTCATCGGCCGGTTGCAATGGATCAACGGGCACATGCCGCTGGTTTTTGCCTTGGGCAACGCTGAGCGAGGCGTATTTGTGGATGCGTTGCTGTTGCGGTCCGAAGAAATCCGTGTCCTGTTCAGCTTCAGCCATACCTATTTCCACGTACGCACGGCCTGTCCTCACGAGTTGGTCCAGTTTCTCAAAACATTGATGCCCGCCAAACGCATCGCCGAACTGTATATCGGCCTGGGCTATAACAAACATGGCAAGACCGAACTGTACCGCGATCTGCTCGAACACCAGCGCGTTTGCAGTCTGGATCGATTTGAAACGGCCCCCGGGCAGCGCGGCATGGTGATGATCGCTTTTACCATGCCTCAAGACGATTTGATCTACAAACTGATTCGCGACCGGTTCGCCAGCCCCAAGCACGCAACCCAGCAGCAGGTGATGGAAAAATACGACTATGTTTTCAAACATGACCGGGCCGGCCGCCTCGTGGACGTCCAGACGTTTGAAAATCTGGAGATCGAAGATTGCTGCTTCACTCCCGAATTGCTGTCCGAAATCCAAGCCGAAGCCCGGCGCACCACTTCCATCCAGGATAACCGGGTCATCCTGCACCATGTGTATGTGGAACGACGCCTGATTCCTCTGGACATGTATCTGAAGCAAGCCGATCCAGAAGCCGCCCGAACGGCCGTCATCGAATATGGCCGGGCTATCAAAGATCTGGCGCGCATCAATGTGTTCCCCGGAGACATGCTGATCAAAAATTTCGGTGTCACGCAGCTTGGGCGCGTGGTCTTCTATGATTACGACGAACTTTGCCCTTTAACGGATTGCAATTTCCGAAGCTTGCCGCCGGCTCGCGGGCACGAGGAAGAGATGGCATCCGAGCCTTGGTTCATGGTCGCCGAAAACGATGTGTTCCCGGAAGAATTTGCCTCGTTTCTCGCATTGCCACCCGATTTGAGACAACTGTTCATGAAACATCACGGCGATCTTCTGACCCCTGAATTCTGGCGGCAGATGCAGGACCAGATCCGTTCGGGGACCATCACCCCCATTTTGCCCTATTCCGAAGCGCAAAAATTGAGGGTATCGGCTCGGAAGTGAATTAAATATTCTGCTCAACTTTCGGGATTGGCACGTAGTAAGGTGATCCGGGCGTTTGGAAGCCGAAGTTGAATATTCTGGTTAAACGTTCGCTCAAAGGAGTGGTTAAGCCGCCTGCTAAGATTGCCGCCCCGACAGGTTTTTAACCCCCATTGACAACAATGTTGCATCTCTTATTTTGTTTGATATCCGTTCGGCCCGTGGCAGTAAGGCGGGTCTTTGCAGGTCCCGCACACTGCGATCCGATACCGCTTTGTAGCGAGGACGCCACGCGCGAAAAGCACATCCTTCAGCGTTGCATCCCAAAAAAAGGACAGAGCCTCGGCGCGCTTTGTCACCGCCATTCAAGGAGAATGGCCGAATAGAACGCCTGCGCACTAGTATTGGAACACCCATCTCGGCACTGTGATTTATTCGCGCAATGCGTCCGACAGCACGCAACCGCAACGATCCGCGACTGGCGGATTCATACGAAATAAGGAGATCGTTTATGCAAACCATCGCAGAAAAAGCGCAAGCCCTGTGCGACCGGCTTTCTTGCCATGAAATCTTTCCCGACGAAATATCGGCCATGGAGTGCGAGTGGCAAAACGATCCGCGCTGGAACGGCATCCTGCGACCCTACAGCGCGGAGGATGTGCTGAAATTACGGGGGACCTTGAAAATAGACTACACCCTGGCGTCGGCCGGCGCCAAACGGCTATGGCATCTGCTGCAAAATGAAACCTTCATTCCCGCCCTGGGTGCCTTGACCGGCAATCAGGCCGTCCAGCAAGTCGAAGCCGGCCTGAAAGCAATCTATTTAAGCGGCTGGCAGGTTGCCGCGGACAACAATCTGGCCGGCCAGATGTACCCGGATCAGAGCCTTTATCCGGCCAACAGCGTTCCTGCGGTGGTCCAGCGCATCAACAATGCCCTGCGCCGCGCCGACCAGATCCAAGTGCTGGAAGGACGCAAAGGGGGTCCTTACTGGTATGCGCCCATCATCGCCGATGCCGAGGCGGGTTTCGGCGGACCACTGAACGCCTTTGAGCTGATGCGTGAAATGATTGAAGCCGGGGCGGCCGGGGTGCATTTTGAAGACCAGCTGGCCTCGGCTAAAAAATGCGGCCATATGGGCGGCAAGGTGCTGGTGCCGGCCCGCGAGTTTATCACCAAACTGATTGCCGCGCGCCTGGCGGCTGATATATGCGATGTGCCCACCGTGCTGGTCGCGCGCACCGATGCCGAAGCGGCCAATCTCTTGACCAGCGATATCGATGAACGCGATCAACCGTTCATTGTAGACCAACCGCGTTCTTCCGAAGGTTTTTACTACATTCGCAGCGGCATTGACCTGGCCATTGCCCGCGGGTTGGCCTATGCGCCTTATGCGGACATGATCTGGTGCGAAACGCAAAAACCGGACATTGCCGAAGCAAGGCGTTTCGCGGAGGGCATCCATGCCAAATTCCCCGACAAAATGCTGGCTTATAATTGTTCGCCGTCATTTAACTGGCAGGCCAACCTGGAGGAGAAGCTCATTGCGAATTTCCAGAAGGAACTGGCCCAAATGGGGTATAAATTCCAGTTTGTCACCCTGGCCGGTTTCCACACCCTGAATCTGGGCATGTTCGATCTGGCCCACAGCTACAAAACCGAAGGCATGGCCGCCTATTCGCGCTTTCAGCAGACAGAGTTCGCGCATGGCGAGGAGGACGGCTACACGGCCATCACCCATCAGAAATTTGTCGGGACCGGATATTTCGACAAGGTGATGGACAGCATTTCGCAAGGGCTGTCGTCGGTCGGCGCCCTGAAGGGATCTACCGAGGAATCCCAGTTTTAATCCGTCTGCCCGTGGCCGGTTGCCCGTTGGCCGGCGAATCGTCGAGGCTATGCGGAGGGCGGAGGCATGTGTCCGCCCTCCTCTCGTTTCAAGCGCTGCGTGGGACTGCAGACCAGGACACACAGAAATACGCTTGACGAGAGTGGTGAAAAAGCAGAGGAGTGTTCTTTGCAGGGGTGAACCCAAACAAGCGATGGAACGAACATGACCGAGAAGGCTTTTCAGGATTACTACACGGAAGAGCACAGCCTGTGCTATGGATGCGGCCGACTGAACCCCGACGGATTGCAAATCAAAAGCTATTGGGAGGGCGATGAATCCGTATGCCGTTTTACGCCCTTGCCACAACATACCGCCGTTCCGGGATATGTTTACGGCGGTCTGATCGCCTCGGTGATCGATTGTCACAGCACCGGCACCGCCGCCGCGGCAGCTTACCGCGCCGCCGGTCGCCCCATGGGAACTGGAGATGAAATTCGATTCGTCACGGCATCCCTGCACGTAGACTACCTGCGGCCCACACCCATCGATGCCCCCATGGAGCTGCGCGGCCGCATCAAGGAAATCAAAAACCGCAAAGTTGTCATTTCGGTCGTGCTGTCCTCCAAGGACCAGGTATGTGCGCGCGGCGAAGTGGTCGCGGTTCAATTGACCAAACCGTTAGGTGGCTAATTGCTGGGCAAGCACACCGCCCATCCAGGTACGACGGGCCATACAGCACCCGGCAGGGCGCAAATACCGGCGGCCCGAACGCGCAGCGCCAAACGACGCCGGTCAAGCGTTGGGGCATGGTGGCTTTATGGCGCCGCCTTTGTCTGCGGTTTACTTCTGTTTGTCGGACCGGAAAAAGTCGATCTGCGTTCCCTTGACCGCGCTTGGGATCTTGGGCATATTCCGGCATTCGGTCTGTTCGCGTACCTTTTAGTCACCCGGCGCGCCCAAATGGCACAGCAATCGTTCGGACGACAATTGCTCGTTTGCCTGCTTGTTATCCTTCCCGCCAGTTGCCTCATCGAAATCATGCAAGCGGCGATCGGGCGCACCTTCAGCCTGCACGATATTACAAAAAACCTGGTCGGCACGGCCGTGGCCCTGATCTTTTTCAGCCCCGCGCGTGCCACTTTGAGAAAAGAAACGATCGGTTGTCTGAGAATAGCGGCCATTGCCGCGCTCCTGATAGAAACGACCCCAGTGGCGGTAGCGCTGATAGATGAAACGTTCGCCCGGCGAAATTTTCCTGTGTTAAGCGATTTCGAAACCCCTTTCGAGCGCGACCGCTGGTCGGACCGCCAGGATTTGCATATCGATCGGCACATAAAAAACCAGGGCGCCGCTTCACTGCGCATAGGGCTGCAGCCCCTCATTTACAGCGGTGCGCGCATCGGCTATTTTCCCCGCGACTGGCGTGGTTTCAAGGTGCTTTCAGTCGATCTCTACAATCCGGACAGCGATCCCATGCGGCTGACCGTCCGAGTGAACGATAAGGCCCACAATCAACGTGGATATGATTTCCACGACCGTTTCAACCGGACGTACATCCTGGAACAGGGCTGGCATACCATCGCAATCCCCATCGAAGATATTCGACTGGCGCCCCGCGACCGCACGATGGACCTGCATGATATGTCGGATTTTATGGTATTTACCGCACTTTTATCGGGCCCGCGCGCACTCTACCTGGACAACTTGCACTTGCGGCCATAGCAAGGGGCGTCCTATAAACAGGCATTCACCTGCATTCATGAAAGAACGGTTATGCCAAAAATCAATGCCACCAAAACGAAAGTCGTCCGGTTCTTGACGACCGAGATCTGGCAATTGAACCAAAGCACGCTCACCAAGCCGCGGGCTGCACTTCTAAAAACACTGCGTATCCTGCTGCTGACCGTGCAAGGTTTCTTTCGGGACAAAAGCGGGCTGCAGGCCTCGGCACTGACCTTCTACAGCTTGCTTTCCGTGGTGCCGGTCGTGGCATTGGCCTTTGGTCTGGCCAAAGGATTCGGACTGGAACAGGGCCTGGAAAAACAGCTCTACCAGCGCTCGGCCGGCCAAGAAGCGGCCGTCGAAAAGATTATCGATTTTTCCCGTTCCCTGCTGGCAAATACACAGGGAGGGCTCATTGCCGGCATCGGCGTCATTCTGCTTTTCTGGTCGGCCATCAAGGTCCTTGGCAACATCGAAGAAGCCCTCAATGACATCTGGAAAGTGCGCGCGCGTTCGTGGCTTCGCAAATTCACCGACTATTTGGCCATCATGATGATCAGCCCCTTCCTGGTGATCATCTCCAGCAGTCTTACCGTCTACATCACGACCCAGGTCACGGAGATCACCCGGCAGCTGGCCTTGCTCGAATTGGCCGGACCATTGATATTCGCCATGCTCCGGTTGCTGCCCTTCGGCCTTGTATGGCTGCTGTTCTTTCTGATCTACATGGTCATGCCCAACACCCACGTCCGGTTTGCTTCGGCCCTGGTCGCCGGCATCATCGCCGGCACGATGTTCCAGATCGTCCAAGGGACCTATATCCACCTGCAAGTGCTCCTGTCCAAATACAACGCGATCTACGGCAGTTTCGCCGCACTACCCTTTTTCCTGATCTGGTTGAACCTGAGTTGGATGATCGTACTATTTGGCGCGCAGATCGCTTACGCTCACCAGCACGTGAGTCGCCACACGGAAGATATCGACTATCAAGAGATCAGCATTCATGCGCGCAAACAGGTGGCTTTATATATATTGCGCCATCTGTTCAGACAGTTTGGACAAGGCCGCCCGCCCTTGTCCGCTGAACGCATCGCGGAGATGTGCGATTTGCCCAGTGCTCTGGTCGAGCAGATCGTCGCCCAACTGGTACGGTGTGGCATGCTGTCGCCGGTTTGTAGCGATCCGAACGAGGAGCGGCTATATCTACCAGCTCACGATATCCACACCATCACGGTCCTCGATGTATGGGAAGCCTGGGATAAGCTGGGCCGCAACGATCCTCCGGCGGGTGTAGACCAGAAGTATTTCGATCTACTGGATTCCTTGGAGGCCATCGACAAAGAAATGAGAGAAATACCTTCCAACCGGCTGGTGATAGATTTATAGCGACCTCACCGGTGGGCAGCCTTTTTGGTTTGCCGTCCTAAAGTTCACCGGTACGCACGATGGCGATGCTTATTCGCATAGCATGCGGGGCAGGAAACGCTATACAGAGTACTTTATGAGCACGAACCCGAGAACCAGGAGGATGACGAAGGCCGTGGCCAGGGGATTGAAGTAGCGATCGATAAATCCTTTGATACCCGGGCCAAAGCGGTGGATTAATGCGGCTACCAATAAGAAGCGGGCAGATCGGGAAAACGTGGAGGCCAACGTGAAAACGAGGAAATCGATCTTGAACATACCGGCGGCAATCGTAAAGACTTTGTAGGGAATGGGCGTGAACCCTGCGATCGTTACCGCCCAGGCATCGTACTGTTTGTATAAAGCCCCGATGTAATCTACTTTGTCGCCAAAACCATACATGTTGACGATCTTCTGACCAATGCCGGTCATGAATTCATAGCCGATGTAATAGCCGGCCCATCCGCCCAGCACTGAACCCGCCGAGCATACCAGCGCGAACTTGAAGGCTTTGGCCGGGTTGCCGATGGCCAGCGCAATCAGCAGCACATCCGGCGGAATGGGGAAAAAGGACGATTCAGCGAAGGCCAATCCGAAGAGGGCCCAAATGCCGTAAGGGGTATCCGCCCAGTGCAAGACCCAATCGTACAGGCGGCGCATCATGAAGGATCGCTCCAGCCGTGCTCGCCCACCAGTTTGACAAAACGGCAGGCGCCCAGGTTGGTCTGGCGAATACCGCGCTCGTCGCGTTCCAGCCGGATCAGATCCTGGGCATGTTGGTCTCCCACGGGGATCACCATACGTCCCCCGATCGCCAGTTGGTTCACCAGTACGGTCGGAACCACGGGGGCCCCCGCAGTGACAATGATGGCATTAAACGGGCTTTCGTCTTTCCAGCCCGAGGTTCCGTCGGAGTAACGCGTCACGATATTGTGATAGCCCAGTTGATCGAACAGTTTGCGCGCCTTGACATAGAGACTGTGAATCCGTTCGATGGTATACACCCGGAAGACGATCTGCGCCAGGATGGCCGCCTGATACCCTGAGCCGGTGCCGATTTCAAGGACACGGTCATCGGCGCTGAGCTGCAGTGCCTGGGTCATTTCAGCCACAATATAGGGTTGCGAAATGGTCTGCTGCTCTCCTATCGGCAGGGGAAAGTCGCTGTACGCCTGATCCATGAGCGCTTCACTGACGAAAAGGTGACGAGGGACCTTGCGCATCGCCTTGAGCACCGCGACATCGGTAATGCCCCGCGCTTCGATCTGTTTTTCTACCATGTCGTGACGCATGCGGTCGTATTTCATCGGCAATTTTCTCCCCAAAAATCCGTCTATCAGAGCCCGCCCTAGCGGTCAAGCGCATAGTCCACATCCGATTTATCGTTTGCCTGGCCCTCAATGGCTGCCGCTAGATAACTGGTCACGCAACGGAGGAACCTTAAGCGCGGAATACAAAAACTGGTTATCCACTTCGGCAAGTGAGATACGGGTGTGGGTGACGTAAAGCAGTCAAAGCCCCGGTGATCCGGGTGGGTGGTCCGCGCCAATTTCGAAAGTAGGGTGGGCATTGCCCACCAGCATTTCCCCGCAAACAACATCATTGGTTTTCTGACACTGATCCCGCCCAAACATGGGATACACACCGAATCGAACAAACGTTGAACACGGCCACAGAGGCGATCGACATAAGACAATGGTAACGATGCCCACCCTATCTGGCTACCTGGCTGATTTCAAAAAGAAGGACCCCCGGCATTGCAACGGGGGTCCCATCAGTTCAGTCCTGATTGGCAGTTCAACAGCCGTCAGATTTTGTATATGATCCGATCTTCGGTGATCACGATATCCACATGTTTGTCATGGCTTTCAATGGGAATGGTGGGCAAAATCTGCATCTCGAAGATTAGTCCCACCTTGCGTGTGGTAATCGGCAGCTCCGGGATCAGGCGATCGTAACTCCCTTTGCCCAAGCCGATGCGCCCGCCCTTCTCATCCATGGCCACACCCGGGACCACGGCGATATCCAAGCAGTCCATCGGCACGGTTTTGCATCGTTTGGGATTGGGTTCCAGATTGCCGCGCGGCCCCTGGACCAGATCCTTTTGCAAATCGTCTACTTTGTAAAGACGAGCTCTGTGCGAATTGGGCTCAAAAGCAGGCAGGACAATAATCTTGTTGTACATCATACTGCGCTTGATGATACCTGTTGTATCCACTTCGCCAGGGGCCGTTGTATATAAAAGAACGATCCGGGATTCTAGAAAATTGGCAAACTCGAAAAGCCGGTTTTCGATGGCCAGGATTTTCGCATTGATCTCTTCTGGCGATTTATTCAGAAATTTGCGCGCCATCTCATCGCGGATATCTTGCTTCTTGTCTCGGATTTCCTCCATTGCATTCTCCGGTTTCTCATTGGGTATGGTCGCCGGATCGGCGACACTGACGTCAACTCACAATTATCATTGACCAAATCCGACGCTTGCATTACAGTTTCGGCTGTCTTTACACTACCGGCGCGCCTACCCGTTAGGCCGGCAACCGAGGTATTCGATTTCCGTAATAAGCGGTATCGACAATAAAGTTCGACCAATATAGGTACTGTGATGCTAGAAATCAAGTTTGTCCGACAAAATTTAGCGGCCGTTCAGCAGTCGCTGGCCACTCGCGGCGACAAAACCGATTGGACGGCATTCAACCAAGCCGACCAGCAGCGCACGACCATTCTGGCCGAAATCGAGCAATTGCGCCACAGCCGCAATGTCGCCTCGGAACAGATCGCTCAGCTCAAAAGAGAAGGGGTCGATGCCGAGCAGAAAATGGCAGAGATGCGATCGGTGGGCGACCGCATCAAAGCCCTGGAAAAAGATCTGATTGAACATGAAGAAAATCTGAAGACAATTCTTCTCAGTATCCCCAACATACCGCATGCTTCGGTGCCCGTAGGACAAAATGCCGAAGACAATCCGGTCGTTAAAACCATCGGGCACCCCCCCGCGTTCGGATTCGAGCCTAAAGGTCACTGGGATATCGGCGAGTCGCTGGGCATACTGGACTTCGGCAGGGCCGCGCAGATCACCGGCGCGCGCTTTCCTCTTTATCTGGGGGCCGGTGCGCGTCTGGAGCGTGCCTTGATCAATTTCATGCTCGATATCCATACCCTCGAACACGGCTATACCGAGACGCTGCCGCCTTTCATCGTCAACCGGCAGAGCATGACCAATACCGGGCAACTGCCCAAATTCGAAGCCGACCTGTTCAAACTGGAAAACTGGGACTACTTTCTCATCCCCACGGCCGAAGTGCCGGTCACCAATATTCATGCCGGCGACACTCTCCCCGAAGAGCGGCTGCCGCTTTATTACACGGCCTATACGCCTTGCTTCCGTTCGGAAGCGGGCTCCTATGGCAAGGACACGCGCGGCCTGATCCGTCAGCATCAATTCAATAAGGTGGAGCTGGTCAAGTTTGCCGCCCCTGAAACGTCCTACGATGAGTTGGAGAGCCTGCTGCACAATGCCGAAACGATTCTGGAGCGACTGGGCCTGGCCTACCGGGTGATTGCCTTGTGCACCGGAGACATGGGCTTTTCGGCGGCCAAGACATACGATATCGAAGTGTGGATGCCGGCCCAGGGGGTCTATCGCGAAATTTCTTCGTGCAGCAATTTCGAAGATTTCCAGGCGCGCCGCGCCAATATCCGCTTCAAACGAAAGGGGCAGAAAGGCACCCAACTGGTTCACACGCTGAACGGTTCGGGGCTGGCGGTCGGCCGCACGGTGGCCGCCCTGCTGGAAAACTATCAACAGGCCGACGGCTCGGTGATCATTCCCGAAGCGTTGCGTCCCTATATGGGCGGAAAGGACAGGATCGCATGAGACCGGAACACTTCCCACCCGACATACAACCCCATTTGATTCCCCGGCCGGCCGGACAGCTGATTTACCGCTGCCTGGGATGCGAAACCGCGTTTGATATTGAAAAACTGCTTTACACCTGCCCCGCCTGCGGCCAGGTGCTGCTCATCGAGGATCGGGACTTTGAACGGCTCAAAGAGATCCCGCCAGAGCAATGGCGCCAGATTTTTGACTATCGACGCATGTTGACCCTTCCGGCCCTCAAGGGCATCTACCGCTATCACGAATTCATCGGCCCGATCATCCCGCTGAATGCCGTGGTCTACCTGGGCGAGGGCCATACCCCGGTGATCGAGGCCAATGCCGGCTTGCAGGAGGCGGTCGGGCTGCGATTTTATTATAAAAACGACGGCCAGAACCCCAGCGCCTCGTTCAAGGATCGCGGCATGGCCAGCGCCTTGAGCTACATCCACTTTCTGATCAGCAGCGGCAAAGTGTCCGAAGTGCTGGCGGTGTGCGCTTCGACCGGCGACACCTCTGCCGCGGCGGCCCTTTACGCTGCCTACCTGCGGCCGCACATCAAATCGGCCGTGCTTCTGCCGCACAAGAAAGTGACCCCGCAGCAATTGTCGCAACCTCTAGGCAGTGGGGCGCGCGTCTTTGAAATTCCGGGCGTATTCGATGACTGCATGAAAGTGGTCGAAGCGTTGTCCGATCAATACGAAGTGGCCTTGCTCAATTCGAAAAACGCCTGGCGCATCCTGGGTCAAGAGTCCTATTCCTATGAAATCGCTCAGGAATTCGAATATGATATGGCCGACAAGGTCATCGTGGTGCCGATCGGCAATGCCGGCAACATCACGGCGGTGATGAGCGGTTTTATAAAATTCCGCCGGATCGGCCTGATCGACGATCTGCCCACGATCATCGGCGTGCAGTCTGCCCATGCCGACCCTGTTTATCAATACTATCAGGAACCGGATGAGACACGGCGACGGTTCGTTGCCCAGAACGTACGCGCTTCGGTCGCACAGGCGGCCATGATCGGCAATCCAGTCTCCATGCCGCGCGTCATCGAACTTGTCAAACGCTACAATGAGATCGCCGGGGGACAGAAGGTACACTTTGTGCATGTTCCTGAACAGGCGATCATGGAGTGGTATCTCAAGGCCAATCGCAACGGCCACATCGCCTGTACCCACGGCGGCGAGTGCTTGGCCGGTCTTAAGACGGCGGTCGAAAAGGGGGTGATCGGGAAAAACCTCACGGCCATTGTCGATTCAACGGCTCACGCGCTGAAATTCGCGGGTTTTCAGGATCTTTATTTTGAGAACCACTTTCCGGAAGAGTTCGCGGTGCGCCCCGAGCCGTCCCTGATCAACCGACCGGTATATATGCACCCCGGAGAGCTTACGCAGGTCCCGGCCCCAGGCCGGCCGTTGACCGGCGAGCCCTTCGAGCGCTATGTCCGGGCGATAACCCGACTGATCGCCGAGGATTTGCAACTGACCCGAAAGGCCCAGAGCTGATACCCCGGTGCGCAGCATGACAGACGGCATCCCGTTGAACGTCCATCGGCATCCCAGTACAGGAGGGACAATTTCCGATTGAAATCGAGACGCATGCAACCGGCGACCACGACCACCTGTTCGATCTGTGCCGCGACTTCACCCTAAAGGATGCACAATGCAAGCACTACCGATCATGCCCCCCTCTCTTACGCCTGAACTGAGCGCTCCTGACCGGCTGCGCCGTATCTGCTGCGGATTTCTCGTGTTGGCGGTGTTGTTTTTCGCCGCGAATGGCGCCGGCGCCAGCAATTTGATTTATAAAAACTACCTTGTACGCTACGACCGTGGCTGGGATATTCTGTGCGAACCATACACGGTGCAAACCGGCGACTGGATCTATAAGATTTTTCGTCAGAAGGGCGAAATTTCCAACAAGGATTTTCGAGAATTCCTCGGAATTTTCGCGCGACTCAATCCCCACGTGCAGGATATCGATCTGCTCCGGCCGGGCCAGGCGATTGACATTCCATTGCGCAAAATGGAGCACGGCACTCTGCCCGGCCAAGACAGCGGCGTGGTAACGATTCCGTTTGTCAGTCTTGGCAAAGTCACGGAACTGTTGAAGGAAAACACGCAGCCCTATGCAGTCCAACGCGGCGACACCATCTCCAAACTGGTCGTGGCCCGCTTTGGCGGCTACGGAACCCAAGCCTATAACGAAGGCATCAAACTCCTGCAGGCCGCCAACCCGCAAATCACTGATATCAACCGCATCTACGCCGGCCAGAAAATCCACATACCCGATCCGTCCATTCGTGAAAAAGAGGGCTATGCCGCCATATATGACGCGCAGGGCAACATACAAACAGGCGATCCGGCGCAGCCCGCCACCGCCGCAACCAGCACGGACGCCAGCGGGAGGGCCACGGACGAAGCCCGTGCGCCCGAG
>LADR01000063.1 GCA_000961655.1 Desulfatitalea sp. BRH_c12
CCATGTAATTGGCCGATGATTGCAAGGTGCCCAGACGATCTTCATATTGCGACAGCACGGCGCCGGCGGGTTGCCCCGACTGCAGTTCGACGGTTTGGTCGCATAATGCCTGCAAACCGTCTTTGAGCTGATCCACGAATATCCCGAACAACTCTTCGTCATACTCGTCTTCAATCGCATCGCCATCGACCTGCGGTGATGTCTCCGCCAAGGCCTCTTCGACCGAAACCGGTTCCGCGCCCCGGTTGTACCCTTCGATGCGCTGCACCAGGTCGTCGATCGCAGCCCGCTCCTGCTGATGGTGCGCCAGGTCATCCACCAGTTGCGAGAAACGATCGTTGGTGCCGATCAAAAGGTCTATCACCGCGCCGTTGACACGCCGCTCGCCCCGACGCAGCAAATCCAGCAGATTCTCCAGCTTATGCGACAGCTCGGAAATGCGCTCCAGGCCCAGATATTCCGAAGACCCTTTTATCGTGTGGATCGAACGGAAGATATTGTTGAGCACCTCGGCATCCTCGGGCTGCTGCTCCAAACGCAATAGATTACGTTCCGTCTCCTCGAGATGCTCTCCCGTCTCTACTATGAAATCCTGAAGCAAGGAGTTATCGGTCATGCGGTTCTCCTTTTCATCGCCCAAGCTCCCTCTCAGTGGCATCGAAACCGTTATGTCGAATCTGCCCCGTACAAACTTGCGTCGCTATCTGCGGCGCGGGTCGTTATCCGAGAGAATTGATCAAATCCACAATCGCTTTGGCATTGTGCTTGTTGACATAGCCTTTTGCACCAATGCGCTTGGCATCCTGGCTGTATTTTTCTTCATCCAGATTGGACAGGAAAATAATCCTGGCGTCGGGGTCGCTGCTCAAGATTTCCTTGGCCGCCGCGAAGCCGTCCATCTCACGCATGGTGATATCCATGGTCACGATATCGGGCTTAAGGGATTTGTACATTTCCACGGCATCCTTGCCGTTCTTTGCCTCACCCGCGACAAAATGGTTTTCATCCGACAGGGTTTGCCTGATCATTTTACGCATGATAGAGGAATCATCGACAATCAATATCTTTTTACCCATCGAATCACACCTGTAATTATTAAAATGGTCTTCATCTATGAATTCAGCCTGGCGGCCCTCACTGAACCTGCTGGCGTTTAAGTGCGCTTAATTTCTTGAATTCTTCGACCACCAGAATGCGGTTAAAGTCGAGAATTGTCATGAACTGTTCGTCCAACCTGCAAACACCGCTGATGTATTGGGCTTTCAATGCGCTCACCACCATTTCGGGCGGCGGTTGAATGGATTCTTCCGTAACCTTCAGCACGCGGGTGACATGATCGACGATAAAGCCTGTAACTCTTCCGCCAATATTAAGAATCAGAGTCCAAGCCTCTGTTCCGGGTTTCTTTTCCGGCTTGGGCAACGAAAGACGTTTGCATAAATCGATGATGGGAATGATGTTGCCGCGCAGATTGATCACCCCTTCCATGAAATCCGGCGAATCGGGTATTCTGGTTACAGGGCTTTCCTTGATGATTTCCTGCACCATGAGAATATCCACCCCGAACAGCTCGCCGACCAGGATAAAGCCAACCATCTGGATGGCATCTTCGGCTTCCGGCAGCTTTTCTTCGGTAATGGCATCGCTCTCATTCATCGTTTTTCTCCTTAATTGCTCTGCGCCCTGATATAAGCATTGATCGCTCCGGCCATCTGTTTGTCGCTGATCAGGTACTCTACGGCATATTTTTCGGCTGCCTTGGTCGGCGTTTCCTTGAAAAGGCAGCTGCGAGGATCCTGAATGAACACCGCTCCGCCATTCGCGATGATCCGGCCCAAACCATCCACACCATCATCTCCCGCTCCTGTGAGAATAACGCCTGCGGCGCGTTCCCCCATAATCTCGGCCACCGATCCCATCAACATGTTGATGGCGCCCATCGGCGTAGGGAAAGGAGATGAACTGACTCTCAATCGCGTCTCGCCGTCAGTTTGGGCGAGCGTTACGTGTTCCGTAGCAGCAGCCAGGTAACAGACGCCTCCCTGCAGCACCGCGCCGTCACGGGCGCGCTGCACGGACAGCCGACTGCACTGATCGAGGTAACCGGCAAACCCTTCGATGTGATGCGGGGGTTGGTGCATCACTGCCACATAAGCCGCCGGAATATCCCTTCTGAGCCTTGGGACGACATTCAGCAATGCACCATACCCGCCTTCGGCCACACCCATGGCTACGATACATCTGAGGGCCATCGGGTCATTGCCGCGATCCGTTTTGTCCTGGGACGGCCGGCGCAGATACCGAATGGATTCGATTTGAACCGCTGCCGCCAATTCGATTTTTCTGAGAATCTCATTTCTTTGAGACTTAAGATCAGCGCCCTTTATCTGGGAGGGTTTGGGCAAAAAGTCAATGGCACCATACTTGAGCGAATCGAAGGTTTCCGTCGAGCCTTCCTTGGTCAATGCGCTGATCATCACTGTCGGAACAGGTCGGGAAATCATGATGTGTTTTAGCGTCGTGATGCCATCCATGACGGGCATATTGATGTCCAGGGTAATGACGTCCGGGCGCTCACTGATCAGAAAATCCAGGGCATTTTTTCCGTTTTCAGCTTCACCGATCACTTTTTTGCAGCCATCGGACTCAATAATTTCCCGCAACACCCTTCGAATGAGTTTTGAGTCGTCAACCACCAGGATTTTCAATGGCTTGGGGTCTGGTTCCAGTTGGCCCTCAGCCGGGGTAACCAATGCCGCATGGGCGGCGGCGTTCCCTTCCTGTTTATTAGCCAACGCGACCATTAAAGTCTCGTGACATCCATTGCAAGAAAATCGGTGAACCTCACCAACCATCTTGCTTTCATCGATATCATGCCGGGTGCCGCATTCTTCGCAAAACAAGATCATTGTGATGTCCCCGCCCGAAATCCCTTCACACCTGTGTGATCAGTCACAATATTTCTGCCTGCTTCCAAACTAGATTCAGTATCGGTCAAAGAGCGGTTTTTCTTTAACCTTTCGCAAAAGTCCGCAAAATAAAAAAAAGGAGCCGTTATTCGTCCCAACACCTTCAAACGTTTGAAATGGACCTTTCGGGCTTTTCATATAAAATGTGAAAAAAAAAGAAAGAGAGTGTCGGCAGCTTGTTTCCCCTTATCGGCATGGAAAAGCGCGCTGCAGAGATTGCCTTGCGCGTTCAAGGCGGGTATTGCTACCGCCTGAGCCGCGGTTAATAGAAAGCGGATCGCCCTAAGCTGTCCGGGTGTTGATCAAGGCGATATTATCAAAAATAATAGCAGCATATAAGCGCAAGCCATGCGTCAAAGTCAACAATAAAACGCAGGCGCCACAGCCCCGCTTGCCCGCCATTTACATTTGAACCTGCTCGTCCAATTTCCGCAGACCTTCCATCAACAATTCCATGAACATGCCTATTTCAGGCATGTTCATCTCGTTTTCAGACAACCCCGGCAAAAATTGAAAGCGTCCTTTCTTTTCGCCCAAAACAGAAAAAAAGGCGGATTTACCGTTCTTCCGACCATATTGCGCCTGGACGATCGCACCATTTCGGAAAAGAAAATTGGCCGGCCCCCGGGACAAATTGAGTTTTAGAACGCCTGTTTTCAAATTATAGTTCAGTGTCTGAAACAGTTCGACCGGCGGCATCTGCGACAACGTACCGGTCATCCCGGAAGAAAACTCCTTGGATATCATTATGTTGGATTTCGCCAAACGGCGGGACAGCAATCGGGCAAAGTACATTTGCAACGATGGAAAGCGGTTGAGCACTTTCAAAAAATCTTGCCCACAAATGAACAGCACGGTAGTGGGCTCCATAACAATGATCGTTGCACCGACCGGATCACCGCTGATCAGGCTCATCTCGCCAAATACATCTCCATTGAGCAGCTTCGTGATGCTGATGCCATCCTGGTCCACAACATTGACGAGACCGGACAGGATGATATACAGATTTTTACCCGGCTCCCCCTTGCTGATAATCCGTTCCTGGGGAGCAAATTTTTTAAGCCTGAGCAGGGAAACGAAATTTTTCAGGCTCGTTTCGTCGAGCGTCTTGAAAATAGAAAAATTACACAGAAGGCTGGCAATGGTATTAACGTCGGTGCTGTATTGCTTGATGTCTTCGACCAGCGCAATCGTGGCGCCTTTTTTGTGCTCCAACTTAATTTCGCCATGGCATTCACCGCAGGAGATAGTGCTTTCGGGAATGCGGTCGATTCTCTCATATTCTACCAGAACTTTGGTCAACTGTGCGATCAAAGTTCGGCATTCTCTCCTTTTTTGAGGCAGATCGATAATAATCGTTGAGATGAACTTGCTGCCCTTATTATGTTCCAGTAGAAGGGCGTTGCCGGTGATGATGAACTCATCCCCTCTCTTGTAATAGGGGCACCCCGAAACATTGATGACTTTAAAGATGGCTTCAGAAAAACCCATGATATTTTCCGGCGGTTCCGCTTTCCGGTCCGTTTCAAGTCTTGCAACCGCAGATGATCATCAAAAGCAGGCGCATTCCATGTGCACAGCCAGAATTCATATCAATTTATGGCGCTGGACGCAAGGGCACTTACGAATCGATGCATGGCCATCGCATGTAAACCTTGGCACGTAGCGTGCTGGATAGGGCGGGGCGTTGCCAGACATCGTGTCATTCAAAGCCATCCGCACCACAGATCACCTATGACCAGTTGCAAATAAATGGTGGGCGATGCCCACCCTGATATGGTTGACAGTTGTCAAGAGAAAAATAGACCGCCTGCCCAGCGTTTATTGACGCCAGATTCCTTGTTGTGGATGTATTCCAAAGCACCCGAAGGGGCGGAACCGTTTTAGCGACGGTTGAGTATTCTGATATTCGCGGGTTGGTTACCGACATGACTTTTCTTCGTCGCGGAGCTGCCTCAGGTCTACCTACGGGAGTTAGGCCCCGGATGGGCTTATCCTTTTAGGGTGGTCGAGGATTCTCCTATCCGTGGTTGCGCCCCTGCGGCTGCCTTGGAATCATATGCCGTATGATCGTATAAACACCTCCTGTTAGATCTGAGATAGATTAGCTACAATAGATTTGTCTTCAGTTTGTTATCGCACTTTCAGCTTCTACGGCGATCGCCCAGATAAATCCACACAGCTCTCTGGCGATAATCGTTATGATCACTTGTTTGGCTTTGCCTTTGGCCCAAAAATGCCGGTAACGCGCGCACAGTCGTACTTGC
>LADR01000043.1 GCA_000961655.1 Desulfatitalea sp. BRH_c12
GAATTTAGGCGGCGATCCGTTTTTCTTCAATACCATTGACAAACTTTACTCCTTTTATAATCTCTGCCAACCGCTCGGGATGATGCAAGCGTATCCATCTTTTTTGTGCACATTTGCACAATTTAAAAGCCATTGTCATTACCGTGTTTGCAGAAAAGCAGCCTCTGACCTTGTTCGTCCGCAGGCGAACAGTGGCAAAAGTTGATTCAATTGGGTTTGTTGTCCGGATATGCCGCCAATGTTCCGCCGGAAAATCAAAAAAGGTCAGCAAAGAGGAACGATCCTTTTCCAGACACTGAGCGGCTTTCGGGTATTTTGCTTCATACGCATTAACAAAACCATTAAAGTGCCGTTCTGCCTCATTCTTGTTATCAGCCTGCCAAATCTGGTGCAGGTGGGCCTTTGCCTTTGGTTGAAGGCTTTTCGGTAATTTGTTCAAGATATTAGCAGTCTTGTGAACCCAACATCTTTGACAGCGGGCATCCGGAAACACTTTATCCATGGCCTTCCAGAAGCCGAGGGCACCGTCGCCTATGGCAAGCTGCGGACCGCTGGTAACGCCCCTTGCTTTCAGGTCCAACAGCAGCTGGGACCAGGACAGCTCGCTTTCACGAAATCCGCCTTCTATGGCAACCAGCTCTTTTTCGCCATCGACGGTTGCGCCCACAATCACCAGGAGGCAATGTTTATCGTCCATGCGCACATTGCAGTAAACCCCATCGGCCCAAAAATAGACGTATCGTTTGCCTGATAGGCTACGCTTTTGCCATTGCTCATATTCCTGCTGCCAAACGGTCTTGAGTCTGCCGATCGTTGGCGCGGACAATCCCGGTGCATCTTTGCCGACCAGTGCTGCCAAGGCATCACTAAAATCACCTGTGGAAACGCCCTTTAGATACAGCCAGGGCAGCAACTGTTCCATGCTCCGGGTTTTACGCAGGTATGGCGGCAAGATGGCTGAACTAAAATGTATTCTCTTTGATGCGTTCTGATGTCGATCTCTTATACGCGGCGCTTTAACGGAAACTGGCCCAACGCCAGTTTGGATTTGACGTTCGGGTAAATACCCATTGCGAACGACCCTTTGAAGACCCATCTGATCCCTCAGGTCCTTGTATTGATTGATATAAAGTTCTAATTCGATTTCCAGGGCCTGGGATATCAAGCTTCTGGCTCCTTGGCGCAATATCTCAGAAATAGGGTCGTCAACAAAGGTGTCTGGTTTTTTGATCGCGATTACGTTATCTTTGCTCATGGTGTGTGTATCCTTTCCATTTCGGTGGGCCGGTTAATTGCCTCGGAAACAATCAGCCGGTGGATACACCACCTATTTTCCTAAACACAACTTTCGATCATATCTCAAAAGAAAAGCGCAAGCGGGTACCCTTGCCGGCGGGCCTTTTCGATTTCCACCTCCAAGCTTTCGATGAACGCTTTACGGTTGAGCAAGCCCGTCAGCGCATCGTGATTGGCCATGTAAAGGAGTTTCTGATCTCGCCGATGTGGTGAGCAGGAGCGCAAGCCTGTCTCTTCTGTTGCTTAAGTTGGTCAACTCTTCCTATTACGGGTTTGCCTCGCACATCGATACCATCTCACGCGCCGTTACCATGATCGGCATCAAGGAGGTCAGCGATCTGGTCATGGGCATCGAGATCATGCATTTTTTCGATAAGATCCCCGGGGACCTTATCGATGTCAACACCTTCAGAAGACACAGCCTGGCATGCGGCCTGTTGTCCAGAATTCTGGCGGCCCATAAGGGGCTGCAACATACGGAGCGACTTTTTTTATCAGGGCTGCTGCACGACGTCGGCCGCCTGGTCTGGTACCGGTATTTCGCGGAACAGGCCAAAATGGTGTTGTACATGGCCCAAAAAACCGGTCTCGCGCTCTACGAGGTAGAAAAAGAGTGCCTCGGGATAAGCCATGAAGAGATAGCCGGATACCTTTTTAGAAAATGGCACCTGCCCTTTGGTCTTGAAAACAATATCGTCTATCACCATGACCCTATCAGCGCCCCCAACCCGGTCGAGGCGGGAATTGTTCACATGGCGGACATTGCGGTGAACGCTTTGGGTCTGGGCCATAGCGGAGAACACATTATTCCGCATTTTGATTCAAAGGCGTGGGATCTGACTGCGATTGCGCCAGGCACCCTGTTTACTGCCATACTGCAAACCAATGAACAATTGGACGCCATGGAGGCTCTGTTGGCCGAGGAGTGGCATTGATGCAACCGCTTGCGCAAGGCAATCATGATTCCCGGCTGCGGGCAGCGGAAGAAAAATACCGCGCTGTTTTGAGAGTTTTGGAACAGGTGCTGTCGTTGGGCGATTTTCAGAAGCAGGTCGATACGACCGTCGACCCCTTGCACTTTATCCATTTAACAGGGCGTACGGCTCGAAGAAATCATACAACCTGAGTTGAAGGCCATCTACACGGTAGACCAAGTCACCTCCGATATCAGCACCGCCTGGTTTGCGCCGGTAGAATCGCAAAAGGAAATTGAGACCCAGGTAGAGTCCTTGATTCAGGGAGGCTACATTGCTTGGGCCTTGCGCGAGCGGCGCGAGATTCTGGTCTATTCCGTTGACCGGCGCTACCGTGTACTGCTGCACGCCATCGCTACGTATTCGCGCATCCGCGGCATTTTCATAGGATTTTTTCCAGCCGAAAAAGACAAATTGTCTGACGGATCGCTGCAAGCGCTCTCGCTGTTGCTGCGCAATGCCGCAAATGCCATGGAAAGCTTGGAATACATCGCGATGTTTCAACATCAGAATACGGAATTACAAACAAAGGTGGACGAGAAGGTAGGGGAGTTGCGGCGGCGCGACCAGCAGTTGTTAAACGCTCAAAAAATGGATGCGATCGCAACCTTGGCGGGCGGGGTGGCCCACCAGTACAACAACGCGCTTTCCATATTGATGGGCAACATCGAGTTGATCAAACTCGGCGTTGTGGGCGGCAAAGAACCTGGAAAATACATAGAGCGCATCGAAGGGGTTGCCTATAGAATGCGGGAACTGACCGCCAAGTTGCTTGCATACGCGCATGGCGGCAAATATCTGCCCCAAAAAATTGCCATAGAAGCGCTTCTTGGGCGCGTTTTAGATGACGTAAAAAAAAACCTGAATGGCCGCATTGAGATAGTGGTAACGTTACCTGTTGATAACTGTTCTGTGCGCGTGGATGTGATACAGATGCAGATGGCCTTATCGGCAATTGTGACCAACGCCACCGAAGCACTCCCGTCTGGAGGGCATATCCACATCCATGGAGAGATAGTGCCGAGTCAGCAATTACCGCAAGATACCAAGCTCGAGGTAGCGCCCGGCGAGTATATCGTTTTACAAATTTCCGACAACGGCCAGGGTATGGATGAACGCGCCCTGCAGCACATATTCGAACCATTTTTCACAACGAAGTTCGAGGGGCGTGGACTGAGCATGGCAGCAGCCTATGGCATTGTAAAAAACCACAGCGGGGCAATATGCGTTGAGTCCAAGGTGGGCCGTGGCACCACCGTGCAGGTGTTTCTGCCCTCGGCAAACACATAAATCGGGCGGTTAGTAATGATCCTTGCCCTCAGCCCAGCCGCCAGAAGAGCGATTACCCCTTCTTTCCGCGTCGCTTAAAGATCATCACCGGTGCCGCGTTTCGCTCCCTTTTTTGCCCTTTGATGATCCGGTCTTGCATTTCAATTGTGCGGGTATGCTTGCTGATGTTTGCCTGTGCTTCAGCAAGTTTTTGTTTTGTCTCAGCCAATTGTGTCTCTAATTCTTTTATGCGATGCTCCAACGTTTTGCCGCGACGGGATTCCCCGTCTTCTTTCAGCGGAATAATTTTTCTGGCACATCCGTCTGGGTGAAACTCTGGCGTTTTCAAAGAGGAATGAAGGGGTATGGACTGAGTTGCCTTAGCGATATGGTTCTTTTTAAACGAGTAAACCACAGGCCTTGAATTGATAAGCTTGCGAGCCTGTCCTTTTTTAGTCAGGGTCACCATCGCATTGCGAGCATACTGTATCTCGTTGTCCTCGATCCATCTAAGGGCGGACATCAGCTCACTTACAGTAAACCCGGTCTTTGTCTTTTCTATGTTATTCCCTGCTTCGATGAGTTGGGATATTTTTGTCTTTGCCATAGATCCTCCTACCTTGAGCTTTAGAGTAGCAATGTCTAACCCACCACAGTCGCTAACTACTACTCTTTTTTGGTTTGCGGTACAAGGCTCTTTTTGCGGGAACTGCTGTTGCTTGTAGTCATCTGCCGAATGCCCTAAGATTGCATGGGGCTTCTCGGTTTGCTGGGCGATGGACGAATATGTTTTTGATGTAAAAACATAATTATTTAATTAAATAAGCCAGACTATAGGCAATCTCCCATCTGATCCAGATTGCCGAATAGGCGCATTGCTCAAATTTTCCATAGATTGGCTTTTCGGTATGTAAGCTCAAGATACTGATCGGGTTCACGTCGTGGGCATAACTTGGATCGATATATGGCGCAGCATCTGACGGAGGCCGCATCCGCTCCATGATTACCACCCCTTCAATGCCCCACCAATAAGTAAGCGAAGAATAAAAAAACGGTGCTGAATGCTCTTTGATGAATTCCTGTCCCGGTCCCTTTGTATTGGCTCGCCCGGCAGGTGCACCGAACAGTTTGGGTTACAAGTCGGGTTGGAAGCAAATGAAGAAGGCCAGTGGGGGACCAGGCTCTGAAGATGTTTTGTTCCGTGCCCGTGCAGGAGTTCTTATTCAACATCGTAAAGCACGCTGGTGTAAAAAGTGCACGTGTTGTCCTCTCGGACTACGAAAAAAGGTTAGTACTCAACTGTAAGTGATCAGGGTAGGGGGTTTGATCCCGAAATTCTGGATTTAACCCAAAAAAGCTCTGTCTCGGCCTTCTGAGCCTGCGAGAGCGTGCCCATTATACTGGTGGAAATCTGGTGATCAATAATATCCCGGGGAAAGGCTCTCGCTTCACTCTTGCGGTTCCCCTCAACTTTTCCAAATTTCGTCCGGCTCAATAGGCCTTGGCGGAAGGGCCGATATTGACAAAAAACTCGCGGGTTCCGTCTTTAAGGAGGGAAGCGTTTGCTGTTTGCCGACGACCATGAGGTCATGCGCAAAGGCCTTATCAGTTTGGTGGCCGGTCAGCCCGATATTCAGGTGGCCGGGTGAAGCGGCAAACGGGCGGGAAGCCCTCGAGCTTGCCCGGCAGCTCCGCCCGGATGTGGGTCGTGATGGATATTTCCATGCCGGAGATGGACGGTAATCGAGGCCACCCGTCGGATAGGCTGAGTTACCCAATGTTCGGATAATGCGTCGTCGATGCACCACGATGAACAGCTTACTTTGATGATGCGTCATGCTGGCGCGGATGCTTTTCTGAACAAAACTGCACCTTCGGCGAAACTGCTGAGGGTAATCTACGGTATTACTAACTCGACGGGCGCTTAAAAAGATTCCACTCTGGAATCGGAATAAGGTTTTCCGTATCCAGCCAATCGATCACCAGAGGGTGCGTTTACCCCCACAGGCAAGACCGAATCGGACGCAAGCGGACCATCTATGCCAATCTTTATGTTCGATTAGCGACCTGTTTGGATATATTGTATTATTCATCATCCTTGAATGATTGTTTTTTGGTCCGATTTTATGTAGCTAATTAGACCAAAACTTCTTCATGCCCAGATATTCTGGAGGATAAATTATGCTTGAAATTTTATCCAATGAATCCAACAAACTAAAAGGCTGCTTGCTACGCGAAGAATCGCGCGAAACGTCAGCGATATGTAATTGATAGCGATAGAAATGTGACCGGCAAACTGTAAAATAAAGCGAACCATTCCAATGTGCTCCAAAATTCAACTCAGTGAGATTTTTCAGTCGCTGCGCAAAAGGGCCAAGCAGATTGTGCAAGAACAGAGGTCCGCGGCACGCCCAATGGGCGATATGGATCTGAAACGCTTGGCCGACAAGGTTGAAGTTCAAAGTGCCGAACTGGAATTGCTAAAAAAAAGGCTACGCCGCAGGACCCAGGAACTTGAGCAATCGCGCAATGATTGTGCGGACCTGTTTCAATCCGCGCCGGTGGCCTTTGTTATTGTCAATTCAGGAGGTATTATCGAGCAGGTCAACACGGCGGCCGCAAAGATGCTGGCCGGCTCGGATGGTCTCCTGGTGGGCCAACGCTTCGATAACTATGTTCATCCAGATGATAAGCCTGCTTATTTCGCCTATACCCAAGAGCTGGCTTTGCATTCAGTGGCCACCCCTTGTGAATTGCGGCTCGTCGGCACCCGGGAAGGGTGCGTTCACGTAACGTTGGCTGCCGCTGCCAATAAACCCGATCATGCCGGCAGCTGCCTTCAATGGCGTCTATCCTTAGTGGATATCACCGAGCGAAAGCATGCCAAGCAAGCCCTGCAGGACAGTCAGCAGCGTTACCGCCTCGCCGCCACGGCGGGCAGGATCGGCGCCTATTCACGTCACCTGCAATCTGGTATTGATTACTGGTCGCCGGAGTTTCTGGATATTTATGGATACGGCCCGGATCAAACACTACCCCTGAGTGACGGAATTCCAGCAGCAGTCCACCCTGATGACCGCCGGCGGGTTCTTGCCGAGGCTCTTGCCCGCATTGATCGCAAAACCGCGCCTGAATACAGCAGTGAGCATCGGATCATTTTGCCCAGTGGTGACGTCCGCTGGGTGATGATCCGCGGGCGCTTAGAATTCGACCTTCAGGGTCGACCCTTGCGGTCGCATGGGATTGCCATGGATATTACCGAGCACAAGCAGGCGGATGAAGAGCTGCTGAAAAGCCGTTTGCGATTGGAAGCGGCGCTGCAGATCGCCCGGCTGGGCATCTGGGAATACAACCCGGATACATCCGTTACAATGCTCGATGATCGCTGCTGCGCGATATTCGGTCTCGAAAAGCGTGCAATGACGAATAAAGAAGTGTTCGATAGGATACATCCTGAGGACCGCACCCGCGTTGAAGGCGAAGTACTTGCAGCGCTAACCTGTGAAGATAGTGGCGGGTATGATACCGAATATCGTATCATTGTGCCAGACGGAACGCATCGGTGGGTTGCCGTATGCGGAAACGGCATATGGTCAGGTGAAGGCATCGGCAGAAAGGTCGTCCAGTTTATAGGAACCGCAAAGGATATCACCGAATACAAACTGGCCGAGGAGAACTTACAAGCAAGCACTTCACGGCTTATCGAAGCCCAAAGGATCGCGAAAGTAGGAGACTGGGAGTGGGATCCAGATAAAGGTACTATCTTCTGGTCAAAAGCGGTGTACGATATTTTCGGAAGGAACCCTGCACTTGCGCCTCCAACTCACCAGGAACACCCACGATATTACAAAACAGATAGTTGGGCGCGTCTGGAAAGGGCCCTGAAAGCAGCGTTGGAATCTGGCAAATGCTATGAACTCGAACTGGAGCATATTCGCGAGAATGATACTTGCGGCTGGCATATAGCCAAGGGGGAAGTTCTGCGGGATAATGCCGGGCGCATAACAAAATTGCGGGGCACAGCACAGGATATTTCCGAGCGCAAAAACATGGAGGAGACTCTGCTCCGGCGTGAAAGGCAATTTCGGGCTCTCGTTGCAGCCAGTTCGGAAAGTTTGTATCGTATGAGCCCGGATTGGAGCGAGATGCGCCAGCTTCAGGGCCAGGGGTTTCTTGCCGATACTCAAACGTCAGACCCCAATTGGATGCAAAAATACATCCATCCGGATGATCAGCCGCAAGTGACAGCCGTTATCAGTGCGGCAATTCAGGCACAGAGCACTTTCAACTTCGAACATCGGGTCCGCCGGGCTGACGGCAGTTTGGGGTGGACGCATTCGCGTGCGGTTCCGTTGCTAGATGAAAATGGCGAATTGGTTGAATGGTTTGGCGCTGCCAGCGACATTACTGAACGTAAAAAAGCCGAGGAATCCTTGCGACATCTAAACGAAACGCTTGAGCAGCAGGTGGCTGATCGTACCCAGCTGGCCGAATCGCGCGCCCGGCAACTCCAGTCTTTGGCAGTAGAGCTGATCGAAGCTGAGGAGCGGGAACGCAAGCGGATTGCCGAGTTACTGCATGAGGACCTGCAGCAGATTCTGGCCAGCGCCCGTCTGCAGTTGCAAGCGGCCGGCGCAAACGCGCCTCCCGCATCTATGCTGGAAAGTGTAGAACGGTTGCTCGCGGCCTCTATTGAAAAGTCGCGCAGCCTGTCACACGAGCTAAGTCCTGCGATCCTGAATCACTCCGACCTGATTACCGCCCTGCGATCGTTGCCATTGCGGATGGCCGAACAGTTCGGATTGTTCGTCAAGCTGAAAACCAGCGGCCGACAGCCATCTGTAGACACGCCCATAAAGATATTTGTTTTCCGGGCCGTGCAGGAGCTTTTGCTCAACGTCGTTAAACATGCCGGCGTGAAAAGCGCCCAAATCGCGTTTTCTGCTACCGAAAAAGACATTGCTGTCACTGTCAGCGACGATGGCCAGGGGTTTGCCCCCACCATTCTCGATACCGCTGTCGTAAAAAGCGGCCTTGGTCTGTTGAGTTTGCGCGAACGGGCCAGCTATATAGGGGGCCATCTGTTCATTGAAAGCGCACCAGGGCAAGGCAGCCGCATCACGCTGATGATCCCGCTCGCACTTGCGAGCGTCGAAGGGCCTTAAACCCCGATTGGCAAACACCCGCCCAGCATTGCGTCGGCTGTCCCGCACGCCGGAGAAATACGGGTGCTGATTGTAGATGGTCACAAAACAATGAGCCAGGGCCTCGTAAAATTGATGTCGAGGAGCCCGGGTATTAGGGTCGTGGGGCAAGCGAACAGTATTCGGGAGGCTATGACGTTAGTATCTCACTACAAGCCGGATTTATTAACATAGATGTATCCAGGTCAGATATGTACGGGATCGCACCCGCCTCCTCAAGGCCGAACTGCCGGATGCGCGGGTAATCGGTCTTTCAATGTTCGAGGACGAAAAGCTTGCCCGCGCGATGCGCGAGGCCGGGGGCAGAAGGCCTCGTCAACAAAACGGCTTCCTCGGACTCACTGTTTAAGGCGATCTACAGATCTGACCGCTACGATTAGTAAACCAAAACGAGCATGATCTACATTTTTAGGGCCTTATACTAAAATCATCTGCCGATTCGATCCCTGGTCAACTTCCTTATTAAAAAAGGGCCATAGCCGGTGAATTTGAGGTAAACATGGCGAAAAACTTATTAAGAAAGACACGCGAAGCCTTATTACTGAGCAAATCAGAGCTGGCACGGGAGGCGGATGTCTCTCCGATCACGATTGCAAGGATAGAGCAGGGCATGCCATGCCGAATGGCCACAAAGCGAAAGATACTACTTGCTTTGGGCTATAGTTTGACGGACGCAGAAAAAATTTTCGGACAATGATCCAACTATTCTTTGATTGATGAGGTGGCATAAGTTCTCCTCTTGATTAAAAGAGGATTTCGAGAGATAGCTTCAGGAATATGATTCATCGGGCGCAAAAAACCGATGTCCAGATAATCTTGTGTTAGCTGAGTTAATACTTGAGTATTCTTAAAATGCTTATTGGGGGGGTAAAAAACCAATGTCCAAAATGCACCGGAACATGTCGTAATATTTCACTCGCAATCTGGCAAGACTTGTCTTCCCGATATTTGATTTTGAGGATACATTAAGGCAGGTGTTGGAGAGTTCGATGGTAATGACATTGCTACCGAGTTATTAACATAATAAGGAGAATATTTTATGAGGGCTTACCCCAGAGAACGCTTCTCGTCCGAAGTTGCGCTCTCCCCAGCGATGGTGGTAGAGTTCGCGAATGCTGCCGGTGATAAAAATCCAATCCACCACGACCCAGAGTTTGCTGCGACCACTCGCTTTGGGAGGCCGACAGCCAGCGGCCCTCACACTACAGCGTTATTACTTGCACTGACTGCCTCTCATTTTTCGAAGAAGGGGGCAATGTTAGGCCTTGAGTTCTGGGTTCGATTTCGTCGGCCAATTTTCGCTGACGAAAAGATTCATCTTGAATGGATGGTAATAAAAGTAACCCCAAACGAGAAGCTGAAAGGCGAAATCGTCGAGCTACGCGGCCGAATCAAGGGCGAAGACGGCAAAACCTCTCTCGGTGCGAAAGGCCGAGTCCTAGTTACTGATAGGCTATAAAGAACTCCGTGCTCAACTTCGCGCCGAACAAGTCCTCAAGGTCTGGCGTGCTTTGCAGGAGAGTCCGTGGTTGCTCATAAGTCGCTGTCGCGTGCCGCACAGTTCAGTCGGCGACTACGTGCGCTTGTTAACGGCCCAAAGAACTATAGCATCGTCTTAGCCATCTGAATATTAAGAACTTCCGGGCTTACCTCATAACGATAACCGACAAATCGACAGTTTTTCGAAATTGGTGTTAAAACCTAAAGCGCGAGCTATGGTCAATTGTTGTGTATGAAGAATTTAGGCGGCGATCCGGTTTTCTTCAATACCATTGACAAACTTTACTCCTTTTATAACCTCAGCCAAGCGCTCAGGTCGATGCAGCCGAATCCATCTTTTCTGAGCGCATTCGCATAATTTGAAAGCCATTGTTAAGACGGTATTCGCAGAAAAGCAGCCTCTTACTTTGTTTGTCCGGAGCCGAACCGTTGCAAATGTTGATTCAATAGGGTTGGTGGTCCTGATGTGCCGCCAATGCTCAGCGGGAAAATCATAAAAAATCAACAAAGAGCTATGGTCTTTTTGCAGACATTGAGCAGCTTTCGGATATTTTGCTTCATATGCGTTCACAAAGCTCTTAAAATACCGTTCTGCTTCTTCCCGATTTTCGGCCTGCCAAATCTGATGCAAGTGGGATTTCGCTTTCGACTGAAGGCTCTTTGGGAGATTGTTCAATACATTGGCGGTCTTATGAACCCAGCATCGTTGGCATTTGGACATCGGAAATACCTTGCCAATTGCTTTCCAGAAGCCCAGTGCGCCGTCCCCGACCGCAAGCCGCGGACCATTGGCAAGGCCCCTGGATTTCAGGTCTATAAGAAGCTGCGACCATGACAGCTCGCTTTCGCGAAAACCACCCTCTATAGCTACCAGCTCTTTTTCGCCTTCGACGGTGGCTCCTACGATCACCAGAAGGCATTGTTTATCATCCATGCGAACGTTGCAGTAAACTCCATCGACCCAGAAATAGACATGCCGTTTGCCTGACAGATCGCGCCTTTGCCATTGCTCATATTCATGTTGCCATACGGTTTTGAGTCTACTGATCGTTGCTGCAGACAAACCCGGTGCTTCTTGGCCAACCAAGGCGGATAAGGCATCGCCAAAATCGCCGGTGGAAACGCCCTTCAGGGGAAGCAACTGTTCCATGCTCCGAGTTTTACGCAAATACGGAGGCAATATGGCAGAACAAAAATGCACCCTTTTCGATGCCTTCTGGTGACGATCCCTTATTCTTGGTGCGCTTGCCGGTATTGGGCCAATGCCGGTCTGAATCTGGCGTTCAGGCAGATAGCCATTGCGGACAACCCTTTGATGCCCCTGTTGATCCCTTAGTTCTTTGTATTGATTAAGAAATGTTTCTATTTCGGTCTCCAGTGCCTGGGCTAACAAGTTCCTGGCTCCTTGGCGTAAGATCTGAGAAATAGGGTCGTCAACAAAGGTGTCTGGTTTTTTGATTTCGATTACGTTATCTTTGCTCATGGTGCGTGTATCCTTTCCATTTCGGTGGCCGGTAGACTGTCGGGAAACAATCAACCGGAGGATACACCACCTATTTTCCTAAACACAACTTTCGATCATATCTCCGCTAAAGCGCTCTCTGCGGCAGATCTTTTTTGTTCTCAAGCCCCCGTGGAAGTTTCTGCTTATATTAACGGACATCGCTGGCGATCTCCTTAATCACACCGAAAAGCCTCAGAGTCCTACTGTCGAGGATTTGTGCGACGGATATCAACAAACTCCCAAAAATGAGGGGCTACATCACATTGAGCATTTATTTGTGGCCCTGCTCACAATATTGATTAAGCTTTTGAACCGAACAGAGCCACTGTGATAAAGGATCTTAACTGTTTATCCGAGCCCTCAGTTTTCCTGACCCTTTGAAGGTCACCACTTTTCTTGCATCCAGCATGAGTGTTTCGCCAGTTGCTGGATTCCGGCCTTTCCGTTGCGCTTTATTATGGACAGAGAATTTGCCAAAACCGGAAACGAGGATATCGTCGCCTGATGCCAGAGTGGATTTCATAATTTCTATTAGCACTTCAAGGATTTCAATAGCTTGTGCCTTTGTATAACCGTTCTGATCCGTGAGGGATTTTATAATCTCGGCTTTAGTCAGTGACATATCCACTCCATAGTTGAAATTCAATTTTGCATTCATTGCCAGTCGAAAATTTATATGTCAAGAATTCAGTGTGTTGATAGCCATTGATTTTATGAACTGGTAGTCAGAGGACTACCAAAAAGGAAAAGCGGACATTGTGGAAGTGCGCCCTGCTTCGAGATGAGGACCATGCTGTGGGCCAGTATCGTGCCAGCAGCCTGATGAAAAAGGCTGGCATTGCAGTCAAGCAACGCAAACGGTTACCGATTTGCAGCAAAATGCATTGGAAGAAAGCCCGGCTGCAAAAAAATTTATACCGATAGTGCATCAGGGGTAAAGCCGAACGCCCGACGCTCAATGAAGACCGGGGATTTATCCGCAAAGGAGATCGCCTGGTTGTGTGGCGGCTGATTCGGAGAGCGATTCCTTGGTTGAGGGGTCGAGGAAAACCGAAAGATCGGCTTCATTAATCTCCAGGAGGGGATCAACACTACAACCTTTTACGGGCGTTTGGTTTGGGCTCTCTCCGAATTTGAGCGTAACCTAATCAGGGAAAGGACATGAGCCGGGCTTGCCATTGGAAGGGATAGGGGCAGGATGAGTGGGTTTTTTGTTGAAAGCAGCTTTTTACCAATGGTAGGAAATGGAACCGGAGATGTGAATGGCAAAGATGAAAAAGAACAATGACAAGGATGAGCCTTTAGAGAAGCAATTGTAGAAAGCGGCCGACAAGCTACGCAAAAATATCGATGCGGCCGAATACAAACACATCGTGTGGGGATTGATCTTTCTACGATATATTTCGGATGCCTTTGTTGTATCAGAAATTGAAGAGCGGCGAGGGGGAATATGTCGGGGCTGATCCGGAGGATAAGGACGAGTACAAGGCGGAGAATATCTTTTTCGTGCCCGAGGTCGCCCGTTGGTCGTTTTTGCAATCCAGGGCCAAGTTGCCGGATATCGGCAAGAAGGTGGACGAGGCCATGGATGCCATTGAAAAGGACAACCCGTCGCTCAAGGATGTGCTGCCCAAGGTGTTTGCCCGGGGCAATCTGGACCCCACCAACACTTGGGTGGGTTGATCGACCTGGTGGGCAACATCGCCCTGGGAGAGGCCAAGGACCGCAGCGCCGATATGTTGGGCCACGTGTTTGAATATTTTTTGGGGGAGTTTGCCCTGGCCGAGGGCAAAAAGGGGGGACAGTTCTATACGCCGAGCAGCGTGGTGGAACTGCTGGTGGAGATGCTGGAGCCTTACAAGGACCGGGTGCTTGAGCCTTGCTGCGGTTCGGACGGCATGTTTGTGCAGCCGGAAAAGTTTGTGGCTGGCCACCAGGGCAAGGTGAACGACATCTCCATTTACGGCCAGGAGAGCTACCACACCACCTGGCGCTTGTGCCCGCATGAACCTGGCCATCCGGGGCATCGACAGCTCCCAGGTCAAGTGGAACAACGAGGGTTCCTTTTTAAACGACAGCCACAAGGATCTGAAGGCCCAATTATGTGATCGCAATCCGCCCTATAACGACATCGATTGGAGCGGGGACCAACTCAAAACAGACGGACGCTGGAAACACGGCACGCCGCCCGCCGGCAGCGCCAACTACGCCTGGATTCAACACTTCCTCTACCACCTGAGCCCCAGCGGTCAGGCCGGCTTTGTGCTGGCCAAGGGATCGCTCACCTCAAAATCCTCGGGCGAAGGTGATATCCGCAAATCCCTGATCGAAGCCCGCCTGGTAGACTGCATTGTCAATCTGCCGGCAAAACTCTTTTTGAACACCCAGATTCCCGCCTGTCTCTGGTGAGACGCAACAAGGCCAATGGCAAGTTCCGCAACCGGATCGATGAAATTCTTTTCATCGACGCACGCAACATGGGCCACCTGATCAATAGAAGGACCAAGGAGTTTTCCGACGAGGACATCGCCGCCATTGCCGGCACCTATCACAACTGGCGCGCAACCCGGACGGTGACTATGAGGATGCCAAAGGGTTTTGCAACTCCGCGTCCATCGGGCGGGTGCGCGAATTGGACTATGTGCTCACGCCGGGGCGCTATGTGGGCTTGGCCGATGAAGAGGATGATTTCGATATTAAGAAGCGGTTCGCCCAATTGAAAGCGGAGTTTGAGGCGCAGTTAAATGAGGAGGTACGATTGAACCATGGTAATTTTGGAGAATTTGGGGAAGGTGAAGATCGATGGCTAAAATCGAGGTCCAGGGTAAAGAAATTACCGTCATTTAAACAGATCAACAGGATTACATCTCCTTGACCGATATGGTTCGAAACATTGAAAATGGGCCTGCCTTTGATTGAAAAATGGCTGCGGAACAAGAACACCATCGAATTTCTCGGCATCTGGGAGGAGATCTACAACCCGGATTTTATTTCCCCCAAACTCGAGGGAATTAGAAATCAGGCTGGATTAAACCGGTTCGTATTTTCGGTCAAACAGTGGGTCGCCAATATCAAATAAAAAGGAATTATCCCCAAGGGCGGCCGCTATGGCGGCACCTATGCCCACAAGGATATTGCCTTTGAGTTTGCCGCATGGATTTCATCCCAATTCAAGCTTTATCTCATTAAGGAGTTTCAGCGCCTTAATAATTGGGCAGATCAAGTTTTATGTATTGCTTACGGCCGATTAGCGGGATAACATTATGCAATGTTGATGCTATTTTATAGCAAAAGTAATAATAACATGAAAGGAGGTGAAAAAAATGAGTTACCAAAAACCTGTAATCTTGGCACAAGGTACTGCACAAATGGCAGAATGTAGACCGAATAGTAAACCGAGTGGGAGACCTTGTAAACCACCGGGGCCAAGCGGCCGCTAAGTGGACAATTTTATCAAGGGCGACCATGCTGTACAAATAGCATCGTCGCCCAATTTTTGCGGAGAATATCGCGATGTATTTTAAGCAAAAATCAAGTATTATATTCAGAAATTATGAGTCTTTTGGTTATATAACGGACAATCGAAATTTCGGGTATAAAAAAGCGGATAATAACGGAAATGACATTGGAGATAAAATTGTATCACAAAGCGGGGCAGTATTTTTGTCGGTTTTAGGTACAGAACCTCAAACGCTTGATGAAATCGCAAAACAAATAAATATGCATTTTACAAACGCAGACGTTGAAACAATAAAGAACGATGCTAGAGAATTTTATAGCATACTTGAGCAGGATGGATTTATTGTATCTGGGGAAACTTTACAGGAATGCGATGAAAAAGACTCGAGATTTTCGTATAGGAATTTGAAACCAAAAAACGAAATAAATACTTGTTATTATAATGCTAAAAGTCCTGAAAAGACCACACAGGAATTTTTAGATGAATACTTTCAAGACGAACCTCAGCTAACAAATTTACACATAGAAATTACAAGCAAGTGCAACGAAAGATGCGTGCATTGTTATATCCCACATGAAAACAAAGTAAACCATATCAAAACTGATTTATTTTACAGTATTTTAGAGCAATGTAAAGAAATGAAGGTATTGCATTTGACGCTAACGGGTGGCGAACCGATGTTGCACAAAAACTTCGTTGATTTTCTAAAAAAATGCAAAGATTATAACTTGTCTGTAAATGTTCTCAGTAATTTAACTTTACTAACCGGTGAAATTATTGAAGAAATGAAAGCAAATCGTCTTTTAGGTGTTCAAGTATCATTATACTCAATGGATTCCAAAATTCATGACACAATAACCCAAACAAAAGGAAGTTTTGAAAAAACTAAAAATGCAATTTTGAAACTGAAAGAAAATGATGTGCCTCTGCAAATTAGCTGCCCAATAATCAAGCCAAATAAAAACTGCTATAAAGATGTTTTGAAATGGGCGAAAATACATAATTTCCATATTGGATGTGATTATATCATAATAGGAAGATGTGACTATACAACACAAAATCTGAGAAGTCGTCTATCAATTAATGATATCAAGGAAGTGATTAACGAAAAAATTGTTGATGAACCAAGATTTTTAGAATTGATGGAAAAGGAATCTGAGAAGAAAAAGAATATTACACCAGATGATATTGTTTGTAGCGTTTGTCATTCATCCATTTGTATAGCAGACAATGGAAATGTATATCCATGTGCTGGTTGGCAGGGTTATGTTGTTGGTAATGTAAACGAAACATCCCTCAAAACCATTTGGGATAATTCAAAAAATGTACAATATTTGAGAGGATTGCGCAAACGAGATTTCCCAAAATGTATTGAATGTTTTGAAAAAGATTATTGTACTATGTGTATGGTTAGAAATGCAAACGAACACCCTTTAGGAAATCCATTAGAAGTTAATGAATTTTTTTGTAATATAGCAAAATTATATAAAGAAATGATACTTAATAGAAACAAAACTATAATTTTTCAGGGCAATTGATAGAGCATTTTTAAATGTTCGGGCAAATTCCCGATAAATTGAACCTGTAAACGAGCTGAGATCATCTGTGTCATGATGCGGGTTGAGCACACAAAGGTTGGCCTATGGTAAGGGAGAGCCTTGCTTAAAACTGATGGTCAGGTGATCGCACGATTTTAAGACCATGCCATGTAGAGGCCATAAAGTTGACATAATATCATGCTCAAAATCTTCATAATGTTTTAATTATACAGTCATTTATGAAAGTTTACATAAGATTCCTTATCAGACGTTGTAGCTTGAAGTCCGACAAGGCCTTTTTGCACCTGGCCGTGCTCACGAAATCTTAATCACGCCCATTAAGCCTTTGCAGTCTCGACCGCGCCTGAGCTCGAATTTTGCACGATCTTGGCCTTGTCAATACCTTTGCCAGCCTGTTGCTGCGGGTTTTCGGTCACGTTCAATTTGTCTCTGAGTTTCCCAGACCATTTGAATGCTACGACTTTGCGAGAGGAAATCTCCAAATCCGATCCGGTTGCCGGATTATGGCCGCGGCGCTTAACCTTGCTTTTTACACAGAATTTGCCAAGACCGCTCACCAGCACATCATCGCCGGCCTCTAAGGTCCGCTTGATGATTTCGATGAGGCCTTCGACGGCCATTGTGCTTTTCTTTAATCCGAATCCGCTCTGTTCGGCTACCATTTCAATGATTTGCGCTTCGGCCGGAGTCTGTGAAAGGTAACGTTTCGACTCCTCAATGGCCCCAGGGGTATCTGGGGCGCCCGGCTTCTTGTGGCCGGCTAAGCGATCTTCGGGTTAAGAGCCGCCAAGCGGTCCAGAGCGGCAATCCAAAGATGGCGAATTAATTATGAAATAAGGACATCTTTCCCTTCCCAATATTTTTTCCGCAAATCTTTTTTCAGCATTTTGCCAATCGGATTTCGGGGAATGGCTTCGGCAAAATCAACTGATTTTGGCACCTTGAATCCGGCCAGGCGCTGCTCCTATAATAGGTTGATATTATATCGTTTAATTATCACAGCAGCAGTAAATTAGCAAGAAGTATTTCATAATTTATTGTATCATTTCAAATAGTTGAATTTGACGACTTTTTACGAGGCCATCTTATTTGACCACATCAGTATTCTACTGAATTCTTTTCTTTAATCGTGGATCAATATAAAGGCTTTGCGCTTTTCCTGTTTTTAGATCAGCAAAATCGGGGTGTAAAGGATTCAAAATGAAATTTTTATCCTGTGGCACTATTGATGATGGCACCTGCAATACCATGCTTTGTTTTTCATCTATCCAAATCCTTCCCATTTTTTGGGTTTGATCTGCGACTGGTAGGATTGACCAGTGGGTTGGCAGCGTTTCTTCTGGCCAAGCGATTACTTGGCTTTCTTCGAACGAGACAGGGATAGCTACGAAATTTTGGATATCTGCATCTTCATCCAGGTGCACGATCAGTTCCAGGATTGATAGGGACAGACTTTCGGCGGCATATACGGCGGAATATCCTGGTGGGTTCCAACGGCCACCGAACAATTTGGCGCCCTCGCCTGAAAAAGCGGTCGCCGCAAATCGTTTTTCAACGATGCGCCAGGCAGTGATTGTCATCCGGGGAAAACCCCATGCATAATGCGTCCCAAAAGAGTGATCACTTCCTGGGCGCCAAGATGAGTATCAGAATATTCAAGAGGTATTTTACCGCCCAGACCACGGGCAGGTTTTTTCAGCCACCTTTCAGCTTTTTGGGGATTACCAAATACATCAACGGCCATATCGTAGACTTGTGCGACCTGGACGATGCGCTCAGATTCATCTGTTGCAAGCCTGCCTGTTATACGGCGCCGATCCAAAGTGCGCCTTGAAATCTGAACGATTTTTGATAGTGCATTATCAGAAACATTCAATTTACTTCGCAGCTGGTCAAATTTATCGGCGGGCAATCCTTGCTTAAGCTGGGAAATCAGCTGGTCGGTCGTAGTGGTCTTAAGGTTAAGCGATTGAATTTGCATGATTACCCCCTTTATCTTGGCATTTGCCAATAATATATATGGCGTTTGCCAATTTGTAAAGGGGAACGTACTGGAACTTGCACCTCCGCTCAGAAAATTCTTGGTGCCTCCTGGTCTTTTTGCCTGCAGATTTGCTTTTGTAGGCGGCGGCGTCTGTTTTAAAAGGGTGCACCGCGGGGCCTCGTGCTGGTTAGCCTTAGGGCGCATCCATTGTTGGCTATAGTTGACAACCGAAACTTAAGAAGCGGAGGGGGTTCAGGAAGAGTGCCGCTTATTTCGTCATTTCTTTTGACATAGAGAATCCTTTGCTTTTATCTGCGTCCTGGATTCTGAACCGCTGGACATCGACCGTTATTGTTTTGGGTTCATAGCCTTCTTTTACCACTATGTCTCTTGCCCGCTGGGCAAGGTACGCCTCATGGCCCTTGCCGGAAGGGATGTTTTCCACAACTACGGTTTTGAGTTTAGTTTTTTTTTCTTTGTCGAAGATATCAACCGTGTACCCGCTGGAACCGACGAATGCCTTGGCTTTTTTTAATGTTTCCATAAGGTACTGTTCAGTGCGTTTTTCGCCTTTATGGTTTTGCCAATCAGTTCGTTCCGAGCGAACCCGCCCCTGGATGGTTGCATCATCCACGCCCCGTTTTAACAAAGCCATCATATAGGCGATATCTTGTTCCGATTCCCGGATCTTTCCACTGCTATCCACCCCTTTGAAATAGCTGTCCCGCGTGGGCAAGTCACCCCGATTGAGGATTTCCCCTAGCGGTGTATACACCGCCGTGTGTTTTTGCTCTTCCTTGCGGAGTTCTATAACCGGGACATTGGCCCTGCCCTGCCAGTCGACCCATTCCAGTTTGGCGAGCGGGTATCCTTGCCCGGTCCTATGCTTTTCCTTTCGGTTTCTAAAACCGGGAGCGCGTCCCCACCGGTGCAAGGGGGATGCGCCCGGGTCGGAGCGCATGTGTTTGAGCCAATGTTTTTTTTCATCAAGGGAAAGGGGCCGATCGCTTTTGACCCATACTTGGTAATTGTCCGGGCTGCTTTCGACCACCAGGCGGCCGGGTTTCCAATGGCCATCGCTGTTTTTATGGCACCTGGAAAGCCCTTCCTTGTTTACATCGTCGTGCATCATGAAATAGGGTTCGTTTTCAAATTTGGGGCGGATGAATATGTGATGGCCCTTGGCGTTCATTGCCTTTAGATATCCAATGGCGTGGTCTTTTGCCTCCACAGCCCACACCTTGCCCTCTACCTTTTGGGTGGCTTCTTTATAGACGCCCAGTTCGTATTGGCCATAATACTTGGCCAATTTATCCAGTACCACACTCATCCCTTTAAAACGGGCCGGATCCTTCTCGTAGGTTCTGCCGTCACAATGAATGATTTTGCTTTGGTCGGATATTTTCGCCCATTTATTGGTTTCGCGCTCCGTCGCGATTTCCTGATAATAGCGCACCCACACATGATAGTTGCCCGCGTCATCCTCGATGACCAGGCGGCCGGGTTTCCATCGCCCTTCTATCCGGTGTTGCTCCAGATCCTTTTCAGGGAGATTTTCGTAGAGAGCATAAGAAGCGCGCGCCTCCTGCGCCACCCCGACATAGATTTGATCACTGGCGTTTAAGCACAAGCACGTGGATGTCATTTCGTCGGGATAGACGGTCGCAATCTCTCCGGTGTCTGATATAAGGCCATATCTTTCCCAGCCGCAAAAATAAGCGTCGAAACGTTTGCCAAATTTCTCCGCGGGATTTTTGACCATGACCGCCCTCTCTATTCTTCAGAATCGCTGAATTGAATTTCTAACTGATCCACACTTTCCCTGAGCCTTTGTTGCTGGGCGACAATATTGGCGAGCACCAGGTCATTACGGAGCTCAAAGGGGCTGTGGATCGGTCTGGGCTTATCGTAGGCCCAGCGTGAAATCACGAAGTGATAATCGCGGAACTTCACAATGCCTGTCAGATCCGGAAGATTGGCAATGTCCGAGGGCAAGAAGAGCAACTCCTTTTTCTTTTGGTTGCGCAGGGTCGTGCCGTCTTTGTAATCACTTGGTCCCATGCTCTGTGACCTTTCGATCTCGAAATATTCGGTTTCGCCGATGTTGTATTTGGCTTCCCGTTCCGCCGTTTCGCCGGAAAGGGCGAAGGTGATCCGGTTGCCCGGAGCGTTGTCGAGGGTTTTGAGCAGCTGCCGGCCATAGGTTTTTTCCATCTGACCATCATCCTGAATGCCGATAAAGGCCGAAACCCCTTTGGAACGGCCTTTGGTCAACATTTTCACGATCGAGCTCATGCGCTGCAGGGATCCGAATTCATCCAGGAGCAGGTAGATTCTACGGTTCAGGTTGTCGGCCATGGAAAGCAGTTTGCGGCCGACCAGGTCAATGAACAGGGACAAGATGGGTCGCAAGGTCTCTTCCACATCCTCATAATTGGTGATGTAGATCATCCCAGAGCCGTTGCTCAGCCAATGGGTGATTGCAAAATCGCCATGGGTATTTGCCATGTACTCAAAACATCGGGTGTATTGCATCATGACCGCCAGGACGCTTTCGGCTTGGCGCGAGTTTTCGACATTCTGGGTGATATAGCGATAGCCTGCTTCACCGCCCTTTGTTTTTGCAAGGCGCTCGGACAACTCCTTGGCCTCGGCGGTGAGCATCTGCCAAAGGTGCAGGTTGCTGCGCATATCGTTCTGATACAGGTAATGCAGACAGCCGGCATAGACGCCACGGGCAGCATCATTCCAGAACGGATCGTTTGCAGAAATCGATGGCGGGACCAGGCTGGCGGCCTGGGCATCCACGTCCATATAGGTTGTCAGCTCATTGAAAACGTTCCACCCCAAAGAGCGGCGGTCCAGGGGATTGAAGATCAGGTCTTTTTGCGGATCGTAAAATTCGGTCAGATACTCCCCTTTATGGTCGTAAATGATGCCCTGGCCGCCATTTTTCCTGATGGCTTTAACAATCTGGCGAAAGCACTGGGATTTGCCGGTGCCGGGTTTTCCGATGATCATGGTGGCCCGGTTTTCGAGGTCCACCGGCATTTCGATCTGGCCGAACGGGATGGCGGTGGCCTGTTTTCGCTTTTTGATCTGTTTTTTCAGTTCCTCGGGGGTTATCAACCGCGCGCCGCGGATATGGCGTTTGCTGGATTGCTGCCTTGCCCGCTTTCGGAAGCCGATCAATGCGATGGGATAAAGGATGGCGGCGCCGATGAACAGTTTGAAATATGGCCTTTTGTTGCCATACTGAAGAAGATAGCGAATATTATTGGCTGTGACCGCAAGCCCGTTGTCTTTGGCGACTTTGCAGGTGAAGAGCGTCGCCAATAGAATAAAAAACAGCAAAATGACGACCGTGATGCGCAAATGCATCTTAAATTGCATGCGCAGCGCATTGGTCCAGGTTTCGTGCCCTTCATAGCCGCTATACTGTTCTTGATAGGCATCTTGCATTCAGAACATTTCCAGAACAGCGTCGATCAGGTGATCCCGAATCGCCGGCATGACCTCTTCGGCGGAGCGCCGTGAGCTTTGAACGCCCGAAATGATCCGGGTCTTGTTTTTCTGGCGGACAATGCCTGTTTTGGTTTTTTGGGTGCTCTCGATATTCAGATCTACAACAAGCGCGTAACTGCGTGCGCGGACCTTATCAACCAGAAAACTCACGCTGCTGGCGATTAGATCCCGCTTTTTTTCTCTTAAGGCCAATCGGCTGCCGTATCCGCTATTGTAGGCTTTTAGCAAATACTCGGGTTCCGCCTCACCGACGTAGATGACGGCGCCCAAAAGCGTGTAATCAGCTTGGTCTGGATCAGCCAGGATTTGATAGCCTTTTTCCGCAAGTCCCCGTTCAATCTGCTCGGCCAGATCAATCTGACGATTCACGGTTGCATACGAAATGTCGACCAGGACCTTGTCGTGTCCCTTCGCTGGCGGGGGAAGGATTACGTTACTGCTGGATTTGGTCACCACTTCAATAGCTGGAGACGCGGTGCTCTGGTCTGTATCAGAGGCGAATGCAAACGTTGAAACCCAGAGGATCCATGCGATAAGAATCAATCTGATCATATTCCTCCTCGAACGATTCTTGCCAGGCTGTAGGCGGCCGAGCTTACCGATGATCCGAACCCTGTCGCTCCGGATGAGACTGCGGCCGCGAAACGGCCGGTGGATATCAAAGCCAGGATACCGACAATCAAAAAACCGACCAGCCCTATGATGTCAGCCAGGCCATTAAAGTCCCATTGTACATTGTAGCTGGTGTTGATCGCATATCCGGGGATGCCAAAAAGTGATTTGATTGCCAGAACGGTCAGCAACAGATTGATCCGCGCGATCACCGCATATACCAAAAACCCCGTGAACAAGCGCATCCAGCCGTCAAACAGAAAACTGGTGCGCTTGAGCATCAAAAATGGAATGAAGAAAAACCCTATTATCTTGGAAAGCGCGAATCCCCATAGTGCCCACACATGAATAATGAACCCGAGAATTGAAAAAAGGGAAACGATCGCAAACACCACGTTGGCGGCTAAAAAGGTCCAGAATGCGGACCACCATGAAACGTCGTTGTGCTCGATGCCGTCCATCACATCATTGATAAAAGCCGGAAGCAAAAACGGATCGGAGTTGCCGATGGCGGCCTGCTGAATGCCACCGGCAATCCCTTCCGACATATCCCAGCCAAGACTCGTCAGGTAATCATAATTGTCGAGCAACAGGCGGGTAACAGCGACCATCAGAAGGGTGTGAATCAGGTCGAATTGACTCAGATCGCTCAGGATGTATTTGCCGCCGGCGATGACGATCAAGCAAATGGCGAATGTGGTCCATGTAATTTCGACAAGGTTTCGAAGATCTCCATCTGCCAAGATATTGTTGAGCAGGACGCTAGTGTTGTTCATGAAGGTGTTGAAGCGGCCCATGGATTCGCCAAAGGTCGGCGGCGAGTCGGCCAGGACGACGGCAGGTATCGCCAACAAGATGAGCGATAGGATGATTTTTTTCATTCAAGCCTCTGCTAATCATCCAGGTTGAACCAATACCTGGTTCCGTTAATATCCATGTAGTAAGGGTCTTTTCGTGCAACAAGGGGCTGGTCGTCGTATATCGGCACCGAGATACCATCCCAACCATAATCGTAACGGATCACTTTTGAACAAACATTCCCGCCCGAAAAATCGTATTCGGAACTGTATGTTGTGCGAAGGCGATACTCCTTTCCATAGCTTTCTTCGCAGGATTGGAATTCTTCAACCCCATATTGCGCCTGGGCCTCGTTGCATTTTGGCCAGGGTTTGTGTCTTCTGATACAACGCTGAAGCACATTCATTGGCTCATGGCACTCCTGGAACTGGCGGGAACCGCCTGGATTGGACAGGCAAAGTACAATCTTGCAACCCATTTCGCTGGCATGGGCAGCTGTGAAAGGTTGACCGGAAATGATCAATGCCGCAAGTACGGCTACCAACAACAAAAATCTACGGATATTTACCATTGTCCCCTCCCCTACTCGCTTTGGTTTGCCTGATTACGATGTCTTTTTAGCTGTCTTGCAGTTTCATCCGTTCTTGCTTTTTGCATCTGTGCAAGACGGGATTCGATCCAAAATTCTTCATTTCTAAAATCCTCCTTTAACACCTCCCCCGGCAAAATTTCTCCAACATCTAAAGCTGATAATCTCCTCGCCGATCTTCCTTTTATTCTTAACTCTTTAAGTTTTTCTTTAAGTATTTCAGGTGTTAACATCCCATATGATAATTCGCAATATTGGTCGGTCCCTCGAATTTTTCCTTCCATTTCATATTTTTTTCTCAAATCATCACCACACGTGAGCCTCTTCATGGGATTTTTTTCTCTTTTCATGCATTCTTGGGTGACAGACTTAATTTTCTCATCAATCTGCTTTTCCCCTGGATCTATAAATGGTTTTTCCGTTGCGATTGCCCAACTACAAAGCAATAAATAAGCAACAATCGAAATTGGTAAGATTCTGTTCATCTAAAAGTACCCCCACCTATCGCGACCTAAAAGTTTATTAGGCTGGCGATCGCGAAGACGCTGCAACTCAGCGTCTCGATATTTGGCCGATTGAGCCGCTCTCTCGGCTCTCTCATTATCCATATTCAATAAAACTTGATTCTGTGTCTGGATCAGTGCCTCCATCTGATTCATAATGGTTAGGTCCTGAGCGGCTATGTGCTGCATCGTTGCCAAATCAGACTCATCTCCTAAATTACTCAATGCTTCGGCGTGTTTTGGTAGTACCTGTTCGATCCTTTCTTTACTTTTCCTTGCGTTATCCGAAGTCATCCTCAGTCTATCCTTCATAAGTTCATAAGCCTCGTAATCCTCACGGATCTTGCGCGCATAATCTTCCGACCACACCCCCAATGCCCGGGCATCCGCTTCCACTTCGGATGGTTGCCGGGGCACGTGCCCGTATTGACTCAGCATCGCATCAAGGTCTTCTTCGTAGGTGGTGCTTTCGGGATCCATTGTGTTGACCGCATATGACCTTTTGGCCCTTCCGTGGTACTGCTCTATGACGGCCATCAATCGCTGCCAGTCACCGGCATCGATGATGCGTCGGAGCCCTCGAAGTTGATTCAGATAGCTTTGGTATTCTCGCAAAACCTGTTGGTAATCGCGGATCATCTGTCTGTGCTGGTTTGTTTGGGTGGTTGTCTGATTGATCATCTCCTGATAACCTTGGAGTTGGGTCATATACTGCAAAAGCTGCTGTGTCAGATTCGCAACGTCGATAGTGGGAATGCCGCCCCCAATGGCCGGGCCGGCAAAGCCGCACACACCAGCTGACAGAAGTAGCGCCAACCAAAATTTCTTCATGCATCCTCCTTCCTTTTTATGATTTAATTAGATCAAGCGCCTCAATGGTTTTGAGAACGCCCTCTTCGATGCCGTGTTCATCGATGAGTCGATCACGCAAAACGGCTTCGTCGGGCTTGGACGTGCTGATGACGTATTGCTCGGGTTCGACGTCCACTATGATGGTTTTAGAAACCCCGATCTCGCGTTGGATGATGTAAGCCTCTTTCTTGGGCCGCAGCCTGCGGATGGCTTCTATTTCTCCGTCAGTGAGGTTGAAGGTCTCCCTGTACAAGGCGGCGTCGGCGGTTGGATCGGCCATGAAAAACAGTGTCGATGCCGCTGAGCGCAGGGCCGTCCAATCCTCGATCCGGCGGAACTCATTGGGATCCTGACTCCAAAGCCCGACTCCAGCCTTCCATTTGCCCCAGGTTCTGACCGAGCGAATGATGTACTCGCGCATATAGCGGATGCCCAAAAGGGCGTGTGCTTCATCGATATCCAGATATTTGGGCTGATTGCGGTGCGCCGGATCCTCGAACATGCGCGTGACCCGATAGGTGATTTCGCTCATGGCCAATGGCAGGCGGGTCGGATCGTCCTTGACCCCGGCCAGGTTAAAGGCCACCACGGCCTTGTCCAAAGAGCCGATGGCGTCCTGTTCCTGGTCGAATAGGCTTGCGAACATACCTTTTCCATACCAACGATTCAGTTTTTGCTGCAGTTCCTGGGGACAGTGATTGACCATGGTCGCAAATCTGCGCAGGCTGCAGGGCAATTTGAGGGTTGCTATGATGGCTTGATCCAGGTGCTGTTGCTCGTGGGGTGCCAGGGTGCGCAGGATTTCGTTTTCGTTGCTCTTGAGCATTTCGATGACCAATTGCTTTTGGTGCATGATGAAACGATCATCGTCCGGCCCTTCGGCAATGGCAAAGTTATTAAACCCAAGATTGCCCTGCCCTATTCTGAAAATAGCCCCATCCTGCCTGAAGAAGCGGGCCAGCGTTTCGGAACCCGGATCGATGTCGATGGCCCGGTAAAAGCCGCCGTATTTCGCAAAATGGCTTGCGATCGTGTTTTTGGTGAAGGATTTGCCGGTCCGGATGGGACCGACGCAGATGACCACCGCCTTGCCGCCCACAAAGGGCGAGTAGTAAAACAAGGTGCCATCGGGGCACTGAAAGATATATTGCGCCTCTTCGTTGGCCAGATCTTCGATGGCGATCTGGCCTTCTGTCGACCGGTAGATCAGCGAGGCGGCACCAAATTGGGTGCAGTTCAGCGTCATGTTGCGCATAGAGAATTGCCGGCCGGCCGGCATGAAGGCCCGGTAGGCATCAGACAAGTTGACGCTTTCGGATACAATGCTCAAGCCGGCCTGCAGCATGCTTTTGCGCAGGTTTCTGGCGGTTTCGTTGATCTCATCGGGACGCCGGCCGAAAACCAAGGCGGCCGCCTGGGCATGACCCCATTTTTCATTTAGCCCCTCGGCCTTTTCGATCTCGATCATCTTCTCTTTGATGTCGGGTTTGAGATTGCTGTAGCGATCACCATTATTGGCCTGTTCCTGGTTGCCAAACATAGAAAAAACCTCCGCCAGGCTCATGTTCTTGCGCTGTAGTTCTCTTTTTTTCTCTCCAAACATCAGGGCCTGGCGAATTTTCGACATGGGTGTAAAGCGGGTCATGAGAATGTAGTTGCCCCGCTGCCGCGTAGTGCTTTGGGCATTGGCGGACCACAGCGCCGGGGCGATGTCCCCTTCGCCATAACGGGTCACGGAAAGGATGCGGGCATAGCTATTTTCAAGGTTCTGTAATTTTAGATAATCCTGGTTAGCGATGTACACCGGATAGCGATCCCCTTCGGCTAAAAGCAGGTCCCATTGCTCGGCGGGCACCGCTTCGGCAGCGCTGTCATAGAGCAGGTTTGGATCCATGTTGGCCAAAAAGCGGCAGAAGGCCCACAATTCGTTTTGAGGCAAGATCCTGGCCCCGAACAAAGTGTCGTAGCGGGCCTGGGTCTCGAACAGCACCTCGCGCAACTGGCGCTGCTGACGCTCAAGATCCTGGGCGTAGGCGATAACGGCATTGCCGGCGTTGAGATACTTGCCCAAGATCAGGCGGCTTTGCTTGTTTTTGCCGGCGATCAGAAGGTGCTTGCACAGGGTCAAAAGCCCCAGTTTGGTAAGATTTTCGTCGGGCTCGACCTCATAGCAATGGATAATTTTAGCACCGGTCAAGCGCTTGTCGTTCAAATAGCGCTGTCTGTTTTGTGATAGAAAGTGACTTACGGGATTGGCGCGTTGCTTGAGCCGGATTTGCGCCCCTTCGAAATGCAAGTAGTACTGGGTGATGCTGCCGACCGCCTCGGGCAGGTTCATGCAGATGGATCGATTGATCAGCGACAACCCGATAAAATCTTCTCGCGTCAAACCATCGGGATCACGGCCGTCGATCTCGATTGCTCCCAGGAGCGTACCTTTTTTGGTCAGGCAAAAATCACCTGCTACGGCAAATTCCTGAAACAGTTCTGTGATTGGACCGTTTTTAGGTGCCATGATTATTAGGCCCGCATGTAGTTAACGATCAATCCGATGTCAAAGAGGAAGAAGCCGACGGCGATGGCCTTCATTGCTTTGCCCAGGTGACGGTTGTCTGGGGCGAAGATCCAAAGGCAGCCAGCGATTATCACGCCGCCGATGACCACGGCGATGGCAATCGGTCCATCCATCAGGTCCACGATGTCCTGCATGAACCCGACGAGACGGGTAAAAATGCTGGCGTTGGTGCTGCCGGCGCTTTCAATGTTGTAGCCCGCAAAAAGCGGAGCAGCGCACAAAAGGTTAATGGCCAGGGCTTTTGAAGCGCTTTTGATGTGGTTCATTCTTCCTCCTTTTCGATGATGATAAGTTCGCGCGGTGCGGCGCAGCCGGCGCACCAGCGGTTGTGCCGCCGCTTGATAGCCTGAACCCATACTTTCAGGGCAAAGGGGTCGTGGCGGTGGATCCGGTAGGCCGGAACTCCAAAGAACAATAAAAAAATGACGATCATCAGCGGCGAGCGAATGGTGGCGCCGATTGCCACTGAGCCACCTGCGATCGCATACACCACGTCGGACGGAATGCCGAAGTATTCACTTTTGGCCGAAAACGCCTTTACCTGCTTAAACGCTTGGTGTTGGTCCTGATCGATTTCCATTTAGTTGGGTATCTCCAATCCGTATTTTTCCAACCGGTTGTACAGGCTGGAGGCGATCGGCTCGCGGATGTGCCGGGCCTGGCTGTATGACCAGCGCCAGAGATGAACGCTGCGACCGTCTTGAATTTCAGTGAGCAATACAATCCGACGGCCATGATTGGGGGTTTTTTCGGCGTGCACCAATAGATTCAGGTTGGTCCGGACCTGGGCCTTGACGACGTCGAACGGCAAACCGCCCTGCCCTGCCACCAAGGTTTGAATCCTGGTCAGGGCGTCTTCCGGGCCGTTGGCGTGGATGGTGGAACAGGCGGTATGACCGGTATTGATGGCGTGTAAAAAGGCGGTGGCCGCTTTGGCGTCGCGGATTTCGCCGACAATGATCCGCGTCGGGTTAAGGCGCAAGGTGGTTTTGATCAAGAAAGAGAGATCCACCTCCTGGCCGTCCTCCCTTTTGCGCCGGGTGGGCGCTTCCAAGGAAATATGGTTGTCACTGCTGATGCGAAGTTCGCGTGTGTCTTCCACGGTCAAAACACGGTCCGCGGAGGGTATGGCCTGTGACAGCGCATTCAAGAGCGTGGTTTTCCCGGACCCGGTGCCACCGCTGACCAGGATATTGGCCCGGCAAATCACGGCCATCTTGAGATAATCGAGCATTTCAGGGGTTAAGGATCCAAAGGTGATCAGCTTTTCGGCCGTGATCTGCTGTTGGGGAAAAACACGAAAGGAAATGCTGCTGCCATGCGTCGATACGGGGTATAATACCCCGCATACGCGGGTGCCGTCGTGCAAGCGGGCATCCAGAATCGGATGGCTGTTCTTGTCCACGGCCTGGCCGAGCGCATTGGCGATCTGGTGGATCAGTAAAGACACTTGGTCTTCGTCGGCAAACGCCAAGCCCGCCATGATCTTTGTTTGGCCGTTTTGTTCGACGAAGATCCGGTCAAAGCGGTTGATTTCTATTTCGGTCACACCGGGTAGATCGAAAAGATGGCGGACGGGCGTCAGGTAATGTTCCACCAGATCCCAGCTGCCGCCAACGGCTTTGCCTACTTTGTTGGCCATCGTGTCTCCTTACATTCAAGTTGCCGCAAAATGCGAGGATCAGAGCGATTTTGAGCGGCTTATACGCCACCCGGATTGGCACGCGCAGCAACGCGCCGGAAAATTTCAGGATTGCTATCATCGCGGATCTCTTTTTGTTTGGCGAAGATAATGGGAAATTGGTCTTGCCCGGCGGGCACGACATAAAGCTGAACACCTCGACTGGGTGCGAAATTGATCGTCTGAGAGCCCCAAAAGGCCAGGGTGTGCACATTGGCAAATCCCTTGGCCTGGAGGTGGTGGCCGATTGTTTCGGCCCGCCTTGAGGCCAACGCCTGCGTTCCGACCGCGCTTTGGCCGTGCGAGTGTCCCACCACCAGTATCCGGGCATCGGACGGCGTTGCCGCCATAAAGAGAAGAAGCGCTTGCCGGTCGAATTGGGCAACCGAATCATTGCCAAATTCTATGCAACGGACGGATTGGGCCGATTGCGGCCCGCTATCGATGAACGGCGCATCCTGAATATTTTGGGTTTGGGAAAGATCCTCCGCAGGGCGCTTCGGTACCGGATAAAACATTGCTTTGGGCTTGGTCAGATCCCGGTAGACGATGCGCCCGTCCGTTTTCGGGATCGTTGCGGTTTGCACTGCCGCGCATCCGAAAACGGCGAGGGCCGCAAGACCAATGAGGGTGTGCTTCACTTTGACTCTCCTTTCTCGAAAGAGAACAGTTTGTGTTCCCGATCGATAATCAGGACGCAACCGGGCCTTAAAAGTTCCAATATTGCTTCGTCAACCGGCTTGACCTTGCCGGACGCAAACAACGGCGTTATCGGTTCAGCGGCAATAGCCGCACTTTCGGCGGGCGCCGGGTCCGAGGTCGTCAACCGATAGCCCGCGGCATTGGCAAAGTATTGCGCAGCCTCTCCGATGCTTTGGATGTCCTGAGGAAGAACCGTGCGGATCTGGATACGCAGAAGATCTAACGCGCTTGCCTTGCCTGGAAAGCCGGCCTGCCCTATTGCAAGGGCAAACAGGAGAGCCGGCAGCATGATTTTAGCCATTACTTTGCTCCCATCAAAATTGAGATTTGCTGCAAACCTAAAAGACAGACAAGCATGCCATAGGCCGTCGCGAATGGCACCCGGCGCCGCTTTTTTTGGTAAGCCGTTTTGCTCACGTAGATTGGCCATAGGGCCACGGCCGAAGCCAAGGCAATCGCCCCTGTCGTGCGTGCGATTTGCTCGGCCTGGCCGCTCAGGTTTAGAGCGAAGGCCCAGGCCAGTAGATGACCTTGCATGATCGCCCCGATAGTGAACCGTTGCCCCGGGGTCAGCTGGAAGAGTTCTTCCTGAAACGGCCGGGCTGCAATGAACATGGATAACAGGGCAAAAAGCGTCGTGATTGCGGCTCCTCGTTCCAAAATCAGGCTTCCCACCGTGGCGGGCACTGCGCCGGTGATGGTGCGCAGCGCGATTTTCCAATGGCTGGCCAAGGGCAACCTATCGATCCGGCCAATCAGGCTATCAAAAGGCTTTATAGAGTTTTCCACCCAATGACTCCCAGGGGTAAGCATAGATGTCGTCCTCTAAAAAAATGTTCAGGGGGGTTCCGATGTTCAGTGTGATCGTGGGTACCAGGTTCAGATATTTGGCCGCCAGGGGCGCGAACTGCTCCCGCAACGATTGGCTCAGGTTGCCCTCAAAGCTTTTTTCCTGATCGGTACCACTGCCCTCGTAGGAGGTGGAACTGGAGAGCAGGGCGTACGCGGCCACGCCTAAAAATTGGGCCATAAAGTGGTAATTGACCTCATCCTTGATGGCGGGCACGCCCTCCTGGTCCAAGGCCGCCACCCTGCGTTCCAGGCTGATGCGTTTGCCGTCGGGAAGCACGAACCAGCGCACGGTCAACCCCATGCGGGCCTGGATGGGTTCATTGACGTTTGATATGCGCAACGACCGGCCGGTCACCCGGCAGCCTTTGGGAATCATGATGTAGGTACCGGTCACATCATAGACATCTCTGGACACCAAGCCCCGAAAGGGCCCCGTGTAGTCGCTCATCAGCTTTTGATCGAGCACGGCGCTGATCACCGTGCCGGTCGGGATCAATTTTTGGCCCGACATGGGCTCGCCTTGGCTGACCGGCCGGCCCACGGTGACCTGGTTGCGAGGATCTTCTTGTGGAGGTTCCGCCTGATCGGGTTCATTCAAGGCAACCGGGGTGTAAGCCGCCCTGCCCTGCCCTTTTTGCAAGTCACCGAGGCGCCGTAACTCCTTTTGAACACGGAGTTGCTCTTCCGAAAGACCTTTATCCTGAGTGAAGACTACCGGCTGCACTGGCATTGTTTCGGCGCCTTCGCCACTTTGCTTCATAGAGTTCATGCGTCTTAAGCCGAACCTGCCTTTTCTGGCTATCAAGGCCCGTCGTTTTTCCTGATTCGCGAACTCTTCTTCAAGGCTCAGGCCCCCGCCTCTCATTGGTTCAGAATTGCGGCCTTGCTGACTGTCGGCCCGATCGGCCAGGATATCGCTCATACGCTGGTCGGGGCTCTGGTGGTTGGAATGATCTTTTTCGTTTTTGTGTTTCAGACGGAGTCGTTCCTGTTCGATCTTTTCTTGGAGAAACTGTTGACTGTCTTGCGTTCTGAGCGGCTCTTGCTCGTCGACGGGTAATGTTTGGGGGCCATCGCCAAGCTTGCGCTTGCCGGTGCCTGCAAACACGCTGATGATCAGTGTCAGGCAAAGCAGTCCAATAGCGGCCAAACCGAACCATTGCGCCTTTTTCTTGTAGTTTGGATCGCGCTCGCGTTCGCTGCGTTCTTCGCGTTTTTCGGGTTCGGCCATGGCTAATACACTCCATTGCTGCCGTTATCCCTGCGGCTGATGGTCACCTCATTTTTGTCCCCGTAAATCAAAATGAATTTAGGATAAATGCCCGAAATTTTATAGACATAATCGGAATCAGTCTTGTATTCGAGGATTTCTTCCTTATCATCAATTTCGGCCTTGGCAGCCAGCATGCCGCGATGATCGGCCTTTACCCGCACAAAAGTAAAACGACCATCGTCCCACACGTCTGTGACCAGATCCGAACCTTTAAAGCCCATTCCGTTCGACCATTTGTAGCCGGTGTAAATCATGGAACGGTATTTAGAGATGACGCTTTCAATGCGCTCGGTAGAAAGAGCCCGCTCATCTTGAATTGCCTTTTGCAACTCCCCTATTCTCTGCTGAAGCGCTATATTTTCTGCCTCCTCGGGCGTTTGATAGGTTGCGCCGGCGACGCCATCGGCCACATGGAAATACTTGCCAGCCGATTTAATCACCACACAGGTGTCGGCCGCTGCGAAATCCACGCGCCGAATTTCGAAATGCAGCGCCTGATTGGATTGTGTTACCAATGTCAAACTGGTTCTCTCTCCCTGGGATTCGCTGCTGTTTGGCTGCACCATGACGTGATGGCCCTCTCCTTCTATCGTCCACAAATCACTCCCGCCTTGCGGCGGGAACATCAGCCGTTCGGGCAGTTGGATGTGGGTTCCCTTGTAGAGGGCCGCTTTGATCTTGTAGACAAGGCCTTCTTTCACGGTAATGGTATTGCATCGGCCGTCCTCGGCCATGGCGGGAATGCCATGAAAAAAGATCAGAATTGATATCAGGAACGCTTTTCTCATCCATCCTCCTTAAGATACATCTGTAAGTAAATCGTAAGAAAGAATTTCAAGGCCTATCGGATTTTGCTTCAATATTTCCTTGTCGGCCTGGATTTCATCTTTCGCCTTTATTCGCCACTGAACAGGAACGATCATTTTTTCCGCTTCATCCAGGGGGCTGCCATCGGCATTCAGGGTAGTTTTCAGAACAAAAATGTTCGAGCGGTAAAGCGTACCCTCGTGCTGGCCAAAACGCGTTTTGTCCGAATCATAATGGTCCAGGTTTCTGACTTTGACCCGCACTTCCCTGCAAGCATTGCATTCTGCGATTTGGGCCGCCTTGGCTGCCGCGTGATACCCGTTTGGGCTCGTGAAATCATTGCGTAATTTTGAATTCATAAAGATATAGGCATAGCCGTAATCGGCTTTGATGGTATGGCCATTTTCAGAAAAGCGACGCTCGACCCATTGGGTCAAAATGTAATCGATGGTGGCCGGGAAAAATTCGGGCTGCCGGTTTTCGTCATGGAATTCCATGTCCCAAGTACCATTGGGATGCATTTTAACCCAAGCCACCTTGATATTGGTGTCCGCCCGAGTGCTCTCTTTCCATGCGAAAAGGATGGCCACCAGACACAGCAAACCCAGCATGAGGATGATATAGAAGCTGCGCACCAACTCGGAGGTAATCTTCGCCATGAGGTCGAGGCGCTGCGGCTTTGCTACGAAAATGGATTGCTTCTTTTGATAGTCCGAATCTGACACGATCGCCGAACTGCCTGTAAAACAACTTTTTTTGTGCATAAAACTGCCCTGTTTGGGTTGATTGCGATTGCCGTCCGAAGACAACGAACAAAGAACCACAACCAGTCCTGACCTGTGTTTACTCTTTTTTAAGTGAGCCGACGGTAGTAAATCATCGGGACCGCCGGAAGTGGGGAATCACATTTTGATGGGTTTTTGGAGCAAGGGCTTATCGTACTGCGAAGGCTGAAACATTTAACCCGATCATGTTTTTAAATACCGCCATGATAATAATGTGTCAAGAACATTTTATCATTATTTGTTAATGATTATGGACTATTATAATGAATTCTTCCTATAAAGGAGTGCGCCGTGCATCTTGTGATAAAAAGTTCAAAAACAGTCTGCACGTCAGAAAATAGGAATCCGCGCCGATGCCTGGCAGGTGATTTGAGAAAAATTTAGTACTTTTTTATGTTGAAGAGCCCACTTGTGGGTTTCATTCAATAGATTGTTGATGGGCTGTCAACTACTCGATTTCCAGGATTTCTTCAGGATATTCGAGAATGGTATATTTTCGTGATTTGATGCCTTCAATAAGCTCTTTTTCTGAAAGATACAGACCATCTTCCTTGACGACCGGTTCGCCTAAAGCATTTTTAATTGTACGCACCTGACCGTCAATAATGAGTTTGATGCCTGGAAAGAGCAACAGTTCAAGTACGCGGATTACGCCGGCTTTGATCTTCTCTATAATAGCACCGGTCGGCAGCGTCCCACTTTCGAGACGAATGGAAAGGGAAGAGTCGAGTATGTATTCTTTACCCTGGTATAACAGGCGCATACCCTCATAGATAGGGATTGCCTTTGCGACCGGCTTGCGGTCCTTGCGAAAATCGTTTTTGATGGCTGTCATCGCATAACCGGCAAGGTTTCCCTTGACTTTGTTTTCCTTTACGTCCTGGTCCACAATGGCTAAATTTTCCGCGATATGAACCGCATCATATTTTTCAATGAGTTGCTGCGCCTGCTTTGCAGATATCCCATAGTTTTTGATCAACTGCTGGCTGAGCGTATTCGCATCGGCCAAGATAGGCGGCGCGGTCTCTTCCGTCTGACTGAGTTTAACACAAAACTTGACCGCACCTACCTTGCGGCCGTTGCGTTTGTATTCCACATCGACTTGTAAGTCTGTTTTGTTGTTAATTTCGGCGATCGCGTTCTTGATAACTATGTTGTTGAGGGACTTAAACTGTTTGTATTCACTTTCTTTTATACTAAGTAATTTACGCAGGACTTCAATTTCGATCCACGGTGTTTCGCCGAATCCATCGTCTTTGCGATAATAAAAGTAAATATTTTCATATAATGTTAAAGCATGCTTGCTGCTGAATTTATTTTGCAGGGACAGGTTGATACGCAAATAGACCGTGGGACTGTAGAGCATTCTGCGCATCGTGGAGGTATATTCCCAATAACAGAAACCGTTTTTGATTTGCACTTCCGACAAAAGGGCGGCAACACCCCACTGCTGTTTTCGGTCAGCACCCAGGATATTCCATTCCACATTTGCTTTAACCAACCCTCTGAGGGCGTCTTTGAGATGTTTGGTGTTGTTACTATCAAAATTCAAGTAGCGACATAGATCGCCCAGTGGAATTTTGTGAGTTGTTTTATTCAGAAGATCATCGTACGCATGGGCCAGCAAAACGTTGAAGCACTTGCGCTGAACCAATGTAATATCACCATCGCTGGTCCCGATCTGAATAGCGGAACTGTGTTTGATTACTTGTCGTTTCATGCCGCGAAATGCCGTTGGGGCTTGGGCTTCCAGTGTCACAACATTCCTCTTTGGCAAAAGGTAAGAGCAAGTGGAGATATACTGCTGAAATAATGAGGCGGACCGATTGTGTCAAACAATTTTATGCAATTGGCTGATTTCTATCCCAAATCCCTTTACCTTTTCAGATTCATCATCTTTTTGTAAATTCTGGAATTTCAGCACTTTGACCACCGAAAAGGCTTCGTTTTCATTAAGGTCATCATCATCCCATAAATGTTTACCTTTTTACGCGGCGATCGTGACCTGCAGAGTTTAGGTACCTTCCAAAGTACAAGATTTGGGTGCCACTGACTAAATAATACTATATATTGTATTTGCATGGCTTGTCTATATAAGTTCCTGGTGATGCCTCCTGCTCCCATAAACGATGACCATACAATTTTCTTCCATGACTGCGGGAATATCCCAATTTCCTTAACTTTAAAGGATATCCATCGATAAATGGCTAATTTTAGCAGGCTATATATTGCTGAATTAATAGGTATTTTTTGGTTAAAAATTACAGATAGGTGAAATTCAGGGTCCCAATAAAAATAATGACCTTTGATCCCAAATCTCTTTACCTTTTCGACTCCGGCTACTACATATTGACACGGGGCGAACTGGAAGTGGAATATATTGCGCAACAGCTGGTCGCTCACACCTCCCTGCCCTGCTCCCAAATCCTTTAACCTTTAATCGGTTTATTTATAAACTCAGCACCTTTCGAACACACTGTGTTTTCTCGCTAAGGATAATGACCCACCTAAAGGTTATTGGAATTGGGACCTATTCGTTCCCGAGCCCTATGTGGAATAGATCGGATTTCTCTGCGAGGTTGTACATTCATCCCATAAACATAGACCATCGAAGGGGGGCCAAGGGGGTTGAATGGTCTAGGCCGATCTGTTGAGTAAAGGACAGGGTTGTTCAAACGAATGTGTTTCCGACTGAGGGGGTGCCACTATCACGCAAGGACATTTGATATCCCAAAAACGTTAACCTCACGCTCCCATAATCCATTACCTTTATCAATGATGCTGACCTTTTATCACAAATCATTTATCCCTGATTCCCACAAACGTTAACCGCCAATCCCAAATATAATGACCTAACATCCCTTATCTATCTGATTTAAATGCAATTATGGCTCACATAAACTATACAAATAATATAAAAGATTGCAAACAGGCATGCCTGCTTTCTAATTTTTCAAAATCATTTTTGCAAAACGACTGTCTAACCCATTCTCCCTTAACTCTGTAGCCACAACACCGATAGCGGCCTCTACGATAGAGGATTTGGAAATTTTATTGAAATCGCGTCGAGGCGCCATACGACGCATTGCCGTCTTTAGATCTTCCAACTGGTAATTTATCTCCATGGAAAGATAAAAAGTAACTCTTACCTTTTCATCTTCCGTAATATTGGCGTCGGCAGATAAATACGTGTTATCTTCCGGCAAGGAATTTTGCGTTTCTTTTTCAGTTACTTGCTGTTCCTGGGATTCAATTCCGAGTGGCTTGCTGGCATCAATTTTAAGCGTTTCAGGTTCTTTTTGAACGGTATCGTGATTTTCGGCTGCTGCGGTGTCCTTATCCTTCTCAGGCTCCAAAAAATCCGCGATGGATTTAACATTGCCACCCAATATAGAGCGCGTCATTCCTTTGAAATCTTTTTTGCTCATTTGGATTCCTCCATTTTCCGGATAAACTCCTCGGCCAACGCGGTAAAAAAATCCGCGGCAATTCCGCCCGGTTCGTACTCGAAAACATTCTGTCTAAGCCCAGGAGCTTCGGAAATACTAACGCGGTTATAAATTTTGGTTTCCCAAATCATTCCATTCAAATCATTTTTCAGTTCATCCATGATGGTGTTCTGCATCTTACGTTTATGGCTTTCCACCATCGAAAAAATGATGCCGGCGATCTGAATATTTTCATTGATTTTACGCGCTTTGGCTTTTTCAACGGTATCGAAAAAATCTTTTAGGCCGTTGAGTACTTGAAATTCAGGCACAACGGGAATGATGACGCGATCGCATGCTTTCAAAACCGCCAAAAACAGCGATCCCATGGAAGGCAGACTATCGATGAGGATGTAATCGTAATTTGCTGACATGGATGACAAGCCTTCTTGCAATCCCCAGATGGCCTCAATGCCGCGATCCGCAACTCCGGCTAGCATTCCATCGCATCCGATGAAATCAAGATTGGGGTAAACGTTTATGGGGCTTACCTCCTTGTCGTTATAAAAGTTGCGGACGTACCCATCCGTTTCTGAAATTTGAAAATCACGCCCCAAAATAGATTTGGTTAAACTCGCCTGGGGATCAAAATCCACGAGAAGGGTTTTTTTGTTCTTGCGCGATAGCGCCGCAGACAGGTTTTGTGCTATCGCCGTTTTTCCTACCCCACCCTTTTGGTTGGTTATGCCAATATTCACGTTTGGGCCTCCGCATGCGTTGAGATTAAGATAAATTGTTTTTTATTTAAGGATGTCTTTATTGAAAGGCATAATGAGGCTATGCGGTAATTATTTTTTAACCATAGATGAAACAATATGTCATTGTCAATAATATATAAAAACAGAAAGGCATCAAGGAGGTAAAACATTAAGGGTATTTTGATGCAAAAGCACAAAGAGGTCTATATGTTATATTGTTATTTAAACCATACGGCAATGCCACAATAACATAAAACCATAAAATGTTAGTGGTAAAAAAGTGGGGCGTAATAAGATTCGTTTCCGGCCCAAAGTTTGCGCAACATTTACATCTGCAGTCCCGCCCCCCAGCTAAAACATTCATGCACTTTAGAATCTCCCCATGGGAACCGGTCCAGATCTACAGATAAAGAACTTCCCCACCTAAAACATAAAAGCATAAGGAAGTTTTTGTTTAAATATATATAGATGTAATATGCCATTTTATGGCTTTATTTAATTATCTAAAAACACAATATCCTATAAAAATAATTATTGTAATAAAGTAAAGCTGCTTGATTTAAATGCGGTGTGTATGGGAAAAAATAAAGGCATAAATATGCTGTTGTGTAATGTTAAGCACATGTTGAGGGGCGATTTCGAGTCCGCAACCTTCTTTTGCATAATTATGAAAAGGCTTAAAACAATATAAGCCCCCCAGGCAATCAAACAATACAATGTAAATTACGGTAATGAAATAATAACATCTTTATTGGTTTATGTAAAAAATTAAATTATTGCATAAATCGAGGAGCGACAGCCCGGGGGGATTGTCCCCCAAGCTCGTTCATTAATTTTGGGGATCCTCCCCATTATGGCATATTATTGTATTAAAGCAAGCAATAAAAATAGAAAAATGTTTTATCTTATTTGCATAAAACATTACTTAAACACTGATAATTTTTACAGCAATGAAGTAATAACATTTTTATTGGATTATGTAATCAATCATTGAGGGGGCATAAATCGGAGAACGACAGCCCCCCTGAAATTTGCCCCAAGGTTCGTTCATTTAATTTTGGGGTCCCTCAATGGGCAGATTATTGTATCAAAACAATCAATAAAAATTATTTTACCATATTTAAATAAAAACATAATTGAACACTGACATAAAGTAAATGGCTCATCAATTATGTCATACTCATATACGCAGAAGATGACCCATTCGGGAGGGGGGGTAAGGTGGCCCGGTTGGCGGCAAGAATAAACTGTGGAGGAAACTTATTTGGGGGTTTTGATGCTTTTATTTAATTATGCAATAATGTTTTTGCGACAGGCGAGCGCTGATAGATTTTTAGTCATGATCACTTGTATAATTTTTCCTTTTCCTTCTCGATTTGCACGAGTATGGCTTTTATGAAAAAATCTTGCAGACTTGAATATTCGGATCGCAGCGAATTTGCGACGATTTTCTCGGCTTGCAGTTTTATTGGGAGTGGCAATCTGAGTTGGAACTGTTTGATTATATCTGGATTGGCTTCTTCCCAAGGTAATTTTGCGGATTTTGGCATCGTTTTCGGGCCCTTTCGATTAATACCAAGTGTATCGACCATATCATTTGATTTCATGCGGACTCATAGCAATGATTTCGATCTTCAGCAAAGACAAATTGTTCGGAATCTGATCGGGTAATCTTCGAGCCGGAACCGAGCCCGGCCCATAAAGTTCATGGTCCCGACTCGGATCTTATCAGCCCCGCCAGACATCCCCAGGCATTATGGGTGCGGCTTGTTTAACCGCAAGAGGATAAGGGTGTGTTAATTGCCACTGATATAGAGCCATTTCATGTTCACCGAAATAGAGCCACTTGATGTTCACCGAAATGAGGCCACCTGAAAGTCACCGAAATAGAGCCATCCTATTTTCGGCGAAATAGAGCCGCCCGGTGAGTCTATCGGGCCAAAGGTATCTCGGACCAAACTTGATAATCGTGTAAACTCCCAAGAAAAACTCAAACCCTTGGGAGGATCAGTGATGGCCAACAGGAGGTTCGAGATGTACCAGTACCGACAGATCATTCATTGCATGCGCATGGGACAAAGCGATCGCACGATTGCTCAAAGCCGCCTGGTGGGGCGAATCAAATGCGCCCAGGTCCGGGCAGTGGCTCTTGAGAAGGGCTGGCTCGGCGAGGGCCCGCTTCCCGATGACACTGAATTGGCACAGGCGTTTAAAGGCAATCGCAGCGCCAATAGCACCCGAAAGTCTTTATGCGAGCGCTATCAGGATCAAATCAAACAGTGGCTTTCGCAGGGCATTCAGGCAACCACCATCTTTCAGGCGCTGGTGGACCGGTTTGGCTTTACCGGCAGCTACTCTTCTTTATGCCGCCTGGTGCGAAGGCTGCGGGATGCAAATCCCGATGTGACCTGCATTTTGGAGTTTGCCCCGGGCGAAGCCGCGCAGGTCGACTTTGGCAAAGGGCCGGACATCATCGATGCTTTTTCGGGAAAGCTCATCAAGACCTGGATTTTTGTAATGACGTTATGCTTTTCTCGCCACATGTATGCTGAAATCGTCGTCGATCAGAAAATCGCCACCTGGCTTGGCTGCCATCGACGGGCCTTTGAGTTTTTCACCGGCGTGCCGGCCAAGACCATTATCGACAACGCCAAGTGCGCCATCGTCAGAGCCTGCTACAGAGACCCGCAAGTGCAGCGATCCTATGCCGAGCTTGCGCAAGGGTATGGTTTTATGATTTCTCCTTGCCCGCCCAGAGATCCGAAGAAAAAAGGTCGGGTCGAGTCGGGAGTAAAGTATGTCAAGAAACGGTTCGTGCCGCTGCGCAGCTTCCGTTCGTTGGAAGATGCCAATGCGCAGCTGATGCAATGGGTAATGCAGACCGCCGGCAACCGCACCCATGGCACCACGCGCGAAAAACCCCTGACACTATTTGCCCAGATCGAAAAGTCCGTGATGAGAAAGCTTCCCGATGTGCCTGTGCAGGTTGCCGTCTGGGCGCAGGCCAAACTGCATCCCGATTGCCATGTGCGATTTGAAAACTGCCTCTACTCGGCCCCTTATCGGCTCGTTAATCACCCACTTTGGCTCAAGGTGGTCGACAACAACGTTAAAATCTACCACGACCTTCAGTTGCTGGCCGTTCATCCCAGACTCCAAAAGCCCGGTCAGCGCTCAACCGTGGACGATCACCTGCCACCGGAAGCCATTGCCTACAAGACCCAAGACCCGCCGTGGTGTCTAAACCAGGCCGAAGCAATCGGTGCCAACTGCCGTCAACTGATCGAACTGCTGTTCAGCGACCGTGTGTTGGACAATTTGCGCGCTGCCCAGGGGGTGGTAGGCCTTGGTAAAAAGTATGGCTCCATGCGCCTTGAGCATGCCTGCAAAAGAGCACTTTTTTATGACAATCCCAGATATGCCACCGTCAAAAGCATTTTGCAGCAAGGGCTGGATCAGGTGCCGCTGACCGAGATCAATTGGCCGGCATTGTCTGCAACCTACACGGGTGCAGCCAGGTTCATACGGCCTGCGGCCGAACTGCAGTTGCAGTGATGAAAGGAGGCCACAATGAACCCAATGCCCGAATTGATCCCGATGCTCAAGCAACTGCGGCTGTCCGGCATTCTTGACTCCATCGAGTCGCGCAACCGGCAGGCAATCGAAAAAAAACTATCCTACATGGATTTTTTGGCCACCATCGTCACCGATGAGACCGAGCGGCGCAATCAAAAGAAGCTGGCGGCTGCACTTCGCCGGGCCAACTTCCGCAACCAGAAAACCCTGGAGGAATTTGACTTCACATTTAACCCCAATATCAACCGTCCTCTAATCAGCGAACTTGCTGCCTGCCGGTATATGGAAGAGAAGGTCTGCGTTTTGATCGTCGGCCCCTGCGGCACCGGCAAAAGCCATATCGCCCAGGCCCTGGGCCACTGCGCCATCCGCTGCGGTTATGACGTGCTTTTTGTCAGTGCCTCCAAAATGCTCTCCCAGCTTAACGCCGCGCGCGCCGCCAACGGCTTCGACCGGCAGTTCGCCAAACTGACATCGGTAGATTTGTTGATCATTGATGACTTTGGACTCAAGCCCTTGAAGGGCATCCAGGACGAAGACTTTCATGACGTTATTGCCGAGCGCTACGAGCGCAAGAGCACCATTGTGACTTCGAACCTGGACATACCGGAGTGGCCCGAAGCCTTCGCCAATCGCATTCTCAGCGCGGCAACCATCGATCGACTGCGCCACGGCGCCTACAAAGTAGTTGCTTGAAGGGAAAAGCTATCGATCGCCACGTCTAGTAACCAAACAAAAACCGGAGCCTTCGAAAAAATGATCAGCCCGACTCAATCTCAATCTTAGCGCGACCGGTTCGGGGGGATTTTATGGTCCCCCCGAACCTGGTTCAGCGCACCGCAGAAAGGGGGGTGATAAACTCGTTTTGAAAAGGCCGTCCGAGATGATTTTTGGACCATTTTTAGTGGCTTCATTACGGCGAAAACGGGTGGCTCGATTAGAGTGATTATTGACAGGGTGTGGATAGACGGCAGAAACGCCGACAATCCACACCCTTTATAGTGCGGTTATATGGGCCGCTCCAGGGTGATGCCTGGGGTTGACTGCCGGGGCTCGTAGCCACCACAATCCCCGACCGCCACCCCCCTATTAGAATAATTTAGTGGGGCCAAAGGATAGTCCCACCCATGGAAACACACAGGGCCTCCGTCGCTGCTGAACCATGGAACAAGCATAAAAATATCAAATGATATCATACGAAATAAAATCAAATAAAATGGTAGTTGACTTGCGCGATTATCCGCTATATTGGAATAATTATTGACCGATAGGATTCAGGAAACCAGAAACGGAAAGGGGAGGAAGGGCGGATATGATCAACAAGGTTTTTTAAATCGGAAACGTTGGAGAGACTCCGAAATGGCGGGGAGGGTGTGCATATTTTCAATGGCTACCCAGATTAGATGGCTCAACGGCGAAGGCAAGCACCAATCTGAAAAAGAGTGGCACCCGTTGGTGGTGAAAGGGAAAAAGCTGAAAACTGCGTGAAGTCGATTAAAAAAGGGATGTTGATCTACGTCGAAGGGCACAAACAAACATCAAGCTATGTGGCAGGCGTGACGGTTGAAGAGAAAGAGATCAAGAGCTACCGAAGCAAGATTGTAGTGGATGAATTTCGTCGATTGCACGGTTGAATTAGACACCCCCTACATTACGGTCAAAAGAGCAGGCTTTTGGAACCAGTCGGAAAACGCAATTGCGTGAGGATTGCCCAAAGTTAGGCATCTCGCTGATTATGTCTTACCCGATACTGTTATAGAAATGACTATGTCTCGCTTCCGTGGACAGCAGGGCAGGGGGGTCTATGACAATCTGCTAAATGCGCAAGGAGATAGGACTTTATGATGATTGCGACATTTTACAAATCAGGATATCAGCTTTTTAAAACCAAAAAAGCATCGTACCTGCCCTGTCTGTGCTGCGTGTCCGAATTACAGAAGCTGCCTTCTTTGTTCTCCGATGCGGGGACTTGTTATGTCTTCAACGCTTATTTTTCCAACGAATTTGATATTGAATTTATTTTCGACGATGAAAATGACGCGATAGTCGCAAGGGGTGACTTGATTTTCCAAATGATCGACTACTGGGGACCGCACCAGGTAATTTTTTCGAATGGCTTCGATTATGATGTGACGGTTGTCGCCGCCATTCAAGAGGTGACCGATGTTTTCGAAAAGGATCAGCGTGCCGGCTTTGCCATCCTCGTATCGGATTTACCTTATCCATTACATCTGGTTTTTCGGAACTTTGCAGCAGCGCAATTGTTTCATCAGATCGTAATTGGCAGGTTGGAGCGGTACAGGCAGGAAAATGCAATGCACAAGGGCAGGGCGGTCATGAATGAATAACCCCAGATTCCCCGAGGCTTTGGAATGGACCAGTTTCGGGGATCGCTTTAGCAAGTTCTAAGGCACATCAACGATGGCAAACCTCACCAAAAAACCGGCCCCGATTATCCGACCATCGCACTACCTGAAAAAGGCCGGTCAGCTATATCCCAATGCTTGGAAGCTGGCGGAAATGATGCGCCGGGACCGTGGCCAGTCGGCTCCGGGTTGGCCTGATTGGTGTTTTCTGCCATTGGGCGGATGGTATGCGATCGTCGCTGCCGAGCTAAAATGCGAAATACTCGAGGCGCCGGTAATTCCAGACGTCTCCACCCTGGGTGCCCTCGGCGCCTGGCGCATCACCCAGGGCGTTTATACTTTTCATCCGGAAACGTTCGCGGAGTTGTCCAAAACCACCATTGGTGGCGAGCTTCCATCCGACATATTGAAGCGCATGCCCGAGTGGTGTTTTTACATTAGCACTCCGGAATATCGTTTATCAGGTGCTCCGATCCATGGATTTTTCGTCCACCTCGAGTATGATCCAAACAGCGGCGGGACAGAGTTGCGTTTCCTGCTCGACACCGAAAAAGGATTGCGGCCTTTTGTTCTGCCCATTGGTCAATGGCCATTGGCAGAAAGCTTGAAGCGCGTGGAGCAGGAAAGCAGAACATGGATGAACCCTTTGCAGACGGCCCTATACGAGTCGGTCTATGATCCCAAAGCCGCCATCGCAGCCGCCCAGCCACTATTGGCTCTGGTGCTGTATATCTGCAGCAAAGATCCGGAATACAAAGGATCACTGCGGCCGGCCAAACCGGCACTGACGCGTACCAAAAAGGGGTGGCGTCTTTTCCCGGCCGACAAACCGCGTTTCTGGTCACTCGGATTCAGCACCGGCGAGGCCATCAGAAGGGGAAAAGAAGGAAGCACGGATCCATCCCGCCCCAAGCCGCACATCCGGCGAGCCCATTGGCATGGGTATTGGCTTGGCCCACGAGCCAATCCTCAAAAGTTCATTTTTCACTGGCTGCCACCGACACCGGTGAATGTCGATCTGTTGAAAGATAGCGAGTCCGAATGAATGGACGACCCCCCAACTCAAGCATTTTCTTTGGACCCAATCGACCACATAGACGATTGATGAACGAAAAGAGTGCCGGGGTAGCCGGAACCTCATACTGATAATGGATGGCGATAATCAGAATCGATCGCCGTAAAGAAGGCCGGTGCACTTTCAATTCTCCAACATTTTCCCTTCCGGCGGGCCCGCCGCCAGCTTGTGTGTTGCCAAACTTTTTAAAACGAGCCTGAATAAATCGAACGAAAGAATTTTCAAAATGGGCCACCGAGAACAACAATTCCTATGGCCCGCTAAAGGTTATCAGCGAATATTCTGGCACAGCATCGGCGATTGGAATGGCCAAATTGATCTTGTTGTTATGGAACGATGATGCTGCCTGTAGCGTCAGAGAAGGCCTGCGTTCATTTTGCGGAAGTCTCGACCTGTGTCCGCTGAAAATCCTGGCGCTACTTCATTGAGCATGGCGAAGATCAAGCGCTTGTCGCGGCCCGGCGAAACAGTGTATCGGCTATATATATCCCGATCTATGGGAAAAAGGCTATGCCGGCTGCGAGGCCAAAAGGCAGTGGGAAAAGGATCAAGAGCACAAACGCGAAAATTCGCCTTAGTTCAAGTGGTGGGGGTAAGCTTTGATCAAAACGGGAGCTTTTCAGGCAAGAACGTCTGATAGCCGTTTGCCCTTTCGAATAATTTCACATCCGATGAACGCTTTAAAATCGGCCTGATCTTTTCTAAAAGTTCCCTGTCGTTGTCTTTGTAAAGTTCAAGATAAAGGGCGCCAATCAAAATGACGCCCTTCAGTGAAAGGCCGTCCAGATTTTCGGAACGCACGGCCGCATCCAAACCAAAAATATTCCGGTCGGCCGGTCGCGTAAGGAAGGGGTCCAACAAGCGCAACAGTTCCGATAGCGTGCCATCGAAGAGATGTTTTCTGAGAAAAAAGCGTCCAAGTAGGATCTTGCGGCGTGTGTCCTTGCTGGACGCTCTACGCGCGGACCGGTTCCGAGCGGCCAGTATGCGAGCGTGCACTTGATCCCTGCGCCGTTGCAGTTGGTCTAATTTAGGCGATTGCAGCTGTTTCAGTGGATTGATTTTCCTGGTTGTTCTCGTTGATCTTTGTGGGTTCCGCCTGAGAATGCCCGTGACCGTTTTCCGATAATCCGAAAAGCTTGCGATCGACAGCTTTCTTGAGATGATCCGCCTGGTCCATTTCCCTGACAAGATCGTCTAATGTGCCATCCTTGACGGCACGGTCAAAGACAAATCTACCGATGATTCTGATTTTTTGCTTCAACTCCCTGGCATCTGCTTCCTTGAGCCGGCGTTTCTCTGCTTCGATTTCAGAATTGATTTTAGCCAACTGCTCCTGAAGCTTGTTAAGCTTGTTTCCCAATGATCTTCACCTCCTTTCTAAAATCGCCATAATACAAATTGACTTTTCACGCAATATAAATAAAATGAAGCATACCATAGGCCGCGAAGCGGCCCCAACCCTTGGCAGAACCAAGGGCGCACTTATACGTCGCAAGCGACGCGTGCTAAAAAAGACTCCCCTCTCACCCGGAAAAAAGTATTAGAAGAAGAAAATGGCGAGCTATCATCTCAGCGTCAAAATTCTATCCCGATCTTCTGGACGCAGCGGCGTTGCCGCAGCCGCCTACCGCGCCCGTGCGCGCATCAAAGACGAACGCCAAGGCCTGACATTTGACTACAGCAGTAAAAAAGACTTAGGTGCGTGCAGCATCATCGCCCCACAAAATAGCCCCGCCTGGGTTTACGACCGGACCGAATTGTGGAACCGCGTAGAGGTTTTCGAAAACCGCAAAGACGCCCAGATCATGCGCGAAGTGGAAGTGGCCCTGCCCAACGAACTGAACCCCTCCGAGCAAATGGCGTTGTTGCGGGAATTTTGCGAAGAGAGCTTTGTCGCCCACGGCATGATCGCCGACGTCTGCGTTCATCAAAATCCGAAAAACCCCCATGCCCACATCATGCTGACCATGCGCATGATCGGGGCCAAAGGTTTCGGTAAAAAAGTCAGGGAGTGGAACCGCAAGGAGCTGGTTTTCAGCTGGCGGGAACGTTGGGCGGACCTGCAAAATTTTCATTTGACCAAAGCGGGCCACGATATTCGCGTCGACCACCGCAGCCACGCGCAACGCGGCATTGCTCTGGTTCCGCAAACCAAGATCGGTGCCGCCGGCCACGTCGATGACCAAATAGTCCAGGAACGCATCGAGGCCCACCGGCGGATCACCCGCGAAAACGGCCAGCGCATCATTCGGCAACCGGAAATCGCCCTGGCCGCGCTCAGCTATCATCATGCCGTTTTCAGCGAGATTGATATCCAAAAATTCGTGCTCTCCCATAGTTGCGGTCCGGAACAGTTCGACAAGGCGTGCAAGGCAATTTTTGCCTCCAGGGAACTGGTCGGAATCGGCGCAGACGAAAAGGGCAGGGCGCTTTACACCACTCAAACGATGCTGCAGGCCGAACGCACGATGCTCCGCAACGCCGAAAAACTATCGGGCGCTTTCGGCCATCGCGTGCGCAAAGGGTATATCAACCAATCCATCGCCAACCGTTCCATGTCCGATGATCAACGGGCCGTCTTCGCCTACATTTTAGGCAGCGGCCAGATCACCGCAGTGGTGGGCTATGCCGGAACGGGCAAAAGCTACACTCTGGGAGCGATCCGCGAAGCCTACGAAGCGCAAGGCTATAAATTGCAAGGCATGGCGCTGAGTGGCATCGCCGCCGAAGGGTTGCAGCTTGAGAGCGGCATTGGTTCAAAGACCATCCACAGAACCTTGCTGGACTGGGACAATGGGCGCGCGCTGCCTGACGCCAAAAGCGTCATCGTCGTGGATGAAGCCGGCATGGTCGGCACCCGGCAGATGCATCGAATCATCGAGATGGCCCAAAGCCGAGGATCCAAAATCATTCTGGTCGGCGACCATGACCAGTTGCAGCCCATCGAGGCCGGCGGATCATTCCGCGGGATTTGCGAGCGCGTCGGTTATTGCGCTATGACAGATATTCGCCGGCAATCCGTTCAATGGCAAAAAGAGGCCACCCAACTCCTGTCGGGCCGTCCCGAGCAGGTGGCCCTTGCCTTGGACCGCTATGACGCCAACGGCCATTTAAAAGCGCAAGATACGCTGGCCGATGCCAAGGCGCAGCTTTTGCGTGACTGGCGAAACGATATCGGGCACCAAGGCTCCCGTCTCATTATCGCCTACCGCAATAAAGACGTGCTCAGCCTGAACATGGGCGCCCGGCACCTCTTGAAAGAACACGGCGGTCTGCGCGGTTCCGAAGAAAGATACGATACCGTCAAGGGCAAGGTGGTCCTGAGCGCCGGTGACCGCATCATTTTCTTGAAAAATGAAAATTCGATGAAGGTCAAAAACGGCAGTCTGGGGACCGTTGAACGCGTGGCGCCCGATGCGCTTTGCGTTCGCCTTGATTCCGGGCGAACCGTGGTTTTCGATACCGGCCGCTACAATCATTTTCATTATGGCTATGCGGCAACCATTCACAAAACACAAGGCGTCACGGTCGATCGGACCTATCTTCTGGCGACCAAGCACATGGATAAACATAGCACCTATGTTGCGCTTTCGCGGCATCGCGATAACGTCACCTTGTATTGGAGCAAGGACGCGGACGGGTTTAAAGATTACGGCCATTTAAAGTATCTTCTCAGCCGGCAGCGGCCCAAAACTTTGATCAAAGACTATGCCCAGCCGAGAGGCCTGAGGGTCGATCTGGATAAAATTTACACTCGCAAGTATTTCAAAATCACCGTGAGTCACGACAGTGTTGGACAGGCCTTCATGCAGCAGATCTCAGCGGATGCGCGGCTCGATCATCATCAATCCTGGCAGCGGGTTGAACGGGCTGCAAGGACCATAGCGCAATCTTATATGGAGCGCCATCGAATCACTGACATGGGCAACGTGGTTGTCAAAGTCGAAAAAATCGATCCGGACCGTGTTCGTATTGAGCGCTCCGAAAAGCCTTTCGATACACGCCATGTTTATAGAATCTCAATGGCCGTGCCGGGGCGGAACACACCGTATGAAAAACAGATCGTACTTACGGGAAAGAATGAAAAAGAAGCGCTCGATAAAGTGGCCAAGGCGTTTGTTTACGATACTTCCCTTAAGCTGAAATTGAGTCCTTCCGACCTGAAGGCAGTCAAAGTCAGCGTGCAGGAAGTAACCTTTAAAAATGATCACCCGCACCAGGTGGGTTTGGTCAAGGACCGGGGTCTGGCGTAATTGCCGCCAGAAAACGGGTAAGAAAGGAGAGGGGAGATGGTCCAATTCAATGAGGAAAAGGTCAAAAAACGTCTTCACGACCTTGGGTATTCGCCCATGCTCATCGATATGGAGCTGGGCGGTGTAGAAAACATTCATGAGGCGCTGCAACAAGCGTTCGATGCATGGCTCGAAGGGGTGGAGAGCGATTTCACATTCAACACCCTTTCGATGACCACCATCATGGAAAAACGCCGTTGCGACTATTTTAACGCTCTTTCCCTGATGAGTCTGTTTATCAAAAAACCCGAAATGATCGCGCCATTTTTGTCCATACCGCCTGAAATAGCGGGCCTGCATTGCGGCGGATGTTCCGGTGGAGAGGGCTGATGCACGAGAACGACTATCAGAATATTTTTATGCCCGAACTTTGGCAGCACCTGACCTTCGATCAGAGGGTGGCTGCCCTGCAAGTTCTTGAAAACGATCACGCCTCGCAATCGGGCCGGGAACCTTATCAGATAAAACCGATGGAGATGCCGGATATTTCGCATGGCGGCCAAATGGTGGCGGCAGAAAAACTCATCGTGATCAACGCCGCTCACATTCAAAACCCCACTTACGAATATGTCGCTCTGTATACCGTGTTACACGAGGGCAGGCATGCCTATCAAAGAGCTGCCATCGAAAAAGAGGGCTTTCACCCGGACCATGAGCAAGTGCGCTCCTGGAAAGAAAACGCGGTCTTTTATATTCCCAGTTCCGAGCAGATGTATATTCCCTATCGAATTCAGCCACTGGAACGCGATGCGAATGCCTATGCCAAAGTGGAAGTGGATAAAATTGTTTCACGCCTCGAGCAGGCCTATGGAAAAAACGATATTTTTCAACAATACGCGTCGCACATGGAAAGCGAAACGCGCATGGTGGATATCGCTGCCAGAGAAAAGTTTGGAGACGATTACATCGCTTTTATGGATCATACCATTCATAAAGGGTACCAGGTAACCCGAGGTATTGATGAAAAAAAGAGCTACAAAATCTCAGTCCGTTTCGAAGAAACGGAATGGTCATCCAAATGCGTTGAAGTCGCCGCGTCCGGAAAGCATCAACTGCGTGAAAGCTTAACGCGGGAGGCGAGGGGCTTTGTATTCAGCGAGGCTACCCGCCTGGGCATTGCACCCGCTGGCATTCAACAAGCTCAGAGCAGGGTTGAGCCGATTCCAATCGCGCAGGATCTGGAGCGAGGTAAGGCATTTGAGAAGGGAAGGGAGTGAGTCTAAAGGGGACGAGCGAAATGCCCCGCTCAAAGGATTCAGGATGTGCACCTTCAGTCACGCAATTGGCGACACTCTTCAGCATTAAGGCTGATGTCGTTTTCGCTGCGGTCATGGGACTCCTGTGTGTTGCAATTATCTTAACCCATACTGAAAACATGGTGGATGTATCCAGAATGGGCCAAATAATCGTCCTTCTAAGCGGACCTGAGCTATATAAGTCTTTCACAATAAAATATTTAAGCGGGGCAGGGTGCACAGGCTCCCGAGGCTTAGTGTGTGACAACGTCACAAATGCAAAGAAATCACGACAGGCAGCCTGCACCAGGCTAACATCGAGCAAGGAGCTCAATCGCTCGGCTACAACTGGCGCACAATCCCCTTCCTACCAGGTAATTACATGTCCAGGGTGTATTCCCGATAACCATGCTTGCCCTGATACATAAGGCAGCCATGCACTTCGGGAGTCACCCGAAACCCTATGCCCAATGCCTTGAGCCAGGCTTCCACCCGGTAAAAGATGCCGCAATCATAATCGTCCAGCGCCCCGATTCGCTTAACGCCCTTGTATGCGAAACACTGTCCTTCGGGTGCGTCACAGCGCACCACATTGTTGCCGGGATATTGGCGGCGAAACTGCATAAAATCCGCTCCAATCAATTCAAATGCCCCCTTCGATGAAGTCTTCAACTGCTCGTAGGTCGTGACTTCATCTACACCCATAACCTTTTTTAAGCGTGGAACTTCGAACGTGCTCATGGACTGTATGGCCGCCCGATTCAGGGTGCTGGCTGTTTTCGCGCCACATTCCTGAAACAAATTGTAAAACCACATACCGTCATGAGTCATCAATCCCATGCACAGCAATTCCCGCAAATCCCTTTTATCGATGCTTTCCAAAATAACCGAGCACCAAAAAACATTCCCCACGGTTTACCTCGGCAGGCGCTACGCGAAACGAGAGGGGACACCTATGAAAAGCTGCTGCCGCACCTGTCAACGCTGGGCTGGGGACGCATTCCCACCCCAACCGGCGACTACATCTGGAGGCAGCACAACCTGGTTCACCCGTAGCGGCCAAAACTTGCCCTGTTCGAATCATCAAGGCTTAACGTACGATTTCCCGTTTCGTGAGTAGACCCCAATGAGAATTGCAGGCTGGAAAGAAGGTGCTTCCGGAAACAACAACGAAAACCAAAGATGTATTGGGGTAGCGGGGACGGAGTAGACCGTGACCATGTCACAAAACCTGGACGCACCTTCTATCTGGTAAGCGTGACAAGGTAACGATGTCTGAATTTCTTGAAACTATGTTAAGAGATGAGTTACACAATAATGAAAATGATCCATGCGTTTGACGCATAGGTGCCTCACGGTTCTTCCGGAATCTATTTGGTGGGATATTGAGAGTGCGATGAAAAACAAAATAGACGTGAAAAAACCCTTAAATTTTGAGAATCTGGTCGGCGCCATCCACGTGGTTCATGATGAGCTTGCCGCGCAGGCTAACCGTGCCATTAATATCAGCCTTACTTTGCGGAACTGGCTTATTGGATGCTATATCGCCGAATACGAGCAAAGCGGCGCTGACCGGGCCGAATATGGCGGCCGGCTGCTCGAGCGTCTTTCCGAAAGATTGCAAGCAAAGGGTGTTGGCAGGGTAGAAGAGCGCGAACTTAGGCGCTATCGTCAGTTTTATCAAACCTATCCTCAGATTCGGGAGTCGGTGACTTCCGAATTGAGCCAACGTCTTTTAGGTCCTCTGGGGCTTTTCACGGATAAAAAACGGGAGTCGGTGACTCCCGGATTGTTTATCTCCGGAAAGGAAGTGATAAGCAGATTGTCATTCACGCACATTGTTGAGCTTTTAAAATTCGAAGATGCTACCAAGCGCGTTTTTTACGAAATCGAATGCATGAGAGGAAATTGGTCGGTGCGTGAATTGAAACGGCAGATCGGCAGTCTTTATTATGAACGGTCAGGACTGTCCAAAGATAAAAAGAAACTGGCCGAATTGGCACGGCAAAGCGTCCAGACTGCCGAGCCCACTATGGCTATCCGGGACCCTTACGTCTTTGAGTTTCTTGGCCTAAAATCAAAAGAAGTGATGAGCGAATCGCATCTGGAAGATCAACTGTTGGATAAGTTGCAGGATTTTCTCCTGGAACTTGGGAATGGTTTTTGCTTCGAGGCACGTCAAAAACGGATATTGATAGGGGATGAATATTTTTTTGTCGATCTTGTCTTCTATCATCGGATCCTGAAATGCCATGTCCTGGTTGAATTAAAGCTGGAAACCTTCAGCCAACAAAATATCGGTCAACTCAACACCTATGTGAGCTGGTATCGCAAAAACATGATGGCCAATGGTGATAATCCACCAGTTGGCATTTTGCTGTGCACGGGGAAAAATCATGCCCTCGTCGAATATGCTTTAGCCGGCATGGATAATCAACTGTTTGTATCCAAATACCTTCTAGAGCTGCCCCAAAAAGAGGAAATGCAAAAATTCATCGAACAACAGCTCAAAGAATCAGAAGTTTCCATACGCAGGCCGGATCCACCCAAATAAATAAGGTCTCACAATTTTTTATGCGGTGCGATCCGTCCCTTTGGGTTTTTACCGGAAAATGGCGTGACAAGGTAACGTTTTTATTTTTCGGAATGAATTCGAGAACTCCTGAAATAATGATACGCAAAAATCGGATAAAAAAGTTTTAAATCGTTGGCGACCAATTTTTTGTAAGGAGGAACAAGGTGGGTGCAATACATGTCGGGATCATTTGACACCCACCTAAACGTTCCCTGTAACAACGCTGCACCTGCGCGGCCCCTCAACGCTCCAGAGCTTCTTAGTTTCCCCCCATTACATTGAAGTAAGATCATACTTTGGCATACCGAGTCGACTAATGAATGAATCTCTTGTTGCGTGACATGGTCACGTCCGCTATAGAATAAAGTTGTGTGGCAAGCAAAACTGCAACCAAGAGAGCATTTAAATGCCTGTAAGGGGAAAAATCAGACCAGAGGAAGCGTTGAATGTGCAAATTTATTGCCGGCGCAAACTGATGTTGGATGCTTATTGGCCGTCTGGTGACACAAACCGGCGACTTGAAGCCGAAAAAGAGTTTTTTTCGCTAAACTTCTCTGGACAAAAGGGTATTGAGAAATTGCATGCCTGGTGTGAAAAATGGCTTTCCCAGGAACAACGGCGACAACTCAATGCTGCGATACGGGCCAAAAGAAAGAGAAATTTAGATAAAAGCCGGGAAGGGACCAAGTCCGTGACCCTGTCACATAAAGCTTGGTTGTATCTGTCCACACTGGCGAAACGTGACAAGGTCACGATTTCTGATTTTCTTGAAAGCAGGCTACGAGATGAGTACCACACAGAAAATGGAGAATAACTCTTGAATAGGGATTGAACCGCAAGGTGCAATAGTCCAACCAGGTCCACCCTGCCTGGCAAAGTTGGGTGTTGGACATTCTTCATGAGAAAAGAAAATCGAGTGCCCATGTGGCTTACCTGGGCCCAGTTCCGATTTTCGGTGATCGGCGAGCTGCTATCATGTCCACCTGAAAAAGGCCGATTGCAAAAGGCCCTGGTGGAGCTTTCGCGAAAAAGCTATCGACACCCCATTGATCCCAACCAGCGGATCTGCTTTGGGACCTCGACCATCGAGCGTTGGTATTACAAAGCCATATCGGCGGCGGACCCCATCGCAGCACTTGGCCGGAAAATACGCTGTGACGCCGGTGTTCGCTGGTCCATGTCCGAACCGCTATTGGCGGTACTAAAGACCCAGTATCATGCCCATCGCCGGTGGAATGGCCAGTTGCACTATGACAACCTTGCGGCCGCGGTGCAGGAAAACCACCAACTCGGTCCTATGCCCAGCTACAAGACGCTATTGCGTTGCATGCGCGACAACGGCTGGCTTAAACGCCATGAGCCGGCGCAACCAACTGCCGGGCAGCAGCGTGCCGCCCAGAGATTGCAAGCTCGCGAGGTGCGAAGCTTTCAAGTCGATCATGTCCACGGCCTGTGGCATCTGGATTTTCACCAGGCGAAAATCAGTATTGTCGATGCATCGGGAAGATGGCAACGGCCGATGGCGTTGGCCATCATGGATGATTGCTCCAGGCTATGTTGCCATTTACAGTTTTATCTTACCGAAACCGCCGAGTGCCTAGCTCATGGATTGAGCCAGGCCTTTTTGAAACGCGGGTTGCCACGGGCGCTGATGACCGACAACGGCGCGGCCATGGTGGCGGAAGAAACGCGCAATGGCTTGCAAAGATTGGCCATCGAGCACAAGACAACGCTGCCGTATTCGCCATATCAAAATGGCAAGCAGGAAGTCTTCTGAGGGCAGCTGGAAGGCCGCTTGTTGGAGCTATTGCGTGGGGTAGAAAATTTAAAGCTGGCCTTCGTCAATCAAGCGGCCCAGGCCTGGGCCGAACAAGACTATCATCGCAGGCATCATCGGGAAATAAATAGTACGCCACTGCAGCGCATGCTCGATGGCACCGATGTTGCCCGTCCTGTCCCTGACAGCGATTTTTTGCAAATGTGCTTTACCCGCCGCATTACAAGAACACCAAGGCGCAGTGATGCTACCGTTGTGGTTGACGGTATCCGCTACGAACTGCCCGCGCGATTTGGACACCTGTCTTCGGTGATGCTGCGTGCGCCCAGTTGGGATAAAAGCCGCATGGTCCTGGTTGACCCCCGCACGGATGCGCCCCTTGCCAGGCTGCTGCCACTGGATAAATCCAAGAATGCTTGTGCCATGCGCAGGACCATTGCCGTTGACAACCAGGTTGAGGCGCCGGCCGACCCCATGCCGGCACTACTGCGCAAATGGCTCGCCGATTATGCCGCAACAGGGCTGCCGCCGGCCTATCTGCCCAAGGAGGAAATATGAATAACACCCAGATCCGAAACCTTTACGGTCTTAAATACAATCCATTTTTACCCGATTTGCCGCCCGATGCGCTGTATACGGTCCCTGGAACCGAGCATTTTACCTTGCGCATTCAGACCATGGCCGCCCAGGGCGGCTTTGCTCTGATAACCGGGGAACCCGGGCTGGGAAAAAGCAAAACGCTGCAGCGCCTTGCCCACCGGCTCGAGCAAATCCCCGATCTGAGCGTGCGGGTGATGCAGCGGCCCCAAAGTTCGGTGGGCGATTTTTACCGCGAGATGGGCGAACTGTTCAACGTGGGCTTAACCCCCGCCAATCGCTATGGTGGCTTTAAGGCCCTAAGAGAGCGTTGGAAAGCGCACTGCCAGTCAACATTGCTGCGCCCGGTGCTGCTCATCGACGAGGCCCAGCAGGTCTCCGTCGATTGTCTGACCGAACTGCGACTTTTGCAAAGCCACCATTTTGACTCCCAGAACCTGCTGTTCACCATTTTATGCGGGGACAACCGGTTGCCCGAACGTTTTAGGACAGCCCAATTACTACCCCTGGGCAGCCGCATCGGCTTGCGGCTGGTGCTGGCCCCGCTATCTCCGGCACAGTTGCAAGATTATCTATCCTTTGCCCTTGAGCAGGCGGGCAATACCCAACTGATGAGCACCGAGCTGATGCATACCTTAACAGCACATGCAGCTGGTAACCTGCGCGCACTTAACCAAATGGCGGTGGAACTGCTCGCAGCAGCCGCCGAGCACAACCTGCCGCGCATTGACGAATCTTTGTTCTTTGAGCTGTTTGCTCCAACCGGGACGAAAGCACGGCGTGTTCATGCGGTCAAGAAGTGAAACTTGTGAAAAAAACAGCTTCGATTTGCCCGGTGAAACGGAGATAGGACCTGCTGGGGAGCAACCTATTGAGGGATAGCCGGGTGCAGGAGGCATTGAATAATGCTCCGAGGGGAACAGTCGCTATGCTGGGGCTGTTCCCCTCTCATTTTTGGCGTTCTGCTCCATTATTCAAGCCTTCCTGCCCATGCCTTAAAAACCCATAAAATCAGAAAGCGCGAAGCGCTACCAATAAAATTACCAAAGTTCCATCATTTACAGAGTCCGTAAAACCATCATTTATCGAGTCCACTCTCAATAAACAGGTTTGTTGTGACCGTATCTGTCAAAGCTGAGTGATATGGTAAACTTAAGATAAGTTTACAGGAGGCCGATGCCCATGACAGAATTTGTTGTTTTTCAAAGATTTTCAGCTCAGACAAGGTGTTTTCAGCTCAGCTTGTTCCCCGAACAATTGTGTTCGGCGTTCCTGGTGGCCACCAACAGCCCCAAGAAAGCCTTTTACAAAATATGGATTGAAGCAAATGCCGGAATTTTCACAGTGCGAAAGGAAAGCGGTATCAAAAACAGGATTCTTGACCGCAGGAGTTGGCCGTTCGAAGATCTTGCTCGTGCGATTAAGCTGTATGAACGCCGAGTTGAACAAAAACTTGATCCGGAACGAAAATCCCCACGAAAATATCGGTTAGTCAGCAAGAGCTGAATTAGGTCAAATACGATCCCAACTCTTTAAAAATGGCGTCCAATTTCAGAAGATGGGGGATGCTCCCTAAAGGAGTTGGTGGTCTCATGACATAAAGTTGTGGCAAAGAAGTGAGATGCTTACGGTGGACGAAAAGGACCCGTTTGCTTTACCATTTTCGACCTATCTCCAATACCTGTGTGACGTCTGGATCGGCTGGGGCGGTCCCTGAAGCACCTGATTGAAGTGGAGGGGATTACCACCACGACCGCCAGGCGGTCCCCTGGTGTTCCAGGCTTAAGTTCTATAAGAGGTTCAAGAATTTGCCTTTGAAAGGGAGAATGGAATGTAATATGGTGCATTCGTTTTATGTTGACGACTTATGAATCCGAATGTCCACGAAATAGTTGTTTGATAAATTTATGGTGAGACGAACCCGTAAGTGTAAATTTCTGAACTGGGCTACAAACCTATGCCAGTTTTCATCCTCAAGTATCTGAGTCCTGTATTCCGTTACATCTTTGAAATATTGATTTCGAAACTTGGCGGGTTTCCAATCCGACTTGCCGGTATGGTCCGGCTGGTATCGTACGCCGGTCGATTTTGATCACCGCGATCTTGTCAGGAGCGTCGACCTTTTTAAGAGAAACTCCTACATGGCCTTGTTGCCCGCCAGCCTTTAGTGATAAAGTATTTTAACTGTTTATCCGGGTCCTCAGTTTACCTGACCCTTTAAAAGTCACCACTTTTCTTGCATCCAGCATGAGCGTTTCGCCAGTTGCTGGATTCCGGCCTTTCCGTTGCGCTTTATTATGGACACAGAACTTGCCAAAACCGGAAATGAGGATATCGTCGCCTGATGCCAAAGTGGATTTCATAATTTCTATTAGCATTTCCAAAACTTCAGTAGCTTGTACCCTTGTATAACCGTTCTGATCGGTAATCGATTTAATAATCTGGGCTTTGGTCAGGGTCATATCCACTCCATAGTAGAAATTTGAATTTGCAATCTATTGGCAGCGGAAAATCTATATGTCAAGAATTCAATGTGTTGATAGCCTGTTCAGCGTCGGCGCTAAAATGTCCTAAACCGCCAGATTAAAAATGTATCCATCTTGGAAGGTTTGGGGTGTTGCCGGGCTACTGTGGCAGAAACCATCGCTGATGAAAATGCCGGTAACTAAAAGGAAAATGATCCGAGTAAAACAAGAAGAAGATCGTTTTAAAAATATTATGGGAAGAAAATGGAGTGGGATTGTAGCGGCATTTTTAAACCGCCAAGAAAAGAACAATATCAGATTGCCGCTGACAGATAGCCTTCGGTTTAATGAACTGGAAGTCTGAGGACTGCAAAAGGGAAAAGCGGACACAGTGGAAGTGCGTCCTTCGAGATGAGGGCCATGCTGGGGGCCATTATCGTGCCCGCAGCCTGATGAAAAAGGGCTGGCGCATTGCCAGTCAAGCATCGCAAATGGTTTCCAATTTTCAGCATGATGCATTGAAGAAAGCCGGCTGCAAAACATTTACCGATAACGCATCAGGGGTAAAAGCCGAACGCCCGACGCTCAATGAGATCTTTGAATTTATCCGCAAAGGAGATCGCATGGTTATGTGGCGGTTGGTTCGGAGAGCGATCCCTGAAATACCTGATCGAGGTTGGTCGAGGATCTGGAAATCCGAAAGATCGGCATCATGAATCTCCAGGAGGGGATCAACACTACAACCGCTGGCGGGCGCTTGGTTGAGGCTCTCTCAGAATTTGAGCGTGACCTTATCAGGGAAAGGACATGTGCCGGGCTTGCCATTACAAGGGATAGGGTAGGATGAGTGGGCGTAAGCATAAGCTTAAACCGGTCCAAGGGGAAAAGGTTACGCAGTATGTATGACAGCAGGAAACATACGAGGAGATCTGTAAGGTTTATGGGGATATTAAAGCCCAACGCTTTACAAGTATTTGAAGAAAAAGGGTAGGATCCACCTCCTCTGAAACTTTGCCTGCCTTTAATTAGATAGGGTAGGGGAGAAATCTGATTGAAGTAACCGATGACCCCGATACCGCAATTTTGACAGCTACAATATTCACTGATATTGGTCAATAGTTGTGTATGAAGAATTTAGGCGGCGATCCGTTTTTCTTCAATACCATTGACAAACTTTTACTCCTTTTATAATCTCTGCCAACCGCTCGGGATGATGCAAGCGTATCTATCTTTTTTGTGCACATTTGCACAATTTAAAAGCCATTGTCATTACCGTGTTTGCAGAAAAGCAGCCTCTGACCTTGTTCGTCCGCAGGCGAACAGTGGCAAAAGTTGATTCAATTGGGTTTGTTGTCCGGATATGCCGCCAATGTTCCGCCGGAAAATCAAAAAAGGTCAGCAAAGAGGAACGATCCTTTTCCAGACACTGAGCGGCTTTCGGGTATTTTGCTTCATACGCATTAACAAAACCATTAAAGTGCCGTTCTGCCTCATTCTTGTTATCAGCCTGCCAAATCTGGTGCAGGTGGGCCTTTGCCTTTGGTTGAAGGCTTTTCGGTAATTTGTTCAAGATATTAGCAGTCTTGTGAACCCAACATCTTTGACAGCGGGCATCCGGAAACACTTTATCCATGGCCTTCCAGAAGCCGAGGGCACCGTCGCCTATGGCAAGTTGCGGACCGTTGGTAACGCCCCTTGCTTTCATGTCCAACAGCAGTTGGGACCAAGATAGTTCGCTTTCACGAAAACCGCCTTCTATGGCAACCAGCTCTTTTTCGCCATCGACGGTTGCGCCCACAATCACCAG
>LADR01000056.1 GCA_000961655.1 Desulfatitalea sp. BRH_c12
GGGATGCCCCGGCCACGACCGGCTGGACCGCCGCTGCGGCGGCAACGGAGGGGGCCGACGCCACGGCCCCTTTTTCCCTGGGACCGGGCAGCGCCATCCAGCATCGTTTTCGCTGAAAGGGGTAATTCGGAAGCATGACCCGCTGGCGCCGATACGGACGGTCGAATGCCTGCCAGTCAATCTCGCAGCCGGCGGCGTAGAGATCGGCCAGCGTCGCGAGCATCGGTTCCCAATCGCTGTGGCCTGCGCTGCGTCCCGGCTTGAGATTGGCGCTGGGATCCCTGCTGCCCAGCGTGGTGAGCCAGATTCCTGGATGGTTCGGAAGGCATTGTTTGCCTAAACTGGTCAGCATGGATGTCCCGCCGACCTCGAGAAACAGCGTGTACCCCTGCTCCCCGATCGCACGCATGCTGTCGTAAAACCGGACCGGTTCGCGCAAATGGGTTGTCCAGTACGCGGGCGTGGCCATCTGCGCGCCGCCGGGCAGGCCGGTCACGTTGGCCATGATCGGCGATTTGGGTGGCGCATAGGACAGGCCGGCGGCAAGGGTTCCGAAGGCGTCGATCACAGGATCCAGCAAGCTGGAGTGAAAGGCGTGCGACACATTCAAAAGGTGAGAGGCGATGCGTTCTTTTCGGAAGTGCGCGCAAAGCGCCGTAAGCTGCTCTTTGTCACCGGAAATAACGGTGTTTCTGGGTGCATTCAGGGCGGCAATCGAGACGTTGCCCGGCATCGCCGCGAGCGTCTCCTGCACGCGCTGCTCGCTGGCCGCGATCACGGCCATGCCCCCGTTCAGGGGCAGCGACTGCACGAGCCGTCCGCGGGCGGCGACCAGACCGAGCACCTGCGCCAGATCGAAGATACCGGCCAGGGTGGCGGCGACATACTCACCGATACTGTGGCCCACCATCATGGCGGGTTTGATTCCCCAGTCTTCCAGGAGTTTGGCCAGGGCATACGCCACTGCGAAAATCACGGGCTGCGTATAGCGGGTCTCGTGAAGCGTGACGCTGTCGTCTTCATACAGGAGGCCGATCAACGAACGGTCCATATGCGGCCGCAGAAGCGCATCGCAGTGGTCCATGACCGACCGGAAGAGCGGCTGGGTCCGATACAGGTCCCAACCCATTTTAGCGTATTGCGAACCTTGTCCCGTGAAGAGGAAGACAATCCGGCGGTCGCTGGTCTGCAACCCGTCGGGGCGCGGCGCGGAATCTTCCAGGTGGGCCCCAAGCAGCGCTCCTTGCTCTGCTTTGGTCCGGCCGATGACGGCCAACCGATGGGGGAAATGCGTTCGGCCGGTGGCCGCGGCATGACAGATGTCTCCGATGGCCGCATCCGTCCCGGCCAGAAACTCATGATACCGCCGGGCCAGGTCCTGGAGCCCCTGCAAAGTGGCGGCCGAAAGGGTCAGAAGATGATGGGAACGATCGGGCGCCGGCGCCTTCTCCACCGCCGGCGCGGGGCTCTCTTGAAGAATCACGTGCGCATTGGTCCCGCTGAAGCCGAAGGAACTGACCCCGGCACCACGCGGCGTTTTGCCTTGCGGCCAGGGCATCGCTTGCAGTGGAATCGTCACCGGCAGGTGGTCCCAGGGGATATGGCGGCTCGGTGTGTTGAAATGGATCTGAGGGAAAATCTTGCCGCCCACCAGCATCAGGACGGCCTTGATGAAACCGGCAATGCCGGCGGCGGCTTCGAGGTGGCCGATATTGGCTTTGGCCGAGCCGACATAAAGGGGCTGCGCCGCCGCCCTGCCTGTTGAATAAACCTTCCCGATGGCTTCCATCTCGATGGGGTCGCCCAGCGCGGTCCCGGTTCCGTGCGCCTCGATATAGCCGATATCTTGGGGGCGCAGGTCGGCCTCGGCAAGCGCCGTTCTGAGCAACTTCTCCTGCGACAGACTGCTGGGCGCCGTAAATCCGTTCGTCCGGCCGTCCTGGTTCACGGCAGTGCCCCGGATAACGGCCAGAACCTTATCGCATGCTGTCACAGCGTCGGACAACCGTTTCAAAACGACCAACCCGCCGCCTTCACCCCGTCCATAACCATCGGCCGAATCGTCGAAACTCTTGCACCGGCCGTCCGGCGACAGGGCCCTGATTTTCGAAAAGCCGATATGTCCTTCGGGCGTGAGGATCAGGTTGATCCCGGCCGCCAGGGCGATGTCCGATTCGCCGCTTTTAAGGCTTTGGCAGGCCAGGTGAACCGCCACCAGCGATGAAGAGCAGGCCGTGTCCAACGCCATGTTCGGCCCTTCGAACCCGAACAGGTACGATAGGCGGCCGACCGCCGCACTCAAGGCGGTTCCGGTGACCGAATAGGCGTCGATCTTCTCCGGATCTCCCGAGCGCAGATGTGCGGCCGCATAATCGCTGTTGGCGATGCCGCAAAAGACGCCGGTTTTACTTCCCTTGAGCGTGCCAATGGCGATGCCCGCGTTTTCAAAGGCCTCCCAGCACATTTCGAGAAGCAACCGCTGCTGCGGGTCGATGCTTTGAACCTCTTTGGGCGAAAGGTGAAAAAAGGCGCTGTCGAAACCATCGATCGGCTCCTGGAGAAAGCCGGCGCGGTTGGTCGTCACCTTCCCGGGGACATCGGGATCGGGATCGTAATAGCGCCGCGCATCCCATCTTGTCTGCGGGACCTCGCAGATGCCGTCGCCCCCGCTCTCCAGCAAGGTGCCGTATTTTTCAAGGGTGTGCGCCCCGCCCGGTAAACGGCAGGCCATGCCAATGACGGCAACGGGTTCCCGGGCGGCCTGCTCGATGTCGTAAAGGCGCTTCTGGGTTGTCTTCAGTGTCTTGTACAGGGCCTTGAGTGTGTCGGTGTCGTTCTTCACGCCGTTGCCTCGCCTTTGCTCAGGAGCAGGCGGCTGGCGCCGAACCGCCCCCTGAACTTCTGTATGGCTGTTTCGGGGACCGCATACCCTTCGCACTGCGGATCGGCCACCGTGAACCGCAGGCTATGCAGATGGTTGTAATGCCGCAGGCACGTCGGGCCGTCCACTTCGCCGATGGTCGGCTCAAGGTCGGCATAGCGGTGGGTCAACAGGCCGGAAAGGATACAGCCCGTGATGGCGCGAGGCTCAAAGGCCAGCAGCGAAAGCGCCTCCGAGTGGCGCAGCGCCGCCTCGACCTCCGCGGGCAGATACATCTGGCAGGTGGTGGCAAACGGCAGGCGCAGCAGGTCCCCTTCGGTGAACAGAATATCGCCGTCGCGCTCGAGGCGCCGCAGGGCATCGTCTCTAGAAAAACAGCGCTGGCCGGACTCCTCGATGAGAATCGTTCCCGGCTGAACCTGGTCGACCGTGATGATGTCGGGCACGTTGGTGGCACCGATGAGCAGAGAGGCCTCGTAGAATTCGGCCGGCAGCGTATCGGAAGCCTGCATGATGTCGATGGTGCCCGTAAAGCCGCAGTCGTAAAGCTCCTGGCGCAGGACCGACGCAAAAAAAAGGTTGTTATAGGCATCGGCCAGGATGATCCGCTTGGGGTGCGGCATGCATTCCAACATCAAAAAGAGCGTGGCGGCCCCGATCGTGTTGACGCCGATCAGCCCGATGCTTTCGTGATCGAGCCGCCGGTCGGAGAGATTCAGCATTTTTTCGATGGTCATGCCCATCGCCGCGGCCACAGTGGCCTGGCCGGTGGTGATGACCGTCCCGTTGCCGGCCGCGGCATGCGGCGCCAGGTCGAGGCCGAAGTCGGTGGCCAGCGGCAAATTCCCCGTCAACGACACGGTACCTGCACCGATATGGCCGGCAATCGTTAGGGCGTCGGCCACATGGGTGTTCAGCGCGCCCTGGTCGCTGAAAATTTCAGAGGCGAAACACGGCAGGACGATGGCGGCGACGCGTCCCATAAAGGTGGTGGTAATACTGCTCAACACCGGACGGTCCCCGCAGAATCCTTTGATGATCTCCTCTCTTGCGAGCGCCGTGCGGTCGATCAAGCCATCGGGCAGACAGATGATGGCGGCCGCATCCACCGGCGCGATGCGGCCCGCGTCAAATAGCGCGAGCAGTGGCTCGCGCGCAAGGCTCATGGATTGCGGAAGCACATTCCCGCTGGCCCAAGTCGGGGCAGAGGTCAGCGGCCGTGGTTTTTCGATCGCCAGGCATAGTTCAGCCACCGAGGGGTGGAGAAAAAGCAGTTTCACGGGGACCTTGCCGACATTCAGATGGCCCGAGCGCGTCGCCATGCGCGATATCAGTTGCAGGGAGCGCAACGAGTTGCCGCCGGACTCGAAGAAATTGTCGTGAATGCCGATGGCCTGATTGCCCAGGACCTCGCGCCAGAGGGCCAGCATCCATTCTTCCAGGGCGTTGCGCGGATCGGCCGACGCGGTTCCGCAACACGGCCGGGGCGCCTGCGCCTGGGCAAGCGCCTTGCGATCCACCTTGCCGTGGACCGTCAGCGGAAGCGTCTCTAATTGGACACAGACCGCGGGCAGCATGTAATGAGGCAGCGATTGACCGAGATAGGCTCTAAGCGCGGCAGGTTCCAACCGCTCGCGTGCCGTGAAATAAGCGCTCAGCTCCCCGGTCGTGCGGTCGCCCGCCAAAACGATGGCGTCTTTCACAGCGGTATGCCGCAGCAAGGCGTTTTTGATTTCTCCCAATTCAATGCGGTAGCCCCTGATCTTGACCTGGTCGTCATTTCTTCCCAACCATTCCACGGTCCCATCAAAACGCCAGCGGCCGAGATCTCCCGTCCGGTACAGTCTTTGCCCCACTTGGAAGGGATGCGCGACGAATTTTTCAGCGCTCAATTCGGGTTTATTGAGATACCCGCGCGCCAGGCCGGGGCCGGAAATGCATATCTCACCGGGAATACCGATCGGCACCAGTTTCAGATCATCATCGAGAATATAGATCGCGGTGTTGGCGATCGGTCTGCCGATGGGGATCGTGCGCCGGTAGTCTCCATCAGGGGCCACGCGCGCGATCGTTGCACAGACCGAGATCTCCGTCGGGCCGTAGGCGTTGAAGTACTGCTTGCTGCGGCTGAGGAAAAGCGCGTCTTCGGTGTTGGGCGCCTCGCCGGCCGTGATGATCGTGGTGACGGTCGTCAGGCCCTTTTTATCGAGCGCCGTCAAATAGGCCGGGGGCAGCGTCGCATGCGTGACTTTTTTTGCTTCCAGATACTGCAGGAACGCCTGCGGATCATCGATGGTCTCCTTGGGGACCACGACCACGGCGGCACCCGCCAGAAGCGCCATGAAGACTTCCGAAAGCGCTGCATCGAATGAGGCCGAGGCGAACTGCAGCACGCGGTCCTGCGCCGCAACGCCGAACGTCCTGATCTGGTCCAAGGCCATATTGACAAAGCCGGCATGCTCTATCAGCACGCCTTTGGGCAGCCCGGTGGAACCGGAAGTGTAGATGACATACGCCAGACTGTCCGGCGCGGGGCGCGGGGGCAAGCCTTGGTCCGCACCCGTGCGGTCAAAAGCAGCAAACACGGTCTCCAGGCCAACGGTCGTTACCGAAGAAGCGATCCGTCCCGCGCTGCCAATATACTTCTCTTCGCTAAGCAGCACCCGGCAGCCGCTGTCGGCCAGCATATAGTCGATCCGGGCCCCCGGATAAGACGCATCCACTGGCAGGTAGGCAGCGCCGGCCATCATGATGCCCAGCAAACCGACGATCGACCATTCGTTGCGGTCGACCATCAGCCCGACGATCTCCTGCGGCCGGACCCGGTATTTCGCGACCAGCACCCGGGCCAGGTCGCGCGAGCGTTCATGCAACTCGCGGTAGCTGAGTGCGCCTTCTTTCAGAATGACGGCGATATGATCGGGACTCTTGGCCACCTTGTCTTCGAAAAGATCCACAAGCGTCTTGTCTGCGGGGTAGGCGGCCCGTGTGTCGTTAAAGGTCTCGGTCAGCAAGCGTTTTTCAGCAGGAGCGAGCATATCCAGTTGCTGGATGGCCGTTCCGGCATCCGTCAGGATCGCTTCCGTCAGCATGCTGAAATGGGTGGCCATTCTGGCGATCGTGGCGCTACGGAACAGATCGGTATTGTAGTTCAGGGCGATCCGCAGGGTGCCGGCGGATTGGGTGATTTCAAAGGTCAAGTCAAAGCGGCTTGTCCCGGCGTCGATCTCGACGGCCGTGATCGCCAGAGGCGCGTCTTGATTGGCGGTTTTTTCTTCCTCGCGATAGACGACCATCACATCGAAAAGCGGCGCGCGGCCCGGATCTCTGGCCAGGTCGAGGTCATCGACCAGCCGGTCAAACGGGTAGTGCTGATGATCAAAGGCATCGATCGTCGTTTTCTTCACTTTTTCGAGCACGGCTGCAAACGAGGCCCGGCCGTCTATGTGATCCCGCAGGGCCAGGGTATTGGCGTAAAAACCGATCTGGTCTTCAAGGTCGGGATGGTTGCGGCACGCCACCGGAGAGCCGACGACGATGTCTTGCTGGCCGGTATAGCGATGCAGAAGCGTTTTTACCAGGGCCAGCACGATCATGAACATGCTGGCATCATGCGTTTGCGCGAGTGCGTTCAGGCCGGCGGTCGGCCGCTCGTCCAGGCTGAAGAGAACATTTTCGCCCATATACGTTTGCAACCGGGGGCGGGGAAAGTCCAACGGCAGGTCCAGCACGGACGTTCCCGCGCCGGACAGTTTTTCGCGCCAGTAAGCGGACATCGCTTGCGTCTCGGGCGCTTCGAGCCGGGTGTTTTGCCAGGCGGCATAATCGCGGTACTGCACCCGCAGCGGCGCAAGCGGGTTGTCCCGGCCCTTGCGGAAGGCGTCATAGATCGCCAGCACATCGCGCGCCAGGATGTCGAGCGACCAGGCATCCCCGATGATGTGGTGCATGTTTAAAAAAATGGCATGCCTGCCGCCGGCCAAGGTCATCACAGCGACCCTGAGCAGCGGCCCCCTGCATAGGTCGAAAGGGATGGCGGCCTGCTCACTGGCGTACTGCACGGCGCGTTGCTCGCCGTCCAGGGCCTGGCTCAGATCGATGTGCCCGATCGGGAAGTCCAATGCATCCGCTGCCGCGTGTACTTTCTGGCGCGGCCCCGCATCGGTGGCCAAAAAGGTGGTACGAAGCGATTCATGGCGGGCGATCACTGCCGAAAATGCCTGCTGGAACGCCGGGATATCGAAATGGCCCGCCACCATGAAGAGGCCCGGCAAACTGTAGGCCGTCGCGCCCGCCTCTTCCATACGGTCCAATATCCAGAGCCGGCGCTGCGATGGCGACAGGGCGTAATCGGCTTGCGGTGCGAGCGGGGCGATTTGCATAAAACCCGATTGCGCAGGCGTTCGCAGCAAGGCGGCCAATTCGCGCACCGTCTGGTTGGCGAAAAAGTCCTTGAGGCTGATCTCTATGCCCAGTTCCCGATAGATGCGCGACAGCACCCGCGTGGCGGTCAGCGAGTGGCCGCCGATCTGGAAAAAGGGGCTGTTGACACCCACCTTCTTCAGATGCAGCACCTCCGACCAGATCCCGGCCAGCACCGCTTCGGTGTCATCCGCCGGGGCCGCATAGGCGATGCCCTCATAGATCAGCTCTTCCGGTTTCGGAAGCGCCTTGCGGTCGATTTTTCCGTTGATGTTGAGCGGAAACGCATCCAGCCGGACATAAAAGGACGGCACCATGTACGCGGGCAAGGCCAGACGCAGCCACGCACTGACCGCTCCGGCGTCGGTCGGCTGCTTCTCCGTGTAGTAGCAGACCAGCGTCGTCTCATTGTCCCGGGAGCGCTGGCCGAGAACGACCGCCTGGTCGATACACGCGTTGCCCAGCAGGGTGCGCTCGATTTCCCCCAGTTCGATACGGATGCCGTTCACCTTCACCTGGGTGTCGAGCCGTCCGATGAACTCAACACTTCTGTCCACCAGATATCTTCCCATATCGCCGGTTTTGTAGACGATATCATCCGCATCGCCGGTAAGCGGGTTGGGCACGAAGCACGTTTTCGTCAGATCGGGGTCATGATAGTATCCCTTGGTTCTGAAGGGGGTCTTGATGAAGATGTCGCCGATCTCCCCGGGTTCACACAGCCGGTTGGCCTTGGTGATCAGGATGGCGGTATTGGCGATGGGCTGGCCCACCGGGATCATCGCATTGGGATTGGCCGGTCTTTGCCGGATGGGATGAAACGTTTTCACGAGGGTGGTCTCGGAAGGTCCGTACAGATTCACCAGGGTCACCCGTTCTCCGACCAGGTCCATCCAGCGGATCACATCTTTTCCATAGAGGGGTTCGCCGGCCATCAGGACGTAGCGCAACGCGGGCAAAATGGCCTTGCCGGTGTGGGCGGCCTGTTCGATCTCACGGGTAATCATCCGGAACAGGGACGGCACGCAATGAACCAGGGTGACACCGGCCGTCTCCATCCATTGGATGAGCGCTTGCATGTTCGTGCGGATCTCTTTGTCCGGAATGCAGAGCATCCCCCCGCTGATCAGGGGCACGAAGATGTCGCGCAGGCTGGCATCGAACGTGACCGGCGGCAACTGCGTGACCCGGACCCGTTCATCAAACCCGAATTCTTTGACTTCCCAATGCACGAAATGGCTGAGGCTTTTATAACACCCTTCGATGGCCTTGGGCATTCCGGTCGATCCGGAGGTATAGATGATGTAACAGCTGTCGTCGGGATCGGGAAGCGTCCCGCTGTCAGCGGTTGGCGCGGGCGTCTGTGCGTCATCGCCGCGCAGCGCAACGCGCAGATCGCGGTCAATGAGAATCACCGGACATGCTTCATGCCGGAATCCGACCGCTGCGAGCCGTTGGCCGATCGGCGCGAAGGCCTTTTCGGAAATGATGACCTCAGGAACGGTTGTGGACAGGATATAGTCGAGCCTTTTTTCCGGAAAGGACATGTCCAGCGGAAGAAAGACCCCGCCGGCCTTCATCACGCCGATGATCGCGGCCACGTAGTCTATGCTGCTCTCCAGCACGATGCCGACGATGACATCCCGCTTGACGCCGGCCTGTTTCAACCAGCGGGCGATATCATCGCTCAAGCGGTTCAGCTCGCCATAGGAGATCTCCCGTCCGGCATGCTGTATGGCCGGGCGTGTGGGGAACTTTTCCGCAATATCTTCAAATACCGTATGAACTATTTTTTTATTCAACGTGGCCACGTATCCAAAACCTCCCGGTGCCGTTCAACTGTCGTTGGCTACCCATTACTCCCACTGGTATCCGGCCTCGCACGCGTAATCCGGAATTTGCCGGGGATTCTTCACGAAATCATCGATCATCTGTGTCACGCACGGCAGGTATGCCGCGGCGTGTCCGGCCGGAATGGCAAAATAAACGCTGTTGCTTAACAAGGCCGCCGAGGGTTGGCTGAAGATCTCCGGTGTGGCCGTATCAAGCGTTCCGACCAGCATGAGTGTCGGAATGTCGCTGACCAGCGGGTCGCTCTCCCGAAAAGGAAGCGGCGCCACCGGCCAAAGCCCCAAAACTCCCGGCTCCATGTAGATGTAACTCACCCTGAGATATTCGGCGAGCGCGGCGTGTAAATCCTTCTGGTTGTCGATCACCTGCGCGACCTTCTGGGGGCTGGTGTAATAGGCGTCATCGGCCGAAAAGATGGCGTTGTACATCGCCACGCTGGGGGCATCGGAGCCGGGCCCGCCTGCGGGGAAGAAAAAATCCATGTTCGAGATCCAGGCATCCGCCACCGCCCCATAGTCGCCGCTTGCGACCATGGCGCTGATCGTCTTCGGCAAGCCCCTGTCGTAAGGCGTTTCCTTGAGTTTGGCCACCAGGTAAGCGGCCAGCTTGTCCCCCGAGACCGTGACCGTATGCTCGGTTGTGCCGCTTGCATCGCGGTGATGCCCGGTGACAGCGACCGGGGCGTTCTGCAAAGCAGACATCATGTCGTAGAACTGCGTCTCCAGATCAGGGTACTGGACCCGGGCGGCGGCAAAAAAAGTTTGGAACGCATAGAGAATACCGGGCGTCGCCTGTTCGAACGGATTGACTTCCGGTGGGAGGATGGAATCGAGTACTACCGACGCGATTCTCTCCGGGTAGTGGGCCATGGTCTTCATGGCCAGGCGCGTTCCGTAGGAAGCGCCGTAGATGTTAAACGTCTCGAACCCCAGGATCATCGCAACATCCCGCACATCCGTCGCGTTCTCCAGACTGTCGTAAGCCGACAGATTGACGTCCTCGGCCTCCAAACGGCTGTAACAGTCTTCGAAAGCCGCGATCCGCAGGGCCGCCGCATCGCGGTAACTGAGTCCATACACCGTGCTGCGCAGGGGGCCGAGTTCCTCGGAACAGTAAAGTGAAGGGGTGGAGTAATTGGTGCCCCGTTGATCGAGAACGACAATGTCGCGCGCGCCCCCGAAATTCTGCCGTATGTAAAGGTTGGTTTCCTCGAAAATACCGTAGGCCTGGGCTGTAGAAGCGCCCGGTCCACCGGTCAGATAAATGATGGGTGCGTTGTCCGAACTGCCGTCCAGGCTTTTGTAAATGGCCACATAGAGCTTGAGCGTTTTGCCGTTGTCGGGCGCGCTGCGGTCTTCGGGAACGATCAGATAACCACATTGCGTGGTCGAATCATCCGCAAGCGCATGCTTGCAGGTTGTCGGCTCGAAACGCGACAGCATCGGCGCTTCGTGGCTCGAACTGCAGGCCGCCAGGATCAGCATCACAGGAACCGAAAAAACCCCCCAAACGATCGACTTGATTTTCGCTACCATGAACTCTCCTTTTAGGCCGGGGTCCTCACGGCGTTCACACCTATACAACTGCAGCGTTTTCCAAATCTGGTTATGCTTACCGGATCTCTTTGCGAATCAGCGCTTCCAGTTCGTCCTGATCCATCTCGTCGATGTAGGCGAATTCGTCTTCACTGTTCCCGACGGCCGCAGTGACCTGGATGTCCGTGGCGGTGTCGGGCGCGATCTTCAAAGCGTCAGCCAGATAACGGCACACATCATCGATGGACGGGTAGTTGAAGAGGAGTCCCACCGGCAAGGAGATCGCCAAACTGTCTGAAAGCAGGTTGCGCAGTTCGACCGACAGCAGTGAATCCAAACCCTGCTCCATCAATGGCTGATCGTTCCTGATCTGCCCGGCATCCGCGTAGCCCATGACCTTTCGCGCAGCGTCGATGACCGAAGCACGCAGGATGGCGACTTTCTGCGCGCCGCTGGCGTCCGCGAGTTGGCGTTGCAGCGCCGAAACGGGGACTTCTTCGGCCGTGGATCCCTTGAGCAGTTCGGATAGAAAACCCGCATCCGATCTTGCGGCGGTGTGCGTTGCATACGCGCGCCAGTCGATATCCAGCGCATAGGCCTGGGCTCCCCCATCGCCGCTGAGAATGCGGTCAAAAAGCTTGGTGCCATCCGCTGGGCGGATGGGCCTAACCCCCTGCTTGGTATACCGGGCGGCGCCGGCACCGGTGTGCGCCGCCGCCATGCCGATCCCGTCCCAGGGCCCCCAGTTGATCGTTGTCGCCCGGCAGCCTGTGTGGCGCAGATCGTGAGACAAGGCATCCAGAAATGCATTGCCCGCAGCGTAATTGCTCTGTCCTGCACTGCCCAAACCGGATGCCGTCGATGAAAACAGGATCAAAAAATCGAGCTGCAAATCCCGCGACTGGCGCTGGAGGTGCCATGCACCGGCGACCTTCGGTGCCATGACCTTGGCGAAACGCGCCCAGGTCTGGTCACGGATGATGCCGTCGTCCAGGATTCCGGCTGCGTGAACGATCCCTTTGAGTGCCGGCAAGGTCGTTTCAATCCTTTGCAGAATGCCCCGCACATCTTCTTCGCGCGCGATATCGCCTTGCATCACCACGACATTCGTCCCGCCACCCTTTAAGCGTGCGAGCCTGTCGACCATGTCCGGTCCCGCTGGATGCCTGCCGCACAGGACAATGCTGCGCGCCCCTTTTTGCTTGAGATTCTCGGCGATGAGACATCCCAGCGCCCCGAGTCCGCCGGTGATCAGGTAGGTGGCATCCGGGCGGACGGTCACGCCCGGGGACTGCCCGCTCACCACCACTTTGCCGATATGCTTGGCCTGGGCCATGTAGCGGAAGGCATTGGCGCAGTCGGCCAGGCCAAAGACGGTGTGCTTCAACGGTGTGAGCTCTGCGCGCTCAAAACCGGCCATCAACGCCGTGAGCATCTCGTGCAGCACACCCGGCGTGTTTTGGGCCACGTCGCCGAGGTCAAAGGGATAGTACCGGACGTCCGGCCGCTGCCGGCGGACTTGCGCCTCATCCCAGATACCGATCTTGCCGATCTCGATGAACCGCCCGCCAGGTGCCAGAATCGAAAGATTTTTCGGTATGTACTCCCCTGTCAGGCTGTTGAGGATGACGTCCACGCCCTGGCCGTCGGTCAGGTCCATGATCTGCTGGGCATAGTCCAGGGTGCGCGAGTTGCACACCGCTGCGAGCCCCAGTGATTTCAAGTAGGCCCATTTGCCCGGGCTGGCTGTCGCATAGATACGGGCACCGGCGCGCCGGGCGATCTGGATGGCCGCAAGGCCCACACCGCCGGCCGCGGCATGGATCAGGACCCGCTCGCCTTTTTGGAGCTTGGCCAGCCGCTCCAGCCCGTAATAAGCGGTCAAAAACGCCAGCGGAATCGTGGCCGCCTCTTCGGGGCGCATGCCCGCCGGTTTTATGACGACCCCGGCAGCGTCCACCGTGACGTAGCTGCCCAGGCTGCCCTCGACGGTCAACCCGGCGATCACCTCATCGCCGACGGCAAGCCCCTGGACATTGTCGCCGACGGCGCTGACCGTGCCGGCACATTCAAAGCCAAAGCGCACATCGGCCGCATTTTGCAATTGCGGCTCATAGGCCTTGAGCATCCCCAACGCGCGCAGCACATCGCGGAAGTTCAGCCCGGTGGCGCGCACGGCGATTTGCACCTCGCCTTTGCCCGGCGGGCGCCGCGTCATGGGGCCAAGGGCCAGGTTCTCGATGATCCCGTACGACTGGATGCCGATCCGCTGCGATGGCGTCTCCGGCTTGGCTGTTGTTCCGTGCCCGGCAGGCACCAGCCGGGCCGCGCAGCGCACGCCGTTGCGGTAGAGGATCCGATCTTCGCCGTCGGGCGTGGCGCGCTGGGCCAGCTCGGCCAGCAGGCGCCGACCCTCGTCCGCATCGGTGTGCGG
>LADR01000060.1 GCA_000961655.1 Desulfatitalea sp. BRH_c12
GGTCAGAACAGCCAGATCGATGTCGCCCGGCACTGCCGCCACACTGGGAAAGGCGGGCAGCCCCAGAATCTCCTTTTTAATGGGATTGATCGGATAAATCGCACCCTGAAAACCGGTTTGCATAGGCCGGTCGACCATGCGGTGCCCCCACTTGCCGACCGTGTCGGAGGCACCGATAACCGCAATGGAACGGGGATTGAATATGGCATGCAAAGCCTGCACGGCAGTATGCTTCAAAATCAGCTCCTCGGGGAAATTACCAACCAGGTCAGGCACGCTGCCCAATCACCGCCAACAGCATCATACCGCCGCATTCGCGGCAAACGACTGCTACACTTCCAACAGCAACCGTTCCGGGTTCTCGACCATCTCCTTGATCCGCTTGAGGAAGGTGACCGCTTCGCGGCCGTCCACGATGCGGTGATCGTAACTCAAGGCGACGTACATCATCGGGCGGATGACGATCTGGTCATCGATGACCACCGGCCGTTTTTCGATGCGGTGCATGCCCAGGATGCCGCTCTGCGGCGTGTTGAGAATGGGCGTGCTGAGCAGCGACCCATACACCCCGCCATTGCTGATCGTGAACGTCCCGCCTTCCAGGTCGGAGATCTCCAGGCGGTTCTCCTTGATCTTGCGCACATAGTCGATGATCGCGCGTTCAATCTGCGCAAAGCTCATGCCTTCGGCATTGCGGATCACCGGCACCACCAGTCCGCGCGGCGATCCGATCGCCACCCCGATGTGCTGGTGGTTGTGGTAAACGATATCTGCGCCTTCGATGAACCCGTTGACCTGGGGGAACTCCTTCAAGGCCTCCACGCAGGCTTTGACGAAAAAGGACATAAAGCCCAGGGAAACATCGTGCTTCTCCTTGAAGGCCTCTTTGAAGCGGCCGCGCATGGCCATGGCCTCGTGCATGTCAATGTCGTTGAAGGTGGTCAGCATGGCGGTGTTCTGCTTGGCTTCGAGCAGGCGCGCGGCAATGCGTTTGCGGATGGGCGACATGGGCTTGCGCACCTCGTCCGGCATGGCCGCCTTCTCCGCCTTGGGTGCAACGTCGCGGCGGGCACCCTCCCCAGGCTGTTCCAGCGCACGCAGCACGTCCCCCTGGGTGAGGCGGCCTGCCGGTCCGCTGCCTTGGATGGCAGTCAGGTCCAAGCCTTGTTCCGCGGCCATGCGGCGCACGGAGGGCGGTAACGAGACGCTTTCCAGCCTAGCCGTTGGCGTGGGCGGCGTGGCTCGCGGCGCGGGTGCAGGCGGCTTCGGCTGTGGCCCCTCAGCAGCAGGCGCCGAAGCATCCTCCGGTGGCGCCGCCTGCGCTTTTGCCGGCGCTTTTTGCGCTTCCTTTTGCGCCGCGGCCGGCACGGCCTTGTCAGCCGGTGCGGTCTTGCGCTCCGCAGCGCCTGCTTCAATCCTGGCCACGACCGTACCGACCGCCACGGTTTCACCGGCAGCCACCAGAATCGACAGCGTGCCGGCCACCTCAGCGGTCACTTCCAGGGTCACCTTGTCGGTTTCGATGACGAACAGCGGTTCGTCTTTTTCAACCACATCGCCGTCCTGTTTGAACCACTCGGACAAAACGGCCTCCTGGACCGACTCTCCCACACTGGGAATTTTGACCTCTAACGCCATGAATGCTCCTTCGAATTCGTTTGCCCGTTGGCCCGTGGGCCGTTCAACTTGCGATGCCGCCGCCGGTGTCGTAAGGCCCGACGGCTTGGTCCGAGATAGCGGCTTGCTCGAGTTTGTAGAGGTTGGGAAAACCGGTTGCCGGGGTGGCGGAAGGTTTGCGCCCCACGTACGCCAGACGTTGGCCCACGATGGTTTCGATGCACGGGCGCACGAACTGCCAGCCGCCCATGTTGGCCGGCGCTTCCTGGACCCAGACCCACGACTCGGCTTTGGTGTAGTTGGCCAGCACGGCCTTGAGCTGCTCGTGTGGAAACGGATAATACTGTTCCAGGCGAATGATGGCGATGTTGCTGGTGGCCAGATCCTCGCGACGCTGCAAGAGTTGGTAGTAAATCTTGCCGCTGCACAGCAGTATTTTGGTGGCCTTGTCCGGTTTGGCCGGATCATCCAGGACCGCCTGGAACGCGCCTTGGCTGAAATCGGACAGGGCTGATACGGCGTGCGGGTGGCGCAGCAGGCTTTTGGGCGTCATCAGCACCAGGGGTTTGCGGTAGGCCGCCTTGGCCTGCCGCCGCAGCAGGTGAAAATATTGGGCCGGGGTGGTCAGATCGCATACCTGCATATTGTCATCCGCACACAACTGCAGAAAACGCTCCAGGCGTGCGCTGGAATGTTCCGGCCCCAGGCCTTCCCAGCCATGCGGCAACAGCAACGTCAGGCCGCACAGGCGCTGCCACTTGACCTCGCCACTGGCGATGAACAAGTCGACCACCGACTGGGCATTGTTGATGAAATCTCCGAACTGGGCTTCCCAAAGCGTCAACCCTTGCGGCCGGGCCAGGGCATACCCGTAATCGAACCCCAGCACGCCCGGTTCGGACAAAGGGCTGTCGTACACATCGAAGCGTTCCGCCTGCGGCCCCAGGTGGTGCAACGGCACATGCGGCTGGCCGGTTTTGCGGTCGAACAGGACACTGTGGCGCTGGCTGAAGGTGCCGCGCGCGCTGTCCTGGCCGCTCAAACGGATGGGCTCGCCCTCGGTCAGCAGGCTGGCAAAAGCCAGCGCCTCGGCATTGGCCCAATCGATACCGCGGCCCTTTTCGACGGCTTCCAGACGCCGGCGCAGCAGCAGCTTGATCTTGGAATGCGGCGCGAACCCTTCCGGTATGGTGTTGAGCTGGCGCGCCAGGGTCACCAGGGTCTCGTCGGCAACGGTCGTGTCGATCGGCTCATGGGTATAGCGACCGCTGAACCCTTGCCACTCCTTGAAAAATCGGGCCTCCGGAAATGGACAGGCACTGCCGTGCACCTCCTCATAAGCGGCTTGCAGACGCTCGGTCAGATCTTTTTCCAGCGCAGCCTGATCCGCGGCCGCGACGATCCCGGCTTCAATCAACCGGTCAGCGTAAATCTTGTGCGGCGAAGGCCGGCTTCGAATGCGCTCGTACATCATCGGCTGGGTGAAGTACGGTTCGTCGCCTTCATTGTGCCCGAAACGCCGGTAGCACACCACATCCACGACCACATCCTTGCCGTAGGTGTAGCGGTATTCGGCGGCCAGGCGGATCACGTGCACCAACGCCTCGGGGTTTTCACCATGCACATGGAAGATGGGCACCATCAGCATCTTGGCCAGATCGGTGCTATAGCGGGTCGAACGCGCATCATCGGGCAAGGTGGTGTAACCGATCTGGTTATTGATGACCACGTGGATCGTGCCGCCCGTGCCGTAGCCTTTGAGCTGACTCAGATTGAGCGTTTCGGCCAGCACGCCCTGACCGGCAAACGCCGCGTCGCCGTGCAGCAGCAGCGGGACCACCTGCCGGCGCCCCTGGGCACCACGCACCACCTGACGGGCGCGCGCGATGCCTTCCACCACCGGATCGACCGCTTCCAGGTGGCTGGGATTGTTGACAAGCAACGCCTGAATGCGGCCGTCGCCCCCCAGGTCGATATCGCCCAGATAGCCCTTATGGTACTTCACATCACCGGCGCCGATCAGCTGGCTGCTGTCATAGCAATTCTCGAACTCGGCCAGGATCTCTTCCACCGGCCGATTGAGAAGATTGGCCTGCACATTGAGCCGCCCCCGGTGGGCCATGCCCAGGATAACTTCCTGAGCGCCCAAGCGCGCCAGTTGGCGCAACAGCGCATCGAGCATGGGAATGATGCCGTCGCCGCCTTCCAGGGAAAACCGGGTAACGGCCACATAACGCTTGTTCAGGAAAAATTCGAACATGGCCGCCTGGGTCAGTTTGTCCAGGATATGACGCTGCTCATCGGCATCGACGCCAGGCTGGTTGCGCACCGTCTCCATGCGCTCTTGCAGCCAATGGCGTTCATCCGGGTCTTGCAAGTGCATGAACTCCACCCCGATCGCACGGCAGTAGGTCTCTTTCATTATCCGCAGGATGTCCTTAAGGGTGGCCTGCGCCGTAAAAGAGAACTGCGGGGTGGCAAAGACCTGTTCGAGCAGTTCGGTGCGCAATCCAAAGGCGTTCAGCGCCAGCAGCGGATGTTCGGTCGGGCAGGCATTCAAAGGATCCATGCACGCCAGCAAGTGGCCGAGGCTGCGGTAGCGATGGATCAGCTCGGCCACCATCGCGTCGCCGGGCGCGCCCAGCGCCGGCGGCGGACCTTTTTCAACACCCGGCTCCCGCTGCCGGCCGATGTCGAATCCATGGAAAAAAACGCGCCACTCCCTGCCGACTGACTGGGGATCAGCCTGGTAGCGCCGATATTGTTCGTCGAGGTAATAGAGATTCAATGTTTCAGGTAATTGCATGATGCCGTTCTTCTGAAAGGTTTCATAAAAGAAGACGAAGATGCACGAAAATAAGTGTAAAGTGTAAACTGTAAAGTGTAAAGTGAATAGATCGAGAGGATCATTCCCCTTGTAGGCGATCGGCAGCTTGGTTATAATTGAAAAAATGAATCAGGTTCACCATGAATGAGGCGATGATCCGGGAGGATGATGTGCGTATTCCCCAACGTGAAGAGTGTCTGCACATGCTGGTCGCCATGCAGATGCCGGACCACATCCAGGCCCATTCGGAACGGGTTTGCCGGGTGGCGTTGCTGCTGACCGATCTGCTCTTGCAGGCGGGGGTGACGCTGAATCGCCCCCTGGTGATCGCATCGGCCCTGCTGCATGACATCACCAAGCCGCGCAGTTTCAAAACCGGCGAAAATCACTCCCGAACGGGCGGTGAATACCTGACCGGCCTCGGGTATCCCGAAGTGGGCGATATCGTTCGCCAGCATGTGATTCTGGATGCCTATTTCGCCGGTGAAATGCCCAACGAGGCCGAAATAGTCAATTATGCCGACAAGCGGGTGCTGCACGATCAGATCGTCTCGCTGCAAAATCGCATGGATTACATCCTGGAACGCTACGCCAAAACGGCCGAGCACCGCCAATGGCTCCAGCAGATATGGGAACAGACCGTGTTGCTGGAACAACGGTTGTTCGCCTATCTGAACTTTGCGCCGATCGACCTGCTCGATTATGTCGAGGATTGAAAAATAGCGATTGCAAGGAGATATTATCTCCTACGCGGCGGCCCGCGCCCCCCGCAGGCGAATCCGCCCCAGACCATCAATGAAAGCGCGTGTCAGGCGCATGTCGACCTGATGGTGATAAACCTCGCCGTCCGCATCCAGCCCGCGGATCATCCCATCCTTTAAAAAAGCCGCCAGCAGCATCCGGCCGACCGCACCCCGGTCCGTCACGGCGGCCATCGCCATCTTGCGCGGTGCGGCGGCCGGTGACGGCAGCGCCAACCCATCATCGATAACACTTTTCATAAAGTTGAGCACGCGCCCCAGACGCAGCAGCGTGACGGCCTGAACCCGATCGGTCGTGTGCGCCAGTGGCAGGGCCGTGGCGCGCATTTGCCCGAAATGCGGCGGCAACAATCCGTGACGGTCGCACCAGCCATAATCGGCGCTGCCCGGGGCCGGATAGAATACCGACACGCCGGCCAGCACCCGTCGCGCCGCCAGAAAAAGCAGGTCGGCCAGACCCTCGAAGGGATCTTGGCCCGGACCGGCAACCATCATGTAGGCCACCGCATCCATCCCCCGATCGCCAGACAGCCGCAGCACGCGATCGATATCCGCGCTTACGTCCGGCCGCCCGAAACGTTTGAGCCGTTCGCGGGCCGTGGTGATCAGCGCCAGATTGAGCGTTTTGAACCCGGCCTGCTGCATGCGCCCAAGCATCACATCGTCCAGACTGGGCGCGAAAAGACCGTTCATGGCACGCAATTCGGGCCGCCTGTGGGCAAACTTGCGTGCGATGGCGTCCATCAGGGCCATGAACCACTCCCGGTCGACCGACAAGTGCTCATCTTCGAAATCGATGAAGCCCACCGGCGCAATGCGGTCGGCGCTGGTCAATTCGGCCATGACGCTGGCCACGCTGCGGCAGCGATATCCATGATAGGTGGCTGCATTGACAGCGCAATATGTGCAACGCTGCGGGCAGCCCCGCCCCGCCGTGATCGTCAGGCCGGCCCGCTCGCCGCGCCGATAAAAGCGCCAATCGATCAGATCGAAGGCGGGCGGCGGCAACCCATTCAGATCGGTCACCACCGCCGGCGCATTCTGCCCCAGCGTCCCGTCGGGCCGGCGCCACACCAGCCCGGGAATCGTTTGCAACGCCACCGATCCAGCGCGCAGGGCATGCGCCAGCAGGGGCAGCCCGACCTCGCCGTCGCCGCGCAACACGTAATCCACCGCCGGATGGCCCATGACCGCCTCAGGCAGCGCACTGGGATGGTGACCGCCCAGCACGATGACCGCCCGGGGGCACGCCTTGCGGACCGCCGCCGCCGTGGCCAGCGCGATGTCGGCATAGGCCGTGAACAATGAGGAGATGCCGATCAGAAAGGCGCCCGACACATGCGCCATTCGGGCGATATGCTGCAAACTGTAGCCGAAGTGGCGCCACTGGTGAAAAAGGGCGAATGGCGAGCGATCGTTGCGGCCGAAAAAGGGATGCAAATGGCTCAGCTCATCGGGCCACGCCAACGGGCGCGATTTGGATGTGGCCAGCCCGTCCAGCAGCGCCGCGCTGAAACCCTCCCGCCGCAACACCGCAGCCATGCTGGCCAATCCATAAGGCAGGGTGCGCTTGGCCGTCAGGTAAAAATCCTCGATCGGCGGCTGAATGAGCAGAACGTCGGGCCTGGCCCCATCGTGGACGGGAGTGCCGCCCACGTCAGCTCATCTTGGAAATAGTGGAAAAGGTCTGGATTTCGGCCGGCAGGTCCCCGGGCTGGATGGCTTCTTCGACGCCCAGGGCCAGTGCGCGCTCGATGACATTCTGCAACTGGATCAGATTGCCGGGCCAGTGATAACTCATCAGGATGTCCAAGGCATCCGGCGAGACGCCGATAATGCGGCGATTACCCTTGGCGCAAGCCTGGTGCACGAAATGGTTGATGAGCAAGCACAAATCTTCGAGCCGCTCGCGCAACGGCGGCATGCGGATCACGATGGCATTGAGCATGTCAAAAAAATCTTTTTTCAGCGCGCCGCTGGCAATCACATCCGACAACTCCTTGCCTGTTGCGGCGATCACACGGGTGGCATTCTCTTTTGCATTCTGCTGGCCTTCGAGCGCCTGCAGAATCGACAGCCGCAGCGACGGGGCCAACTCAGCGATCTCATCCAGGTAAATGGTGCCCCCATGCACTTTCTGCATCAAGGCAGTCACGTGGCCCACCATCTGTTCCGCGGGCACGCCCTCGGTGATCCCGCTGCAGTTCACGGGCACAAAGGCATTTTCCCGTCTTTCGCTCAATTGGTGAATGGTGCGCGCCACCAGTTCCTTGCCCGTGCCGCTTTCGCCCTGGATGAGCACCATGGGATTCTGGCGGCCGACCGTCTCGATGAGCTCGTACACCTGTTGCATCCGGGCGCTGATGCCGACGAGCCCTTCGAATTTATGCCGCTCCCGCCCACGCTTGCGGATCAGACTGGCCTTGTCCTTGACCTTTTTTTCGTCGGTAATGCGGTCGATGATCAGCTTCAGGTGATCGAGCTTGAAAGGTTTTTGCAGGTAATCGTAGCTTCCGAATTTCATCGCCTGGATGGCCGACTCCATCGAGCCGTACCCGGTCACAACGATCACCTCGACCTCGGGCTTGTATTTTTTGACCGCGGCCAATAATTCCAGACCGTTGAATTCAGGCATCTTGTAATCGGTAAATACGATATCGATGTCCTGGTCCTTGATCATGTCGAGGGCTTTAAGGCCGCTGTTCACGGTGACTATGTCGTATCCCTGCATCTGCAGATACTGCTCGACCATCATCAAAATGTCTTTGTCGTCGTCGACAAAGAGAATGCGACTCGTTTTCATCACGCGACTCCAATGGTGGGACAATGCGGACCCGATTCTGACGGCGCATCATACCAGTTCACTTCAGCTCTCGGATAGTTTCCGGTCAAGAACAATTAGCATAGCATGATAGCATGATAACGGGTGCGTGTGGATCAAAAAAGAGCATCTGGCACGATAAGGAGCATTATTTATACCGGCATGCGGATCTAACGCCCACAATATATAATGGAGCACAGCCAAAAGATCAAGGGCCGGATTCAGCGGCAAAATTCGCCATCGCACAGCCCCGCTGGGTGTGGGGTGACGTAGCCAACAGTAGGGTGGGCACTGCCCACCACCGCGCTATT
>LADR01000054.1 GCA_000961655.1 Desulfatitalea sp. BRH_c12
CAGCGGGCAGCGTGGTCATCAAGGTGACCATTCTCCCAGGGATTTACCGACATCTACGCGCCGGGCGAACACAAGGTTCGCCGCCAAAAATAAAACGATGCCTGTGCCAGAAATCAAAAGGCCGTAACCTTTCTGCGGCTCTTACGCAAACCCTCGTTGCCGTGTTATCGCAGGGGCTCCACCTGTAGGGGCGACCGGCGGTCGCCCGGTGCGGGTGCATAGCCTCCACCCCAGGCAATCATGGGTCCGGGAGAATAAGGCCGCGCCATTTTGTGCGGTGACCCAAATTCAGTGGTTCGCGCGGGCGACCGCCGGTCGCCCCTACAGCGGGCAGCGTGGTCATCAAGGTGACCATTCTCCCAGGGATTTACCGACATCTACGCGCCGGGAGAACACAGGGTTCGCCGCCAAAAATAAAACGATGCCCTGTGCCAGAAATCAAAAGACCGTACCTTGTTGCGGCTCTTACGAGAACCCTTTTCGCCGTGTTCACGCAGGGGCTCCACCTGTAGGGGCGACCGGCGGTCGCCCGGTGCGGGTGCATAGCCTCCACCCCAGGCAATCATGGGTCCGGGAGAATAAGGCCGCGCCATTTTGTGCGGTGACCCAAATTCAGTGGTTCGCGCGGGCGACCGCCGGTCGCCCCTACAGCGGGCAGCGTGGTCATCAAGGTGTCCATTCCCCCCAGGGATCAACCGACATCTCCTCGCACCGGTAGAACACAAGGTTCGACCCTGAGGGAGGACGATGTTCCATAATGCGGCCCATACACAAATACGGTTACCCTGGTTTGGGATATTTAAGGCATTGTGCGTGTACTCTGTTCCCATTAACATTATAGTCTCGCACAGATGATCGGTGGTCCTCGAAGGGCGAAGCCTCGCGGGCCATCAAAAATGTATAGCGGCGCCTAAGCTGAAGTTGAAATATTCAACGTCTTCGACATCTTCCAACCCGGCCGTGTAATTTGCTTCCAGGCTAGGCCAAGCTGTAATCGACAATGCAAAAGATCGAAACAGGAAAAACACTCGGGCCCACGCAGAATCAAATAATTCACAACTGTGTCTTTGTAAGTTTTTCGGAGCCATCTTGGTGTACCAGTTTATTTTGCTAATTTGGTAGTGGCAATTGCAGACGGGCAGGTGGTTCCTTATCCCAATTTTCTTCAAGCTTGTCCACACCATCCGCCGAAATCATATACTGCCCACTATCGCTGCTCCTTATCCAGCCCTTTTCCTTCATATACCATATATGAAATTCGAGAATCTTTTCAGGCCACCCAAGCAGCTTTTCAAGATACCAAAGGCCGATTTCAGGTGCTGAGGGTTCTTGCAGGCGCTGCTGAAGCAACACTGTCAGGATCGCCTGACGGATCTGCTTTGGATCTTTGACATCGAAACCGCCGGTCGACTCAGGATTGTCCTTCCAACGACTCGCTTGAATTCTGTCAAAAGCCACGTCATAGGCGGCGCGTTTCTGCGGATCGGAAAGCTCATGGTAAGCTCTGGTGATAATGTTGAATCGGGTTATATCGCCTGTATTTGGGTTATCGGGGTGATACCGCTTGGCCAAAAGGCGAAACACACGTTCAATGGTCTCAAAATCCGCTTTGGGGCTGACCTGCAGGTCTTCATAGTAATCGACGAAGGGGCTCATCTTTTTAATCTCTTTAAGATTCATCAACCAGCTTGAGAAACGCTGTACCGGGTGAATGAGATTGTCAGGTTATACAGATTGCGTAAGCTGATAATCCGGGCATATTTAAACCGTAATTCGAAACCCAACGGGCAACTTTGTAGTCGATTATTAAACAATGTTTGATAAAATCATCCAACATGTATCTTGATCGCCAAGCGCCTATCCCTTTTTCATTTTGGATGTTGTGGGGGGACGTCACTTCCGCGGCTTTTTCAAACACTCTTACGAGCAGAAGGGAACTGAAAAAATATCCGCTTTTCTGCAGGTGAAATCCTGCATCTATTAAAGTATTGATCAATTGTATCTTATTATAGCGCCTGTGATGCTTAAGGTATACATCATGCTTACTGAATAGTGATTGAAATGCCGGGACGGTCAAAAGAAATACTGTTCCATCGGAAACACCTGGCATTGTCCGGAGCTTTTTTAGAAATCCGCAATCGTCTTTTACATGCTCGATGACATCCAGTAGCAAGATGATATCTATCTGTTCAGGGGTAGTGCGCCATAAACAATCCAATGACCTGTATACGTCCAGAGGTCGCCCCTTGTATCGTTCGCGAAATCTGCTGATATCCGTATCGGTAAATTCGGAATCGACTGCGGAAAACTTTGCAAATGGCAAACGCCGAGATAAGTTATCCACCACAAATGTATCCCCGCAACCGATATCCAGAATGTGCATAGAACTTTGTTCGGCGTTCGGGCAAATTTTCTTTAAAAGGTTGTAGATGACTTCCAGCCTCGCCAACTCCCAGGGGTGCCTTTGGGCCGAATTTAATGGTATTTTGGGTGCCTCTTTTAAGTCCATGGAACACCATCATTTGGATGCTTGGAAACCGCAGTATCAGGAGGGATCGCTGTTTCTACCTGCTGGGTTTTAGAATACTTATGAATCAACGCTTGGTTGTCAGCTATGTTTTTGAGGAAGATGCTGGCCACCTCATCGGAATAGATCAGTACCCATTCTTTGTTGATTTTCAAAAACCTGGAAAATTCCGAGTCTGAAGGGTAAAATATCCAAGTGATCTCATATTTTGCAAGCAAGTTCTCCCACCCAGGTTTGAAACTCACTATATCAATGTACTCTTCGAACAGCTCGCTGCCGTACATATCCAGACGCCCATCGATGAATACCCTGTATCGCGGGAAGGCATAAAAAACCAGGAAATCACCAAATTCATCACTATTGAACATATTTCCATCAATTTTTTCCTGATTGATGAAATGGATAGCATCCAGTGGTTTTTTACTTGAATCAAATTTATACGATATGACGTTCTGAGAAATACCAATCAAAATAACGGCCATTGCAAGGGCAGGCCATAAAAACCCTTTGGCGGATTTGTCGATTTCACCTAATCCGGCTGCCTTTCTATTGATAAATCGATAGATTTTGTTTTCAGAAAGATAACGCCAGGAGAACATATGCTTCAGAAGAACAGGCGCCACGATGAGGCTGAAAAGCGGTATATAGCGTCTCGAAAAAAGGGCTAAATGAAGAAAAACCAAGACAAGCCCCAAGTCAATGGTTTCCAACTTTTTAGTCGACAGAAAAAGAATGACGAAAAAAAAAAGGATTGTCAGTTCAAAGGGCACATACATCATAGAATGAAAATTGGGTGAAATGAATTCCGATATACGATCTATGATGAATTTTTCTTGCATGAGCGTAAACGGAAACAGGAGAATATGATAACCGTTTGGATTAATGAAAGTGGCAAACAAGCACATCAGGGTGATTAGGGATATATCCAATGCCTTTTTTTTATGGATCACCTGCTGAGAGTCACCAAAAATTGTGCAATGAAGCACATTGCCTATTAAGAAAGTTATATTCAGGATCAACCCCGTTTGATAACCGCCATGCAAATTGACCCATAAAAGCATTAACAGCGGCAAGCACCAGAGATTGTTTCTTGCGTCTCGCTGATAAAATTCCAGAATGGCATACCAGATCACCGTCAGTAACAATGAGAAAACATGTGGGCGGGCGAGCCAATGGATCTGACTGGCGGCAAGCGTTAAAAGCATGACCAGAGATATAAAAATGATGTTCGTCGAAAAACAACGAAGAAATTTGAACAGCCAGTAGACACTCAAAGTGATTACAAAAGCATAGAGCACCACCACGCCATTGATGCCATATGCCCGATGAGCGACCGCCATGATAACTTCGGAAAGCCATTCATGGGCGATCCAGTCGGGTTTGGGTTCGTGCAGAGAATAAATATCCGCTTTAGGAATGGAATGGGTCTCTATAATATGTTGGCCCACGCGGATGTGATAGGCCGTATCCCCATCGACCAGCAGCTGGTTGTTTGTTTGAAGGCACAAGGTCAGAAAAATGGCAATAAAAAATATATCAGCGATGGACGGCAGAAAATAACCGCCCCCCTGGAATTTAGTTTTAAAACTTTGTGCTGTTGTGCTTTGGTCCATCGTTCGCTGGAATCTCCCGAAGGTGTGCCGCATCAACGTTCATTTACCAATCCTGCATCAGGCCATAGTAGGACACGGAGATAGGATCTGGTTTTTGTACCATACCTTGATAAACGGGGCTCGTAATAAGAAAAGAATTTTAGCCAATTCATAACTGCCAACAAGAAAGTCTTTTAGCTTGACTTTGGACCCTTTCACATGCACCCAACGTGGCAGAGGGTATTCAAAGGCGTCGAATGCCAACGATCGCTTGAACGTTGATTTTCTGATCAGTTCCAGCCTCCCCAGCAATTCCACATCAAAGGACCACCTGACATTGAATGGTTCCTGAAAGGCAAGTCTGAAATCGGCATTGTTCCTGAAGAGCTTTGCGCCACACTGGGTATCGTAAACTGGCAGGTTGATGACCATGCTGGCGCCTGTGGCAAAGAATCGGCTGACGTAATGTCTGACTGCTTTTCTGTGGATCTCATGACCGAGCAGTTTGACTCGCGAACCCAGCACCATGGCATAATCAGTGTGATTCAGCTTTTCCGACATTTCATCGATAGACGTCAGAGGGGTGGCTAAATCCGCATCCCAGTAACCGATCTTGTCATAGCCTGCCGCGATAGCGGCCAGAACGCCCGCCCTGACGGCCTCAGCTTTTCCACTATTCTTTTCAAAATTTAGACACATGACTTTTTCAGGGAAAGCGCGGCGGATTCTTTCAATGGTGTCCCAGGTCCGATCCGTGCTCCCATCGTTGACAAAAATGAAATGAACAGTTTGTTGTCCGTCCAGATAAATTTCGAACGCGGAAACATCCAAGCGGTCGCTTTCATTGTAGCAGGGAATGACAATGACTGTATCCATTTCATCACCGTTAATATTGTGAAAAGCAAATCCGCTTAATAGTAGAGATCCTTGCCAACGACGATTTTCAGCGGTGCCGAACCATCGGTGTTTTTAATGTACTTGACACCAACCTGCCCCGGAATGGCTCTGGCAATCAGGCGCGCGCAAGTCAACCTGCCTTTCGGGTATATGATGCGGGTCTCAGCATAATTGAAATGATCCCCATCGACGGGCGTCATCGTTATAAATCCTTTTTCATCGAGATTGCAGCTGACCCGTTCGGCAAGGTCTTTTTTGCCGTTGCCATTGGCCACAACGATGGGAAGGCGCCCATTGAACAGGTCGTTGATTTGAGCGATGTCCCTTCCGAGTAGAACTTTGATCCTGCCTTCCGTAGGACCGTTCCTGAGCGTACCGGCAGGATATGCCGGCCCGCAAAGCTGACGCGCAAGATGATCGGCCGCCTGCCAACTGCCATTGCCGTAAACGATGGACGTTCTGCCGTAATCGAAACGGTCGGCATTGGTCAGACGAACGACATTGAACCCCCTGGCCTTTAAAAGGCGGCTAAGATTCGTTCCCATGCGGTAAGCGCCGTTCCCATTGCAGAGTTCTACCTGGACGGTGTCCTGCAACTGGATCTCCTGCTGCCCAAGGTCCCGCAGCATTGCGATAGGCGATCCGGCGGACCGTTCTACAGAACCAGCTGTGTCGGCAGACTTTACACCTGAGACAGCGGCAGGAGAATATGACGGTGTGGCGGCCGGCGGCGCTGCGGTGAGCGCAGCGCCGCCGGCGGTAAAACACTGTTGCGAAGAGTGCTTGTCGCCGGAAAGATAATGAGCCAAAGCGATGTTGTTGCGGAAACGCACGTTGTCGGTGTCCAGAGCGGCTGCTTGCCGCAGCAAAGGCAGGGCAAACTCAGCCTTGCCCTGCAACAGGTAAGAGTACCCCATATTGTTGTAGGCCAGGGCATCACCCGGCTGCAGTTCCAGGACTCTGCGGTAGCACAGCTTGGCCAAGTCGAACTGCATCAGCTTATCATAGCAAACCCCAAGGGCATTATAAAATTCGGCCCGCCGCGGATCGATGGCCAGCGCCCGACGGAACTCACCGGCAGCCAGGGGGAATTTACCTTTGCTTTGAAAGTGCCGACCTAATTGGTAATGATAATCGGCATCGTTGCTACGCACGCGGATAGAATCCGTGAATTGCCGCAGATCCTCGTGTGTGAACGACTGCCCCGCGTTTCGAAGGTTCGGCCAATAAGGTATCTGCTGCCGGTAGGTGCAGCCCGCCAAAAGCACGGCCGCCATAAGCAGGCAACCCAACACGTTCAACTGCCGCAAACGTCCTCTTCCTGCCTTCATCAGATCCCTCCACACCCGCTACGTTGGCTGACCGTGATTGCGCCGGGTTCGTCTTACAGGTTTTTCCCGCCTGCCATAGCCCGTTTGAGGTTTTCACCGGCGGTGGCGTAGAACATGGGGTCCAGGGCCATGGCTTTCTGGAAACTTTCGATAGCTTCAGCTGTCCGGCCGTTTTGCAGGTGAATACATCCCAGGTTGTTATAGGCGCGCGCCGGGCCGCCGGCGGTTCTGAAAGCTTGAAAGGCCTCCTCGAAACGATCCAGGCGCGCCAGGGCCATACCCAGGTTGTTGTACACTTTGCTGCCGGTAAAACCATTCCGGATGGCCTTCTGAAAAGCCTCGGCGGCCTTGTCGAGGCGGCCGGACAGCAAATAGGACATGCCTAAGTTGTTGAGCACCGCTCCCTCGCGCGGCTTAACAGCCAGTGCAGCCTGATAGGCGGCCTCCGCCCGGCCCCACTGCCCTTCGCGGTCATACAACGTGCCCAGGTAATTGTGAGACTGCCATAACCCCGCATCCAGGGAGACGGCTTTTATAAAGTGGTTTTTGGCTGCGTGCAGCGCCTTATCCAACATGCAGACCCTACCCATGCCCTCATGCGCGGCGGCAAAACCGGAATCTGCAGCCAGCAGCTTTTCAAAACAAGCGGCAGCCGCCTTGCCCTGTCCGGCATGCATCAGGGCCAATCCTTGCTTGTAAACCAGGCGGGAGCGAGAATCGCCCGGTTCATTGTGCAACGCCTTGTCATAATGGCTATGGGCGGCTTGCAGGTTCCCCTGCCCCATCATTGCATCGCCCAACATTTCGTGTTCGATAGCGGACATTTCCGGAAATTCACGGCTCAGGATCTCGTCACTGTCAGCCGACTTCATCCGCGCGTATCGATGCATGGCATCTTCCGGTGCCGCCGAACGGATACCCGGCTGCAGATTGCCCCGGTGAGATGCGCAGCCACTGAAAAGAACGCAAAACAGCATCAGCGCAGTCACCAGCGAAGCGGTCGAAGTCCTGCCGATTTTTCTATGAATGACGCACACAAGGATCTCCTGTTCAGCTTGGTCTTTAGCGCAAAATGATATTTTGATAAATTTTTATGAAGGCCGGTGCGGCAATGATCACGAAAAGAGCCGGAAAAATAAAAAATATCAACGGAAAGATCAACTTGACCGGCATCTTGGCGGCCAGTTCCTCGGCTCTCTGAAAACGCTCGTTCCGGAAACCATCGGCAAACACTTTCAAGGCCGAAGTAATGCTGGTACCGAATCTGTCCGTCTGGATCAGCAGGGTCACCAGGCTATTCACCGCATCCAGATCGGTGCGCACAGCCATGTTGCGCAATGCGTCCTGACGGGCTTTGCCGGCGCGCAGCTCCAGGTTGAGCAGCGCCAGCTCATCGCTCAAATCTGGACTGGTGAGTTTGATCTCCTGGGCCACCCGGTTGATGGCGGCATCCAGGCCCATCCCGGCCTGAACGCACACCACCATCAGGTCCAGTGCGTCGGGCAGGGCTTTCTGAATCTTTTCCTTACGGCTGTCGGTGCGCACCTTCAGCAGGATATCAGGCAGATAATAACCGGTCAGGGCCGCGATCACCTCGCTGACGAGCGTCCACTGCGGGCTGAGCACCTTGATCAGCGTGAAACGGAACAGCAGAAACATCAATGGCAGAAGGGCCGCCAGCAGTATTTTGGCGCCCCAGAAAAGGGCCGTGAAACTTTCTCTGCGGATGCCAGCTTTGAGAAATTTGACCCTCACCTTGGAAAAATCGGCGGAACGGCCCGGCATCACCCGCCGGCCCAGCGCGCGCAAAAAAGCGGCCACCCCGATGCCCAGTGCGCCGCCGCCGCTCTCGACATCGTCCGACCCGTACAGCAACCCGCTGCTTTCACCGCCAAGCCTGATCTTTGCAACGATTTCACGACGTCTGGCGCTTTGGCGGAAGTACTGCAGTATGCCGACACACAACAGGAGAAGAGCAAGGAAAGTAACTGCTGTCATCAACCAAGCAATCTGCGAGGGGGTAAGTGTCATTTTGCCGCTCCTGGAATCAAACTTCGATTTTGACCATTTTGCGTATAACGATAATGCCAAGGGTCATCATGATGCCTGCGCCCATGAGCATCATGCGGCCGATGGGTTCTTCGATCAACGGCTCGAAGAACTGCGGGGTCCGCCACTTGATCCAGGCGGCCACCAGAAACGGCAGCGCCACCAGGATCACCGCCGACAGGCGCCCCTCGGCCGTCAGGGTGCGCACCTTGCCATGGAATTTGTAGTTTTCCCGGATCAGGTGCGCCAGGCTCTCCATGAGTTCAGCCAGGTTGCCGCCTGTTTCGCGTTGCAGGATCACGGCCACCGCGAAATAACGCACTTCCGGGCAGTCCATGCGGCCGGCCAGATTTTTGAGCGCCGTGCTGACGCTGACACCGAAATTGATTTCATCCAGGGTTTCGGAAAATTCCGGACCCAACGGGTCGGCGAACTGATCCGCAGCCAGCTTCATGCCGCCGGGCAGAGCGTGCCCGGCTTTAAGAGCCCGCGCGATTAGATCGAGACCTTCGGGCATCTGGCTGCGGAACTTCTCGATACGCTCGCGTCGTTTGGCCAGCAATTGCAGCAGCGGCAGCACACCGCCCACACAAGCGAACAGGATACCAAGCAAATTGTTCTTGAGAATGGCCATGCCCAGCAGAAAGCCCAGCGCAAACAGCAGTATGCTGAGCAGGACGTAAAACCCCAGGGTGTAAGGGGCATTGGCTTGCTGCAGCAGCAGGTCCAGTCGCCGCACCGGTGCGGCGACTTGCAACAGGCGGTTCACGAATGGAATGTCGCTGAAGATCCGTTTGCGCAGGATTTCGGACCCATCGCGCGGGTTTTCTTCATAGGCGAATTTGCGCAGCCGCTTGCGGATCTTGGCGCGCTGGGGCGAACGAATGTGTCTGACACCGTAGGCAACCAGTTCGATAACGCACATGGCCAGCACAAACAACAAGAGCCCGAGCAGGTATAGATTCATAATGCCGCCTCTGGTTTAGACTTCCACCCGGTTCGAAGGGTCGAACAAGTCCCCTGGCACGGGAATGCCGGCCGCCCTGAAACGCTCGATAAACTTGGGCCGGACGCCGTGGAATCGGAAGTGGCCGCGCACCCGTCCTTCCGGGTCGATGCGCGTCTGCTGAAACGAGAAGATCTCCTGCATGGTGATGACGCTGCCTTCCATGCCGGTGATCTCCTGCACGCTGATCAGCCGCCGGGTGCCGTCGACCATGCGCGCGACCTGAATCACCACATGGATGGCCGAACTGATGAAGCGCCGGATGAACTCGCTGGGAATGTCGAAATTGGCCATGGCCACCATGGTTTCCACCCGCATCAAGGCATCGCGGGCGGTGTTGGCGTGAACCGTGGTCAGGGAGCCGTCGTGCCCGGTATTCATCGCCTGCAGCATGTCGAACGCCTCGGCGCTGCGTACCTCGCCCACGATGATGCGGTCGGGCCGCATGCGCAGGCTGTTGCGCACCAGATCGCGCTGCATAATCTCGCCCTTGCCTTCAATGTTGGGCGGTCGGGTTTCCAGGCGCACCAAGTGCTCCTGCTTTAGCTGCAGTTCGGCGGCATCCTCGATAGTCACAATGCGTTCGCTTTCGGGAATGAAGCGCGACAGCACATTGAGCAAGGTGGTCTTGCCGCTGCCCGTGCCGCCCGAGATCAGAACATTGAGGCGCGCCTTGATGATGCCCTCCAGCAGTTCCTTAACCTCCGGGGTCAGGGTTTTGGATGCGATCAGGTCATCCACCTCCAGGGGGTTGACCGCGAAGCGCCGGATCGACACCACCGGCCCGTCGATGGCCAGCGGGGGGATGATGGCATTGACGCGCGAACCATCCGCCAGGCGGGCATCCACCATGGGGGTGGACTCGTCCACCCGCCGCCCCACCGAAGAGACAATGCGGTCGATGATCTTGCGCAAATGGGCATCGTCTTTAAAACGCGCACTGGTGGGCTCCAGCTTGCCGAAGCGCTCCACGTAGATGTGCCTGTAGGTGTTGACCAGGATGTCCGATACGGTGGGATCTTTCAGGAAAGGTTCGAGCGGCCCTAAGCCCATCACCTCGTCGATGATCTCTTCGAAGATCTTCTCGCGTTCGGTCATGTTCAGCGGCAGTGAAAAATCTTCTTCCTTGAGAATCCTTTCCACAATCTGCCGGATCTGGGCATTGAGGGTCTCGCGGTCAAGGGTCTCTATCAGGCTTAGATCGATCATGTCCAGCAGCCGGTCGTGAATACGAGACTTAAACTCGAAATACTCATCCGGCATGTAGGCAATGGTCTTTTTTCCCGCGGACTGTATGCGTTTGATCAACTGGTTCAAATGGATTTCCTTCCGGTGCATAACAGCTTCGATTCAATCAAGAGCTGCAAAATCTATATTAACGTCTGAACAGAGACCATCGTTTTTTGCTTTCCGTCTCCCGCGAAGGCATCAGCTTTTCAGCCATTTGCGCAAAGCTACGGGCGATTTCAGACCGGGGGGCCAGTTGCGAAAGCGGTTTGCCGCTGTTGATGGCCTCCATGGAAGCCTTGTAATCATTGGGGATAGTCCAGAAGACCGGCTGGCTGATGCCGGCTTCGGCATCCGACAGTGAAATCTCCGATTTTTTCATATAACGATTCAGGACCACCTTGATGCGCTCACGTTTGACGTATCCAAGGTCGATATACGAGCGCAGCAGCTTGCTGGTGTTGCTCAGGCAGGGCAGGCTCAGAATCGAGATCAGCAGCACCATGTCGGACAATTGCAACCCCTTGAGACTGGCATCGCTCATCGACTGCCCGGCATCGATAATCACCACGTCGAACACCCGGCGCATCAGGTCCAGCAGGCGCTGCATGATGTCCGGTGTGGGCGAGTGGTGCCCGTTGAGATAGGCAGGCGACGGCAGCACGTGTACGCCGCTGGCGTGGGGGGTCAGCACGTTCATCAGGAAAGACTCATCCAAGCGGCTAATGTTCTTGGTGATCTCGCCCCAGTGAAATTTGGGCGAAATTTCGAGAAATAGCGGAATTTCACCGAACAGGGTGTTCATGTCCAGCAGGGCCACCGAGGGTTTACTGTCCGATTCAGCGCAAGCCACGGCCAGGTTGACGGCCACCGTGGTGGTGCCCACCCCGCCCTTGCTGCCGCCGACGCTGATGATGCGGCCATTTTTCTCTCCTGCGGGCAGGGCCGTTTTTTCGACGCGCCCCTTGAACCGCGTGAGGGCGTTCTGCACCTCGTTCAAGTCTAGGGGCAGAGGGAAAAACTCTTTGACCCCCGCGCGCATGGTGCGCATCAGGATGGCGGGATCCGAGTTTTGCGCGCAGAGGAAAATCTCTTTGACTTTGCCTTCGCCGAGCAGTTCCTCGATGCGCGTGAAATCATCTTCTGGTACGTCGCCAAGTTCTATAATCAAGAGATCTGGCCGTTGCCCCTGTAGGGCATCTATGATGTCAAATCCATTACTATTACCCACGGCGGCCTGGAACTGTTCAGCCAAGGAAGTGTCTGTCACTGATACTATAACCTTTAGAAGGTCATTAACTAACATAAAATATTCCTATAGCTTATTGGACCAAATTCGGGATAGTTCCTTTGAGATTCCCATAATTTCCCCCACCCCCGCGCCCTTCCACGAAGGATTGATTGCAATCGATGATAACGGTCAATGAGGAGGAAGGTGGCGGATTAGCCTGAGTAATGGTAATAGTCGCAAATCCTGCAATAACGCGTGTTTGATTTGGATTTTCACAGCTATCGGGATCTCCATCTTTTTCAAGATAAACTGGAACTATTGCAGTCCAATGGTCATCGTTCCCATCATCATCACGGTATTTGAAATAATCAAACATTGCCTGAAATGCAGCCGGCTGGCCACTGCCTTCGACCGTACCATTGTTTCCGTCATAATCGACCAGATACTGCCCCGTGAAAAGATTGGAGTTAGTACCCCCATCCATTTCTAATTCTTGATTAATGGAAGCCTCAGGGGTTGCAAGGGGCGAGACACTTGTTCCGAAGTTTTGATCAAGCCATAATCCTCCTGAAGTCAACGGGTAACCGTTAACCGACGTGCCGTCCCTTTCATAGCTGTGCCCTTGAACGATACCCAAAATGATATTATGTAAGTTACCCACATTGGAACCCCAAAAAAAGGTATGCCATCCCGCGCAACTGTCTTTAGTTGGGTAGAATTCTACTGTTTGGCCGCATTTATTATTAAGAAAAAGATCGGCAGACAAGGCAAAAGGGGTATTAAGCTCACCTGGGTCTACTTTAGCAGGGCCCGTCAATGCGGCAGTTGCGAATGCCCTAACCGAAAGCAAGGAAAAATCTTCTTCATCAGAGCCAATCAAATTAAATACCCAGGCAAAAATTGAAGGAATCGGTCCATTTATTTCATCGTCTCGCCTGGCGATAACACGCACCGCATTGGGCGATGAAAGAGTTTCTATTAAATTGATGCCATCCCATTTTCCTATGGTAATATCAGAAGTAAGCTCACCTTCGATGAGTTCATCCTTTATAGCAATACTTTTATTCGCTGCCGTGTTCTTTTGGGCCACCTTCTGCACAACTTCCACAAGTTTCGAACGGTCGCAAACATATGTTTGCTGCTCGGCATACGTAAGGTCCGCATATTCCGATCCCAAGTAACCGGCACCAGCAAGAGCAGCGGCGTCAGCTACGTTCTGCAGCTCATTGCGGGTGGCATAGAGATAACCAACATCGACAGCCAAAGCTACGAAGCCGATGAGCATTGTTATACATATGGCCACGATTATGGCGGAAACCCCACGATTGTTTCTGACTTTGCCGAAATGATTTTGCAAGTGCGCCATATGGTTTCCTTGTCTCTTCCATCCTTATTCCATTTGCATAATGGCCTTAAAAGTGATCTTTTGCGTTGTTATGCCTATAGTGGAAAGGAATAAGAATTGATAAATATAATCAGCTTGTACTTCCAATTCACATCCAAAATTTGTGCATCGGTGAGTGCCGGGGTCAAAACCATCCTTAAAGTCGTTATCGATAGGTTTTACTATAATGTCAGCAGAATTGAGAATATCACTGCCGAAAGTAACCATATGCTGTTTGCTGTATCTCAGCACTTCGCCGATAATTTCGCCATTTGACAAACGCGGCGTTCTGGCCACAACGCCAAAACGCGCCCCTTCTCTGCAGGCATTCGTAATCACTTGCCGGTTGAACAAGTAAAGTCCGAATTCGACAATGGAAAACATGAGTAGGATCAGCAATGGAAAAACCAGCGCGAACTCGACAGCTACCGCGCCACGCTCTGCTTTGAATGGTTTGTATCCAAATAAATTTACTATATTTTTAGCCATCTATACCCTATTAATTAGGCTCCATGCGCATGACCGTGCTGGCGGTAATCGTTGTCTCTGTGAAGCCGACGATCTGTGCGAACATGAAATCATAATCGAAGTTCACGGTCACTGAAAAATCGTTATCGGCATCGGGACCTGGAACTGAAATGTTATCCACGATCAGTTCATTTTCGCCATCCAAATTAATCAGCCTTTCACTGCAATAGTCCAAAACGATCTGTTTTACTTCCGCCTCACTCTGCCCAGTGATCCCAGCACGCGCCCCCTCACGACTGGCGTTGGTGATCACCTGCTTGTTGTAAAACAGCAGGCCAAACTCGATCATGCCGAATACCAACAGCAGCAGCAGCGGCAGTACGATGGCGAACTCCACGGCCGCGGCCCCTTTTTGATTTCGGCACAGCATTGTTGGCTTCTTTCGATGATATTAATAGGTCATTCCAGTGCCGCCCATCTGAGCCCCCGGCGATGCTTTCTGGCCCTTGAATCCGGAACGGTAGCCTTCATAGGCATCGACCGCACTCTGGCCGTCCATGCCTTCGATGGGGTCGGTTGTCTGGCCCGCATAGGGATCGATCGTCTGATTGTAGGCAGCCGTCTGAACCGAACGCCCCATGTTTTCATCCAGAAAGCTGGTCTGGCTGCAACCCGCCAAAATCAGTCCGGTCAACATCAGGGGAATTGTCAAAATTCTGGCGATTGGCATATCGTTCTCCTCACTACAGCGATGGCCGTCAATGTTTTATGCGCGATCCATTGTTCCGGTCGGCGTTATCGGTCAAGATCCGGCAGGGCGTGTCCGAAATCGCCGTCCAGTCGTCCCTGAAGTCGATCCTTGCCGCCTGGTGCACGTCCCTGCAATAATCCTTCCAAATAAAACTCGGCATCCGAAGGTTCAACATAAAAATCGGTCGGCAACGTCTGCCTGGCCATATCCAGGGGTTTGACCAGGCGCGGCGTTACCACGATGATGAGTTCGGTTTCGTTTTTCTGGAAACTCTGACTGCGGAACAGCGCGCCCAGTACGGGGATATCGCCCAACAGCGGGAATTTCTGAATGGTTTCATTGATATTTTCTTTCAGCAGGCCGGCAATGGCAAAACTCTGACCGTCGCCCAACTCGACGGTGGTGGTGGCTGTCCGCTTGTTCAGACCGGGCGCGACATACCCGGCAATCTGCACGGCCGTGGAAAAATCCAACTCGGACACTTCCGGCGTCACGCGGATGTTGATGCGGTCCTTGCTGAGCACGGTCGGGGTGAAAACGAGCCCCACCCCAAACTCCTTGTACTCGATCGTGACTGTGTCGCCCTCTTGGGGAACGGGCACGGGAAACTCGCCGCCCGCCAAAAAACGGGCAGATTGGCCGCTCAAGGCGATCAGGGTCGGTTCGGCCAGCACCTTGGCCAGGCCGTCCGATTTGAGGGCGTCGACAATGCCGGTCCAGGTGGCGCTGCCCTTGCTGAAACGAAACAAGGCGTTGACGGCAGGGGAGATCAACAAGTCAGGCACCTCGTCTATGGTCGACAATTGGCCCAGCAGCGAAAACCCGAAATCCCCCCCGCGCATGTAATTGAAGTTGATCCCCAACCGCTTGGTGGTGCTGCGCGCGATTTCAGCCACGCGCACTTCGAGCATCACCTGGTGCACGCCGCCCACTTCAACCAGGTTGTTGACCTTGCCTTCGGGCGCATAGGAGGCGGCCAGGGCAAGGGCCTTGGCGAGGCTGGCGCTGCTGGATGCCCGTCCGGACAAGGTGATCGTGTTGTTGGCGGCGGTGATGCCCAGCTCTTTTTCTTCGGGCAGCAACTCGTGTAATTGCTGCTTGAGCAGGGAGACATCATAGACGACTTGCAAATCGTATACGGCCACTATCGTGCCGTCCTGCCACAGGGTCATATTGGTGGTGCCGGCCGCGTTGCCGGTCAGGTAAATTTCCCGCGAGGAGAGCAGGATAAAGTCGGCGATTTCGGGCTTACCGACCGAGACGCGTTTGACCGGATTGTCGCTGCGCAAGATGGTGGATTTGCCCATGGTCAGCTGCAACGTGCGCGCGGATAGCGTTTGCTCGGCGGCATTCGCGGGCGCTCTGCCAAAGGGCTGCGGCAGCATCAGCATGGACAACACAAGGGTGGTTTGAATGATTGTGCGGTAGCGACTGGTAGGCATGGCCTTCTACTCCTATTCGACGGGAATTCCCATTCAAGCTACATTTTCTGCCGGGTCATTGCACTGCCCCTGATCACCTCGACCGTACTGCTGGGGGCCACCCAACGGGTCACCGGCCTTTTGGGGGCGGCCATATTGAGTGTCTGCGCAATAGTGGCGCCTTGCGTGTTCACTTTTTCCAGGTCCAGTATGTTGCGCAAAGCGAACTGCAGCTTGCCTTTGGCGGCCGCCAGGGCCAGCTTTTCGGACTCTTCCGGGGTCATCTCCAGGGTATAGACATCCACCGGGGCGGGTTCGCCCTTGGCGTTGCGCTCGATCTGGGTTCCGGTAGCCAGAACCGGAATGTTTTCCAGGACGATTTTGGTAACGTCTTGCTTGGTGGTCTCATCCGGCAAGGTGACCAGCACATCCACGCGGTTGCCCGGGTTAATAAATCCGGAGATGCCGATGACTTTGTCGCCCTTGACCGACAATGCGCGTTTGCCGGTCGGCAGGATGGCCGACACGCCGCCGGTCGTGATGTCCTTTGGCGCCAGGCGGTGTTCCACAATAGCCTCGCCCTGTTTGAGATTGGCGATCAGCACGCGGTCCTTCAGGTCCGCGGGCGTGCTGAAATGACCGTTGGGAAGACTCTCCTTCAAGAAAGAGGCCATCCTGAGCATTTCGGGCGTGATCTGAGTGCCCCAGGCCAGGTCGACTGCCGCCACGACCACGGGCACGGCTTCCACGTTATCCACCTGAACGACTTTGCTGGGGGCGGTCTGCCGGCCGATCCAGTTGTAGATAAACAAACTGCCGGCCACGGCGATAACCAGTGCCAGCAGAATAGGAACACCGGCTTTCCAGTTTTTCATGACAGCTCTCCTTTAGATCATATGGGAAATGCGTATCCGCTTGCGTCCAGTAACATATAGGTGATCGACCCCACTGCAATGGCCAGGCCGTAGCACAGCCTTGGCTGGGATGGGTCCCTTGCATCCGGAGTATATTTTCGTGTCAGGAAAAAAAGTTTAAGATCGAGCAGTTTATTCTTGAAAAAGCCTCTGAAATGGTTGCGCTTCCAAATTACCAGGATCAATGCATAAATACCCCCGGCCATGGCGCTTAGTAAAAAGGCGATGAAGACCCCCTTAACGCCAAGTGCGGCGCCCACCGCGCCCATCAATTTGGCATCGCCAGCGCCCATGCCGCCCAGCAAGTAGGGCACAATCAGAACCGCGATTCCTACGATCAGACCTGTGGTACTATAAACGAATCCCTGCGTGCCCCTGCTTAGAATAAAGTATAAAAGTGATGTAGCCATTGCCGAAAATGTCAGGATGTTGGGTATACGCTGAGAACGGAGATCGATAACTGCAGCAATCACGAGAACTGCACTGATCATAACATAAGGAATGTATGTAATAAATTGAATCATGTGCTCAACTAATAATTGCAAAATGATTTATGGGCTCGTTTTAAAAAAACGAGCCCATTCACTGTACGTATATTTTTAATTCGGCATTGCGTTGTTTACTACCTCAAAGGCATTGTTGGTTTTATTTCCGACTACAATAACTACGGCAATTATTACAGCCGCAATCGCCGCAACCATAATCCCATACTCTACAGCGGTGGCTCCTTCTTCGTCTTTCAGGAAAGCGATCAGTTTCTTCATTTTTTCTTCTCCTTTTGATTGGTTTTCAGTGGCGCCGGCCTCATGTGGTAAATAAATCCCAAAAATGTCCAAAATACAGCCAACACCTTAGCACTATTCATGCCAGAGGCTCCCTAAAATTTCTTATTTAGCTCAGATTTAGGAAGGAAGGCCTCTAAAAACAGAAACATGGAAGTTTAATCAAAATTTGAACCCATTAGTATTATAAGAAAAGTTATAGAATGGAATTCCGTATAGGAAGAAAGTTCCATATATTTTGGGAATTTTTTACCATTCAAAAGAAAAAACCTAACTCATCCGCCTCGACCGGCAGCACCCAAGTTACCGCAATCCGCACACCTGAATACCGCAAGGTAGGGTATTTACGCAGTACCGAGCCTGCCGCCCCTTATTAAACAGCTGCCGAGACAGTAAAGAGATTTCGAATATACCTTATCTGCTATCGACCGTCTTCACAGTTGGTTCAATAATTGCTTACTAGACGCATCACCCAATGCCGATTAGGGAAAAATTTCCTAATTCACTAAAGTCGAATGAGATCTTAACCGATCAGTCATTGACGACCTAATACCATTCAGGGGAGGGCTCCCTTTGGGCCTGGTTGCCTTGGACCAGTTGCAGGAAGGTGTCATCCTGAGCGAGGATGTCCGAGATATCAACGGTCGTTTGATGCTTTCCAAGGGTCAGCAAATCACTGCCAATCATATTCGCATTTTTAGAATATGGGGCATCCCCGAGATACCGGTCGATGCGCCGCAACGATCCACACCCGCTGATCACGCCAGTCAGAAGAATACCGAAAAGCTGCTCAAGACCGAGCACACGGTGAAAAAGATCTTCCAAAACATCGATACCCATCATCCGGGCATCGCTGCCCTTTTCAAAGCCGCTGTCGATCACCGTTACGAAAAAGACCTCTTGGTCGAATTCGGCCCGCAAGAACCGCTCGCGGACAATTTCAAACTGGACCTTTCCAGCGGCTTGAAAACCCAAATTGCGTTTTCGGAGATCCAGCTGCCGGAGGCCCCCGAGATCATCTCCGACTACAACAAGGTTGTTGAAGACCCGCTGTCTTCGTCCAACGATATCGCCGATGTGGTCAACCGGAGCCCCAGCCTGGCGGCCCTTTTGCTGAAAGTCGTCAACTCCGCTTTTTACGGGTTCCCATCGAAAATCGATTCCCTTGCGCGGGCGGTTTCCATTATCGGCACAAAGGATATCAACGCACTGGTCACAAGCATCAGTATCATGCGCCTTTTTCACGAGATGCCCGAAGATCTTATCGATGTGGCCACATTCAGAAAGCACAGCCTGGCATGCGGCCTGCTATCCAGAATTCTTGCGGCCCAGAGAAAACTGCCGCATACCGAGCGCCTGTTCGTCTCCGGATTGCTTCACGACATCGGGCGTCTGGTTTGGTACCGGTATTTTCCCGAGCAGGCCAAACTGCTTTTATATATGGCCAAGCGCACGGGCCTTTCCGTTTATGAAATCGAAAAAGAGTGCCTGGGGATCAGTCATGTACAAATCGCCGGGCATTTGCTCAAAAAATGGAAGTTGCCGCTTTCGCTGGCAAACAGCATCGTTTACCACCACAGGCCTTCCCGCTCCCCGGATCCTTGTGAGGCAGGCATTGTGCACATGGCGGACATCGCGATCAATGCTTTGGGCTTGGGCCACAGCGGAGAACACATCATTCCGCGTTTCGAAGCGGCGACCTGGGACCGCATAGGCGTAGCGCCGGGCATCCTTATGAGCGCCATTGGCCAAACCATTGAACAGTTGGACGTTATGGAAGCCCTATTGACGGAGTTGTAGAATGACTACCCCCCTTGGTTTGCCTGCCGAGCAGAATCAACTGCTTCGGGCCGCGGAAGAAAAGTACCGAACGGTTGTCAACGCCATGGAATTGGTGCTGTCCCTCGGCGATTTTCAAAAGCAGATCGATCAGCCGGTCGAACCCGGGCAGTTCATCCAATTGGCGGCCGCACGCATCGATGAGATCATCCAATTCGATGTCAGCGCCATTTACTTCGTGGATCAGGAGACATCCGCGCTCAAACTCTCCCTGTGTCGCCCCGACAGCCTGCAAAATGAAATGGAGACGCAATTCGAGGCCTTGATCCAACAGGACTACATCGCCTGGGCCTTAAGAGAAACACGCTGGCTGCTGTTGTATTCCAAGGACAACCGCTACCGCGTGGTGCTCCATGCAATGGCGACCTATTCCCGTATCCGGGGCATCTTCGTCGGCCTTTTTCCGGCCGGCGCCCATCGGCTGCCCGACGGCTCGCTTCAAGCGCTTTCGCTGGTTTTGCGCAATGCCGCCAATGCCCTGGAGAGTTTGGAATATATGGCGATGTTCCAGCGTCAGAATGCGGAACTGCACACGAAAGTGGATGAAAAAGTCGGAGAGTTGCGGCGGCGCGACGATCAATTATTGAATGCCCGCAAAATGGATGCCATTGCAACATTGGCCGGCGGGGTGGCCCATCAATACAACAATGCACTGGCCGTATTGTTCGGGAATCTGGATTTGATCTCAATGGAAATGTCCAATGGTCAGAATATTGGAAAATATCTCGAGCGTATCGAAGCGGTTGCTCAGAAGATGCAGGATCTGACCTCTAAACTGCTGGCGTATGCGCAAGGCGGCAAATACCGCACCCAAACGGTTTTCATTGAAAGGCTTGTGGAAGATGTCGTGGCCAAAATGCCTGAAGCATCGCAGGCCAACGCCTTCGAGGTCAGGCTGCCTGCCAACCGATACGCCGTGCACGTGGACGTGACCCAGATGCATCTGGTGCTGTCCGCTATCGTGGCCAACGCCAGTGAAGCGCTGTCCAGCGGCGGACGTATCCGTATCAGCGCTGAAGCATTGACGATCCCACCATCGGCCCAGGCGCCACTGCTGGAACTGGTGCCCGGCGACTACGTGGTTTTGCAAATCAGAGACGACGGCCAGGGGATGGATGCCGCCACCCTGCAGCATGTGTTCGAACCCTTTTTCACGACCAAGTTCGCGGGGCGCGGCTTGAGCATGGCTGCCGCCTATGGCATTGTCAAAAACCACCATGGCGCCATTTCGGTTGAATCCGAAGAAGGCCGGGGTACAACGGTTCGGGTCTATTTGCCGCGGGCCAGCGAAATACCCGATCGGGACCCCCTCACCAAGTAACCTGCCGAAGCCAGCGCCGGCACGCCGCGAGCCTGCCTATTCCGCGTTGCCAGCCGTATCCGCTTCAGCCATCCGCCGGGGGACTTGGATGTAAAAGGTCGTTTTCTCGTAGGGAATGGATTCGACCCGAACGCTACCGCCATGCCGCCTGACCACTTTATCCGTGATATAGAGTCCCAGCCCCGTGCCTTCGCGGCCTTTGGAGGAGTGAAAGACGTTAAAGATGGTTTTCAGCGCGTCGGGAGTGATGCCGACCCCATTATCGCTGATTTCGAAAATCACCTGCTCGTCTTCGCAACGCACAATGACTTCTACGCGGTGATCGCGTCTGGCTTTGTTCTCCAGACAGGCTTCCAGCGCATTTTCAAGAATATTGTTCATCGCCGAGCGCAGCAAGCCCACATCGACCTGCATTTGCCCGGCGCAATTGAATTGACAACAGAATTCGATATCCGCACCGCGCATTCGATTTTCGAAACCCGCGACGAGTTCACCGGTGAAGGTAATCACTTCGATCGCTTCCAGTTCCAGTTCGCGCTCTTTGGTGGAATACAGGACATCGAAGACCATTTTCCGGATGCGGTCCGCCATGAGCCGCATCACCTCCAGCCCCTCTTCGATGCGGCCGTCCTCGTTGCGGTATAAGCCTTTGTCCACCAGGTAAAGGCCGGCATCGAGGCCCGTCAGGCAGCCTTTCATATCATGGCAGACGGTGGACAGCATCAAGCCCAGGGTAGCCAGATGATCCTTTATCTGGCGCAGTTCGGTGACATCCGTAAAAATGGCGGAAACCTGCACCATCTTGCCGGTCGGGGTCAGAATGGGCGTCGTTTGCACCAGCATCGTATAGAGTTGATGATCGGGCCCCGTGAAGATCATCTCCCCTGAACGCGGCTCACCGTCACTCATTGTCATGGAGATTGGATCGCGGTGCGGCGGGAATTCGGCCGGCCGGAAGGTTTCGAAAAAATGCCGGCCGACCTGATCGCCGAAAAGCGTCTTGAATTTCTTATTGGTGGCTGTGATCGTGAAACGGCGGTCCAACACAACAATCTGGGACGGAACCGCATCGAAGAGCTGTTCATAGCGCTGCTGCGTGGTGCGGACTTTTTCCGCCAGTTGATCGATCTCCTGCGTGCCGGCAAAGACCTCCAGGACCAGGACCACCTCGCCATCATTATCGTAAATAGGGGCTGTGTGCACCAGCACCGGCACTTTCGCACCTTTGGCATAGCGCACCAGCGCTTTCGTGGTTTCGACATTGCCGCTGCGCACCGTGCGGCCCACCGGGCAGCTCTCGCGACTGTTGCGCTTGCCGACGTAAATCTCCCAGCTGTTGCGATAAAGCCGGTTGCCCAGGTACTTCAGGGAAGTGGCATTGGCCGCCAGAACCCGGCTATCGGCGCTGTGGACCGATACGAAATAGGGCAGCTCATTGAAATATTTGACGCCGCCCTGCACGCCGGTGGCCACCTGAGCGATAAAGGCCGACATCTTCTCGATCATTTGGCGCACCGTCAGAAAACGTTCGGTGTCCACCTCGCGGGCCACATTCTCGCAAGTGCGCCGGGTGCGCTGCAGGGTGCAATTCAGCCGAACCTCGCGCAACAGGTCGATGACCCGCCGGGTGCGCTGCAAGGCAATGGAAAGCGCCACAGGATCCAAGGGCCGCGATAGAAATTCTTGCGCGGAGTGCTGGAAATTGCGCATGACTTGGGGCAGGTGTTCGGCGGCCGTAAGCACGATCAGAACGACGTCCGGATCCACAGCCCGGATGTCGCCAATGGCTTCGCTGCCCCCCGGCATATCGGCATTGATCAGGACGATGGGCGGCCGCTGGCTGGCATAGCACTCTAATCCCTGCACGCTCGCCGATGCGTGCAGGACAGTATAGCCCCAGGCGCGCAACGCCTGCAGCACTGCAAGCGCCGAACCCGTGTCACTGTCGATGAGCAGGATTTTCTCGTTAGGCATCATCAAAGCGCTTTGTCGCCCGGAAGTCGGCAGACCATCTCATCCAGTCGCTCGCAAAAGAGTAATCGATAGTTGCATTCAGAATAACGGGGGTGAATCCACCCAATATGTGTTCCGGCCAAAGATAGCGCAGTCGCCATTAAAACACCAGCGGTCCTTGGTTGAAGAACCCACTATTCGGGACGGAGCTTTTTTTCGAAGCCATCAAAAGGTAATGATGGTGTAGCCATCATCCTGGTAGCGCGAGATCGATGGATGCCCTTGCATGTCATCCAACAGCGTCAATCCCTGTTCTTTAGCCGCTTCCAGCGTGCCGGATTTGTTTGCGCACGCCCTGCACACCCCTGCTACCAACCCCTGGTCCTTCACCTTCTGCCAAAGACCCTGCAGCGGATTCTCTTTCGAGGCCAAGTCCGCAATCAGTTGCGTTGCCGATCCCTCCACCACGATCCGTGCTTTTCTCCCTTTTGCCGACAGATCCAAAGCGTTCAAAAGAACATGAACAAAGCACATAGGATCGCCATTGAAGACAAACAGAGCCACTTTTTCCATTTTATATCCTCCTGTTGTTATGGTCATATGGTCATAATGCTTTTGGGCACGATGCTCGCTGTGGGGGCGACCGTCGGGTCGCCCCTACAGGTCGAACCCCCTGCGATACGCGGTGAAAAGGGTTCGCGTATGGTCCGCAGGAAGATATGGCCTTTTTTAGCTCAGAGTAACGCTAATTGCAAAAGAACAGTAATGAAAATTCCAAATGCGGTTACCCTGCCCTGTGGCTGCCTAGTCGAATGCCGGAAAAAAAGCCGCCTTGGTGGATCGCATCACATTTCAAGAGCGATGGAACAATATGTACTGCATGTACTGCCGAAAAACGGGGATATCCCATTTGAGCAATTGGCTAAAGATCCATATCTTGTGAAAAAATCGCTTGCGGAAGCTTCTGGCATTGTATTTGAATTGATCTTGATGACTTTAAATGAATGAGAATAGAAATCAAGGCTGAAGAATTGTGCGCCAGGGGACGGCGAGGAGCATGCCGCCCCTGGCACACCATGTTAATGTTAGCCCTCAAGAACAGGATGAAAATGATCGCTCGCATTTCTACTCGCCTGGCCTGCTCAGAAAATGAACTTTGGCAGAAGATCATCGAACCCGGGTCGCTGCAGTTTGTGGCGTCACCGATAGTGAGCTTTGTGCCGGTGCGGGAAGGCGGCCTTTCCGGTGAGTGGCAGGTGGGAGTTCCCTATCAACTTAAGCTGTACTTCCTGAAGCTCATTCCCCTGGGGCGGCACACGATTCAATTGGTGAGGATCGACAAAGAGGCAAATAAAATCATCAGCCAAGAACGCGGGCTCCTCGCTCGGGTGTGGAACCACATCATCTGCTTCCGGGAAGTCGCGCTGGGCGTTGTGAGCTATACAGATGAGATTGAGATCCGGGCGGGTTGGCTCACGCCTGCCATCTGGCTGTTCGCCCAGTTGTTTTATCGGCATCGGCAGCGGCGTTGGAAGGTCCTGCTGCGAAAGAAAGACCCAAAAACAAGAGGCTAACCTGCGGCTGTAGACCGCTGATAGATCGTCGCGGCTGCTAAGCCGCAGCGTTGGGCAATTAAATCGATTGTGTGCAAATCTTGACAATGTACCCCATTTGAGCTACATTTATAAAAACTCGAATGGAGGCAAACCATGGGTAAATCATCCACCATCAGAGCCAGAATTGAACCCGATTTAAAGGGCAAAGCTGAGCACATATTTCAGCAGCTTGGGCTGACTACAACCCAAGCGATTACCTTGTTTTATAAGCAGGTCGAATTAAAAAAAGGGCTGCCTTTTGACGTAGCCATTCCTAACGAGGTCACTCGCAAGACGTTTTCCGATACGGATGCCGGACGTGACCTGATCATTTGCAATGACGCCGACGATATGTTCAAAAAGTTAGACATCTAATGCTGACACCCGCATATACAAAGCAGTTTGAACGCGATGCTAAGCGGATGAAAAAGCGCGCTAAGAATCTTGAAAAATTGAAAATAATCATCCGTTCTTTAGTGGCCGAGGAGCCACTTGATGACATTCATCGTGACCATAAGCTGATTGGCAATTGGAAGGGGCGACGGGAATGCCACATTGAATCCGACTGGCTGTTGATTTATCTGGTTGAATCCGAGCGCGTTGTCTTCGAACGGACTGGAACCCACTCTGACTTATTTCAAAAATGAAGGGCACTGATGCCCAATATTTTTGTTCAGCGGAGCGCAAGGAGCATGCGCCCGCTGATATAAGGTGTGAGAGAGCCACCAGCCATGTGGATAAGATCTTGAACGTGAGGGGGCTCCATCATTTTCCCTCGCCGTTCTTGTTCCAAACACGCATCTGAAGCACTCGAGAGATATATGCTGCCCGAAGTGGGCGGGACGCGCCTGGTGCAATCAGCAATTAAAATTACAGGAAGTGGTGCCGATCGGCGCTGTGAAGGGGCGCAACCAAGGAACGTTATCCTTTCGAAACGAGTGCTATGCTGATGCCTGCGTATGATTTAAATGAATTGCATTTTGTGCGACATGAACAAGAAAGGAGGATCTTGACATTCCCCTTTTTTTGGCTGCTGCATCAATTTGCTTAAGCGTCATCTCTGGCACAGTAATATTGACCCTTACGGTGCGAAGTTTAGTATCCGGAATGGAAACAACCAGATAGGCGACGGCATCAGCGTAGTCCGCATCGGCCATGATATCTTCAAGTTTGGATGGAGCCGGCAATTCATCGCCGTCTTCAATCATTCCTTTAACATGGAGAGCAAGCGACTCTTGGGCTAAATCCTTGGCTTCGTCCACCGTTTGTCCGGCGGTAATACAACCAGGAAAATCTGGAAAAGATACGCCAAAATCAGTTTTGGCCTCTTTATGAACTATAGCTATATAATTTGCCATGATATTGCCTCACTTGAACTTAATTCCCGACTGGCGCTCGATACTTTGTAATGTGCCGATCGGTATATCTTTTTTAGGGTGTGGCACGGTTACGCGCCCCTTTATTTGTGGATGCCGGAATTGGGTATGAGAGCCAACTTTGGCGACTTCATACCAGCCGTTTTGTTTGAGTATCTGGATGATTTTCCGACTATCCATGGTGTGTATTAATACACATCATACGGGGGCTTGTCAATATCAGAGGTGCCACATGCAAAGGTTAAAAATTAATCATATCATACCATTATCCGAGGTCAGGACTGATAACACTAATTTTATCAAACAAGTTCATGAAACGAAAAGGCCTTTGATTATTACCCAGCATGGGAAAGGCGTTGCCGTTCTGCTGGATGCGCAAGAATTTGAGGCGATGCAAGAAAAACTCGAACTTTTAACTGATATCCAGATATCCCTTAACCAACTTGAAAGTGGCGAAGGGATAGTAATTATCCATCAATTTTTGCGTCCATATAAAACGCTCACCTTAATTGCCCCGAGCAGCTTGCGCTTGATGCCGCCATGCCCTGCCGGGATCCAGGACTACCGCGCCTGGTGCCGGGCAACTGGGCCCGGGTGCGCTGCGCCGGATCCGCCTCGAGGGCCTGGTGGCCAGTCGATCTAATGAAGATGCATTAAATACGGCCGGCGGGCGTTGACTTGCATTTTTCGATAAGCGCATTTGCGCCGAGTCTTGCACTCATCTGGCTGGCCGTCCGGATTTTGTGTCACAATCCGGAAGTACGTCCTGGGGAGCTTATCAAGGTGTGCGAGCAGGATGTCCTGGTCGAGCACGGCATCATCATGGTGAAGTGGTCGAAAGAAGGCACTCTCAAAGGAAAGCACGCGCATTTGTGGGACGATGAGATTGAAGTAATTCAGTCGTTCGTGCCGGCGCTTCCCACGGTGCCGTTCTTCCGGTGCCGCGGGTCGGGCTGTATGCGTTAGTAAAGCACAGCACGTTGACGGCCCTGTCCACGCAATTGACTCCTGAACAGATCCGGCGTGGAGGATCCAAACACGCATCTAAAGCACTCGAGAGATATATGCTGCCCGAAGTGGGCGGGGCGCGCCTGGTGCAATCGGCAATTAAAAATTTACAGGAAGTGGTGCCGATCGGCGCTGTGAAGGGGGTGCAACCAAAGTGCAACCAAAAAATGGGCCAAGCAAAAATCTTGAGTAACTGATTTTTTAGGTAAAAATTGGAGGCGGCATCCGGATTTGAACCGGAGAATGGAGGTTTTGCAGACCTCTGCCTTACCACTTGGCTATGCCGCCAAAAAAAATGGAGCGGGAAACGGGATTTGAACCCGCGACTTCGACCTTGGCAAGGTCGCACTCTACCACTGAGTTATTCCCGCTCAGCTTGAAAAGGGGTAATTACAGAGAAATTACCCCCTTGTCAACTGAAAAATACTATAACTGCAACAATCTTCTATACCGCACGAAGTAATCGATTCCGGACCACAACGTGAACACCAGGGCGCCCCACAGGAAGAACATTCCGATGATGTGCAAGTCCACACCGAAATAGCTGTAGTGAAATAGCAGAGGAATGGCGGCGGCGATCTGAAACCCTGTTTTGTACTTACCCAGCATGGAGGCTGATAGATCCTCCTGGCTCTGGGCCATCAGGTTGCGCAAACCGGTCACGGCCAGTTCGCGGCCGATAATGATGCACACCACCCAGGCCGGCACCCACCCCAGCGAGGTCAGCATGATAAATGTAGAGGAGACCAGCAGTTTGTCCGCCACCGGGTCCATCACCTTGCCCAGATTGGTGACCATCCCTTTCTGACGCGCCAGGAACCCATCGAAATAATCGGTGATCGCGGCGGCGCTGAACAGCAAGCCGGCCAACAGGCAGGTAAAGCGGTTGGGCACCAACAGCAAGAGGACGACCAACGGCACCGCCAACACGCGAAACAGCGTCAACGTATTGGGATTGCCTAACATCTGTTTCATCTGGTCCTGAAACCGCATGGACTTTTCCCCCATGTACCTCGCAGGCACGTCGCCTATTGGCGGGTTTTGTTCCAGTCGTCCATGAAGGCCTTAATGCCTTTGTCGGTCATGGGATGGGCCGCCAGCCGGCTCAGGACATTGAAAGGAATCGTAGCAATGTCGGCGCCCATCATCGCGGACTCCAGCACGTGCAGCGGGTTGCGCACACTGGCCACGATGATTTCGGTTTCGAAGCCGTAGTTACCGAAAATCTGGACCAGTTGTTCGACCAGCAGCATGCCTTCATGGGAAAGATCGTCAAGGCGGCCGACGAAAGGACTCACGTATGAAGCGCCGGCTTTGGCGGCCATCAGGCCCTGCAACGGGGAAAAGATCAGGGTGACGTTGGTGCGGATATTCTCGGCCGCCAGAATGCGCACTGCTTTGAGGCCGTCCGTGGTCATGGGAATTTTGACGACGATGTTCTTGTGGATCTTGGCCAGGTCGCGGGCTTCGCCGACCATGCCATCGGTATCCAGGCTGATCACTTCGGCGCTGATGGGGCCGTCCACGATCCCGCAGATTTCGGTGATGATCTCCTTGAAATCACGTCCTTCCTTGGCGATCAGGCTCGGGTTGGTGGTTACGCCGTCGACCATGCCCATAGCATTCGCCTCTTTGATTTCGGCGATATTGGCTGTATCGATGAAGAATTTCATTCAGGTTTGCTCCTTGAGTGGGATTTATCGTTTCGCTGCTTTCCAACGCGGTCTCTCTTCCGCTTGTCCGATTGGAATTATTTTTGTTGTTTGGCCAGGTATTTCTCTTTGCACGCGTCGCTGCAAAAATAGACCTCCCGGCCATCTTGTTGCAGGACCACACCTTGACGGCGCGCGAAATAAATGCCGCATTGGGGATCCTGGATCATCACGTCATCGGCTTGCAGCGGTTTGGCGCCGGTCGACCGCACCTTCTGGTGGGGTTGGCCGCCCAGTCGTGATTTAACCGCACGGTAAACCACGACGGCCGCAATGATCAGAATGAGCAGTTTAATGAACATGGCCGCAGTGCTTGCTCGTTTTCAGGTAATTGATTCAACAACGTTTGAACAGTTTGCCCCAAAACCGGGTGCAAAACCATGGGGTCTATATCACATATGGGTTGCAACACAAAGCGCCTTTTATGCATGCGTTCGTGGGGGATGGTCAGTTCCGGCGTTCGCATGACCTGAGACTCATAGAGAATCAGGTCCAGGTCCAACAGGCGCGGCCCAAAACGAATGCCGCCGCGCTTGCGGCCGGCAGCAGCCTGCACGGCCTGCATTTTTACCAGCAGATCGATGGGGGCGAGCTCGGTGTGGATTTTGGCGGCCGCATTGAGAAACCAATCCTGATCCAGGTAGTCCACCGGCGCGGTTTCATAAAAAGGCGAGCGCGCCGCCAGTTGCACGGCACCGTCCGCGCACAAGGCTTGCAGCCCCTCGCAACAGTTGCGCAAGCGGTCGCCCATGTTCGACCCGATAGAGATAAATGCCCACATATGTATCGTTTCTGGTTAATGCGGTCCGCTCACGTGACTATCCAGCCCCCTCAATATTCCCAAGCATCGGGGATCAGTTCGGCGGTGTAGATCAGGCGGGCGTCGCCCTCCAGATAAACCTCATCGAAGTTGTCCGCCTCGCGCCTGAAATAGATTTTGGAGCAGGTGCCACTCAGTGTTTTAAAGGTCACGGGGGAGGCGATATCATGGCGCATGGCCAGCACCAGGGCAGCGGCCACGTTGCCGGTGCCGCAGGCCAGGGTTTCGTCCTCCACGCCGCGCTCGTAGGTGCGGATGCCCCAAAGCCCGTCGCCGAGGGGCGCGACGAAATTGACATTGGTGCCGGCCGGGGCGAATTGATCGTGAAAGCGGATTTCGCGGCCCACGCCCTTGACGTTGGCACGCGCAAGGTCCTTGACCTCCATGACCACATGAGGCACGCCGGTGTTGACCCGACTGATAGGCAGCGGATAATCCGCCACGCGCACTTCGTCGGTCAGCACCAGCTCTTTGGGCGCGGACATTTTGATGCGGACCTGGTCGCCGATCACATGGGCGGAAATGACGCCGGCCATAGTCTCGAAGGCCATTCTCTCCCCGGCGATGCCTTGCATATGTGCGAATCTTGCGACGCAGCGGGCGCCGTTGCCGCACATTTCGGCCATGCTGCCATCCGAGTTGAAAAAACGCCATTTAAAATCGACCGTATCGGAATGCTCGACCAGAATCAGGCCGTCGGCACCCACCGACATGCGCCGCCGACATATCTTGGCAGCAATCGCGGGAAGATCGTCAAAGGCGACGATGTTGTCGCGATTGTCGATGATGATAAAATCATTCCCGCTGCCGCTCATTTTATGAAATGAAATGCTGTTCACAATAGGGGTCCTTTGATTCATGCGGTCGGTGTGGACAGCCAGTGGGGAAGCTGCTCGCCACGTACCAGATCCTGCAGGTTTTCACGTTGTCGGATGATATCGAATCGATCACCGGACACCAGCACTTCGGCGACCCTGGGCCGGGAGCAATAGTTGGAAGACATCGCAAAGCTGTAGGCACCGGCGCCCATCACCGCCAGCAGGTCGCCCTGGCGCACATCATCCATGCTTCGATCCTGGGCGATGAAATCGCTGCTCTCGCAGATCGGCCCTACCACATCGGCAACAATGGGCGGCCGGGAAGTGCGTTCGACCGCTTGCACCTCATGGTGGGCCTGGTACAGCGCCGGTCGCATCAGGTCGTTCATGCCGGCGTCCACGACAACGAAACTTTTGGCGCGGCCCTGTTTGCGATAAAGCACACGGGTCACCAGGATACCGGCATTGCCCACCAGCACCCGGCCGGGTTCCACGATCAACCGCAGCCCGGTCCCTTCGGTGGCCTCGCTCAGGCAGGCGGCATAGTCTGCAAGCGCGGGCGGGGCTTCCTGATGGTAGGTGATACCGAGCCCACCGCCCATATCCAGGTATTTCACTGAGATTTGAAGCGCCTGCAGTTCTTTGAACAGCGCGATCAGACCGGCGGCGGCCTGGCGGTAAGGGTCCAGGGTGGTGATTTGAGACCCGATATGGCAGGCAATGCCGGCAACTTCGATGTGGGGCATGCGATGGGCCGCACGATAGCCCTCCAGGGCCGCAGCCATGTCGATGCCGAACTTGTTTTTTTGCAGACCGGTGGAGATGTAGGGGTGGGTCTTGGGATCCACATCGGGATTGATGCGAATGGCAATGCGCGCTTTGCGGTTCAAGGCACCGGCCCGTTGATCGATCAGGGCCAGCTCTTCCATGGATTCGATGTTGAACATGAGGATGTCGTGGCCGATGGCGGCATCGATTTCCTCGACGCGTTTGCCCACGCCTGAATAAACGATCGTCTGGGGTGTAAAGCCGGATCTGAGGCCGCGAAACAACTCTCCGCCGGCGACGATGTCCAGCCCGCTGCCCCATTGCCGGAAAAGCGTCAGCACCGCCTGGTTCGAATTGGCTTTGGCCGAGTAGCATATCAACGGCGCGTCGCCGACGAAGGCGTCCTTCAGGGCGCCAAAATGCCGTTCCAGGGTGGCTTGGCTGTAAAGGTAAAAAGGGGTTCCCACGCTCCGGGCGATATGGGTTACGGGAACGTCTTCACAATACAGGGCATCTTGACGATAGTTGAAATGGTTCATGGCTTCTCCACCGTTCAGCGCGATGAACGGTCGATGATGACGGCATTGGAATCCGGACCGCGATCGCCCGATGAACCCACCGGCTGCACTTTATAGGTGTAGACAAATCCGGGCGGAACCGGATCGCTGAAAACGACTGTTTCCGTGTCGCGGTCCACGTCAACCGATCCCACTTTCTGAAAGACCAGCGGACATCCCGGACACGGCGGTTTGGAGACGTCGGCCTGCGCTCGCATGATCACATAGGCGGTGATCCCCTCGGCGGAGGTGCCGCGTTGCCAGGTCAGTGTGACCGTATCGTCGACCAACTGGCCTTTCAGGTCAGCGGCCCTGGGCAACGGCGGGCGCTTTGGCGGCACGGGCGGCGCTTTTTTACCACACGACCACACGCCCAGCAGCGATATCGCGATCAGCGCCAGTGCCCATCCGAGCCATGTGCGCCGGTCAATGTGTGCCTTTGTCATCGGCGGTTTTTCCTTCCCGGCGGGGATCTTCTGCCAATCGCTGTCGGGCGGCAGCAATGGCATCGCGCACGTTGTCGGTAGCGGTCCCACCGGCGGACCGTCGTCGGTCGATCATGTTCTCCAGGGTCAAGTGGTCAAAGATATCGGTTTGGATTTGCTTTGAAAAACCACTCAATTCCTTGAACGAAAGCGCGTGCAGTTCTTTACCTTGCGCGAGCGCATAGGCCACTGCCTGGCCCACGATGCTGTGGGCGCTGCGGAACGGCACCCCTTGCCCGACCAGGTAGTCGGCCATGTCGGTGGCGTTCAAAAAACCCACCGAAGCCGCCTGGCGCATGTTTTCGCGGTTGACGGCCAGGGTGGGCAGCATCTTGATAGTGATGTCCAGGCAGCTTTGCAGGGTGTCGACGGCATCGAACAACAGCGGCTTGTCTTCCTGCATATCGCGGTTGTAAGTCATTGGCAGGCTTTTCATCAACGTCAACAGGGCGACCAGATCACCGAATACGCGCCCGGTTTTGCCGCGGATCAACTCGGGGATGTCGGGATTCTTCTTCTGGGGCATGATGCTGCTGCCGGTGGCAAAGGCATCGGCCAATTCGATGAAACGGAACTCGGCCGACGACCACAAGATCAATTCTTCGGACATTCGGCTGAAGTGCACCATGCAGATGCTGGCGGCCGACATGAACTCGAGCATGAAATCGCGATCGGCAACAGAATCCATGCTATTGGCGGATACAGCCGGGAAGTCGAGCAGTTCGGCGGTGTGGTGGCGGTCGATGGGATAGGTCGTGCCCGCCAGGGCGGCGGCGCCCAAAGGCATCACATTGGTCCGCTTGAGGCTGTCCGCGAAACGCTCGGCGTCGCGGGAGAACATCTCGTAGTAGGCCATCCAGTGATGACCGAGCAGCACCGGCTGAGCGCGCTGCAGGTGCGTGTAGCCGGGCATGACCGTGTCGATATTTTTTTCGGCCAGATCGACCAGCACCTTGCGCAGATCATGCAGCCGCTCGATCACCCGGCGCGTAACATCGCGCAGGAACATGCGCGCATCCAGGGCCACCTGATCGTTGCGGCTGCGGGCGGTATGCAGCTTCTGGGCGACTTTACCGACTTGCTGCAGCAAGCGGGCCTCGATGTGCATGTGAATGTCTTCCAGGCTGTCGTCGAACTGAAAATTGCCCTGGTCCAGTTCACGCTTGATGCGCCACAAACCTTCGGCCAGTTCGCCGGACTCGGCATCCGTGATCACGCCGACCTTGGCCAGCATGCGGCAGTGCGCCACGCTGCCCTCGATGTCGTAGGGATACAGGCGCTTGTCGATCTGGATCGACGATGTAAACGCTTCTACACTGGTGTCGGTTCGCTCGGAAAACCGACCGTCCCAGGGTTTGTCACTCATTGGGTTCCCCTTGGTTTGATGATCTGTTCGATGAATCAACTAACTCTGCAGTTTCTGGATCCGCAGCCTCAGTGCATTGAGGCGGATAAAGCCTTCGGCGTCCTTCTGGCTGTATACCGCATCGTCTTCGAAGGTGGCGTGGGCTTCGCTGTACAGGGAGTAGTCCGATTTGCGCCCGGTCACCATGCAGCTGCCCTTATAGAGTTGCAGCCGTACCACGCCCGCCACCCGGCGCTGGGTGTCGTCGATCAGCGCTTGCAGCAGGTTGCGTTCGGGCGAGAACCAGAAACCATTGTAGACCAACTCGGCATATTTGGGAATCAGGCTGTCGCGCAGATGGTGCACCTCGCGATCCAGGGTGATCGACTCCATGGCCATGTGGGCTTTGCGCAGAAGTGTCCCACCGGGCGTCTCGTAGACGCCGCGCGATTTCATGCCCACAAAGCGGTTTTCGACGATATCCACCCGACCGATGCCGTGTCGGCCGCCGAGGCGGTTCAATTCGGCCAGCATGTTGGCCGGCGAAAGGGCTTGCCCGTTGATGGCCACCGGATTGCCTTCGGCAAAGGTGATCTCGATGCTTTCGGGCGTGTCGGGCGCTGTGCGCGGCGATACCGTGAGCTGAAAAATATCATCGGGCGGCGCGGCCCAGGGATCTTCCAGAATGCCGCCTTCATAGCTGATGTGCAGCATATTGCCGTCGGTGCTGTAGGGCTTGGCCGGCGTGGTCGGCACGCGTATGCCGTGCTGCTTGGCAAATGCCATCAATGCCGTGCGGGACGTCAGGTCCCACTCGCGCCAAGGGGCGATGATCTTGATGTGCGGATCCATGGAAAGATAGCCCAGCTCGAAGCGCACCTGGTCGTTGCCTTTGCCGGTAGCGCCGTGACTGACCGCATCGGCGCCTTCCAGTTTGGCGATCTCCATCTGGCGCTTGGCGATCAGCGGCCGGGCGATGGAGGTGCCCAGAAGATATTCCCCTTCATAGATAGCATTGGCACGAAACATGGGAAATACGAAATCACGCACGAACTCTTCTTTCAGATCCTCGACATACGCTTTGACGGCACCGGTCCGCTTGGCATTATCTTCCACATCGGCCATGGGATCGGGTTGTCCCAGATCGGCGGAAAAGGTCACCACATCGCAATGGTAGGTTTCAATCAGCCACTTTAAAATCACGGATGTATCCAGACCGCCGGAATATGCCAGTACTACCTTCTTTATGTCGCTCACGATCAACTCCTTGGAAAGTTAAAAAGTTTTAAGTGTAAAGTGTTAAGTGTTAAGATAATGTATTCTATCTTTAGAGATGGACGCGGTGCCGAAGTGAAGTAAAAGTATATAACAAAAAACCCGCCAAGGCCTTTCTTTACACTTTACACTTTACACTTAACACTTCATCAATACATTCGATCAATCCGTCGATTTCATCCCGGCTGACGATCAGGGGCGGTGCGAAACGCAATATCTTCTCCTGCACGCAGTTGATCAGGTAGCCGCGTTCCATGCAGGCGTTGACGATTGACGCGCCCGGCACATCGAGTTGGGCGCCGATCAACAGACCTTTACCGCGCACAGACTGAATAACGGGGTGCTTTTTCTTCAGATCGGCGAGTCGGGCGCGCAGATAGGCGCCTTTTTCTTCGACCTGATCGAGAATGCCCTCTTCGGTCAACAGCTTGAGCACTTCGAGCGCCACGGCCGTGACCAGCGGCGTTCCGCCGAAGGTGCTGGCATGCGCGCCGGGCACAAAGGCTGCGGCCGCCCGTTCGGTGGCCAGCATGGCGCCGATGGGCAAGCCATTGCCCAGGGCCTTGGCCAACGTCAGAATGTCGGGACGCACCCCGAAATGTTCATAGGCAAAGAGTTTGCCTGTGCGGCCCACGCCGGTCTGCACTTCGTCGAAGATCAGCAGGCATCCTTTTTCATCGCATAACTGGCGCACCTGGGCCAGGTAATCCCGCTCGGGGATGACCACGCCGCCTTCGCCCTGGATCGGTTCGAGCATGACCGCGCAGGTGGCCGGGCCGATGGCACAGCTCAGGTCCTCGATGTCGTTGAAAGGCACGAAGTCGAATCCTTCCAGAATCGGATCGTACCCCTTGCGCACTTTTTCCTGCCCGGTGGCCGACAAGGTGGCCATGGTGCGGCCGTGAAACGATTGCTGCATGCTGACGATCCGGTAGCGCTCGGGACTGCCGTTTTCTTTGAAATACCGGCGGGCCAGCTTGATGGCGGCTTCGTTGGCTTCAGCCCCGCTGTTGGCGAAAAAAACGCGGTCGGCGAAACTGTGCTCGGTCAACCAGACGGCCAGTTCGGCCTGCGGCTGGGTATAAAACAAGTTGGAGACATGCCACAGTGTGCGGGCCTGTTCGGTCAGCGTTTCGACCAATCGGGGATGGGAATGGCCCAGGTTGCACACGGCGATACCGGCGAGAAAATCGACATAGGCACGCCCTTGATCGTCCCATACGGTGCAGCCCTGCCCCTTGACCAATGCCAGCGGATACCGGGCATATGTGTTGGCGATATGCCGGTCGGCGGTTTGCTTGATATTCATGTGCGCCTCTTGATTTGGGAAAAGATGATGCGTGTAGCTCAATTGATTTGCCGCCACGAGGGCTACCTGAGGGTGACCTCCGTGCCGATACCCTGGTCCGTGAACAACTCCAGCAATATGGCATGGCGCCTTTTGCCGTTGATGATGGGGACCTTTTTGACACCGCCCTTCAACGCTTCCAAGGCATATTCGATTTTGGGAATCATACCGCCGGTGATCTGCTGTCCGGCGATCATCTGTTCGGCCTGTTGCATGTCTATGGAGGAGATCAACTGCCCCTGATCGTCGAGCACGCCGTCCACGTCGGTCATCAGAATCAGGCGGCTGGCATTGAGGGCGGTGGCGACATGGCTGGCGACCAGGTCGGCGTTGATGTTGTAAGTTTCGCCTTGTTCGCCGACGCCGATTGGCGCGATCACAGGGATGAAGCCCTCTTTGGTCAGCGTGTGAATGATGGCCGGGTTGATCCGGGTCACCTGCCCCACCATGCCCGGGTCGATGATTTCGGGTGGCTTGGTGCTGTCTTCCTGAAAAACGATCTGCATTTTGGCTGCCTGAATCAATCCGCCGTCCTTGCCGCTCAAGCCCACGGCGCTGACGCCCTGTTGGTTGATCTGGGCCACGATGGACTTGTTGACCTTGCCGCCCAGCACCATCTCGACCACGTCCATTGTGGGGCCGTCGGTCATGCGCATGCCGCGCACGAATTTGGGCCGGATGCCCATCTGGTCGAGCACGCAATTGATCTGCGGGCCACCGCCGTGCACCACCACCGGATGGATACCGATAAATTTGAGCAGACTGATATCCCGGGCGAAATCTTCCTTGAGCTGCTCATCGACCATGGCATGGCCGCCATATTTGATGACCACCGTCATGCCCGCAAAACGTCGGATGTAAGGCAGGGCTTCGATTAAAATTTCAGCGACATTGGAGCGGGGAATGATGTTTTGCATTCTTTTGGTTTTCCTATGCCGGCTTAGCCGGATTTAAGCCCTTCGCACAAGGCTCCCTTTACACTTTAAACTTTACACTTAACACTTCTCAATAGTCACTTGAGCGAACTGCATTACAGATTACAAAATATACCGGCTCAGATCCTCATCCTTCTTGATCGGCTCCAGTTTGCTGTCAACGTAGACGCCATCGACGTTCACGCGGGTCAGGTCCGCGCGCGGCGCTTCGAAAAGCACTTCTTCGAGCAGGCACTCCATCAAGGTGTGCAGGCGCCGCGCACCGATATTTTCGGTGCGTTCGTTGACTTCCTGGGCCACGGCCGCGATGCGTGCAATGGCATCGTCGGTAAAGCTCAATTCGACGCCATCGGTCTGCAGCATGGCGATGTACTGCAGCACCAGCGCATTGCGCGGTTCCCGCAGAATGCGCTCGAACTCCGCCCGCCCCAGGGCATCCAGCTCGACCCGGATCGGAAAGCGACCCTGTAGTTCGGGGATCAGATCCGACGGCTTGATGGCATGAAATGCGCCGGAGGCGATAAACAGAATGTGGTCCGTACGCACCGGTCCGTGCTTCGTGTTGACCGAGCTGCCTTCGACGATGGGCAGCAAATCGCGCTGCACGCCCTCGCGCGACACATCGGGGCCCTGCCCCTGGCTCTTGCCCACGATCTTGTCGATCTCATCCAGAAAAATGATGCCGGACTGTTCGACCTTCTCGACGGCCGTACGCACCACCTTTTCCATGTCCACCAGGTTCTGGGCCTCTTCCTGGGCCATGAGGTCGAGCGCCTCGGGGACTTTGACTTTGCGCCGTTTGACGTTCTTGGGCATCAACCCGCCGAGCATATCCTTGAAGTTGATCCCCATTTCCTCCATGCCCACATTGGAAAAAATCTCTACCATGGGTATGGAGCGATCGGGCACGTCCAGATCCACGTAGCGGCTGTCCAGCTTGCCCTCGCGCAGCATGCGCCGCAGCTTTTCCCGGGTGGAAGGCGGCTCTTCCGCGGCCGACACCACTTCCAGAGCGGCTTCGCCGGAAGGTTCGCGTTTGTTCGACTCAGCGACGCTCGATTTGGGCAGCAGCAGGTCGAGCATGCGCTCTTCGGCGATTTTACGGGCTTTGTCCTGGACAGCCACCTGCTCGCTCTGGCGCACGGCGTTGACGGTCAGTTCGACCAGGTCGCGCACCATGGATTCCACATCCCGGCCCACGTAACCGACTTCAGTGAACTTGGAGGCCTCCACCTTGAAAAAAGGAGAATCGGTCATTTGCGACAACCGGCGGGCAATCTCGGTTTTGCCGACCCCTGTGGGTCCGATCAGGATGATATTCTTGGGAGCGATTTCATCCCGCAGATCATCCGACACCTGCCGCCGACGCCACCGATTGCGCAGGGCGATGGCCACCGATCGTTTGGCTTTGTCCTGGCCGATGATGTAGCGGTCCAGTTGGGCTACGATTTCATGGGGTTTGAGATCCTGCATCACATTTCATCTCTTCGATGGTTATAAAATCATTGGTAAAAACACACAGGCCGGCAGCGATTTGCATGGCCGCTTCCACCACATGGCGGGCATCCAATGCCGAGTGTCGCAACAGCGCCATGGCCGCAGCCTGGGCCGCCGTGCCACCCGAACCGATACCGATGATGCCTTCATCCGGCTCGATGACATCGCCGGTGCCCGAAATCAGGAAGAGCTTCTGGGGATCGGCGGCAATCATCAAGGCTTCCAACCGGCGCAGCATTTTGTCGGTGCGCCAGTCGCGGGCCAGTTCGACGGCTGCGCGGGTCAGATTGCCGTTATAGCGCTCCAACTTGCCTTCCAGACGTTCGGACAGGTTCATGGCATCGGCTGTCGCGCCGGCGAATCCCACCATGATGCGGTCGTTGTAAATACGGCGCACCTTACGCGCCTGGTGCTTGATGACCGTATTGTTCATCGAGACCTGCCCGTCGCCGGCCAGCACGACCATTCCCTGATGGCGCACGGCCAGAATGGTTGTGCCGTGGATGAACGGAATCGCCTGGCTCGTCATGAAACACCTTCTTTCAGCGGCTTACCGCCGGGGATGCGCTTTGTCGTAAACCGCCATCAGACGGTCGACGCTCACATGTGTGTAGCGTTGGGTCGTGGAAAGACTGCTGTGGCCCAGCAACTCCTGCACCGCCCGCAGATCGGCGCCCGCATCCAGCAAATGGGTGGCAAAAGAGTGGCGCAGGCCGTGCGGCGACAAGGGAACCGCCAGTCCGCACTTGCGCGCAAACTTATCGACCACCCGCGCGATCGACCGCGTTGTCAGGCGCCCGAGATTTTTGTTGAGAAACAGGGCGCCCCCGCCGGGTTCAAGGTCGCCGACCTGCTGCTGCAATGCCTGTCGATATTCGGCGACGGCCTGCACCGATTTCGCGCCGATGGGCACGATGCGCTCCTTGTTGCCCTTGCCGAGGACGCGAATCAGCCCGCTGCCCAGATCCACGTGCGCCACATCCAGGCCGGCCAGTTCGGATACCCGCACCCCGCCCGAATACAACGTTTCCAGAATGGCCCGGTCGCGCAATCCCAGAACATCTTCCGGGCGGACAGCGTCCAGCAAACGGAACATATCGTCCACGGACAAAAAGACCGGCATGGGTTTGCCATGCTTGGGCGTCCGGATCCCTTCGGTCGGATTCTCTTCGATGACCCGATACTTATGCAGATAACGGAAAAATGAGCGGATGGCAGCCAGTTTACGGGCAATCGTAATCTTGCGATTGCGGCCATGCAGATACCCCATATACCCCCGGATCTGCATGGCATCCACTTGCGCCAGAAGTACGGCCGCCTTCTCCGATTCGGTGTCGCGCTTTGCAGGGAGATCGCCGGCAATGTATGCGGCCAGTTCCTCCAGATCGGCGCGGTAGGCCCGCAAGGTGTGCGCCGAGTAGCCGCGCTCAGCCGCCAGACTTTGCAGGAAACGATCGATGTGATCGTACAATGCTTCGGATTTCATGACATTTCCCAGCCGCTCACGGCAGTATGCTCGTTATAGGGCATCCCCGGAAATGGCCTGCACCCCCAACGAGCCATCCCCTGCTTATGCCGCTCTGCGCGTCTTCTTTTTGATGCGCGAAATCTGTCGGCGATAGCGCGTCGCCAGCACGCTGTCCTTGGCTTCCAATGCCTGGCTGCGCTGCCCTTTCAGGCTTTTGATCTTGGCTTTGAGCTGTTTGGTAGTGGCGCCGGGCTTGGCCTTGGGGGTATCTTTGATGCCCCTGGACTCTTTGATCTCAGCCAGCAGTTCGGTTTTGTTCATTCCGTGCACGCCCACGATGCCATCGATCTGCTTGGCGATTTCCCGTAAATCCTTGACGGTCATTTTGTCGAGCGGTTTTTCCTTGGCTTCCTTCTTGTCTTTTGCCATAGTTCTGAATCCCCTTTCTTATCTGTTTCGAAAAGCAACAACGGAGGCCCCGTATACGCCTCCGCCAAATTCAATGCCGGTGCCGCAGGATAGCTGGCAGCTATATATCTTCCAGCCGCTTGAAAATGTGTAGATTACCGCGTTTGTCTTTTAAATGTCAATAAGGTCGCGTTTCTTGTTTCTTAAACAGGGTATCCGCATTTGAAAATTGTTCTCGCAGGGGATAACACCTGTAGGGGCGACCGGCGGTCGCCCGGTGCGGGTGCAAATCCACCACCCCGGCAATCATGGGTGCGGGAGAAAAAAGGCCGCGCCAGCCTGTGCGATGACCCAAATTCAGTGGTTCGCGTGGGCGACCGCCGGTCGCCCCTACAACGGGCACCGTGACTATCACGGTGTCCATTCGCCCCGGGATTGACCGACATTTACGCAACGGGCGAGCACAAGGTTCGCCCATACAGGTGAAACCGGACGCTCCCCTCAGGTCCAGTGGGTTGCGCGGGCGACCGCCGGTCGCCCCTACAGCGGGCATCGTGGTCAGCACGATGGCCTTTCGTCCCCAGGGATCCGCCGACATTTACGCACCGGGCGAACACACGGGGCGGCCATTAGGAAGAACGATGTACTATTCCTGAAATGCGGCTACCTTGGTCCCTTAACACTTATCACTTATAACTTAACACTTCCTTATGCCATTTCACACTTTGCTCTTATCCGAAAACGCCCGAAACAGATCGATGGGCATGGGGAACATGACGGTCGAGTTGTTCCCGGAGGCCATTTCACGCATCGTTTGCAGATAGCGCAACTGCAGGGCGATCGGGTGAATGGCGATGATCTCGGCGGCATCCGACAACCGGGTGGCAGCCTGGTATTCGCCTTCGGCATTGATCACTTTGGCCCGCCGCTCGCGTTCGGCCTCGGCCTGCTTGGCCATGGCGCGCTGCATCTCCACCGGCAGGTCGATGTGTTTCAATTCCACATTGGCCACCTTAAGGCCCCACGGATCCGTATGGGTGTCCAGGATCTCCTGCAACTTGGAATTTATTTTTTCACGATCGGAGAGCAATTCGTCCAGGTCGGCCTGACCGCATACGCTTCGCAGCGTTGTCTGGGCCAGTTGTGCCATGGCGTAACCGTAGTTTTCTACCTCTATGATGGCTTTCACCGAGTCGATAACGCGGAAATAGATCACCGCGTTGACCTTGACCGACACATTGTCCCGTGTGATCACGTCCTGGGGGTCGACATCCATGGCAACCAGGCGCAAGCTGACTTTCACCATGCGGTCCACCACTGGAATCAGCAGAATCAGCCCCGGCCCTTTGGCTGCGATGACCCGTCCGAGCCGAAATATCACGCCCCTTTCGTATTCGTTCAAAATCTTAATGGCCGAATACAAGAACAAAAGAAAAAGAACGATAATGGTGACAAAAGGCGCGATCATGGAGACCTCCCTTGGTGGTTGGTTATGGGTGATTCGCTGATATGTTCAATGTTGTTTGCGGGCCTTGGCAAACCATGTCGATTCAGATGGAAACGGGTTTCACCGTGACCACCAGGCCTTTTACCGCTTCGACCTGCACCTTGGTGCCCACGGCCGCAGGTTGGCTGAAGCGCGCTTGCCACATTTCGCCGTGGACCAGCACCTTGCCCTCTAAGCCCTGCGCCTGTTTGACCACCCCGATCTCTCCGATCAATCCTTCGAGCCCGGTGGACGGCAGGTGAACATGCGCCCGCACGACCAATCCGACCACGGCCACGAAGAAGCCGCAGATGGTCAGCACGGTGGGGATCAAGACGCTCCATGCCACCTGAAACTGCGGCCCCGCGCCCTTGAACAGCATCAGAGATCCTAAAACCATACTGACAACGCCGGCCACGCTGAGCAAGCCGAAACTGGCCACTTTCAGTTCCAGGATAAAGAAGATCACGGATAGCACGATCAATAAAATGCCGGCGATATTGACCGGCAATGTCTGAAAGGAGAAGAAGGCCAGTATCAGGGCAATAGCGCCGATCACCCCCGGAAAGAGAGCGCCGGGATTGGACAGTTCGAAATACAGCCCGGCCAGGCCGATCATGAAAAGAATGTAGGCGATGTTCGGATCGCTGATCAACTTGAGAATTCTGGTGCGCAGGTTAGGTTCGATGGGCACAACCTTTGCCCCTTTGACATCCAGCTTGCCCTTGTCCTGCACTTGCCGGCCGTGAATGCGGGCGAGTAGATCATCCATATCCCTGGCGATCAGATCGATGACTTTCAATTTTAAAGCTTCATCGGCGGTTACCGAGACACTTTCGCGCACCGCCTTTTCAGCCCATTGCGCATTGCGCCCTTTGCGCTCGGCAATCCCTTTGGTGAATGCCACCATGTCATTGAGGACTTTTTCCCCCATGGCGTCGTCTATGTTTTTGCCGCCGGCGCCCACCGGGTGCGCCGCTCCGATATTGGTGCCCGGCGCCATAACGGCGATATCCGCGGCCATGGTGATCATGACGCCGGCCGAAGCCGCCCGCGCGCCGCTCGGCGAAACGTACACCACGACAGGGACCGAACTGGCGTACATGGCCTGCACAATCGTGCGCATCGATTCGACCGCGCCACCGGGCGTATCGAGCAAGATCACCAGCGCGGCCGCCTCTTCAACGGAAGCTTTCAGCAGCGCATCTTCGACGAATTCAGCAACACCCGGCCCGATGGGATCGGCCACCAGGATGGTCATGACGTTTTTGGCACTTTCTTTTTCCGCTTCCGCTGCAAGACCCGCGGCAGACAGAACCAGGCTGAACGCCATGATCCACAGCAAGATTGAGCGCATTGTGCCTCTCCTGATGGTTGTTGGCCTAAACCCGGATGCCGGGCAATGTACGGAGAACAGCCGCGTGCAAGGTATTCCGAAAAACGCCTGTTAGACCAAGATAATATATATTACAGCGGGATACGCAACAAGGCCATGACCTTTTTCATATCCGCCCACACCTCTCTTTTGTACTCCGGATGCCTGAGCAGGTAGGAGGGATGGAAGGTCGGCATCACTTTGATGCCGTTCAGATCGTGAAAATGGCCGCGCAAGGCAGAGATCGCCTGGGGCGTGTCCAAAAGGGTCTGGGCCGCAAAAGTGCCCAGCGCACAAATCACTTTGGGACGCAGCGCCGCCACTTGTCGCTGCAGAAAGGGGCGACAAGCCTGGATTTCGGCGGGCTCGGGATTGCGGTTTTCAGGCGGCCGGCATTTGACCACGTTGCAGATGTAGACTTTCTCCCGCGTCAGCTTCATGGCCTCGATAATGCGGGCAAGCAGTTCACCGGCTGGTCCGACGAAGGGCCGCCCGCTGCGGTCTTCCTCGAAACCCGGCCCCTCCCCCACGAACACCAGCTCAGCGTCGGGGGAACCTTCACCGAAGACGATATGGGTGCGGCCGGCGCTCAAGCCGCAACGCCGGCACTCGCCCAGATCGGACCGGATGTCTTCGAGGGTTTCCCCGGTCGATGGCAGCGGTGTTTCCTTGGGCGAATGGGCCGGTGCTTTCACATTCTCAGCAGGCGGGCGCGACCATTCTTGCAGAAGCGCCAGCGACGCCGGCGAACAGTCAAACCCGCGGCAGCCCCAACGCGCCATCTGCTCCAGGTGGTTGCGCAATGCCAGCAGGGTTTCGGTAAAATCGGACGCGTCCAGGCTTTCCAATGGCATTATCTTTCCTAATAAAATCATAACCTTCAGTTTGCCAGCCCAACGATACGATCCAGTAAAAGGTGCGCCAGATCGGCCTTGGTCATCAGATCGACCTGTTCGCGGGTGTCGTTGCTGAAGTACAACGTCGCCCGGTTGGTGTCCGCGCAGAAACCGGCGTCGGACGGCCCGATCAGATTGCCCACGATGATGTCGAGGTTTTTGGCTTTGAGCTTGCCGGTGGCAAAGGCATCCAAATCATGGGTTTCAGCGGCAAACCCGACCAGAATCTGATTTTTCTTGCGTTCGCCGACGGCTTTAAGGATGTCCTGGGTACGCTCCAGCGCGATGGAAAGTTGGGCTTGCTCTTTCTTGATTTTCAAATCGGACACCGCTGCAGGCCTGAAGTCGGCCACCGCCGCCGTCTTGATGATGATGTCATGGCCGTCCATCTGGCCCAGAACGGCCGCGGCCATCTCAGCCGCGCTGGTCACCGGCAGAACGCACACGTTCAGCGGCGGCGCCAAGGCTGTAGGGCCGGATATCAGGGTTACCTGCGCGCCGCGCATGGCGGCCGCGCGCGCGACGGCATAGCCCATTTTCCCTGAAGAGGGATTCGTAATGAAACGCACCGGATCAATGGCCTCGCGGGTTGGACCGGCCGTAATCAGCACCTTTCGGCCCTCCAGGTCCTTGGGCGTCAGCAGATCGACGAGCGCATCGAAAATAATCGCGGGATCGGGCAAGCGCCCGGGGCCGGTGGTGCCGCAGGCCAGCTCGCCGGCCCCCGGGTCGAGGATCGTGTAGCCGTAGGATTTCAAGAGCGTGAGATTGCGTTGCACCGCCTTGCTTTCGTACATGTGGGTGTTCATGGCCGGACAGATCAGCACCGGACACGTGACGGCCAGCATAAAAGTACTCAAGGCGTCATCGGCAATGCCACCGGCCAATTTGCCGATGATATTGGCCGTGGCCGGCGCAATCACCACCGCTTCGGCTTCCTGAGCCCAATGGATATGCTGCACAGCGGCCTCATCGGAAATTGCGAACAAATTGCGACAGACCGGGGTGTGGCTGAGGGCCTCGAAGGTTATCGGGCCGACGAAGTGCGCCGCATTGTCGGTCATGACCACACGCACGACGGCCTCTTCCTTGACGAGATGCCGCAACAGTTCGACGCTTTTATAGGCGGCGATTCCGCCGCAGACCCCTAATACCAGGTGTTTGCCGTGTAAGTGGTATCTCATCGTAGTTACCTATTCATCTTTCTGGTTGCGATCGTCGCAAGAGGTGATCCCGCGCAGTCAGCGGCCATATCCCATACCGCTGACCAGCGCGCTGGTCGGCGCCACCCAGATTTCCACCTGGGTGCTGAATCTGCCATCATCGATGCTGATGACACACCAGCGGCTCTCTTTTTTGAACAGCATCATGGAACGAGGTGCCTTGATGCCACTGAGCTGCTGCCAGCCATCGGTCGGCATCCCGTTTTCAAAAAAAGTGTAGAGTGAACCGGAATCCACACCTCCGGTCAGGACCAGCACGCCGGCCCTGAACTCCTGTGTATGAAAAATGAACGAGTTTTTCAGATCCACTTTTAGATCGCGCGGCAGCATGACATCGCCGAAGTCATGGTACACGGGAGCGTTTTTGGATGCGCCGGGAACCGACCTGTCACCGGAAGAAGCGGATGGCTGTTTGGATGTCACGGTTGAACAGCCCATGGTCACCGCAATCACCGTCCAAGCCAGGATCACCATCGATACCGTACCTTTACCGTTCGCCATGGTCATGTCTCGCTCCCTTGATCTGTGCGTCCGTTCCGCTCCGGTGGTTTATCCGCATTCCGTCGTTGGGCCGCTTTCAACATACCGATCCATTCGCGCAGCAACAGTTCCGTGTCCTTGCGTGTCGGCGCGGGCAGTTCGGCGATCCGGCGTTCAATATCGGTCAACGCCTTTTGCAAGTCGTCGCGCTCCGGTTGCAGCGCCGCCAGGCGCCGGTAGATGGCAGCGGCTTTGCGCAAATACCCCTGCGCGGCATATACTTTGGCCATGCTGACGGTATCGCAATTAGAGGAAGGTATGCTCATCGATCGCCGGCAGGCCCGCTCTTGAATTTGAATATGCGTTCATCGTCACGAATCATTCCCAACTCGCGGCGCGCCACATCTTCAATCATCGCCGGATCTTTTTGCAGCCGCTCTATCGTCCGGTAGGTCCGGGCATTTTCCAGGGCCAGGCGCTCGTTGTCGGTGACCAGTGTGTGGAGGGTGGCACGCATGCGGCTGAGCTCCAACAGGCCATTGTCCCCAAACGAAATCACCAGCATCAGGCCAAACATGGCACATGCGATAGCGGCGGCAACAATCTTCTGACGATGGCTCATGGTACTCTATTTCCTAAGCCGGCGTGGCCGGCGAATTCTTACGGACAATGTCCAGTAATTTGCGCATTTCGGGAAGCTTCAGGGCGTGGGCCAGCCCAGCGAAGACAAGCGTCCCGATGAACGCGCACCCCGCCACGCCGGGCAACAATTGCAGCCCCGTGCCACCGTCGGACGGGAGCAACCAACCGGAGACAGCCTCCACGCACACCCCCATCAGCGCAGCGCACATTGCTGTTTTAACGATAGAGGTGCAGATGGCCCGCCATCCCAGGGCGCCCAACTTACGCCGCAAGGCCACGGTCAACAGCGCCATGTTGAACACCGAGGAGAGCGAAAGCGCCAGCGCCAATCCGTTGTGCTGCATAGGGCCCATCAGCAGCGCCCCCACAATCAGGTTTGCCGCAATGGCGATCAGCGAAATCCGCAGGGGCGTACGCGCATCCTTAAGGGCGTAGAAAACATTCAACACGATCCGTATTCCCGAGAAGGCCCACAACCCCGTACAATAGTATAATAACGCGCTTGCCGTCAATCGCATGCTGTGTGCATCGAAGGCGCCACGCTGAAAAAGCAGGGCAACGATGGGCTCGCGCAATACGATCAGGCCGACCATCGAAGGCAGCGTGATAAAAAAAACCAGGGTGATGGCATGGGCAAAGGTCTGACGCATGGCCTCGCATTGTTGAGCCGCGGCTTGGCGCGCCAAAGTGGGCAGAATGGCCGTGGCTGTGGCAATGCCGAAGATACCGAGCGGGAATTGAACCAGGCGATCGGCATAATATAGATAGGAAACGCTGCCCTGCGGCAACAAGCTGGCCAAAAGCGTTACAACGAGACTGTTGATCTGGTAGACGGCCGCTCCGAGCAGCACGGGGCCCAACATCAGCAGGATGCGTTGAAAGGAAGGATGCCACAATGGGGCCTTTTTCCAAAAACGAAACCTGCTTCTGACAAGAACCGGAATCTGCAGCCCGAGTTGCAGGACCCCGCCGAGAATGACGCCGAAAGCCAACCAGCGGACTTGCACGTTTTGATCCATGCTCCACATGGCGCCCAAACACAGCGCCGCGATCATGGCGATGTTCAAGAAGACCGGCGCAAGGGCGGGCGCGGCAAAATGTCCCAGAACATTCAGAATCCCCATACACAGGGCCAACAGGCCGACAAAAATAACATAGGGGAACATGATGCGGGTCAAGCTGGCCGTGAGTTCGAATTTATCCGCCGATTCCGCGAAGCCGGGCGCAAAAAGACGCACCAGCCAGGGGGCCGCCACTATCCCGAATAACGCACACCCAAGCAACACCAAGGCCAGCAATCGTATGGCACTGGTGGCCATACGATCGGCTTCGGTACGCCCCTGGTGATAAAGAACGTCCGTATAGACGGGCACAAACGCGATACTCAAGGTGCCTTCGCCGAGAAGTCGGCGCAGCAAGTTGGGGATGCGAAACGCGGCGATGAATGCGTCCGATGTCAGACCAGCGCCGAAGAAGGACGCGATGACGATATCGCGCACAGCCCCCAGAATACGACTGAGCAGGGTGGCCCCACCCACGACGCCCGCGGCGCGCATCATGCGCACATTCTCGCCGGCATGCGATGGGTCGGACGAATCGGTCAAAGGATCCGGTCCGGCGTGTTCCGCGCCGTCGGTGCAGGGGTGCCCACCGTCCGGCATTGATTTATCGAAATTTATTGACATGCCCGCAGAGCGCCTATATAGATTGACATTTTAAAAAAGCCCTAACAAGGTGAAAGGAGTTGCCCAGTGGCCAATCATAAATCAGCACTCAAACGCGCTGGCCAGAATCAAGTACGGCGCTTGCGCAATCGGACAGTGAGAACGCGTGTAAAGAACGTGGTCAAGGAAGTTCGTGTGGCCGCAGCCCAAAATTCGGCCGATGAAACCGGTGTGGCTTTCAAGACCGCCCAATCCGCAATCGCCAAGGCTGCCAAAAAAGGCGTTCTGCACAGACGGACGGCTTCCCGGAAAATCGCCCGCCTCGCAAAGCTGACCTATTCCGTTCAGTAGCAAAACCCCGCATACAACGGCAAAACACCCGGCGCATGCCAAGCCGGGTGTTTGTTGTTGTGCGTCCTCAGTTCCGCCATTTCAAAACGCATCCGTCAACCGTTCATACACATATTCCGCCAGACGCTGCGCCACCAATGCACTGGCCACACGCAGATTGCGATCCGTCTCGGTTCTCAGATTATCGACCGTATAGGCTTGGTCGGCAGTCAAGCGCTGGCCGCGCCACAACACCTTGCCGGTGCGATCTTTCAGAATGAAAGAGGCGGTTATCGTCATACGACGCTCCACCGCCGTAAGCGTGCTGCTGCGTGTCAGGGTTTCGGTACTCAACGCGTCTATCGTGCCGGTGAGTACGGCGTCAGCTTGATCTGCACCCACCACAAGATCCTGACGGCGGCGGGTAAGCTCATCGACCAAAGCGCCGGTGACGATGGTTTCGAGTCCGGAAAGCGCGGTGCGGTTGGTCAGTACGCTCACACCAATGGTCTGCACATCGCCGGGCAATTTACCGGTGCCCGACAGATGGTAGCCGCAAGAAACCGGCAGAAGCAGGATCGCCATCACCGCCAGCCACCCACCAAACCTTTTACCTTTTCCAATGATGGTATTCAGAATAAGTACCCCGGGAGGGCGGGTTCTTCCCCGCCCTGGTAAGAATATGGCCCGCGCTCCGACCCTGTCGGGAGACCTGAAGAATAATCTTTTACGCGACGATATTCACCAACTTGTTCTTGACCACGATCACTTTTTTAGGACCCGCGGGCCCGATGAATTTTTGTACGCGCTCATCGTCGAGAGCGCTCTTTTTCAATGCCTCTTCATCCGTATCCAGGGGCACTGAAAAACGGCCGCGCAGTTTACCGTTGACTTGCACCACGATGGTCACTTCGTCCTGAACCAGCGCATCCTGTCTGTATGGGGGCCAGGCGGTCGCCAGTGTGCTTTGCCCGTGGCCCAGGAATTGCCAGATCTCTTCCGAAAAATGCGGCACGATCGGAGACAGCAGAATCACCACCGTTTCAAGCGCATGGCGCATGACTTCGGCTTGCAGCGGCGCCCCCTGGCCCGGCTTGATTTCGAGGGCATACATCTGGTTGACCAATTCCATGACGGCACTGATGGCGGTATTGAAATGAAACCGGTCTTCGATGTCGCGCGAGACCTTTTCAATCGTCTGATGCGCTTTTTTGTACATTGCCCGCAGCGGCTCGTCGACCTCATCGGGGGCGCCGTCATAGGCCGACACGCCGGAAACGACAGGCAGCCAGGAGTGGGCCAACCGCCACACGCGGTTCAAAAAACGCGCGCTGCCATCCACGCCTTGGTCGCTCCACTCCAGGTCCCTTTCGGGAGGGGCGGCGAACAGGCAAAACAGGCGGGTCGTGTCGGCGCCATAGCGATCCAGCAGGACATTGGGGTCGACCACGTTGCGTTTGGACTTGGACATTTTTTCCACGCGGCCGACAACCACCGGTTGATTGCACAGCGTGCAGTGCGGACCGTCTTGGTCTTCGCGCACCTGCTCGGGGAAAAGATAGCCATGCTGGGGGCAGGAAGTCGTCTCCTTGCACACCATGCCCTGCGTCAGCAGACGCGTAAACGGCTCCTTGTATTGAACCAGTCCCATCGCGTGCAGCACGCGGGTATAATAGCGAGAGTACAACAAGTGCAAAATGGCATGCTCCACGCCGCCGATGTATTGGTCGACCGGCATCCAGTAGTCCACATCCTTTTTGTCGAACATGGCGCTGTCGCAGCGCGGGCTGCAGTAACGTTCAAAATACCAGGAGGATTCCACGAAAGTGTCCATGGTATCGGTTTCGCGCCGCGCATCCGGGTTCTGGCACCTGGGACAGGTGGTCTTGGCAAAATACGGCAGGGATGCCAGCGGCGATTGCCCGCCTTCGAGCAGGTGGGCGTCCTCGGGCAACACGATCGGCAGATCCTCTTCAGGCACCGGCACGATGCCGCAGCGTTCACAGTGGATCATGGGGATCGGCGTGCCCCAATAGCGCTGCCGCGAAATACCCCAGTCACGCAGGCGAAAGCTGATGGCCCGTTTGCCTAAATTTCGGGATTCGAGCGCATCGACGATCTTTTCCATAGCGTCCCGGTTGGCAAGGCCGTTAAAATCACCTGAATTGATCATCGTGCCATCGGCCACGTAGGCCTCGGACATGGCGGCGCCATCCAGGGCGGCGTCAGGGGGCTGAACCACAGGCACGACCGGTAAGGCGTATTTTTTAGCGAAATCAAAATCGCGCTGATCGTGCGCGGGCACCGACATGACCGCACCGGTACCGTATTCCATCAAGGCGAAATTGGCGGTGTAGATCGGCATGCGGCGCCCGTTCATGGGATTGATGCAGTAACGGCCGGTGAACACCCCCTCTTTTTCATAGGTTTCGATGGCCTTGCTGGTACGCTCCTGTAAGCTGATGCGCTCGACAAACGCCGCAATTGCCGCAGCCTGCGCGGTGTCGGCCGCCAACTGGGGCACCATCGGATGTTCCGGGGCCAGGCACATAAAGGTCGCACCGTAAACGGTATCCGGACGCGTCGTGAAAACCGGTATGACCTGGTCGCTGTTCTCTACGGCGAAACGAATTTCAGCACCCTGGCTGCGTCCGATCCAGTTCTTCTGCATGGTGATGACCTTGTCCGGCCACCCAGGCAACTGATCGCAATAAAGCAGGAGATCTTCGGCAAAATCGCTGATCCGGAAAAACCACTGGTTGAGTTTTTTCTGCCGGACGGTCTGTCCGCAGCGCCAGCATTGACCGGCCTCGACCTGTTCGTTGGCCAGGACCGTCTGGCATGTCTCGCACCAGTTAACGTAGGACTCCTTGCGATAGGCCATGTCTTTTTCGACCATTTTTAGAAACAACCACTGTTCCCATCGATAGTATTCAGGCCTGCAGGTGGCGATTTCACGGTCCCAATCGTAGGAAAAGCCCAACTGCTTGAGCTGGTTGCGCATGTAAGCGATATTCTCGTAGGTCCACGTGGCCGGATGGGTGTTGTTGGCGATGGCGGCATTTTCAGCCGGCATGCCGAAAGCGTCCCATCCCATGGGATGCAGCACGTTGAACCCCCGCATGCGTTTGTAACGTGCCACCACGTCACCGATGGTGTAGTTGCGCACATGGCCCATGTGGATCTTGCCTGAGGGGTACGGAAACATTTCCAACAAATAGTATTTGGGCGCACCCGACTGAACATCCACTTTGAACAATTTGGACGCCTCCCAGGCGGACTGCCACTTCTGCTCAATTTCTCGCGCATGATATCGCTGATCCATCATCGTCACCTTTTAACGTGTGTTTCGCCTGTTCGCCGCCGGAAGGTACGGGGCGTATTGCAAGTAATCTTTAAGGATCCGATTCCAATGCCATAAGTTTGCCAAAAGTGCAATGATAGAGCAACGCCCCGTCAGGGTAACCGCATTTGCGTATGGGCCTCAATTCAGAAATGCAACATCGTTCTTCCTTATGGGCGGACCTTGTGTTCGCCCGGTGCGGGAGATGTCAGTGGCCCCCTGGGGCGAATGGACATCGTGATGGTCACGATGCCCGCTGCAGGGGCGACCTGCGGTCGCCCGCGCGAACCACTGAATGCATCGCTCTGGATATTTGCAGATGATGAACAAAGCCGACGAAAATGATTTATCGATTCAGTTCTACGTTCATAACCTCCATTCCCCGCTCGGGCAACGGCAACGCAATAATATGACATGACACGTAAAATCATAATGAGCCCCTCAACACCGTGCACCGGCCACGCATTTTCTATTTGACTTACCTTAAACAATTACATATGAATCAATGCGTTACACCCACACGAACTAAATCGCACCCTAACCCACAGGAATACCCTCAGGATGAGCAGCAAAATTTTGATCAATGCTATCGATCCGGAAGAAATCCGTATTGCTAAAGTCAATGAAAGCCGGATGGAAGAGTTTCAGATCGAAATGGCGGGCCGTGAAATCATTCACGGCAATATCTATAAAGGCATCGTCACCCGGGTGGAACCCAGCCTTCAAGCCGTGTTCGTCGATTTCGGCGGAGAACGCAACGGCTTTTTGCAACAGAACGAGATCCACAGCGACTACTTCCAGGAAAACAGCAACGGCGATCCGGCCTTAGAAAATCGGATCGTCAAAGGCCAGGAACTCATGGTGCAGGTGACCAAGGACCCCATGATGAAAAAGGGGGCCATGCTCACCACCTATGTTTCCCTGCCCGGCCGGTTCATCGTATTAATGCCGGGCAACCCCCAGCGCGGAATCTCGCGCAAAATCGAAGATGAGGAAGAACGGCAACGTCTGAAGGACCTGCTGCAGACGGTCAAAATTCCGGAAGGCTTCGGCGTTATTGTGCGTACGGCCGGCCTGGGCTGCACAAAGGCGCAGATCGCCAAAGATCTGAGCTATCTGCTGCGGTTGTGGACCAACATCAACGAAAAATGCCTTCGTGAGGAGGCCCCCGCGACACTTTATAAGGAACGCAGCCTGGCGGTGCGTTCAGTCCGCGACTATTTTACCTCCGAAGTGAACGAAATCCTGATCGACGATGAAAGTGTCTATCAGGAGGTTAAAAACTTCATGCACATTATCTCTCCGCGGCATACGCGCATTGTCAAACTGCACACCCACGACAAACCGATTTTCGCAAAATTCCAGCTGGAAGATCAGATCGCCACCATTTTCGAAAACCGGGTGCCCCTCAAATCGGGCGGCTCCATCGTCATCGAACAGACCGAAGCCCTGGTGGCCATTGACGTCAATTCCGGCCGGGGTACCCGTGAAAAGGACCTGGAACAGACCGCGCTCAACACCAACCTCGAGGCTGCTGAAGAAGTGGCCCGGCAGATCCGGCTTCGCGATTTGGGCGGCCTGATCGTGGTGGATTTCATCGACATGCGCGAAATCAAGAACCGCAACGCAATCGAGCGCGGGCTGCGCGAACATGTCAAGGGCGACAAAGCCAGAGTCCGCATCGGGCGCATTTCCCAATTCGGCTTACTGGAGATGGCGCGCCAACGTTTGGCGCCCTCGATCGAATTCGGCAGCCTGGTACCCTGCCCTTACTGTAAAGGTAAAGGATTGTTGCCGTCGACCGAGACGTTGGCGATCCGGTTTTTGCGCCAGTTGAAAATGCTGACGCGCAAAACCGGCCTGCAACGGGTGCATGGCAGTGTTCCCAAGGCGGTGGCCGATTATGTATTGAACAAGAAACGCAAAGAGATTATAGAGCTCGAAATGCAGCGGGGCTTCGCGTTGACCATCGAGGGGGACGATCAACTGGCGCCCCATGAATGTCATATCGAGTGCGACCCACACTGTTGAGCCGATCCAACAAATCGACTTCACAAACACCAACCGGCCGCGGTCGTCTGGCATGATCGTGCCAAAAGATTTGACCCGCGCAATCATTTCAAGTATATGGGCGCATTCTAGTTATCCTGAATAACAGATGGGTCTCAACCGGCGCCATCATCACGAGGAGGATTCAAAGTATGGATATCGCGTACGCAATGGGTAGCGGCGGCACACCGGGTGCGGAGGGCGTCGGAGGATTTCTTTCAACGCCTCTGTTGCCCATCATTCTGATGTTGGCTATCATGTGGTTCCTGCTGATCCGCCCGCAGCAGAAAAAGCAAAAAGAGCATCGCGAAATGATCGGCAATCTCAAAAAGGGGGATACGATTATCACCTCCGGGGGATTGTACGGGCGCGTCACCGGCCTTACCGACACCGTTCTCACCGTCGAAATAGCGGACAAAGTCCGGGTCAGAGTCAGCCGTGGCCATATCGCCGGCCTCGCCCAGACAACGAAGCCGTCCGCCCCACCGGCCAAGGACAAACCGGAAGCCGAAAAATAGTGATGTTCCATGTGGGCCTCGCATACCGCCTGGATTACGGCGTCGCGCCTGAAGCGCGCACGCCGCAAGGGCCCCGTTCGCATCCGATTACAGACGTTATAAAAGGAACGAAGCAGTGAAAACACCTTCTTGGCGCCTCATTGTTGCTGTCTTGGCCATACTTGCCGCATTCGTCTATGTCTTGCCGACCCTGCAAATGATTTCCGAAAAAAAGGAACAGCCCACCCTGTGGCCGTACCGTCAGATCAATCTGGGCCTGGATCTGCAAGGCGGCATGCACCTGGTGATGCAGGTGGACACGGCCAAGGCGGTCGCCAATACGGTGGATCGCGCTCTGGAAGAACTGCGCGCTTTCGTGCGCCAGAACCAAATGCGGGTCAAGGGACTGCGCAAGACGAACGACACCACTATGGCCATCGCGCCTGCGGACACGGATGCATTCGACCGGTTCAAGGGGTTGCTCGCCGAAGAGTTCAAGGATTTTAAGGTCGATGAGAAGTCGCTGGACGGCCAGCCAGCCATTTATCTCTCGTTGAAAGAGGATGCGGCCGAAAACATCAAAACGTTGACCTTCGAAAAAGCCCTGAGCAAGGTACGCAACCGCGTAGACGAATACGGCGCCCGTGAACCCGACATAAGGCCGCAGGGTGAAGACCGCATCATCGTGCAGTTGCCTGGCGTGGTCGACGCGGACAAGGCACGCCAGGAAATCGGGCGCACCGGCAACCTGGAATTCAAACTTGTGGATGAAAACAACGATGTGCGCGAAGCGCTTGCGGGCACCGTTCCGCCGGGCAGCGAAATCCGCTACTATCGTAAAGACGATCCTGAAATGGCCGGTCGCCCCATTCTGCTTCGCAAGGAAACGCTGCTCACCGGCGATTATCTCAGCGAAGCGCGCGTGCAGTTCGATCCGGCCAGCGGCCAGCCCTATGTGGCCATCAAATTCAACAACCGGGGCTCGCAGATCTTCGCCCAGGTGACGGAGGAAAACATCAACAAGCGGTTGGCCATCGTGCTGGACAGTGAAGTGTATTCAGCCCCCGTGATCCGGTCTAAGATTGTGGGTGAAGGCATCATCGAAGGTAATTTCAACGATGAAAGCGCCAAGAGCCTGGCGCTGGTCCTGCGGGAAGCCTTCCCCGCGCCGGTCAAAATCCTGTACGAAAAAACCGTAGGCCCTTCGCTGGGCAGCGACTCGATTCGCAAGGGGCTGAGTTCCATGGTGATCGGGGGCTTGCTGGTGATCTTTTTCATGGTCTTCTATTACAAACGCGCCGGCATCATCGCGGATTTCGCCCTGCTGACGAATATTCTTCTGATTGCCGGCGGGCTGGCCGCCCTGGGGGCAACGCTGACACTGCCCGGAATCGCCGGCATCATCTTGACCATCGGCATGGCCGTGGACGCCAATGTGCTCATCTTCGAACGCATCCGCGAGGAACTGCGCCTGGGTAAAACGGCACGCGCCGCGCTGGATGCCGGTTTCGAACGCGCCACGTTGACTATCCTCGACGCCAATGTCACCACCCTGATCGCCGGCCTGGTCCTGTTTCAATTCGGCAGTGGCCCCGTGAAAGGGTTTGCCGTCACGCTGTGTCTCGGCGTGCTGTCAAGTCTCTTCACCGCCCTGGTCGTATCGCGGATCATTTTCGACTATCTTTTAACGCACCGGCGGGTCAAAACGTTGAGCATTTAGTGCCGCAACGGGCCACCCCTTTGTTGGAGCTTTTAGCCCGATCATTAACATCGAGACCGAGGAAAGCCGATTATGCAGATCATTAAACCGGATGTGAATATCAATTTCGTAGGCCATCGCAAAGTCGCCTATGTTTTCTCCATAGCATTGATCCTGGCCAGCATTGTCTCTCTGATCATGCACGGCGGCCCCAAATACGGCATCGATTTTGCCGGCGGCGCCGAGGTGCTGGCTGAATTCAGTGCGCCGGTAGCCATCGAAAAGGTCAAGTCGGCCCTGGCAGGCATGGGCATGCAGGGCTCTGTCCAGCAGTATGGCGAGGACGATGCCAATTTGTACCGCATTCTGATTGGCGCAGATCAGGCTGACAACACCGAACTGGACAAGGTTATCCAAAAAGGGTTGCAAGACGCCACCCAAACCATCGTTACGTTAGAGTCGTTCGAAATGGTCGGCCCACAGATCGGCGAGGACCTCAGGGAACAGGCCCTGCTGGCGATCTTTTTCTCCCTGCTCTTCATCACCGTATACATCTCGGGCCGCTTTGAATTAAAATGGCTGATCAGTGCAGCTATGGCTTCTATATTGGCGCTGATCGTCTATACCCTTCATGTGGTTCATGTCAGCGTCCCGATCCTGATGGTTGTGGCGCTGGCGGTCAGCATCGCCCTCTTCTATTTTTTAAACCTGAAGTACGGCATGGGCGCCATCCTGGCCCTGGTTCACGATGTCACCATCACTGTGGGGGTTTTCTCGCTTTTCGGCAAAGAGTTTACCCTGCCGATCATTGCGGCGATTCTGACCATTATCGGGTATTCGCTCAACGATACCATCATCGTATTTGACCGCATTCGTGAAAACCTTCGCAAACACCACAAACGACCTTTGAACGAAATCGTCAACAAAAGCATCAACGAAACCCTGAGCCGCACATTGGTGACCTCCGGAACGACCCTGGTCGTCGTGGCGGCACTTTTTATCTATGGCGGTGGCATTATTCATGATTTCGCGTTTGCATTGCTGATCGGCATCGGGGTGGGCACCTATTCTTCGATTTATATCGCCAGCCCCGTTCTGCTGGCCTGGCAACGGAAAAAATGAGCGTTCCGCGATGCCGACGATTTTCCGAGCCCTTACTCTTTTGCCGTGACCGGCAGCTGTCACGTTGCCACCGTTCACGGCAAAAAAAGATGCCGGCACGGAAAGAATCAACAGGCCTTTTGGAACCCGTCACACGGACGGCGCCATGAACGATCCTTTACCCTGGCTGACCCTCAAGAGTGTGCCGGGCATCGGGAACCTGCTGTGCGCGCGCCTGGTACGCCACTTCGGCGCACCCCAGCAGGTACTGAACGCCACGATCGAAGCATTGGCCCAGGTAGAGGGTATAACGCCCCGCCTGGCCCGTGCGATTCGAGGTCATCGACCGCCTGAATGGGTGCTCCGTGAAATCGACCAGGCCGCCCGCAATGGCCATTTTATACTGACCCCCTCAGATGATGCCTATCCCGCCCTTCTGCACCAGATTCCCGATCCACCCCCTGTTCTTTTCTGCCATGGTCGCATGGGCCCCCTGGATTGCCCGATTGCAGTGGTCGGTTCGCGAAAGGCCACCCGCTATGGTTTGAGCACGACACGCCGATTAAGCGCCCAATTGGCCGAAATGGGTGCGACGGTGGTCAGCGGCATGGCGCTGGGCGTCGACACGGCCGCGCATGAAGGTGCACTGGATGGCGGCGGTCGGACCATTGCGGTCCTGGGATCCGGCTTCAATCGTGTGTATCCAACTCAGAACAAAAAACTTTTCGAGCGCATCGCCGCGAACGGCTGCGTCCTCACCGAGTTCTTTGCCGCCGCGGAACCCGAGGCACACCATTTCCCGATGCGCAACCGCATTATCAGCGGCATGTCCCTTGGCACCGTGGTCGTAGAGGCTGCACGCCGGAGCGGGTCGCTGATCACCGCCCGCCTTGCAGCCGAGCAAAATCGCGAGGTCTTCGCCGTTCCGGGCAGCGTTGACGCCCCTACGGCCAGGGGCACCCATGATTTGATCAAGCAAGGCGCGAAGTTGGTCGAGAATGCCGAGGACATCCTGGTAGAAATTGCGCCCCAGCTGACCCGCGCACCCGGATCACCCACGGGTGCCCGGTCGTTGCCGAAGCTGTCGGCCTTGGAACTGACCCTCTTTAACGCCATCGATGTCTATCCAGTGCATATCGACGAACTGGCCCAACGACTTAAAATGGGGATCGGCCCCTTATCTGGTGCGCTGTCCCAACTGGAACTCAAGCGAATCGTTTGCCAGCTGCCGGGAAAACATTTTGCCCGACATGCGGAGTATGCCAATGCAAAAGACGACACCTGGTAAGCGGTCAGCCCTCTCTCCGGCCGGTGGTAAAAAGGCCCTATACACCAACGCACAACAAGCTGACGGGGCAACGACAAATTACACGTGAAGGTTTACAACGCGACCGGCATGCCATAGCATGGGCCCCGTAAAAGTGATCTACCGGATCACGTCTCTTTGAAGTGACTATTAAATTGTTTTGAATAGAGGTACGCAGTGTCAGACAAACCCCTGGTTGTGGTGGAATCTCCGACGAAGATACGCACCATAAAAAAATATTTAGGCAACGATTACAATGTTGTGGCCACGGTAGGGCATATCAAGGACTTGCCGCCCAAAGAGATCGGCATAGACATCGAGAATCAGTTCAAACCACTGTATCGCACCATTCCGGGCAAACAAAAGGTGGTCTCATCGATCAAATCCTCGGCTGGTGACACCGATGACGTCTATCTGGCACCCGACCCTGACCGCGAGGGCGAGGCGATTGCCTGGCATGCCGCCGAAATTTTGAAGAAGCCGGGACGTCGTTTTCACAGGGTCCTGTTCCATGAACTGACCCACAATGCGATTTTGAAGGCCATCTCCGAACCGGAGCCGCTGAACAAGGACAAATATGAAGCGCAGCAGGCCCGCCGCATCCTGGACCGCCTGGTAGGCTACCAAGTGTCGCCCCTGCTTTGGAAAAAAGTCAAAGGCAGCCTGAGCGCGGGGCGGGTCCAATCCGTGGCCGTGCGCATTATCTGCGAGCGTGAACGCACCATCCACCAGTTCGAACCGGTGGAGTACTGGTCTGTCAACACGCGCCTGGAAGGCGTAAACCCGCCCGATTTCGAGGCCAAACTGGTCAAGAAAGACGGCGAGAAACTGACCATCCCGGACGAAGCCACAGCCACAGCCATCGTACGGGAGTTGGAACAGGCTGACTATCAGGTGGCGGCGGTGGTCAAAAAGACCGTGCGCAAAAACCCTCAGCCGCCCTTTATCACCAGCAAGCTGCAGCAGGAAGCCATCCGTAAATTGCGTTTTTCAGCCAAAAAAGCCATGATGATCGCTCAGCAACTCTATGAGGGCGTCGATTTGGGACCCGGTGAGCCGGTAGGACTGATTACCTACATGCGCACCGACTCCACCCGCATTGCCGAAGAAGCGGCCCTGGAGGCAATTGCCTGGGTGCGAGGCGCGCATGGAGAAAAATATGCGGACAAGCCGCGCTTCTATGCCAACCGCAACAAGGTTCAGGATGCCCATGAGGCCATCCGCCCAACATCAGTTTTCAATACCCCCGAAAAAGTGGCCGCCCACCTGAGCAAGGATCAGATGGCGCTCTACCAGTTGATCTGGCGACGCTTTGTGGCGTCTCAGATGCATCCGGCGCTGATCGACCAGAACAGCGTCTCCATCGAGGCCGGGCCGTACACTTTGACCGTCACCGGCTCGTCGGTCAAATTCCCCGGGTTCATGGTGGTCTATCAGACCGTTGACGACGAAGCCGAAAGCAGCCGCAAACAGCAGCCCCTGCCGCCCATGACCGAGGGCGACCGTCTCAAACTGCTGCAGATCGTGCCCAAACAACACTTTACGCAACCGCCGCCGCGTTTTTCGGAAGCCTCGCTGGTCAAGGAACTGGAGGAAAACGGCATCGGCCGCCCGAGCACCTATGCCAACATTCTCTCCACGATCCGTGACAAAGGCTACGTGGACATGATCAAAGGCTATTTTCATCCCAGCGAACTAGGGTTTATCGTCAACGATCTGCTCGTGGCCAATTTCCCGGAAATTTTCAATGTGACATTCACGGCCGAAATGGAAAACAATCTGGATCGGGTGGAAACCGCCGAGATGGATGCCCTGTCCGTTTTAAACGGCTTTTACGGGCCTTTCCGTGAAAAACTCACCACGGCAGAGTCCCAAATGCTCAGTGTCAAGGGCGTCGGCATCCCAACAGAACTGACCTGCCCGCAATGCAATACGCATCGTTTGCACATCAAGGTTGGCAAAAACGGTCATTTTCTGGCGTGCAGCGGTTATCCTGAATGCACCTATTCACGGGACTATGTGCGCGATGAAAAAGGCCGGATTCAAGCAGTCGAACCCAACCTGGAAGCCGCGACCGACAAGGTGTGTCCTCTATGCAAAAGTCCCATGGTCATCAAGCGCGGCAAATATGGTGAATTCCTGGCATGCAGCGCGTTCCCCAAATGCAGCCACACAGAATCGATCAATGGCGGCTCGAGCGGCAAAAGCGTCGGCGTGGACTGTCCCGAACCCGGCTGCAGTGGTACCATCGTCGAGAAAAAGTCCAAGCGCGGAAAGATTTTTTATGGATGCAACCGCTACCCTGAGTGCAAGTTCGCCACCTGGGACAAACCGGTTGCCAAGGCCTGCCCGGCTTGCGGCGCCCCCTATTTGGTTGAAAAGACGAATAAGCGTGAAGGCACATTTACGACGTGTCTCAATAAGGAATGCGGGTATAAAGAAACTGTGTGAAATGAGGGTGTGGGGTGACGTAAGAAAGCAACTCCCGGTAATCCGGGTGGGTTGTACACGCCATCCCATAAAGACAAATGGTGGGCGATGCCCACCCTACCTGGCTATTTGGTTGAAAAGTTCGCGCGGACGACCACCGGTCGCCCCCCTACAGCCATTAGTAGGGTGGGCATTGCCCACCACCGCGCTATCACAACAGCGTCGGTTTCTGACCCTGATCCCGCCCAAGCGATTGGATAGACACCGGAGCGAACAGAGCGATAAGACGTTGAATACGGCCAATCACAGAGGCGATCAATATAAGACAAATGGTGGGCAATGCCCACCCTACCTGGCTGACCCGAATACAAAGGTTCGCGCGGACGACCACCGGTCACCCCCTACAGCCATTAGTAGGGTGGGCATTGCCCACCACCGCGCTATCACAACAGCGTCGGTTTCTGACCCTGATCCCGCCCAAGCGATTGGATAGACACCGGAGCGAACATTGCGATAAAATGTTGAATACGGCCAATTACAGGCGATCAATATAAGACAAATGGTGGGCGATGCCCACCCTACCTGGCTGACCCGAATACAAAGGTTCGCGCGGACGACCACCGGTCGCCCCTTACAGCCATTAGTAGGGTGGGCATTGCCCACCACCGCGCTATCACAACAGCGTCGGTTTCTGACCCTGATCCCGCCCAAGCGATTGGATAGACACCGGAGCGAACATTGCGATAAAATGTTGAATACGGCCAATTACAGGCGATCAATATAAGACAAATGGTGGGCGATGCCCACCCTACCTGGCTGACCCGAATACAAAGGTTCGCGCGGACGACCACCGGTCGCCCCCCTACAGCCATTAGTAGGGTGGGCATTGCCCACCACCGCGCTATCACAACAGCGTCGGTTTCTGACCCTGATCCCGCCCAAGCGATTGGATTGACACCGGAGCGAACAGAGCGATAAGACGTTGAAACGGCCAATCACAGAGGCAATCAATATAAGACAAAGGGCCACCCTACCTGGCTACGCCGGCGGTTGTGAATTGCCAGTGCAATTGCCCCCAACTGGCACGGATCATCTCCCTGCCCACATTGATCCCCGTTCCCACCTGCAGGGCGAACGATGTTCCTTCTATGATGCCTCCAACGATTATCCTGGACGGCCTGGTTTGCCACCTTGACAAAGCAACCCCGTATCGAATAGAAATTATTGGATTCATTAGCATTGCAAATCCACGGCAACTGGACATCGCAGGTAACTGCACCCATGGTAAGGCCCCCCATAGTGTTGAACAGGAGACCAGGGATTGAGCGCAAAACCCACTTACGAAGAACTGGAAGCTGCGCTGCGTGAAAGTGAGACCCGTGGCCGCACCCTATTATCGCTGTACTCTTTTCCAGTCACATTGACGCATCTGCAAGAGGGTACCTACATACTGGTAAACGAGGCTTTCACCCGCAGCACCGGTTACAGCGCCGAAGAAGTCGCGGGATTAACCCCCAAGGATATCGATCTGTACATCGATCCCGAGGCCCGCCGGCGACTTGTCGAAACACTACAGACCGTTGGTTTGGTGAAAGATTTCGAGATTGATTTCAGGGCCAAGGACGGCACGGTTTACCACAACAAAATATCGGCGAGTCTGATCCGTTTTAAGGGGCAGGAATGCATGCTGGCCGTCACCACCTTCGTCACGCCCCTTTGGAAAATGCAACACGCCTTGCGCCAGACCGAAGAGCGCTTTCGCACCATCCTCGACAACATCTCCGAAGCCTACTATGAGGTCGATCTGACCGGCCGTTTCACCTTCTTCAATAACGCCCTGCCAACCATGACCGGCTACGCCGCTGAAGAACTGCAAGGGTTGAGCTACAAAGACTATACGGCTCCGGCGGAGGCGCAACGGATTTTCCAGGTTTTCAATGGGGTCTATCGGGCTGGGGGCACCGGCAAAATGTTGGATTACACCATGATCCGCAAGGATGGCGTGGTGATCGTGTTGGAAGCATCGGTCAGTCTGTTACGCGATGCGGCCGGTGGGGCGATAGGTTTCTATGGCATTTTGAGGGACCGCACCGAACAAAAACGAGCAGAAGATGCCTTGCGGCGCAGTGAGGAGAGCTATCGGCATCTGCTTGAGTTGGCGCCCGATTCCATAACAGTCACCCGCATCGCGGACGGCCGCTATATGCAGGTCAATGATGTCTGCTGCCAACGCACAGGTTTCCGACGCGAAGAAATCATCGGCCGTACCGTAACAGAGTTGGAAATATATGAGAACCCGGATGACCGCCGGCGCCTCATGGAGGCCCTGCGTCTGCATGCCAGGATCGAGGGCATGCAAGTCAGATTCCGTTCCAAATCCGGTGAATACCTGGACAATCTGATTTCGGCACGTCCTCTCCAGTTCGAGGGCGAGGCGTGTCTGCTGACCATTTCCACCAACATCAGTTCTTTAAAGGCCGCCCAGCAGGCCCTGCACCTCAGCGAAGAAAAATACCGTCAGATTCTCGAAACCATGGAAGAAGGCTATTACGAAATCGATCTTGAAGGAAATTTCACTTATTTCAATGAATCGACGCGCAGGCTGCACGGGTACCCGGCCGCCGAACTGATGGGCATGAACTACCAGCGCTACTTGCATCCGGAAACCGCGGATGCCTTTTACCGGACGTTCGTTCAGATCTACAAAATCGGCAAACCGCAGACGATTCTCGAATATGAAGTGATCCGCAAGGACGGAACGCGCCGGTTGTGTGAAATGTCGGCTTACCTGAAAAAGACGCCCGCGGGTGAACCAATTGGTTTCTGGGGTATTTCGCGCGACCGCACCGAACGCAAACAAGCGGAAATAATGCGCCAGGAAAGTGAAGAACGCTTGCGGTCCATTTTCGAGAACGCCAATGACTGCATCTACGTCACCCAGAATGGCCGCATTGCATTTCTTAACCCCAAGACCGTGGCCGTCACGGGCTATCCCGCGGACATCCTGCACGACATGCCGTTCACCAATCTGGTCTATCCAGAGGACCGTTCATCGATTTATGAACCGCACTACCGCACAGTGGCACACGAACACCTGCCAGCTGTTTTTTCCTTTCGCATCCTGAACAGGGAACAAGAGATTGTGTGGGTCGAACTGAACGGTATCAGTATCTCCTGGGAGGGTCGCCCGGCCGTGTTGAATTTTCTACGCGACATTACCCCTCAAAAGAAAATGGAGGCGCTGCTGCTCCAATCCAGAAAGATGGAAGCGGTCGGCACACTGGCCGGCGGCATCGCGCATGACTTCAACAACCTTTTGATGGGCATACAAGGCAATACCTCCCTGGCGCTGATGGATGCCGACCTCCAACATCCCCTCTACGACAAACTCAAAAACATCGAACACTATGTTCGGGCCGGCGCGGAGTTGACCCGCCAATTGCTGGGCACCGCCCGGGGCGGGAAGTACGAAGTCGTGCCGATCTGTTTAAACCAGGTGGTCGATGCCAGCGCGGACCTTTTCGGCCGCACCCGCAAGGAGATTTCCATCCACAAGCGACTGTCGGAGAGCCTGTGGACCGTTGAAGTGGATCGCAGTCAGATCGAGCAGGTCCTGCTCAATCTGTTCGTCAATGCCTGGCATGCCATGCCCGAAGGTGGTACGCTTTTTCTTGAATCCCACAATGCTTTCCTCGATGAATTTTACGTGCAGCCTTACGGCGTGCAGCCGGGAAAATACGTCAAGCTTTCAGTGACCGATACAGGCATCGGCATCGATCCCAAGGACCAGAAAAGAATCTTCGATCCTTTTTTCACGACCAAGGGGATGAGCCGGGGAACGGGTCTGGGGCTATCATCAGCCTATGGCATCATTTCCAATCATGGCGGCATCATTTCTGTTTACAGTGAAAAAAATTCAGGCACGACATTCAATATCTATCTTCCAGCCTGTGAAAAAGAGGTTTTCGAATTCAGCCCGCCGGTCTTGGATGTGGTGCCCGGAAAGGAAACCATTTTGTTCGTGGACGATGAAGTGGGCATTGTGGAGGTGGGTTCGTTGATTTTGGAGAAACTGGGCTATACTGTCATTGCCGCGCACGGCGGCGCCGAAGCGGTCGCCATCTTCCAAAAGCAGAAAGAAACGATTGATCTGGTATTGTTGGACATGATCATGCCCGGCATGAGCGGCAGTGACACCTTCGGCGCATTACAGGCCATAGCTCCGGATGTCAAGGTGGTGCTCTCCAGCGGCTACAGCATCAATGGCCAGGCCAAAGGCATCATCGACCGCGGGTGCCAAGGATTCATTCAGAAACCCTTCAGCATGCAGGATCTCTCAAAGAAATTACGCGAGGTCCTGGACGCGGGCAAGTAAGCGCTCGTGTATACGAACCCACTTTTCCGCAAAACGCAATCATCTCGTCATCCGGCGATACCTTTGGGAGGGAGTATTTTCGCCGCCACCGACGCCGGCATGCGCAGGGCGGCGCGCCCGCTCTGGGTATTGATCAGCCCACGTTGAAGCAGCATGCGCATCGACCTTTCTTTTTTGGCCGCCGCTGCCGTGGCAAGGTGCGCGACATTCTCAACCGGCATGGGTTCGGTGATTAAAAATCCTTGCGCGACAGCATCCGCCATCAGGGCGGCGCCTCTTTCCGACCGAACGATCAAGGTGTTCAGCCCCGCACGGCCCTCGTACATACCCACAGACAGATCCGCCAACTCCGATGTCAGATCCAGACAAGTAAAGCAAGTATGCGGAATCAGGGGTTTGATGTCGGATAAAGAGATTTCCAGCGGACCGCGATCGGTATCGATCACCATCACATTGGCCGGCGGCGGCGGAATGTCCATGCCACGGATCTCGGCGGCACCCGTGCGTTCAGCCAGAAGCGCCGACAATTGCCGCGTATCCAGCGACCAATTGCAAAACAGACCGATGGCCAGTGCGACGGGCACGTCGTGCTCGGGCTTGCCCAGCGGATTGGAACGCATCTGCGCCACCGACAGCATCTGGCAGGGCGTACCGACCACCCCTATTTTGCGATAGCCCTGCCGGACCGCGCTGTTGAGCCCGGACAGGGTCGGCGCCGCCATGAATTTTGACCCGGCGCATTGGGCGACCTCCTCCCATTGCGTCACCAGGCGGGGCAAGGGGGTCAGCCCCTGCCGGACGGTCAGGGCAGCCGCATCCAGCATGCCGCTTTTCAGTGCGTATGCCATCAGGGCCGATACCGTTCCGCCGCCCTGGTAGCGGTCCTGCGCCATGGCCGGGCCGGCCGCGGACGCCAGCACCTGCCGATAGGGTCCCAGAGGCGTTCCTTCGTAAGGCATGTTCCAGATCTGCTGGTATAGCGCCTCCAGATCGACTTCAACCTTGGGACAGTACGCAAAACAGCGTCCCTGCGTCAAATTGCAGGGGAAAAGCTGAGATGTTTTGCCTCGATAGTTTTTAAAGTAAGGGCACAGATCCACACAGGCACCGCACCCGATACACAAATCCCGCTGATGCACATCTTCCAGCAACTCCTTGGAACCCCATACTTGCGGCATAAATCCTCCGGTCCGATCGCGACAGTCAACTGCTTCAGTATCCAAAACTATGCCGCATAAACGACAAATGCAATGGTTTTTGTCAGTCAAGCGGCAACATGCCGCCGGCGCAGCCGACATGAGCCAAACACCTCTTTGTGCCGCATATGAAATCATTGATTCCCATCGGCAATGGTGGTAGCAACCAGCTCTGTTCGAAGCTGGATCATAGAAGGTCAACCAACGAATTCAGGAGAGGGTCATGCCGTCCATTTCCACTGACAAGGGAAGCATCTATTATGAAACGCACGGCCAGGGTCATCCGCTGGTGCTTATTGCCGGATTGGGAGCATCCCGTTTATTCTGGTGGAAGCAGGTTGCGCCGCTGTCCCAACACCTGCGCGTGGTCATTCTGGACAATCGCGGCATCGGCGACAGCATGCGCGTGGGCGCCCCCTTTACCATCGCGGACATGGCTGATGATGTGGCTGCGCTCATCCGGGCACTGGATCTGGGGCCCAGCTATATAACCGGCATTTCCATGGGAGGGTTCATTGCGGCCACATTGACCGTACGGCATCCCGCACTGGTCGAAAAACTGGTGCTGACATCCACCTCGGCCGGCGGCGCGGCCCATCAGCCCCCTTCGAACGACATTCTCATGATGCTGGGTAGTGCCAATGGCTCGGATGTCGCTTCATACACGCGCAAAATCTACACGGCTATTGCAGGACCGGGCTATATGCAGGCCCATCCCGAGGATATGGACCTTATCGTGCGCAACGCGCTGGAGAAGCCGCTTATCGCCGATACCTATCTTTACCAACTGGATGCCATCAACGGCTATGCCGGCTTCGGCAAATCCGGCGTTACCGGGCAGTTGGCTCAAATCAGCGCGCCAACACTGGTCATTCACGGGGATAGCGACCCACTGGTTCCCTATGCCAACGGGCAATATCTGGCAGCGCACATCCCAGGGGCACGCATGCGCACTTACAGCGGCGTCGGCCACATCCCCCCTATTGAAGCGGCCGACCGGTTCAACAACGATATCCTTGGTTTTATTCAGGCATAATTGCAGAAAGGCCGCTCGTGAATATCAGCCATGCCGGCGCCGTAGCCGTGCGCACCTCAGGCGCCCGGACTCTTTTTCTGATCGTCTCGTCATCCGACGGTGCCCACTGGGTATTGCCCAAGGGACATATAGAAAGCGGTGAAACCCCCGCAGCGGCCGCCTTGCGTGAGTTGCGGGAGGAGGCCGGGGTCGTCGGCGGTTTGCTGCAACCCTTGGGGATCCACCACTACCGCAAGGGCGATAAAGCGGTCAGCGTGCAATACTTTCTTGTGGAAACGCTGCAACTGGCGCAGCCTGACGAACAGCGCACGCTGCGCTGGGAGCAGGAAGACACCGCTGTCGACCTGCTCTCCTTCGACGATGCGCGCCACGCGCTGCGTGAAGGCGTCTCGGCGCTGCGCCAGACCAATCGACCGCATCAGTAAGTCAGGACCATGCCACCGTCGAACAGCAAATCGCCGCCGACCAGGTAACCGCCATGGCGCGAGATGCCAAAAATAAACAGATTGGCCACTTCGACCGGCTTCATCATGGCCTTCACGCGCGACTTGCCCATCATGACCTGCTCGACCACCTCTTGCTCGGAGATACCACGCTGCCGGGCCTGATCCGGTATCTGCTTGAGCGCCAGGGGGGTGCGCACGAAACCGGTGCTGACCGTAAAAGAGCGGATGCGGCCCTGGCCTTCGGCCGAGATGGATTGCGCCAGGGCACGCAACCCAAATTTGGTGATGTTGTACACCGGCTTGTTGGCCGTGCAGATATGGGCGTGAACGGAGGCCATGTGGGCGATCACCCCACAGCCGTCGGCGGTGCGGCGCATGTGCGGTATCGTCAACTGCGAAAGCAGAAAAGGCGCCCGCAGCATGAGACGCTGCATCAGGTCGTATTTGGCCATGGGAAAAGCCTCCACCGCATCGATGTGCTGAACGCCGGCGATGTTGATCAAGTAGCGGATGTGGCCCTGTTGAGCGGCCTTTTCGACACTGGCGTGCACCTGGGCGTCATCGGTCAGATCGGTGGGCAGAAACACCATCTTGCCGCCCAGTTGCTCGGCCATGGCGACCGTGCGCGCGCCTTCGTCCGCATTCACGTCCAGCCCTACGACAGTCAGGCGATTGGCGGCGGCCGCAATCGCTGTGGCCCGACCGATGCCCGTGCCCACGCCGGTGACAATGCAAACATGCTCCGGATGAAAAGCCGGATCCACGATCTTCAACAGCTCATCGGATGCGATGGCAGGTTCTTGCAAATCGGTCGGTTGCGTGGTCTCCATTTTTTCCTCGCTTTCTTCAAGATTTTTCGGAAAAAGGGGTCAACTGTTCCTGGCGGACTGTCGTCCGGAACAGCATTGCAGCCACCACCATCAGGATGGCGATGCCGGTCAAAGCCGGCACAAAGCTGCCGGTGGCATCGAAAATAAGACCGGCCGCCAGAGGCGCCAGGGCGGCCGGTATATTGGCCGAAAAAAGCAACCCGTAAATCTGTCCGACCGCAGGCGGTCCCCAGATGTGAGCCACATTGGATGCATAAAGGACCAGCACACCGCCATAGTTGAACCCGGTCAGCACGGCAAACAGCAGCAATCCTGCTTCGGATACCAGAATCCAGGGCGAGAGAATCAGGACGGCTGCCTGCATGACCAGGTTGACGCTCACAGCGCCCTGCCCTTTGAATCGGTCGAAACACCATCCCCACACAATACGACCGGTTGCATTGGCTATGGCGAAAGCGCCCACGGCCGTGACGCCCGCAGTCAGGCCGCCGCCCACATACAGCTCTTTCAGATTGGCATTGACGGCGAAGCCGGCCGCCAGACCGCAGACCATGGCCAGATAGAGGATACGGAACCTGGGCTGAGCGACAATCTGCCGCCAGGGCAGCGAACGGCCGGCCGCCAGATAGGCGCCGGGCGGATTCTGCATGCACCACCCGGCCGCAGCCACCAGGACCATGAAGGCAATCCCCAGCAAGCGGAAGGTTTCAAAGGGCGTTGCGCCATGGACGTTCATCAGCCAGGCGCCGATTTGACTGACCAACGCCGCCCCACCGCCAAAGCCGGCTACCGCAATGCCGGTCACCAGACCTTTATGGTCGGGAAACCAACGAATACAGGTCGCAATGGGTACAATGTAAGCCAACCCGACGCCGATTCCAGCGAGCAGGCCAACGCCCAGGACCGTCAGCCCGAAATGCACATGGCCCCAGCCGGCCACCAGCCAACCGCAGCCGAAGATAAGCCCTCCGGCAACCGCACAGCGCCGCGGCCCCAGGCGCGGCAGCCATTGTCCGGAGAAAATCATGGTGAACGGAAAAGCGAAGTAAAACAGCGTGAAAGGCAGTTGCACAGGGCCTTGCAGCAGCCCGGTGCTCTCTTTTAAAGGCTGTACATACACCGACCACGAATAGGTCGCGCCGAGGCACATTTGCATGATTACCGAGGCGGATAGGATTATGTAGCGCTGCATAAATAAACCTGATTTTCTGGTTATCCACTTCGGCCAAGTGAGACACGGGTGTGGGGCGACGTAGGAAAACCCCGGTGAGCCGGGTGGGTGGGCATTGCCCACCCCTATTGCCCGCAAACAACATCATCGGTTTCTGACACTGATACGGCCCAGCGATGGGTTAGACACCGGATCGAACATAGCGATGAAACGTTGAATACGGCCCATCGCAGAGGCGATCAACATAAGACAAATGGTGGGCGATGCCCACCCTACCAGACTCCCTTTACACGTAACACTTCGCCGATAGTCACTGGAGCGAACCGGATACCAACTTCTACTTTTCACTGTCTACTTTTTTTAGCCTTGCAACCAACGTTTCCGCAATATGTTCCACCTGCAAAGACAATTTCTGCGATCGCGCGCCGCCGCGCAACTGCATGACGCAGCCGGGGCATTCGGTGGTCAGCACCTGCGCACCGGTGCTGGCGGCATCGGCCAGTTTTTTGGAAAGGATTTCGGCGGATATTTCAGGAAATTTGGCTGAGTAGGTGCCGCCGAATCCGCAGCAGGTCTCTTCCTCTCCGGCCGGCTTGAAATCGTAACCGGCTTTGATCAGCAACTCTTTGGGCGCCGCATGCACATCCAGCCCACGGCACAGGTGGCAGGGGGCATGATATGTGACCGTTGATTTGCTGGGTACAGGGCTGAAAGAGCCGGCATCGATGCCCACGATATCATTGAGCAGGACGCTGAGCGGCTGCACCTTGTCAGCAAAAGCGCGCGCGTTCGCGCCATGGGTGGGGTCGTCGCCCAGCATGCGCGGGTAGGCATGCCGCAGATGCGAGGCGCACGAAGCGCACAGGGTCACGATGGCATCATAACGCGCCGGATCCATGGCCGCAACATTCTGCTGCGCGACCGACCGGGCGGCCTTTTTTTCACCCATCATGGCCACGGGCAATCCGCAGCACGATTGATCGATCGGAAAATCCACGGCAATGCCGTGCGCGGCCAGCAGACGCACGCCCGCGATCAGTTGCTCCGGATACACGAAATCCTGCACGCAGCCGGCAAAGAGCGCAACCCGCAGGCGGGGTTTTGCGACCTGCGGCCTGATCTGCGGCCATAGATCCCGGAAGGGTTTTTCGGCAATGGCCGGAATGGCCCGGAAGCGATGCTCCCTTGCAAAAATCTGCGGTAAATGGCGCAGGTAGTGCGTCTGATCGGTCACCGGCCGCTGGGCAAGCTGGGCCGAACGCAGCAGGCTGTGGAACAGGTGCCGGTTCTTGAGCACCATGGCCAGCAGCGTGCTCTGCAGCGGATGGCCTTCTTCATCCTGGATACGGGCGTGCACCTCCTTGATCAAGCGCGGCAGGTCGATGCCGGACGCGCAGACCGCCTTGCAGGCGCCGCAGTTGATGCAGTTTTGCACCAGGTTGCGCGCTTTGTCACGGCCGTGAAAAAAATAGGTGACGATCAGACCGATGGCGCCGATGTAGATGTGGCCGTACTGATGGCCGCCGACCATGCGGTAGACCGGGCAGACATTGGCGCAAGCCCCGCAGCGCACGCAGCGCAGGACCTGGGCGAAGATCGGATCGCGCGCCAGGGCGCGCCGTCCGTTGTCGAGGAAGACGATGTGCATCTGTTTTTGCGCATGCTCGGCCCCGCCATATTCAGCCGGCCCGCTGATCCAGGTGACGTAGGACGTGATCGCCTGGCCGGTGGCATTGCGCGGCAGTACTTTCAGGATCTTAAGCGCGTCGCCCAGGGTCGGCACGAGTTTTTCAAGACCCACCAGGGCAACGTGCACGCGCGGCAATGTCGTCACCAGACGGGCGTTGCCTTCGTTGGTGACCAGTCCGATGGTGGCGGTATCGGCAATGGCGAAATTGGCCCCGCTGATGCCCATGTCGGCTTGCACGAATTTTTGGCGCAGCTCGCGGCGCGCCACTTTGACCAGTCGCTGAATTTCGGCATCCTGGGGTTTGCCGGTCACTTCGGTGAATAGATCGGCCACCTGGTGACGAGAAAGATGGATCGCCGGCATCACCATGTGGGACGGACCTTCATGGCGCAGTTGGATAATCCATTCGCCCAGATCGGTTTCCGTGACGGTGAGCCCCTCTTTTTCAAGGTGGTGGTTGAGCAGGGTTTCCTCAGCGGTCATCGACTTTGATTTGATGACGGTGTGCACCTGGTTGTCGCGTGCGATGCCGGCGATAATCCGGTTGGCCGCCTCGGCCGTGTCCGCCAGATGAACCCGGATGCCAATGGCTTCGGCGCGCTGTTTGAATTGCGCGTAGAGCTGGTCCAGCTCGCCCAGGGCACGGTCCTTGGTCTCGGCCACCTGAGCCACCAGGTCCGCCACGTCCATGCCGCTGAAGGCATTGCCGCGCGATGTGCGGTAGGCCACGGCGAAGTTGTCCATCGCCTGTCGCAAAAAATCGTTGGCCAGTGCATGGCCGACCGTTTTGCGATATTCTTTTAAGTTTTTAGCTTCCTGCATCACGCATCCCCTAACAGTACGATATGAAGTTCCAATGGGCCGTGCACGCCGATGGCCAGCACGCGTTCAATATCAGCCGTGCGGCTGGCCCCGGTGATAAAGGCCAGGTAGTTGGGAGCGGATGCCATCCTGGCGCGCAGCTCCGCCTCCAGATCCTCTGCGCTGTGGCGAATTCGTGATACCGGCAGCACGGCCACATGAATTTCACTGATCATGGTTGCCAAACGCAGCTCTTCGCTGTTCGAAGCAATCACCAGCGTGCCTGTCTCGGCAATGCCAAAGTCTGCCCAGGTGACCCCGATGTCGATGCCGGCCAGGTGGTCGCGCAATGGGCGCCCGGTCAGTACAATGCCATTTTCTTCGCACAGACCGGCAAGCGCCGCCCGGCTGGATTCATCCAGGCCGGGTGCCGCCATCACCTTTTGCTGCTTGTTCCCGCACAACTGGTCAGCCGCCGGTGACAAGGGAGATTCGCAGCCCGCCATGAGCAGTTGACAGGCCTCTTTGCGGGCGCACAGATCGACAGCGTAGGCCATCGCTTGATCGCACGTAGCCACCTGCACGACGACTGCGGATACTTTTTCGGCGGCCTGACGAAACAACTGCACCTCTGGCCGCTCTTCTTTATCGACTGCATAGGCCATCATTATTTCCCCTTACCCAATCTTTGACCGTTGTGGCAGCAAATGCGATAAAATCATTAAGGCAACTTTCCGGTTCCAAACGCCGGCATCCGGGTGGTCCGCGCCACCCGGATCGCCTCTTCCGTGCCCATCCCGCAAGTTGACGACATAAACTCAGTGGCCGAAGAACACCGACGGCAACCAGAGGATGGTCGCGGGAAACAAAGTCATGATAATCAATCCGACAATCTGCAGAATGACGAACGGTATGATCCCCTTGTAAATGTGCATCATCGTGTAGCCCGGCGGCGCTACCCCCGCGAAATAGAAAAGAGCATACCCGAAGGGCGGTGTTAAAAAGGAGGCTTGCAAGTTGATACACAATACGATTGCGAACCACAAGGGATCGAAATCCAGTTCGAGCGCGATCGGCAGAAAGATGGGCACGGTGATCAGCAAAATCGCGGCCCAGTCGATAAACATGCCCAGGATGAATACGATGAACATCATGATGAAGTAAACCACCCAGCGGTTGAGACCCGATCCGACAAGCAGTTCCGACACGACGTCACCACCGCCCATGCCCAGAAACACTGCACTGAAATAGAGGCCGCCAATAAAGAGCAGCATGACCATGGCGGTGGTTTTGTAGGTGGCCACGCAGGCCGTACGGATCACCGTCAGGGTAAGCTTGCCCTTGACCAATGCCAGGATCAGGGCACCCAGCGCTCCCATGGCGGCGGCTTCGGTCGCGGTGGCCACGCCCAGAAGGATGGTGCCCATTACTGCGAAGATCAGCGCCGAGGGCGGCAACAGAGACTTCATGGTCATGGCCCACTTGCGACCGGTGGAGTATTTGGCTGCCTCAGCCTTGCTGATGGGCGGGCCTAAAGCTGGATTGATGGTGCAGCGTAGCCAGGTATAGAGCATGAAAAAAAGCGACAGCACCACACCCGGCAGCATGGCGCCGGCGAAAAGATTGCCTACCGTGGTCTCTTTCATGCCGGCCAAACCGGCAAAGACCACCATCATGATGCTGGGCGGTATCAGGATGCCCAGGCTGCCGGCCGAGCATATCAGGCCGGCGGTCAGCTCCTTTTGATAACCGCGCTGAATCATGGCAGGCGCAGCCAGCAGCGTCATGCCGACCACCGAGGCGCCGATGATGCCGGTGGTGGCTGCAAAAACGGTGCAAACGCCGATCACCGCCAGCCCCAGGCCGCCCTTCAAACTGCCCAGAACCACGTAAAGCGCCTCGAAGAGCTCATCCGACACCTTCGAGCAATCCAATAAATTGGCCATGAAGATGAATAGGGGAATGGCCACCAGGGTGTAGTTGTTCATCAGACCCCAGGCCAGATTGGCGAACTGAATGAAAAGCGCGGTTAGATTGAAGCCATTGTCGATCAATCCGAAAAGCGTGGCCACCCCGGCCAGCGAGTACGCCAGGGGGTGCCCCAGGGGAATGATCAGCAGCAAAGTGACGAACATCGCCACCGTGAGGAATTCGACACTCATGAAAAGTACCCCTTTCGAATCAATCCGCCTTGGGAGCCAGGGCGATATGAAGGTGATGCAGCAGATTGCCCAGGCCCTGCAGCCAAAGAAGCAGGAATCCCACGCACATCATGATCTTGACAGGCCAGATGGGCGGCGCCCAGCTGCTGGAGGCAAGTTCCTTCATCGACGCGGAATAAAAGGCGAATTTACCGGCAAAAATCGTCATCAGCGTCATGAAGGGGAAAAAGATCACCAGCAGCGTAACAATTTCAAGAATCGCCCGGGGCCGGGCCGACAGACGCGCACTGAAAATATCCACGCGAACGTGGCCATTATGGGAATCCGTAAAAGAATACCCCAGGATGAAATGCAGGCCGTAAATAAAAATCGTCAGCTCGAACCCCCAACTGGTGGGCGCGTTGAATGCATAGCGCATGAACACTTCATAGACCGCAACGAAGAGCATGGGCAGCATGAGCAGGGAAAACCACTCCCCGGTTTTGCGATTAAACTGCGAAATGGCTGTGGCTGTTGTTTCCAGCATAGGAACATCTCTCCTTGGAAAAAGATCCTGCCCTTCGATCTTCTCAGGGCAGGATCGAAACGTTGTCCCTGACCGTGGATATTACTCCATGATTTTGCCGCTGATATAGGTCTCGTAAGGCCAAGGGGCGACGCCGCCGCGCACATCACGGAACTCTGCATAATCTGCAATGAAGGCTTCCTGCGAATCGAGAGCTTTTTTGGCATCCGGGAACTTGGCCTTGATACCGTCCAGGTAAGTTTTGGTGACCTTGCGGAATTCGATCATGGTTTCCGGGTCCATCTTCACAAACTCGACCTTTTTCTTGAATTGCCGGATCGCTTCGGGATTCAGGCTGTTGGACCAATTGTAGCTCCACAACTGGGTCTCTTTGGCACAGATGTCCACAATCCACTTCAGATCTTCGGGAAGTTTTTCGTAAGCTTGTTTGTTGAAGAAAAGCGCGCATTGAATGCCGGGCTGATGCACACCGGGCTGGATGACGTATTTTGTGATTTCGTCGAATCCCAAGGGATAGTTCATGGCGGGCGTAGAAAATTCGGCCGCATCGATCACGCCGCGTTCTAGGGCCAGATAGATCTCGCCGGCCGGCAGGGGAGCGACCGAAGCGCCCAGCTGATTGAGGATGTCCATGTACCAGCCTACCGTGCGCACGCGCATGCCCTTGAAGTCTTCCATCTTGGTGGCGCGTTTGTTGGAAAACAACCCCATCTCCTGCCCGCACTGGCCGCCGGGCAGCGCAAAGAGATTGAACTTGCCATAAAGCTCCTGCATCAGCTCAAGGCCGCCGCGCTCGTAGAGCCAGATATTGTACCCTTCCGCATCCAGACCGAACGGAACCGAAGCAAAAGCATTGAAGGCTTCGTTCTTGCCCTTCCAGTAACCGGGCCAATCATGGCCGACCTGGGCCGAGCCTTGGCTGACCGCATCCAGACTCTGCATGGCCGGAACGAGTTCGCCGGCCGAAAAGGGTTTGATGTCCAGCCGGCCAGCCGAAGCCAGGCGCACGCTGTCGCAAAAATGAGCGGCCACATCGTAGAAAAGTATTCCTTTGTCCCAAGGCATCACCATCTTCCAGCGAATGGTCTCGGTTGAGGGCTTGAAATTAACCCGCTTGGCGGTTTTGGCGCGGTCATCCACACCGAATTTCTGTCGTTTTTCGGCCGCGAAGCCAACATTGACCATCATGATGAGCAGAGACAAACTGACAAGAAAATAAAAGGCCTTTTTCATAACGACTATCCTCCTGGCGGCACATGTTAATAGTGAGTGAAGTGAAAGGTGCGGGCAGTCATGTAGACCTCCACACCGAAATGAGACTAACCGGAAGACCACCTCCCTCCAAATGAAATTCAATAAGATTGGTTGATTTACAAAAAGTGGTAGTACCAAAGCTATTAAAAACCTTTTTACCTGTCAATAAAAATTATATTGTCAATTCAAATTCAGCATGCTAACTGTTAATACACTAATTTAATTGAAATAAGTGTTTTTGCAACAATACCAACGGGCTATCTGGATCATTGGTAATACCTTTCATCAAACACCCATCACGACATAGGAGATGCTGCCATGCTAAGCAACGCCACCATCACCGCTTTAGGTGAAATCGTCGGTCGCGATAATGTTTTCACGGAAAAAGCCGACCGGCTGACCTACTCTTATGATGCCGCCGTACTCGACGCCCAAGTGCCGGCGGCAGTCGTGCGGCCGCTTTCTTCAACTGCGCTGGGCCGTACAGTTGCCTTTTGCAATTCCAACGGCATCCCCCTGACGGTTCGCGGGGCGGGAACCAATTTGAGCGGTGGCACGATCCCGCAGGCCGATGGCGTGGTGCTTCTCACCAATGGGCTCAGCCGGATCTTGGAAATCAATACACAGGACATGTATGCCATTGTGCAACCGGGGGTTGTGACCGCCACCTTATCCGCGGCCGTGGAGGCCAAAGGGCTTTTCTACCCCCCCGACCCCGGCAGCCAGGCGGTATCCACACTGGGCGGCAACGTGGCCGAGAACGCCGGCGGACTGCGCGGTCTCAAGTACGGGGTGACCGCAGACTATGTGATGGGGTTGCAGTTTTACGATGCGGGCGGAGAATTGATCAAAACCGGCTCGCGCACAGTCAAATGCGCCACCGGCTACAATCTCAAAGCATTGATGATCGGCTCGGAAGGCACGCTGGGTGTGCTCGATGAGATCATCCTGAAACTGATTCCAATGCCGGCAACGCGCAAATCTCTTTTGGCGGTCTTCGATGGGATGGATAAAGCATCGGAAACGGTGGCGGCGATTATCGCGCAGCATATCGTGCCGGCCACGCTGGAATTTTTGGACAACTTCACGATCCGCGCGGTGGAATCGTTCAGCCATGTCGGCCTGCCCATGGAAGCCGCCGCAATCCTCCTGATCGAGGTCGACGGCCACAGCGCCCAGGTTGCCGATGAAAGCGAAAAAATAGAAAAAATTTGCCGGCAAATGGGCGCAATGTCCATCCGCGTGGCCGAAGACGATGCCCAACGCGATCGCATCTGGACCGCCCGCCGCAGCGCACTTTCGGCCCTGGCAAAACTGAAACCGACGGTTGTGCTCGAAGATGCCACCGTGCCCCGCTCCAAGATTCCCGCCATGGTGGCCGCCTTGCAAGCGATTGCCCGCAAGTTCGACCTTCCCATTGGCACCTTCGGCCATGCGGGCGACGGCAACCTGCATCCGACCATTCTCACCGATAAACGGGACAAGGTCGAATGGCAGCGCGTGGAAGCGGCCATCGCAGCGATTTTCGAAGAAGCCCTGGCGCTGGGGGGAACCCTTTCGGGCGAGCACGGCACAGGATTGGCCAAAGCCGGTTTCCTGGCAAAGGAGACGGGCATGGGTGCCATTTTACTTTCCCGGCGCATCAAACATGCCCTCGACCCCAACAACATTCTCAACCCGGGTAAAGTCATAGGAGGATAAAGCATGGCCGACATGCATGCGCTCGTCGCGCTGATGCGCGACCTTGAAGACCAACTGGCCACCTGCATGCGCTGCGGCATGTGCCAGGCAGTGTGCCCGTTGTATGCCCAAACCGGCCGAGAAGCCGATGTGGCCCGCGGCAAGCTGGCCTTGCTGGATGGCCTGCTGCAGGATATGTTCGACCAGCCCGACAGCGTGGCGGAGCGTCTGAACAAGTGTTTGTTGTGCGGATCGTGTCAGGCCAACTGTCCCAGCGGCGTTCGTGTGATCGATATTTTCCTCAAGGCCCGGGCGATATTGGCCGGCTTCACCGATCTTCCCGCCGCGCAGAAAATCATTCTTAGAGGGCTGTTGGCGCGGCCGGCCCTGTTCGACCGGGTCGCCCACTGGAGTGCCCGCTTTCAAAAACTGCTCACGCGGCCGGCCAATGACCTACTTGGCACGTCGTGCGCCAGAATCCAGTCGCCGCTGATCGGCAGGCGCCATTTCAAACCTTTGGCCGCCGAACCGTTTCACCGCTCCGCGCACGCACATCGCCATACACCGGCCGGTCGTACGGGGATCACGGTGGCTTTTTTCGTGGGGTGCCTGATAGACAAGATTTACCCGCAGGTAGCCCGAGCCGTAAGTGACGTGTGTGACCACCTGGAGGTCGGCCTGTTCATCCCCGAGTCGCAGGGCTGCTGCGGCATTCCGGCGCTGTCCGCGGGAGACACGGCCACTTTCCAGCACCTGGTGCGCCACAATCTCGACCAGATCAACAAGGCGCCCTTTGATTATCTGGTCACGGCCTGCGCCACCTGCACGGCCACCATACGGGAAATGTGGCCGCTCATGCTGCACGATGCGCCGAGGGACCTGCGCACCCAAGCCGCGGCTCTTGCAGAAAAGACTTTAGATATAAGCCAGTTTTTGATAGATCAATCTATTCTGATTCCGACAGGAACAGAATCGGTGACGCGCCCCAATCCGGTGCCGGTCTCCTACCACGATCCATGCCACTTGAAAAAAACATTAGGCATTGCCAGCCAGCCGCGTGACGTGTTGCGTGCGACCGGCGGTTACCGTTTGGTGGAGATGCGTGCGCCGGATCAGTGCTGCGGCATGGGCGGCAGCTTCAATTTGAAATACTATGGCATCTCCAGCCAAATCGGCCAACGCAAACGAGAGTCGATTCGGGATGCCGGTTGCCGCGTCGTAGCGACCAGCTGCCCGGCATGCATGCTGCAAATCACTGATGCGCTATCCCAGGCAGACGACCCAGTGGAAGTGAAGCATGTCATTGAACTCTATGCGGAGAGCCTGAAATAAGATGCCAATGCCCTTGCAGCCGATTAAGCCGAAAAAGATTTCAGACCAGGTGTTTGAACAGATCCGCGAGCTGATTTTCAGAGGCCAACTCAAAGCCGGCGAGCAGGTATTACCCGAACGCGATCTTGCCGAAGCCCTGGGGGTCAGCCGGACCTCTGTGCGCAATGCCATCAACAAACTCGTGGTTCTTGGACTTCTGGAGCACAAACAGGGCCAGGGCACCTTTGTGCGTTCACCGGACACACGCGGCAGCAATCCCCTGGCCGCCGCCATGGAAGTGCACGACGCCACCATTGACGACCTGCTCGAGGTCCGCATGGGCCTGGAGTGTAATGCGGCAGCACTGGCCGCTCACCGGGCCGTCAAGGAAGATCTGGCTTTTATGGAAGCCAGCCTGGAAGAGATGCGCGCGGAAGTGGCTTCCGGACGATTGGGCACTGAGGCCGATGCAGCCTTCCACATGTCCATGGCCTATGCGACCAAAAACCCGGTACATGTCTATCTGATGAAGAATTTTTACGATTTCCTGTTCGTGGGCATTAAAAAAAATCTCAGCCATCTGTACGAAGACCCGCGCAATATCGATGAAATTCTCACTCAGCACAGCGCCATTATCGAGGCCATTAAAAAACGCGACCCGCTCGAAGCATCCAATGCCATGCGGCACCATATCCAATTCGTGCAGGATTTTTTCCGCAACCGGCTTTAACGGTTTGCACTTCTATAGAAGAACATATGAATTCGAGAAGAGACGCCAAGAAAACGCTCGCCGGCCACTCTTTAAAAACGACGCGCAGGCCGATCCCGCCTCCTGCGGCCCTGCTTAGGCAACCGGAATGCACACCGTAAAAACAGTCCCCTGGCCCACTTCGCTTTTGACTTCGATGCGGCCGTTGTGCGCTTCGACGATGTTTTTGACGATGGGCAGGCCGAGCCCGGTGCCGATCACGTAGCGGGTTTTTTCATTCTTGACGCGATAGAAGCGCTCAAAAATGCGCTCCAGGTCCTCGGGGGCGATGCCGAATCCGGTATCGGATACTTTAAAGCAAACGTAGGCGCCCTCGCCTGCGGCCGACAGAATGATGCGGCCGTTTTCCGGCGTGTAGTGAATGGCATTGGTGATCAAATTGGAGAGCACCTCTTCCATGTTCATGCGGTTGGCCAGAACCGAGGGCAAGTCCGGCAAGGGCGCCAGTTCCAGGGAGATCTTTTTGGCCTGCGCCTTAGGCAGATGAAAGAGTGCCTGGTCGGCCATCAGCGGTGCCAGTTGCAGTTTTTCCTTATCGAGATTGATCAGTCCGGATTCCATTTTGGACAGGTCCAGCAGTTCGCTGGAGAGACTGACCAAAGCCTTGATTTTTTCGGAGGCACGCGTCAGAATCTCGCGCTGCTTGTCCGTGATGCTCCCTGCCAATCCATCGAGGACCACTTTCTGCTGCATGAGAACGGAGTTGAGCGGCCCGCGGATTTCATGCGAGACCATCGAGACGAATTCGGACTTCATCTGGTCCATTCGTTTCAAGGCCGTGATATCATGCAACACGGTGATCGTGCCCAGATTGCGCTCCAGACGATCGCGAAACGGGACGCAGCGTGCGCCCAGGATGCGTTCTGGTTCACCGGCCCGGGCAGGGACCAACAGTTCGGCGGTGATCTCTGCGAACTGGTCCGGCGCCATGGCGAGGGCCTGGTCGATCATATTAAGAATCTTGTGTTCCGTCACCAGTTCGTCGACCGAGCGGCCGATCGGATTGGGGCCGCTATATCCGATCAGGTTCATGAAGGCGTGGTTGGCCAGAGCCACCTGCTTGCGGGTGTCCGTAGCCATGACACCGCCGGCCAGGTGGTTGATCATCGTACGCATGCGCGATTTTTCGTGAGCGATATCTTGCAGGGTGCGGATATGTTCGATGGCCTTGGTCACGACCAGACGCAAATCCTGAGGAGAAAAGGGCTTGGAGACAAAATCGAAAGCCCCTTTCTTCATGGCTTCCACAGCATGATCCAAAGTCGCATAGCCGGTAATCACGATCACCACCGTATCGGGATGCTGGGCGCGGATGCGGCCCAGCGCCTCCAGTCCGGACATGCCGGGCATGAGCAGATCCAGCAAGATGATATCGAAGTGGCGCTGAGCCACCTTTTCCAGGCCGACGTGGGCATTCTCGGCCTCGGCAACGTCATAGCCTTCCTGGCTCAGCATTTTCGTGCAGACATGTCGGATGCGACTTTCGTCATCCACAATCAATACACTGGGTTTTCTAAAGTCTTGCGTCGTCTTCTCGGAATCGCTGGTTGGGGTATCTGATGGTGACACTGATTGCTTTCCTTATTCCGGTTCGATGTCGTGGAATGGTTGATAGAGGTCGAATTCCAAAACGAAAGTGGTGCCTGCATCGCTGGTCTGCTTCACATGAATGTTGCCTTTGTTCTCTTTGACCAGGCCATAGGCTGTGCTCAAGCCCAACCCCGTGCCTTCTCCCGGTGCCTTGGTGGTAAAAAAAGGATCGAAGATCTTGGAAAGGCACTCCTCGGCAATACCGCACCCGGTATCGGCTACTTCCAGGTAAGCTTTGCCTTGGGTTTTGTCCCGGCTGGTGCACAGGGTCAGGACGCCGTCACCATTCATGGCACTGACGGCATTGATCACCAAATTGATGATCACCTGACTGATCTGGTTTTTGTCCACATGGACCAGCATCATCTCCTCAGAAAAATCCCGCACGATCTTGACGTTGCTGAACATCTTCGGGTCGCGAATCAAACTCAGACTTTGATTGATAATGCTGTTGAGTTGGATGATATCTTTCATGGGACTGGACTGGCGGCTATAGGCCAGCAGATTCTGAACGATGTCCTTGCACCGTTTGACATCCTCGACGACCGCTTCTACATCAGGGCGTTCCGGATCATCCGCCTGCAGGGCCTCCAACTTCAGGGTGGCATAAAAAAGAATGCCGGTGAGTGGATTGTTGATCTCGTGGGCCACGCCGGCAGCCAATTGTCCCAGGGAAGCCATTTTTTCCGACTGCGCCAACTGCGCCTGGGTGACCTTGAGTTTGCTTTCGACAGCCAGTTTTTCACGCAGATCGGTATAGATGCCAACCGTGGCCACCTCTTCATCGTCTTCGTAGATGATCGATGCATTCAGCTCGACCGGTATCGCGACGCCCTTGGCATTGATAATGGTCGTTTTCGCGCCATGCAGCTTGCCCTTGCCGTCCTTGAGTTGCCGCATGATCGTATTGGCCGTGCCCGGCGGATAGAGCATGTCGGCCGTGACATGACGAACGGCGAATGGGTTGGCATACTCGAAAAGCTCTTCGGCGGCCGGATTCATCAGCAGAATGTGACCATAGCGGTCGGCGGCCACTATGGCGATGGGCGACCCCAGGATGACCTTTTCGAGAAACGCCTCGGTCTCTTTGAGGGCCAGTTCCAGGTTTTTTTGGCGGGTGACATCCCGCACGCTTTCCATGACGTAAGCGACATTGCCGTCGTCATCGAGAATCGGAGAGAAAACCCGGTCTTCGTAAAGCCTTTTGCCGGTGCGGGTGGTATGCCGCCGCATCACCGATGAGCCGGTTTTTTCGGTGATCACCTTGTTGAAGGGGCACACCTGATTGGGGCACTGCTCGGCACCGTAAAAGACATCGTGGCAGCGTCTTCCGACGACCTGTTCCAACGCGACCCCGTGTCGCTGCAGAAAAACCTGATTGGCGGTCAGGATGACCTTGTCCGGCTTGAGAATCAGGGTTGGGAAAGAAAGCGAATCAAAAACGCGTATACGCCAATCCAGTTCCTGCAACAACTTGTCATTCATCGATGTGCCCCCCGTTTGTCTCGGGGCCCTTCCGGTCAGCCGATTTTGGAATGTCGAAAGCTTGCGCCAGCAGTTGCACTGCCGCGCGACCCTGTCCGGCCGGTACAACCAGGTAAATGGTCGCCACCGAGCACACCGCCCCTACAAGGCTGATTTGTCCCTGCGCCAGCGCCTGATAGGTGAAATCCATGATCCCATAGCGGTCTCCATAATGCGGACCTTGAAAAAATATTATATCTACCGGAAGTTGCGCGCAGGGACCCGCTTTAAAGAAGGGCGCCATCACGGTTTCGACAGCTTGCCGGCCGGGGTCGTCGCACACGAGTCGGAACACGGCGCGCCCTGGGCCATCTATCTGGTACCATACCAGTCGGAAAGCAGCTTCCGGAATGCAAGGCTCCTGGCAGGCATGGGCCCATTGCCCTACTTGGCCGACATTCAAGGCCAGCCGATACAGGGTCAATCCTTCAAGAAGGTTCAATCCATAGGTACGGATTTTGGCTTCCCAATAGATGGCGATGGTTTCCATAAGCACAGTTCCAGAAAAACGTTTCTCAGCCCCTGCCCGCACGTCTACCAAGATAACGAACTGACGGACGAACAAACGAGCCAACGAGCCTATTTCAACAACGCCTCCTGGCGGACTTTGAAATCGGCCCGAAATGCCGCCGGGTTGGACGGCAGGATCATGCAGCCGTTTAAAATGGCGACCGCGTCGTCCAGACAATCGTAATCGACCACAAACGTCAAGGCCGCAATCGAAGATGCCACCCCGTGCACGGCAAGGCCATTTTCGGTCAACGCTTGCAGCACGGCGCCGAGGAGCTTCAAGCTGGCTTTGTGGGGATAGAGGGAAAGCAAACCAACCCTCTGCCCGAATTGCACCACCGCTTTGAGTTCGGAATCGTGATTCAGCAAGGCCTCGACCGTGGCCTGGTCTTCGGCATCGATGCAGCACATTGCCGTGGCATCATCCTCTGAAGATGTCAAGAATGCGATGTTGACCTGCATTGCGCTCAACATGCGGCACAAAAGAGACATTGCCGCCGACGGGGTGTTCCGTGAGCGCACCCATATGGATACCAGCGCTGCGCTCAACTTCAGGCCGTTTACGGAAATCTTTTCCTTCATCCCCCACACCCCCCTTACCTTGGCAGCGTCGAACAATTGAAGGCGCCGACGCCGTGTATCGGGTGGCTCCGGACTCTTGCTGCAAACAAAAATCGCCCGCACCCTGCACCCGCGAAACGGGCGGCCGGGTGACGGGCGAAAGCGGCATATGGAACACTGATGCTAATCCAAATTGTCAGCAACAATCTCCATCAGCTTGTCCAAATCGATGGGTTTGGGAATAAAGTCATCCGCCAGCGTATTTTTGCCATCCATGTGGGTATAACTCGTATTGGGCACGGCATCGGCCACAGCAGTCAGCAGCACCACCACAATGTCCTTGTAAACCGGATCGTTCTTGATTTCATTGCAGACCACATATCCGTTTTTACGGGGCATCATAACATCCAGGATGATCAAGTCCGGGCGTTCGGCCTTGATTTTTTCCCAGGCCTCAACGCCGTCATAGGCCTTGGCAACACGAAAATTTTTACTTTCAAGTTTCATGCTGACCGACTCCACCAGATCCGGATCATCGTCGACCACCAGAATCAATTGCCTTTCGCTCATGATGTTTGACCTCCTTGATTGATTGGGTGCTGGGGAGTGGTTTCAGCATACACTGAGCATTTTGAAACCACTCCCATGTGGGCTGAAGGGTTTTTACCATGTATTCGCTCAGCGGATCAATCCATATCGATCCGTTGCCCCAAATAGTTACCACACGGCCGAACGTTTCCCTTCAGCTTTCCGCCTTTATCACCTACACTTGCGGCCGGGGGTACAACCCGGACCGTTTAACGATCTCAGGTACCGCCGATTCCCATTCAATGGCCATGATGTGAATGCCGGCCACGCCTTCGATCGACAGGATCCGCTGGATCGATTCCACGCAGATATCGATGCCTTCCTGGGCCTGTTTATCTTTGGGCGTCTTGGCCATGCGTTCGACGATATGATCGGGCACGTCCATGCCGGGCACCCTGTTCTTCATATAACGTGCCGCACCCACGGATTTAATGGGGGTCACGCCGGCCATGATGTAAACTTCTTTGTCCAGACCGCGCTCGCGGACGCCCTTCATCCATGTTTCAAACTTATCGATATTGAAGATGCACTGCGTCTGGATAAAATCGACGCCGGCCCTGACTTTTTTGGCCAGACGGGCCACGCGCAATTCGAAGGGGTCGGCGAACGGATTGGCGGCCGCGCCGATGAACATTTTAGGGGCGTTCAGGATGTCGGCGCCGCCCTGGAACTTGCCTTCGTCGCGCATCTTGCGCACGGTCTGGATCAACTGTACCGAGTCCAGGTCGTATACGCCTTTGGCCATGGGGTGATCGCCGAACTTGCAGTGGTCTCCCGACAGGCACAGCATGGTGTTGATGCCGTGGGAATAGGCACCGATGATTTCGCTTTGCATGCCCAGCCGGTTGCGGTCACGACACACCATTTGCAAAACGGGCTGCATATCCATCTGCTTAAGAATGAGGCTGGCGGCGAAACTGGACATACGTACCATGGCGGTCTGATTGTCGGTGATGTTGACCGAATCCACATAGCCCCGCAGTAGCTCGGCTTTTTCTCTGACTTTATCCGGCAAGGCGCCCCGGGGGGGACCACACTCACCTGTCACCGCAATATGTCCGGCGTTAAAAACCTTTTCCAATGTGCTTTCTGTTTTCATTATGCCAAATCCTCTCTCACGATCTTGCGAGGCCCGCCGCCCCTTTCCGTACTCCAGTCCTTAGCCATGATGACATTTTCGTACTGATCCTCGATACCCAGCTCCTTGAGTCGGTCCCAGATCAGCTGCCAGACGCAGTCGACATCCGAACCGATCTCGCACTTGCCTTTGCTCGAACCACCGCAGGGGCCGTTCATCAAGCTCTTGGAGCAGCGTGCGATCGGACAGATGCCGCCCGTGAGTCCCAGCAGGCAATTGCCGCAGCCGTGACAGCGTTCGGCCCAAACACCCGGTCCTTCCGATGCGCCCATGAACTTTGTGTTGACCGCCGGATAGATGCGTTTATTGCGAAACCGACGCACCACTTCCTGCACACCGCAGCCACAGGCCATGGAAACGATCACATCGGCCTGGTCGATAAAAGGGGCCAACTGCTCCACATATTCAGGGTCGCATTGCCGTTCCAGGGTCATTTCACGGATATCCAGGGTCTTGCCGTGCCGCATGGAATTCATTTGCAAAGCCGAGGCCAGCGTGGCCACCTCTTTGCGCCCGCCGGCCGCACAAACCGTCACGCATTCGTTGCAACCCACCAGAAGGATGCGTCGGTTCTCGCCGATGCAATCAATGATCTCCGCGAGGGGTTTTCGTTCAGCTGTAATCATGATCGTCTACTCTCCTTTAATTAGCCTTTGCGACCGCGCCCGCTGCCGCTTTGGCTTCGATGCCGGCACATACGGGATTAGGCCCCAATTTTCGAATCTCTTCAGTAAAGTCGGTGGCAATTTGCGCAAAACGTGTCCCCATACCGGCGGACATGGTCACCATGGATAACCGTTCCGGCTCGATGCCGAGCTCTTTCAATGTTTCCTGGACCAACGCCACCCGACGTACGGCTTTGGTATTGCCGTTCTTGAAATGACAGTCGCCATCGAGACAGCCTGCCACCAGCACGCCGTCGGCGCCTTTTTCCAGTGCTTTCATCATATGAATAGTGTCGACCTTGCCGCTGCACGGCACCCGCACGATTTTCACGTTGGCCGGGTAGCTCAAGCGCATGCTGCCGGCCATGTCGGCGGCGGTGTAAGCGCAGTAGTGGCAGCAGAAGGCCACAATAACGGGTTCAAATGTTTGCATCAGGCAATCCTTTCCAACAATCCTTCCAGTTGGGCCAAAATAGGTTCATCCTCAAAGCGCGACAACTGAATCGCCTTGGCCGGGCATTCGGCCGCGCAGATGCCGCAGCCGTGGCACTTGGCCGGATCGATTTCCGAAGAACGGTCCTCGTTGATAAACGGTACTTGGTAGGGGCAGGCGCGTACGCAGGCCAGGCAGGTGGCACACTTGGTGGCGTCCACCCGGGCTACAGTGGCTCCCAGGTTAATGGTATTCCGGGCCAGCAAGGCCTGCACGCGAGCGGCCACGGCCTGGGCCTGCGTGATGCTGTCACGAATGGTGCGCGGCGAATGGGCCGTTCCGGCGACAAAAAAGCCGGGAACCGACATATCCACCGGTTTGAGTTTCACGTGTTCTTCCAGAAAATACCCGTCTTCCGTACGGTTCAGATGGAAGATGGCGGCCAGATCCTCAGTGGTTTCATCGTCGGCCATCAGGCCGGTGCTCAATACCAGGCGGTCTGCGGTCACCTCGACCGGGCGGCCCAGGATCGGGTCGGTGAAACGCACGGCCACTTGCGCGCCGGCGGCTTCGGCCTGCGGCGGGGTCTCGCTCTCGTAACGCACGAAGATCACCCCGCGCCGGCGCGCCTCGATGTAGGCATCCTCGCTGAAGCCGAAGGTGCGCATATCCCGGTACAGCACGAATATCCGCATATCGGGGTTGAGATCCAGCAGGCGCAGCGCGTTTTTCATAGCCGTCTGACAGCAGATTCGCGAGCAATTGGGATTGTCGGCAGTGCGTGACCCCACACACTGGATCATCACCAGGCTCTGCCATTCACTGACCTGCGCGGATTGGTCTTCCAGCAGGCTGTCCAGATCAAGCTGGGTCATGACCGCTTTGTGACGGTCAAGCAGATACTGGTTGGGGCGACGCGCCAAGGCACCCGTGGCCATCACCGTGGCACCGTGTTCGATTGCGCGGTAGTACATGCGCGGACCGATCTGAAAACCGGTGGTGAACTTACCGGGCATACCCTGGTGATCAACCACAATGGCGTTGGTGATGACTTCGATGTTCTCATGGGCGTTGGTCCGGTCGACCAATTGCGTGAGAAACGCCTGGACATCATCGCCTTCCAGATTGCGGCGCACCAAGGCGGTCAGCCCTCCCAGGCGACCGTTGCGTTCGGCCAGAAAGACCTTGAACCCACGGTCGGCCAGTTCCAGGGCGCTGTTCATACCGGCCACGCCGCCGCCCAGCACCAGGATCTCCTTGTTCATGGGCAGCAGGTATTCCTTGAGCGGTCCGGACTCGGCGACGCCGAAAACAGCCATGCGGATCTGCTTCTTGGCCTTGGCGGTGGCCAGTTCGGGAGCGCCGGCATGCACCCAGGCGTTCTGGTCGCGAATATTGGCGACGGCCACCAGGTATTTGTTCAACCCGGCCTGCCGGATGGTTTGCTGAAACAGCTCTTCATGGGTACGCGGCGAGCAGGCACCGATCACCACGCGGTTGAGGTTCTTTTCAACCACCATTTGCTGAATGCGTTCCAGGGCTTCCTTGCCACACCCATGACCGCTCATTTCCGAAAGCACCACGTTTGGATATTTGGCCGCTTCGGCCACCACCGACTGCACATCGATGGCGCCGCCGATGTTCTGGCCGCAATCGCACACGAACACGCCAATACGCGGCTCTTCGCCGGTCACGTCGCGCTCGGGGGGCAAGTCGTCCGATTCTGTGGCACCATTGGTCCGGGGCAGATGCTTGGATGCCATGCAGGCCGCGGCACTGGCCTGAACCATGGTCTCAGGAATGTCCTTGGGACTTTCGAACACGCCGCACACGTAGATGCCCGGCTTATTGGTGGTCACCGGCTGGAAGCTCTGGGTCTTGGCAAAGTGATGCGGATTGAGCTCAATGCCCAGGGTCGCGGCCAGTTGCGTGGCTGCGGCGGTCGGCCGGAATCCGGTGGAAAGCACCACCATGTCGAATTTTTCCGTGGTGAGCCCGGCGCCGGCATCGGTGGCGTAAGAGATTGCCAGATCATCACCTGGTTGATCGGGAATGATGCTGTGCGGACGGCATCGCACCATACGGACGCCGTATTGGTCCTTGGCCCGCTGATAGTACGCTTCGTAATCTTTGCCGAAGGTACGCATATCCATGTAAAAAATGGTGGTTTCGATGTCGTCCTGAAAACGTTCCTTGGTGACGATGGCCTCTTTGAGGGCATACATGCAGCAGACGCTGGAGCAGTAGGAGACATCCTCGCGGTTGATACCGCGTGAGCCGGCGCATTGGATCCACGCCACCCGTGTGGGCTGCTTGCCGTCCGAGGGCCGCACCAGTTGGCCCAGGGTAGGCCCGGATGCCGACATAATGCGCTCGTACTCCAAGCCGGTCACCACATTGGGATAGCGGCCGTGACCTAAATGGTCCAGCTTGCCCGGATCGAACAGCTCCGCGCCGGTTGCCAGAATGACGCTGCTGACGGTGCGGGTATGCTGTTTTTCAGTGTCGTCACGCAAGATGGCATTGGCCGGGCATACCTTGACCAGCCCGTCGACATCCTTACAGGCGGCCATATCGATGGAAAACGCCTGGGGCGTGGCCTGGGGATAACGCATACAGGTCGGTGCCCGATGGTCCAGCCCGGGATTGAAGCGCACGCACTCGGGATATTTCTTGTGGCATTCGCCGCAGGCCGTGCACTTTTCAAGGTCGATGTAACGCGGCGCGCTGGTCATGGTGATCGTGAAATTGCCGGCTTCACCGGACAGGCCGGTCAGCTGCGTCAGCGGCAACAATTCAATGTGCTGTTGCCGGGAGCCGGCCGAAAGGCGCGGCGAGATCGTGCACAAGTCGCAGTTATTGGTCGGAAACGTGCGATCCAGCTGGGTCATCAGGCCGCCGATGGCCGCGGCCTTGTCGATGAGCAGCACATTCTGGCTGGCCTCCGACAAGTCCATGGCGGCTTTGATGCCGCCGACACCACCGCCGATTACGAGAACGGTTTTGTTTTGATCTGTCGTTTGATCTGTCATGGGTACGTACCTTGCTCACTCTCTGTTGTTAAATAGAAGGCTGATCGATTCTCAGTTGTCCGTTGATGGAAATACCTGTTCAAACGCCGGCATAATCCAGGATGGACGCCAGACGATGCTCCCAGCCGTTGGTTTCGATTTTCACGCCGGCCACTTTGCCTTTCAGGGCGGCAATCGTTTCACCGGCGATCCTGAGGCACTCCGCTTCGCGGTCGGAGGCCTTGCGGATACGGCGGATCAGATCTTCGCTGATATGGGCGCCGGGTTCGTTCAGGGCCATGTAGCGGGCGATGCCGACCGACTTGATCAGAAAAATCGTGGCGATCACGGGCACACCAAGCCCTTTGGCCTGTGCCAGAAAAACACCGAAACGATCCACATCGAACACGGGGGGCGCCACGATGAACTGTGCGCCGGCCTGAACTTTTTTGCGGGCCTTTTCCAACTCGGCCGCCATCTGGTCGTCATCGGCGTAAGAAGCCACTGTGCATCCGGTTGTGAAACTAGGCGCGCCTTCCAGGTCGAAGCCCGCCAGATCCTTGCCTTTTTGCAAGGTCGCAAGGGTCTCGATGAGCCCAAGTTCATCCAGGTCGTCGACCGTTTTGGCGTCGCGGTGGTCGCCATTGGCCATGTCCTCGCTGTGCACGACAACCACATTCTGAATCCCCAGCACATGCGCTGCCAGGATATCGCCCTGCAAAGCCATGCGGTTGCGATCGCGGCCATACAGGTGAATGACGGCCTCGATGCCCTGCTGCTGCATCAGCACACCGCCTGCCAAAGCACTCATGCGCATGACGCCGTTGTCCATGTCCGGGACGATCACGGCATCCACACGGCCCTTGATTTTGCGGGCATTGGTGATCAGTTGGGAGATATCCACGCCTTTAGGGGTGTTCATCTCCGCCATAACCACAAATTCGCCAGATGCTAATCGTTTTTGAAGACTCATGGCTCCCCTTTTTCTCTTGTAATCTTTTCTGGTTTCTCATCCGCAGTATAACTGCCCACGGATGAGCCTCGATCCTCGATATTGCCGATACCCGCGACGAAGGGATGCTTCACCGCGGTTTATGTTTTTCTGAGATGAACACGAATCGATGCATCACCGCACGCCTCAACGGTGATGAGTTCATAGGATACCGAAGGCAGGAGCCTGAACAAATCGGAACGGGTGTCCGTATCTAGCCCGATGACCTCCAATGTCTGATTCGATTTCATTTCCCTGAACACCCGTGTCAGTTTCAGCAAGCCGAAGGAGGTGATCATGCCTCTGAAATCGAGGCTGAAATCTGCTTTTTGGATCAACTGGATAAAACTCCTTCTACGGCCTTTCCTGATACCCCAAAAAAGGGATGGGCGAAAGCTTTAAATTCCTTTTTTTACTTTCCATCCTGAAGATCTGACCTCGATGTTACGGTCTTCTGAACCCGGTCGTGACCAGCGGACTTAGCAATAGTATGCAACCAAAGTGCCATCATTTCGTTATTCGTCAGGTTTCCACATATCCAATGAAGTGTCAATGACTTACGATAATCTGAACTGGGGTTACACATTGATCCGTTGTCCCCGGAGTGTTAAAGTGTTAAAAACGCCGCTTTGACAGGTGTTCAATTTTAACAGGTGTATTTTGACTATGATAGAACAGGAACTGGACCGCTATTGGAAAACGGTGGTGAACACGATTCGCGACGGGCTGATGATCGTCAATGAACGCGGCATCATCGTATCGGTCAACAAGGCCTTGGAGCGCATCACCGGATATGATCGCGGCGAGTTGATCGGCAACGACTGCTCGGTGCTCGCTTGCGATATCTGCGATACGATTCGCCGCAACGACGGTGACAAGTGGTGCTCGCTCTTCATGGGCGATCAGGTGACTGGACGTCAATGCGTCATCGTGCGCAAAGACGGTTCGACCGTGCATGCCCTGAAAAACGCCTGTATCCTCAATGACGATCGCGGCGAAATGATCGGCGCCGTGGAGACGATCACCGACATCACCGAGTTGGTCGAAAAAGAGCAGCAGCTCGCCGCCTATGAGCGCCAGTTGCGCTCGGATGACGGTTTTCACGGCATCATCGGCGCGGGACCGGCCATGCGTAAGGTATTTGAGTTGATCGCCAACGCGGCCCACTCGGATGCGCCGGTCATTGTTCTGGGCGAAAGCGGTACGGGCAAGGAGTTGGCCGCCCTGGCCATCCACCAGATCGGCGCCCGCCAGAAAAAACCTTTCGTCAAGGTCAACTGCGCTGCCTTTACCGAGTCATTGCTGGAAAGCGAGTTGTTCGGCCATGTCCGCGGTGCATACACCGGCGCCTATCGCGACCGGGCCGGGCGCTTCGAAAATGCCGACGGCGGAACGATCTTTATGGACGAGATCGGCGACCTGCCCTTATCAACCCAAGTCAAACTGCTGCGGGTGCTCGAGGAGAAGATTATCGAACGGGTGGGTGACGCGCGGCCTGTGCCCGTGGATGTGCGCATCCTTTCGGCGACCAACCGCAATCTGACGGAATTAATCGCCCGCGGCGATTTCCGCCAGGACCTTTTTTTCCGCATCAATGTCATTCCTATCCAGTTGCCGCCGCTGCGCGCGCGCAAAGAGGACATTCCTTTGCTGGCCGATTTTTTCTTTCAAAAAATCCGCCTCAAGAACCGCAAGGCCATCGATGGCATCAGCAATGACGCCATGGCGTGCCTGATGCGCTATGACTGGCCCGGCAATGTGCGTGAGCTGAAAAGCGCATTCGAATACGCCTTTGTCACCTGCCAGGAAGCCATGATTCACCCGCAGCATCTGCCACCCGCACTGCAAACGTCCGATAGCGCCCACAGCGCACCGCCGGCCGGCAAGCGGCCGTTCAACCGGGAAGAGATCAAACGGATCGAACTGATCGAAGCCCTGGAGGCGGCCCAAGGCAACCAGACCAAGGCAGCCGAGCAATTGGGCGTCTCGCGCGTCACCGTCTGGAACCGCATGCGCCGTTTCGGCATCCAATATGCCAAAAAGATGGAAAGCGATACGTGACAACGCAAAGGCGCATGGGCGAAACGGAACCGGCTGTCACATCCAACCCATCACGCATGACACATTCAGGACGAAACCGGCGTATCAACCACGAAGCGCTCGTCAAGTTCATTGAGGATCCGGACGATTCCCCCGTACCCGAGAGATTCGAAGGGTTGCATGGCGTTGCCGAAAAAACCCTGTTGCCGGATATCGATGGCTTTGTCGGCCGCACGGGCACGGATCTGATCCCAGAACGGGTGTTTGAACGGATCGACCGCCGAGGTCAAATGACCGTTGTGGATACAATAAGCCGCGCACGAAACAACGGGCGGTCCGTCGAAAAAGGAGACGCCACTATTCAGACCTACCGGCATCAGCGGCCCATGATGGCTGCCGCGCAGAAAGCCGCTGACATGGGCAGCGATGGCGAAAGGGGCCAACACCTCGCCTGCGGCGGGAAAGGCATCCTGGACGCGCACAATCGCCACCGGGTCATCTTTGCCCAGCACAATGCCGGCCACGTTGTGCAGCCGAGTGGTGCTGACCGCAACGGATTGTTCTTCGGTCGTGCGCGAATGGATCGCGCGGATGGCAAAGCGCTCTTCGTCCCTCAGCAGCGCGGCCAGATTGTATTGATCTTCCGGCGCCTCCAAGGTGATTGCGCGGTCATGCGCCTTATAGACCACATCCATGATCTGAAAACGGAACCCTTTGCGCATGCGGTGGGACAAAATCAGGCCGGCGCAGTGCATGGGATCGGCAAAGGCCAGATAAAGGGGCAGGTTGAACGCACCGGGCAGCGCCTTGTCGATGGAAAAGACCATGAATGCTTCGTTGGCACGCTCTTCGAAACTGATTTGGGCCAGAGCCGGCCCCAATCCTTTGGTCGCACCCGAAATACCCTTCTCGAATAAGTCCTGCCCTGCGCCATAGAGACCTTGTTCGACGGCGACATGCGATCCGTGGGTGAAAGCGTTCCAGATCATCTCCTGCACGTCGGGTTGCTGCGGATCGCCCTGATGCGTGCACAGCACCGTAATGTCGTCGCCGGTGAAGTGGATGTCGAAATCGTCAATCAACCGGCCTTTATTTTCTTCGAGCACCTGGCGTACCGCCGAGATCACCTGTTCGCTGGGCTGTAAATGCCCGCCGACGCTGCCGATATCCGCTCGCATGGCTACGATGGTCGTTTTCATGATCATACCCCTCCTTCCATTCCCATGACGACTTGGGGGCAATGGCTCCTTGCTGACCGACCTGCCGGGTTTCAATAAAGGAACATCGGCTTGCCGCCGGCATTGCGGATTGTGGGACGATAGGCGTCCGTGTCATAGAAACTGTCGACATCCACCCGCTTGGCACCGCCTTTCAGATCCGCCATCGGCAAAGCCGCGTAGCGCCCCTGCACCAAAGCGACCATGCTGCCGCTACGGCCCTGTTCGATCAGTTCGATGGCAAGATTGGCGTAATTCATCGCGACCATAAGGTCCAGCGAGTCGGGCGCGCCGCTGCGCATCAGGTAAAAGAGCGGTTGAAAGATCATATCGATGCCGGTGATCTTCTTGATAGCCTCGGCGGTGAGCGCTCCGATGCCACCCAACTTGCGATGACCGAAGGCATCGGCTTCGCCGCGCAACACCATATCGCCCCCATGCATGCTGGCCCCCTCGCTGATGGTCATCATGGCATACCGGCTCGGGTTGCCGCGGCGGTCTTCGATCAAAAATCGGGATAGCCGTTCAATATCAAAAGGCACTTCGGAAATGACCACGCGATCCACGCCCGCGAGGTAACCTGCGATCAGTGACGTTTCGCCGCAATAGCGGCCAAACAGCTCAACCACCGCAATGCGTTCGTGGGACCCGGCAGAGGTACGCAAGGCATGTATAAAATTGACACTGCGCGTCACTGCGGTTGAAAAGCCGATGCAGTAATCGGTCCCGATCACATCGTTGTCCATGGTTTTGGGGATGGCGATGACCGGAAAGCCCTCTTTATGCAACCGCAGGGCAAAAGAGAGCGTATCGTCTCCACCGATGGGCACGAGCAGGTCGATTTCCAGACGAGATAAATTTTTCAGCACAGTCGCGGTAAAATCGTTTTTTTTGGCAGGATCGATGTAAGTATCCTTTAAATAAGCAGGGGCGTCCTTGTAACTGACTGCGCTGGGATTGGTCCGCGACGTGTGCAAGATGGTACCGCCCGAACGGTCGATCGTCCGAACTTCGGCGGCATTCAGCGGCCTGATGTTTTCCGCTTCGGCGGCCGGGTCGTCGGGCGAATAGTTCAACAACCCGGCCCAGCCCTTTCGAATGCCCACAACCCGAATCCCCAGCTGCGATGCCCGAGTGACCAACTGTTTGATGCATGGGTTGAGACCGGGGACATCGCCGCCGCCCGTTAAAATACCGATTGTACGAATTTTAGAGGTCGCCATGGCCTGACTCCTCCCGCGGGCGCTGTGGCCCTTTGAGGTGTTTGCGAATTGGCGCATTGCGCCGTGCCGCGCGTTGCCATCTCAGGTGCGCTTCAAAAAGGGGGCCCGTTTTGCGGCACACCTTAAGTCGTGCACACTGCACGAGCGAGGGAAACGGCAGATCCGCGCCCGATGAATCGACAGGAAGGAGAAAAGAGGAAACAATGCGCACTACAGCACATTTAATTCAAACTTTGTGCCAATACCGTGTTTGTCAATGATCTGCAAACGGCCCGGCACTTGTTTTTTTCTGGTTATGCACGCCGCTCCGGCGATTATGGTCGAGTGTTAAGTGTAAAGTTTAAAGTGTAAAGGGAGGCATTCTGTCGATTTGACTTGCTCACCCGCAATTGCACGTTTTTATGGGTATGCTTTTGTTGAAGGTTCTAAAAATTACAACGTAATCTTCTTATGACGCCCAATACCTGTGTTTTAATGGAGCGAAGTGCATAACCAACCAGATTGTTTTTAATAGGCCGTCTGCATCGGATGCGATCCGATTCTGTCAAAATAGTTGCCACATTGCAAAATCCCAACCGCATGGAGCGCCTTGCGCCGCTTGCAGTTGCAGCGTTCGCCCTTATTATTACACCCGCGACAGTAAAGGTTGCACAAAGCAGATTGTCAAAAAAAGGGAACAACAATGTCTCATGAACGCTGACACTCACCCAACACCGACGCTTCTATCCCGCATGCGTGCGGATGCCGAAGCGATCTTCCGAGCCGGGTTGCGCGCCGTAGACCCTTTGGCGGCCGTCCACCGCGCGTGTCGTCTTGAACAGACGCTTTTGCACATCGGACCTGAGACAATCGACCTGACGCCGGTCGATCGCATCCTGGTCGTGGGTGCCGGCAAGGCCACGGCTGCCATGGCCCAGGCCATCGAAGAGATCCTGAGCGACCGCATCAGCGATGGTCTGATCAGTGTCAAATACGGTCACGCACGCCCGTTGCAGCACATCCGCATCCTGGAAGCGGGTCATCCCCTGCCCGACGACAACGGCCTTGCGGCGGCGCGCGCGACCCTGGCATTGGTCACGGCGGCGCGCCGGCAGGATTTGGTCATTGTCCTGCTCTCCGGCGGCGGATCGGCGCTGCTGCCCTTGCCGGCACCGGGGCTCTCCTTGGACGACAAGCAACAGGTCACCGATCTGTTGTTGGCCTGCGGTGCCGACATCTTCGAAATCAATGCCGTGCGCAAACATTTATCGGCGGTCAAGGGCGGCCGACTGGCCCAAGCGGCCGCGCCCGCGATCACAGCCACCCTGATACTGTCGGATGTGGTGGGCGACAACCTGGACGTGATCGCGTCGGGGCCGACCGTGCCTGACCGCACTACTTTCCAGGATTGTATCGACATCTTCGAACGCTACCATCTGAACGACAAACTCCCGCGAAGCGTGCAAGCACACCTGCAAGCCGGTGCGGCCGGCGAAAAATTGGAACCCCCCAAGGCCACCAGTCATGCCCGGCACCCAGTTCATCACGTCATCGTGGGCAACAACCGGCTGGCGCTGGAGGCCGCCGAGAAAGAGGCCCGGGCGCGGGGATACCGCTGTTTGATTCTTTCAGCTCAGATTGACGGCGAAGCACGCATCGTGGCCCGGGTGCATGCCGCCATAGCCCGGGAAGTGCTTGCCAGCGGCCGACCGATCACAGCGCCGGCCTGTATCCTGTCCGGGGGCGAAACCACGGTGACCGTCCGCGGAAACGGTCGCGGCGGACGCAACCAGGAGTTCGCCCTGGCCGCTGCAACAGCCATCGACGGCAACGCCGCGATCCTGATGCTCTGCGCGGGCACGGACGGCACCGACGGCCCCACGGACGCCGCCGGCGCCTTCGCGGACCACACCACCGTGGCGCGATCCCGGCAGGCCGGCCTGGATGTGCGTAAACATCTGGCATCGAACGATGCCTATTCCTTTTTCGATGCCCTGGGCGACTTGTTGACAACCGGGCCCACTGGCACCAATGTCATGGACTTAAATATTGTTCTGGTTTGTGAAGAATAGTGACTTAAATCCTATAACCTTTAATTCATATGATTGCGTAAGTCCTAAAACCAATACTTAAAACCTAAAGGATTCATCATGCCCTTGCGTTTCGAACCGATTCAGTTGGATCGGCAAAAAGAGTACCGCGAAAAACTGGCCCAGTGCGATCAGATCGCTTCGGATTACAGCTTTATCAATTTATGGGGCTGGGGCGAGGAATACGGTCTGACATGGGCCTGGGATAACGGCTTGGTCTGGATTCGCCAGGAAAACCCGCAACCGGCTTTGTGGGCGCCGGTGGGCGATTGGCAGGAGGTAGAATGGCCGTCCATGTTAAAGTCCCTGCGGTCGGAAGCCGAACACATGATCCGCGTTCCCGAAAAATTGCTGCACCTGATGGCCGGTGGATTGGACGGGGATATTCAGTCGGATGAGTCGCGCGAGCATTGGGATTATCTGTATAACCGCCAAGAGCTGACCGAACTGAAGGGCAACCGCTTTCACAAAAAAAAGAACCTGCTGAACCAGTTCATCAAGAACTACGAATACACGTATATAGGCTTCGGCAGTGCCATGATCGAACAGGCCCTGAACATGCAAGAGGACTGGTGCACGTGGCGTGATTGCGAAAACGATGATACCCTGGTCGCGGAAAACAATGCCATCAGTCGCGTGCTCTATGGATGGCGCAAGCTGGATGGCATCACCGGCGGCGCCTTATTGGTCGATCAGATCATCATGGCGTATACCATTGCCGAAACCATGCCGGACAAGAGCATTATCATCCACTTTGAAAAAGCGTGCCCGGATCACAAGGGCAGCTACCAGGCCATCAACCAGATCTTCTTAGCCAATGCTCCCGAGGAATACACCATCGTCAACCGTGAACAGGATTTGGGCGACGAAGGGCTTCGCAAGGCCAAGCTTTCGTATCATCCGATGGATTATATCAAGAAGTACCAAGTTAAAGTGTAAAATGTTAGGCGGTGGTGACAGCTTCAGGGCTTAGGTGCGCGTAGGGTTGTTGGGCTGCACTGTTTGCGCGCCAGCGAGTTTGCGGCCCGACCCTACGCACACCTTTAGCCTCACTTGAGCGAAATGGCGTGTGGCGCGGACCACCCGCCCGGATCATCTCACTACGTGCCAATCCCGAAAGTTGAGTTTTAAGCTTTATGTTTCAGGTGTCCGTATCGGTGTGCCCCACTCATTACAGCGCCTGCAAGTTGCTGTTGATGTAATCCAGGTGGATTTTGACATCCGAAAAGTGCTTTTTCAACATCGCGCTGACATTGTCGTCGATTTTCCAAGACACCACCTCATCATAATAACGATTGGTCATCTCCTCGATACTCTGCACAGCTTTCAAGGCCCCTTTCGTTCCGGTGAGGCTGCGCAGCACGGAATACCCTTCGATAAGATACCCTTTTAAGTCTTTCGTGTGCTCGGGGGGAGTTCCTCCCATGCGCACGATCATCTCAGTCAATTCTTCAATGTGTTGCTCACGGCTATGATGAAATTCGGTCAAGCGGTTGCGCATGATGTCATCTTCTATTTTCGGTAGGATCTGTTCATATGAATGCATGGCATCTATCTCTGTTTTGAGCAGCCTGGATAGCGCCTTTATCAATTCTCGATCGTCCATTTACGTGATCCTCTCATGGTAGATTTGCGCGATTGGGTCAACCGACGGGAAATGCGATGAAAGATTACCACTGGGTTCGAATCATTAGGGATAGCCGGGGGGTGGTGCGCCCCTCACCTTGAGACTCAGCGAGGTGACCGGCGTGGTCGGGAACCCGTTAAGTTGCAAAATATAATCATGCCTGGAGGGGAATGCCATTGGGTGCCAGGCAGTATTGGAGGATATTCATAGAGAAAAGGTGCGTCGATACGAACCTTAGAAGAACAATGGGCCCTCCCTGCCGGTGGGAAGAGCCCTTTTCAAGCGTAAGATGTCATCAGACCCTTCAATTGCAGCCTCTGCTGCCACCGCTACTGCTGCTGGTAGTGTCGTCGCCTTCGTATGACCAGCCGGCGGCATCCCAATACACGTTTTTGATCAACAATGTAGCGGCGCCGTTGTTTTAACCAGATTTTGGTTATCCACTTCTGTTAAGTTAGATACGGCGTGGGGTGACGAAGAAAAACCCTGGTGAGCCAATCCCGAATGTAGGGTGGGCATTGCCCACCACTATCCCCCGCAAACAACATCGGTTTTTGACACTGATCCCGCCCAAGCGATTGGATAGACACCGGAGCGAACATAACGATGAAACGTTGAATACCGTCAATCACAGAGGCGATCGGCATAAGACAATGGTGGGCGATGCCCACCCTACCTGGTTACCTGGCTGTTAAGTTAGATACGGCGTGGGGTGACGAAGAAAAACCCCGGTGAGCCAATCCCGAATGTAGGGTGGGCATTGCCCACCACTATCCCCCGCAAACAACATCGGTTTTTGACACTGATCCCGCCCAAGCGATTGGATAGACACCGGAGCGAACATAACGATGAAACGTTGAATACCGTCAATCACAGAGGCGATCGGCATAAGACAATGGTGGGCGATGCCCACCCTACCTGGTTACCTGGCTGTTAAGTTAGATACGGCGTGGGGTGACGAAGAAAAACCCCGGTGAGCCAATCCCGAATGTAGGGTGGGCATTGCCCACCAC
>LADR01000053.1 GCA_000961655.1 Desulfatitalea sp. BRH_c12
CGTGGCCGGGGCATCCCTTCCCGCGGCGGCTGCCCCGGCCACCGCGCGGATCGAAGCGGATGCGGACAGCACCATCAGCCGGCATATGGACCGGCAGCTAGAATTGATGAACCAGCAGCTTACGGTGATGGCCGAGCAACTCAACGTGCTGGATGGCACAGCGTGAGGTCATCGGCAGGTCCTGCGCAACCGGCAGGCTTCTCAAACAGAATGTCGATCCGGGCAGATATAGGAGAAAAGAAAAAATGAGTTCGCGGAGTGCTGACAGTACAGAAATTGATGCCATCTACGCCGAAACAGTGCATGACCACCTGAATCGACTATCCAGGTTCTATGTCTTACGGGCGTTTAAAGAGACCGGTGTCCTGGTTCGTTCGGGCGAACAGTATCCCACGCAGGCCCTGAAGGAAAAAATGGGGCTGGCCCCTGAGTACGGACGGCTGTTCGGCGTCTTGCTGATCGTCTTGAAGAATGCGGGGTTCATCTCTCTTCAGGACGATACGGTCACGGCTTTGGATGCGGTGGATAACTTCGGGATTCAGGAGATAACCCAAGCTGCCGGCGATCTTCAGCAGGAGATCGCGAAGACCTATCCCGAGATTGCCGTTACCATGCGATCGCTGTCCCAGTGCATGGCGCACTACGCGGCTGTCCTTAGCGGCAAGATGACATCTGACGAGGCTCTTTTCCCCAACGGGTCGCTGGATCTTGTTGAGAATTTATACACCAACAACACCATTCAGGATTTTTTCAGCAGATGTGTTGGCCGACAGGTCAAAGAATACGTCGCACACCTGGCCGACCCATCGCCTTCGGTGGAAATTTCGATTCTCGAGATCGGCGCGGGCACAGGCAGTACAACTGCGCATATCCTGAAGCAGATCAACGGCCACGGGAATGTTGCGTACTGCTATACCGATATCGCACCGGTGTTTACCCAGCACGGTAAACGTAAATTCGGGGCCGGCTATCCGTTTATGACATTCAAGACGCTTGATATTGAGGAACCACTCGCGGGGCAGGGGATTGCGCGCGGCGTATGGGACATGGTTGTCGCCTCGAACGTGCTGCATTCAACGGCCCGGATAGAAGACACCCTTGGCCAGGTCAGCCAGTTGTTGAAGCCAGGCGGCATCCTGATCATGAATGAGGTGAGTCGATTTCAGGAGATCGTCAACGTGATCTTCGGTCTGACCAGGGGCTGGTGGCTTTTCGAGGATCCCGATCGCCGCATCGCGCATTGTCCGTCCCTGAGTTTTGCCGGCTGGAAAGCCAGCCTGGAAGCAGCCGGCTTTCGCCATGTGAGACATTCCGGGCTGCCTGAAGATTCGGAGAGTGACCCCATGCAGTGTGTCATTGTTGCCGAGCGCAACGGCGCCGGCGAGATGCGCGGCGAGACAGATGCGGCCGATCATGACCGGACGCCAGCCGTGATCGACAGCGGTGAACGCAACCTTTCCCAAAACGGCCGGCGCGAGCGGATTGCAGCGGAAGTGCGCGAATTGATGTATCAGTCCTCGGAGATCGCGATCGGCGGACCTGAGGGTGACACGAACCTGTTCGAGCTGGGATTTGCGTCGTTGATGATCGCGCGGCTGAAGGATCTGATCAAACGGACCTACGGGCTGGATGTGCAGATGAGCTGGTTTTACAGCCGGCTCGATACGTTCAACAAGACCGTGGACTATATCGACCAGGAATCCGCACCGGACTGTGCGCCGGCGCCGGCCCAGGCGCAGGCTCAAACTCTAGCTCAAGCAGCGCTTCCTGCTGCCACAGTGCCGCATGCAGCGCGCATGGAAGCAGGCGTGGACGGCATCATCAACCGGCAAATCGAACTGATGACCCGGCAGCTTACGGTGATGTCCGATCAGCTCAGTGTGCTGAGAGGTGCCGGTAACGGCAACCGGCAGGCATTGCTCGCCCAGCAGAGTTCCCTGCTGCAGACGTTGCGCCCGGACAAAAACGACAGTGCACACACCACACCCCTTGCAGCGAAGCCGGTGGTGAAGCCGGCGCTAAAAAGGGAAGAGTATGTGGCCTACCGCGGCGTGACCGGCCGGGAAAAGATAGAGTTGAACACCCGCCAGCAGGAGCATCTGAAAAAGTTGATTGGATGGTACACAGGACTTACGCCGGGGTCGAAAGAGCGCACCGGAAAGTACCGGCCGGTCTTTGCCAATACACGCAACATTGCAGGCTTCAGACCCGAATGGAAAGAGATGATTTACCAGATCATCGTGGATCGGGCGAGTGGCGCGCATTTTACGGATGTCGACGGCAGGGACTACCTGGATGTGTCGATGGGCTTCGGCGTGTACCTGCTCGGCCACAATCCGCCCTTCGTGCAAGCGGCGCTGCAACGCGAGCTTAGCCAGGGGACCCCGATCGGGCCGATGTCGAACCGTGCCGGCGAGGTCGCAACACTGATCCACGAGTTGACCGGGGTAGACAGAGCCGCCTTCTTCAATACCGGGACCGAAGCGGTCATGGCGGCACTGCGGATTGCGCGGACCGTCACCGGCAGAAAGAAGGTGGCCCTGTTTTCGAGTTCCTACCACGGACACTTTGACGGCGTGCTGGCCGTGAAAGAATATGACGGCCCTGTCGGCCGCGCGGTGCCGATGTCGCCCGGCACACCGCCCGAGATGGTGCAAGACATCTATGTGCTCGACTACGGAACCGATGAAGCGCTTGAATTTCTGGAAGCGCATGGCCGTGAGCTTGCAGCCGTGCTGGTGGAGCCCGTGCAGAGCCGGAGACCGGACTTTGCGCCGGCGGGCTTTCTCAAAAGATTGCGCGAGATCACGACCGCCTCGGATGCCGCCTTGATCTTCGACGAAGTAATTTTAGGGTTCCGGACCCACCCGGGAGGGGCGCAGGCCTGGTTCGATATCCGGGCCGACATCGTCACCTACGGCAAGGTGGTCGGCGGCGGCTTGCCGATCGGCGTTGTGGCCGGCAAGGCCCACTATCTGGATGCGGTCGACGGCGGAATGTGGTACTACGGCGACAAATCGTTTCCGGAGCGGGAGAACACCTTCATCGCCGGCACCTTCAACCATCACCCGCTCGCAATGGCCGGCGCCCATGCGGTGCTAACGCATCTCAAGCAGTCCGGTCCCGCGTTGCAGGAGAACTTGAACCGGCGCACCGCTGAGCTTGCCCAGCGCCTCAACACGTACTTCGAAGGCCAAGGGCTGTCGATCCGCATGACCCATTTCGGCTCCCTGTTCCGTATCCCCGTCAAGGGCGATCAGGAGCTATTATACTACCATCTGCTCTCCCGGGGGATCTACATCTGGGAGGGACGCAACTGCTTCTTGTCCACCGCGCATTCGGATGAAGATATCGCCTTTTTCGAAAAATCCATCCATGAGAGCATCGAAGAGATGCGCGCGGGAGGCCTTTTCGCGGGCGCTAAAAAGCCTGTGTCTGCCACTGCCCAAACGGATCAGGCCGTTACCTTTCCGATGTCATCCGCGCAAAAGCGGCTCTACATCGTGAGCCGTATGGAAGGCGGAGAACTGGCGTATCACATCAACGGCGCGCTGTTTATCGACGGCGCCCTTGACCGGGAAAAGATCGAACAGTGCTTTCAAACGATCATCCGCCGTCATGAAAGCCTGCGCACAGGTTTCGAGATCGTGGAAGACAATTTGTTGCAGCGGGTTTATGACACGGTTGAATTCACGGTGGCGCACAGTGACCGAGCGCCTGAAGAGATCGATGCCATCGTGAAAGATTTCATAAAACCTTTCGATCTGGCCAAGCCGCCGCTCATCCGGGTGGGGCTTCTGCGGCTGTCGCCCGAGCGCCATTTTCTGATGATCGATGCCCACCATATCGTGATCGACGGCATATCGCTGATTATCCTTGCACAGGAATTTATGCGTACCTACGCGGGGGAACCTTTGCTCCCGGTGTCATTGCGCTATCGGGACTATGTGGCCTGGGAGCAGAAGCTGATCGGTTCCGAAGCCCTCAAAACGCAGGAGGCCTTCTGGCTGGACAGGCTCTCCGGCAAATTGCCCGTGCTGCGGTTGCCCTTCGATTTTGCGAGACCCCCCAGGCAGAGTTTTGAAGGCGGGGTCATTCGTTCCTGTTTCGAACCGGGCCCGACCGGGGCTCTGAAGGCCCTGGCCAAAAAGCACGGATCCACGCTTTACATGGTCCTGTTTGCCGCCTTCAATGTACTGCTGCACAAGCTGAGCGGCGCGTCGGATATTATTACCGCGACCAGTTCCAGCGGCCGGGATCACCTGGGCTTCGACGGCATTTTCGGCATGTGCACCAACACCCTGGTCATGCGCAACAGCCTGGACGGAAGCCAGCCCTTCACACAGTTTCTCGATACGGTCAAGAAGAGCTGCCTGCAAGCCTTCGAGCATCAGGATTATCCGTTTGAACTTCTCGTCAAGCAGTTGAACCTTCCGAGGGACGTCAGTCGTAACCCGCTGGTCGATGTGTTTTTTGTCTACGAAGAAGCGGACGAACGGGTGGTCAAACTGAAAGATCTGACTTTTACGCCTTACGACTACGAAAAGCAGGCCTGCGCTTTCGATCTTCTACTAGAAGTAATCGAGGAAGGCGGACAACTGCACCTGAACCTGGAGTATTGCGCCGCACTCTTCAAAAGAGACACCGTCCAAAGATTTTCGCGTTACTTCATGGCCATCCTCGATCAGATCAATGCAAACCCTTCCGCCGTGCTGGATGACATTGCGTTGCAGTCGGTATCGCAGCAAGCGCAGCGCCAAATAAATTGCATACCGCACCGGCCGACAGCGGACGGCCGTGGCCCGCTTTCCCATCACCAGGACAGATTGTGGTTCGTGGAACGTTTCGAGGCCGGCTATCTGTATGCAGCCAGCCCTGTGTACTACAACATGCCGTTGATGCTGCATATCACCGGAACGCCTGACCCCGTTGCGCTGCAAGAGGGCCTGAACCGGATTGTCGAACGGCACGCCATCCTGAGGACGGCCATCATCACATCCGATGGACGGGCGTTCCAGACCGTGATGCCGCACAGTTCGCTGAGCTTGTCGATCGAAGAACTGCCGGTCCGGACAGGTCAGGATGTGATCGGCGTCTTGCGCGCACGGGCCCTGGAAGAGATCAGGCGTCCGTTTTGCATGGAACAGGGGTCCCTGATCCGTGCGGCGCTCTTCACCGGTGGCAACCAAGCGCATGTGTTGGTCATTACGCTGCACCATATCATTGCCGATCCAGGGTCGCTCCAGCTTGTCGCACGGGAGTTGGCCGCTTTTTATAACGGCATCACCACCGGTGAGACAACGCCTGTGCCCGAGCCGGTCATACAGTTCGCCGACTTTGCAGCATGGGAAAAAGAGCGCTGCGAGGATCTGCTGGCTGACAAACTGTTGGCCCTGCGGGCGAAACTCGACGGCAAGATTCAGGCCCTGGAACTTCCCACGGATCGGCCCCGGCCGGCGATACACACCTATCATGACGGCACCTGCGCGTTCGCCTTGCCCCAGGCGATTTCCCAGCAGCTCAAAACCCTGGCGGACCAGGAAGGCGTTGCGCTGGATACGCTTCTGCTGGCTGCCTTTCAAACACTGCTGCATCGCTATTCCGGCCAGGAAACGGTCGTCATCGGAACACCTGCCGCGCGCAGAGACCGCAAGGAGACCGTGGATGTGATCGGTCCCTTTGCGAATCTGCTTGTCATTCCCTCGGACTTTGCCAGTCAGCCCTCCTTCAGGGAACTGCTCGCCCAGGTGGCGCGCAGCGTCAGCGCGATTTTCGACTACCGCGAGGTACCCTTCGACCAGCTTGTTCTGGCGCTGCACCCTGAAAAGGATATGAGCCGCACAGCGTTGTTTGATGTGTTGTTTCAGGTCCGGGATGCCCGGGTGCCACTGCCGTCCATGAACGGGTTGCACACAACGGCCATCGAGACGAATCTCGGCTGGGGCAAATATGACCTCAACCTTTGCGTGGCGGATGAACCGCAAGGGCTGTCGGGCATCATGGTGTACAACACGGATCTTTTTGACGAAGCCACCATCGCGGCGATGAACCGGCACTATCGTGTGCTGCTCGAAAGCATTGTCGACGATCCGTCCCGGCCGGTGACGGCGCTGCGCCTGTTGACGGCCGAAGAAGAACAGCGGCAGCTTTTTGAATGGAATGCCACCACCGCCAACTATCCGACCCACAAGACCCTTCATCAGCTCTTCGAAGAACAGGTCGAAAAGAACCCTGAGCACACGGCCGTGCTGATCGGCGAAGAAGCGCTGACCTACAGGGAACTTAACTGCAAAGCGAATCAGCTGGCCCATTATCTTGGCAAGCAAGGCGTGGGGCCGGACCGCTTCGTAGGCATTTGCATGGACCGTTCGACAGACATGATCGTGGCCATGCTCGCCATCCTCAAGGCAGGCGGGGCGTACGTGCCGCTGGATCCTTCTTACCCGAAGGACAGGCTGCAATTTATGCTTGAAGATACCGAATTGCCGCTGGTGATCACGCAGACGCATGTCCGGCGTGTGCTTCCGCAATGCGCGGCAGCGCTCGTTGTGGTGGATGATGACAAGGACCTCATCGCCCGGGAGAGCGAAGAAAATCCCGAAAACCGCAACAGCCCGGATCATCTTGCGTATGTGATCTACACGTCGGGTTCTACCGGTACGCCCAAGGGCGTGTTGATCACCCATCGCAATGTGGTGCGATTGATGACCAACGACCAGTTCCTGTTTGACTTCACGGAAAATGATATCTGGACGATGTTCCATTCGTACTGCTTTGACTTCTCGGTGTGGGAGATGTACGGCGCACTGCTGTATGGGGCCAAGCTCGTGATCGTGCCGGCAGAGGTCGCCCGCGATTCTGAAAAGTTTCTGGCCCTGCTGAAAGAGCAGCAGGTCACGATCCTGAACCAGACCCCCCGGTCTTTTTACAACCTTGCCGGGCTGGCGGCTGCCGCGCCGGACACGCAGTTGGCGCTGCGCTACGTGATATTCGGGGGCGAAGCCTTGAAGCCGTCCATGCTGAAAGCGTTTCGTGAAGCATATCCCGCGGTGCGGCTGATTAATATGTACGGCATCACCGAGACCACGGTGCATGTCACTTACAAGGAAATCAGCGACGCGCACATCGCGTCCAATCAAAGCAACGTCGGCCGGCCCATCCCGACTCTGACCGCTTACATCATGAACAAAGACTTGCAATTGCTGCCGGTCGGGGTGCCCGGTGAATTGCTCGTGGGCGGTGCGGGGGTCGCCAGGGGCTATCTGAACAGGGACGATCTGACCCAAGAAAAATTCGTCGTCAATCCCTATAACGCCGGCGAGCGATTGTACCGCTCCGGAGATCTTGCGAAACGGTTGCCCAATGGCGACATCGTCTATCTGGGCAGGATCGACCAGCAGGTGAAAATACGCGGCTACCGGATCGAACGGGGCGAAATCGAAGCAGTCCTGCTCAGGCATCCGCAAATCGGTCAGGCCGCGGTGCTCGACCACGAAGATGACGCGGGCGACCGCTTCCTGTGTGCCTATCTGGTCACCGATGAAGCGCTTCAGGTCGACGCATTGCGAAGCTATCTGGGCACTACGCTGCCCGACTATATGATTCCGGCGCGCTTTTTACGGATAGAACAGATGCCGTTGACGTCCAATGGAAAAGTAGATAGCAACGCCTTGTTGTCCGTCGAAGGCACGGGGCTGATGCAGGGCACCGGATTCAGCGGCCCCGCAACGGACCATGAGGCGCTGCTGGTCAGTATATGGAAAGCGGTCCTGGGCCGGGAGGAGATCGGCGTTCTGGACAATTACTTCGCCCTGGGCGGGGATTCCATCAAAGCGATCCAGATCCTGTCACGCCTCAATCAGCATCATCTCAAGCTCGAAGTCCGCCATCTTTTCGAGACACCCACCATCCGCGCCCTGGCCAGAAAACTCTCTGCGGGCAACCGTATTCCGCACCAGGGAGTGATCACCGGCCAGGTGCCGCTGACGGCGATTCAGACCTGGTTCTTCGAAGCGCATGCGAGTGACTCCGATCACTACGCGCAGGCGGTTTTGCTGCGCGCGAAAGCCCCGGTCGATGAAAGGGCGCTGAAACAGGCGCTGGAAAAGTTGCAGGCGCATCATGACAGCTTGCGAATGGTCTTCGCAATCGAAGGCGACGCCATTGTGCAAGAAATTGGCGGTTTGGACTATCCCCTCGACCTTACGGTCGTCGACCTGAAAGGCAAGCCCAATGCCCCGGCGGAACTGGACAGGCTATGTGCCCAGGTCCCCCCGGCCCTTAGAATAGGCAAGGGCCCGATGATGAAAACGGTCCTGTTCAGACAGGAGGACACAGACCGCATCCTGATCGTCATTCATCATCTTGCGGTTGACGGGGTGTCGTGGCGGATACTGATCGAAGATCTCGAGGGGTGTTACGCGCAGACCCTGGCCGGTCGCGTGCCGGCGTTGCCGCCCAAGACCGATTCTTTTCAGATGTGGGCGCAGCAGATCGCCCAGTACAGTTCGCATCCGCAGTTGCTCGAAGAGCTCCCCTTCTGGCAGCACATCGCGCAGTGCGATGCTCTGGCCATACCGCCTGACTTCGCCTGCGCAACCAATCGCTATGCAGATTTGGGCACCGTTTTTGTGGAACTGGGCCCCGACGACACCCTGGCGCTTACGACCCGGGCCAATCGCGCCTACCACACCGAGGTGAACGATCTGCTGCTGACCGCTTTCGGCCGGGCTTTGCAAAAGTGCTTCGGAACCTGCAAAGGCGTTATCGAGATCGAGGGACACGGCCGCGAAGCGCTTTTCGCGGATATCGACATCGGCAGGACCGTGGGCTGGTTCACAAGTATCTATCCGGTCCTGATCGATATGGCAGAATCCGACGATCCGGGCGTACAGATCAAGCAGGTCAAAGAGGGGCTGAGACGGATCCCCAACAAGGGAATCGGCTACGGTATCCTCAAATATCTTTCGCCTGGCGCGCAGAGGCGTGCATTGCAGTCCGGTCGCGGCGCGCGGATACTTTTCAACTATCTGGGCAGCTTCGATGGCGGTGCGCAAGACCGGTTCGGCATCGATGCGCAAAGTGCCCCCAATACCGTCGGCGGCGGGTTGGCGCGCGAAAGTGAGATCGTGCTCGAAGGCGCGGTCATCGGCGGCCGGCTCAAACTCAGCTTGAGCTACAACACCAAAGCCCACCGCAAAGAGACCGTCGATCGCGTTCTGCAGGTCTACGGGGAAGAATTGCGCTGCCTGATCGATCACTGCGTGACCCGCGAGGATGCCGAACTGACCCTGCATGATTTGACCTACAAGGACCTTACGCTTCCGGAACTGGACAGCATTCTCTCCGCATGCGCCATTGCCAAAGCCAACCTGAAGGATATCTACCCGCTGTCCCCCCTTCAGGAGGGCATGCTGTTCCACGCCCTGCTGGATAGACAATCATCAGCCTACTGCATGCAAATAGGCTTCGCAATCGCGGGGGAACTCAACCCTGACTTTTTTGAGGCCTGCTGGAACCTGCTGGTGGCGCGCCACGATATTCTCAGGACCGTGTTCACCCACAAAGGCGCGGACCGTCCCCTGCAGGTCGTGGCGCGGCAGGGTTGCATCGATTTCAGGTATGCGGATATCAGCAATCTCTCCGCCGCGCAGCAGCGCGAACACCTTGCGGTGTTTAAAAAGCGGGATCAGGAAGAGGGGTTTGATCTGCAGATGAAGGTGCCCATGCGCGTGTGCCTCTTTAAACGGGCAGATCGATCGTTTGAAGTGATCTGGAGCTACCACCACCTGTTGATCGACGGGTGGTGCGCGGGCATCCTGATGAATGAATTTTTCCAGGCCTACGGCCTTCTTTTGCAGGGCGGGTCTTTTGCCGACGACCCGGCGGCGGCGTATGGCGACTACATCCGCTGGATAGAACATCTGGACCGTACGGCCACGCTCGATTACTGGAAAACCTATCTCCAGGGGTATGACCAACCGGCGGTCCTGCCCAAGACGCCCGTGGCGCAAGGCGCAGAAAAATTCAGTCCGCAGATGCGCGTTCTGGAGATTGCGCCGCAAACCGTTGCGGGCCTGAAGCATTTCGCCGCCGACCATCAGGTGACGGTGAACACGGTCATTCAGACCGTATGGGGACTTGTCCTGGGCCGATTCAGCGCTGCCGACGATGTCGTGTTCGGCGCAACCGTGTCGGGCCGACCGGCGCAAGTGGCCGGCATCGAAAGCATGGCGGGCCTGTTCATCAATACCGTTCCGGTCAGAATACGGATCACGCCAGAACAAACGGTGGCAGGACTCGTTCGCCAGGTCCAGGCGGATGCCTTGAAAAGCGAAGCGCATCATTACGGGTCCCTGGCCGAGGTTCAGGCCGCAACCCCATTGAAACAGGATTTGCTCGACCACGTGATGGTTTTCGAGAACTATCCGCTGGCCGAGGAGTTGATCGGACTGGAGCGCAAATACGCGTTGGGATTCAGCATCCAAGAGGTCGCTGTGTTCGAGCAGACCGATTATGACCTGATGATCGTCGTGGAACCCGGCGCGAAGATGCATGTGGAGTTCAGGTACAACGCGGCGGTCCTCGCCGGGGACCTGATCGAACAGGTCAAAGCGGCATTTGCGGCGATCATTGCCTCGGTGGTCAGCGGGGCGGACCCCAGCATCGGAGCGCTCCGGCTCTCCGTGATGAGCACGGACGAGAAAAGAGAACGGGACATTTTCATCCAGTCCGCCCAGAACATCAGCGAGGATTTTTAAACCATGTGCGGGATAGCAGGCATCATCGATCTTTCGGCAAGGCCCATCGTTGAAAAGGGGTTGCTCGCAGCCATGTCGGACACCCTGATTCACCGCGGGCCCGACGACACGGGATATCACGTTGAAGAGACCTGGGGATTGGCTTTCAGAAGACTTTCGATCATCGATCTGGCCACGGGGAATCAGCCGCACTACAATGAGGACCGCAGCATCGTTTCGGTCTGCAACGGGGAGATCTATAACTACAAAGAGCTGAAGCAGAATCTGGTGGCCAAGGGCCATCGCTTCCGCACGAACTGCGATGTCGAGATTCTCGTGCATTTGTATGAAGAGCATGGTCCTGAATTCCTGAGCAGCCTCAATGGACAGTTTTCGCTGGCCATTTACGACAAGAAGGACCAGTCACTGCTCCTGGCGCGCGACCATGTGGGGATCACACCGCTTTTTTATACCGAGGCGGATGGCAGCTTTGTTTTTGCCTCCGAAATCAAGGCGATCTTAAAACACCCTTCGGTGCGGAGGGCCGTCGATCTGACCGGTCTCGATCAGATTTTCACTTTCCCGGGGGTCATCAGCCCGACGACCATGTTCAGAGATATCCGCAGCGTGAAGCCCGGACATTACGTCACGGTGCGCAACGGGGCGGTGGCGGTCAAGGAGTACTGGGATCTGGTCTATCCGCAGGCGGGTGAAAGGTTCGATCCACAACCGGAATCCTTTTATGTCCAGAAATTGAATGAGCTCCTGCGCCAAGCGGTGCGCTACCGGCTCAACGCCGACGTGCCGGTCGGGTTTTATCTCAGCGGCGGCCTGGACTCCTCTCTGATCGCCTCGATCATCAATGACTTCAATCCGCAAAAGCAATGGCACTCTTTTTCGATCGGCTTCAATCAGGCCGACATCGACGAGCGCAAGTACCAGCAAATGGTCGCTGCGCGGGTGAACTCGATCCACCATGAGATTCTTTTCGACTGGCCGGACATCATCAACCGCATTAAAACCGCGGTATATCATGCCGAATCGCCCCTGAAAGAATCTTACAACACCTGCTCGCTGTCCCTGTCCGAACTGGTCAGGCGCCAGGGGATAAAGGTCATATTGACCGGTGAAGGCGCCGATGAACTGTTCGGTGGCTATGTGGGCTATCGTTTCGATATGCTGCAGCGCGACGGGGGCGATGAGATAGAGGATGCGCAGGCCCAGATTGAAAATCAGACCCGCCAACGGCTCTGGGGGGACAGCCGCTTCATCTACGAACGAAATTTTTACGACTTCCGGGAAACCAAGGCGGCCCTATATTCAGCGGCGGTCGTCGAGATGATGGAAGATTTTTGCAGCGAAGGCAAGGCGCTGGTCGATGTGACCAAGATGAACGGCCGGCATCCGCTGCACAAACGATCTTACGCCGATTTCAAACTGCGCCTGTCGGACCACCTGCTTTCCGATCACGGCGACCGGGTGTCGTTGGCCAATTCCGTCGAGGCCCGTTACCCGTTTCTTGACCGGGAACTGATCGAGTTCGCGCGTACGGTGCCGGTCGATCTTTTGCTGAAAGACGCGGCCGAGAAGTACATCGTGAAAAAGGTTGCCGCGCCATATCTGCCCGCGGCCGTGATCAACCGGCAAAAGTTCGGTTTCGTCGCGCCCGGAAGCCCCTATCTGTTGAAGCAGGATGTGCAATGGCTGAACGATCTTTTGTCTTACGACAAGATCAAGCGCGAGGGATACTTCAACCCCGACACGATCGAACGCCTGAAGAAAATCTATCGCAATGATGCGTTTACGGTGAACCAGACTTTTGACAACGACTTGCTGATGACCGTCATCACCTTCGAGATTTTTCTCGAGATGTTTGCGATGCCTGACGGCTGCGCCGGAGTATAAAGTAAAAAGTAGAAAGTGGAAAAGGGGTTGATGCGGATGTTCTTACTACTGAAGCGGATTGCGATGGGTTGTGTTTTGGTTACAGTGGGCTTTTGGGAGCCTGGGTATGTGGCAGCGGTTGATTCGCCGGTCATGGACAAACAGTATGTCAAGGAGCATTACCCCGAGCTCTATCATCAAATTTACCAGGAGGGTATAGCGGCCGCCCAAAAAGAGGTCGCGGGCGGTGATGTCGCCGAACCGGCGGCTCCCGCGACTTCCGCACCAGCGGCGGCTGAGGCCCCGCCGGCCAAGCCCGGTCTGGGTGCCTGGTGGGAAAAAAACGCGCTCAAATACACCCCATTGCCTCAACAGTGGCTGTTTCATGTCGAAGGAACCCTGGATTACAAGCACAAAACAGGCAATGTCGAATCGGATCTGTACAACGGGTCGGCCAGTCTGATGGTGCGCAAACAGCGTTTCACCAACACGCTGACCTATATCATCGGCAAGGAGTCCACCCAACAGGCCTCCGAACCGGGGGCGCCCCCCAGCGAAACCAAGTTCGATTATCGCAGTTTTCAGGAAATCCTGCGCTATGATCTGACCGATCGCCTCTATACGGAGGGCGGCTATGTGTGGGAAAAAGACACGGCCAATTATATTGAGGATCGTGACAGTTATTACGCTGGTTTCGGGTATGCGCTGATCGATACGCCGAAGCACCTCTTGGATGTTATGGTCGCCGGAGGCTATGTAGAAGAGAAGTACCCGGACCTGGTCAAGACCGCCATGAATATGGATCATGGCAATGTGGCGGCAGGCTATTTCAGGGAGAGTTACCGCTGGCACATCACCGACCGCTTGACCTACAAACAGACCTTCAGGATCATCCAAGATTTTTCGGGCACCGATGTCTTCAATGACGACCTGATGAACCTGCAGGTGATCGATGAAACCCATCGTTACCGGTGGTTTCTGATCAACGAAATCTACATCAAAATGATCGACCATCTGTCCTTCATGGTCGGGGTTAAAATCGACTACGACAGCAATCCCTGGCCGACAGTGGAAAAGCGCGATACGACCATTAAATCCGGTATTCAGTTCAGCTTCTGAGAAAGGGCAGATGATGGCGAAGACATTGGGCATTCTCGGGGGCATGGGCCCGCTGGCCTCCCTTGCGTTTCTCAGGACGATTTACGAATGCAATCACGCCGGCGCGGTCGAACAGGCCTATCCCGACATCCTTTTGCATTCCATGTCATCGGTGCCGGACAGGACCCGCTCATTGCTCGGCAATGCGGAGAATGCCCTTGCGGAGGCGCTGATAAAGAACTTGCGGACGCTGAATGCGTCCGGCGTATCGAAGATCGTCATCTGCTGCTTTACGTCGCATGCCCTGATCTACCGGCTGCCGGCAGAGATTGCGGCGAAAATCGTTTCCCTGGTCGATCTGACTGGCCAGGAACTGATCGCCGGTCAGGAGCGTTGCCTGCTCCTGGCCTCACTGGGGAGTTATCAGAAAGAGGTCTTTAACTCGACAGCGGATGCGCGTAAGGCGACGGAATACATGGTCGTGCCGGACGACAAAGACAAGACGATCATCCACGGGCTGATCTACGAGTATCTGAAACCCGGCAAGGATCTGGCCCCGGTTTATACTATCGTTAAAGGCCTGCTCGCCAAATACGGCGTCAGCGCCTTCATCGCCGGTTGCACGGAATTTCACCTGCTTTCCAGGTATATCCACGATAACGCCAACCGTATTTGCGACATCTCTTGTGTCGACCCACTCGTCACGATCGCGCGGCGACTGGATTTTATCTTGTCCATGCCAGGCGCAACGCGTGAAAAGACCGAGGGCGAAGCGTGGTTCGGCACGCCGTTATCGTTGGCCGCGCAAAGCGACCGATGATCGGTTGGTGTCCGCTATGTCTTTGACGATTTTACGGGATAGGCGACATGCTATCGCGGATAGCCTTCAATAGCAGGTTGCGGGAGTCAGATTTTGAAATATAATCTACCGCGCCGGCTGAACGCATATCAGTGGCGCACTCATCCGCCGCGAACATGGACAGGCCGATGATTTTAATTTCAGGGGATGACCGATGGATGATGCGCGTGGCCTCTATGCCATTCATGTTGGGCATTGAAATATCCATTAGAATAACATCGGGCTGAAATACTGTGGCCAACTCCACGGCTTCAACCCCATCCCTGGCTTCTGCGACAACCTCAAGATCGGGTTCCTGGCTGAGAATGTGCGTTAACCCCTCACGCATCAATATATGGTCATCGGTAATCAGAACTCGAATTTTTCTTTCCATACCGGTAGCTCCACTATTTCATGTCGAGTGGTGACTTACGAAACCTGAAGGCCAGCTGAACCATTGGCCTGAAATGCGCTACCGCAGATCGCCACAGGATACAAAAACATTCCGACATGCTGACTATCGACCATTTGGTCCCAGAACATTAGGGAAAAATTTCGGCAGCATAGGGATGTTTTGAATCCGCGGCGGGGATTGTTTTGAACACATTGGATTGAAATTACGCGTTGGATCAAACGATCGTTTTGAGAGTATATATTAAAAATTCAACTTTCGGGTTCCAAACGCCGGTGATCCGGGCGGGTGGTCCGCGCCACACGCCATTTCGCTCAAGTGAGGCTAAAGGTGTGCTCCGGGTGGGCTGAGTTAAAAAGCAAAGGCCGTTTTCCGGCAATGCCAGAGGGGGCCAGGCACCCAGTTGCCGGTTGAAAATACGTAAAAAGGCTCTGTACGACGGGACGAAAAAACGTTATAGGGTGTGCGGATTACGTTCCAATGGAAAGTTCGTCCCGCTAAACGATTTATCATACCATCCGATGCCGCGAAACTCGCAAGGACACTTCATGGGAAAGACAAAGATCTCCACAATCATCGAGGCAGGGCTTAAACTCGAAATGACAAAAACAGGTTTCACGATCAGTGAGTTGATGTCCACCCTCAACTGGGCCGAGGACCAGACGCAGTATGTTCGAAATATAATGGGTGCCTTGACCAAAAAAGGTCGTGCCCGGAACGTGAACAAATCGCGACCAGTGGTTTATTCGTTCAAAACGAACGGCACAGCCCCACCCGTTCATGAAAAAATGCTTAGCGGCTCTCCTGCAAGCCATTTTGTCAATAAGTCAAACCCGCAACCGGAGCGCGCGCCATCGAAGGCGCCTGAAGACATTGCCACGCGCAGTATCCCGCTGGCGCAGATAGAGGACGAGGTATTCCGGCATGATAGCGCATTGGAACGCCGCATACATGATTTAGAGGCTGAATTGGCTGAAACCAAGCGACACCTTGTTGCCGCCGAGGGCCGCATCAACGAACAGGTTCATGTTATCGAAAGGCAAAACCGTATCATCCTGGGTCAAAAAAGGGAAAAACCGGCACCGGTTACCATCTGGAAACGTCGGTCTAAAGGTTAGCGCCAGTCAGTTGCAAGGAAGAGCGATTGTTGACTTCAGCTCAGATCGCTTTCCGCGGCGGCGGCACCTCTACCAGGATTGCCAAGCTCTTCGGTTGGCTACCTGGCTACCGTCGCCAGCGACACCTCAGTCAAAACGGCCACGTATTAAAGACAGAAGCTTTTTACAACGAACAATGACATCTTGTAAAGCGCTTTGGGCGACCGATATCCTATCGGAATAAAAGGCCAAGCCCTGCATATCGCAGGGTGGCCTCATTTAATTTGTTTTGATGCCAACCTGTTATTGTATGTAGGACCCCCGCTGGACCGCTGGCTTATTTGCGGGGATCGTCCTCAGGATTTACATATTCAATCCCCCAGGGCCCGGTGCCGTGGAGCTGAATCACAGTTTCTTCTTCAGTGTAGCCGAACATGGGTTCCCCCGGCGCCATAATGGCCATACCACCTTTTTCCAAAGCCGTTGTTTTATCCCGATCGAACGCCGTGCCACGTGCAAAGTGCAGTGTTCCGGAAAGCACCGTCACCCGCTCATAGGCTGGATGCGTATGGGGAGCGAGCTTGTAGTCAGCGGGTATCTTAATCCGAAAGGTGAATGGTTCTTCTTTCGACAGGTCACCTTCTATTACGGCCATCCGGGCTCCCTGAGGCATGGATGCAATGGGGCCCCATTTAAGGGCCTGGTCGTTCATCATCATATGTCCATCGCCTTGGTATGGTGTTTGCGTCCAACCGGAAGTGTAAACACCCGACACCAATGCGAACGATAGTGAGATTATAGTTAAAATGCGCATGCTGGTCCTCCTTCGCAAAGTATCTTTAATCTTTGACATTTTTTGACTATCAAAATATTACGCGATTGGTCATGGTCAAGTTTTTTCAGATCCCGATCGGTCGCCCAGCAGAGAAGGGATATGGGTTCACGCGTCACCGAATTGGAATGGTTTGTTCCGATCCCGCAAAGGTGGTGTGACCTATTCCTATAATAGGCAATTGGATACCAAGATGAAAAACAGTCTTTCAAGAACAATTGCTTGCGTACTTCTTAGCCTTCTCCTGCCGGCAGGTTTGCTCGCCTGGCCGGGAAAGGTGATCGGTATTTCAGATGGAGACAGCATTACGGTATTGAAGGGAAATAGGCGTGTCCAAATACGGCTCTACGGGATCGATTGTCCCGAAGCCGGCCAAGCGTTCGGAAAGAAAGCCAGACAGTTCACATCCGCGATGGCCTATGGCAACAACGTCGAGGTTGACCCGGTGGACACTGATGTCCATGGTCGCACTGTGGCGTGGGTCTATGTGGACGGTAAAAGCCTCAACGAAGCATTGGTTAAAGCAGGGCTTGCCTGGCATTACAAAAGGCACTCATCGCATGCATGCCTGGCCGAACTGGAACGGCGGGCCCGGGATAAAAAACAAGGGCTGTGGTCTGATCCGCACGCCATGGCACCATGGAATTACAGGCGTTTGAAAAAGAAATGACCGCCGGTCTCTCACCGCCGCCCAGTACAAAGCCCGTTTCACCACTACAGCTTGAACGACGATTCCAGATCTATTCTAATGCCATATGGTAGAATGCCAGATGGCAACTTTTTACGAATCCATTGTCCTTGAATGATTGTTTTTTGGGGCCTGATTTAATAAAGGTACGCAATTGTTCAAAACTTCTTATTGTGTCCGGCATTATACTCATTCTGGAGTATTTATTATGTCCGAAATTTATATTAAACGAATCCAACAAACTAAAAGGCTGCTTGCTACGCGAAGAATCTCGCGAAACGTCAGCAATATGTAATTGATAGCGATAGAAATGTGACCGGCAAACTGTAAAATAAAGCGAACCATTCCAATGAGCTCCAAAATTCAACTCAGTGAGATTTTTCAGTCGCTGCGCAAAAGGGCCAAGCACATTGTGCAAGAACAGAGGTCCGCGGCACGCCCAATAGGCGATATGGATCTGAAACGCTTGGCCGACAAGGTTGAAGTTCAGTGTGTCGAACTTGAATTGCTAAAAAAAGAGCTACGCCGCAGGACCCAGGAACTTGAGCAATCGCGCAATGATTTTGCGGACCTGTTTCAATCCGCGCCGGTAGCCTTTGTAATGGTCAATTCAGGAGGTGTTATCGAGCAGGTCAACACGGCGGCCGCAAAGATGCTGGCCGGCTCCGATGGTCTCCTGGTGGGTCAACCCTTCGATAACTATGTTCATCCAGATGATAAACCTGCTTATTTCGCTTACACCCAAGAGCTGGCTTTGCATTCAGGCGCCACCCCTTGTGAATTGCGGCTCGTCGGCACTCAGAAAGGGTGCGTTCACGTAAAGTTGACTGCCGCTGCCAATAAACCCGAGCATGCCGCCAGTTGCCTTCAATGGCGTCTATCCTTAGTGGACATCACCGAGCGAAAGCATGCCAAGCAAGCCCTGCAGGACAGTCAGCAGCGTTACCGACTCGCCGCCACGGCGGGCAGGATCGGCGCCTATTCACGTCACCTGCAATCTGGTATTGATTACTGGTCGCCGGAGTTTCTGGATATTTATGGATACGGCCCGGATCAATCGCTGCCCCTGAGTGACGGAATTCCAGCAGCAGTCCATCCTGATGACCGCCAGCGGGTTCTTGCCGAGGCTCTTGCCCGCATTGATCGCAAAACCACGCCTGAATACAGCAGTGAGCATCGGATCATTTTGCCCAGTGGTGACGTCCGCTGGGTGATGATCCGCGGGCGCTTAGAATTCGACGATCAGGGTCGCCCCTTGCGGTCACATGGCATTGCCATGGATATTACCGAGCACAAGCAGTCGGATGAAGAGCTGCTGAAAAGCCGTTTCCGATTGGAAGCGGCGCTGCAGATCGCACGGCTAGGCATCTGGGAATACAACCCGGATACATCCGTTACAATTTTTGATGATCGCTGCTGTGCGATATTCGGTCTCGAAAATCGTGCAATGACGTATAAAGAAGTGTTCGATAGGATACATCCTGAGGACCGCACCCGCGTTGAAGGCGAAGTACTTGCAGCGCTAACCAGTGAAGATAGTGGCGGGTATGATACCGAATATCGTATTATTCTGCCAGACGGAACGCATCGGTGGGTTGCCGTATGTGGAAACGGCTTATGGTCAGGTGAAGGCGTCGGCAGAAAGGTCGTCCAGTTTATTGGAACCGCAAAGGATATCACCGAACACAAACTGGTCCAGGAGAACTTACAAGCAAGCAGATCACGGCTTATCGAAGCCCAAAGGATTGCGAAAGTAGGAGACTGGGAGTGGGATCCAGACACAGGTATTATATTCTGGTCAAAAGCGGTGTACGATATTTTTGGAAGGAACCCTGCGCTTGCGCCTCCAACTCACCAGGAACACCCACGATATTACAAAACAGATAGTTGGGCGCGCCTTGAAAGGGCCCTGAAAGCAGCGTTGGAATCTGGCAAATCCTATGAACTCGAACTGGAGCATGTTCGCGAGAATGATACTTGCGGCTGGCATATAGCCAAGGGGGAAGTCCTGCGGGATAATGCCGGGCGCATAACAAAATTGCGGGGCACAGCACAGGATATTTCCGAGCGCAAAAACATGGAGGAGGCTCTGCTCCGGCGTGAAAGGCAATTTCGGGCTCTCGTTACAGCCAGTTCGGAAAGTTTATATCGTATGAGCCCGGATTGGAGCGAGATGCGCCAGCTTCTGGGCCAGGGGTTTCTTGCCGATACTCAAACGTCAGACCCCAACTGGATGCAAAAATACATCCATCCGGATGATCAGCCGCAAGTGACAGCCGTTATCAGTGCGGCAATTCAGGCAAAGAGCACTTTCATCTTCGAACATCGGGTCCGCCGGGCAGACGGCAGTTTGGGATGGACACATTCGCGTGCGGTTCCCTTGTTAGATGAAAAAGGGGAATTGGTTGAATGGTTTGGCGCTGCCAGCGACATTACTGAACGTAAAAAAGCTGAGGAATCCTTGCGACATCTAAACGAAACGCTTGAGCAGCAGGTGGCTGATCGTACCCAGCTGGCCGAATCGCGCGCCCGGCAACTCCAGTCTTTGGCAGTAGAGCTGATCGAAGCTGAGGAGCGGGAACGCAAGCGAATTGCCGAGTTGCTGCATGAGGACCTGCAGCAGATTCTGGCCAGCGCCCGTCTGCAGTTGCAAGCGGCCGGCGCAAACGCGCCTCCCGCATCTATGCTGGAAAGTGTAGAACAGCTGCTCGCGGCCTCTATGGAAAAGTCACGCAGCTTGTCACACGAGCTAAGTCCTGCGATCCTGAATCACTCCGACCTGATTACCGCCCTGCGATCGTTGCCATTGCGGATGGCCGAACAGTTCGGATTGTTCGTCAAGCTGAAAACAAGCGGCCGACTGCCATCTGTAAACACGCCCATAAAAGTATTTGTTTTCCGGGCCGTGCAGGAGCTTTTGTTCAACGTCGTTAAACATGCCGGGGTGAAAAGCGCCCAAATCGCGTTTTCTGCTACCGAAAAAGACATTGCTGTCACTGTCAGCGACGATGGCCAGGGGTTTGCCCCCACCATTCTCGATACCGCTGTCGTAAAAAGCGGCCTTGGTCTATTGAGTTTGCGCGAACGGGCCAGCTATATAGGGGGCCATCTGTTCATTGAAAGCGCACCGGGGCAAGGCAGCCGCATCACGCTGATGATCCCGCTCGCACTTGCGAGCGTCGATGGGCCTCAACCCCCGATTGGCGAATACCCGCCCAGCATTGCGTCGGACAGCCTTCATGCCGGAGAAATATGGGTGCTAATTGTGGACGACCACAAAATTATGCGTCAGGGCCTGGTAAAATTGATGTCGAGGAGCCCGGGCATTAGGGTCGTGGGACAAGCGGACAGTGTACGGGAGGCTATGACGTTAGTATCTCAGTACAAGCCGGATTTAATTATCATAGATGTATCCAGGTCAGATATGTACGGGATCGAGGCCACCCGCCTCCTCAAGGCCGAACTGCCGGATGCGCGGGTAATCGGTCTTTCAATGTTCGAGGACGAAAAGCTTGCCCGCGCGATGCGCGAGGCCGGGGCAGAAGGCCTTGTCAGCAAAACGGCTTCCTCGGACTCACTGCTAAAAGCGATCTACGGATCTGACCGCGACGATTAGTATACTCATTTGTTGCTTCACCGCTGCACATGGCCTGTACAGTTGGCCTCAGAGGTTTACGATGCAAGCACCAGCGGCATTATAGTTTGCTGGCACTGAGGACACAGCAACACAGGGAAATCCAGAAGAGAAAGGGGACGGGTAGAGGCAAGCGCAGGAACTTGATCTTTTGTGATCCTAAGTATAGTGTATAAATCATCGAACCAGCCACATGGCCCTAATTGAATTTGCACTGGAACCTGACATGTATGAGAATTCCGATAGTCAATTCGCATCTGCCCGAAGAAGCGATCAGCAAGATATCAATCACCAGAGAAGCATTTTAGCCGAATATAATGGTTCGCTGAGACAGGTGTATGATGCCGTTTCAGAAATCATTCTGATCTTAAATGAAAACAGGCAAATTGTATTTTACAATTCGGTCATGTCTTCGATAGTGGGCTGCGATAACCCCGAAAGCATCTATGGTATGCGGCCAGGTGAAGCACTGGGCTGCCTTTATGCCTGCAAAAATCCGGGAGGGTGCGGCACGAGCGCATTTTGCACCCAGTGCGGGGCGGTGCATGCTATATTGTCTGCACTGAGCCATAAGGAAGATCTTAAAGAGTGTCGCCTGTTGAAAGGCGATTCTGTGGAGGCGATCGATCTGCTCGTACGAACGACCCCCCTCACTGTGAAGGAGCACTCGTTTTGCATTGTGGCTATCGTTGATATCAGCCACGAAAAACGTAGAAGAACGCTCGAGCGCATTTTTTTCCATGATGTTATGAACACTGTGGCAAGTATCAAACTGCTCGCTTCCATGCTCACTGACGATATGGAATCCTTTGAAATTTCCGATTTCAGAAGGAATTTGGATACTGGAATAAAACAGTTAATCGATGAATTGCTCTCACAAAAAGAACTGCTGGCGGCCGAGAACAACGAACTGCGTGCAAAGATGCGGACTGTCAACTGTCGCATGCTTCTTAAAGAAGTGGTTGATTTGTTCCGGAGCCGCTTCCGCGATCATCGAATCGAATGTGATGTGCCAGCGGCGGAGGTGGTGTTGACAACTGACCCAGGGCTGTTGCAACGTGTGCTGGGCAACATGATCCAGAATGCGGTGGAGGCCAGCTTACCCGAAGAGGCTATCAGCGTTTCATGCCGTGTTCTTGATAACCATATTGAGTTTTGCGTTCATAACAATAGCTATATACCGTCAGATATCCAACTTTTGATTTTTCAGAGGTCATTTTCCACCAAGGGGGCCGGTCGCGGGCTTGGGACCTACAGCATGAAGTTGCTAAGCGAACGTTATCTAAATGGCACTATCCGCTTCGATAGCTCAGAGCAACTGGGGACCACTTTCGTTGCCCGCTATTCACTGTAAGACAGTTTAAAATAGAGAAAATAAAACTGGATCAGATCCTGAGTTCCAGGTGCTCTATGTCTGTCGACCGACAGCAAAAGAGAACTTGCAGCCGTTTTGAATGAGGACCCCATGGAAACCGAACATCTCTATTTCCCCACGGGGTCCAAACTTTCATTACAAAGCTTACGAACTACTCGTCTGAAAGTGTCTTCAGAAAAGCCAACAGATACTCTCCATCCATCATAAAGTTGAAGGGCTGCATTACGATGCGGTTTAGATCCAGTTCCGGGTCCGGGAACAGCCCGGGCATCGGTGTCATGCCGCCGCCACCCGGTCCAGGTCCCATGCCGCCGCCCGGTCCAGGTCCCATGCCGCCGCCCGGTCCAGGTCCCATACCGCCGCCGCCACCCATACCGGCATTATCCATCATGGCGCGCCAGGCGTAGAAATGGATGATGCCCTCCATTCCATCGAGCGATTTAAAGAATCCATTGTGCCCGTAGGCTTTTACGAAATCGGGGTACGGTCGCAGGTCCACATTGCGCAGCGTAGGTGTCTTGAACTTGCCCAATTCGGGTCCGTAAACCTCCTCCGCAAATCCGGCACTTTTAAGAAAACCGCCCAATCCATAATCTATCCAGTTTTTACCATCGGGGTTCCATTTTTTGGGCATGGTGTAAAAGGGATTGTCGGGGTTCTTGGGGATACCGAGGTTGTGGTAGCTAAAATCGGTGAACAACGGGTAGTCATCCGTATCTGCGGCCAAGGTGTGGCAAGAGGCGCAATTTCCCCGACGCGGATCATTGAAAATTGCCAAGCCCTTCAGTTCGTTATCGCTCAGTCCGAGGTTACGGTAGTATTCCCAGCGCGCTGGATTGTTTTGGGGGCCACCCATGCCACCGCCGCCACCACCCATTCCGCCACCGCCACCACCACCCATGCCGCCAGGGATGCCGGCCGAGGTGATCAGGGTTACATCCTTGCCCGCTGCGATGGCGGTATCCCAGAACAAGTCGAACTTGGAGGTGAAGGGATTTACTTCCGCGCTTCTTTCATAGGCAGCCACGGAACGTGCGATGCGTTCGTAAACGCCGTCCACATCCTTGGCATAGTCGAGCGACTCCGGTCCCCATACCTCCTCGAAAAGAACGGCATAGTCGGAGTGTGCGACTTTAAGGCACACCAGGCGGGCGTTCGGCATGGCCTGTTCCAGAGGGTTCAGAAAAGGCCCCTGCGCCTGTTCGGCCAGGGGGTCGCCGAGCTGCCAGCCGGTGGCGCGTCCGTCCCAGAACATCCCGCCGATCCACGCTCCGACACCATCGTACGTTGGGTCGTAATAAAGCAATGGGCTCTGCCCGCCATAAGCGGCCGTAGGAGGTTTACGGTTTCCGTACCGCGTTGGAATCGCCCCTTCGTAAACGGCAAGGGTGTCGTTCTCAAATGAATCCGGACCGGTAAAGCCTACCTCCGGTCCGTGACAGCTGGCGCAGGATTGGTTGCCGTTTACCGAAAGGTTGTTGTCAAAAAAAATAAACTTTCCTAGGGTGACCATATCGGGCGAGTCCCCAGCAAGCGCAAGCGAATGCATTCCGAGCATCAATGCAAACGCTATCGTGATGCAAAACGGTTTTTTCATAGGGCTCCTTTCCATAATCGAAAACGAAATAGCCTCGTTTAGTTCTTCGTTCCATTGACGGTTAACATTCGTGAAGGGATTACTCCCTCCACGAATGTTAAAGGTTAGATTTACGGTGTGGTCACGGTTGCCATGTTCGACCAATTTGACTGCGTCGTGTCGGTGAAAGCATGCACCCTGTAGTAAAAGGTGGTGCCGCGCGCCACAGTCTGTGTGAAGGTGGTGACATCGCCCTTGACGGTAGCGTTCACTACGCCGCTCGTGAATCCGACGTCATAAGCACGCTGGATCAGGAATCCGGTCTCGTTCACGGCGTTATCCGTCCAGGTCAGAGTGACATTGGCCGAATTTTTGTTCTTCACAGCGGCTATTGCAGTCAGATCGGTAGGGGCCCAATCAGTGCTGCCTGTACCCCCCCGCGAGTCAAGCGTCAGGGTCGGCCATCCGCCGCCGGGCGGGAGCTCATTGAATGCCGGATTAGAATAATCCCAGTTATCACCCACCACGTTGATGGCATACACCTGATAGTCATAGAGTGTGTTGGTATTGCCGATAGGGTCGGTGTAAGTCCTCAAACCGGTTTCCGGTCCCACGGGGCTGGAAACGTATGGCACAACCCCAAGCTGCGCAGACTGCACGGTGGCGACAGTGGTATAGGCACCTGTGCCGGCCACTGCCCGTTCGATCACAAAGGCCGTCTCGTTCTTCGAGTTGTCGGTCCAGACCAGTTCGTACCGACGCTGATTCCCATTTCCCACCCGCGTGTAAGTCAGGTCTGTCGGGGCGGCAGGAGCGACGCCGACCACCTGAGCGTGCATCATATCCATTTCTTCATGACTGAGGATATGGCAGTGATACACGTACTCCCAGCCGAAGTTGACGAAATGGTTGACGATGTCCACCGGTTCGCCGTCCGGGTTGAAGGCGAAGAGCGGCAATCCGGCCGCTTCCCGCTGGGATGTATTGGCGCCCTCTAAGTACATACCTTCGGGCATTGACGGGTCGAGCAGGCGAATGCTGTTGGGCAGACCGCCCCAAATCTCAGGGATTTGCGGGATGAGAGGCCTTAGAGCAACAATAGTGTCCTCCAGCGGGCTGATACGGACGGTATCTTTCCAGCCAAGCTCGGTCGGGTGGGGCTTGCGGATAATGCCGTCCCATCCGACCCGGTTAAGTAGTTGCACATCGTACAGGTGGAAGTGAATCGGATGCGTGTCCACGCCGTTATGGGTGAACTTCCAAATCTGCGTTCCGTCATCCGTGGTAGCAATTGGCCCAAGCTCGACGCCCGGAGGCAGCTCAATACCATCGAGAACCTCGTCCGGCGGATAGGTGTACCCGTGCAGGATCATATTTTGCAGGCCGGCCTGGGCGTTGGTTGTTTCCACCCCCAGAAACCCGCTCATGCGACCGTACTCATGCTCAAACGCTTCGCCCATCTCATCCTGGATCATCTTCGGCTTGAGGTCAATCGTGAGCAAATCTCCCAACAGGGTCCTGAAGGTCAGCGAGGTATCATAAATCTGCACCAGGCCGGCCTGCGGCCCGTTGCTCTGGAATGTCGTGCCATAGGCTGAGTTGTAGGCGCCCTGGCCGACGATGACCGGGTGTTGCCCGCTTTCGAAAACGCCCGAGCCATCGGCTTGGTGGGCGAAAGCAGCTTGTAGCGCCGCCAGGTCGAAGCTAGAACCCGCCCCGGGGTTAACCTTGATCTGCATGACAGTACGGGTATTGGGGCCATAGCCGGGCAGAGTGGCGGAGGCACCGCCAGTGTCCCGGTAATCGCCATTTCCGGTGTAGTAGTCATAGCGCGGGTCGCGCGCCGGGAAGGCCGCCGGGGCGTCATTATAAAGGATCAGCGTCTGACCGGCATACTGTGAAAAGTCCACAATCACATCAAACCGCTCAGCCGGAGCAGTCAGCAGCGAATGCTTGTCGACATTGCCGGCATTGAACACGGTCGGATCGTTGACCCATGTGGTGGGGTGGGCCAGGACAACTGCCGGAGCAGGCAAAAAGCCGCCCTCGGTGCCGATAACGATCCAGGCTGGACCTTCAGTGCCCGCCATCGGGGTCGGGAATACGGTTGGGTCGTCCAGGGCGGCCGCCACTTCGGCGGGGTTCAGGAAAACTTCGGTGCAGGCCACGCCGGTGCTTTCCGGCGCAGGGTTGGGATTATTGGCATCGCAGGGGACGCCGTTGGCATCAACCGCCTGGTACAGAGACAGATTGAAAAAACGGTCGTTGGCCGCATTGAGGATGCGGAAGCGGTAGGCCTTCGGCTCAACTGTAAGCGTCGGGTAGGCCGTACCGTTGACGACAGGTGTATCGTTGAACGACTCCATACCCATGGAATTGTAAGGCACGCCGGGCATCAACGGCGGTTCGCACCATTCGAGCTCCGGATCGCAGGCAGGATCAAAGTAGGGGTTGTTGATCGGCCCGTACTCGATGTTGCTTGTGGGCGGCCAAAACCAGGGGCCATAGGCCCAGCGGCCGTATTCGTTGACACCAGAGGCATCGCCCGGGTTTTGAGCCGGCGAGTATACGTGCGGTACCCACAGGTTGCCTTCGCCGCCCCAACGCGCGATGTCCCAGGTCTCGTCCTGGAGCATGAGCTGCTCCGGGCTGGGTACGAAGGTTTTGTCCTGGACAACTAACGGAATGGTATCTGCAGCTGGGGGGATGATGCCATCACTCACCAGCTTCGCCTCGGTGTCATCGGTGATGATGTAGGGCGCAGCCTCGCCGGCATAGACGTTGAGGCGCGTGATGCCCCAGGCATGGTCGTGGTAGAACATCAGCCGGGCGCTCTGCTGGTTGGTGTAGTAGAAGGTCATTTCTCCGGGGCCCGGGGTTGCCATGTCGGGGACATCGACCACACTGACGCCCTCCGGGTAAGGCGTGTTCTCTCCGGCCGGAGTGATCCACTGGTGCGGCGTTCCATCGCTGATCCACGGAGAAATGCCGCCGTGCAGGTGCAAAGTGGCGCGGTTCTCGGCGAAGCAGTCGCCGCTGGCCACCATCATCGCTTTCATCATCGAATCCGGCTCGTTGCACATGGGGATCTGCGGATTGACCATTCCGGGATCCATTGCCATGTGGCCGTCGGCGGTCATACCCGATCCCATCACAGTAGTGTCAACAGGGATGAACAGGTTGCCCGCAGCGCCAGTGGGCAGCAGGTTGCGGAACAGAATCCTCACGGGCCTGTTCTTCTGGGCCACGATCGCGGGTCCTAAGTAATGGTATTGGCCTCCGGCCTGCCGGTATCCCCGCAGAGTTGTTGGCGGCAGGTCCCTGTGCATTTGTTCGGTGTACTCGCCCAGCTCGATGATGTAGTAATCGGAACCAGGATAGGATGTCGTATCGGGGACCGCGACCGGGATGTACTGGCCAAGGTTGTTCGCGGCGCCTGCACCCAGGCCGGGCAGTTCATTAACGAATTTTTGTAATCCGCCTGTGATCACAACATTCGACAGGTCTACCACCTGCGCTTCAAAGGAATAGGTGCGCGCCTCGTAAACGGGATAATCGGCGCTGCCAAGCACGATATTGGCGTCTTGCTCCGGTTGGGCGGCCGGATAGTGCAGAACATCGGAGCCGGCACCTGTGTCCACGGGGATACCCTGACCATAGAAGGCAATTCGGTCACCCGCCTGGACCGCCAGGTTGGCCACGCCAAAAGTGGCCATCTCACTCACATTCAGGTCCGTCAAGTCCGGCACGGTGAGCATACCGCTGTCGAACACCACGGTGTACTCGTTCGGGTTGCCGGTTGGCCGCAGCACGTAGGCGTGAAACACGTTGCCCGCGGAGGCAAAAGGACTACTTGCCGGGTTTGCCTGGTTCCACGTCCGAAACGATTGGATCATCCCGTCCGGCAGATCGCCAGGCATGACCACCAGGACCTGAGCCAACTCGCCCACGGCAACGGGGAAATCCGATGCGTAGGTGCGGTCCTGCAGCGGACTGCCGACCGAAATGGTCGTACCCGTGATGGTCGGCAACGGGCTGTTGGCGTAGTTCGGATGGCTGAAGTAGCGAGGCACCGGCACACCACCATCCTCGATCAATGCCGCTTGCATATCGAGCATCAACGGATTGAGCGCGCCTTCTTTAAGCTTGCGGGCCGCCGCCGCCTGCCGGTCAGCCTGCGTTATTTTTTTTTCCTTTGCCAATCCTGGCGGCACCACCTTCTTTGCCGCAATCATCGGGCCGGCTCCCCAGAGCAGAGCGACCACTGCCATACAGATGGCGATCAAGAATTTTGCCCTTTTCATTGCATACCTCCGTTGTGTTTCATGGTTAAAATACTACCCCCCTAGTTTGAATCCGAGAGTGCGACTCTCTTTCCTTCAATCCTGCCGCATTTCCATCCAGCACAGATTTTCCGTTCCCGGAATTGTGAAATGAGGGGCTTCGATGAAGAATCTGGTTTCATGCGGTTCCATCAGCAGGCTCATCGCGCCGAGCAGCACTTTGAAATGCTCTGATCGCAGATGTTCGGTAAGCGCCTGCCTGGACCCCCACCTTTCAAAAAGGCAAAGTTCATTCGGGTCTTCCGCACTGTAGTAAAATTTGCAGTGCAGGCAGCCTTTCCGTCGCCTGATTGAAATCATCAGGGAAACCATGGCCTGGGTAAGTTCCTGGCGTTTTTCAGGGGCCACCTTCATATGGATGGTCAACAGAATCATGCTCTGGATAGAGCAATATGCAGACCAGTACGCGGAAAAAAATCAGATTGTAAAAAGTTGTTTCTAAACAAGGGGATGGGGCATTTTTAAGGAACAGCATGGATGAGGTTGGAGGTGCCTCGGCCACGACATGTCGTGGCCGCAGCGACATATCGTGGCCGCGGAGTTTGTACTTCAGGACGAGTGATGTTAAGTTTTTGCATCCTTGAGCGCAGCGTGCTCGGTGGCAAATTCAAAATCGCTGCAGCGCCATTCGGGCCGCCGATTTGCCAGCAGGTTTCCGAAAGGGTTTTCAGAATATGGTCCCGTTCGGCCGCCTCCAATGTTTTAATGGCAGCCCCAGAGGAAACGGGGGTTCGTTCGAGCTCGTCCGTCAGGCGCAGATTCGGTCCGGGACAAAGGATGATGGCGCGTTCGATGAAATTTTCCAGCTCGCGGATGTTGCCTGGCCAGTCATACTCCTGCAGGCGTTGCATCGTCTCGCGACTGACGGAGCTGAATCGTTTGCCCATTTTCCGTCCAAATCGTTCGGTAAGGGCCTGGACCAGCAGGGGAATATCTTCTTTGCGTTTGCGCAGGGCTGGAATGGTCAGAGGGAAGACATTGAGTCGATAAAAGAGGTCTTCGCGGAACCTGCCCTCGCGAACCTCCTGTTCGAGGTTGCGGTTGGTGGTTGCCAGGATACGCGCATTTACTTGCAGTGTACGGGACGAACCCAGGCGTTCGAACGCGTTGTCCTGAATGACCCTGAGCAGTTTTGCCTGCACACCCAGGGGGAGTTCTGAAATCTCATCCAGGCAGATGGTCGAACCATCCGCAACTTCGAAGCGACCGATCTGGCGGGCGTCAGAACCGGTAAAAGCCCCCCGCTCCCGGCCGAAAAGCTCGCTTTCGATCAGCCCTGCCGGCAGGGCGGCACAGTTGACGGTCACCATCGGCCGGCCGCTACGCTGGCTCATCTTGTGGATGGCGGTGGCAAGGAGCCCTTTGCCCGTGCCGGTCTCGCCCATAATCAGAACTGTGGCATCGGTAGGTGCGACCTGTTCGGCTCTGTAAAGCACGTATTTCAAGGCGTTGCTTTGACCGATGATGTGGCCGTGGCTTTGGGTAAAATTGATCTCTTTGCGGAAGAAGATATTTTCCGCCTCAACCCGGTCCTTCAGCAGCTTGATTTCAGAAAGGGCCTTGAGCAGAGACGCTTCGGTATTTTTGCGCTGGGTGATATCCGTCACTACGGCAAAGCTCCCGGCGAACTGGCCAGCCGCATCGAAAACGGCGCGGGGCGACACCAAGGTGTGGACCAGCGACCCATTGCGATGGACAAATGTGATGTCGTAGGGTTGCGATACGCCTGTTCGTCGCTTGGCCATCTGTTCATCCAAAGTCTTCAGATTGGTCTTGTCCACAAACCGATCCGGTGTTTGACCGAGAATCTCGTCATAGGAATACCCCAGCATCTCGCATAATTTACCATTCGAATAGGTACATTCATTCCGGTCGTTCATGACGACCAGACCCTCGTTCATTGTTTCCACGAGGGTGCGGTAGCGTGCTTCACTTTCCGAAAGGGCTCTTTCGGCCTCCTGGCGCCACGTCACGTCCCGCATGATGTCCAGCTTCGCAACCGTTCCATCTTCATTCAGAAAAGGGGTGCTGAACACTTCATACGTTTTGTTCGTTTTAGCCGAACGATATTCCCACATTTCAAATTTTGTTTTAGACACCCGATCGTTTTTGCACCATGCGCATGGTGCGTTCAGGTCATGAAAATACTCATAGCACTTTCGGCCGTTAACGTGGCCGAACTGCCCGATGATGGCAGGATTTGTGTATTGGATGTTGTAATTGAGATCGATTATATATACGCCGTCGTGCATGGAGTTGAGGATGTTGTTGAGTTTTAGACGCTCCCGACTCAGACGCCGCATGTCCCCGGGGCACGCTTGATCTTCCTGCCACATATGGCTGTTCTGCACGTTCGGTTCCGACGGGGGCCATAGGGCTCTTTGAGCAATAAAATGCAGTGCTTCCCCGCAGGATTCGCCGATTCGTGCATTGCTCAGCGCAACCGCGGCTATTTCGCTGAACGCGGATGCAACTCTGGCATCGTCTTCGCTGAACCCGCCCGGCTTGTTTGTGAAGCCGAATAGGCCGCTGATTTTATTTCTGATGAACAGAGGCGCGGCCAGAACATTGCCCGGAAACTGGTGTCCCGGTAGGCTGTGCTGCAGATGATCGCTTTCGGAAAGGTCATTGCGGAACACGGCACGTCCGGAACGCAGCACTTCATCGTGCAAGTCGCGCACCGGCATGCCCGGATAATTGGCCACATTTATTGCAGCCCCTGTGGGTTCTACGAAAAGTACGTCAATCTGCCCGGCGCCAGCACTTACCTTGGCAATATATCCGGCTCCCGCCCCGATTAAGTTCTTGCAGGACAGAAACATGGGCCGAGCGGTCTCTACGAAGGTGTCTTCGTCCAGGGTACAGGTGAATTGCATTGCGTTTACTTTCCGGGCAAAAAGCAAAACCTGCGGTGCATCCACCACTGCCCCTGAGATATAGTCCCGCAGGTGAGATGAAGGAAGCCCCTGTGCATCGGAAGATTGGGGCCATCTTTCATCCTCCCGAAGCGTATTTATTAGGGCTGAAGTTGTATGCGACTGAGTTTTTTGTGGAACTTTATGACCATAATGTACGCGGCTGGTTTAAAAAATTGAATAATGGGAATACCCCAATTCTGATTGGATATCGATGTATGGGGTGTAGGTTTGGTTTGGAAATGACTCGCACACCATGCAGGTGCATTTTGTGCACCATTTCAGAGTCTGAACTATTGGCATTCAGCAGAAGTTCAAAGCGCCTATTAAGGGCCAGCCGGGCCGACATCGGCCGGAGCGGCTTGGGTTTCCTTTTTCAGACCCGATATGAACGCAAGGAGGCCTTCTTTGCTGTTGACGCCCGTTTTTTCATAGGCTCTTTTCATGTAGGTCTTTACGGAAGACTCCGAAATACCGAGCTCGATCGCCACTTGTTTGAACGTTTTTGCTTGCAGGACAAGCTTGATGACCGCGATCTCCTGCGACGACAACTTTTTTTCGAACCATCTGGTGTGCATGTTCATTAGATCGCTCACAGGTGCGGGCGTCCGGTCGGGTTGCACCGCTTCCGATGGTTTCTCCCGGGTATTAGCCGTGAAGTAGAAAACCAGCACCGTGACAGTTAAAATGATATTGCCGGCGGCCAGAACGTAATCGTACGAAAGGATGGTATAGGTACCGATTATATTTCCGCAAACAATTGCCATACAGATGGTGCCAAAACCATATCCGAAAGCCCTGATGGGGCGGTCTGCTCTTGCAAGCAGGACTACCAGGTAGAGATCGACCAGGGCAAAGGCTGCTTGAATGGCAAACATGCTCAAGTTCATGAAGACGACTTTCTGGATATGGTAGAAAGCGAAAGAGAGCATGCACAGCAAGACGCCAATCGAAAACAGTGCGTTCATCCTTCGCTTCGCGAAAGAAATGCCGATCAGAGCCGTGAAAACATAGAAAGCCAGTTCTCCGCCTTCCATCCATGCCACATTGAAATAGCGCGGTGCTATGGCAGCATACATCATACCGCCTGACAAATAAAAAACATACAGAAAAGGGGTATAAAGCTCATCTTTTCCATGTATTACGAATGCTTCTGGCCTGATGGAACAAAAAAGAACAGAGAATATGACAATTGCGATGACACAAAATTTGATGAACTCATTCGCAGGTATATGATTCAGCAAAAAAACAAGGGCGTTCCCGGCAGCGATGCCGATGCCGGCCGATAGGGCAGGGTTGGTAGACTGTTTCAACACAGCCAGACTGCGTATTGTGAGCATTGCGCCTGCCAATCCGGTGAGAACAAGAATCATTCTAATATATTGGGGGAAAAGCGGCGCCGCAAACGTCAGAAGAACAGTGCCTGCGATAGAAGCCCGCGAGGCGCTATCGAACAACGGTGTATTCAGAAAACGTGCGATCAAAATCAGAGAGATCGCATGCGGGATCAGAAAATAGAGCAGCAGGCCCTTGCTTATAGTGTTTAAAAGAAATCCTTCCATCGGAAAGGAGATCAGCCAGAAAACGAATGCAGCCAAAGAGAATGCGCCGGTTGCCCAGCCCGCTGAAGACGCAACGATCTTTTTCATCTCGATCAGACGATTCACACTTTTTAACATAAAAGATGCCCATTTCCAGAACCGATCCATAAATGAAACGTAACGATAATCCAACCTCAGAGGCATGTCCACAAGAATTTGTCGGGTGCGTCGCCTATCTTTAATCCGTTGAATACCCAGCCAAATTTCAGTCGGATGACAAGCAGTCGACAACGTAATGACCAAAGTTGACGCTTGGACGACTTTAGCCAAAGGGTCAATTTACCGTAACCCTCCGTGTATGGATTGGCATCTGGTTTCGATATGACATTCTCAGATGGCGCGAACTTTGAATCGGAAAGGAAAAGGGGAATGAAGCACCTACTGGTTTGGATGGGAGTTGTATTTTTAGCAGTTCTGACTTTGACCTCCTGTGGAGGAGGAGGTGGCGGCGGAGGAGACGGAGACAATCAGCTACAGATCGCAGGCTTTGATAACAACACTGTTGAGCCGCTTGCCAAACTCACAATCATTGGCAAGGGTTTCAACCCTTCAGCCTATCTAACGGTTAACTTTTTCGACGATGCTGATTTCAGTTTGGACGTTCCGGTTTTAGAGGCAACCACATCTTCAGTTATTGTTGCCGTGCCTCCTTATATAAATAAATCTACTGGGAAATTTGAGTCAGGAACAGTCAGTGTACGGGTTTTACAAAACTCAACTGCAGGGAATGTGATATCCAACACGCTTACAGGGCTCGATATCGGTGCTCTGCCAATCCTTACACTGGCCCCCGGCGAGGTTACAGCCAATGTCGCAGGTTTCTTGGAACTTTCTCTCACGGATACAATAAACCAGCTCGCAGAGCTTGATCGTTTGCCGGGAGGGCAGTTCAATACGGGGGATCTTCGCTCTCGGCTTGAGGTCATCCGGCTTCAATACGGAGAACTGAAGACCAAAGTGCGAAATGCGATCAATAACCCGGATCAAGCTGAAACAATCGGTATGATTAACGGAGTATCCATTTCACTCGATGCGGAAAGCCTTGCGATCGCCGACCAGTTGATGGTGGCGATAATCAATGAAACACTTGCCCAACTTCAGGTCACATCCCCTGCCGCACTTGCAAGTGGCGCCCTTGCGCTGACGAATGTATCATCAATCTGTGAGAACAATCCCGAAGTTTGTGGTGCCTCCGGGCAACCACCAGTCACTTTGAAATATTATCGAACGGGTGAAGTAACCGCTGTAGAGCAATATCACTATGCGATGGCATTGCCAGGCGCGCGTGAACTTTTTAGTAAAGTTGCGAACTGGTTTGCAGCAACGTCAGCGACGCTCGGGGCAGTAGCAACCGTAACGGGCTTTGGCACGCCTGTTGTGGTGGTTGCCGCGGTTACGCAAGTAAATATTGAATGCATGGCTGTTAAATATGGGCTTGATGCCGCAAGACTTTCCGCAAATTCCACTGACAAGGAAGCTGCCCAAGACTTGCTGGAGGATTTCACAGGTACTCTTGAGTATATGCGTGACTCGGTGCTTTCTCCAACAATCGCTGCAATATCGGAGCAAGCCGGAGTCGTTTATGATCTTTTTACGGGTTGGCAGCCTGTCGTGGAAGACCAAATTCCTGACTATGTATCACAGATAGGAAACTTCATAGCTATGCCAGCCCCAACCGGCGACGTCACCGGGGCATGGAGCGGTACTGTAAACAACCCGAATCTTGGCCGCGTTGGTTGCGCAGGTGGAGAGTCTTATTTTGATCTCTCGTTGAACGAAGACGATTTTACGACTATCACCGGATCTTATGGCTCAGTGCCAGTATCCGGCAGTCGCACCGGATATACGATGACGATCAACGCAAGTACGAGGTTTGGGAATAGATCCTATACATGGGCATGGGATGGCAACGACACAATCTCTGGGTCTGTGGCCTACTTTTGTTGGAGTTTAGAGACCGGTCAGCTTTTAAACGAGGGAACTGGAACGTTCAGCGTAACCCGTTATTAAAGACGCTCTATCCATACACGGAAAAGCAGGGGCGTGATCCTGCCAGTGCACTGATCCGTGCAGGAAGATATATCTGCATGTTATTGACTCAACTTTCGGGATTGGCACGCAGTGAGGTGAGCCGGGCGGGTGGTCCGCGCCACTGTCAGCCATGAGATTTAGTGAGGCTTAAGGTGGTGCGTAGGGTGTTCGGGCCGCACTGTTTGAGCGCCAGCGAGTTTGCGGCCCGACCCTACGCACACCTTTAGCCTCACTTAGGCGAAATGGCGTGTGGCGCGGACCACCTGATCGGATCACCGGCGTTTGGAACCCGAAAGTTGAATACTAATCCTTGCACGGCCTGTTTAACCCGCAGGATCCTGGTAGTCGAAGGTCCTTACGGTCAGCCCCGGAATCTGCTGACGATCAATTCCAATGTAAAGTATCAGCCTGATTTTATCCATTATCATTTGAAGATGTAATCCTGCGGCGTATTCTGGTTTGCCATTATAGACGATACCGATATCAAATCGGACAGGTACCTCCCTTTACACTTACACGTGACACTTCGCCAGTAGTCACTGGCGTGAACTGGATAACCAAAAAACTGAATTATTGCTAAAGTTGAAAAGTTATCTGGCCGAAAAGAATAGTAAGTTGACGTGGATGGTATATTGAGTGTTGTGGCTTTGCATAAATTGGAAAACAGGGGCGCTCCTAATCGAAGATATCAGAGACATTAACCGTCGCCTGAAGGGATGGATGAGACCACGAAGCAGCACATGTTCGATCCTTTTTTTAAATTCAAAGGCCGAGGATGAATCATGGCTGCAGCCCCATACATAGGCGACAAGATAATTAAAAACTTGATTTGAATGGAAAGGTTCAAAGCACGGCCATGATAAAACTCCAGAGAAACCTTGTTCACGTTGATGATATGCGGAAAAGCCCCCGTATCGATTTTCACTTGCAAGTCACCATCATAGGGATGAATATTCAAGCACGCATTCTGGACTTCAGCCTGACCGGGTTCTATATCCAAGTAGATTGCACTGAGCATCTCTGGGATGGGCAGCTGTTGAAACTGGCGCTGCGGTTCCCAACCGAAAGAAACAGCATAGTGGTTAAGGCCAGGATTGTGCGCACTGGAAAGCATGGTTTCGGCTGCGAATTCCTCTCCCTTGATCCCGCCATGCAGGAGTTGCTGGAAAGGAACTTCGATATCTTCAAGAATACCATGCCTATCCAATAATCCGGACGGCGCAGGTACTTCCCCACCTCTGCAAGCACCCTGGAGATTAGGTTTGACAGCTGGTGGCCATCGTAAATGATTAGGGTATGAATCGGCACCATTTCGTTTGTTGGGAGAGAGCCGCATTAAACGGCTCCTTGTTTACAGCGAAGGTGATTTTGAAATGATTGCATATCGGTCACTGTTTTACTCAATCGCGAATTTCGGGCTCTCCAAGTTCTATTACTACCTGAACCTTCCCGGTTTTGGTATCGCTGAGTTCTATGGAAGCATGCGGAAGCGTCAAGGGAACTTCGATGCGTGCCTTGTCCTGGCCTCTTTTTAATTCATTCAGGTTTATAGGATTCGTATAGATAAAGTTTTCAGAAACCAGATCTGAAGAGGGGCCGCTTAGAACTACTGAATCAGGTGCGATCTGGATGTGAGTTATTTGCCGGTCGTCGGGAGGGTTGCCTCTCAACAGCGGTTGGACCATTACCTTTTTCTTGATCACTTTATCGAGTTCCACCCTGACTTGTTGAGGGGACACACGCGTGGCTGTCAGTCCCGCGGGCAGCTCCACATTTTTTCCTTCGAGGTCGATGGTATGAATCCCTGCACCGAGGCCTTTCAGGTTCACAAAAAATTGAATATCGGTGGATTCAAGATCGTTGACCATAATCCTATTGCCGCTTATCTGGATATCGACACTCTCCCTGGAAGTATTTTTTAAGATTATATCTTCCGAAATATTTCTGAAATCGATTTTAGTGTTGAACTGGATCAGCGATTGCTTGCCGAAGTAAATCCCCCAGAACGCAGAAACAAGCGAAGCGATCAGTGTAAAACCGGCTATTTGAATCAGCCAGGAACGTGTGCGGTGACCTAAGCTTTTAACAACAATTTGGTCGTGCGATACGCGCGTTAAATGATCGCGCAGATCCTCTTGTCTGGACATCATCGTTACCGACCCTTTTTCGACCAGGGATACTTCCCCGCGTTCTTCCGAAACAACCAGAACTATGGCATCGGTACTTTCGGTCAGCCCTATGGCTGCCCGGTGGCGGGTGCCGAAATGCATGGGCAACTTATCACTCGCAGTCAACGGCAAAAAAGCCCCCACTCGTCTAATACGATTGCCGGAGATCACAATCGCCCCGTCATGTAAAGGGCTCTGCTTTGAAAATATGCTGTGAATGATCTGTGGTATCATTCTGCCATTCAGGTCATAACCATCCATCAAATATTCGGACAGACGATCTTGGTTTTGCAGGACGATCAAGGCACCGGTCCTGGAATGCGCCATCATGAAAACTGCTGTGATTAAAGGTTCCAACGCACGCAAAGATTGTAAGGGAGGAGGGCGACCGCCAAGAAAAAAACGCACAAAGTTGGTTTGCATGAGCAGTTCGCGGAATTCCCATCTGAACAAAACCACGATGGCAATCAAAGCTACTGCACCCAAGCCGCCCAAAAACCAACTGGTCAATACCAGCCCCGAAATCCTGGCAATTATCTGCAATAGAAAGATAGAAATGAGACCAAGTATCATTTGGAAGGCATTGCGCCCGCGCAGCAGAAGAAAGATCCTGTGGATAATGAAGCTAACGACCAGGATATCGACAATGTGACGCCATTTAAAAGTTAGGAGGAGATCATGAAATGTATTCATAAAGAACTTTAACGCAATCAATTTGTGTCAACAATACAGCGCGTTGTGTATTTTCTGCAAGGGGAAAAATTGAGGTAATCTCGCCGGTTCATCCCCGCGTCTGCGGGGAACACATCCTCTCGAAATGGCACCAGGGCGCACTTTGCGGTTCATCCCCGCGTCTGCGGGGAACACAAGAAGAATTTGGAGCGGGGGAAGATATGACACGGTTCATCCCCGCGTCTGCGGGGAACACCTCTCCGCCGATGGTCCATCGTATTCCTTCAACGGTTCACCCCCGCGTCTGCGGGGAACACACCTCCTCGATCAGAACGGACTCGGAAAAATCCGGTTCATCCCCGCGTCTGCGGGGAACACGATTACGATCTGAACCGGCAGTATAACGGCGTCGGTTCCTCCCCGCGTCTGCGGGGAACACGGTTGTTCCCTGGGGTAGCGAGCGCAGCGAGCCGATTCATCCCCGCGTCTGCGGGGAACACGATTTTATCCGCAACCGCCGCTCGTTTGAAGCCGGTTCATCCCCGCGTCTGCGGGGAACACCTATGGGGTTCCCGCCTGCCATGCTGCAAGCCCGGTTCATCCCCGCGTCTGCGGGGAACACATTAAAAAACAGATTCGAGGCGTCCTCCCACTCGGTTCATCCCCGCGTCTGCGGGGAACACATGGTTGCCGGGGTGCTCACGCTCGACACCACCGGTTCATCCCCGCGTCTGCGGGGAACACCCTCTTGGTATGATAGTGACATATTGCTACTCCGGTTCATCCCCGCGTCTGCGGGGAACACTACTCAACGAGATCATCAAGTTCAAGGAAAGCCGGTTCATCCCCGCGTCTGCGGGGAACACTGGACGATGCCCACCTCACCGGCGCCCTCGCGCGGTTCATCCCCGCGTCTGCGGGGAACACAGATCGCCGGCGATCACCAGATCGAGCGCGGCCGGTTCATCCCCGCGTCTGCGGGGAACACGGTGGCCGTTCCGGCCCCAATGGGCTTTGGGTCGGTTCATCCCCGCGTCTGCGGGGAACACCAAAAGGTATCGTATTACAGGGTATGATTAATCGGTTCATCCCCGCGTCTGCGGGGAACACACCCGGACCACCCGGACCACCTCTGCAAGGTGCGGTTCATCCCCGCGTCTGCGGGGAACACCCGACCTAACTCCTTAAGAGCCGCCTCATCCGCGGTTCATCCCCGCGTCTGCGGGGAACACGCGATATTCTCACGTTGTGATGCTGTTAGTTGCGGTTCATCCCCGCGTCTGCGGGGAACACGAGGTCTGGATCGACTCTGATGTAGATTGGTTCGGTTCATCCCCGCGTCTGCGGGGAACACCCGGCCACGATCTTGGCCCGGCGGAAACTGGCCGGTTCATCCCCGCGTCTGCGGGGAACACTCGCCGGAAATCAGGACAAACAAGGTTTGCAGCGGTTCATCCCCGCGTCTGCGGGGAACACGTTCATATGTGCGATGGACTGCCAAGCACTACCGGTTCATCCCCGCGTCTGCGGGGAACACGCACTGCTATGGGCATCTCCGGATTGTAAGCACGGTTCATCCCCGCGTCTGCGGGGAACACGGCACCGAGTAGATGCGCGCCACGGCCGAGGGCGGTTCATCCCCGCGTCTGCGGGGAACACGACATGCTGGTCGATGGCGTTCCTTATAATGGCGGTTCATCCCCGCGTCTGCGGGGAACACATGCCGGACTTGAGTAGGTCCTCGTCCGAAAACGGTTCATCCCCGCGTCTGCGGGGAACACGCTCATGGCAAGATGGGCGTCAGTTACCTCCACGGTTCATCCCCGCGTCTGCGGGGAACACATCGAATTTTTCCAACGTCAACAATGGGGCGTCGGTTCATCCCCGCGTCTGCGGGGAACACTCGTTGGCGTTGCGCTCGACGATCAGCTCGGCCGGTTCATCCCCGCGTCTGCGGGGAACACACACCGGAGTCGCGTAAAGAAGCCCCTACGATCGGTTCATCCCCGCGTCTGCGGGGAACACCTACCATTTTGCCACCCCCCGTGGTTTTACTTCGGTTCATCCCCGCGTCTGCGGGGAACACTCCGGGTAGCGTCCCGCCATTGTGGTAGTATACGGTTCATCCCCGCGTCTGCGGGGAACACTGATAACCCATTGTAGTAACGTACCCATGGCCCGGTTCATCCCCGCGTCTGCGGGGAACACATCTTTTAGGGTGCCGAAACCGTCTGAGCTTACGGTTCATCCCCGCGTCTGCGGGGAACACAATTCTTCCTCAGACAGCACATTCCCCAACACCGGTTCATCCCCGCGTCTGCGGGGAACACTGCGCCGCCGCCATAAAGGATGGTGGCCATCTCGGTTCATCCCCGCGTCTGCGGGGAACACTGTCGAAGCCTGTTCGGATGTAGTTGACAAGACGGTTCATCCCCGCGTCTGCGGGGAACACTCGGCCTGACTCGGCACTTCAAGATCATTTTGCGGTTCATCCCCGCGTCTGCGGGGAACACGGGCAGGTCGAACCCAACAGGAACGTAGGCCGCGGTTCATCCCCGCGTCTGCGGGGAACACCCGATCGGGCATGTCTACCGTGATCGTGATCGCGGTTCATCCCCGCGTCTGCGGGGAACACAGGAAAAACACATTGCGCCGCCGCGCCTTTTTCGGTTCATCCCCGCGTCTGCGGGGAACACAAACGAGGAGATCAGGTCCGGCGGATCGATCTCGGTTCATCCCCGCGTCTGCGGGGAACACGACGAATCAATCACAGCTCGCAAGGGAAATTTCGGTTCATCCCCGCGTCTGCGGGGAACACGTGTAGGGTGGTGCGCCGTAGCGCGGAAAGACCGGTTCATCCCCGCGTCTGCGGGGAACACACAATGCCATCGGGAATCGCATCGTAAACGTCCGGTTCATCCCCGCGTCTGCGGGGAACACATCAACGACCTTCTAACAACCATCGTGCGGGACGGTTCATCCCCGCGTCTGCGGGGAACACATGCCTCTGGCTCTTTTTGGCAAGGATATAACCGGTTCATCCCCGCGTCTGCGGGGAACACCCTGGCTGAATGTGATAGGACTCGGTCAGGGTCGGTTCATCCCCGCGTCTGCGGGGAACACCTGTTTCGCTTCTTCTAAAGACCGCGCGCGTACGGTTCATCCCCGCGTCTGCGGGGAACACTCCGCCCAATAATCGGCCGCTGCGGGTAATCTCGGTTCATCCCCGCGTCTGCGGGGAACACGCTATAGTGGTGCGAATTGCGGCTTAGACTTGCGGTTCATCCCCGCGTCTGCGGGGAACACCGCCGCGAACTTGAAAACCTCAATTGCAATGTCGGTTCATCCCCGCGTCTGCGGGGAACACTGATAACCCATTGTAGTAACGTAACCATGGCCCGGTTCATCCCCGCGTCTGCGGGGAACACCCGACAAAAACGGTTGATCCCTTGGCCAAGTACGGTTCATCCCCGCGTCTGCGGGGAACACTCGTTTTCACATGGCAAGGCGCAGGATTAGGGCGGTTCATCCCCGCGTCTGCGGGGAACACGCCGTTTATCCGCCGATGTACACCACCGGGGCCGGTTCATCCCCGCGTCTGCGGGGAACACCGCGGGCTTTCTGGCGCAACGGCCTGAGATGGCGGTTCATCCCCGCGTCTGCGGGGAACACGTCTGATGTTATTTTTTGAGAGTCAACAATGCCGGTTCATCCCCGCGTCTGCGGGGAACACGGTTTTTGTACGGTTGGGGTTACGCTTCGCTACGGTTCATCCCCGCGTCTGCGGGGAACACATAGATTGTCCGCCCATCGGGTTTTGAATCTGCGGTTCATCCCCGCGTCTGCGGGGAACACGCGGATATCTTCCAGTTGACCACCAATCTTGCCGGTTCATCCCCGCGTCTGCGGGGAACACAAGAACAACATAAACGCACGCCGCATCATGAACGGTTCATCCCCGCGTCTGCGGGGAACACTTCTGCCAATCCCTGATCTGGCTTTCATAGGGCGGTTCATCCCCGCGTCTGCGGGGAACACAATACCACCTACCCGGAGCCGTATTCGTACTACGGTTCATCCCCGCGTCTGCGGGGAACACGTTTCAACAAACATCTGGGGCGCGCGCGAAGACGGTTCATCCCCGCGTCTGCGGGGAACACTCCAAAATCTACGCGGATACCTGGCAACAGGGCGGTTCATCCCCGCGTCTGCGGGGAACACACCTATGGCCGGCATCTAATAGGGGGCGACCCCGGTTCATCCCCGCGTCTGCGGGGAACACTTCAATTCGTCTACCACTGTCACGATGGCGCGCGGTTCATCCCCGCGTCTGCGGGGAACACGCCCGCACGCACCGATCACTGGTGGCGACAATCGGTTCATCCCCGCGTCTGCGGGGAACACGTAGGCACGCCTGCATGGACCCAAAAGGGTGCCGGTTCATCCCCGCGTCTGCGGGGAACACTGCGGACCTGCGAAAATGGCGGCTTATGCTACCGGTTCATCCCCGCGTCTGCGGGGAACACGGCACAGAAAAGCCGTACTATGCGGTTGCTGACGGTTCATCCCCGCGTCTGCGGGGAACACGATCGTCACCTGATACCCGGCGGCATTAACTTCGGTTCATCCCCGCGTCTGCGGGGAACACTGGTCTATGAATAGGATTTGCCTACTGACCGCCGGTTCATCCCCGCGTCTGCGGGGAACACGAGGCCGCCGTGGCCGCTACCGGCACGTGCACCGGTTCATCCCCGCGTCTGCGGGGAACACATGCGCTTTTGTCTCCTGACATATGGGTTCCCCGGTTCATCCCCGCGTCTGCGGGGAACACCCGGTATGGGCAGCGTTCGAGGATCGGTTGGACGGTTCATCCCCGCGTCTGCGGGGAACACGCTCGTCCGATGATCATGGCGATCGATATAAACGGTTCATCCCCGCGTCTGCGGGGAACACGGCACGGCCCACCCCATTTCCTCCTGATCGCCCGGTTCATCCCCGCGTCTGCGGGGAACACTAGACGACAAAGGTATTCGGTTACTATTGAGTCGGTTCATCCCCGCGTCTGCGGGGAACACGGGGCTGCACGGCGACCCCCCCCGCTTTTATCGGTTCATCCCCGCGTCTGCGGGGAACACTATGAAGTCCATGTCGGGCCGGTCATTTTTTACGGTTCATCCCCGCGTCTGCGGGGAACACGCCAAGGTTCCCGACAACACCAACCGGGCGCTCGGTTCATCCCCGCGTCTGCGGGGAACACGTGTGCGATTTTTTATTCACCGAAAATTATGTCGGTTCATCCCCGCGTCTGCGGGGAACACTTGAAATCGGCCTGCTCGAAGCTCATTGCGACCGGTTCATCCCCGCGTCTGCGGGGAACACTTGTCAAAGCGTTCTTTTTCCATGACTTCGTCCGGTTCATCCCCGCGTCTGCGGGGAACACGGGTTCATCGGTATAAGCGGGATCAATGCCCGCGGTTCATCCCCGCGTCTGCGGGGAACACTTAAAGGGGGTCGCAAATAAATGTCTCGACAACGGTTCATCCCCGCGTCTGCGGGGAACACTTTCCCTGATAAGACTGAACGAAAAAATATCCCGGTTCATCCCCGCGTCTGCGGGGAACACGATATTGATCGTTACCCCGGATGCGCCGGATGCGGTTCATCCCCGCGTCTGCGGGGAACACGATCGGCGCGGCCGCCGGCGTCAACTCAACCTCGGTTCATCCCCGCGTCTGCGGGGAACACGTCAGCAGCATGTTGGAGAGACAGCGCAGGGACGGTTCATCCCCGCGTCTGCGGGGAACACACCAGGAAACTATGTGTCTGAGGACTCCAGATCGGTTCATCCCCGCGTCTGCGGGGAACACGATGACACCTATGGCGCACGTATGGAATCATTCGGTTCATCCCCGCGTCTGCGGGGAACACTGCTGGCGTTCTGGAACACTGTGCTTGAATTACGGTTCATCCCCGCGTCTGCGGGGAACACGGAAAACCAGGGGTACAGGTAAGCGCCCAGACCGGTTCATCCCCGCGTCTGCGGGGAACACCGCGCGGAGGGCCTCGGTATCGGTTTCAGTGCCGGTTCATCCCCGCGTCTGCGGGGAACACCGTCCACACCCGTTCGGTCACAGCCGTGCCCGCGGTTCATCCCCGCGTCTGCGGGGAACACTGGAAGACTACCCCTCACCGATTAGATTCAGTCGGTTCATCCCCGCGTCTGCGGGGAACACCGTTCGATAGGCTTTTGAGCCGCGGGCGCGAACGGTTCATCCCCGCGTCTGCGGGGAACACGTAGGTACTCTCCGCCGATGGTCCGTCATATTCGGTTCATCCCCGCGTCTGCGGGGAACACGTACCAAATGACCATTTTTCGACCGCAACGAGCGGTTCATCCCCGCGTCTGCGGGGAACACATGGACTTTAACGGAGCCGACCAGCAAAAAGACGGTTCATCCCCGCGTCTGCGGGGAACACTCGTCTAAAGTGAATGCCATGTGATTATGCTCCGGTTCATCCCCGCGTCTGCGGGGAACACGACGGGACATTTTACAGCCCCCCTTTCAATACCGGTTCATCCCCGCGTCTGCGGGGAACACGGGTCAGACTGCTCCACGAAATATAAGTGGTGCGGTTCATCCCCGCGTCTGCGGGGAACACACCATATAAAGCGGCGTCACTATCGTTACAATCGGTTCATCCCCGCGTCTGCGGGGAACACGCCGGAACGAATTAGGCGGCTTTGCGGAACAGCGGTTCATCCCCGCGTCTGCGGGGAACACCCCAGCCGATCAGCGATAACACGGGCCGAACGCGGTTCATCCCCGCGTCTGCGGGGAACACCTGCATCAAGTATCGATTACCTATTCCGATTGCGGTTCATCCCCGCGTCTGCGGGGAACACGTTTTCCTTTCGATTGTAATACATTTAATCACCGGTTCATCCCCGCGTCTGCGGGGAACACGACATACCCAAATCATCAGCGGCCCGATAGACCGGTTCATCCCCGCGTCTGCGGGGAACACAATGTGCGACCTGGGGCCATTTCAAGAGGATACGGTTCATCCCCGCGTCTGCGGGGAACACAGCGGCAACTCAATATCGCTCGATTAAAGCAACGGTTCATCCCCGCGTCTGCGGGGAACACCCTCACCGGATAAGACAATCGTGACCGTGTCGCGGTTCATCCCCGCGTCTGCGGGGAACACGATCGTATTGGTGATGTGATAGTAACTGCTCCCGGTTCATCCCCGCGTCTGCGGGGAACACATTCGTGGGGGTGCTCAGTGGCTCAATTTATCCGGTTCATCCCCGCGTCTGCGGGGAACACACCAGCGCCGATACCTACCAAATGCTTTCCAACGGTTCATCCCCGCGTCTGCGGGGAACACTCGCGGGCGCCCCAAATGTTCGTACTCACGATCGGTTCATCCCCGCGTCTGCGGGGAACACCGACAGAATGCCGGCGGCGATGATCAGGATAGCGGTTCATCCCCGCGTCTGCGGGGAACACTCCTTCACGAAAGTGACCCCGGCAAAATTGGACGGTTCATCCCCGCGTCTGCGGGGAACACGGTCGCATTGCCCATCACGCCTGATATTTTTTCGGTTCATCCCCGCGTCTGCGGGGAACACCGATATTTGGCTTCAAGCGCCCAAGCGGGCAGCGGTTCATCCCCGCGTCTGCGGGGAGCACCGATATTTGGCTTCAAGCGCCCAAGCGGGCAGCGGTTCATCCCCGCGTCTGCGGGGAACACTTACCTGGCTCATGTCTCTAACGCTCCATATGCGGTTCATCCCCGCGTCTGCGGGGAACACACATTCCGGTCAGCACCCCGGTTCAAACGGCCCGGTTCATCCCCGCGTCTGCGGGGAACACTGAAAAATCACATAGTGTTTTTGAATAGCCGGCGGTTCATCCCCGCGTCTGCGGGGAACACTTCCACATAAGGCTGACCAATTTCATATCAACCGGTTCATCCCCGCGTCTGCGGGGAACACCCGGAAAAAGTTATTTAGCAGTTCACCACCTTCGGTTCATCCCCGCGTCTGCGGGGAACACGTTTTCCCTTGTGTTGTAATACATTTAATCACCGGTTCATCCCCGCGTCTGCGGGGAACACTTTCCACCTTTCCAGGACGAGACGTTTTTTCTCGGTTCATCCCCGCGTCTGCGGGGAACACTGTTTTCCAACCGCCGAAATACTTCCGAAATACGGTTCATCCCCGCGTCTGCGGGGAACACGTGCCACATATGCTAATGATCCATGTGTAGAGCGGTTCATCCCCGCGTCTGCGGGGAACACGGAATAAGGAGTGAGGCCGCGGACGTGGCTAACGGTTCATCCCCGCGTCTGCGGGGAACACGCGGCACTCGTCCGGAAGGGGGCAATGTTTATCGGTTCATCCCCGCGTCTGCGGGGAACACCGATCGTCGGCCAGTTTGAAGATCGCATTTTGCGGTTCATCCCCGCGTCTGCGGGGAACACTTTTTCGCGTTCGTCCATTTTTTTACCGACGCCGGTTCATCCCCGCGTCTGCGGGGAACACGGGATAAATGTCAGCGGCGCGTCGGGCAACTACGGTTCATCCCCGCGTCTGCGGGGAACACTGTAGCGCATTCACCTTTACCCTGATAGAGCGCGGTTCATCCCCGCGTCTGCGGGGAACACTTTTCCGTGGTGCCTGGGCACGTGGGTCTGCGCGGTTCATCCCCGCGTCTGCGGGGAACACAATCGTGTCCTGCGCTTCAGACAGCAGGCGCTCGGTTCATCCCCGCGTCTGCGGGGAACACATGCCAAGCAACTCGGCACAGGCTGCGGCCAGCGGTTCATCCCCGCGTCTGCGGGGAACACGGTGTTGCGCACCCGATACGGTTTTGAGCCGACGGTTCATCCCCGCGTCTGCGGGGAACACCCGTGAGCCGTATCGCGGCCGCCAAAAACCATCGGTTCATCCCCGCGTCTGCGGGGAACACGGGCAACGATATTCTCGTTCCGGCGGTGCGTGCGGTTCATCCCCGCGTCTGCGGGGAACACTCCTGAAAGCCGATGTTGTTAAACTATCCTGGCGGTTCATCCCCGCGTCTGCGGGGAACACATTCCATTATTTACGCCCCCCCTTTTCTTGCTCGGTTCATCCCCGCGTCTGCGGGGAACACTTTTGGCAGATGGGATTGCAGCGGTCAACACCCGGTTCATCCCCGCGTCTGCGGGGAACACTTCTGTCGCGGTATTCCATTATTTACGCCCCCCGGTTCATCCCCGCGTCTGCGGGGAACACGTCCTCGTACGTCAAAATTTGGGTGCCGGTTGCGGTTCATCCCCGCGTCTGCGGGGAACACCCTATGGGCGTCAACTATACTTTTTCGAATATCGGTTCATCCCCGCGTCTGCGGGGAACACTCGGCCGCAAAATAGGATTTATCGGAATTGTACGGTTCATCCCCGCGTCTGCGGGGAACACCCTAATCGGGGCTACTGCCCCGACTCGGCACCCGGTTCATCCCCGCGTCTGCGGGGAACACGTAGCAGGCTTCCCTGCCAGTAACATCAAATCCGGTTCATCCCCGCGTCTGCGGGGAACACTTCGGACGGCGATGTTATGGCCTCGCCGCACACGGTTCATCCCCGCGTCTGCGGGGAACACGTAAATGTCCGAAGAAAGCTCGTCGGCGCCGGCGGTTCATCCCCGCGTCTGCGGGGAACACGTAACAGGGGAGGGTTCGCCTTCCCCTTAAACCGGTTCATCCCCGCGTCTGCGGGGAACACTCACCGCTGACCATGGCGGAGCTTGCCACGCGCGGTTCATCCCCGCGTCTGCGGGGAACACACTATTTCTATTGCATTGTCATTATTCAATTTTCAAAGATCATGTAAATCTACCAGCGAATTATGCTGATTTGAAATCATTCTCGAGACCCCCATCTGGTGCTTGAGGAGGTAAAAATGAAACAAGCTTTACCCCATCCAGTTCCACAGGTATGCGGCGATTCGCCCCGAGAGTATCGAAATCAAAGCCGGACTCTGTATTTGTGGTCCATGCCATGATGGCGTTTCCATCTTCTATTCCGGCATGGACCTGGTCCCAAATCAATTCGCGTATGCGTCGCGAGGTCTTGCCAACGTATACACCCGCCCGGATTTCCAACAGCCATACCGCCAGCCTTCCCCGCAGCCGGGGCGGGGCGTTTTCAACCACGATGACCAGCATCGCCCAGACCCTCCTTGTTAGGTATTGCGATTTGCACGGCTTCCTCATGCGCTTTGGGCAGGGGAATCTCGCCGGCTGCCAGCACCTCTTCGATGGCAGGTATTATCCGGTGCAGCAAGCGGGTCTGCCGGAATGCGTCGCGACACGCCAGGCGCACCTTTCGTTCAGGCTGGGACGGGTGCTTTGAAGCTATTCGGAAAGCCACCGGAACCACGGTTTCGAATTTAAACATATCCGCAATATCGTAAACAAAGGATTGCGGTTTGCCGGTATGAATAAAACCGATGGCCGGCGCATAGCCGGCTGCCAGAATGGCTGCTTCGCAAATTCCGTACAAGCAGGCAGTCGCAGAAGAGAGGCAGCGGTTGGGGACATCGCCGCTGCCCCATTCCGAGTGATCGTAGTTGCGATGGTTCCACGGCACCCGATATTGCTGCGCGAGAAGTTCGTACATCTTGCGCACCCGGGAGCCTTCGATGCCGCGCAATTGTTCAACGCTGCGTCTTGCCGGGGGCTCCTCCTTGAACCTCATGGCGTACATTTTTCGGACCACCTTGAGACGTGCAGCATCATCCAAGGCAAGCCGGGCCTGGTAGAGCAGGCGGTCGGCGCGCGCGCCGCCGGGCTGTCCTGCTGAATAGAGGCGGACACCTGCCTCGCCCACCCATACCAGCAAGCATCCCACACGTGAAGCGAGCACGGCCGCGGCATGGGACACCCGCGTTCCCGGCTCCAGCATCAGGCATGCAACTGCGCCCACCGGGATATGGGTGCGTACGCCGGTCTTATCCACGAGAACGAAAGCTCCGTCGAGAACATCGAGCTGTCCTTTTTCGATAAACAGGACCGACAAACGATCTTTAATGGGAATGGGCTTCAATGGTGGCAGGATGGGTTGCGACATGACTTTCTCCTGGTTCTGGAATGGGTGCAAACCGAACAGGTCTCATATACTGCGCACAAGCATCAGCCCACAGTCAAATCCTATGGCGGGGCCGATGCCATTGAAAAGCGCCTGATAAATATTCTAGGGTCACAAACTTCCAAAACCCCCTCGAAATCCACCGTACTAAACCCAGCGTTTCTTCCCTTTTTGGAAAGTGGGTGCCATTGATAACTTTCTGCCTGGAACCTGATCCGGCCGTCTGCTCCAGCACGATGCAGCTGGAATCCGTTTTTGCTGCCCTTTTTCCAGCCAGCCATTTCTCAAGGGCGTTGTCAGCAAAAGGCTTTTATAGCCCAATAAAGCAACTGGCTCGGGCTGTATTTTCCTCGAGGGCGCCGGCAAATCGTTCATTGTCGCTGAGAATGGCATGTAGTGTCATATTCACCGTCTCATTTTTGGATTTACGCCATGCCGCCATGACCCTTTGTCGCACGCGGATTTTTTGCCTCGCAAGATGAACCTAATTCACTTCCCAATGTCACTATTACAATGCAGTTTGGTAGCTTTGGCATTGCCCCTACTTGCATTCGCTTGGGGGACCAATTCGGAATTTTTGATCTCCTGGATCTTTTTACAGTCCACTTTGGCTTGTTTTTCCTTGATATGTTCGCACCCTTCTTGGCGAGAATTGTCTCCGCTCAATGGAAAAAGATAACGCTATATCAGGAAGCGAGTCGCGGCCATCAGCAAAGTTTTCCACTTCTTCCTGGCGGGTGAATGCTTCGAGGGGTTTTTCGCCGATGAGAAGGTGTAAGGCATCCTCGTGATTGTCTTTTAAACCGGCAAGAACCGGTGCCGATGGAATACATGACTTGCGACCAAGCCAAATCCCCCATATCGGATCGGCGAGAGCTGTAGCGATTTCAACCAGATGAGTTGCGTCCCCTACGAGGAGGATTCCAAACGCAGCATCTGTCAGGTATTGTCGATGAGTGATGTGGCAATCCTTGTTCTTCCCATTAGCGGTCCTGGTGTTTTGGACGGTGTGGTAATCCTGTACGCGGCGAACCGGAAAAACCTTCTTCAACCCATTCCGAGGTATGGCGATTGCCGTCATTCTTATTTTATTGAACATTGAAAGAAAAGTACCCTCGTTGTCGCCCCCTCGCGTATATCCGAGCGCAGCGCAGCACATCCCAGCGATGGCGCTCTTAGTTGGCATCAGGCCTGTATTGCGGCGATTGTATTGGCTGTCAAATCCCCAGGACTGAAGAGGGCCTTCCAAACGGAGGGCAAGAAAACGATTGTCAAATGACATATTGCACCATCCCGTCGATAAACTTTTCCATGCCAGTATTAGGAACCGATTCTTTAAAGGCCGCTTTGATGCCCCATGTATCGTCGAGTTTTTTATATTCTGATTCAAGCAGTTCAATGGATTTGGCGGCATATCCCTGAGTTGACCGAACAGGATTTTCAAAGGCATTGACCAGTTGAAGGGGATGCCCCTTCTCCCGCACAACTCCAAGCACATACACCGGCAGGGTATTGCCGTTCATTGTGTTTTTGCGTGCACCAGGCATGGCCTTTATTGTTGCTTCTAAAAATGTGCGTACCACTTTTTTTCGCTCATCAAGGGTCATGATCGATAGGTGGTCTTTGTCGGCCAGCATGTCAAGGTTAAGTGCTGCAAAGCGGTAGTATGTGGCCGAATTAAACTCCAGTGTACTGGTCATGCCGGCGCCGGATTCCTCTTTAGGTTGCAGGTCGTCCACAGCGGCAAAAAAATCGATTTCATTGTCCACCTTGTGCGTGGAAAGGGCATGTGAGAACATGGAGGCCGCCTCGACGGTCAACGAGTGGTCGTTGGCAACCATACGGCCGAAGAGGGCAATGTCGGCGGCATCTTTTGGGAGGCTTTTCGTTTCCTTTTTTTCACCCTTGAATGCTTTTTCTATCGGCGTCTTGAGAATTTTAGTCACAAGTTTACCAAACACCTTGGCGGTTATCTTTTTCTCACCCTTTTTCTTGTTTACTGGTTCTTCGCTATCCTCGACTTCTTCATTATCTTCATCTTTTTCCAACATTTCCTTGTCCAACAAAATAATTGCATCATTCAGCTTCTGTTTGTCATCATCGCTGAGAGAGAAAAGAACTTTTGCGAACACTTGGTATTCAAGAGGCGAAAGAAATATCAGGGTCTTTACTTTCCCTTCCTGCTTGGGATCTAGTTTCGCAAGATAGTGGCCCACGCAGAGGGATAATGCTTTCGCGGAGCCATCAGATTCTCCAAGTTTCTTTAGTTCATAAAAGATTTTTTCGACAAAGAGACGACTACGTTTCCCTTTAAAGTGTCCATTATTGTCCAGTTCGTTTGCCGCCATCTCCCGTATCGCCCGCTTCCACGATTGGCTCGAAACCCGCGCTCTCTGAACGCCGCCAAACACAGCTGATTTGGGGGAATTGAGGTCATCACGGTTAAGGCATGCAACGGGAACAGATTGGATGATGTGCAGTTCCAAATGCTTCATGGTTATGCTCCTTATTCGTTCGTTGGCGTTATCGGTTCAATTGGCGATAGCAGCAGCAGCCCAAAGCCGAAGGCCTTTGCGCCGCCGATTCCCGAATGATAGGTTTCGATAAATTGATCCCGGTCAGTTACTTGCAGGATTCCGCGAAACCGGACTCCGCCATGGTATCCGGATTGCCCTTTCTTGCGAAAATGGTATTCGACCACTGGACTGATCTCGATAGGCTTTTCTTCTAAGACTTTAAACCCGCCCGGGACATCCAGACCAGTGATCTTATCCTTGCATCTGACTTTACCCTTTTTGATGATCCAGGAACGCAGTTCATCGTGTTTCACGAGGGGCACACGCTTCCCTCGTTGTGTTTTTCCATTTTCGCCGCTGAAACCTTGCGTGGCCATGCATCTTGTAGGGTTGGCACGCAGGTCAAAGGCATAGTACCAATGCGATAAGAACTCGGAAGCTATCTTTTTAAGGGCAAAGCCTTCGACTGGGCACCATGGCGGTCTCGATGGTTTGCGTTGGGCCATGACCCACAGGCGGAAACCACCTTCAAGCAGGTCGATTCGGGTTAAAAAATCCCTTTTGGCATCAGGTTCACCGGGGTAGCATTCCCATAGCAATTTGTGCCATGAGTATATATCATCTGAAATGCCTTCCGCCCGAGCGGTAGCTGCTTCAATTTCTAAACGGGCAAGCCAGCTCATGCTCCCTCCTCTGCCATGGAGGCCTCACCTTGTGTCCAGAAGGCAGCGGCCCACTCAGACTTGGTTCGGTCACTCCAGAACTTCAAGTCTATTTCAAGCTGATCGTAATTGATTCCCACCGCCTGAGACTTTGCCATGAGAACCATCCGCAGGACACGGCTGTGAAGCTCACTTTTCTCGGCGGCAAGCAAATGCTGAAACCTCCGTTCGGTTGGGGTCAGCTTATTATCATCGCTTCGTTTATCCCCGCGGCACAACTCGATTTTTTTGCAGGTCGTGCCGAAGTTGCCGTTGGACGTTTCTTCGGGGTGGGTCGCAAAAAGCCCTGCAACAAAAGCCGAATCATCATCGTTGATCGCAAGCCCAAGGCGGTTCAATGCCGGCCAGGCACGGTGTTTTTTTTTGGCAACCAACACGCAGCGAAGGCTGGCCATCAGTCCACGGTTATCCTTATATTTACTGAGTTTTTCAATTAGCCAGCTCATACGCCTTCCTCCTTGGTTTCCAATATGTTTGGTTCAGATTCCGCATTCCTCGATGTCAGTTTTTGCCACCCTTTGGCAAAGGCACGCATCTGTCGTGGCGTCCCTTGCCCGCAAGAGAGCCGGTACGCATCGCAAGCGGTAGCAAAAAGCATTTTCCGCCAAACCTCACGAGTGGGAATAGCGTCATCGGTATCGATGGCTTCGATGTGGGTCATAAGGAGCGGGAGGGCTTTCTCAACGGCAGTCCAGTAGTGGGCTGTGGCAAGCGCATGGAGCTTCGCTTTGAGTTCACCCTTGGACGGTCCGGCCCCCTTCAATCTTCTTTCCCATCCGCCATCAATTTCTTTTCGATATGTTTCAACAGCCCAACCAAGTCTATTCGCAAATGATTCGGAATATTTCACCTCGGATTCATAGACGGCATTTCCTTCGGGAGTGCGAAGATAGGCAGGGATATGAAAAACCGATTCAACAAAATCGATAATTTCAGCGGCTTGTTTTGGATTAGTTACCATGGCATTTACGATGATGTCGCAGGCGTAGGTTTCTGGGGTATTTATCAAACAAAGAGGGCCCCGACATGAATCTGACGCGTTTTTTCTCCGGACAGTCAGGGAGTGCAACTCTCTCCAAAATGAACTATTAGGTCTTGCCGAAAGCAATTCACGTTCTCCATTAATGTTCAATACCGTAGTAGCGAACACATCGGGTTGGAACGTATGTTTATCGTCTTGGAATTTGGGATAAAGAAAACCCGCACCGAGCAAAACTCTTTTGCGATCTTTATTTAATAGAAGAATTCGGGTTTGCGGTACCAACCTTCCTACGTGCGTCCTTGTCGCGTTAGCAATCGCCTCATAGTTGGAAGGCGAGTTGATTGGCATCTCCCACAAAGGCTTACCCATCCACCCCTCTGAAGCCCCATAAATAAATTTCAGGTCTTCATAGGTATTCAGATTCAGAATTATCGATTCCAGTAGATTTCCCCCCCGTAGAAATGTGAATAGAATCGATTTTCCGGCACACGGCCCTCCTTTAGGATTAGGAGGGTTCTTCATTTCAACCGCTCCCCAAAGTCTCGATGATGCTTTTCCGCCAGCTACAAAGAAATTCTGAAATGTCAAAAGGTTAAGAACGATTTCATCAGCCGAATATTCGGTCGCATTGCCACCATTTGACTCATGATCTAATAGGGTTGAGTTGTTTCCACTTGCACGGGTAAAGCATAATTTGTTCAGTGATGACCAACCTTTCTCATCATTAAGATCGCCATTTTGGTCTGATGAAACAGGCTTCAGCGCTGCCACCTGCAACCATGGATTTTTTTTATGAAACAGCTCAAACGAGTCCTTCCACTGGGTAAGATATGTTCCGGCGGCTCCTGGCAGCTTCTTCGGCACCTCGCACCACTCGTAATAATCCTTCGGACCATTCAAGGAGGCATAGGCAACGCACAAAAAAAGGCGCATTAAGGAAACCCGTTCGTGCGGTCGCACCGCCAGATCGGCAAACCTCTCCCCCTCAGTAAGAACCTTAACCAGACTTGCTGATTCTCGCATGCCCGCATTGTTTACGACTGGTATCCATGGGTCAAAAGCAACATTCATATCTTCTCCTTTGCTGATGACTTTTCAACGACAAGTCCCAGTTCATCAGAATAAAAAAGCCGGGTTCCGTTCTTAAGTCCTTTTATTTGGATTGCGCCTCTTCTGGCAACGACACCGACACTTTGCTTCCCATGGTGGTAAAGGGCAAAGGCGGGGCACGGTTTAATACAATCGAAACAGTACTCTGGAACCTTAACCAAATTCTTGTGAATGGCCTGGGCGGTGGTAAGTCTGAACTGATCAGCGCCAAGACATTCTCTTGAACCATCAATAAATACAGCTTCATGTTTGGTGATCCCTTGACAGAGCACCAAGGCGATGGTCGGCATATCGTTAATGCGAGTTTGCACGCCTTCCTCATCTTCAAGGGCCCCTTGCCATAAGTTGCAGTTGCGGGAGGCAAGCATTATTTTTGCGGAATCCGTTCCGAACCATTCATATGATAGTTCTTGCCATCCGCCGGGTTCATTTTCCCGGTCTTCGTAAGTGGATTCAAGCAGCATTCTTATCTGCGATGGTATAAAAACCTCGGATCTGTTTTGCCAGACTTCAAGAGATCTAAGAAGCACGTATGGGGCATACACCCGTCCCTTGGCCCCAAGGGCCTCAATTATGGCCCTCGGTTCCATTTCTTGAAACTGCAGTAGGCTATTGGTCTCCTCCAGAATGCAAATACGTGCGTTATCAGCCGGTCGATTTTTCCGTTCATGTCGCCAGAGCCTACCAAGGCGTTGTAGCAGCATATCAGTCGGGGCCAGTTCGGTGATCAAAAGATCGGCGTCGAGATCGACGCTCTGTTCGACGACCTGAGTGGATACGAGTATCGATCCGCAGCGGGTTGTGCCTTTTTTTCCAAATCTTTCCATCCATTGGGATTCAAGATCTTCACGTCGCCAGAATGGAAACCGCGAATGTAGAAGGCCGATTGGAAACTCACTTTGATTCAGTTCCATCAACCTTTGATATTGTTTTTGGGCTGCGTCAATAGTGTTGCATATCCAGAGAACGGCACCGCCCCTTCGGGCGAGTTTGATCGCCTCTTCGGCCGCATCATTTTCGGTGATAAAGTCGACCTTAATCGGTTTTAACTGCGGCGGAGTTGCCGTTACAGGTTTAAATGCCTTCCCATCTACACGCCCTGTGATGAGCGGGTAAGGAAGCTCAGCATCTTGCGGGGCCTCATAAGGTCCCAATACAATCTGTCCTCGCCTCTTTGCCGTTAGAGTGGCGGAGAGAACGATCACCGTGCAGCCAAGGGCTTCCAGAGTTGTAATGAGCTTGTCTATCAGCGACCCCGTGTAAAGATCGTAAGAGTGGATTTCGTCGAGAATTACCACCTTTCCTGCGAGGGCAAAATGGCGCACAAAGAAGTGCTTCGCGGCGACTACACCTATCAAGGCTTGGTCAACCGTGCCAACTCCAAAAGGCGAGATAAGCGCCCGCTTAGCTGATGCAAACCAATCCCGCCCACTGCGCGCATCCTCAACTGCCGTGCCTTTTATTTCAGTCGCTGCCGGTTGCAGGCTGATATCATTTTCTATGAGCCAGGACTGTCCGTGAACAATGCGGCTTGTGGGCGCATCTGGGGCGATTCGTCTCAGAAACTCGTTCATGCGCCGGTGCATCCGGTTGCTTGTCGTTTGCGTGGGAAGAGCAAAATAAATGCCATGAGCTTTTCCTGCACTCATCAACTGATAGGCAGCACCAAGAGCGGCTTCGGTTTTTCCCATGCCCATCGGCGCTTCGATAACATAAACACCTGGCCCGGTAATGGTATTCAGCGCCTTGACCTGCATATCATTGGGTGAAAACTTGAAAAGTTCTTTAAATTCAAGGCCTATCTTAATATCCGGCCGGCATAGGCCGATCATCCCGAGGGCGCTTGTCGCAACTACACCAACATTTTCAACCTTATCTCTAAGGCTGGAGGGAAAAAAACGTTCGTCGGAACCGATCCAATCTGAGACGCTGGTAAGGCCGGCCAGCCACCAGAGTGCCGGGGATTCTTCGGATAGCTCAACATTAGTTACTGGTTTAATGAAGTGATTCCATACCATTTGAGCATGGGCCATGCGTTCGGCTTCCCAATCGATGTGGCTTATAGATTCAATCGTAAGCCTCAGCGGCCTGTACCCGCGATCAATAGGCGGTGTTAAACGGCCATGGTGAGCGCCCAAAACAGCCGCAACAAATTTGGCCGTTCGAGCTTCGATGCCTGATTTAAGGAGAAATGTCTGAATCGCGGCATGAGAGACTTTCCCATGATCAGATTCCATTGATGTATCCCAGGCATTATTGCGGGCAATTTTCTCGAGACCGTTCTCATTTAGCCAGGCCTCGCACTTGCGCTGAAAGCCGGGTGTTATCTTGCCAAGGTCATGCAGTGCAGCAAGGGAAGCGACCAGGGAAGAACTTAAATTGAATCGATCAAGGAGTTTCGGTGCCAATTCAGAAAGGTGGAGTGCGACCCAGCCCACATTTACCATGTGATCGAAAACTGAAATACCCGGCAAACCTTCTTGTGTCGTTTTTGCCCAGAAGCGAGTCATGGTTCCTCCATTATCAATTACGAACTCGTGCAAAGTCGATTTGTTTTGTGCATATGAGAGAAAATCATATCGCAGACAATGAAAGTTCGAATGCTATTATCATAACACCCTCACCCGGACATCCAGGTACCGACCTCCCAAAAAATTATCGATAAAGATGACTCATTTTGACGATTTCGTTTTTAACCTCATCCCGCAGCGCTTCGGGCGCTATGACGCAGCAGTCCGGGCCGAATTGCAGGATGCGCATCGTGATCTCGCGGAAATCGGCCACTATCAGGATCAGATCGAGGCTGCCGTCGGTATGTTCGATCATCTGCTGGACCGGATGCCAGACCTGCTCGCGCACCCAGCGGGCGCGAAATGGAGTGAAGCGCAAGACGACCTCGATGGTGTCTTCGCCCTGAAAGAGTCCGAAGGCGCTTTCGAGCAGGGGCCGCCAATCTGATTCCGGCCGGGGTGTGAAAGCCGGTTCGATGACTTGCGGATTGCTCATGCGGGCCAGGTAAAATTTACGCCAATCATTGCGATTGCGACAAAAGGCAGTCAGCACCCAGGAGCCCATATAATGTTGCAGATGGTGGGGTTCGACCACTCGAACAGTGATCTGCGCCGCCGTGGGAGATTGATAATCGAAGCGGATGGGGCGCCGGTGGATCAATGCCCCGGCGACCAGGCGGAAGTTTTCTTCTTGGGATGGGGTATAGCCACTCCAGGCGGCCGAAAAAGCGCTTTGGACGATTTCGGGGGTGAACCCGGGGATGCATTCGGTTGCAAACACTTTTTCCGTGAGCCTGTCCAGTTCGCGGCCGATGTAGCCGCCGGCGGAGCGATCGAGCATGCGACGAGCCAGCAGCAGGCACAGCACTTCCTGCTGACTGGCGGGCAGATAGGGCAATTCGTAGAATGTATCCTTATAGAAGTAACCATTACGGCGGCGGTCGAATAACATCGGCGCGCAGAAGCGGTCACGCAGGCAGTTGATATCACGCTGGGCTGTTTTTTCTGAAATTTCAAATCGTTCGGCCAACCGAACCGCATTGGGATAGCGTTGTGCTTTGATTTGCTGGTGCAGCCAAATTAGACGTTCGAGCTGAGGGAAGACGGGCATGGCAATCACCTTCAGAATGGAATTTAAGTGCCTATTTTTTCACAACGATAGTGAGTTCGTGTTGTTTCAGTAGCGAAGCGCTCGCACAACACCGACCAAACCCGTGCGGCCAAGCGCGCATCATCCAACGCGCGATGCAGTCGTCCGTGCAGCGGCAAACTTCCTATCAGATGACGGGCAACGGTTTGAAGGCGGTGGTTCAGCAACTCCGGCAAACAGCGCCGACTCATTTCAAGGGTGCAGCGAATGCCGTTGTTCAACGGCAAGCGCTGCTTGTCAAACTCGTGCCGCAGAAAGGCGAGGTCGAATCTTGCATTATGGGCGACCAGCATGGCGCCTTCGATAAATTGATGGAATTGCGGGTAAACCATAGATGGTGGTGGTTGATCGCAGAGCATGGCATCGCAAATGCCGTGGACCCGCTGCGCAGCGGGTGGTATTTTACAGCCGCAGTTGATTAAACTGTGAAACGCGCACGTCTCGACGCCGTTTTCCAGGCAGACGGCGCCGATTTCAATAATGCGATGGCCGACTCGTGGAGACAGGCCTGTGGTTTCGACATCCAAGACGACGAACCGGGTGGAAGTAAGCACGGATTTGCCTTATCTGTTTGCAAGATGGAGCCGGTTCAGATCAAGTTGTGCTTTTTAGTTTCGAAGGAAATTTATCCTGCCAGAATTTTTCAGATTTGTCGCGGCATGAATCTCTGAATTTCAGATTTTCGATTTAGGCTTTCTTATATCGGGGGGCTGCAGCCTTGCCTTCTATCGATTTTTCGTGGACGCAGGATGACCGCATTTGGACATTCAGCTCTATAGGACTTCTCACCATAGTCTTTCGAAAAAGCTGCCGTTCACCATATTGCGGACCTTCGGGGGCCGCCCCCACTCGGCACTTAACCCCGTTTCACCTGTAGGGGCGACCGGCGGTCGCCCGGCGCGGGTGCAAAGCCCCATGCCAGGCAATCATGGTTGCGGGATAATCGGGCCGCGCCATTCTGGGTGGTGACCCAAATTCAGTGGCTCGCCTGGGCGACCGCCGGTCGCCCCTACAGCGGGCACCGTGGTCATCAAGGTGTCCATTCGTCCCAGGGATCAACCGACATTTACCTCCGGGCGAACACAAGGTTCGCCCCTAAGGAAGAACGATGGCACGATGTTCCATTTCTGAAATGCGGCCTATACGCAAATACGGTTACCCTGTTCGTGAACGCCAAATTCCTTGAATGTTGCGCGGATAAATCATATAGATTGTCCCGTTTTTCGACATATGCGGGGTTTGTTCTATGTGGACGCGTATTCTCAACGGAAATAATGGCCATCTACGGATGCGGCTTTTCGATCAAACGGATAGGAGGACGTGGTAATGGTTGTACAAAGTGGGTCAAAGGTCATGACGACCAGAGAGGCGATCACACAATTCGTAAAAGATGGCGATAGTGTGATCACCGGGAACTATAATGAAAGCATGCCGATGAGCCTGCTTTTTGAAATCATCCGGCAAAAAAAGAAAGGGCTGACCTACTTCAGCCAGTCGGGATCGCTGGATGGCGAATTCATGGTGTTCAGCGGCAGCGTGGATAAAATGTTTTCCGCTTTTGTCCACAAATGGGGCGGAAGAGAGCGCGGCGGGGTGATCGAGCAATATCAGCGGTCCGGAAAGCTGCAAATTGAGGATTACACCAATTTTACCTACAATGCCCGTCTGTTCGCCGGTTCCTGCGGCTACTCCTACATGCCCGTTCTGGAGTCGATCATGGACTCGGATGTTTTTAAGGTCCGGGGCTTCATGGGCGATAAGAAATTCGGTACGACGACCTGTCCGTTCACCGGCAGAACCATTCCGGTTGTGCCCGCGGCCAATCCGGATGTCTGTGTGCTGCATGTGCAGCGGGCCGATAAATTCGGCAACGCCCAGCATTGGGGAGGCTTGGGATCGACCGTTCACGCCTGTCTGGCCAGCAAAAAGATTATTGTCACATGCGAGGAACTGGTGGAATCGGACGTGATCAAATCCAGTCCCCACCATACGATCGTTCCGGGGTTCCGGGTTTCGGCCGTCATCGAAGAGCCTTACGGATGCCATCCTTTTGAACTCGTGGGCTATCGCGGGCTCGATACCGCCATGTTCAGCCTGATCAACCAGGCTTTTAAAGCGGAAGACGGCCTGAAAAATTATTTTGATGAATGGGTCTACGGCCTGCCGGACCGTGCGGCCTATATGAAGCATTACGTGAAAATTTTCGGCCAGCAGATGCTCAATAACTATCAGGCGCGTTCATATCATTCCGCCCCGGCCAATTACGGCATTCCCTTCCAATCGGGCTGGGATCACAATGGCATATCCCACGATCTTGGTGTCGACCGGGAAGGGTTGGAACAGCTGATCGAAAAGAAAGGAGAACTGGTCGATGTTAAGTAAAAAGGTTACCCGCGAAGAATTGCTGGTGGTTGCGGCCGCGCGTCAAATCAATAATGGGGATGTATGTATTCTGGGCGTTGGAATGCCGATCATTGCGGGTGCCGTGGCCAAAAAGACCCATGCTCCTGAAGCCGTGCTGATGATGGAATCGGGGATCTGCGATTTCGAACCCCGGGTCATGCCCATGCACGTGGCCGACGCTTCCGCCACAAGGGGGTATAGCTACGCCACCGATCTGTTCAGTGTTTTTGCCACCATCACCCACGCCGGTTATCTCGACAAAGCTTTTCTGGGGGTGGGGCAGATTGATAAATTTGGCAATATCAACACCTCATATCTCGGCATGCCGCCGGATTCCCCGCGCATCAGCGCTGCGGGCGGCGCGCCTGAATTTTATGCTTATGCCAAAAAATCCATCCTCACGATGCGCGGCGGGGCATTTGTCGAAAAACTTCCTTACCTGACGTCACCGGGGTACCTGGGCGGCGGCAACGAGCGCGAGGCATCCGGGCGTTATACGCCTGGCTCGGGTCCGGCCATACTGCTCACCCCCAAAGGGATTTTTAAATTTCATGAAGAGACCAAAGAGATGTACCTGGACGCACTTTTTCCCGGCGTGAGCGTGGAACGTGTCAAGGCGGATATCCCTTGGGATCTGAAGGTGTCTGACAATCTGGGAGCTTTTCCGGTGCCTAATGATGATGAGATCGCAGCCCTTCGGGAGTTCTCACCCCGGGCCAGTTTCCCCAGCCCAGTGGCCGTTCAACTGGTTTTTGAGAATTTTAAGCGAAAGATGGCAGGCAGCAAGCGCAATTGATCCCGACGGTTGGCAAGTTTGTTCACATTTAACAGCTTGCGCAAAGATAAACCCCTGGCCGGCGACGATCAAAATGGCGCCGCTGGCCCTGTCATCCCCGCACAGCGCTGTTCCCCGAAGGGTACATGTCCATCGGTCCAGCACTGATCGATCATCCCGGCCAGATCAGCGCTGGAATCCGGACACCAAGCGCCGGCGGCGGGTCTGCGGTATCGATCACGCCTTTTTCCCCGTGTTGATTCATGCATGGCCAATCGTGTTAGAAAAGCCTTGACCCACTCCGCGAAAACGGGTTTCATCGGCGTGAGCCACCCCATGAGATTTTCGGTATCAATCACTGTAAACCCAAGGAGACCTGCATGCACGTCATGGCCATCAACGGCAGCCCGCGAAAAAATGGAAACACCAGCGCTCTCATCCATGCCATGCTGCAAGGCGCTGCGGCAGCCGGCGCCGACACCAGCGAAGCGCATTTGCACACCCTGGATATGAAGGGCTGCATGGGCTGTCTGTCATGCCGCACAAAACACGGCATCTGCGCTCAGAAAGACGGGCTCAGCCCATTTCTCGAAGCGATGAAGAGCTGCGATGCGCTGATTGTCGGCTGCCCCATCTACATGTATCGCATTTGCGGTCAGATGAAACTTTTCGTCGACCGCGTCTATTCGCTCTATACGCCCAAAGAAGGCGGGGGCTACAACTCGGCGGTACCGGCCGGCAAACGGTTCGCCATGGTGATTTCCCAGGGGGCGCCGGGCCAGGAACAGTACGAGCGGTCGATTCGCTGGCTGGCCGGAATGGCGGGCACGGGGTTGGGCATGCGGGAGGTCGGCCGTATTATTCATGCCGACAGCCACGTTGCGCCGGCCTCCCAAAATGAGGCCTTGCTGCGGGAGGCCGAGGCCATCGGCCGGCGGTTGGCCGGGCAGTGATTCGCTGCGCCACCGGCCAGCGGCGCAGCGCGCCGAAGGGGCTTGATCGCCGCCGCGTGTGTCAGGGGCGCCTGCCTCTTGGCACGGCGGTTCACCCACAAAAAATTGCCATGCCTTACGTCCGGGGTAATGGTTGCGAGGTAAACAATGACGACTGTAAAAGTGGAATCGCATGAAAATGTAACGGTTTTGCGGCTGGACAATGGCGTGACCAATGCCATTGGTCCGCTGATGGTCGATGCGCTTTGCGCGGCCATCGATGCCATCGACGACCGGACAGGGGCCGTGGTTCTGGCCGGAAACCCGAAATTCTTTTCGATGGGCTTAGATTTGCCCCATCTCCTGACGTTGAACAGAGCGCGGATGTCCGATTTTTTCTTCAGGTTCAATGATGTGGCCTGCACATTGCTCACGCTGCCCCTGCCCACGGTATGCGCCATGGCCGGGCACGCCGTCGCAGGCGGCAATATTCTTGCGTTGACGTGCGACTACCGTCTGGGTGTAGCCGGGAAGAAAATCGGTCTGAATGAAATCCAACTGGGCGTTCCGGTGCCCTACCTGGCCGGCCTGATGCTCGGCCAACTCGCCGGCGATCGCGTGGTCAAGAAAATGCTCTACGAAGGGTGCATTATGGCAACCGACGAGGCCCGGCAGGTTGGGCTGATCGATGCGGTTTACCCTCTGGAAAGCGTCGAGGCGCAGGCCATCGCAAAAGCTACCGAAATGGCTGCGCTTTCTCCAGCCGCATTTGCCGCCATGAAGGCCGTCCGCGTCGGAATGCTTCAGCAGCAGTACAAAAGCAATGGCTGGCAGAAGAATGAACAATTTCTCGACTGCTGGTTCAGCAAACAGGCGCAGGCGCTGCTAAACGAGGCATCCCGGAAATTCCGATAGACACGCCGCGCCAGTCACTTGGAAGATGGATAAGCATGCATGATCAAGAATTGCTGCAAGAACGCGCCAAACTGATCGAACGCAACAAGGAACTGACCTGTCTGTACGAAATCGCCAAAATCGCTGCAGATACGGGCAAGCCCTTTCCGGAGGTGTTGCGGGCGATTCTGGCCGTGTTGCCGCCGGCATTTCAGCACCCGGACAAGACGGGTGCCCGGATCACGGTGGGCGATCTGACGTTTGCGACCGAAGGTTTTGCGGCCTCACCCCATACGATCCGTGAAGCGTTGATCATACATGGCCGCTCGCAAGGGGCCATTGAAGTGGTGTATCGCCGCGCCATCGACACAGGCGACCATTTTTTGCCGGAAGAGCGCGAACTGCTGAAAACCATTGCCCGCCAGAGCGCCCTGATGATCGAAAAAAAGCTGGCCAATGACAAACAGCTCGAGCTCGAAAGCCAACTGCGCCATGCCGATCGCCTGGCCAAGATCGGTCAACTGACGGCCGGTGTCGCGCATGAGCTGAACGAGCCGTTAGCGAGCATTCTCGGATTTGCCCAGTTAGCGGTCAAAAAAATCGATTCGTCTGAAGTCGCGGCAGGGTACCTGGACCGGATTATTCACGCCTGCCTGCATGCACGCGAGACCATCCGGAAAATGATGCTTTTCAGCAGCCCCATGCCTCACCACAAAGCCGAGGTGGATCTGAACCAACTCATCGCAGAGGGAATGTCATTCATCGAACCACGCTTTGCCCAGTCGGGCATCCGCTTTGAATGCGCCTTTGATCCGGATCTGCCCACGATCATCGCGGATGCCGCCCAGATCACCCAGGTGTTGGTCAACCTGGTCATCAACGCGATTCACGCAATGCCCGCCGGCGGCACCCTGACGTTGAAAACGGTTGCTGTCCCGGACAAGGCGCGCATGATTGTGCAAGATACGGGTATCGGCATGGATGCGCAGACCATCGATCAGATTTTTTTGCCGTTTTTCACGACCAAGGACGTGGATCAGGGAACAGGGCTGGGACTGTCAGTCGTGCATGGCATCGTGGCCGCCCATTGCGGCACGATCGATGTCCAAAGCCAACAAGGGCAGGGGGCGGCTTTTATCATCACATTGCCAGCCTATGGCGAGAAGCAAGCGCAATGAACGCAGGCAAAAACAGAGACAAAAACTTGGAAGCATTCAAGATCCTGGTCGTCGATGATGCCGCAGATTCACGCGAAGTGATCCAGGCGCATCTTGCGGAAGAAGGGTACCTGGTGCGCACCTGCGCGAGCGTGGAGCAGGCTTTGCAAATCCTGTCGCACGCCGCCTTCGACGTGATTATCACCGATCTGAGGATGCCGAAAACCAGCGGTTTGGAGCTGGTCCGGCATGTGCGCCAGAACCTGGACGATGTCGAAATAATGATGATCACCGGCTATCCGTCGATCGAAGGAGCCGTGGAAGCGGTCAAGACAGGCGCCGAGCATTACCTGGCCAAGCCGTTTACCGACACGGAATTGTTGTCGGCTGTGCGCGCGATCATCGAAAAGCTACTCCGCAAGCGGTTGGCCGCCGGTGCCCAAAGCGCAGCCAGCGATTATGGCATCATCGGTGAGTCGCGCGCCATGCAAAACGTTTTCAAACTGATCGGCAAAGCCGGCGACAGCAATGCCAACGTGCACATTTCCGGGGAAAGCGGCACCGGCAAAGAGTTGGTGGCGCGTGCGGTGCACTATGCCGGCGCGCGCCGCTCGGCGCCGTTTGTCTCGGTCAACTGCACTGCGATTCCAGAAAGCCTGATCGAAAGCGAGCTGTTCGGGCATGTAAAAGGCGCCTTTACGGGTGCCGGCGATACGCGCACCGGTTTTTTTCAAATAGCCGACGGGGGTACTTTGTTCCTGGATGAAATCGGCGATGCGAGCCTGGCCATGCAGGGCAAGCTCCTGCGCGCAATCCAGGAGAAAACCATCTATAAGGTAGGCTCCAGCAGACCTACCCATGTGAACACGCGCCTGATTTGCGCCACAAACAAAAACCTGCTGCAACTGATTGGCAAAGGCCTGTTCCGGGAAGATTTGTATTATCGGATCAATGTGATCGATATTCCCGTACCGCCGCTGCGCGAGCGGGGCCAGGACCTTTTACTGCTGGTCAGTCACTTTCATGCGAAATTTGCCAAAGAACTTGGGCGGCCGGTGCCCTTCTTCAGCGACGATGCATTGCGGCAGATGATGGCCTATCACTGGCCGGGCAATGTGCGTGAGCTTGAGAATACGGTTCAAAAAATGGTGCTGGTAGCTGAAGGTCAAAAAATCGAACTGGCGGATTTGCCGGCGACAATGAAATTCTGCGCCACGCCGGCCAAAAGGCTGGATCGCAGCTTGGCTGAGTTCGAATCCGAGTACGTCCGCGACGTGCTGGCCAGCGTCAGTGGCAATAAAACCAAGGCGGCCGCCATTCTTAAAATCGATCGCAAAACCCTGCGCGACAAGCTGAAATAGGAGCGCGCAAAAGTAACTACTCAGCAGAGCATACACGTGGGTGAGACCGGCAACCGAGCGGGGAAATATTCCCCGCCGGACGAAATTTCCTCGCCCCGACCCCCTGCACTTGGCAGATGCCCAGCGGTGCCACACCGGCGCAAAGACCGCTTAATCCCGCTATACGAATTGGTGGCGTAAGACCTCCCGCGCGCTCGCTGCGCACGGTTCCCGGTTTCCGGCTGTCGGCACGGCTCTTGCTCTCGTTTACGGTAAGCCATGGATGCTTTCCCAGCGGACCGGGCGATGCGAAGCAGGAGAGCGCACGACTACCAGGAGCCGGCCGATGCAGCGCAAGACGATTTACATTACTGAAAACGACAAGGCACGACTCGATTGGCTGATGTTGTTCAGCGATCTTTTCAAAGAACGGGATCGTAAAACAATGCGAAAGCTTAATTACGAGATATCCCAAGGCTGTGTGGTGCGTGCCGAGCAAATCCCCCCCGATGTGGTGACGACGCATTCGCGGGTCGTTCTGCAGGAGATCGGCGGCGATGCTGAATTTACCACCACTTTGGTTTTTCCCGAAGAAGCGGACGACAGCGAGAACCGGGTATCCATTCTGACGGCTATCGGAACCGCGTTGATTGGATGCAAGACGGGAGACATTATTGAGTGCGGGGCCGCCGGCGGCGTTCGCAGACTGATGGTTAAAAAAACATCCTATGCCCATAGCGCAGTCCCGCAAGAGCAAGACAATGCCCATGGCGCATAGGGGGCGCCGAATCGAATCGCGCGACGCGTGTCAAAAGATCACCACGGGAAGGAGAACAATGATGAAGTTATACAAGAACGTGGCCTCAGGCCGTCTTTTTATCGGCATCAACGAAGATATAGAGGATATCGGGGAGGATGACAGCTTGTTGCTGATCACCCCGGAAGGCAAAATCAAACGTCTCGAGGAACATCTTTTCGAGTCGGTAGACGGCAGCGACTCGTCCGAAGGTGCCCGCTTTGTAGCCCAGTTGACCGACGCACAGCGCGCGAAGCACCAGGAAGTATTGGGCAGTCTGCTGCGTACCGAATAAAAATGATGTTGGAAGATCAAAAGGCGCAAAGGAGATTATCGTGAAACAAGACCCTTTCGAAAATTTAAAGGAATGGGGAACGGTTCTCGATCTTTTGAACCAGTTGGATCAAAAAGGCATGTTGGGTGAATGCCAGAAGGGCATGATCCGCGTTTTACGCTACAAGGACAACTGGCGTTTGCGTGAAGAGGTGCTCAAACGGATCGGTACGATCGAAAACCCCTCGTACGATCTGATCGAACAAGTCGTTGCCATGGTAGCGGATGAAAAAGTATACTATAGAACTCGGATTATGGCATTGAACGCTCTGGAAAAATTGGCAAAAGCGGGTTGTCGTCTTCCCGAAAGGAGCGCTGTGGCCGACCGGCCGAAGTGGACAGCGGTCTTGCAAGGCGTGCTGAAGAAGCATCAGCCGCCGATTTTGGCCAATGCGCTGATTGCGTGTCTGCACTCTCTTGAAGCGCCGCTTCAAGCCCGCACCGTTTTACATGAAAGCGCAATGTGACATGATCTTAAAAACCTCGAAAGCAATCATGCATCGTGCGAAGCACGTCGCGGCCGCGATGCCCCAATGGTTCATGCGTTTTCTCCAGCCGCTGGCCGAGGAATTACAGGCCCTGCGCCGGGCGAAGAGGCCCGCCCAGGATGGACGGTTGAAAAACCTGTTGGCTGCGATCACCGCCCTGCGCGATGCCCGGCATATCACCATCATTCCCGGGCACGGCACGGCACTGTCCAAAGCCCAGTTCAAGGCGATCGTGCTATCCGCCGGCCTGCGCGAATGGGGCAAGACCGTGCAGTTCGCCATCCATCCGGCTGCCGGTCGACTGCCCGGACAGATGCTGGCGCTTTTAGGTCAGACCGATGGCCTGCTGACCACCCTACAGTCGATGGATGATGCCCTGGCCAGGACCGATGTCGCCTTGATCATCGGCGCTTGCGATATCGTCAATCCGGCCCTGGCACAGGTCGAAGGCGCGCATCAGCGCACCTACCGGGTCCTTGCGGCCGAATGCGCTCCGGCCATCGTGGTTTGCAACCAAGACCGTACACCCGGCCCTTCCGGCATCGAAAACCCGCTGTATGACAATCCCCGCACAACATTTCTGGGCGGCGACGCATGGCAAACCCTCGCGGTCCTGATCGACAACCTCGGCGCACCCGACGACGATAGCAGCGGCCAGGCCATCCTGGCAAACGGAGCCGACGCTTTCAAGACGGCGCCGCGCGTGCTCGGGCACTAATCCTGCGCAGACGGCAATCGCATTGCAGGACAAGTCTCCCTGGAACATAGACCCCCATGTCACAAGTCTTCTGAAAGCGTTTCCGCATTCCTGAATCGCGTGTACACAGTTTTGTTAAGGGGATAATCCCATGAGCCGCTGCGATGCAGGATTTCGCCGCCAAAACCGGTCTTGAAGCGATAAAGCCCGAAAAATCGGTGTCTGGGATCCTTGCTGGGCGAAACTGCGCCCATGTCGTATGTCCGGCATCGCCGGGATCGCGCGTATCGGATTGCTTCCCAATGCAGCGCATACGGCCCCATGAGATTTCGGTGTTTACTGGATGACGCCCCATGCAGAAAAATGGCTCCCTTTTCTGAGATGGCAATGATCGCGCCCGCCAGGACTTCCCGGTTGTGCGTAGCCAACAGAAGGACGATTTCCGACCCGGATCGACTCTGAGCGCCGGCAGAGAAAAGTGCCAAAAAATTGCGGTATTCGCCCATGAAAAAACCATTGCGCAGAGCGGTTTCACGGTAAAGTCGATAAAAAACCGGCAGGGCATCAACGGTTGCGACGCAGACGCGTATCCCTTTCTGCCGGGCAAGCTTGATATTGTATCGGGTCTTGGGTTTCATACGCGCAAGTATTTGTTCTTCGCTGTCTCTGATATCGACGATGGAACTGTGGGTTACCGTCATGTCCACCGGCGCTTTTCTCAGATTCCAGTTTTTTGTGCCGAAGTTCATCCGCATTTCGCGAATTCGGGATTCAGGGTAGTCATGCCATTGCTTTTCCCGCAACTCACGTGCATAGGGCGATTCCCATGGAAGATCGTACCGGATGAAGGCCAGTGTCGATTCCAACTGTTCGGCCATTTCCTCAGAAAGCGCCTCCAGAAAAGTCCCCTGGTTTTCCTCGTGGGGTACGAACTCGGGACCCTGGGGAACATAGGCAGCCGAAAAATTTCCACCAAGAGATTTGATCAACACGAGCACATCGCCCCCGGAAAGCGATGAACCGATATCAAAAGCATAGGGTTTCCATCCCAGGCGCGTTTTTACCTCACCCCAGTATTCGGTTTGAAAAAGGATATCGGTGGGGTCAAGCCTGCGCAGGTTTTTAGGCGTAAGACGTAAATTCACAACACTCTCCTTGTGTACAATTTTCTGCAAGGACACATTCCGTGGTTCAATAAAAACCTCATGTGTCCCTGGTCACCCAATAAGAGCAACTATCGTGCCTGGTGTAAAAAAAGACCATATCTTCCTGCGGACCATACGCGAACCCTTTTCACCTTTTTATAGCAGGGGGTTTCACCTGTAGGGGCGACCGGCGGTCGCCCCTACAGCGAGCATCGTGCCCCATAAGCATGATGACCATACAGCGGGTATCGTGCCAATAAGCATTACGACTTAAGCCTCGTCAACCATATCAGGGTGGACATCGCCCACCATTTATTTGCAAAAGGTCATAGGTGATCTGTGGTGCGGATGGCTTTGAATGACACGATGGCAGGCAACGCGCCGCCCTATCCATAAATGTTGATGAAAAATCATGTCGGATTATCGCCAGCGCCAATACCAAAGGTGCGACTTACTTTTTTATCGTGCTAACTTACCGGCCGCCAGAAATTCCTTATCCTGCCGAAAAACCGGCATGCTTTGCGAATCCCTTCAATCCAGCGCCTATGGTGGTGGGCAATGCCCACCCTACAACTGCTAAATACAGAGGTTTGCGTGGGCGAGCGCCGGTCGCCCCTACAGCGAGCATCGTGCCCCATAAGCATGATGACCATAAGCCATGTAGGGTGGGCATCGCCCACCATTTATTTGCAAAAGGTCATAGGTGATCTGTGGTGCGGATAGCTATGAATGACACGGTGGCAGGCAACGCGCCGCCCTATCCATAAATGTTGATGAAAAATCATGTCGGATTATCGTCGCGCCAATACCAAGGTGCGACTTGCTTTTTTATCGTGCTAACTTACCGGCGCCAGAAATTCCTTACCCTGCCGGAAAACCGGCATGCTATGCGAATCTCTTCAATCCAGCGCATATGGTGGTGGGCAATGCCCACCCTGCAACTGGCGATTTTTATGCCAATGCTACATGCGATAGCTGAAAATTATATGCATGGGGGTTGGGAGCGAAAGGAGGCTGCCACCGGTTGGGTTTGCATCTTCGCCGCAAATTGGGTATATGCCGAGCTGCGCATCACTTAAACTGAAACACGCCGACGCAGCGGGTCAGGGGTACTGTGGAAACGATTTTCTCAGCATGGCTGATATGGTTTTTACTGGGTGCGGGACTGGCGCTGTTGGAATTGCAGATGCCCGGGTTCATTGTGCTTTTTTTCGGCCTCGGCTGTTGGATAACGGCCGCAGCGCTTTTACTGTGGGATCTTTCGGCGACACAGCAGGTCACGGTTTTCATCATCGGCAGCGTGTCTTCGATTGTTCTGTTGCGTCGCCTGCTGATGCGCATGTTCCAGGGGCGCGCCTCCGGCACGAGCGTGGATTACGATGATTTCCCCAAAGGCGCGCATGTCCAGGTGGCCCAGCGCATCACCCCCCAGGTCAACGGACGCGTTCACTACCGCGGAACGCTTTGGTATGCCACGGCCGACGAGGAGATCGAAGTTGGCGAAACAGCCGAAATTCTGCGTTTTGCGGACAACTCCCGCCAAATCTATTTCGTCCGAAAAATTTGATCCATTCACATAGAAGTTTCATCGATGCGTGGCGCGATCATGCGCTGAGCATTTTTTGGTGTTCACGATTCAACAGTAAGGAGATGTCATGAGTGCGACGCTGATTGCCATTTTGGTATTGGCTGCCTTGGTAATCCTGGTGGTTGCTAAAACAGCCGTAATCGTCCCGCAAAAAAGCGAATACATCATCGAACGGCTTGGCAAATACAACAAAACCCTGGGGGCCGGATTCCATATTCTTTTTCCCTTTATCGACCGTGTGGCCTACCGGTTCTCCTTGAAAGAGGAAGTTTTCGATATTCCAAGCCAGACCTGTATCACCAAGGACAATGTGACCGTCGAGGTGGATGGTCTGATCTATTTGCAGGTCATGGACAGCAAGTTGTCGGCGTATGGCATCAACGACTATCGCATGGCTTCATCCCAGCTTGCCCAGACAACGCTGCGCTCGACCGTTGGTAAAATCGATCTGGATAAAACGTTTGAAGAGCGCGAAACCATCAATAGCCAGGTTGTGGATTCCATCGATCAAGCGGCCCAGGCCTGGGGCGTCAAGGTGCTGCGTTACGAGGTCAAGGACATCCTGCCGCCGCAATCGGTCAAAAACGCCATGGAAGCGCAAATGACGGCCGAACGTGAAAAGCGCGCGGCGATCGCCAAATCCGAAGGTGAACGTCAATCCACCATCAATCGGGGCGAAGGCGAACGCCAGAATGCCATTTTACGTTCCGAAGGTGAAAAACAGCGCCGAATTAATGAAGCCGAAGGCCGGGCCGAGGAAATTCTGGCCGTGGCCCGGGCGACCGCCGAAGGGTTGAAATCGATTGCTGAACAGCTTCAAATGAAAGGCGGCCAGGAGGCGGCCAACCTGCGGGTGGCTGAGCAGTATGTCAATGAATTCGGAAAACTGGCCAAGACCAGCAACACGTTGATCATTCCGAGCAACGTCAGCGACTTGTCCGGCATGGTGACCACGGCGATGACAGCTTTGAAGCATGTCGCCCCCCCAGCAAAACCATAAGCGGTTGAAGCGGTCAGGCGAGACTCGGCCCAACCTGCGTTGAAATGCGGGAATGGTTCACGGTTCGTGTTGGCCGTAGGCGGCGGATTCGTCGATAGGCGTATCCGCCGCTGAATGCAACGTGTCCGGTCCTCCGGGCCATGCTCTGATGATTGCCTGAATCAACGTGGCCAGGGGAATCGCGAAGAAAATGCCCCAAAATCCCCAAAGTCCTCCGAAGGCCAGAATCGAAGCGATAACCGCCACTGGATGAATATTGACCACCTCGGACAAGAGCAGGGGGGCCAGGATATTGCCGTCGATAATCTGGATAATGGCGTACGCCACCAGCACCCACACAAACTCCGGCCCCACACCCATGTGGAAATAAGCGACCACGGCAATGGGAATGGTGGCTATGGCCGCGCCGACGTAGGGGAACAATACGGACAGGCCGACGACCAACCCCAACAGCATGGCGTATTCCAGGCTGAGCAGTGAGAAAACCACATAGGTGCCCACCCACACGAAAATGATTTCCCAGGTTTTGCCGCGGATATAATTGGCGATCTGCGCATTGACATCATTCCACACCCGCACTGCAAGCGAGCGGTCCTTGGGGAGAAAGCCTGTCAGCCAGGTGAGTATTTTGTCTTTGTCCTTGAGAAAGAAGAAAACCAGCATGGGGACGATGATCAGGTACACCAAAAGAGTGATCAGGCCAACGACCGAAGCCACCGATATGGACAAGATGTTTTGCGCCAGGCGGGTGAATTCTCGGCGTATAACCGTGTTTAATTCATATACCTGGTCCAGGGAGATCAATCGGGGATATTGTTCGGGCAATTGAAGCAGCAATTGCTGGGCGGCTGCGATCATGGTCGGCAATTGCTGCACCAATTGGGTCAGCTGTCGGATGAGCAACGGGACCAGCCAGAATATCGTGAACACCAACAACAACATGAACAGCAGGGAGAAGCCCACTACCGCCAAAATCCGCGGAAACCTTCGACTCACAAGGGGTTTGATCATGCCATCCAGCAGGTAGGCGATAATCAAGGCGGCAAACAAAGGCACCAACATTCTTCCGAAGAAATAGATGACCGCGAAACCCGATAGCAGAATAACGGCCAGAATGACCACCTGGGGGTTGTCGAGATGACGTTGAAGCCAGGATTTGATCAAGTTCATGGGGATGTGGATCCTATGTTTGAAGTTGGCGATTCTTTACCAAAAGGTCTGCAAATAGTAAAGCTATCTCGCGGCATTGTGCAGGGCAACCGCATTTGCGTGGCGTGATCATAGAAACGGAACATCGTGGTACTCGTAACTGCGCACCCGACATGACTTTGTTTTATCGCAGGGGCATCACCTGGAGGGGCGACCGCCGGTCGCCCCTACACCGGTTTCCATCGCCATGGCCGCTTGCCCATCGGCGCCATTTTCACGGTAACTGCGGACCCACCGTGAAGGCGATTATCGCAGGTGAACGGGACCCTATGCGGTTACCCTGCGGCATTGTGCATCAAAGGGGACAAAGGAGGGTGCCGGGGAAACAAGGCATCGTCGCGGGCTAAAGATATAATAGTGTCAGGTCGAATCCTTATGAAGGGGTCGGCAGCGATGGGATTCGACCTGTCTTTTTTGGGGGTCTATACCCAACTCAGGATAGCGGTTCCGAAGATGACGCCGATGATACCGAACAAGCGCTGCGTCTGGTCGGAAACCTTCATAAAATACCATTCCAGCATACGGCTGTAGATCTTTTGAGGATTGAAAAAGGCCAGGAGCGCCTCCAGAAGGCATAGCAGACCGATGATTCTGAAAAACCATGGATAAGTGGTGATCGGCGCGGCTATCAAGAAAAAAAGCCCGAATACTGCTGCAATCGCGGCAATATAGGAGAGGGGGTATTTCTGATACAGGCCCCTGTACAGATCGATTGTGGCCCTTGGGTAGAGAATCAGGCAAGAACTGATTGCAATGCTCCCGAAACCCAGTAAATAGACGATGATTTGCATGTTCCGGCTCCTTTGGTGGGGGTGAGGGTGTGCCAAAAAAGTTTTTCTCATCCATGGCAACGATCTGTCGTCGTGTCAAGAGCTTCGACAGTTCTGACGCGACAACAGGGGCGTGCCGGAATTGTTTTGGGGATGACCGCCTGGCATCGCAGGCATTACCATGACCGGCACGACAGGTTCGCCGGACCCCTGTGCGTTATACTGCTTTTAAATACGGCGATCTAAACGCAACACCTTACTTCCATCCGCATCAACGCGATCTATATTTTGCTGCAAGCGATTCACGAAAAGGCAGTCGCATCAAATCAACATGCAGGAGAAATAACCATGGCAACTTGTGGTGTTTGCAAATCCGAAGTAAAGAGTCAACCGCATGTAAAAACGGATGGCACATGCAGTGTATGCAGTGAAAAATTGAAAATGGAACAGGAAAAGAAAAAATAAGATCAGCAAGCACCGGTTCATTGAGCCGGTGCTTGTCATGCCATCTGTTCTCCCATTGACTTTCAACCGTACGAGGCTGTCCATGCGCACCGAAAGAATGGTCATTTCCAATCGCTTTTGCGGGCCGACGAACTCCGGTAATGGCGGATATGTATGCGGGCGTGTGGCCGCGCTGCTGCCTGGCCCGGTCACTGTTCGCCTGATGGCCCCGCCGCCTTTAGAGACAACGCTTCACTTGGACGTTTCCGATGACCGCGTGACATTGCGGCAAGAATCGTCGGTCATTGCACAAGCCAGATCGGCCGATCCTGACCTGACACCGCCCGACCCGCCGTCGTTTGCGGCGGCGGAACAAGCCACGCCATCGTATCCCGGATTCGAACATCATCCTTTCCCGCGCTGTTTTGTCTGCGGACCGCAGCGGGCCGCGGGGGATGGTTTGCGGATTTTTCCGGGAGCGGTTCCCGGACGAGCGATCGTGGCCGCGCCCTGGGTGCCTGACGCATCCCTGTCCGTGGATACCGGATGGGTGCGGCCTGAGTTTCTGTGGGCCGCGCTGGACTGCACAAGTGCTTTCGCGGTTTGGTCGATCCCGCCGGGCAAGGCGATCGTGTTGGGAGAGCTTTGCGCGCGCATTGATCACACCATTGCACCGGGTGAACGGTGTGTGGTGGTTGGATGGCCTCTGAGCGTGGAAGGACGCAAACGTTTCGCCGCCTCGAGCGTCTATTCCGAATCGGGCTACCCGGTTGCCGTGGGTCGTGCTACGTGGATCGAGGTGCCGGCGGAGGCTTTTTCCGTGTGAATATTCATCAGGTGATCATGGCGCGACCGGCAGTAAAAAGTACAATTCAACTTTCGAGTTCCAAACGGAGGTGAGCCGGGCGTGTTGTCCGCGCCACACGCCATTTCGCTCAAGTCAAACGCCCGCCTCACCTCACTACCTGCCAATCCTATACATACCGCTTCATGGCTTCCAAGTAGTGCGGATAGCTGGAAAGATAGAATGAAAGCGCCTTGGCGAAGTCGTCGCCCAGTACGCCGTCGATAAACATCTGGCTGATATCGCGCTGGCGCATGAGTGTGAACTGGGATGTAACCAGCAGGTGCCGTTCTTCTTCGTTGATGGTTTTGAGCAGTTGATCAAGAGCACTGCGGGCGCGCGGTTGATACATCCAAAAATAGAGCAGGTCCAGCGCATGGATGGTAATGATCCGCTCAAGGTCACGGGCTTCCACGGTGACGTTTGGCCGGCAGCTTTTCGGATGCTCTAACAATTCGTAGGCGCTGGTTTCCGGGTACAGCAATTCCAGTTGGGCGTATATGCCGAGCAGTTCGGCCAGTTTTTTGCGGTAATCCCTGAAACGCGTGCGGATGTTGTTGTAGCGGTCGGCGGTTCCTTCAATGATGCCAGCCACCATGTCCGAAGCGGTTTTCGAGATGATCGCGGCCCATTTTTGCAGCGCATCGGTCACGGCGGCCACGCCGGCGGCGGCCAGGAAATGTCCGGCGGCGAAGTTGATGGCCACGGCAATGGGAATAGAGAGCGCGCTGCGGAAAAAGTTGCCGTATATCGCTGCCCTGGGTAAACCGCGAAAGGCATTGTGGGCGGAGAGGTAAACCCCGTTGATCAACGCCATGATGGTGTACAGCAGCACGGGGTGCGTGGCGGTGGTGATGGCGAACATCCGTTCGAGTACAACCGTTTTGGTCAGGTAATCGAGCAGTGGGACGGAAAATCCGGTAAACAGCAGTGAGTCGGCGATTCGATCCCAGCTGACATATGCATTCCAGCGCAGCAGGGGCGAGCGTCTCAGGCCCCCGCCGCCTAGCACCGACTGCAGGATATTGCGCACGCCGGTGATGCCAAACCAGATGAAGGCGCCGAAATAGGCCAGCAGCCACCAGTCCTTGGTGAGCAGAAAAGTGGCGAAAGCGGGTATGAAGCCGATCAGGACCTTGAGCAGATTGCGCAGATGAGAGTTGATATAGCGTCCCATGCGCCCATCGCCAGGATAGCCCGCTGCTTGGGGTATGAGTTTCAGATCGTTGCACACGGTATTTTGAATCCCGCCCAAGGTGACCACATTGCCCGTGGGGGACATTCGCGTGGTGTGGCCCTGCACGGCCCAGTCCACCGTTTTGGCGGCACCGATCGGTAAGGCCATGCGCGCCCAGGTCATAAGCTTTGTCCAGGCACCCGCTGCGGTGTGGTTTACAGCCTCCGGCCGGACGAACGTATAACGCTTGTGGACGGTCATCTGGATGGGGATGCGCTCGCGGCCCGAGCCGATATCTTTTATGATCTGCCGCTGCGCCCGGGGGGGCAGGGTGTCGATTACGGCCAGGCCCATGCCGTGAAAGCGTGGTGATCGTCCGGTGGAGTCGCTACCCAGGCGTGCCTTGAGTGGTTTGGCTTTGTACATGGCCTGCAGCGCAAGAATATCGTGCAAAATGGTCTTGAGCTTGGCGATTCGCTCGGCTTTGTACGGATGGTCTTGTTCTTCGACCCTTTGGAGGTTTTCAAGGATCACCCGTTTGAGTTTGATAGGGTTCTGGCCATTGATGGCCTCCTGCAGCCGGCTGATGTCCGCAAGATGTCCGGTGTGGCCGTCGGCCCAATCCTTGAGATTGAACAGCTCCAGGCGCGTGATCATGCCGCAACTGTCATAGATCAGTTCTAATACATCTTCAGCGCCAAGGTTGGACAGGTTCAGCGTAATGCGGTAGCCCGATTGCAGCGATGCCAGCCGATTGATCAGGTCGACCGGGGACAGCCGCAGCAGGTCGGGGACATTGGTATCTTCGCGTGGTTGTGTATGGTTGGGAATGTCGGCATTGCGGTCCGGTTTGAGGTAAGCGGCTGCAATGCTGTCCAGGTCCAGGCAGTCCATCTCCTCGAACCAGGCGGCGATGCTTTTTTGCTCTTGCGGGTCGGCGGTTGCGTGCGCGGCGCGCAGGTGATCGGCTTTTACGCGCAGGGCGGCCAGCACGTTTTCCTGGATGAATTTTTCCAGGTGCAGAATGGACTTTTGTCCGATACCCACAAACGCAAGGAATTTTGCCGGGTCGACCGGCGCCATGGCGATGTCGAAGCGCCGGTTCAGATCAGATAGGTGGCGCTCATTAAAGGCCTGCAACAATTGCATGACATGGGCCTGCTGGTAGGTCGATGCGCGGCGTCCATCCTGCATCAGCGCCGCCACGGCAGGCTCTTCCAGAAAGCACAGAAACGCCTGTGAGTCGGGGAACCCCCTGGGGACCCAGATCAGGTTGATGTATTGACCGCGGAAGCTGGCGTAGAACTCGATGCCGATACGGACATCGATTTCCATGATGCGTGCGGCTTCGAGCAACTCGGCCGCGAAGCGCGGTTCGATATAGTTGTAGTGGACCACGCGCAAGCGCCGGATGCCTTTGATCCAGGCGTCCATAATGAGGTGGGTGGACGACTTGCGTCCCTTGGTGTTGGCATCATGCACATGATCGTCGAAAGAGATCTGGTTCCACTCTTCCGGCATTTCTAGCAGGTGGTAGTTGCGCAGCTGTTCACGGACTCTGCGCGGCTTGCCTGAGGCAGTGATACGGAAATCGTGGGCCAGTTCGAGTTGCCGGCGCGGGTTATTGCGCGTGCGTACCACCTCTTTCATAATGTGCATCAACACCCGGGCGGTATTCTTGGGCATTGGGCCTTCGGCCGTATCCAGCATTTCGGCACGCAGCGACCGCAAGGCCCCCAGGCGGTCTTCCATGCCCCCGATTTCAAGGGAGGTCAGCAGGCGCACCATGGCGTAGGCGATGCGCAGGCTGCGGGATTCCGCCATCTCCTTGATGCCATGCGGGTGAAAAAACGTGTAGTACTGCCGACGGATGTAATCCAGGTCGCGGTACCGGGCGGACATATCGTTTATGATTCGAATCAGCTCGTGATCGCGCCGGTCGAAAAGAAATCTGGAAATGCGCTGGGCAGCCGCCGCCGCGGGTGTGATACGGCCGGTCGTCGTCGTTCCGGATGGATCAAAGTAGGGCGCGCTGGAAGTCATGAGGACACATGCGATTACGGTTTGGGAATTTGTACGAACAACTTCGGAAATCCGTTTCAAAGGCCAAGCCCGATGTACGGTCAGGTTGTCCGCGACACACGTCGATGACGCTCAATGGCGCCGGCGGTCGGGAGCATGGCTGACGGAAATGCCGTTGTGCCGTATCGGCCCAAAGATAATGAGCCGTTACTATGACAGAAAAGCCTCACCAAAATCAACAAGGATCGCCTGATTGGCTGCCAATCAGGTCAGGGTAACCGCATTTGCGTATGGCCGCATTTCAGAAATGGAACATCGTTCTTCCTCGGGAGCGAACCTTGTGCTCGCCCGTTGCGTAAACGTAGGTCAATCCCGTGGCGAATGGACACCGTGATAGTCACGGTGCCCGTTGTAGGGGCGACCGGCGGTCGCCCACGCGAACCACTGAATTTGGGTCATCGCACAGGCTGGCGGGGCCTTTTTCTCCCGCACCCATGATTGGCTGGGGTGGTGGCTTTGCACCCGTATCGGGCGACCGCCGGTCGCCCCTACAGGTGAAAGCCCCTGCGATTAGCACGGCGACGAGGATTTGCGTAAGGCCCGCAGAAAGGTACGCACCCCTCTTTGGATCTCGCCTTGCCTTGTCGGTCCCAGCTGGTGTATTACATCCGACGGTCTCGCTTTATATACGGGCGGTATATGCCGATACAGGATTGAGACTCAGCTTTTAACATTCCGGCCAAGCCGGCTTAGGTACGATGATGCGCAAAAGTTGTGATGTCCGCTTGAAAGTCGCTTTTCACGATCTGGATCCCCTGCAGGTGGTCTGGCATGGCAATTATTTGAAATATTTCGATATCGCACGGTTTACCCTGTTCGAGTCGGTCGGTGTCGATCTGTATGCTTACATGCTGGAGAAAAAATACACTTTTCCGGTCACCCGTTCCGCGATCAAACACATTCAACCCTTGCGGGCCTTTGACGAATTCATCTGCACGGCCACCGTTACGGAGGCCCAGTACAAAATCGGCATGACTTTCGAGATCCGCAAAACGGATGGCGGCGTCCTTTGCGCGCGCGGCAACAGCGAGCAACTGGCGGTCCGGTTCCCGGAAATGGTTATGGAGTTCCTGATTCCGGATGACATCCGAAAGGCACTTGGATTTTGATATCCAGTTTGCTTTTTAAGTGCCCTGAATCATCCAGCCTGACAGAATAGCTGTTAAATGAATTCTGTGTTGTGGGTGGCGCTTTTTTCTCAACACAGCTGCATCGGATCTCAATGGATCGGATTTTCAGTATGGACCGAAACTACGACAGTGCCCTGATTCAGGGCTACGAGCGCATGGCGGCCTGGTCGGATTTGCTCGATACCATCAATGTCTTTCCCGTGGCCGATGCGGACACCGGGCGCAACCTGAAAATCAGCCTGGCCCCATTGCGCCGGTTGACCAATGATCCCAAAACAGTGCCGCATCATTTGATTCGGGCGGCTACCGGCAATTCGGGCAACATCGCGGCCGGTTTTTTTTCGGAACTGTTGGCCGTGCGCACGGGCGTTCAGCTGCCGGATGCCATCCGTAGCGGCTTGCATAAAGCGCGTCAGGCGGTGGCCGAGCCCAAGGCGGGCACCATGCTGTCTGTTTTTGAAGCCTTGGCGCTGGCAGCGTCGCAGCAGGATCTGACACCGCCCGGGTGGGATTTGGACACGATCATGCGGCACCTGGAAAAAACGGTCAGCGATACCAGTGTCATTCTGCCGCAGCTCAAGGCGGCCGGCGTGGTAGACTCAGGCGCGCTGGGGATGTTCATCTTCCTGGAAGGTTTTTTGTGCGGCTTGGCGGGAAAAAGCACCCACGGCCGTCCGGTCACCGAAACTTTCCGCGGCAGCCTCAAAATTGCCGATGGCTGGCGGCCCGCCGCCGACATCGATGCTGACGATTACTGCGTCAGCGCCGTGATTCGGCCCGAGGGCTCCCTGGACCAGGCACGCCAGAGCCTGGAATCCTGCGGAACGAGTCTCGTGGTGACGACGGATGCCGATTGCCTGAAGGTGCACCTGCATACCGGCGACCGGAAGGCGCTTAAATCCGATCTGGCGGACATTGGCTGTGTGGTCGGATGGTCCGAGGAGCGCATCGAAACCGTCCAGCCGGAACACGCCCCGGCCATCGGCGCCATGCATGTCATGACCGACGCGGCCGGCTCGATCACGGTGGACGATGCCCGTGAACTGGGGATGACCCTGCTGAACAGCTACTTGTTGGTCGGTGAGCAGGTGTGCCCCGAAACCCTGTATGCCCCTCAAAAGCTCTACAGCGCCATGTCCGGTGGCACGCGCGTGTCCACCGCCCAGGCCTCTGCATTCGAGCGGCACCAGTGCTACTTGAGCGCCGTCAGTCGGTTCGATCGCGTGCTCTACCTGTGCGTGGGATCGGTGTATACCGGCAATTACGACACTGCCGTGGCCTGGAAGGCCCAAAACGATCCGGATGACCGCCTGACCATCATCGACACCGGTGCCGCTTCGGGGCGCTTGGGCATCATGGCCCTGGCCGCAGCGCGGTATGCCCAACGGGTCCGCGACCCGCAAGCTGTGGTGCATTTCGCGCGTGAAGCGGTGGCGCACAGTGGTGAACTGGTCTTTCTGGACCAGCTTAAATATTTGGCAGCCGGGGGCCGTATTTCCAAAACCAAAGGTTTTTTTGGCGATCTGTTGCACAAGAAGCCCATCATCACGCCCACGGCCCAGGGGGCTGCCAAAGTGGGCATCGTTCGCAATCGCGGCGAACAACTCGCCTTTGCCCTCGAACGCCTGCAGCACACCTTCGAAAAAACGGCGGCGCCGTTCATTCTGCTGCAATACTCAGATAATCAGCAATGGGTGGAAGAAACCGCGGCCGCGAGGGTTCGTGCGTTGCTGCCGGCGGCCCGAATCTGGTTCCGTCCGCTTTCATTAACCTCCGGGGCCCACATGGGACCCGGCACATGGGCGGTGGCCTATCTGCCCGCAACCTTTTACGATTAGAACCCTTTATCGGAAACAGTCACCCTGAACGTGTACATTTTTCACTCACCTTTCAGCTCCGGCGAGGCCGGTAAGGAAGACAACATGCACTCATTCAAGAACTGGACTTGGCTTGTCGTGGTCATCATAGGGATCAGTTTGACCGGTTGCGCCTATGTGCATACCAAAACCCCCTTTGATACGAACCTCAACAATACCGATCTGGGAACCAAAGTGGGCATCGCCGAAACCCGCAGCGTCTTGTGGCTCGTGGCCTGGGGCGATGCCAGCTACGAGGCGGCTGCGCGCAACGGCGATATCAAGGTGCTCAAACATGCGGACCAGGAAACATTCCAGGTCCTGCTTGGTCTATATACCCGCATTCGCGTCATCGTCTATGGGGATTGATCCATGAAAACCTCCACACAGCGTTGCCCCTCTGTGCGCCGGGTGCTGTTTTCAGGTGCGATCTGTGCGTTTCTGGCGCTCAGCGCATGCGCCCCCCGGCCGATCGGATTGATTTACACGAATATACGGCTGCCGCTGACCAAGGATCTGGATAACACACCCGTTGCCAGCCGGCTGCCCGATAGTGGGCGGGTCTTCGAAGTGAAGGAACCCTTCAGCGGGGTCGGCATCTATGCCAGGGTCAACTCCAATGCCCTCGGCGACATCGCCAAACACAACGGCATGCGGACCCTTTATTTTGCCGACCAGCAGATTTTCAGTGTCCTGGGGGTCTACAAAGTTAACAAGACGATTCTGTATGGTGAATGATGGCCCTCGACCCCGGCGATAAAGGGCGATTTGCCGTCATCATTCCGGTGTTCAATCATGGGCGCACGGTGCAGGATGTCGTGCGCGCCGCCCTGGATCTGGCACTGCCGGTCTACGTGGTGGATGACGGATCCACCGACGGCGGTGTTCCGATGGTTCCGGCCTTTCCGGGCGTGCACCATCTGCGGCATGCCGTCAACCGCGGCAAGGGCGCCGCTCTGCTGACCGGTTTCCGGCAAGCCGCGCGCGTGGCCGACTGGGCCATCAGCCTGGATGCCGACGGCCAGCACGCCCCGCAGGATGCGCTGAGCCTGATGCGGGCAATCGCGCCAGGAACGCGGCCGGTCGTCGTCGGGTGCAGGCAGCACATGCAGGCCCAAGGCGCCCCCTGGACCAGCCGATCCGGCCGGGCGTTTTCCAATTTCTGGGTTCGGACCGCCGGCGGCCCGCGTGTTTGCGACAGCCAGAGCGGGATGCGCATCTACCCGTTGCCCGAGGTGCTGCACTTGGGTGTCCAGGCCATGCGCTATCAGTTCGAGGTGGAAGTCCTCGTCCGCGCGGCCTGGCAGGGCTTGCCGGTCATCGAAGCGCCGATTCGCGTGACCTACCAGTCCAAGGAGGAACGCATTTCGCATTTCCGGCCGTTTGCGGATTTCGTGCGCAATTCGACCACCTTCACGCGGTTGATTGTGCGGCGGATTTTCGGGGGGCCGTGGCGGTAAGGTACGTAAAAGCGTCCAACATAGAGAGGTGAACATATCAATCGACAGAATGCCTCCCTTTACACTTTAAACTTTACACTTAACACTTCGCCAATAGTCACTTGAGCGAACAGCATAACCAAATTGAATTACTTGTAAAATATTGCCCACAGCCAGCGGGCAACGGAACAACGGACATGCGCAAACGTTTCTACATCATCCTGACAGCGCTCTCCAACATGTTGGGCAGTTGGTTTTTCGCGTGGTCCGCGCGGGTTATTGCGGCCGGTTATTACGTGCTGTTTCCGAGCCGCACGCTGGCCAGCGTGCGTTTTTACCGGGCGCTGTTTCCCGGACGCGGCCGTCTGTACCCGTTCGGGTGCGCCTGGCGCCAGTTTCAGAATTTCACGTCGGTTTTTCTGGACCGCTTCCTCGTGCAGGACAGCAGTGCCGTCAGTTACACCTTCGAGGGCCGCGACCACCTCTTGCACGCGCTGCGGCACGGCAGCGGCGGTATTTTGCTCATGTCCCACATCGGTAACTGGGAAGTCGGTGCGCGCCTGCTCAAGAAGAGCACATCCGATCTGCGCCTGATGCTGTACATGGGCCGCCGCGCGCGCGATCAGATTGAACGGCTGCAAAAAGACGATTTGACCGCCGATGGCATCCGCATCGTCGCGGTGGATCAGAACGGCGGATCGCCCTTGGAGCTTGTCGAAGGTGTCGGCTTTATCAAATCAGGCGGTTTTGTCTCCATGGCCGGTGATATGGTTTGGCACCCCGGGCAACGGTCCGTGGCGGCACGTTTTCTGGGGCACCGGGTGATGCTGCCGGAAGCGCCGTTCATGCTCGCGATGGTGACCGGTGCGCCCTTGTATGTGTTTTTCGCCGCGCGTACCGCCGCGCGCCAGTATCATTTCACCTTGTCAGCCCCCGTCGCCGTGCGGGCCGACACCCGTGCCCAACGCCGGGAGGCCGTCCGGCAAGCGGCTCAGGCCTATGTCGATCAGATCGAGCGCCATTTGCGGCGCTCGCCGTTCGAATGGTATCATTTCAGTCCCTTTTTGGGGCCGGCCATCGACGAGGAGGTATCGGACGCTGTTTAAAAACCCTTTGAATCCACCGCTTTTTGTAGTAGAACCCAAGGACTTCAAATAGGAACGAGGATATGCATCGGTATGACCCGAGATGAGATCTGCAGTAGAATATTAGCGATATTTTCGGAAAAATTCGAGATCGACAACCCCGGCCTGGACGATGATTTACGCGAAGAGCACGAGTTCGACAGCATCGATGCCATCGAACTGCTGCGCGAAATCGAGGTGATGCTTGACAGTCAATTGACCCAGGAAGAAAAAAAATCGGCCATGACCATCCGTACGATCAACGATATCGTTGCGTACGTCATCGACATGGCGGCTGTCAGAGCCTGACGTTCAGCGGGGTATTATGGATCGAAGAGTTGTGATCACCGGGTGCGCGGCCATTACGCCGATCGGCAATACCAAAGCCGAGATGGTAAGGCATTTGACACAGGGGATATCGGGCGTCAAGGCCATGCGAAGTGACGGATTGCTCACCGAGCAGATCCACTCCGGCGTTTTCGGAACGGTCGACTATCCCATCGATTATGCATTCAACCGCCATCACCGCAAGACCATGGGGCCGGTGGCCTATTACGCCTGCCAGGTGGCCAAGGAGGCGCTGGACGGCGCCGGCCTGGAAGAGGCGTTCGTCACCTCGGGACGCATGGGCGTGGCCTTCGGGTCGACCCACGGCAGCCCCACTGTTCAGCGCGAGATATACCGCACCTTTTTTGGGCAGAGCGAGCAAAAGCTGCGCAATATCGGGGCCGTGGATTATCTCAAATCCATGGTACACACCACGGCGGTGAATATCACCAAAATGTTCGGCATCACGGGCCGGGTGATTTCCTCGTCGACCGCCTGCACCACCAGCAGCCAATCCATCGGGTATGGGTACGAGGCCGTCAAGTTCGGACTGCAGGATGCCATGTTATGCGGCGGCGCGGACGAATACGACACCACCACGGTCGCGGTGTTCGATAACCTGCTGGCCTGTTCGACCGCTTTCAACGCCACCCCGCATTTGACCCCGCGGCCCTTCGATGTGCGCCGCGATGGGCTGGTCGTCGGAGAAGGCGCCGGGGCCGTTGTCCTGGAGGAGTATGAAAGGGCCCGGCGACGCGGGGCCGTTATTCTGGGCGAGGTGCTGGGGTTTGCCTGCAACAACAACGGCGGCGACATGATTCTGCCCAACATGAACGGGATCGAGCAAACCCTGCGCCTGGGTCTCGACAGTGCGCAGATCGGCCCCGATCGGGTCGATCTGATCAGCGCCCATGCCACCGCCACCAAGATGGGCGACGTGATCGAGGCGCAGGCCATTGGCAAGGTCTACGGCACCGGGCCGCTGGTCACCGGTCTGAAAAGCTACATGGGCCATACCATGGGGTCGTGCGGCGTTATCGAAACCATACTGGCGCTGCACATGATGCACGAAAGGTTTGTGGCCCCCACCTTGCATTTGGACGACGTGGATGAACGCTGCGCCATGATCCGGCACGCCCGCCAATTGACTGAAACCGCCGTGCAGGTCGCGGCGATCGAGAATTTCGCCTTTGGCGGCGTCAATACAAGCCTGATTATCCGGAAACCGCTGGAATGAGTCACTCCGAAAGCACCCGCGCCGCCGCATTCCAATCCGGTCGCGCCTGGTGGACAAAAGCCGTCGATCTGACGGCCACCGTGCTCTTGTGGGCCTACTTTACGCTTGGCTTTGCCGTTTTTTTCGGTCCTTTTTACCTGGTCGCGGCGGTTTTCGCACCCGACCGGCGCCGCGCTTTTCAGTGGCTCAATCATCTGTTCTATCGCGGTTTTTTTCTGCTGTGCCGGCTGATGATGCCCCGGCAACACTGGTGCATCGATCCTTCGGTCAGAAATCTGCGCTCGTCCGTCATCGTGTGCAATCATGTGTCCTATATCGATTCGATTTTGCTGGTGTCGCTGTTTGCCAGGCATACGACAATCGTCAAGAACCGCCTGTTCCGTTTCCCCTTTTTAAACTGGGTCATGATGGGGGCCGGATATCTGCCGTCGGCCTCCGAAGGACGTATGGCCGCGCTGATGGTCGAGCGTCTGGAGTCGTTGCCCGCATTTCTATCCGGCGGGGGCAACCTGATCGTATTTCCCGAGGGCACGCGCAGTCGTACCGGGGCGATTGGCCCACTTAACAGCGGCGCCTTCAAAATCGCCAAAATGGGCCGCGCGCCTCTGGCGGTCTGTCGGGTGCGCAATACGGACAGGCTTTTCAGGCCGGGCCGTTTCCTGTTCAATACCTGCCAAGCCAATAGGATCACCGTGGATCTTCTGGCCTGCTGGACACCGGACTACAATAGCGAGCAATTTTCGCTCAAAAAGGTGATCGAACGCGTGCGTATGTTGCTCGAAGAAGATAGTGGAAAGAAGAAAGTATAAAGAAAGAGTTAAGACGTTCTGTCTGTTTGACAGGTTGCGGGTCTGTTTTTGATCGATAATCCGATTGAGAGGAGTAAGATGAAGGTAGTCCTCATTTCCATGCCGGATGTGGCGGCGGTCATCATGCATGAGGCGGCTTTTCACATGCCCAATCTGGGTATCGCCAGCCTGGCGGGTAACATCGATGACGGTCATGACGTCTATCTGATCGACCTGATCCGCAAACGCAACTCTGTGCGCCGCTATTTAACCCGGACGCTGCTGAAGATCCAACCGGACCTGGTTGGTCTGTCTTCGATGACCTGGCAGTTCGGTACCTGTCTGAAGGTGGCGCGCCTGATCAAACAACTGCTGCCAGGGGCGCGCATCGCCATCGGAGGCTACCATGCCACGTTGATGTACGAGGAGATCGGCGCGTCAGACGAAGGCCGGCCTATCGATTTCATCGTGCGCGGCGAAGGCGAAGAGGTCATGCGCCGACTGGTCAATGCCTTGCGCGACGGCGACGCGTTGTCCGACATCCCATCGCTCTCCTGGCGCGAGAACGGCGCATTCGTGCATAACGCCAGAGGAGAGCTGCTTGACCTGGCCCGCCTGAAATTGCCGGTTCGCGACAAGCGCCGGCTGACCTGGGGCTACCACATCATGAACCGCAGCGTGGAGGTCATCGAAACCTCGCGCGGGTGTACGCGTACCTGCAACTTCTGCAGCATCAGGCACATGTACGGTCAATTCTTCCGGCCTTTTCCCATCGTGCGGATCCTGGCCGACATCGACGATATCTACTTCACCAAAAAATGCCGCCGGATTTTTGTTTCCGACGACAACATGGTGCTTTCCCCCGAGCGCGTCATGGAGGTGTGCACGGCAATCATCGCCCGCGGCTATCGCAACCTGCACTTCATCGTTCAGGCCGACTGCGTGACCATGTCGAGGAATGAAGAGATGGTCCGGACGATGGCCCAGGCCGGGTTCAAAAGCGTTTTTCTGGGAATCGAAAACGTTTCCAAAAAGAACCTGCAAGCCGCGAAAAAAGGCGATATCGTGCAGGCGGCGCGCAAAGCCATCGATCTTTGCCACAAACATGGCATCATGGTGGTCGGCGGCATGATCTTCGGGTTTCCCGACGACGGGGAGGCTGAAATCGTGGACAACTACCGCTTCCTCAAATCGACCGGCGTGGACTCACCTTACTGCCAGTTACTGACGCCTTATCCCAAAACCGGTATCCGGCAGGATCTTCTCGATGCGCAGCTGGTCACCAACCCGGACAACTATTCGACTTACAACGGCATGTGGGCCAACGTGCGGACCCACCATCTGGATGCGGAAAAGCTGCAGTACCTGGTCTGGTACCACCGCCAGACCATCCTGGGCTGGTGGGAGCCATCCGCGCAAGTGCGCGCCCAGGGGAATTTATGGACCGGTATCTGGGTCTACCTGGTGCGTCCTTTTCTGGAAAAACGCCTCACCCGTGCGGTCCGGCGCCATGGTTGGGAAACCCTTTACGACCGGGAAATGGCCCGTTTGAAAACAGTCAACCAATTCCCCGATCTAAGCTGATAGTTGCCCCGCAAAAATATCAAGGACATGCCGGCAGGAGAATGTTTACAACCGTGCCGCGGCCGGGTTCGGAATCTATGAAAATATAGCCGCCATGATTTTTGATAATGCCATATGCCGCGGCCATACCCAAGCCACGGCCAATGAACTTGGTTGAGAAAAAAGGCTCGAAAACGCGCGCACGGACAGACTCCGGCATGCCCTTGCCGTCGTCGGTAATGCTCAAGGCGGCATACCAGCCGGGGATCAAGCCCGTAAATGCGTCGGCGGCCGTCTCATCCATTTGGGCCGAAAAGGTTTCAATCCGGATATGGCCGGCCTTGGTGATAGCTTCGGCCGCATTGTTGATGACAGCGAGCAACACGGTGCGCAGTTGCAGTCTATCAGCCTCTACTTGCGGGGTATCAGCTGCAAAAACGGTTTCGATATGAACCTGCTTTTCGTCTTCGGACGGCATCAGCGACACCACCTCATCGATCAGCGCACTCAGGGATTGTTTTTCGGGCTGGTACTTGCCACCGCGGGCATATGCCACCAACTGCTGGGTCAGTCCTACCATCTCGTGGACGGATCTGAACACCGCCTCGCTGTACCGCTTGACGGCCGGATTGTCCGGCAAGGAATACTTCAATAAATCGGTGTTCCCGGTGATCCCGGCCAGGGCGTTATTGAATTTGTGGGCAATACCCCCGGCCAGAACCCCGATCGCGTCCATCTTCTGAATCTGCCGGATGGTGGCTTCCAGTTTTTTGCGCGCCGAAATATCCCGCAGAAAATTAAGCGTCGCCATTTGGCCCTGCCATTGAATCAGTACGGAATTGATTTCTACCCACAGGGTGCTTCCGTCGGCGGCGTGGATGCGAAAGGGATATGAGGCGGGCACCGGTTCACCTGCCAGGCGCTGCCGGTAGCGGTTCGTGACGAGTTCCCGGTCTTCGGGGTGGACCAGGCTCAAAAACGTGCCATCGGTAAACTGTTCGTTCGAATAGCCGGTTAGCGCCGTCAAGCCAGGGTTATGAAAACGTATCTGTTCCCCTTGGGCAATAAATATGGCTTCATTGGCATTGTCGAACAGCAGGCGGTACTGGTTTTCGGATTCACGCAGAGAGGAATTGATTTTTTCACGTTCGGCAATTTCTTCGTGCAACTTGCGATTCGCAGCCATCAAGGCCTCGGTGCGCTCTCGCACAAGCTCTTCGAGTCGCACTTGGTAGCGGTTCAACTCGGCCCGCGCCTTCTCATGCGCGATGATCTGTTGTTGGAGCGCCGCTTCGGTGGACAGGATTTTTTCGCGTAAAGCGATCACTAAAACCGATACCACCACGAACAGCAAGGCCCTGAACAGATCATCGGCATTGAAGAGTGTTTTGGTATAAAGCCAATGGCTGACGACCAAAAAGAGGCTGAGAAACAACGCTACGCTGATTCCGCGACGTCCCCACCACAAGGCACCCAGGATGATGGGGATGTAGAATAGATGTGTGAAGAGAACACTGCTGCCCAGCGTCCCGTGAAAATAAGCGGTCAGCAAGCCAGCGGCCACCAACATTGCCGCCATGACCGCTGATCTCGTGTGGCCCGAAGATGTCATCCACTATACCTTGCTGAAATCACAATGCCCTCGTAACAGCGTTTCCATTGCACATTGCCCACATGCAATGCAATCGGTAAATATCTGCATCTATCTGCATATCTCAACTTTCCGGATGAACGCTCGGCCAGTCGCCGGTGCTCCCGTGCACGTAAAAATTATAATTTGGTTATGCAGTTCGCTCCAGTGCTCTCACAGCCCACCACCGGAATGGCCGATGGCGAGCAAATGCGTACATGGTTGACTTTGCCGGCAAAAACAATACTATCCAGCGACTTTTTACAGCGGCTGCGATTTCTTTCCGAGAGCGCGCCGTCAAACAGAATGGACCTGAATTATGCATCGTTTCGAATATCAAACAACGCAACGCTATTTTGCCCAAGTGGCGGAAGGGTTTGAGGCGCCGGCTGGCGCAGAGCTCGCATCCCTGGGGGCGACCGCCATCACGCCGGGATTTAGGGGGCTTCATTTTACGGCCGACCAGCCGGTTTTGTATGCCGTCAACTACCAAGCACGCTTGGTGACACGGGTGCTGGCGCCGCTGGTCTCTTTTTCTTGCCGGGATCGCAATGACCTTTACCAGGCGGCCCATGCCATCGAATGGTGGTCTTTTTTCAAAATGGAGCAGACCTTCGGAGTTTTCGCGAACGTCTCCGGCAACCCGGCCTTGACCCACTCCAATTTTGCAGCTTTGTGCATGAAAGATGCGGTAGTCGACGCGTTTCGCCGTAAGTTCGGCCAGCGTCCGAATGTCGATCGCGACCAACCGGACATCTGGCTCAACCTGTATATCGAAAAAGAGCGCGCCACCATCAGTGTGGACACCTCTGGCGGTTCGCTGCACCGGCGCGGGTACCGGCGTGAAACCGTGGAGGCGCCCATGCAGGAGACCCTTGCGGCGGCCATCATTGCCATGAGCGGTTGGCAAGGCGAAAAGCCCTTGTACGATCCCATGTGCGGCAGCGGCACACTGTTGTGCGAGGCCATGATGCATCTGTGCGCTATTCCCGCCGGCTATCTGCGGCCGCATTTCGGATTCCAGGCGTTGCCCGATTTTAATCCGGATCAATGGGCGACGATCAAGCGCAACGCGGACGCGCGTATCCGCGCTTTGCCGCAGGGCATGCTCGCGGGCAGCGACAACGATCCGGCAGCTGTGCGCGCGGCCCGCGTCAACTGCAGTGTGCTCCCGGGCGGCGCTGGGATCCCCGTTGCCCGATCCTCGCTGCAGGACCTGCCGGAACTGGAAAACCGGGTCATCGTGTGCAATCCGCCCTATGGTATCCGACTCGATCAGGAACCATCGTTGGATGACTTTTACAAAGGCCTGGGCGATTTTCTGAAAAAGCGCTGCAAGGGGTCCGAGGCATACTTGTATTTCGGCAATCGCGACATGCTCAAGCGGATCGGCCTGCGGCCCGCCTGGAAAAAGCCCTTGCGCAATGCCGGTCTGGACGGACGCCTGGCCAAGTTTGAGATGTATTAAAGTTTTCTTTATGCACTTCGCTCAGTAGTATGGGCAAAGTGTTAAGTGTAAAGTTTGAAGTGTAAAGGGGGGCATTCTGTGGCGCGCGAAGTCGTTTAGGTTTTTTGTTTTAGGTGATATGTATTGATTTAGGTATTAAGCAAAGTGGGCGTTAGCCAGGTAGGGGGGCATCGCCCACCATTGTCTTATGTTAATCGCCTCTGTGATTGGCCGTGTTCAACGTTTCATCGCTATGTTCGATCCGGTGTCTTTCAATCGCTTGGTCGTGATCTGTGTCAGAAACCGATGATGCGGTTTGCGGGGAACAGTGGTGGGCAATGCCCACCCTACTTTCGAGATAAACTCGGAGGAGGTGATCCGGGTGGGTGGCGCGGACCACCCACCCGGACCGCCGGGGTTTGAACCCACCATGAGGCACATATATGACAGAATACCTGAAACTTTATTAATCTTTTAGATCCGAAAGTCAGTGAAAATCTCCTGATTCCGAAAAGCGGGTTCATAGAAAGCATATTTAAATGGCATTGATCGGCATGCATGATGTCTGCTGGGGGTTTGGTGACCCCCATTTGTTGAATGGCATCTCCTTTCAAATCGAAAAAGGCGAGCGGGTCGGTTTGCTCGGACGCAATGGCGTGGGAAAATCGAGCCTGTTCCGTTTGTTGAATGGTGAGATGAAACCGGACGCCGGCGAGATCCGTCGTCAGCAAGGTGTGCGCGTGGCGCTCCTGGAACAGGAAGTCCCCCAGCAATGCGATGGAACGGTCTTCGAGGTCGTGGCGCAGGGTCTGGGCGATGTGGGTCAGGCACTGGCAGAGTACCATCGCCTGTGCACGGCCCTGGAAACATCGGACGACACCGCTTTGATTGTTCAGCGGGAAACTTTGCAACACCGCTTGGACAGCGAGGGCGGTTGGGGGCTGCAAAAGGTGGTCGAAAGTACGCTTTCGCGTACCGGACTCGACCGCGAGCAGCGTTTTGCCGATCTATCGGCGGGCATGAAGCGGCGCACGCTTTTCGCGCGCGCTTTGGCCCTATCGCCGGATCTGCTGCTGCTCGATGAGCCCACCAACCACCTGGACATCGAAACGATTGTCTGGATGGAAGATTTCCTCTTGCGCAATGCCGTTACCTTGTTCTTCATTACCCACGACCGTGCTTTCCTGAGCCGCATCGCCACCCGCATCATGGAGCTGGACCGGGGCAAACTCGTGGCCTATAACTGCGATTATCCCACCTATCTGCAGCGCCGCCAGGCGGATCTCGAAAGCGAAGCGCAGCAGCAGCGCAATTTCGATAAAAAACTTTCCCAGGAGGAGGCTTGGATCCGTCAAGGCGTCAAAGCCCGGCGCACACGCAACGAAGGGCGGGTGCGCGCCCTGCAAAAACTGCGCGCGGCCGCGCGGGAACGCCGCGCCCGGATCGGGCAGGTGCGCATGCAGGTTCAGGAATCCGAACGCAGCGGAAAAATCGTCATTCACGCCGAAGGCCTGACCTATCGTTACGGAACGTTGCCGATCGTCGAGGATTTTTCCACCACCTTTTTGCGCGGAGACAAGGTGGGCATCATCGGACCCAACGGCGTCGGCAAGACCACCCTGATTCAACTTCTGCTCAAAACCATCGTGCCGGATACCGGCTCCGTCCGGCATGGTACACACTTGCAGGTGGCCTACTTCGACCAACTCAGGGCACAGCTGGATGAGCAGAAAACCGTTGTTCAAAATATTTCCGCCGACAATGATTTCATTGTTTTCAATGGGGAGAAACGGCACGTGATCAGTCATTTGCAGGATTTTCTCTTTTCACCCGAACGCTGCCGCACGCCCGTGCATGTGCTGTCGGGCGGCGAGCGCAACCGTTTGCTGTTGGCCAAGCTCTTCACCCAGCCCGCCAACCTGCTGGTCCTGGATGAACCGACCAATGATCTGGATGCCGAGACCTTGGAGCTGCTCGAAGAAGTACTGCTGGATTTCGATGGCACATTGTTGCTGGTCAGCCATGACCGCGCATTTTTGAACAATGTGGTCACCAGTACCCTTGTGTTTGAAGGTCAAGGAAAAGTGATCGAGTACGCTGGCGGGTACGACGATTGGCTGCTGCAGCGTCCGCAGGCGGTCGATGCCCCGTCCGTCGATGTGCCCACCAAAAAAAGCGCTGCACCCCGTCCGGCGTCCGCCAAACCCAAACGGCGCACTTTTGCCCAGGAACGCGAACTCAAAGAACTGCCGCCGCTGATTGAATCCCTGGAAAGCGAGCAGCGTGAATTGCAGGCGGCCATGACCGATCCCGCATTTTACAAACAAAGCAAAGAAGAGATTGTAAAGTCGCAGAAACGCATGGAAGAAATTGAGGCCCTGATCGCGGCGGCTTATCGGCGCTGGGAAGAACTGGACGCCATAGAGCAGTAGAAGTGTAAATACCTTTGGTTTCCAACCCCTATTTCATTACCGGCCGGCCTATCAGCGCAGCCAACGGTAGAACCGTCAGTCCCCGCTGACGGATGCCGGCCAGGATGAGGTCCACTTCAGTGTGCCAGCGACCAAGAAGGGCGTCATCCGGCGGTTTGATGTCGTGCAGCAGGATGATGTCGCCGTTGCGCAGTTGCCTGAGTATTTTTCTGGAAAGATGGTCTACACGGCGGTTGCCGCAGTCGCGGGCCCGATTGCTGAAGTTGACGAGGTACATGCCCGTTTGCGCCAAAGCTCTGGGGAGACGCGAGTTGGTGATGCCCACGGGCGGTCGGAAGGCCAGCGGGAAGACGCCGATCTGGCGAAATATCTGTTGGGCGGTTTCGATTTCAAGCACCAGCCGGCGATGGCTCCGCAGCATGAGAAAGTTGTCATGGTGGTAGGAGTGATTGCCGATCGTATGCCCACACGCCAAAATGTCGCGGATCAGCTGCGGGTATTGCCGGGCTCGTTGACCGGTGACGAAAAAGGTGGCCGGCGCCTGGTATTTAGCAAGCAGCGCGAGCAGCAGAGGGGTTGTAACCGGATCTGGACCGTCATCGAAGGTCAGGGCCACGGTTGGCGAGTCTGACCGGCCTTTGCTGATGATCGGCAGGAAAAATCCGAAATTCGGCAGCAAGGGGGCGATAGCGCACAGCAGCAGAAAAATAAACAAAGGCAGCGTGGCCAGCCAGGCGCTGAAAAGACCGAGCAGGGTAGCCAGTAGAATGGCCGCCAGACCAGTCCATTCCGCTGGAGAGAAGCGCGTCTTGAACCGGTGGGCGGTTGGTCGGCGGTGCAGGGGTCTAAACATGTATTGGTCCTAAGCCGGCTGGGCGGGTTTGAAAAGGGAAAAGTGTCCCACCTGTCGCGAACCTTGTGTTGGCCCCTGCAGATGGTGATGTTCTTTTATCGTAAGGGTTTATTTTCAAGATGTTACGCGCTGCAGCGTGTGGCGGTGATCCAGGTCAGCTCCGGGTTGTTGCCGGATCCTGCCTGCTTGGTGATCCGAAAGCCGGCCGCTGCAATAATTGCGGCCACTTTATCGGCGGGGCGGTGGTAAGCGCGGAAACCGGCCAGTCGCATGCGCAGCGCGTCGATGCGCCAATGCAGGGATCGGCGGCCGTCGGGTGCGGGCACCACGGTGCGGATGACCAGCAGGGCGCCGGGCGAAAGGGCTGCGTGCAGGCGCGTCAAAGTCGTTCGCAAGGCCTCTTCGTCGAGAAAATGGATCATGTCCAGCAGCAATGCCGCATCGGCCGGCTGCGGGGCTGCGGGGATGTTGGGGGCCAGGTCGCAAACCACCTCTCCGCGTCCATCAAACGCCAATCGGGCCACGCGCACGCGCTCGGGATCGGGTTCGATGGCATGGATGCGGGTTTCCGGATGCGTTTCAAGAATCCAGCACCCGGGTACCCCATACCCGCAGCCGATATCCAGCACGGTTGCCAGCGATCGATCCCTCTCCAGAAAAAGCGGCAGTTCGGCAAAGAGCACATCTTTTTTCAGCTTGATCCGGGCGAACAACCTGGGATGCACCGTCAGATGACGGTAGCGGTTCAGAATGCGTTGATGAACGTCCAGGGAATGTTCCGCGCTGCTTGACGGGCGCCGGAAATGATGTTCGAGCAAGGGCGGCAAGAGGCCGAAAGCCCCAATCAACGAGAAGCTGATGCCCAGCGACGAGGTGACTCCGGCGCTGTACAGCAAGGCGTGTTCGGCCAGGCAAAGCACGCCGAAGCCGATCAGTGTGGATCCCGCCGCCATGGTGACCGCCATTTTGATGCGTGCGAAATCCGGTGTGTCCATTCCGCCGTAGCGCTGATAGGCGCATACCAGGTACAGAGAGTAGTCGATGCCCATGCCCATGACGATGATGCCGAGCATCAGGGCCGGAATATCCAGCGGATGACCGATCAAATGAAAGGTGCCCAGCGTGCTGATCAAAGCAAACAGCACCGGCGCCAGGGTGATGGCAGTCAGTTTCAGATCGAGGAAGAAGAAAAAAATGATCAGGGCCACGCTGCCGCCAATGATCGCCAGCATTCGTATAAAGGTTTTAAAGAGCAGGCTACCCAATTTTTCTGAAAAATAGCTGGGATCGAAAGGCTTGGCCAGCGGACGGTAACGCTCCTGGAACTGCAGCGGATCATATGCCGGCCCAGGCGTTAGCGTAGCGAACTGCATCCAGACCCCATCGTCGCGTTGGGCGATGCCCATCAAGGGGTAAAATTCATCCGGAATGGGTCCCAACACTGGGGGGACCGGCACCCGCACCATTTGCATGAACGGCTCGAAGGCATCCGGTCGAAATCCGAGTTCCTCGGCCGCCTGGGACAATGCGCGGTCGAGGGCATCTGTTCTGTCGGGCGTCCAGAAGACCTGCCAGGCATCGAAGTTGGCCGCGGCGCGTTCCGGGCCGGGAAAGATCATCGACGACAGAAAACTCTCCGCCATTCGTCCGGCCCGCACATCCGCGCTAAAACGGTCCAGGACACGATCGGCTTGCCGGCGCAACCGGCCGGGCGATTCGGCTTCGGTCATCAAAAAGAGTTTGTCGAAAATGGCGCCGCCCCACACGCGCGTCATCAAGGCTTCGGCGGCGGCTGTTTGCGTGCTGACCGTGTTCATGCTGCGTAGATCGGCATTGAAGACCGGCTTGGCAAAGAAAAGCATGATGCCCATGAAGGCCAGCAGAATCAGGGCCGTGATTTTGCCTGGCACCGGCAACTTGTCGAGCGCGTAGCGCAAGGGCAGAAAGCGCGGGCGCGCCGGCGGCAATTGCGGAAAGATTTTGGGAAATATGAAATGGACGTACAGGAACGCGGTCGCAATGCCGATTGCGGCAAACTGCCCGAGTTGTGCGAGCACCGGAAAGCCGGTCAGGTTCAAGGCGCAAAAAGCGCCGGTAGTGGTCAGGGCCGCAATCAGACCGATGGCCCGGATTTCCCTGGAAGCGGCTTTGCCGTGGGTGGTTTTAGACTGGTCCAGAAACAGCAGGTAGGCGATCCCATGATCGACGGTAATCGAAATGATCGCCCCGCCGAACCCGAGGGCCATAATCGAGATCGATTTGTGCAGCAGGGCCAGAATGAAAAAAGCGACCACAGTGCCGGCCGCCGCCGGTAAAAAAGCGAACAGACCAATCAGGGGACGCGGAAAAGCGAACACCAGCAGCAGGGCGATGCCCAGCGTGGACAACACGATGGCTCTCTGCACGTCTTTACGGGCGATGCGTTCGTTATCCAACGCCGCCCGGTAGGCCCCCATAGGGGTCATGACCACCGGGCCAGCCCCACCAAAGCGCGTGGCCAGTTCTGTTTCTTGGGCGTGCAGGAATGCGGACAGGCGCGCGGCAAAAGCGGTGTCGGTGCCGGCCGCGACAGGCGTGGCGACGATCAGCAGGTGCGTGCGATCCGCAGAGAGCAGTCTGCCTTTGTGCATCTCGATATTGCGCGTTGGTGCCAGTTGCGCCAGTTGCGCCATGACGATGTTGCGCAGGGCCAGCGGGTCGGGTGCGATGAACTCGGTCTGACCGATGGCTTCCAGGCCGAGCAACTGCTCCTGGAGAGAGCGCATCCGCGCACTTACCTTCTCAGGGGCCAGCAACGGCAGTACCTGCGTGGTCAGCGCTTCGGAGGGGAACAGCACCGGCAGGGCATCCACGATGTGGCGTAGCAGTTCCGGCATCAAGGATTGCATTGCATCCATGCCCACGCTTTTGAAGAGATCGCTCTCCTGCAGGCGCTGTTCGAGCCATTGGCCGGCCGCAACCAGCCGTTCGGGATCGGCGGTCGTCACCCCCAGGTCGATGGCCATCTGGCCCTGCATGGGATGATATTCGAATATGGTGCCGGCGTCCGCCAGCATGGGCTCGTTTTGGGGCAGAAAACGGATGATGTCGGTTTCGATATGTGTCAGGTGCAGGGCGGCGGCAAAAAGAACACCGATCGCGATCAGGTTCACAAGGACAAAAGGCAGATTGAGGCGCAACGATTTCATCTATTTCATCACCAGTGCCAGGAGCAGAACGGCCAGCATATGCGCCGCGAGGATGTACCACCGATGGCGGTGGTAGAACTCATTTTTCTTTTGCAAGTTGGCCAGACCGCCGAGAATTCGGCGCAATCGGTCCAGGGGCAGATAGCGGACGTTGTCTGACGGGGAATCGCTTTGAAACGCAAAGCAGGGGTGCACGGCGTAGCTGCGGTCGTCTTTCAGATCCCTGAGGAAATCGTCATAAGGCTTGCCCTGCCAGGGATGTTCCAGGATAAAGAGCGCAAAGCGCCGGTGAATGGCATACGCTTGGGTCAGGCTGCGATAGTTTATTTTGATGATCGATGGGTGAGGGGTCGGGTGGCTGCCCTTGACCATGCAGCCGAAAAACAGCATGTGCCAGTCAGGATCGTGTGCAAGAAATGCGACGCTGTTTTTCAGGGTATCAGGCGAGAAGCGATCGAACAGGATGTCGTCTTCGAAAATCGCGATATGCTCGGCGCCGGCTTGCAGGCCTTTGGTCATGCACAGCAGGTGCGACTCGTAAATGCCTTGTTCACAGTCCGTTGGGTGTTTGGCGACCAGGACGAATTCAACTTTGTGCGCCAGTCCGACGCTGGCGAACTGCGCGCGCGCCTCCTGTTGCCGGTCCTGACGTTCGAGAAGCGAGATGCAGTAGATTTTATCGAAAAAGTCCCAGTCAGATGCCATTCGAACGGTTCCTCACGAGAGCCGGGCGGCGGAAAAAAGTCCTTCCCACGCGATCCGCGTGACTGTATAAGAGCGTGCGTACCTAATGCCTTCTACATGGGGAGCGCCAAAAATTCAACCCGATTGAGGGCAGCGAACCCAGCGATCACCAAAACCGTCCGACGATGTCGGGAGGGCATTTTTCAACCCGGTTCCGGGGCGGTGGTCAAAACCTTGAGAGTAACAGGAATACCGATGCGCGTCGTTCTGGTTCACCCCGCTGGCTCCAACTTCATACCCGGCAAAAAAGATATTACCGCCACGGCCAACCGCATGGCGCCGCTGGGCCTGCTTTCGATTGCGGCCTATCTGGAAAGGGAGGGACATGCGCTTTTCCTTCAGGATTGCCTGGGACCGCACGCACCGGCCGGCATCGACGCCACTGTTCGGCAAATCCTCGGAAATAACCCGGATCTGGTTGGCTTTTCCGCGACGACCTCCGGGTTTTGGGATGGCTACGAGCTGGCAGCACGGATCAAACAGATCCGGCCCGAGGTGCAGGTTGTCTTCGGTGGGGTTCATGTGTCGGCCATTGGCGGCCGTCTGATCGACGATTTCGAGCATATTGACTATTTATGCCTGGGCGAAGGCGAACTGACGCTGTCCGAATTGGCCGCCGGTCGCCCCGCGCGGGAGATTGACGGCCTGGTCTGGCGCGACAATGGCCGCGCGGTGGTCAATGCCGCCCGGGCGCATCTGCCGGACCTCGATGCCCTGCCGTTTCCGGCTTACGAAAAACTGGCCGGATTTCCGCGCGGGTACAGTTTGCCCTTATTCAGCTATATCCAGACGCCGGGCGCAACCATGGTCACCAGCCGCGGCTGTCCGTACCGGTGCTCGTATTGCGACCGTTCGGTGTTTCAGCAAGGGTTTCGCTACAACTCCCCCGAGTACATTTATGAGCACATGCGTTATATGAAAACGCGTTTCGGCGTGCGTCACATCAATATATATGACGACCTGTTCACCTTGAACAGAAAACGCATCGCCGCTTTGTGCGAGCGGCTGGCCGCCCAGCCGCTGGGCGTGCATTTCAACTGCGCCGTGCGTGTGGGGCATGCCGATGACGAACTGCTGCAGATGCTCAAGGCGGCGGGTTGCCTGATGGTGTCATTGGGCATCGAGAGCGGCGACCCTGATTTGCTCGAAGTGCATAAACCGGGGGTCTATCTGGACGATGTGCGGGACACGGTCCAGCGCATCCAGGCGGTGGGCCTGCGCGCCAAAGGGTTGTTCATGATGGGCCTGCCGGGCGAAACGGTCGCCTCGATCCGCAAGACCAGCGATTTTGTGATGTCATTGGCCCTGGACGACATGAACATGACCAAGTTTACGCCGTTTCACGGGGCGCCGGTCTGGAAGACCATTTTCGAGGAGGGCACGGTCAAAGAGGATTGGCGCCGGATGAACTGTCTTAATTTCGTTTTCGTGCCCAAGACGATCGATTCCAAAGAGACCCTGGATCAGCTCTACAACACACATGTCAAACGTTTCTACTCCGACCCTGCGTGGCGCAAGCGCTTCCGCAAACGGATCTGGGAACACCGCCGCAGTCTGTGGTATTTGTTTCGGCATCTGCCGGATTTTCTTTATGCGATGCGGAGTTTCGAGCCGGCCAAGCAAGGGGATCTTTCGTAGCGTACTTCTTGGGGCCACAATTACCATTTCCGGCAAGGTTGGTGCGTCCCCCACTGTTCTCGGCCATCATCCTATCCGTCCAATCCGTGCGGCGCGAGGGCGACCGTCGGTCGCCCTGCAGATAAAGGCGTTTGCGAAAACGCCACGCTTGGAAGTGAGGCAACGCCGTACAAGCTGGTTTATAGCGCCATTCCGCCGGCTAACGGTCGTCCGAACGCTTGCCCGCGCAACTCGCGGTTGCGTGGACGGAAGGTGTTGTCGGCCATCTCCTTGCGGATGACCTGGGCAAACAGCTTGGTCATTTTGATTTCCTGCGGCTCGTCCGCGTAAAAGGTGTCCCAGGCGTAGGCCAAAAGCTCCTGGAGCCGCTCGGCGCTCATCTGCTTGGGATGGTAGACCACCGTATCGGCCGAATACTGGTTCCAATCGTAGGTGAAGATGCGTTTTTCCCCATGCAGGGCGTCCCAGGCCTTGGTGTGCGGAAAGGGCGTCAGAACGGTGAACTCGGCCAGGTCCAGTTCGATCTCCAGCAGGAAATCGATCAGCCGTTTGATGTCGTCTTCCGAGTGTTCATCCAGCCCGAGCAAAATGGTGCCTTCGACCCCGATGCCGTGATCGTGGTAGCGTTTGATGCGCTCGCGGATAAGATTCGAGGTGTCGAATACCGCCTGGTAGACATACCAGGCCCCGGCTTGCGCGGCCAGATCCAGCACCTTGGGATTGTCCTCGATCGGATGGCAGCACCATTTTTTCTTCAGGGGAATCATTTCGCGGAACAAGTCCATTTCCCACTGGGTGTCCTGGGCAAGGGAGTTGTCCACGACGAACATGCGGTTGTTGTCGATGGCGGCCATTTCGGCGATGGTTTTGTCGATGGGGCGCGGCCGGAAGCGGCGGCCGCCCAGGTAGGCCACCGCGCACGGGAAGCAGTGATAGCGGCAGCCGCGCGAGGCGTGCACCAGGTCGACCATCTGCACCCCTTTGTAGTTGTAAAGCTCGCGTTGCAGGATATCCCTGCGCGCCGTGCCGACCAGTTCGATGGGCGGCTGATCTTCCAGGTAATCGTACACTTTGCGCAGTCGGTTGTTGCGCAGGTCCTCAAACACGGTTTCCATGCGGCCTTCGGCCTCACCCAGGAAGACCGCGTCGGCGTGCTGCATGGTATCTTCGGCGTGCAGCATGGTGGCGATGCCCCCGAAGATGACGGGAATGCCCATTTTACGGTAGGTGTCGGCGATTTCCCAGCCGCGTTTGACCTGGATGGTGAGCATCATCGAAATGCCGACCACGTCCGGCCGGTCGTCAAAATTGATGGTTTGCAGGTTTTCGTCGGTAAAATCCACTTCTACATCGGAGGGCAGGGCGGCCGCAAAGACCACCGGACCATGGGGCGGCAGATGGAATTCGGTCTGGCGCATCAATTTAGACCAGCGCGGATAAATCAGTTTGAGTCTCATGTTCAACCTTTACATAAGCCGGCGTTACCGGAGTTGAAAGTGGAAAGCAGAAAGCGATGGACGCTTTCGTTTTTGTTTCTGATACGTCAACGACAGGTGCCAAGTGTCACTTGAGCACGACGCGTTTAATCATCCAGGGGCTCGACTTCCAGCAGGGACATGGTCAATTGGTAGCCGAGCCACCCGTGAGCTTGTAGCACAAGCCGTGCAGGGAATCCAAGGGAAGATCCTTGCCCGTCCGATTCGCCGTGAACGGTGCGGGTCACGCGCTGCCAGGCGTTGTAGCGGCGCAGGGTCCAATCGCCGGTCGGTTGGATGGCAATATCCTGCGTGCCGCCGTCGGGCAAGCGGAAGCGGCAAATTCGGTCGCCGTTTTCGAGTTGACCGGATTGGGTGAGGGGCTGCTCGGGGGCGAAAAAGATCAGCAGCAGATCGCGGATCAGTCCTTCGCCCAGCCCCGGGCGATCCAGGGGCGGCACGGCCCTTTGAATGTGGACGGCACCATCGTAATAAGCTTCGAACAGCACTAATCCTTCCACGGTCAACATGACGCAGCGGATGGTTCTATCCGACGGTGAAAGCTGGAGTACGCCCAGCATGGTCTGGCGGGAGCCGTCCGGCGGCGTCGCTTCGATGCTGTGTACGAACTGCCAGCGGCCCTGGGGAAAGATGTCGCACCCTGCCGGCATCCGACCCAAATCAGGCTGGCGAATATCGGGCAAATGTCCGCAAGCCGCCAGAAACACAAAGCAAAGAAGGTACAGACCCTTTTTCATGGCACCTTCTGAAAGACGGCGCTGTCGATGGGCTGATTCAGGCGCATATTGCGGAAGGTCATGCGGGTATATGCATCCTTGCCCTCGTAAATCAGGACGCTTTCGATGGCACCTGGCTGCTCGGCCAGATTGAGGACGATGCGCTCGATGATTTTTTGCATGGATGCCTCACGGGGGGTGAGCACGATACGTCCGTCGGGCGATAATTGGGCTTGAAACACCTTGCTTTCATCAAAATGGCCGCTCAGCCATTGGCTGATCTCCTGCATGACGAACTGCATGGCGTCAATGCCGCCGCCCTTCTCCTCGCTCCAGCCCGCGGGGCCGGACACAAACCGCCTGAGCCGTCCGTCGTGCATGACCATGAGACTTCGCAGGGGCGTGCGGTATTCCCAACGCAATGACTGCGGCGACTGGTAATAAAAGACGCCCTCGGAGCGCAGGGGGCGCGCCAAAATCGGCAGATGCTTTTCCTGCACAAAATCGGCTTGCACCGCAGTGACCTCGCCGGCCGCCGCCCGCAGTGCCTCCCAACTCTCGGCCCAGCCGATACAAAGGAAAGAGAGCAACGGCAGCGCCCACAGGCACACTTTATGGATGGGTTTTGACATGTCGGGATACCTTAGGGGTAAGTTTAAAGTGTTAAGTTCAAAACATCCCCCCATTAACGCTGATCACCTGTCCGGTCACATACGCGGCATCCTCCGAGCACAGGAAGCGCACTACGCGGGCGACCTCTTCGGCGGTGCCCAGGCGCGCCATGGGGATAAGACCCTTGATTTTCTGCACCGGAGCGTCATGGATCATGTCGGTTTGAATCAGCCCGGGGGCCACCACGTTGACCCGGATGCCCAGACGGGCCACTTCGGACGCCACCGAGCGACTGGCACCGATCAATCCGGCTTTGGCAGCGGCATAATTGGCCTGGCCGCGGTTGCCCATGATGCCGGCCACCGAGGCGATGGAGACCACCGCGCCGCGTTTTTGCACGACCATTTTTTCAAGCACCGGCCGGGTGACATTGTAGAATCCCTGCAGGGTGAGGTCGATGACGCTGCGCCACTTGTCCTGCGTCATCATGATGAACAGTTCGTCGGCAATGCGCCCGGCATTGTTAACCAGCACGTCCATGGACGGAAAGGTGCTGAAAATCGTTTGCAGGGCGGTCTGGCTGGCCGCATAGTCGGATACGTCGAACTGGGCGCATATGCCGTTGCCCCCTACCTGCGAGACCTGGGCCAGCGTTTCGCGGGCGCCGTCCGTATCCGAAAGATAGTTGATGACAACCTGATAGCCGCTTTTGGCCATCTCCACGCAAATAGCCCGGCCGATGCCCTTGCTGCCGCCGGTCACCAGGGCCACCGGCTTGTTTGTTGTTCCCATTGTCATGACAGTAACCTTCGTTGAATTTTTTTTAGGAGTTTGTGACCATATGAACGGCGCACACCCAAATAGGATACCCCGGCTCAGACGGCGAACAAACGGGCTCACGGGCTCACGGGCTCACGGCAACCGGCGGGTCAACCGATTTTGCCTGCATCAACTGCAATGTCACTTCCGCCGCCACCTGGCCGTCGATGCGCGCCGTGCCGTGGATCTCGCGCAGGCTGTCGTAGGCGAATGTGTTTTCGGAAGAGACCTCGACAATCGTGCCTATCGGCAGCGTCTCTAAGAAAAGACGGGACGCCTTGATGCCCACGATCCAGCCGCGATGGTCCACTTCCGGTCCTCGGTCGCGCGTCAAAGTCCATCCATTGTTCACCGCGGCGGTCTGGGCGACCAGTTCGATGAGCACCAAAGCATTGGCGTGTCTCTGATCGACCAGGGGCCACTGTTCGGATACGACCGAGCGGGTCACGGCCTTGTGCCCGTCAAAGGAAAGGATCTCGCCGATCAACAGCATCCGTCCACGATGCGGGAGCAAGCTTTCGATAGTGATGGTAGTGTCGTGCATATCAACTCTTTACAGATGACGCAAAATGATGGAAAAGGAGGTCCGTTGCATTTTGCTAAGTATTTTGCAATGGTGCGGATGGTACTACAAAACAGGGTTGGTGTAAACGTCCCCCGATGGCGGCATGGGGCCTACAATCTTAAGGATGCGATTGCGATAATTGCCATGGAAAATCTGATTCAAGAGTTGAAGGTTAAAATCGTTGAGATTCTGAATTTGCCGGACGTTTCGCCGGACGATATCGAGGTGGACGGGCAACTGGTTGGCGGAGACTTGGGAATCGACTCCATCGATGTGCTCGAAATGGTCATCATGATCGAAAAGGATTACGGTGTATCGATCGACAACAAAGAGTTGGGCACTAAGGTTTTTGCCACATTGAGAACTCTGGCCATTCATATCCAGGAACGCTCGCAGAGGCTGCCCAATTGAGTGGTGTGTCGATTTACGTGGCCGGGTCGGGCGTTGTCAGCGCCCTGGGCTGTGGTGTGGCCGAAACACTCGCGGCGCTCGAGAACAACCAGCGCGCCATGCGATCGATCTCCCTTTTCCCGGTAAGTGCCACCCAGTCCCTGAAGGTCGGGTCAGTGGACTTGGCCAATGACGACCCCGTATTGCCGCGTACGCACCAGTTGGCCCGGATAGCGGCTGACCAGGCGATGGCCCAATGTCGGCAGGCGCCGGATGCGGTCGTTCTGGGCAGCACCACCGGCGGGATTTTCACCACCGAAAGCCTTCTTGAAAAAGGCGGGAGTGACCCCCAGGCGTATGCCTGCCACGCGGTTGGTTCAGTGGCCGATGACTTGGCCCGCCGCTACGGCTGCAAAGGTCCGGTCCTGAGCGTTTCAACGGCCTGTTCGTCCGGTTCTGTGGCCATCACATTGGCCTTGGCGATGCTGCGCAGCGGTAAGGCCGCGCGGGTTCTGGTCGGTGGGGCTGACGCATTGTGCCGTCTGACCTACTTCGGGTTCAAATCCCTGCAACTCATCGATCCGTCCGGCGCGCGCCCATTTGACAGGGAACGGCGTGGCATGTCGGTGGCCGAAGGGGCGGCCATGCTCTTGCTGACCACCGAAGCGCCGGCCGGCGAGCGCATTCAGATCCTGGGTGCAGGGCTGTCATGTGACGCCCACCATGCCACGGCCCCGCATCCCGAGGGCGCAGGGGCCCGGGCCGCCATGCAAGCTGCGTTGGACGATGCCGGCCTGCCGATCGATGCCATCGACTATATCAACCTGCACGGCACCGGTACCAAAGACAACGATCTGGCCGAAGCCAGGGCCGTGCGCGCCCTTTTCGGCGATCGGCTGCCACTGCTCTCGTCGACCAAAGGCGCTACCGGCCATACCCTGGCCGCAGCCGGGGCCATTGAAGCGGTGATTGCGGCGATCGCCATCCGTCACGGCCTGGCACCGGCCAATACGGGATTGGACACACCGGACCCGGACTTGAATCTGGCCCCCCTGCGCACCCCAAGGAAGACGCCTCTGACCACCGTTATGTCCAACTCTTTCGGTTTTGGTGGCAATAACGCGGCCTTGATCATAGGCGCGGCCCGACCCGACGCACGAACGGACGCGGGCTGCTTGCCGCCGTTGATCGTGCGCGGTTGGGCCTGCATCAGCGGGGCCGGGCACGGGCCCCAGAGCCGCGACGCTTTCAGGGCCGGAAAGTCACTTTGCGGCTGCCTGGACGACGCGACAATGGCGTTGGGGCTGCCCGTGCGCACCATACGCCGGCTGAAACGGCTGCCCCAAATGGCCTTGGCCCTGGCCACCCATTCCTGCCAGGGAATAACCGCTGATCGGATGCCGGTCGCGGTGAGCCTGGGCACCGGTTGGGGCGCCTTGTCCGAAACCCACGATTTTCTCCAACGGCTGTTCGAGACCGGGCAGGAGTATCCCTCCCCGACCGATTTCGTCGGTTCCGTGCACAATGCGCCGGCCGGCCAGGTGGCCATGCTGTTGGGCGCCAAAGGGGCCAATTTGACGACCTCGGGCGGCGATTACTCCTTTGAGCAGGCCTTGGTCAGCGCCGAGTTGGTGACCGCAAACAGTGACCCTGTGCTGGTTATAGGCGCTGATGAAGCGCATGCCCGGCTTTCGCCCTTATTCGATGCTTCAGTACGCGCGGCCGGCGTTGCGGCGGACGGCGGCGGCGCCCTGTTGTTGCAGCGGTCGACTGACCCGGGAATTGCAGTCGCCTTGATAAGCTACCGTTCCGCTCGCGAACCGGAGGCCATGTCCGATCTGATTGCGCGCCTGGGGGGTGCGCAAGAACTGTGCGGCCATTACGGGGCCGTTTTGGCCGGCTGCCCGGCGGCCTGCCGCACGCAGGCCGATGCGCAACTGTCCGAGTTCCTGTCCCTGAGCCATTTCAAGGGCCCGGTCATTGACTACCGCCGACTGACCGGTGAATTCGCCGCCGCTTCGGCCCTGGCGGCCGTTTTGGGCGTGCAGATGGTTGAACAGGCAAGCGTTCCCGGTGCGTTTGCCGGCGGCGCTGATCGGCCCATCGATGGTCAAAGCGTTTTGGTGATAGGTTTGGGACCGTACCTGACGGCTGTAAGGATCGGTGTGTCATGAAGGTATTGTTGATTTCGGCCAATACGCTCCGCGAACCCTACCCGGTGTATCCGTTGGGTTTGGATTATGTGGCCGGCGCCCTGCGTTCCCAACACCAGGTGCACCGCCTGGATATGAACGGCACGGCCGGTCAGGAGAGCGTGATCAGCGCGATTCATGCGTTCAAGCCCGATGTGGTCGGTATCTCCCTGCGCAATATCGACAACACCGATGTGCTGCATCCGCAAGGGTTCTTGGCACAGTATCGCGATTTGACCCGCAGCGTGCGCCGGGCGACCGGCGCCCCGATTGTGTTGGGCGGCAGCGGCTTCACTATCTTTCCCCATGAAACCATGCAATTGCTGCAGGCCGACTATGGTATCGTGGGCGAGGGCGAGCGCATGGGCGATCTGCTCGCGGCGATTGTGGCCGGCGAAGATCCTGCTGCCATCCCCGGTGTGATCGGCCGCACGCGGTCGCCGGTAAAAGAAAGCCAGCCCTGGTCGCAGGTGGTGCTCCGCGATTTCGATCCGCAGGCGCCGCACGTGGCCTTCTATCTGAAAAACGGCGGCATGCTCAACCTGCAGACCAAGCGCGGATGTCCTTTCCGGTGCGTCTACTGCAGCTATCCGCATCTCGAAGGACCTGTTTTGCGGTGCGAATCCCCCGAGCAGGTGGCGCGCACCGCCAAACAGCTCGAGGAGGCCGGCGCCAAATACATATTTCTCACGGATTCGGCTTTCAATGCCGATATCGATCACAGTCTGGCCGTGGCGCGGGCTTTTCGTGCGGCGCAGGTGTCGATTCCGTGGGGCGGTTTTTTCGCGCCCACGCACATGCCGGAAGATTATTTCAGGGTTATGGCCGACTGCGGCCTCAAGCATGTGGAGTTCGGCACGGAGTCCATGGCCGATGCGGTCCTGCAAGTATATCGCAAACCGTTCAAAACGGACCATGTCCTGCAGGCCCATCGGGCGGCGGTCGCGGCAGGTTTGCACGTGGCCCACTATTTTTTGTTCGGCGGTCCGGGCGAGACCCCGCAGACCCTGGAAGAGACGTTTTCCAACGTTGACAAGCTTGAAAAAACAGTTTTATTCCTCTTCTGCGGCATGCGGATTTACCCCCATACCGGTTTGTACGACATTGCCCTGCGGCAAGGCCAGATTATGGCCGGGCAAAGTATCGTCGAGCCGGTTTTCTATCGATCGCCGGCGCTGCGCAGCGAAGACCTTCCTGCACGCATTGAACGGCAAGCGCAGGGCCGCGACAACTGGGTAATCGCAGCCGGGGGCGATAAGGTGGTTAAAATAATGAACCGGATGTATCGCAGGGGCCACACCGGACCGTTGTGGGAGTATCTGATTCGGTGACCTTCGTGGACAGATTCATCACGGACGGTTCAACTCTGAAGTTGCGATCTTGTTTATAGAGATTTACAAAGAAAAGCGCGATGTGGTACGACTTATCGATTCAAAAACGCCTTGAAGGCGAGTCTTTGTCGGCTGATGTCCATGTTCCTGGCGGCTCAGCCTGGTTCGACGGGCATTTTCCCGGAGCACCGGTGCTGCCGGGCATCGCTCAGCTGGCCATGGTTTTTGATCTGGTGCGGCAGGCATTCCAAGACCCTGTGCGGGTCAAAGAGGTCAGCCGGGTCCGGTTTAAGCAGATGATCATGCCCGAGGATCGCCTGGTCGTGGTGGCTGAACCGCGTCCGGGACGCGTCGGGACATACGCATTTCGCATTACGAAAAACGAGGAGTTGGTTTGCAGCGGCACGATGACCGTTGTACCCATCAACTCCGCTGAAAAATAGAATGGGCTTTAAAGGAGAGGATACTCATGCGGGTTGGAACGGATCTGGACACTATTGTTCTGCACATTGCGCAAGTCATGATCAGCGAACTCAAGCTGGAGGATGTCACCGCCGATACATTCGACCCGGATATTGATCTGGTCGACGAGGTGGGCATCGACAGCATGGACCTGGCGACCGTCGCCCTGGTGCTGCGCGATGAATATGGCGTGCGCATCGATGAGGACGACTATCCCAAGTTGACCACCATCCGCCTGATTTCGGAGTACATTCAGCGGAAGCTGGCGCAAGGACCCGAGTCGGCCTGATACGCGCATTGGGAACAATTCCTGTTAAATCGGGTTAGCATACATGACCGGTCCTGCCACAGGGCCGGTAACGGGAGCGGAACGTGGACGGTAAGCACTCTTCTTCAATGGCTGTAGAGCAGGATATTCCTCCGGTGCAGTGGAAATTCGCGGATCTGACCGCCGATCCGCGCGTGCGTCGGCGCTGGGAGCGGGTTCGGCGCTACTTTTTTTTACGTGAATCCACCTATGATATGACCTGCCGCTGCAATATCCGTTGCGAAGGATGCTACTACTTCGAAGGCGACAAGCAGCATGTCACGGAATCCTGTGACCCGCGGGCATGGCGCGCCCTGATGCAGGCCGAAAAAGCGCGCGGCATCACCTTCGTGGTACTGGCCGGCGCCGAACCCTCCCTGGTACCCGAGTTGTTGTCGGTATGTCACGCCGAGTTGCCTCTGGGCGCCATTGCGACCAACGGCCTCAAGCGCATTTCCGAGGATATCGGTTACCGAATCCATATCTCCGTGTGGGGCAACGATGACACCAGTCTGCACATCCGCAAGGCCAAGGATATGCTGCGGCGGCAGATCGACAACTACCACAACGATCCGCGGGCGGTGTTCGTTTACACCTTTACACCCCACAATGTGGCCCAGGCCGAGCAGGTGACGCGCATCCTGACCCAGGAAGGGTGCAAGATTACGTTCAACATGTTTTCAGCCCCTGTGGGTTACGCCGGAGATCTTTGCCACACACCCCTTTCTTTGCGCCAGACGCGCCAGACCATGCTTGATTTGCTGAACCGGTATCCCCAGACCGTGCTGTATTCGCCTTACAATGCGGTAGCGCATACGCATCGCATGGGGTTGCATGCGTTGTTCGGCTGCTCGTATCCGCGCTGCAACACGTCGACGGACATCGGGTTGGGGCGTTCGTTCCGGCAGTACCGGACCGACCTGAGCTGGAATCGCGATGCCGCTTGCTGCGTGCCCGATACCGACTGCGCCGACTGCCGCCATTATGCCGCCGGCAGTGCGGTGGTGACCGCACGCCTTTTCCGGCATGCCGTCGACCCGGACACTTTCAACTCCTGGCTTGATTATGTGGATACCTACCTGTCCGTGTGGGTCAGCGGGTATACCAAAGGGGACAATCTGTGCGACAAACCCGTGCCGCCTCCCGGGTTCGATCTATATTAATGTGAGGAGTGCTGAATGAAGACCGTCAGCTCGCTGCTGGATGCGCATTGGTACGAGCGTTACACGAAAATTTCCAAGCTCAACATCCGCAGCTCTATTTATGATGTGACCAATCGCTGCAACCTGCGTTGCAAGGGATGCTTTTTCTTTTCTTCGGACGAGCACAAAGTCGCCGCCGAGCAGATGGACATCGCCCAGTGGGGGTCGTTCATCGATGCTGAAATGGCGCGTGGCGTGAACCTGGCTATCCTGATCGGCGGCGAGCCGACCTTGTGTCTGGATCGCATGGAAGCCTTTTACAAACGTCTGCCGACTTTCTGCGCCACCAACGGGCTGATCCGGGTGCCGCGCGATCGTTTTCCCGACATGATGATCGGCATTTCCCTGTGGGGTGACGAAGACGACGAACGGATGCTGCGCGGCAAAAACACTTTTGCCATTTCGAGCAAACACTATGCCGGCGATCCGTATACCTACTATCTTTTCACCATCACGCCCAAGCAGATCGGCCGGACCGAAGGTATTATACGCAAGATCCGCGATGTCGGTCTGAAGGTGCACATGCAGCTGCTCTCCAATGATGAGGGCGTATCGGGTTTTAATTGGCAGCCCGCGGAGCTGATCGCTATCCGGTCGGAAATGGATGCCATGCTCGACGCCTATCCCCAGACGGTGATCTCCTCAAAATACTACCACGAGATTATCACCACCGGCACCATGCTGGGGCGCCCGTTCGGCTGGATGGAGTGCCCGTCGGTCACGCAACCGATGGATCACCGCCAGCCCCCACCCAAGCGCCTGACCAACTTTATTCGCTGGGCCTCCGATTTAAAGACGATGCACCGTTGTTGTACCTCGGAAACCCGCGACTGCAAAACCTGTAAGGATGGCGCGGCGCACATGAGCTGGGTGATGGTCAACAAGCGGGCCCATATGGGCACGGCCAAGGACCTGCAGAATTGGATCGAAGTGTACGAGATGTTTGCCAAGCTCTACCAATTTTTGCCGTGGTGAGTTTGTGGGTTCGTTAAATTGTTGTATCGTCGGTTCGTCCGTTCGGGGAAACAGCTGGCCTCCGGGTACGGTGCGTAATTGGATGGGATGTAAAATGGAGCGTATCAGGAATCGCAAAACCGAATTAACCGATCGACCATTTGCCGGATCGACGTCCCCCTTGCCATGAACCCAAAACGCGCCGTCATCATCGGTTATGATGCTGTATCCCCCCTGGGCCTGGATCTGGAGGAGCAGTGGCAAAACGCCTTGCAGGGTATAAGCGGTATCGGTCCACTGACCCGTTTTGCAGTCAATGATGCTTTTCCGGTCAAAATCGCCGGTCAGGCGCCGTCGATCGACCATCTGCCGTATGCGTTTCTAAAGCCGCGCGAACAAGCACGCTGGATATCGCCGATTTATAAATTTGCCATGCTGACCGTGCAGCGCGCGCTCGAGCGCAGCGGGCTGCGCATCACGCCTGAAATTGCGCCGCGCGTGGCCGTCACCTACAGCACGGCCGTCGGCGGTCTGGATGCGCTGCTCGGCGCCGATCGCAGCTTGATCGCGCATGGTACCTTGCCGCTACCCTGTATCAATCCCAATTCCTGTATCAATATGGTCAGCGGTAAAGTGTCCATGTTGACGGGTGCTACCGGTCCGATTGTCACCACCATCACAGCTTGTGCCACCGGTTTGACCTCCATCCTCATGGGCGCCATGCTGCTGGCCCAGAATCGCGCGGACGTCGTCTTGTGCGGTGCGGTCGATTTTGCTCTGGTGGAACCCATCGTGGCCGGGTTCGCCACGATGAACGGGGCCTATGTGCCCAAAGAGGGCGCAGGGCCGGAAGACCCTGCCGAGGCCAGCCGGCCTTTTTCGGTCAATCGTCGCGGGTTTGTCATCTCCGAGGGGGCCGGCTGCATCATTCTGGCGACAGAGGATTTCGCGCGTGCCCATGGGTTGGCCCATCCGATCGCCATTAAAGGCTGGAGCATGACCTCGGATGCACATCATTTTGTCGCCCCCCATTTCGAAACGGTGCGCCGCTGCATCCAGGAGAGCATCGACCAGGCGGGCATCCCGCCCGAAGCTATCGACGCGGTCAACGCGCATGCCGCTTCCACGCGTGTCGGTGACAAGGTGGAGTTCGACGCGTTGCGGTCGGTATTCGGGTCGCATCTGCCGCCGGTGAGCGCCAATAAATCGCTGCTCGGGCATGTCATGGGCGCTTCGAGTGCCATTGAATCCATATTGTCGTTCAAGGGTATGCTCGATGAAATGCTGCCGCCGACCATCAACTACCAGGCCGATCCCGAGATGCCGATCGACTGCATCCCCGAAGGCTGCCGCGCCCTCGGTCAGACCCATGTACTCAAGAATGCGTTTGGTTTTGGGGGGTGTAATGCGTGTGTGGTCTTCGAGAGACTGCAATAACGATAGGGAAAAACATATTTAGCTATGCGACCTCCTCAAAACCGAAAAGTCTACGTCGTCGGCTACGACGCGATCACCCCATTGGGCAATACATTTGAATCGACTTGGCGGCGGGCGGTGTCTGGCGAGGCCGGTTTCCGGCGTGTTACGCGCTGCGAGACCACGTCGCGCAGCAACGTGGTCGGCGAAATTCCCGACTGGAATCCGCAGGGTCTGGATTTTGTCGATCGCAAGGATGCCTACAACTGGAACGCCGATTTTGTGTTTCTGACCATGGCATTGTGCAAGCGCGCCCTGCAGCATGCCCGCTTGGAGATGGGGCCCCGCAACGGTCCGCGCACGGCTTGCCTGATTGGGTCGGCCTTGAACGGCAGTGATGCCCTGCGGGTCGCTGTCCGTAACTTGGGCCAACTGGGTCCGACCAAAGTCAGTCCCTATCTTCTGCCCAACCTGTGCGCCAATCTGCCTTCCGGAAAGGCGGGCATGATGCTTGATTTCACCGGCCCTATTTTTTCGCCGCAGGGCGCCTGCGCTTCGGGCAACCACGCCATCGGCATTGGCGCCCGCATGATCCGAGACGGCGATTGCGATTTTGTGCTGGCCGGCGGCGTCGACACCTGTCTGTTGCCGGAAATTATCCAGGGGTTTGCCAATATGTGGGCGACCATCAAAGTCGAACCGGGCGACCGCGCCTATGCCGACCCGACGCAGGCCTCGCGGCCGTTCAGTATCGACCGCAAAGGGTTCGTGCTCTCCGAGGGCGGCGGGGTGGTCGTACTGGCTGCGGACGAGATGGTGGCTTCTTTGGGGCTGACGCCCAAAGCTGAAGTATTGGGGGTGGGCTGGACGTCGGATGCCCATCATTTCACCATGCCGCACGCCCCGACGATCGTACGCGCTATTCAGGACGCCATCGGCGATGCCGGCCTGCAGCCCGAGGATATCCAGTATGTCAGTGCGCATGGCACCTCGACCCCCAAGGGGGATCGGGCCGAGGTTGAATGCCTGCGCACGGTATTCGGCAGCGCCATCGAAAACATCCCCATTTCGTCAAATAAATCCCAGATGGGTCATACCCTGGGCGCTGCCGCAGCTATCGAAGCGGCTCTGGGGATCGAGGCGATGCAGCAGGGTATCGTGCTGCCGACCGTGAACCATATGCCCGACCCGGAGTTTGCCGATATCGACGTGGTGCCCAACCAGGCCCGCAGGCATACCTATGAATTCTTCTTGTCCAATGCGTTCGGTTTCGGCGGAACCAACTGCTGCATTGTTTTCAGGGGAGTGTGACATGCGTCCCAAGCCTTTTGTTCCCGAACCCCTCGATGACGACCGCCCTTACGTGCGCGATAAAACCACTGGTCTGGTCTGGCATCGATGTCATCTGCGAACGCTCTATGCGGATACCGATCGTTCGCAAGTGGTGTATCACGCCAACTATCTGCGGTATTTCGAATTCGGCCGGGCGTCTCTGATGCGTGATGCGGCCTACGCCTATCGTGAAATCGAGGAGAGCGGGTATGTTTACCCGATCATCGCCACCGCGCTCGACTACTTCCGTCCGCTGCATTACGATGACGCCATGCGCATTCACACCCGTCCGGGGGACCGGGAACGGGTCAAGCTGCGCTTCGACTACGTGATCACCCACGATCCCAGCGGAGATATCGTTTGCACCGGATTCACCCGCCACTGCGCGATCAACGCCAAAGGCACACCCGTGGCCATCGACGACAAGACCGTGCATCTATGGGAAATTTTTCCGAAATAGGGGCCACTGTGCGCCACGATGTGACTTTCGTGGTCGCACCGCACTGGGGCGACCATCACTTCCAGGGGCGCGCCGTGCTGCCGGCTGTCGAAGCAATGCAACTGCTGGCCCATTGCTGCGGCCGTGCGCTGCCTGGGACGCCGGTGCGTCATATCGCGCAAGCCGCTTTCGAAAAATTTCTGGAACTGCCACCGGCCGGCCACAGCGTGGCGGCCTTTTGCGATCTGACCGCCTTGCCTGATGGCGGCGTGCAGGCCGTGCTGCTGACGCGCACGCAGACTGGCGCAACTGGGATCAGGCGCACCAAGACACACGCCCGGGTCGTGTTCAAACCTGGGCCGCTGTCCGAACCCGCTATAGCACTGGACTTGGCCGCGGCACTGGCCGGACCGGTTTTCAGGGTGGTCCCTGAACGGGTATACGACGAACTCGTCCCTTTCGGTCCGGCCTTTCACACGATCACGCAACCGGTGCAACTCAGCCGGGATGGCGCACTCGCTGCTTTGAAAGCTGCCGACCGGCCGGATGTGCTGACGGGCATGCCCTTGGGATCGCCACTCGTCCTGGATGGCGCCATGCATGCCGCCTGTGTCTGGGCGCAGCGTTTCGCCAACGTCGTCGCTTTCCCGCTGGGCATTGACGAACGCCTGATCTTGCGTCCGACCTGCGCGGGCGAAACGTATTGGGCCCGTATTTTTTCCGTGAAGACGGACGGGGCCGGACTGGTGTTCGATATCTGGATAATAGACGCGCTGGGCCGCTTGCGCGAGTGGCTCAAAGGGGTGCGCATGCGCGATATGAGCGGCGGCCGCCTGCACCCTCCCGAGTGGATCGGCTGCGGCCGCGATGCCGATGGGTTGGACGCGCTCCGGCCGCATTGTGCCGCACTGACACTCATCGATCGTGACGGACTGCTGCCGTTTTCCGACGGCTGCCTTTCCGCGGATGAGCGCCAGCGTGTCATGAAAATGGGCCCGCGCCGCCGTCAGGGATTCATGGCTGTGCGTTTGGCCTGCAAGCGCTTGGCGCGCGATCTCTCCGGAGACCGGACGATGCCGGCCGGTGACTTGTCCACCGTTCGTACGCAAGACGGCCGCCCCGCGTGCCCCTTGCCCGAGGGTGCACCATCCTACACGTGCGCCGCCGCCCATGATCGTCGTTTCGCGCTCGCGGCGGCCGATCAGCAGCCTGTCGGAGTGGATGTGGAAACCGTAGCTGCCCGCCTGCTTGCATCCTTGCATCTCTTTGCGAACGCCTGCGAGCAAGCGCGCGTGAATGCCTCGCCTTTGGGTGCCAGCCAGGCTGCCACGCGGGTGTGGTCGATCAAGGAGGCCGTTGCCAAAGCCCTGCGCATCACCCTGGCGGATGCCTGGCAGCGGACGGAAGTCAGCGCCCTGGGAAAAACGCAAAGCCAGTTGCGGATAGATGCCGGACACGTCGTCGAGGCTTTTCACCAGACGCTGGGTGAGCATCTGGTCACCCTGGTGGTGCTGCGGAAAGACGGGGCGCTATAACTTGAAAAATTTGGACTTATTCGCCGATCCCGCGCACATCGCGGTCTTTTTTATCGGACTGCTCGCCGCCTATCTGGCTGGTTCGGTCAACTTCTCGATCTTTTTGTTCCGGGTATTGGGCAAAGGGGATCCGCGCTCTCAGTTCAGCGGCAATCCTGGCGTTACAAACGTCTATCGGCAGGCGGGTTGGGCGTTGGCCGCCCTGGTGCTGGTGCTGGACGTAGGGCGCGCGGCGGCCGTGGCCCTGCTTGCTCAAACGTTCTGGGCGGACCCGCTGGTACCCTGGGCCGGTTTCGGACTGATCCTGGGCAACCACTTTCCCTGTCTGCATGGGTTCAAGGGGGGCAAGGGGGTGGCCAACTTTCTGGGGTTTTATGCTGTTCTGGTGCCGGTAGGCGCGCTTTGGGCGCTGGGCGCCTATCTTGCGGTGTTCGCCATGGCGCGCATACCGTTTATCGCATCGTTCGGAATGCTGGCCGTGTTAACGGGTTTCGGCATCCTGCGCTGGCAGTCCGACCCCGTGGGCATCGCAGGCATCGTCATCACGGCCGGCTGCATCGTCTGGTTTCACCGGGGGAATATAAGTGCGTTGATGCGTTAATTGGCAGAGCGTTGATGCGTGGGACTGGCGAAATCCTATTTACCCGCAACGCAATTGGGTTTGGAACAGGCGCTGGTTGTGCCAGCAGAGTGGATCGGATGCAAGGGGGTCACCGGTAATCTGAAAGGCGGCGCCTCTGCACCCATAACATTCATCCGCGCGCTCGCAGTCATGGCAATGGCCCTTGATGGTCTGGCGGTGGTTTTTCAGATCTCTCAGCAACTGACTCTCGGCCAAGATGGCGGCCAGGGGTTTTTGCCGGATGTTGCCAAGGGAAAGCGTCACTCCCACGCAGGGTCGGACCTCGCCTTGGGCGGTCACTAAGCAGGAGAACTTGTGCCGCATGCATTTGTTGCCTACCAGCGGCGGTTGAACGTCCCAGGTCTGACCGAACAGGTGCTTGTCCAGATCGGCGATGGTGGTGAAAAAAGTTTCAAGTTCGAGCGGCTCTACGAAGAGCCATTCGTTTAATCGCGCATTGGCCTGAGGCGTGATGATTTCAAAATAGGGTGCGATTCCCTGCTCGCGCAGCCACTGCCACATGCGCGGCAGTTCGCCGATATTCTGGCGGCAGATAATCGAACTGACGGCCAGAAAATGCGTCTGAGAGGGGTACCCGGCCGCTTTGAGATGGCCAAGGGCCGACTGGATGATGCGGAAGGCGCCCGGATGACCGGAGAGCTCGTTCTGCAGGACCGCATCGAAAGAGTTCATCTTCATCACAACCCGCACCTGCTGCTCGTAAAGCTGACGGGCGAAATCGGCCGTAATGCCCGACCCGTTGGTAAACATCTCCACAATCAGGCCGTGTCCCCGCATGAAACGGATCATCTCGAGGGTGTGTGGATAAATGGAAGGTTCGCCGCCCAGAACAATAATTTTGACGGCACCCAGGGCTTTGGCCTGCAGGATGGCGTCGCGGATTTCGTCCAGGGACAGTTCGTCTTTGAGCTGATCTTCGTGCGGCACGTAACAATAGGGGCATCTGAAGTTGCAGCGCAGGCTGAATTCAATCTCCATGGAGAGCAGTCGGCCTTTACGGACCGCCTCGGCAATAGCTTCTTTAGAGAATTCGAAATTGGTAATTGGAGCAGGATGTCTGTTCACAGGGCTATTCAATCGATCCGAAATGGGTGGCAAGGCAATAGAATATCGTCCTACATAGATAAAATGACGGCAGCTGTCAAGACGCTGTCGAGGTTATAGCAGGGCCCATCGCATGTAAACCTTGGCCGTAGCGTGCTGTTATGAGTTGCAGGGTGGGCATTGCCCACCACCATAGCGCTGGATTGAAGGGATTCGCATAGCATGCCGGTTTTCCGGCAGGGTAAGGAATTTCTGGCGCCGGTAAGTTAGCACGATAAAAAAGCAAGTCGCACCTTTGGTATTGGCGCGACGATAATCCGACATGATTGTTCATCAACACTTATGGACAGGGCGGGGCGTTGCCAGCCATCGTGTCATTCAAAGCCATCCGCACCACAGATCACTTATGACCATTTGCAAATAAATGGTGGGCAATGCCCACCCTACCTGGCTAGGGAAAATTTCGGGATCCTGCGCCCCATGGCGGTTAACCTGCATCCCTAAAAGGCGGTTTACAAACCAAACGCCTGAAAGCAGTTCCAACGGCGGCGCCGGCCACAAAATATTCCTCAACTCGGAGGCATGTGCTTCCGATAAGGGGTATGAGGTATGGGATTCATAGGAGGTCGTTATGCTCATTTTGGTTGTGGATGACTCGATGGTTGCGCGGAATATCCTCAAAAACGTCCTCGAGCCCATGGGGCATGAGGTCATTGAGGCTTCCAACGGGCGAGAGGCCCTGAAAATTTTGGAAAAGCTGGCCAAAGAGGTCGGTTGTGTGCTGCTGGACTGGAATATGCCCGTCATGAATGGTTTTGAAACCCTGCAGGCGATTCGAAGCGACAAGGACTGCGGTCATATTTTGATTCTGATGGTTTCTACGGAGTCGGAAGATGAGTTTATCGAGCGTGCGATTGCGGCCGGCGCGAACGGCTATCTGGCCAAGCCCTTTTCGGCTGAGGAGTTGAAGGCCAAAATGGCCGACATTCTCAAAGCGGCTAAGCCCAGGTAAGTGCAAAATGCCGCATCTCGGATTCCGCATACGTTTTCGCCATGCACCCCGGGGAAGGGCCCCTCATCGGAGATGAATAATGAACAAAATAGTGCTTATAGATTGCAGTTCGGAAGTCACCAGTGCTTTGGCGGAATTGTTGGGTGAGCAATGCAGCCTGTCGAATATTTCGTCCGAGGACCGGATTGTTCCTGAAGAGAACAGGATGATCGTCTTGGAAGCCGATGCCAGCCCGGATGCGATCTACTTGAAAATCTCCAGAATCCGGGCGGCCTGCAAATTCAAAGACATTCCCATTATCGTGATCAAGCGACGTGAAGATCGGATTCCCCTCGAACATTTTCTCAGCTCGGGGGCCACCGAAGTGCTGTCCCTGGATGCCCCTCCGGGAGCCTGCCGGCAGATTCTGCGAGGGCACCTGATTCCCAACCGCAAGCCGTTGGAAAAAGAGATGGCTTATCTTGTGCCTTTCATCGAAAACACCGTGCAGGTGCTCAAAACAACGGCTTCGCTGGAAGTGGCTTTTCGTGAAGTGTATTTTTCAAATACCTTCAGAATTTTCGGAGACATCTCAGGCATTATCGGGCTCTCCGGTGAATCCGAAGGAACAGTAGCTGTCACGCTATATTGGCGCCTGGCGCGAAATATTATCGCAAGGATGATGAATGTGCAGGAAGAGCGGATCAACGCCGAGTATATTCACGATGGGGTCGGCGAACTGATCAATGTGATCAGTGGCAGCACCAAAAAGAGATTCAAAGGAACGCCTTTTCACTTTGAATTATCGCTGCCGACGGTCGTGGTGGGCTCGGGCCACCAATTGGGACACCCGGAAGGATCGAGCATTGCCGTGCTGATCTTCGATGTCGATGATTCGGCTTTCGTGCTCCAGGTGTGTCTCAAACCCAAAAAGCATCTCATCTGACGCATAGCTATAGATACGCCGCCATGTCTGAAAAGATCATTCTTTTAATCAACCGGGACAGTGCGTTTCTCGCGCATACGGCAGAAACCCTGCGCCTGGCCGGCTATCGTACCCATACGGCCATGGATATGCGCGGCGCTTTATCCGTGCTTTCCAGCGAGCGCACTGGTTTGATTATCTGTGATAAAACCTTGCAGGATGTCAGTGGATACGATTTGTTGAATTTCATCAAAAAGGATCCGTTGCGCGATTGTATTCCCTTCATGTTCCTGGTGTCGGCCAAGGAGCAGGGGCACGCCTTAAAAGCTTTCGAGATGGGTGCTCTCGATTTTTTGGTGTATCCGTTGGCGCCGGAACTCCTGGTCGAGCGTGTCGATGAGGTTTTCGAAACCACTCGGAAATCCGATCCGCCCGTGGCCCATCCACCAGTAGCCGAACCACCAGTGACCGAACCGCCGGCGCCGGTGCATCCGCACGATAACGGCAGCACAGATGAGGCGACCGTTGTGGCCGTGCGCCGCGTCGATATCTCCCGGGATGGGGTGATCTGGCTGCCGGGCAAGGTCGGTAAGTTTCGCGGCAGCACGCTTTTTGTCGAAACCGCTCTGTTTGGAAAGCCGGGCGTTACTTTGATGATGCGTTTCCAGCTGGATGACGGCATCTTCGTCCTCAATGGTCATATCAAAGATATTCGCTACGACGATTTTCAAAAACCGGCCTGGATAGAAATGGTGGTCCGGGAGGATGAAGCCTGGCATCGCATCCATCGCTATCTTCAGGACAATACCGGCATGCCCTCCGCGGAACCGGCACAGACCCCTGATGATACTTTTTTACTCCATCCTGGCGCGCTCGAAAAGACGGCTTTCCGCACCGGCCCCATGGAATCGGTGGAAGTCCGCGATCCTTCGTACGATCAGCGTTTTTATCACAGTTTGATCGGCAAACAGCTGGATAATTACAGGGCGATTACCCTGATCGGTTCGGGCAGTATGGGGGGTGTGATGCAGGGCTGGGATGTGGCTCTGGAGCGTGAAGTGGCTTTGAAGGTCATCTCCTATGAGCTTTCATCCAAGGAAAAATTTCGTGAAATGTTCATCAAGGAGGCCCGCGTGGTCTCCCGGCTGAATCACCTCAATATTGCTCAGATTTACTACATCGGTACCAGCAACGATATCTTCTATTACGCAATGGAGTTTGTCGACGGCAAAACCCTCAAGGAACTGATCGATCAAGAAAGCCGGCTGAATGTGCTCAAGGGGCTGGAATATTTGATTACGGTGTGCGAGGCGCTTTATTATGTGCACCAGAATAGCATTGTCCATCGGGACATCAAGCCGGCCAATATCATGATCAACACAGCGGGTCTCATCAAGGTCGTGGATTTCGGGGTGGCCAAAACGAGTGATTCGAAAACCAAAGGCGAAAAAAGCATGATTATCGGTTCGCCTCTGTATATGTCGCCCGAGCAGATAGCCGGCCTCACGCTGGATTACCGCAGTGATATATATTCCTTAGGGGCGACCTTTTATCACGCGCTTACCGGATCGCCGCCCTTCGAAGCCGATGACTACAAGGATATCATGGCGCAGCATATTGCAAGGCCGCTGCCGCCCATGAAAGAAAAAAATCCGCGGATTCCGACCCCATTGGCGGCCATCATAGAAAAGATGATGGCCAAGGACCCTTTCGATCGCTACAAGGATTGTCAGACGATCGCAAACGAACTCAAATCTTTGCAGACCCGTATTCTAAAACGGTTGCGTCAGAGTTCGGAAGAGAAAGCAGGCTGAACCATTGACACGTTCCTGACGTCACTATAAAGTGCTGTCCTTAAAGTCCTGACGCTCAGTGGAGATGGAAATGTTGGTTACAGTGGATGAGACCCGGCGTGCGATCGGTTGCGGAATCGACAGTGATTTGGAACGATGGATCCAACGGCTTCTTGCAGGTCCAGGCGATTCTCGCAAAGCATTTGTTCCCAATAGGGCCAGTTTCGGCGATTTGTACGCAATGGCCGCGGATCTCGGTGCGTATTTCCGAACACACGTCACAGAACCCTTTGTGTGTTTGTGCGCCGAAGACAAAGCGGTCGTGGGTGCCGCCCTTTTGGCATCCATGGCCGGTGGTCCGGCCCTGATCGTGCCGTATAGCCTGAATGCGTCTGTTCTGGCCGAACTGCAACAATGGACCGGCTACAACCATGCCATCGTGGACGGCACCCGGCCGGTGCCGGCGGGCGTCCATTGCGTTGAACCGAGACCTGCCGGAAACGCCTGGTTGGCCGGTGGGGCGTCCCCCAGGCAGCCGCAGACAGAATGGGTTCGGGTGTTCACTGGCGGTAGCACGGGTGCGCCTAAGATGTGGACCAAGACGGTGCGCAACCTGTTGGCCGAAACGATCGCTATCATCGGCCATTACCAAGTCGACGCGCAGGATCGCCTGCTGGCCACCGTCAGTCCCAACCACATCTACGGGCTGCTTTATTCGGTTCTGGTACCAATGCTGGCCTCGGCCTCGGTGGCGGCTCCGACGCCGTCGTTTCCCGGTGAAATCGAAAGTGCGGCGCGCCTCCACGAGGCCACCCTCCTCATCAGCGTGCCGGCGCATTATCGGGCCTTGAACGGCCATTCGTTTGCCAAATCGTCCTTGCGCCTGGCGTTTTCATCGGCCGGCATGCTGGCCGCCGAAGATGCGGCCGCCTTCAGCGCACAGACCGGCGTGGGGATAGCCGAAATTTACGGTTCCACTGAAACCGGCGGCATTGCGGCGCGGGTCAGGGCTGCGGGAGAAGTCGATTTCAAGCCATACGCCAACATCTCTGTAAAGATCGTGGGCGAGCGGCTCAATGTGCGTTCCGACTATCTTTCGCCCGGCCTGGCGATGCAGGCGGACGGCTATTTTTGCATCGGCGATCGTGTGGCATCCACGCCGGGCGGTCGTTTCGAGCTGCTCGGACGTGCCGATGGCATCGTGAAGGTCGGCGGTCGGCGGGTCGATCTGGAAATGGTACGCCAGGCGCTTAAAAAGCTGCCCGCGGTGCGCGAGGCGGTGGCCGTGTCCCTGCCTGTTAACAATGGGCGGCAGAATCAAATCGTGGCTGTTGTCGAAGGGCCCATGGGATCTGCCGCTGTGAATCGCATGCTGCTGGAGGGCCTGGAACCGTACGCGCGGCCGCGCAGCATCCGCGTCGTCGACAAAATCCCGTTGACTGCGGCCGGTAAATTCGACCGTAAAACCATTGTGGGACTTTTCAGTTAGGCGTTTAGCTGACCTATGCGCATTACCGCGCAACGTTTTGTCTTAGGGTGCGCGGGTTGATGCTTAGCGGCGGGTCGGAGCCAGGCGGTATCGCGTGCTCGCCGCGTCGATGACCTGCCGCAACAAGTCACGGTAAGCAATGCCGGCCGCGCGCGCCGACATGGGAAAATATGATGTCGTGGATATCTCGGGCGGAATGATCCCCGGAGGCGAATTGACATCAAGTACATACATGTTCCCGTCACGGTCGCAGCGCAAGTCGATGCGGCACCAATCCTTGATTTGAAGTGCATCCCACGTTCGGCGCACCAGTGTTGCGATCCGCTGGCCGGTATGTGCATCGATATCGGCCGGACAGACCAGATGGTGCGTTTCCGCCTGCTCTTCGAAGATCCACTTGATTTCCAGGGAGTCCAACCGGGCATAGCCGTCCGGTAGTTTGTTGAAGTCCGGTTCGATCGCCGGCAGGATGCACGGTGGATTGCCCAGCATGGGCACCGAAAATTCTCGTCCCTCCAGAAATGGTTGAACCAGGGCTGGTTCGCTGAACGCGCGGAGTGTTTCCGAGACCCTGTCGGCTAATTCCACCGCATTGTGGACCACACTTTTGGACGTGATGCCGGCCGAGGAGCCTTGGGCCAGTGGCTTGACGATCAAGGGATAAGTCAATGCAGCGCGCAAAGCGTCATCCGGAGTGAGAAAAACCTGCGAAGGCAGCACTGCTATGCCATTGGCCGCCAAAACTTCCTGCATTTTGCCCTTGTTCATCACCAAAGCTTGTGTGAGCGGATCGGAACCCGTGTAGGGCAAGCGCAGCATTTCCAGCATGGCCGGCAATTGCGCGTAGCGTGCCGCGCCGTGAATGCCCATCGAATAATTGAAAACGAGATCGATGTCCGCAGTGCGGGCCTGCAGGGCCAGGTAGGCCTGCGGGTCGGCTTCAATGGGGATTACCGAATATCCGCAGCCCTCGAGATGGCCGATGATACATTCGATCGTTTGTGGATCATCGAAATCCGTTTCCACCTGCGATGCCGGATCGTCCGGGTCCGGGTAGTGGTGACGCACGTTGTATAAGAAGGCAAGATTTTTTACAGGCATCGTTTGAATTCTCTTTTGCTTCAATTGGAAAGAATCGCATATACGTGAAACCTGCGCCTTGGGCAAATGGTAATTTGTGGATTGTTACATTTGTTAATGCCCCGTTTCGCTCCTACAGACGGCGGCATCTCCTCGCATGGTCCGGATGCGGTTCTGCTTCCCACTAAGTATGCGGAGTTCAGCTGTTGCTACCATCCGGGCAACTTTCACGGGGATGAGCGGTTGATAGCGGTAGCGGCCAGCCATCACCGCCTGGTCTGGATGCACCCCTTCCGGGACGGCAACGGGCGGGTGGCCCGGCTCTTTTCCGGCCTTTACATGGCTCATATCGGCATCAATCGCAGCAACTTGTGGTCGCTGTCCAGAGGGTTTTCACGTGACAAGCAGTGGTATATGACCAATTTGCAATCCGCCGATTCACCCGATCCGCATGGCCGGTGTTTCGACCAAGCCTTTTTTGCCGATTTTTGCCTCTATTTTCTAGAAGTATGCCTGGATCAGATCCGGTTTATGGAAAAAATACTGGGGTTAAATCGCATCGATGCCCGAATCGAGGGATACATCAGGGATCGCGATAAGGCCCGCGGCGCGTTGCACCCCCTTGATCAACGCGCCGGCAAGCTCCTAAAGGCGCTCTTCCTGCAAGGCGCGGTACAGCGGGGCGAAGCCCGCTCGATCATGGGCATGGACAATCAGAGCGAGCGCCATGCGAGACGCCTCGTCAGCCAGTTGGTGCAAGAGGGGCTGGTGTGCTCCGAAACACACAGGGCCCCATTGACGATAGGGTTTCCAGCCAAAGTCCTGCGCTATTATTTTCCGGACCTGTTCGATCCCTCGGTATTGGGTGAGGACCCGCAAGCGGCGGCGCACTGACTCTTTTGAAAACTCAACGCGGCCCTGCGCTCCGGCGCAAGGCTCTGAATTGCGCAAAGTAGGTATGCGGCCCCAGTTCCACGACGGCGCCGAAGCGTATCAATCCAAGCGGCAGCAACCGGATGCTGACTTCTTGTAAAGACAGACGCACCGCCTTGGGCGGACCGGGCGGGCCGTCTTGCTTGATGAATTCCACAATAGATAGAATACCGGCCGGCTTCAGCACGCGTGCAACTTCGGCGAGGGCTTTGGCATCGCTGTCGTCTTCTGCGAGATCGTGCAGCACGGTCGCCATCAGGCAAAGATCGATGCTGCCGGAAGCGACCGGAAGCGTTTCGGCGGCATCGGCCACATGGGTTTCGATGGGGATGTCGTGAGGGGAGTTCTGTGCGGCGGCACGCACCTGTTCGATGCCTTCGGCCCACAAGTCCACGGCGATCACCCGTCCGTCGGGCCGGACTTTGTCCCGCAGAGGCAGCGTGTAGCGGCCGCTGCCGCATGCAAGATCCAGCACGGTCATGCCGGGCGCCACCGCCAAAACCTCCCAAAAACGATCGGTATCGATGAGATCATAGCTGCTTTTGCCGGCCGCGGTCGGTTGCGGGGAATTCATGGGGCATTTTCCTATGCCGGCTGTGCCGGAGCTGAAAGGTGAAAGAAGCACCCCTTAGGGACATCTTGTTTCGGCCGGGGTGCGCGTTGCGAACGATAGATAGTATAAGGGCATCCGCTCATAGAGCAATGCCGCTGTTGTTTTTTGTTTTTCGTTGCAAGGCGACCGGGCGGACTGCGCCTATGGTGCGATGGCCCCTGCTGGTCGGGGTGACTTTGGTGTCGATGACCTGACAGCTAAGCGTGCCCGCAAGAAGTCCGCCGTGCCTTTCATGGCATGGCAGGCATTGGTGCACAGATTCATAACGATCTGATTAAACTTGGCGGGCCGGCCAGGATCGCGCCCACCGGCTCAACGTCACATGCGATCGCTATTTTATAGCTCTGCGATGTTTTGGACGTGGTCGGCCTTTGGATCGATCAGCAGATCGCCGCTGCGATAGGTAATGAAGGCATTGCCCGATTGGCCGAAGCGCAAGGAGAGAACAGTAGACCGCCGATCGTCAATATTGGCCGGATTTGTAAACTCGTCCCGATAACTGTTTTTACGCTAAACATCATTGTGAACGCGACCCGCTTGCAGTATGGAAGCGCTTGACTTAACTCCGGCTATGGAATTCGACGATGACCTATTTGCGGACCTTGCTTCTGCTGGCCCTGCTGGCGGCTTTCCCACCCATGTCCACCGATATGTATCTGCCCGCCCTGCCAATGCTGCAAGCTATCTGGGGTGTGGACCTGGCTACCATAAACTTGACCCTGGTGCTGTTTTTCGTCGCGTTCAGCGTCGCGCTGCTGGCCTATGGGCCGATTTCAGACAGTTATGGCCGCCGGCCCTTACTGATGATCGGCATCGCTGTTTTCGTGACCGCCAGTCTTTTGTGTGGTATGGCTCCCGGTGTCGAATACCTGATCGCTTTTCGCATTTTGCAGGCCTTCGGCGCCGCTTCGGCGTCGGCGCTCTCGATGGCGATCGCCAAAGACTTGTTCCTGGCCCGTGAACGTCAGCAATTGCTGGCGCATTTGGGCGTTATTGTGGCCCTGGCGCCCATGCTGGCGCCTGTCGTGGGGGGCTGGATGCTCAAATGGTTGAACTGGCATTGGATTTTTTTCATCCAGGCCCTGTGGGGCGTCATTGCCTGGATAGGCGTCCTGCGCATGCGCGAACCCTTGCAAAAGAAAGTGCCGGCCAGCATCGGGCAGATCATGGGACGCTATGTGCGCCTGTTCAAAAACAGACGCTTTATGACCCTCAATACCCTCATGGCATTGAGCATGATGCCTGTATTCGCGTTTATCGCCGGTTCTCCGTCGATCTATATGACGCATTTCCATCTCGATCCACAGTGGTTCGGCCTGCTTTTCGGCAGCAATGCCCTGGCGCTGATGGCTGGTGCTTACACCTGCAGCCGGCTGACGCGTCGTATGCCTGGCTGGCCGTTGATGCGGGCCGGATTTGTCGGCATGTCGCTCGGCGGCCTGGTGATCTGGATCGTGGGGTCGTCGGGGCCGCTGCGATTTGCTGCGGGCATGTTCGTGGTGACCTATTGCATCGGTATGACGCGCCCGCTGAGCAATAACCTGGTGCTCGAGCAGGTGGATGAGGATGTCGGCACGGCCTCATCGCTGCTGATATTTCTCTATTTCGTGGCCGGCGCCGGCGCCATGGCCCTGATATCGATGAACTGGCCCGACCGTATGCGCGTTATTGCGGTATTGGCGGCAGGCAGCGGGGTGCTGATGCTGAGTGCCTTGTTGTGGATGGCGCATCACTGGAAAGGGGTCTTGAAAGCGGTGCAATAACGGCATCGAGATTGGCCGCGAGCGGGGCATGCATCCGTGCGTCTGGTTCGCAGGTCACGCAATATGTGATTATTATTCTGGGTCAACTTTGAGAACCCTGTCATGATGAAGGACCATGAACTTTCGAAAATTGTTGCATGCAGGAAAAGAAATCGGCGCCAAGGCGATCGAGAACAGTAAAATGATCGCCGATCTGTTGAAGGTCAACACGATCAGGACCCTGCTGCGGGAGCGAAGACTTTTCATTCCCGCATCGTTGCTCAGTCAAGCGATCTCCGATCAGCTACCCCCCGGCGAAGATATTGCCTTCGATACGCTGAAATGCTTCGACAACCGCATGATCGCGCAATTCCTCGTGCGTGCCTCTCGGGCTGAATGGCTTTGCGCCATCGCATTTGAAATCGAAGAAGGACTTCTGAGCAAAGAGAAGCAATTTATTGTATTGCACATTCGCGAGCAAAAAGTGTTTGGCAACAATTGGCTGGGAAAACTCGTGTCCTTTTTCATCCGCTTTTTTATACGGGATATCGTCGCCTTCGGCATACGCTTTGCGCAAATGGATCCGCCGGCATATTATACGGCGGGCACGCGGCAGTTGGTCATCGACCTGTCCCAGGTAAAAGAGATTCAGAAATTTGTACAAACCGGAATACTCAATCACGCCACCTTGCATGTCGACCACTGCGAAGGCGGCCTGAGTGTCTGTGCCACCTTCGAATCCCCGCTGCTGGCTGCTCTGGAGAGCAGTATTGCCCGGTGACCGGCGATCTCTGCCGCGGTGCTGTTTCGGTAACTGTTTGCGCGCCAATATCACTGGAGCGAACTGGATAACGAAAATACCATATATTGATATGTTTTTCAGCTTGACTCACAATCCGTGTTTTCAGTATGGTGGTAGTCTGTCAAGCAAGCCGCTATTCCTGTAGCGCCTGAACACGGCGCAATTCAGCCTGAACGCAACTTAATATACAAACAGATGATACCTATCGATGATTGAAGAAACACCATCCGTTCGAATCAAAGGGGTCGGTAACAAGCTTTGGGTCACCATTGCTCCGGATGCCTCCCTCGATACTATCCAAGCCGAAATGACGCGGCTTTTCGAGCCTTTAAAACACACAACGTCCAATACTGGTGTGGTGTTGGATACCGGCGACGGCCAAGGCGATAATGATCGCCGCCGTCAAATCGCGGCCTACATGAAGGATGCCCTGCACTTGGATGAAATCATCACACCGCCGGAAAGAACCAGCGCCGAAGAAAAACCTGTCAGGATGAAAATGTCACGAAGCACTATTGCACAACATCGCAGCGACACTTTGGTCATCGCCGGCCGCGTGCGATCCGGTCAAAGTGTGCACGCCAAAAAGCACCTTATCGTCATGGGAGATGTAAACCCTGGTTGCGAGTTGATTGCCGGCGGTGACATCCTGGTTATAGGCAGCTTGTGCGGCACGGCTGCCGCAGGTCAGCCGGACAATCACGATGCCATCATTTTGGCGCTTGATTTCCGGCCGACGCAGGTCAAGATCGGCGAAGTAGTGGCGGCCGGCCGGCCGGGTGCCGGGCAGGGCGCGCCCGAGATCGCCCATCTCGAAAACGGCGCTATCGTGGTGGATGACTATGCCACGGCCAATCCGTTCAGGCGCATCCCCTGGCCGGTCATCCGCTGACGCGACCGCAAACAACAGATCGCTTAATGCTCAAAGAACATAGAGGTGACATGTGAACGGTAAAATAATTGTTATATCATCGGGCAAGGGCGGTGTGGGCAAGACCACCGCGACGGCTTCCATCGGTGCGGCCCTGGCAATGGACGGCAAGCGGGTCGCCGTGGTGGACATGGATATCGGGTTGCGTAATCTCGATGTGGTGATGGGGCTTGAAAATCGGATTGTGTACAACATCGTGGACATCGTCCGCGGCAAGTGCAAAGTCAAACAGGCCGCCATCAAAGACCGCCGCATCGATAATCTTTTTTTGATCCCGGCGTCGCAAAGCGACAACAAAGACGCATTGAACCCGCAGGATATCATGCGCATTTCAAAAGAATTGCGCAAAGCATTCGATTTCATCCTCATGGACTGTCCCGCCGGTATAGAGCGCGGCTTTGAAAATGCCGTGGCTGCGGCGGATGAGGCCGTGGTGGTGTGCACGCCCGAGGTTTCCTCGATCAGGGATGCGGATCGGGTGATTGGATTGTTGTCGGCCAAGGGGATTCCATCTAAATTGCTGATCAACCGCATTGTCCCTGCCATGGTCAATCGTGGGGATATGCTGAGCCACCAGGATGTGGTCGATGTTTTGTCCATCGATCTGGTGGGCCTGGTTGAAGCGGATGATCAGGTGGTTATTTCGACCAACAGCGGCAAGCCTATTGTGATGCAGGAAGATTCCCGGGCTGGGCAGGCTTTCAAACGCATCGCCATGCGCCTCAACGGCCAACCGGACTTGCCTATCCAAGTGCCAAAATCTTCCCAATCTTTCTGGAAAAAATTCGGATCCAAGATCGGTTTCGGCAAATAGGGGTAATCCAATGCTAAGCGATTTTATGAGGAAACTTTTCGGCAAGAACGGCAGCAAGGATATTGCCAAAAAGCGGCTGCAGTTTGCGCTTGTTTACGATCGGCTCGAAGTGTCGGATGATATGCTGAAAGAAATGCAAAATGAAATCGTGGCTGTGATCTCACGGTATTTTGTCATCGATCGGGATCAGCTGAAACTCGACATTACACGACACGATGATTTGTCCGCCTTGATGTTGAACACGCCCATCATATCTGCCAAGACCCGTCAAAGAACGGCTAATCCACGGGTCGCCGATAAAAAAGGAAAAGGGCAGAAGTTTTCGGGTGCCAAGAATAGAGCGATTTGATCCCCTTGCCTGCCAAGCTGTGATCTAAGGCAGAATGTCTCCATCGGTGCGAGCTTCTTCGCACGAATCTCAAATTTAATGTCACCATAGGCACTCCGGCGCCGAGCGGCACTCCTGCGAGAACCGACCCGCGCAGGGTGCGGGATGCGTCTATCGTCATGTGGGCCTGAGCAGGCTGGCGCCGTTAGCCTGTCAGTGCAAGAGGATGCCCAAGCCAATGATGCCTCCCGCATAAGCTCAACTATCGGGTTTCAACGCCGGTGATCCGGGCGTGTTGTCCGCGCCACACGCCATTTCGCTCAAGTGAGACGAAAGGTGTGCGTAGGGTCGGGCCGCAAACTCGCTGGCGCTCAAACAGTGCGGCCCAAAACACCCTACGCACATCGTTGTAGGGGCGACCGGCGGTCGCCCGCAGAAAAGCTCATGGCTGACTGTGGCGCGGACAACACCCCCGGCTCACCTCACTATGTGTCAATCCCGAAAGGTGAGATGTAATCGAGACACCCTAGTAATTTTCGAGGGGGTGTCTCGAACAAATGGGGACCGCACTGTAAAAAATGATTGATGCCTGCAATGCAATTGTATATAGAAGCAGGACCCGTTCCGAACGGATCTTCGAAAGTCACAGCGTATAAAGAGATTGACCGTCGTAGCAAAAATCGCAATATGACCGTAGTCGATGGGAGAAAGCTCATGGAATTCTGGCGTGTGCCGTTGGATGCACAGGCGATTGAGATATCAAGAGGCGAGGTTCATGTCATCGAGGACCGTTGCAAGGGGTGCGGTTACTGCATCGAATTCTGCCCACGTGGTATTCTGGCCTTTTCCGCGCGATTCAATAAGAAGGGATACCACCCACCCGAAGTCCTTCAGCCGAAATCCTGTGTGAATTGTCATTATTGCGAAATTATCTGCCCGGAGTTCGCCATCTACTCGGTTGATCTCTCTTCGTTGCAGCCGCCCGGTCTCTGACCTGGGCCATGCGCGTTTTCGGTCTATCCAGCAACATCACTTCCAACAGATGAGAGTTGTTATGAAACCAGCGGTTCTTACCGGAGAACATTTTATGACCGGCGATGAGGCTTGCGCCGAGGGCGCATTGGCGGCAGGCTGCCGGTTTTTTGGGGGGTATCCCATCACGCCGGCCACCGAGATTGCCGAACATATGGCCGAACGCCTGCCTCAGTTGGGAGGGACTTTCATTCAGATGGAAGATGAGATCGCGGCCATCGCATCGGTTCTGGGCGCCGCCTGGGCCGGTCAGAAAGGCATGACGGCCACCTCCGGTCCCGGCTTCAGTCTGATGATGGAAAACGTGGGGTTGGCGGTTTGTACCGAGACCCCTTGCGTGATTGTCAATGTACAGCGCGCCGGCCCGTCGACCGGGTTGCCGACGATGGGGGCCCAGGCCGACATGATGCAGGCGCGCTGGGGATCGCATGGCCATTATGAAATCATCGCCCTGGCACCTTCGTCAGCCCAGGAGATCTTTTACCAGACCATTACGGCTTTCAACCTGAGTGAGCGCTACCGCACCCCGGTTTTTATCATGACCGACGAAATCATCGGCCACATGAGCGAGAAAGTGATCATTCCTGCGGCCGACCGGATTCAGACCGAATGGCGGCCCAAACCATCCGGCCGCAAGGACCGATTCCTGCTGTACAAGCCCGGCAAGAACGGCGTGGCGCCCATGCCGGCGGCCGGCGAGGGATACAACGTGCATGTCACCGGATTAACCCATGACGAACGCGGTTACCCTGAGATGTCGGTCGATACTCAGGCGCAGATGATGGACCGCTTGTGCCGCAAGATTCTGGACAATCGCGACGACATCATCATGACCGAGTCCCACCACCTGGATGATGCCGAGATCGTGCTGGTTTCCTATGGTATTTCGTCGCGCACCAGCATGGCCGCCATGCAGCAGGCGCGTGCGATGGGTTTGAAGGTGGGGTTTTTGCGGCTGATCACCGTCTGGCCCTTTGCCGAAGCGCAGATCAGCGCCCTGGCCGAGCGGGTCAAGGGATTTGTCACAGTGGAGATGAACCTGGGGCAAATTCACCTGGAGGTGATGCGCGCCGCGAACGGCAAGGTCCCCTGCCACCTGGTAGGGCATCCCGGCGGCACGATCATCGCCCCCGACCAGGTCATCGCCACCTTGAAGGAGGCCTTCTGATGCAAGCAGCGACCACCCCGCGTGCCGGTAGCGCCCTCGTGCCGGAACATCCTTTGGAAGATCTGATCCGCTCGGACCGCATACCGCACATCTGGTGTCCGGGCTGCGGTATCGGCACTGCCTTTGCGGCCACTTTGACGGCCATGAAGAGCAGCGGTATCGATTTGCACAAAACCTGTATGGTGTCGGGAATCGGTTGCTCGGGACGGGCTGCCGGGTATGTCAAGCTCGACTCCTTTCACACCACACATGGCCGGGCCATTCCTTTTGCCACGGGTCTCAAACTGGGTAACCCCGAGCTTAACGTGGTGGTGTTCAGCGGCGACGGCGATTTGTTCGCGATCGGCGGCAACCATTTTATCCACGCCGCCCGGCGCAATATGGACCTGACGGTGATCTGCCTGAACAACCTCAATTATGGCATGACAGGCGGGCAGGTTGCAGCCACTACGCCCCATTTGGCACGCACCACCACGACACCTTCCGGCAACCCGGACGCTCCCTTTAATTTGCCTTTGCTGGCGTGGGCTTCGGGTGCCACCTACGTGGCGCGATGGACTGTCCTGCACACGCGTGAACTGACCGAGTCCATTCAAAAAGCGATTACCAAGAGCGGTTTCTCCTTCATCGAGGTGCTGGGCCCCTGTCCAATCAATTATGGCCGGCGCAACCGCGAAAAGGCGTTGCAGACCCTCAAGCTCTACCGCGAGCGCACGATCATCCGCAACCATGCCGACCCCAGCGATCTGGATGTCGATTTCACCAAGCAGGTGATTTTAGGCGAGTTTGTGGACAAGGAGCGACCTACTTGCATTGAGAATTACGATAAGACGTGTCGGTTGCCGGAATGAAAGTATATGGTTACGCAGGTCGCCGGATCAAAGGACCGTTGGCCTGTTTAGAGGTCACGGCAGAAGGAATTAAAGATGCTTGAGCAGATTACGATTACGGGTTTTGGCGGGCAGGGCGTGGTATTGGCTGGCCGCATTCTGGGGCAGGCGGCCGCTATCGGCGATCACCGCGAAAGCACGCTGGTGCAGTCCTACGGTCCTGAATCGCGCGGCGGCGCTTGCAGCGCTCAGGTCACGATCGCCGACGACCCCATCTTCTTCCCCTATATTCAGAATCCCGACATCCTGGTGTGCATGTCCCAGTCCGGATACGACAAACACTATATGACACTCAAGGCCGATGGCCTGCTGATCGTAGATCAGGATCTGGTCAAGCCGGTCGGGGGGGGCGAATACTTCTCCGTGCCGTGCACGCGCTTTGCCGAAGAGTTGGGCAACAAGATGATGGCCAACATCATCATGGTCGGATTTTTCACGGCCATCACCCAGACCGTTTCTCAGGCGGCCGCTCGTCAGACGGTCGCTGTTTCGGTGCCCAAAGGCACTGAGGAAAAAAACCTTAAAGCCTTTGATCGCGGCTGGGAATTTGCCGCGGCCACCCTCAAGGGGCGTCGCCATAAAGCGGCCGGTCACATAGGAGTCGTTGCATGAAACAACCCAAAAACAGGCTGCACAGCGTCCTGATCGTCGGGGCCACACCGGCGGGTGTGGCGGCCGCCAACAAACTCGGCGAGTTGGGGGTGCCGATCACGCTGGTGGATGCGGAAGCCGATCTGGACCGCAAGCTGGGCGCGGAGGCGTACCGACTCGATTCGGGCGTACCGCTTAACTTCGCCCATCGCCCCGGTCTGATCCGGATTCTACGCAACAACAACATCCGCTGCGCCATGCCGGCTGTCATGCGTTCGGTCAAACACAGCCAGCAGGGCTTTCGCGCTCAGATCGAGCTGCAGCCCACCTACGTGGATGCCGGGCGTTGCACCTTGTGCGGACAATGTTCCGCAGCCTGCCCGCTGGAAGGCAGCGGGCATCCTCCCATTCAGTTCAACGACCGCATGGCCTTGCCGGGCCGCGTGGTGATCGACAAACGGCGTGCTCCGCTGTGTCAGGCCAACTGCCCCCTGGGGGTCAACGTGCAAGGTTACCTGGCTTTGGCCGGCGCCGGCCGTTGGGAGCAGGCCCTGGATCTGATCCGCAATGACAATGTGCTGCCGGCCGTGTGCGGCCGGATCTGCACCCACCCGTGCGAGGTCGCCTGTCGGCGGGCTGAGAAGGATGGGCCCCTGGCGATCCGCGACATCAAACGCTTTATCGCCGATCGTGTCCGATCTGCGCGTGCGCCGCGACCCAACACCAAAGGGCCGCTGCATGCCGAGCGCATCGCGGTGATCGGTGCCGGGCCGGCCGGCTTGGCCGCGGCTGTCGATCTGGCGCGGGCTGGATTCCCGGTTACCATTTATGAGAAAGAGCAGAAGGCCGGTGGTCTGTTGCGCTACGGCATCGGCCCGCATCGCCTGCCACGCGACATTCTGGACGCGGAAATCAACGCCCTGCAAATTGAAGAAGGGATCGAAATTCTTTACGGCCAGACCATCAGCCTGCCTCAGGACCTGCCCGCACTGCGCCAGTCGTACCGGGCCGTGATACTGGCCACCGGCTCATGGGCCGATCGGCGCCTGGGTGTGGAGGGTGAAAGTCTGAAGGGCGTCGAAGGTTGCCTGGCCTTCTTGACCCGCTATTATCGTGGTGAAGTTCTCACCCTGTCCGGAGAAGTGGCCGTGATTGGAGACGGCAACGCGGCTTTTGATCTGGCCCGCGTGCTGCAGCGCCTGGGCGCGGCCGTTACGGTGGTGTCCTGGTTTGCCAGGGATGAGATTCCGGCCGATTGGGATGAGGTGCATGCCGCTGTCGAGGAAGGTGTGGCCATTCTGGACCGTTGCCAGGCGGTCGGATTCCATGGGCAGGACGGTGCCCTGCGTGGGCTGCGGTTGCAGGCGACCCGCCCCGGCAAAGCGGATGCCAGCGGGATTTGCTGGCCGGAGATCGTGTCCGACAGCCCCGTTTTCGAGAAAAGCGTCGCGCATGCCTTTGTAGCGATCGGTCAGTCCGGGGCTTACGGCGCCCTTGCAGCTGAAAAGGGCTTGCGAATTACCGACCGCGGCCTGCTCGCCGTGGATGCCGACAGTTGTACCGGCCTGCAGGGTGTTTATGCTGCCGGAGATGCCGCCACGGGCGCAACATCGGTGGTGCATGCCATGGCCGATGGCCGCAGGGCCGCGGCCCGGGTGCTCCGGGATCTGGGCGCGGCGTTGCCCTTGAGAGCCGACCGCCCGGCGACCATG
>LADR01000047.1 GCA_000961655.1 Desulfatitalea sp. BRH_c12
AGGCGGTTTGCCGCCTCGATCTTAGACTCTGTCTCAAGCATATCCGTTAGAGAGCTTGTTCGCCAGTCCACGTTATAGCCGAGCCGAGTAAGGCGGTTTGCCGCCTCGATCTTAGACTCTGTCTCAAGCATATCCGTTAGAGAGCTTGTTCGCCAGTCCACGTTATAGCCGAGCCGAGTAAGGCGGTTTGCCGCCTCGATCTTAGACTCTGTCTCAAGCATATCCGTTAGAGAGCTTGTTCGCCAGTCCACGTTATAGCCGAGCCGAGTAAGGCGGTTCGCCGCCTCGATCTTAGACTGTTCCTCGAATGAGAGGTTCTCCGGTGTAGCTGTAGTGACCGCCGAAGGGGTGCTGGACCGCGGCTGTAAACTATTCTGGGTTTGAGGTTTGGGCTGAGAGCCGCTTGGCGGTTTATAAGCGACATTTGCTCTCCGCAGTGTACTAAGCAAGTCCTCGTCAATCCATCCGTTCTGGATGATACCAGCGTCACGCTGAAAAGCCTTCACCGCGTCGGCAGTCCGGCGACCGAAATCGCCATCTACCGGTCCAGGGTCGTAGCCGAGATCGGTTAGGAGCTGTTGCGCCTCTCTGGTGTATTGGGCGTTGGGCTTCTTGGGGGCGTTGCTCGTCAAGGTACCTGGTGAAACTGATGGATACGAGCGCCCCAACCGCCTGGCCTCCCGAATGGCCTCAGAGACAATCTGGCTTCGGTATGCTTCAACATCACGCTCAGCTCGCGACCGGGAACCCTGGCGATACCGATAACTTGCACAGCGGCTATTGTAATCGTTTACAATCTTATTGAATTCATCGATTCCGTCGTTTGTATCAATGACGTCCCTCATCGATTCCATACGAATGACTTCCCGGATACACCATCGAATCTCAGGTACTGACAGCGCATTATTTGTGCCGACCGAAGGCTTTGTATAATGCAATCCGGCACTTTGGGTTGCACTGGGTGTTTGGACGGTTGGAGCGGGGCTAACCCGCGGGTTGCTGTAGCTTTGCGACGATGATGGTGGGCTGTACGATGGTTTCTTGTTACTTTGTCCAACACTGTTAATAAGCCAGATTACCCCGAAGATGATGCCAATGATGCCGAAAATCAATTTGTTACCTGAAACGACACCGCTTTTACCCGAGCTGAAGGTTTCAATGGATGTAGGAGAGCTTGTGTTTTTCCGCCCCGGTTCGGAGGGGGCTGTTCCCCGTTGTGGCAGGGGAGGCTGCATAGAGGCCGAGGGCTCAACCTCCGCTTTTTGTTCCGGTTTTATGGGCTCGTCGATGCCACTGACCTCGGATGCCAAATCTAAAAGACCAGAGAAGCCCTTTTTATCTTTTTCGTTATCACCTGCCATGGGTGTCGCCCCCTTTTATCCCTCGCATAAATATCATGCCGAGCTCCCTCATATGAACGTCAGCCCCCAAGCGCCCAGGCCGCCGATACCAATGCACAAAAGAATCACCGGGGCGCATCCAGAGTTTTTCATTTTGGCGGGCAGTCCCGTTTCCGAGTGCCCACGAGTCTGCGCCAGGTCACCTATCATCTTTGCTGGCCGATTACTCCCAACTGTCGATCCAGTATCTCGAAAAACCTCCGCTTGACTGCCTGTGGGCTTGTGTCGCCATCATAATCACCGAGGTTCAATCGTGTCTCGCCCAATCATCAGCGGTCCCATTTTGATACCCCCCTTGGGTTGAAGGAGTTCGCAGCTTCACTGCAGAGCATTTTGGCCAGCATGCCCATATCGGCTTGCTAAGGGCAACGGTCATAATCGGCCGGCTGTCGGCCACTAGCACACGCCCAGAAAATCCGCGTTTATTATCTTTGTCATTCATAGATCCTTATTCCCCCAAGAGACTGCTCAGCCTGTCTCCGCCCCTTTTCCAAAACAAGCGGATAGCGGCCTCAAGAACATGAATGTTGTCCTCCTCCTGGTAAGAGAAGGCCGCAGCCACCTTCTTGTCCTCCTTTTTCCCGATGCAGAAAACGCCAGCACCATTCCAGATCGTCAGTTCACCCCAGCGGCAAAAAACCCGTTCGTTGCTACCAAAGAGCTTTTTGCGCTCCAATTCCATTCCGTGATCGCTCATGACAGCGGAGCCGAATCGGAATTTTTTGCCATCTCGCAATCCTTCTAAGTATTCCGTTAACAAACGGACACCAACAGCCCTCCACAAGCGATCAATAAAGTTGCTGTAGACCGCCTCTTTCTTTAACTCAATGGATGAATAATTGGAGCCGTTACCAAATACGATACTGTATCTGGTACCGGTGGGAATGCCGTTGACTGAGTGCCGGGTTCCTCCCCAACGAACCCGCGTAATTGAATCGATATCCCAGCGGCGGCCTTTCCACTCGATACCTTCGGGAGAAATGCGCAGTTTGTCTTTGAAGATGGCCCCGACATCGGCCTCATAGGTTATTTCTCTTCGCCATTCTTCAGCTTTGTTCTTTGCGTCCTCTATCAAACGAACCCGCTTCTCCGCTATCTCACCAAGTGCATCTGCGTCCTCAGCGGTGCGTTCGGCAACCTCACCAACCTCTGCGAATACTTCCTGCAGCATGTTCGTGAGTTTCTGCGAGAAATCGAGTTTGCCATGTTCATTGAACATATGAATCCCCAGGCCACGAACCAGACCGGCAACGCGGTGGCTCGCGTCATGATCGAGTCCTCGACTCTTCATGCTGACCTGAAGCGGCTGAGCGACGGTATCCCAGTTCTTCACAACCTGGATTAACTGGTTCACCATGGGGGCCAATATGGAATCGGGCCGTTCTGCATCGACGGCGGCCCGCAGTTTTTCCACTAGGGCTCTTATGTTCCCTTCTTCCTTATCAAGGAACCCCTGTGCCTCAACCTCATACGAATCAACGAGGTCAGCTATCAGAATAGGGCCGTGTTCCTCGCCATCATCGGTTCCGGATACAACGGCAACAGTGACTGCCTCTACGAGCTCCTTTGGGGAAAGGTTATCAAGGGCCGACTTGATTACCTTGCAATAGTGTCTCCGACGTTCTTGAATTTCAGTTTCGACGGCCGAGAGGTCCAACACTTCTGGAAAACCGGAAACTATCCTTTCCTCGTTGATGATTACACTCAGTTCTTCGAGGTCGATATCTTCAAACGCCCATGAGATTTCAAGAATCCACTTTGCTATGTCATCGGCATTGTGGCAAGGTAAACAGGCGAGGCCTGCTGCAAGCAGATTCGTCCGAGCAATAGATGACAGTTTGTCGACGGCGAGCAAATCCCCTGGTGAGGATTCGAGGATCGACAACACCTCTCCGGCTCGTTTCGGTCCAATACCTGGCAGCCAAGCTACTTCAGCGGAGAGCCTTTTCCGGGGATTGGTCAACTCCGAACGCGCCTCCATGCACTCACTTGAGTCGAGCAAAAGGCTACGTTCATCGGCCAGTTCCATGATCCGCCGACGGTTGTCGCGCGGGCTGGCATTTAGAATGTGAAAAGGATTTTGTAATAGGTCCATGCTCCCCCTCCGGTTACTTATCATCCCAGACGAATCCGATGCGGCTGCTTTTTTCCTCTTGGTCTTTAGGAAGGCTGTTCAACGCATCCTCGATGTTCTTTTGATCGAGCTCTGTTTTCCCGGCCTTGGCAGCAAGCCGCGCGGCCTCGCGTATGACAAAAGCTGAATCGGAGAGAGCCTTGCCCGTAAGGGTATCGAGGATCTTGTCCACTTTAAGGTCGTCGGCTTTCGGCAGTTTGTCCAATAGTGAGTCGATCAGTGAAGCCACTTCTTCCCTCGACGGCATGCCGACCTCTATTATGTGGTCAAACCGGCCGCGCCGCAGAATCGCCGGATCGATCATCTCGATCAGGTTCGTCATGGCGATAATCAGCACCTTGCTCTTGATGGCTTCCGGAATCCGTCGAAGAAACTCAGCCACTTCCTCGACGTGATGCAAGCCGGAGGTGCTGCCGGAGCTCCTATCCGACAGGAAAGATTCCATCTCGTCGATGACAACAATAGATGGAGCGCCATCAATCGCCTTGTCAAAAAGTTCGGAGATCTTCTTGCTGGTTTCGTGAATGTAGGGACTGCCCACGCTGTGGGAATCAATCGAGTAGCTGGGCCAATCGATAAACTCGACAAGCCGCTCCACAGCAAAGGTCTTCCCACAACCCGGCGGCCCATGCAAGACGATGGCGGAAGGAAAATCAATGCCTAAAGCCTGGTATTTCTCTGCATTGAAGATGATGTCGATGACATGTTCGTTGAAAAACTCCTCGAGCTGTGGCCGCCCTGGAAGCTTGAACACCTTGGCCTCGCCAGGTTCTTCGGGCATTCTGGGCTGTTCAGGTTCAGGGGCCTCCTTAGCAATGGAGGACTTTGCGTCAGCCTTGCCTTTAGAAGCGGGCTTGCACTTAGCCAGTAGACCCGCATCTGCAGGTACGCTAAACCCCGCCGCCTTTACAATGTCCGCCAGATCTCCAGAGGACATCCAACCGGTCAGATTGGTTAAACGGCGGAAGGATTCCGTAGAGATGATGACCCCACCGGTGATCCAGGTTCCCAACACAACTTCATCATCGACTTGGGGTGTCATCGTCCAGGCCGGAAGCAGTCTGGAGTACTGTTCCACATATACGGCATCATGGAAGGAGGCATTCTCCGACAGTTTTCGAGACTCTTTAAGAGCGAATGCAAAAGCCAGTGCGTCGACCTTGCTTTCGGGCGATTTGCCATTTTCAACCGCCATCAGGGTGTACTTCTTATGGCTACTCAGGCTCCGGAATGATTCACTCCCGAAAGCAACATCCCCTAACAGGGCTTCGTCCAGAAAACCGAATTGATCCCATTTCCGCGCCAGTTCCGGACGCGTGAGCAGGATATTGTTCGAGCCATTGGTATCGAAAATTTGCCACTCGTCTCCTGAATAGAGGAGCGACCGGATTTTCGATCCGTCCGGCAACTCAAACCCTTTAGGCAGCCATAAGTCCTTCGCCATAAATCATCCCCTGATAATGTTGGCTATATCGAACATTTCGTTGTCGGAGCCACCGCTGATCCGAATCATCGAAAGCTGGGCGACAACGGCGCGAAGTTTTTCAATTTCGTCAGAGCGCATGAGCTGCGTGCCGGTCTGGGCCAGCTCTTCGAAGTGGTGCTTGTCGGCAAATAGATGGGGTGAGCTGACCATACATTTGAACCGCTCGACCACAAACCAATCCTGACGCCAGAGGATCTCGAAGTTTTTGCCTTTCAGCTCATCAAGGTGGTGCTCGAAATCCTTATCGTTTCGGTCGATTGAGCGTTGAGCTGTTTTCGCCAGGTGGTCGAAAGCTGACGCCTCGGACGGACGGGCATGCTGCCGGATATGTTCTTCGAAGAAGGACACCACACTGTCGAGGTCAATCTGCCGGATTTCCTTGAGGTGCTCCTTTCGGACCTGGGCAAGGAGTTTCCGTGCCTCATAAACCTTTTCCATCGCCTCCTGGGACTTCTCGGTCTCTGCTTCCTCTGGATCGAGAGACACAGCGGATTTAAGCTTCTGGCGTGCCTGTTCCAGTTTTGGGTTGTCCACCACCTCGTTGATCTCGTCGATGCGGTTCAGCGTTCTTTCACCTTCTTCCACAATCATGACAGCCGCTGTGGTGTAGTTGAGCTGCCCTTCCTGGCGGGAATAGAAGTTCTTCCCGGAGTGGAAGGTCCCGCCAATACAGGGTACGGAGACTTCGATGATAATGTTGCCGGAGTCCAGGATTTCGTATTCGCATTCCAGATCGGCACCGGCGGGAATCACGCCGTCATCGAAGTCGGAGCCGGAAATTTTCAAGACACCGATTGGGCGGTTATCGGTAATGGGGTCTTCGATTTCACCCTCCCAAAGAGCGAAATTTAATGATCCAGTAGAACCGGCCTTTAACGACTCTCCAGCCTTGAAGGTTTTATTTCCTTTTTTAGGAAGTGAATCGCCAGCCTTTACCAAATATACCAGCACCTGCGGCCCGCCGATCTTGTCCAGAGCTGCAACTGCAATTGAGTGAGAGGCCGGGATGGCATCGATGGTCGCGGCGGTACGGGTAATGACGATCTTGTCCTGTTCCAGGGCAATCGGGCCTCCCACGGAATCGAATACAAACACCTTGAATATGTTGTCGCCAGTTCTTTTCAGGGTAACGTCTATGGTTGCGCCATGTTTGAGAGGCAGGCGGCCGGAAGTCCAGCCGGTGTCGACGCTATCAATCTGGAATTCTGAGCCTGACGTAACCTGACCAGCCAATTGCACAGCAACCTTGGCTTTAATATCCGGCGTGCGGGCGATGTAATTGAAAGACAACGCCAGTCCACCTCCGGAAGAAATCTGCCCACGGATATTCTTGCGTGACCGGTTCTGGGAACTCCAGTCGATGGATTCCGCAAAGAGGCTCGCGCCTTCCGCCACCGCCGTCATGGGGTTTACATCGGTGTTTCCCGGAATGCCCAGCTCAAAGGCAACCTTGTCGCGCAGTGGTTTGTAGTTGGTCGGGCCGCCGACGAACACAATACGTTCTAAATCATGAGGAGTAAGACCTGCTTTTGAGAGCGTCTCTCTCGCGGAGTCTAGCGATTCATTGATTTTGTCCGCAACAAGTTGATCAAGCAGTCCTCTTGACAAAGGTATTTCGAGGTAAATATCAGTACCGGAGAGATCCTTACATCTCATATCATCCTCTGAAAGCATAATGGTTGTATCTTCTTTGGAGGAAAGTTCTATTTTGGCTTTCTCAGTTGCCCACAAAGCTACCCGTTTATGCGTGTCGAATCTCGAGTTCGCAGAAAAATCGGCAGGAAGATCAAAATTTTCAAGTAGCCACGGCTTAACGATGTTATCCATTAGTAGTCGATCAAAATCTCGACCTCCACACATGGCGATTCCCCCATTAGCAAGCAGGTTTATACGCCCACCGATACCCTCGGCAATAGCGATGTCCAGGGTGCCGCCACCCAGGTCATAGATCAGGAACATGCCATCGGTGTTGCGGGCACGCATGACGCTCATGACCGCCGCGACCGGTTCCTGCATAAGTGCAACCTTGCCAAGACCGGCCATATTTGCCGCCTGCATGGTTGCGTCTTTCTGCATTTGGTTGAATGCCGCTGGTACCGTTATTACTGTACCAGTATTTGGGTCATTTCTCATTTCTTCTGGCAGGTAGCCAAACATGAGTTTGAGTATTTCTGAAGAGCACTCCTCTGGAGACATAGTTAGACCAAGTGTTGGCAAATTAATTGGTGTGCTGGTTCCCATTACACGTTTAAACAAAAGAGCGGCACTTTCATGTTGCCATGGAGCTGAGTTATAAGCCCGCGCACCAAGGTATTTGTTTCCTCTGCGGGCGAAAAGGATCGCCGATGGTGTCACATCATTCTGTTCAGGACTCTTCCAGATACGGGTTTCGGAACCGTTATAGGAACAGATCGCGCTGTTTGTTGTACCCAGGTCAATGCCAATGAAATTTTTCATAGTCCCACCTTCCTCAAAGTGACGGTTCCTGTCTTAACCAAACCTTCTTTCCCCATGATAATCGGCTCGAGCATCTGATCGACTATCAAGGCATCCTTCGCATCGAACTCTTCGATATTCAGGGGGGTGACGGCCATACCTGGATCGAAGGGATCCCCCTCTACGTTGACGATCCTCAGTTCCGCCTTCTCTAAGGCCTCTTCGACCTTTTTGATAAACCACCGGAACTGGCTCTTGTATCGATTATTTTCTCCGGCATCGAGCTTCGTGAGCAGACGGTCGAACACCCGGCCAAAGCGCCAGGATTCAACTGCCATGCTGATCACCGCATCCGTCATGGCCTCAAGGGTCATTGTGGTTTGTTCAGAGTTCGCCATTTATTTCTCACTTTTGTATTTTTAAAAGCAGTTGTGTACATCAGATGGTTGATGCATCAACTTACTCGCATGTACCCGATCGGTCAAGGAAAAGAGGTTTTCTGGATCCGTGAGCAAGCCATCCAAGGCACCCCCAAAAGCAGCATCAATCAGTCCCGGGGAAATGGTTGATGTGGCCCACCCCACTCGATCCCAAGAGGGCACCCTGATCGTTGCCGAAGGGGCTCTTTGCGCTGCTGGAATTAGGGGCCCAGAGGGCCACCATGAGGCAGGGACCAACTTGAGACCCAGGCAAAGGAATGCCTGGGGCGTTGATCATAAAGATCTGATCTAAGATTTTGTTCTAAAGTTATTAGCGTGCTATACTGACAAGAAATGATGAACACATACTTATCAGATCCGTACATACAATGCTGACGGACAGGATGTATAGCAAAACCATCGAGCATGCCCACGAACTGAGCAGAAACTTACCTAATACTGTACCTGAAGACATAGAGGCTGTTCCCTCAAGGTTTCATCTGTTCAGCGACGACCGGATCTCTGTCATATATGCGCCGATTAACCATATAAACAGGACCGCTCGGATCCTTATTCTCGGAATCACGCCTGGCTGGCAGCAGGCAAAGATAGCTTTCGAGACGGCTATCGCAATGCGCGGATGCTCAGATGACGAGGTTGGGAGGGAAGTAAAACGGCGGGCGGCCTTCGCGGGGTCAATGAGGAAGAATCTGGTTTCCATGCTTGATGAACTGGGCGTTGCAAGATTGCTATGTATCAAAACAACCGCAGAAATGTTCGCGGCGAGGTCAGATCTACTGCACAGCACGTCAGCGCTCCGATATCCGGTCTTTAAGCGGGGTGCGAATTTCTCTGGGTATGACCCAAATCCGACGAGACATCCATTCCTGTTGTCAATGATTGAGCACCTTCTTGCACCAGAGTTGGCTGCAGTGCCAGATGCGTTGATCATTCCACTCGGGAGATCCGTAGAAGCGGTGCTTGATTATCTCTCGGTCACCGGGCGCTTGGAGGAGGCCAGATGGATGAAAGGGTTTCCGCACCCATCTGGGGCAAATGGACATCGGAAACGATTCTTTGAATATAGGAAGAAAGAATTGGCGATCGCAGCGGAACGTTGGTTTAGTCGTTCAGCAGAGGTTGCCTATGACGGCGTTGACCGGCCCTCAACTCGCCGGCTGTCGCCTAACGGCAAAGCGTAATTTATCATATGGGTCTCTTTCAGGATCATTCGAGCTAACATCGAATCATGTATTCGCATCTGAAAAATCGTCTCAGCCATCAAAAAGAGGAATCATGAAGATCAGGTGCCGGAGTTGCGGGCATTACGAGGAAACTTCTCTGGGGTTTTTCGTATAGCTACTGGGGGTGCTATGGCTATAGGTGGATTCTGGGCGTGGGCAGCCTATCTGTTTGCCGGCACAGGGTTCGCAATGCCAATCGTAATCGCCATCATCGCGGGGGGGAACTGCGATGCTCATGTTCAAAGACGAGATTGTGCAATGGATTGTAAATAGAGGTTATGCATGTCCCAAGTGCGGCAAAGTGAGTTGGGAGGTATAGTTCGCCGGGTCTATCGGCCATTGAGGCCGGTGGGTCCAGTGCCATCTATTCTAAATCCAACCAGATCTGGGCGTGGTTTTCAAGGACGGTAATGGTATCCTCACCAGATACGCCATCCACTTTTCCGATGATTATGTTGCCGGCATGAGCATTAGTGGCAGCGGCAATTCAAACAGTGGCGCTATTGGCTGATCGGGCAAGCCAGCCACGTGTCGATCTCCAGGGTGGGAGAGGTTGCCTTGGCTTCCATCCGTGCCAAGATTAACGGGGAAACTGCGAAATTTGGAGGAACTGATGATGGGTGAGAAAGCCCGAGATCAAGTTCTGGCCCTGCTGGCAGTGGAGTGGGAACTATCCGGTGCACCGGGGATTTTGGACCTCAGCGAGATCGTGGAAGCCCTGCCTCTGGCGCCCAGCGAGGTGCTCGCCGCGGTAAAAGAGCTGTTTGCGGAGGGGATTGTTGACATGAACCGGCTGAAAACCAGTGCCTTTCTCACGCCAGAAGGGTATGCCACTGTTGAATAGGAAAGAGCGGGAAAATAAGTCGAGCATGGGCACCACCGCGCCGCTCTGATCAACTGCGATGGCCCTTTTTGTCATGAGCGAATATAAGGCGTCGATCATTGTCGGCAGTTAGGACTCGATTAGGCACACACTCCCTGCAGCGGGAGGATTGCAAGTGTAGAACACCGGAGTTAATCCAGATCATGACCATCACCGGTTTCATATGATTTGATGTTGAGCAGCCTGTATATGCACTCGCCGCAATCAAAGTACTGGTTCCGTCGAACAGCCTCGTTGAGACACGCGTCGTAATGTGGGCAGAACACATGACGGGCTTGGGAAAAATATTCTGAGAGTTCTGATGGGACTTCCAAAAAGATCGGATTGGGAACCATTCGGGTACCTCCGTGAATCAGTTTGGGTCCATTGAGTCCAAACAAGGGGTGTGCGGCTGAGGGATGGATTGCGAAGAGTTCTGCTTGGATGGAGCATGTCGAAAATAGACGCCACGACGGGTGGATGCAAGTGAAAATTGGGGCCTGAAACCCTGGCAGAGGTTCACTCACTGATTCGAATCAATGGTGATATTGGAGGGGCCTAATTTACCCCTCCTTGCCAAATGTTATGAATGAGGATGCCCTTCTCTAATACTTCGCGAATCGCATTCCTGAACTCTGTGGTATCGCTATGCCCGTGTACCGCCATGCCATGTTGCACAGCAGCTTCCACAAGTTCATCATCCGAATCCGCAAAGATCGCAACCGTGCATCTCTTGTCAGTTTGCGGAATGTCCCTGCAGTCTATATAATTGCGCATCATGGGAAAGTCCCCCTTGATCATCATGATGGTATTCCGGTACCTGCCCGGTAAGAGAAAGTTTAAGCAGTGTCCCGGACGCTGCAATAATGACAGGATCACCTAAAAGAGAGGCTGTTTGATGGAAACGCTGCCCCGCTTCTGGTGGGTTCCATTTGGGAAGGTACCCGAAGTGAACGCTACCAACTTGGCCGAGGAACTCAGATCAGACTTCCCGCCTCAAATTCTGGATGTGCGGACAGGAAGGGAATTCAGGAAAGGCCATATAGAGGGAGCGGTTCATGTTCCCATTTCCAAGCTCCGCTCAAGAGTTGATGAGCTCCCCTTTGATCGTCAGAAACCAGTCGTGACCATTTGTCTGACTGCCCACAGGAGTATTCCAGCAGTGAGGGTTCTGAATGCAAGGGGTTTTAAAAATGTAGCGCAACTTGCAGGAGGCATGGTGGCCTGGCGCAGAAATGGTTTCCCAATAAAGTCGGAGAAAGGCTGATACTCCCTCTGTCGACTTTTTGGTGGCAAGATTCCGACCCAGGGCTCGAGCGTTCCAATGCATCGGGTGCAGGTTGATGATACTGGCGGGAAGGTTCCGAGTGAGTCCCCTTTACCGGAACCTCCTCGGCAACCGGATGACTATTGTCTGGCCCCTAAATTTTCAAGGAGCTCAGTTAGTTTGGTTGAGAGGCATACAGCCGGAAGCACAGCGAGCATGACAAGTCGGAATAAATGTAGTTGATTTGTTGAATAAATGTGCTGTAGGACGAGGCAAGTCAAGTGTAGTGAGATGTTTTAAAAAAATAATTACTAATCGTTCAGCACTTTGTTGTCGCATTGACAACTTTCAATAATACTGAGTGTTATAGAAAATATTCAAAGGACGTCGCGTCCTAAATTCTGTTTTAAGGTTCCGGTGGGTGATTCTCCTAAACATCAATGGTGGTGCAGAGCGCTATACGCTGTTCGATAAGGAAACGATGATCTTAAGAACTTTTCATAACATACAAGAGGACGAACTAAGAGACGCTGATCAGCAGTCTATTCTGGTCAGCCTGGGATGGTCAAGAAGTACCACATGGGAGAACCTGCTGCGGTCAAAGCGTGTACTGATGATCTCAGAAGCCGGGGCGGGCAAAACATATGAGTGTCGTAAACAGGCTCAACGATTGCGGGATGCAGGGGGACCTGCATTCTTCATTGAGTTGGTAGCTTTGGGATCAACGGATCTTCGGAGCATGCTCGATGATGAGGAGGAAGCTCTTCTGGATGCATGGCTTTCATCGCAATCGGGCGTGGCGACGTTCTTTCTCGACTCCATCGACGAGCTCAAATTGAGTTTGGGGTCGTTCGAGTTGGCCCTCAAGCGCTTGAAGAAGGGCATTTGTGGCCAACTCGGCCGAGCCCGGATCGTCATAACAACGCGGCCGATCACGTTCGACCAGCAGCTTGTTCGCCGTCTGCTTCCTATTCCTCTAACGCCTTCGACGGAGCCGAGTGAAAAAACCTTCGCTAAGATCGCTATGCTTGGTCGCCAGAACCGGAAAGCCGGCCACAAGGACGAAGAAGCTGCTGCCTATTGGCGAACGGTCGCGCTGATGCCGTTATCGGACGCACAGATTGTCGAATTTGTTCAGGCTCAAGGTATCGAGGATCCTGCGGCGTTATTGGACGACCTGAAGAAACGGAACGCACAGGAGTTTGCGCGGCGCCCGCAGGACTTAATAGAGCTCTGCGCGGACTGGCGAGAACATAAGCGTATCCGAACTCATCGCGATCAAGTAGCGGCAAATGTGCGCATCAAGCTGCAGCCACGTGAAGACAGGCCTGAACCTGCTGAGCTGTCGGTCGATAAGGCCATTGAGGGGGCCAGCCGACTAGCGCTCGCGATGCTCGTTACCCGCCGTATGACAATTCGACACAGCGCAGCTTCTGACGCCATTGAAGAGGAGGCCGCCCTCGATCCAGCGATCATATTGTCGGATTGGAACCCGAACGAGCGAAAAGCTTTACTTGAACGGCCGCTGTTCGGGTTTGCCTCTTATGGTCGCGTGCGCTTTCATCACCGTTCTGTGGCTGAATATCTTGCTGCACAACGTCTTCGGGCACTTCGCGAGCGCGGCATGCCTTTCCGCGCGCTTAAACGACTGTTGTTAGCAGAGACCAAAGGCAGGACAATTGTCCGCCCTTCCAAACGGCAGGTGGCCGGCTGGTTGGCGCTCACGGATGACGGAATATTCGAGATACTGCGAGACAATGAGCCAGCCGTTCTTCTCGACCAGGGGGACCCTGAATCACTGACCCAAATGCAGCGCAACCAAGCGCTTCGAGCGTATGTTGAGCGCTACGGTGAAGGCGGTTGGCGTGGACTGAGCGTTCCTCATATCCAGATCCACCGTTTCGCTTCGCCGGAATTGGCCTGCGAAGTCAATCGGCTCTGGGGTAAGGGTATTGAAAACCCCGATGTTCGGCAGACTGTTCTCTATCTCATTGAGTCAGGAGGGATCAGCGATTGTGCCAACATTGCGCATGATGCCGCCTGTGATCCAAAAACGTCTGGAATAGAGCGGGTTATCGCTCTCGACGCGCTGGTAGCGCTCAAAGATCTAAGGCTCAAGGATATCGCGTGCGCAGTGGCCGATGATGTTGATCTGTGGCCAGACGAAATTGCGTGGGGAGCCATCTTGAGGATGTTCCCACGTGACCTTTCTGTTGAGCAGCTCTGTCAGACTTTGGGTAGGGTGAAGGAGAAAAAGCGTAGTGCCGGTGACCTGAGTTGGCAATTGTCACGTCTGATCGAGAATGCTGAACTCGATACGCCCAGCTTGGAGGCGCTTCGGGACGGACTCGTCGGCCTAGCTTCTGATGGGCTTCGCTGGCGGCAGGAATGGCCACACATTGTCAGTAACCGTCCACATCTGAGCAGTGTGTTGGCAGCAACTTGTGCGCGTGGGCTTGACGTGAGCAAGAACGATGTATGGTTTCACGCCAGTGTCCTTGCCCTGCGTCTTTACAATCACGAATATAGCAACGAAGAAACGCATAAGGCGCTTCAAGAGCGACTAACTGGCCTTAATGCCGAGGAGAATGCCCGCCTCTTCTGGGTGGAGGATTCCTTAGTGCAATCCCTCCATATAATCGCCGATCCATGGAAGCGCTTGGCGGAAGTAACGTTACATGACGGCCCCATTGAGCTTAATGTTGATCGTGATCTGAGGTGGATAAAAGAAGCTCTCGGCGAAACGGTTCGCGACGTTAATGAGCGGGCCATGCTCTTGGAGGCGGCGATACGCCTTCCACCTGACCGCGAGCATTGTCGAGATCACGTGTCAGGACTGAAGCCGCTCGTCGGTGATCAGCCAATCCTCCTTGCCGCAATTGATGAAAGACTAAAGCTTCCAAAACACGACAAGGAACTAAAATACTGGGAAAAAAAAGAAGCTGAACGGAAGAAACAAAAAGATCGGCGGGACGCGAAGAACCGGGAGAGCTGGATACAGTTTTGGCATAAAGTCGCGGAGCAGCCCGAGAATGCCTTTTCGTCTGAGCACAGCTGGACAACTGCGTGGAATCTCTGGAAAGCAATGAGCCACGATGGTGAAGATAGCCGAGCATCAGGGTGGAACCGTCGATTTATTGAAGAGCATTTTGGGAAAGAGACGGCGGATCGGCTGCGGCACACCCTGATGAGTATCTGGCGCAAAGATAGTCCAACCTTTGCGAGTGAAAGACCAAAAGGAGAGCGCGGCACCTATCTCGTCCGTTGGCAACTCGGGTTGGCAGCGATCTACGCCGAGGCCGAAGATCCTAAATGGGCTACCAAAATTAGTGAAGACGAAGCGAAGATTGCGTCGCGCTACGCCCCCATCGAACTCAATGGGCTGCCTATCTGGATGGAGAGCGTCGTCGCAGCCCACTCCAATGCAGTGGACGCAACACTTGGAAAAGAACTGAGTTGGGAGTTGCAGCAGGTTGCCGGCGCACACGGCCATTCGATGCTGCTGCAAAGTATCAGCTACGTTCCAAGCCTAATCGCCAGAGTATTTCTTCCTCGTCTCCGGGCTTGGTTTGATGCGGCCGGAGATCGTATCGAGGACGCAAGCAATCTTGCCGGCACAGCCGAACGCCTCCGGCAAGTGATCGACGTGATGCTAAAACATGGCGACGAAGCTGTGCGTGGGCACTTGCGCGCCCTCGTACGTCAGCGTCTCAAAGATGACCTACCAGATGAACTCCTTTTTGTTTGGCTGCAGACGCTAATGCGGATCGATCCCGCGTTCGGCGTAGCTGCACTTGAGGACCAGCTAAGGAAGGTCGAGCCAGGGGAGCGTAGCGAAGCAGTGACGCGGTTCAGTGTTCTCTTCGGTGATCGCCACGATGCGATTAATCTTAGGGATGGGGCATTCACGCCGACTTTGCTCCTGCGACTTCTTCGTCTCGCGTACCTTCATATTCGACCTGACGACGATGCCGAGCGCGCACGAAACGAGATCGTGAACGTGCTGTTCAATGCGGAAGGTGAAGAAGGCTGGGCAGCGAAGCTGGAAATGGCCGAGGATCCTCTTTGCGCACACTTCAAGGATCGCATTCTCGCTGTTGCCGAGGAGCATTGGGCTCAGGAAATCGATTCAGTTGCATTCGACGAAGCACAAGCCATTGCGCTCGATAAAACAGGTGAAGCACCTGCCTCCACCAATGAGATGATTTTCGCTATAATGAATGATCGTCTGGCTGACCTTGATGACCTTTTACTACGCGACTCATCGCCAAGAGAAGCTTGGGCAGGTATTGCTGACGAGAAGGTTATGCGCCGCGAGATCGCGCGGGAACTGAACCACGCGGCGAAGGGCCTTTACAAGGTGGACCAAGAGGCCGTTACTGCTGACGAGAAGGAGACGGATATCCGTCTGCGTTCCGTCCTGTCCGATAACGAAGCGGTGATTGAACTTAAGCTCGCTGATGTCCGGTCAGCTCGTGACTTGAGTGACACGATATATGATCAACTAGTCAAGAAGTATATGGCGGCCGAGAATAGCAGGTCAGGGTGCTTGCTCATAACGCTGGCGAAAGATAGGCATTGGAAACATCCAGAAAGTGGACAGCTTGTCGGATTAACCGAGTTGGAATCGCTGCTTCGCGACGAAGCGAAACGCGTTGAGAATGCTATGGGTGGCTCCGTTGCTTTATCTGTGCACATTCTGGATCTACGCCCGCGGCTGCCCAAGGAGAAAGTACGAGGAACAGGTGCCGTGAGCATCTAATCCAGAGTCGGGTAAATAGGTCACCTGAGTCAGTTTGTAAACATGGGGCTCAAAACTCGTGGTGAGGCCCCATCGAATATAATTGATTCTGATTATGCACTTCGCTCCAGTGAAATCAGTTCGCCAAGCCCAGACTCGGAACGCCGAGCATAATTTGCTTTTTTGGCAAAGCTTTGGTTGTAACTGCTTGCTGGACGATCCGGAAGAATCGTTTGCCAACTGAAGCGGTCGTGCGGCGATTAAACCGAAAGACGTATTCGTCCAAATAGCGCTGAAGGTACTTTTTCTCAAAACGCCCTTGAAAGGTTCCGATCATCACCCGCTTAAATAAAGAGATCACCAGATGCGCACCAGACAATACACTTTCTTTCTCGGGAGCGTTGGACCGTACGTTTTTTCGATGGATGTAACCCTCAGAGCCGAGCTCATTGTAGCTTTTCCACCCATCGGTGGTAACAACGCTGCCTTGACTGATATTGCAGCATACGAAAGGAACCAGTTGGCCCGATGAACAACCATCTATCAACTGCAATCGGATGCGGCCCAGTTTGTGCTCCTTGCGCTCCACTGCAATGGCGACCGCACACTTATGTTCAGCTCCGGGACCTCATTTGCCGCCAGCGTGCTCGCCGCCAATATAGAATCGAGAGCGATATCGTGTTCACCCTTCCTGGCTGCAATGATTGATGAAGCCAGTTCCGGCAGCGAGGTGCCGACCGCGACGATGATCAGGTCGCGGACCCCGAACCCATGCGCGATCTCCACCGCACCCCAGACCAAAATGCGGGAACTGACAATCAAAAGCGCCAGCCGACCACCAGCCAGAAGACCGCACGGCGGATCGGCATGGCGCGGACATCCAGCTCCTGCTCCATCTCGCTTCCCAGCGCATCCTCTTTCTTCCGTAGTAGCCCCGCCAGATGGTCCAGCCATCAGACCGCCGAATACGGCCAGCAACACGATGGCATCGAGGCGGGTAATCTCGCCATCCCAGAGTTGCCATGGAGGTATCAGCAACAGATCATGCTCAACAGCGCGCGTGCCCTGCTCATCCCAACATAGTGAAGCGAACGTAGGGGCTCGCTATGCCCAGGTCTTGGCATATCGACAAGAACAACTACCTCGCTCTCAAGCCCTTTGAAATCCCCAATCTGTGCAAAGCCAATGGAATGACGATTTATGTTACGGGGTGAAGCATCGTCCAGAACGGAGATTGAACCTCGTAAATTCTCGGAAAGAGAAGACGTCCAGGACTGTACAAATGGTAAAGGCGAAAGTACGACGATGTCTCCCAGGCTGAATCTCTCGACATCCACTAGGTCGTGTAGCTCTTTCTCCAGGGCTTGGATGGCACTGTCTGCGTCCGCGACACAAATTTCACGTACCGCAGGGCCATCGCCAACTCCTGAATTACCCACATCAGCGTCCAAATCACCTTGTATCCGTTGCAGGATCGGCAGTGAGTTCCGGCAATTCGTCTTTAGCGGGATTCGTACCGGGCAAATACTTTCCAGATACTCATAGGCATCGGGCACATAGGAGCCGCATAGGCCGGATTGATTGTTGGCATCGTGAAAAAAGCACCAACGGCCTTCGCTTATGCCACCATGTAAACATCTATCCAGTTGGGCCAGCACATACATGTTCAATATGTCCTGACCTTCATCGACGATCAATGCATCGAATCCTTCAATGCTGGCACGCTTAGCGGCGACATGAAGGGACTCCGCCAGGCTGACGATCAGCCCGGGCACGGCGTTCCGTTCCAGAAAACGTTTTAGCCATGGTGAATGGCAGGCCAGCGCGGTTTTCATTCCTGATGCGCTCCAGCGCTTCGCCAGTTCAAGCGCCAGCATTGTTTTCCCTGTCCCAGCACCTCCAGAACATATTACCCGCGGATTGGCTTCGACGACATCGATCAACCTCAGCTGATCCTCTGTCAGGCGAGCAATGCGCATTTCAACCTCATGGGCAGAAACATGCAATGGCACAACAGCCTCGAAATCTGGTCGCAAGTGTTGCTGCAATACCTTCAATTGCGAAGGGGTTGCGGCACTCTTGCGAGGATCCTTCGCACTCCAGTACCTAATAAATCGCTCCAGCCACTTTTCGAACTGTCTGAAGTCCCGACCGTCCGCAAGAACAGCGCGATCCCACTCCGCGCTATCGGGAAGTCGGTCGACATCCGGCATGACTACACCGTAACCGACCACAAATACATTGGAGAGAGAAGCGGGAAGCTTTCCCCGCAAACCATGTAGCGCCCCCTCCGCTTGTTTGAACGGTGACTCACGCAATCGTTCGGTTTCACCATATCGGTTCGTAGTTTCCCAGATGCCATCATGGCAGGATACTCCGCCGCCTTTGACCTCCAGCACGAAAAGGCCTTCCGGCCCGCATATAACAAAGTCGATTTCTCCAAACCGCTTGTACTCATGCCGCGGGAGGTTGAGTGAGTGCATGGCAAACCAACCGTTCTGGTCCGGCCTGGAAAATGCCGAGCGCAGCTGGTCAAACATGCGTATTTCCGCATTACTGCTGGTGACCAGGGGTTGGCTGGGAATCATCCGCATGATGAACCGTTTCCGTTTGCCTTTTCTTCGATTTCTTGCAAGCTTCCAAGTTTCTTGCGCACTTCGGATTCGATCTGGGGAGCTATCGGCGGCCATTGTCCCAAACGATGCAGAAATTTGACCTCATCCACTTCTTCCTTAACAGTCGTTACCCTACCCGGCAACACTACCTGCAAGCCTTTTCGTTCAAAGCTTTCAGGTAAATTACCCTCCGCCAAAGTGATGCGTGTCTGAATGCAATCGTTCCAATTGCATTTGCTCGCGAGTTCTACGGCTACGTCCTTCTTCATGCTGTTCCACTCACCGCTTGGCGATGTAAAAATTTCTCGCAAGGATTTCGGACGTGGCGGCGCACTCATGGCAAGGTTTTCACCTTGTTTACGGTGCTCAGCGTCTACCATCCGAAAAGCCACGTAGGCAGACATATCCGGATCGCGCAGCTCCTTAGGCAACTGCAGCCAGCTATCGCGTACACCGAACAGGATTCCAGCAAGAATGTACTCGGCATCGTTCAATAACGGATGTGAAAATTCCAGCAGGTCCGTGCAATGCTCGCGCAGGCAGAACAATAGTAAAGGTCTCGATAAAGACCCCTTGTGCCGCTCAAGCAGTTCAGTGATTGTTCCACCACCGAGGCCTAATAAACCTCGCATGTCCGCGATCAATCGTTCCAAACGTGGCCGAAATTCCATTTCCCGTAGCAGGTCAAGTTGATTCTCTAAATACGCAAGTGCCACATCGATGGGTGTTTGCGGGCGTTCCTGCGTCTGCGCAACGACCAGCGATTGGATAACGCCCCAGAAGAGCCGGGCACGGGTATCTGCTTGCCCGGATATCTCACCCCCAACCATCCAGTTAGGAAGCTCAGCCAGTATGGGGTCGCTTTGGACTATGTCACTATCTTTACCACGTGCGGCTCCAGTTACTAACCGAAAGGCCGCAAGTCCCAGATCGCTGCGGTTAGCAGTGTGGTGCAGCATCGCAAGCACACCGCCAAGTGCCTGTCCAAAAGCCGGAAAATTGTCATTGCCATCCTCAAACAGCTGCTTTTGTGGCTGCACTGCTGGCCACGCTACCTCCGTGTCTGCGGAAAACAGCGATTCAGCAATCTCAACCCGATGAGAGGACAAATCGACGTTCGAGACATCATTGGCGGCACTTTCGAATGCTTGCCTGTCCTCGGGTGTGAAAAAGTTAACGCTCAATAGCAAGGTTGGTGGTAATGGCGCACGGACGAGAATAGCAATTTCGTCTTTGCATTTTCTCGCGGCTGGTGAGGCGACGTCTCGCATACGTCCATCCCGCGACAGCATCCGAACTGGGCCGGAAAGATCACTCAAATCGAAGGACGCGATGCAGGGCAACAAATGTTTACGTTCACTGGTAGCGTGTTTCAAAGCATCAGCTGGAATATTGACCTTGTCACGGAATAAGGGAATCCAGCCCGGATAGACGCTCAATGGATCAGAATAGTGCTTACCTCGAAAACCCGCGGGGCCCATCACCATACCGGCAGCCAGCATGTAAAGCATGTTTTGATGGTTGGTTACCAGGTGCCATATGCGCGCCGGTTTTCGTCGACTTCGTGGCTTCTTTGGAGTACCTATTTTCGTGTTCATGACCTACTTCCTAACAAGAATAGAGGGATCGGTGGGCAATAATCCATCCACGACGGGACAAATATTGCCAGTACGGAGCAGCATGAGCTGTTCTCTGGCACGCGCCACCATTACATAAAAACGTGCCTTGAGCGCATAAGGATCGCGTTTGGGTTGATGTTGGTCGATATCAGGCAAGATGACGGTATCAAACTCCAGGCCTTTGCAGGACTGGGCATTAATGATCATGATGCCGCCCTGACCGAAGTCCGGTAATTCCCGCTGGCCAGAAACAAAGGTCTGGATCGGCGGTTTGTCATTGTCCATCTTTGGATTGGCACGACGAAGCGCGTCATTGAATTTCGTCCGCACTTTATTGTCTGGAGTAATGATTCCAATTAGCTTGCGTGGATTACGGTCGCTCAACTGGAGGATATTGTCTGCAATCGAAGCCAGTGTTGCTGTGTTTGCCGTACCATAAGTCCATAACTCCGGCGTCGCAGCAGCAGGTATGAGATCGGGCAGGTCCGGCCTTGGACTGGCCGGGTCAGCTGGGTAAAAGTGCTGGGCAAGCAGCGCTATAGGACGCGTGTTCCGGTAGTTGGTTTTCAGTTCCAGCGTGTCGCCGGGTTCAATTGCTAACGTGTTTTCGATGTCTTGGCGTGAGCTACACTTGTCGGGGTGAATCTGCTGGTTTTGGTCGGCCGCCACGTAGAAATTCTCGAAGCCCAGTTGGGTCAGCGTTCGATAAAAGGCTGGTGGCATATCCTGCCCCTCATCGATAACGATAAACTTATCGCTTTGATCTGGAACATTATCCAGAGATTGAACTTGGAGTTCGATGGCATTCCAATCTATTGGGCGATATCCTCCCGGATAGTCTGGTGCAAGCATAGGAATATCAGCTGAAAGACGTCTTTTAAAGTGCCGGCGAAACCAGCTATCCCAAGTCATCGCTGCGAAAGGCTGATCCCTACCGAATAGGTGGCGATTTGAATGATGTAACAATTGATTGTATACGAGCGTCCCGTAGGTTCTGTTTGTTTCCTTAAGCCGACGCGCACGGAGAAGAGCCACCACTGACTTACCAGTTCCGGGGCCACCGATAATCAGGTGTTGCCCCTCCAACGCCAATGCCAGCGCCTCATCCTGATCCTTATTAAGTTCATGAATTCCCGGAAGTGTGAACTGGCGTGTGCGATCAATAGGCATAGTCAAGTTACTCCAAAGAATGAAGGCAGCCCGTTGGCGGCATCGTCCTTGACGAAGCCGCGGTCCAGCAAAGTATTGCCATATTCGCAGGCAGGCTCGGGTACCAGCGCACAGGCATGGCAGGCAGCGCGATTCAGCAAGCCCGGTCCTTGACCTTCATGCTCGCTGCAAACTGGGTCAAGCGAACACCAGCGTGAATGCTCCAGTGCTCGAATCAGGATGCTTAGAAAGCGCCGGGGTTCACTAAGTTCAGCCAGGCCACCCAGTGAACCAGCGATGTCGGGAACAGCGACATGGATGAGGATGCCGGCCATGGGCTCCGGAGCGTTGGCGCAATAGAGTCGCTCAATCAACGACGCCGTGGGATAACCACCCTCGGACTCGATTTGTCGCATCAGCAGGTGTGACAACGTATGCAATAACATGAAGCGCGTTGTCACCGGATTGGGGTCATTGCGACCGGATTGGGCAAATCGGGGAAGAAGTCGATTCAGTCGCGAAACAACTGCCGGTGTTTGCTCCCACTCCTTGAGCCGGTCCTCATTGAGCGCGAGGAAGATGCCCTCTCCGTACAACTCAATGGCCGGCAACCAATCGGATTTCCCTACGATGTCCGGTGGTACTATTCCCTCACCTCCCAGGCGGGTAAACCCCTTGAATACTTTCACCGCCTTGAGGCGATCCACGCGGACAAGGTGACAGACGCCGTGGATAATTTTCTGTTCATTAGTATTCAGGTCGACCGCCATTCCCAGTTCACGCCACTCATCACTTCTGTTGCGAGTCACCAGGTCTTCGTCCTCGCGCTGGTCGGGCAGCACCTCCAGGAATGCCTTAAACTCGCTTTCCCGTAATTGCCCAGGTGTAAGATTCTCACCATACAAGGGATAGCCGCGGGCAAGATCAGCCAATGCGGTTTCGATATCGTTGGGCTTACAGCGATACTCCGTCGCCAGCATCCGTATGATGCCTTTCCTCGCCAATGACGTTCGTGCAGTGTCTATGCGACTACGATCACCGGAATTGCGGTACAAGCGATCCACGACGGTTCCCTTGCGCACACGGGATTCAGGTGGAATCACCAGAACGGATTCAGCGACTGGCAGGTAAACCCGCGTATCATTGATCACCAGCACCTGCGCGAGGTTTTTATCTCCTTGTTCCGCGGCCTCTATTGGTGGAACCAGGTCGTCTTTGGTCCATGGCTGCATCCGGCCCTGACCAAAGCCCACTCGTTCATCACCACGAAACCGGGTTTCAGCACGGCAGGCGCCGCACCGTAAAATACGCTCTTCATAGCCGCGTTCAATCAACCGTAATTGATCTTGCACTTTGCAGTTGCGCTGTGCAGCTTCACGCGCGTCCTTGTGCGAGAGAAAATGCCACGGCACATCGGCAAGATACCCTGAAGGATGCGCAAGCACCCAGGTCACCTGTTCCAGCTCAGAGCGTCGCCTGCAGTCTTGATGATTGCAACGGGGTGCGGAATCAGGCTGAACGTTCCGCCACGGCAAACGATACATGGCGCCACAGGCCGGGCAGCGCATCCAAGAGGGGAATCGCGTCGCCGGCACACAGGTACCATCGACCTGTCCATTCGTTAATTCTTTCGCTACAGGCGGCTCGCGCAGTTGCTCCTCGATGCCCAGCGCGGCACGCACGCGCTCCACATACGGAATCAGCTTGCCGGCGGAGATGCCCTGGCGATCAATCCATTGGCGGGTGTCCTGAACGACCACCAGCCAATTCGCCCCTCGCACGATGGCTCCGACGCCGCTATTGCCGAGCAAGTGTGACAGGCGTATCGGAATCAGTTCACTGGTCATAGTTCATAGCGCCTTGAGCAGAGCGGTGTTTTCCACGTTGCGCAGGGATTGCAAGGTTGGCCACAGGCCAAGAATCCGATCATCATGGTTGTACATCAGGCGATCGCACCTATTGTCCTTTTCGTGGACTTGATACTCCAATTGTCTTCGAGCTAACCGGCAGCGTTCGACCTCGTTCCGCCAATCAGCAATTAGGGCGTCGATATGCCCGCTCACCTCATCGACCTGATCGGTTGCTGACAATACGCAACGTCGTTTGAGTTGTTCAACGGCTTTGGCTACTTGTAAATCCTTTGGATCAAAGTTGGCGGCAGCACTGTTATTCAACAATCCAACCCCACCGTGTCTCAACACGATGACCAGCGTCGCCGACAGGGCGCGCAGGCGGGCTTGGTAGGTATAAGGCGTGACGCTGGTAGGCTCGACGAAACGGTAGAATGCTTCATGGTAAGGGCGGAAGCTCTCGTAGTGTGACAGGCTGCGTGCCTGTTCACGGTAGTAGTTCGCGAACACCACGCCGGGCGCCTCGCTGCGCCCGACGCGGCTGCTGGCCTGAATATATTCCGCCGTAGTCAACGGCTGGCCGTTGATAATCATCAGTGCCAATCGAGCCACATCAAGCCCGACCGAGATCATATTAGTGGCCAGCACGGCATCCAGGCAGCCATCCTCTTCGCGCGTTTTGCTCAACCGGGTGAAAACTTCGGCATTCTGCACCGCCGTCTGCAAGCTGGTAAGTTGTGCAATGCTCGGCGCCGAGCGCTCTTGTTTCTTCGCCTTTTCGTTTTCCTGGGCCCGCGCGTCCGTTGTGCCAAACAACAACCTCATGAAATCACGCACATCGCTCGCAAAAGCCGTATGGCTGTTGCCTACCCCCTTAAGGCTGCCGTGATATACCACCTGCGTCCACCAGGCATCTAATAGCTCCCGCTCGTGCTGATCACCCTCGAACAGCACGTGCGGGGCTAACAGCAATGCCGCAGACAGCGGCGCCAGACATCGCTGCCGGTTCAGCATCGGCGCCAGATAGCCTACGTAGATTCGGCCCGGGCGTTGCTCTAAAGGCACGGTACGAGCGAAATAGGCATCGTCGCAGCTCAATCCCGGCGGTGGAAACACGGCGACTTCGCGTCCATACAGTCGTTTCACCTGTTGATCTGCCATACGGATGGTGGCGGTCGACGCAACGTACTTTGGATACACGCCACGCAATTGAAGTACGGTGTCGATAGCGGCTTCGTACAGACCAGCCACCGAACCCAGCGCGCTGGCAATCAAGTGCAATTCATCCTGGATGATGAGTTCCGGCGGTCGATGCTGAGTGCCTCCCAAGAATGCATTGGCACGCTCTTCCCAGGCCAGCCTCGCGAGTTTATCCACCGTGGCGACCAACATGGTAGGTGGCTCAGCATACAAGGCTTCATCTACGATGTTACAAGGCAGTAGGCCATCCGAGGACGCGCCAAAGCCGCACTCCAGATTCCGGCAGAGGAAGTAAAAATGGTTCGTGGTGCTGTCGTAGTTACGGCCAGCCGAGAACTCCTGTCCGCACCAGGGGCAGTGGTGGAGCACCAGTTCGGGCTTCTTGTTGGCAGAAATTGCCTTCTTTACAAGTTCAGCCGCTTTCTGAAAGGAATTGGGACTGGCTGCCTCTCCCACCCACATGCCTATGGTAATCGGCTCGGAACCGAGATCATCGCGTTGACGCCGGATCAGCTCCAACGCACAGATTAGGCGGGTAGCGCGTATGAATTGATCACGGGTCAACAGACGCAGGGTATAACGCATTAGGATAGCCATCCCGCCCCCGGTATCAGAGTGGCGAAGACGCCTCAGCGTAATCTGGAATGCGATCAGGCCAAGATAAGCTTCAGTCTTACCGCCGCCCGTTGGAAACCAGATCAGGTCAACTGTATCGCGGAAATCGCTGTCCTCATTCGCCGAAGACTCCAGCACGGTCAACAGGAAGGCCAACTGAAACGGACGCCAACGATATGCATCATCGGCGCGGGCCTTGCCCTTAAGATGATCATGCTGGCGCATCTGATCCAACATGGCGCGATTGGCCAAGGCAAAGGCAAGCCTGATTTGTGCACTGTCGCCCAGCAGACGCAGGCTTACACGCATGCGCGAGACGGCAGTGTTCATGCGCTCGACCATGCGGCTTGCGGCTGTGCGATCGTCGGCTGAAAGGCCCGGGATATTGCCCTGTTGGCCGGCAACCCAGCTCGCGTATCCGCTGATGAAATCGTCCAACTCAGGCAGAAGGGTTGCGTGAGCGTTGTCGATGTCAGACAGTCGTGCCAGCGACAGTACAGGCTCGCCCCCCGATCCAGTATCCGCCGTCATCTGCGGCACTTCCACCGCCGGCATCGTTTCGGAGCGCAGTTCGACGACCTTCCCTTCCTTTACCTTCCAGTTGGCGGCGCAACCATGCCCGATGGCGTAGATGTGCCGGTGGGCGTACTGGAGTTCGATTTCCTGTTCTTCCTGATCTAACAGGCTTCGATCGACGCGGGGGTAGGCACCAACATCGCCGGCGTCGATCACGCAGCGGAGACTGGCCTCGAACAGGGTCTTTTCCGCGCGTTCGTAGACATAGTCCCTGCCTGCCGCGCTGTTTGCAAGCTCCTGTGCATTGCAAAGAGAAACCGTGACGATCCAACCATCGGCGAAGCGACGCCACTGTACATCTGCGCGTGCCCTATTTACCAGTTTTGAAAAGCTCTGACGCTGGTCTTTTCCAGGGCAACTGATGCTCTCTAATTCCTCGTACTCTCCTATCCTGGAAACCAGTTCCTTGCGTGTCCAGTCGTTTTTGTATCGTCCTCGTTCACCTCGATCTGTAAGTTCATACCTGACGCCACGGCACAACAGCTGGAATCGGATATCCTCACCCTTAATAAAGAACGAGAAACCCAGTGACGATGGTGGAATGTAACGTCGTACTACGGCAGGCTCGGCTAATCTTTCACCCGCAACCTCAGTAGTAGACTCAGCTTCATCGACGTCTTCAGCGGCAGGATCGATACCTTCGCCCCATTGGGATGTGGGGTAAAGCGCACCGCAGGGGAAACGTTCCGTAGGCAGCACACCACGTAGGACCGGGCCATCAGGCGCCGACTCAGGTGGACCGATCAGTTGCTGGCGTACCCAGTCGATGAGTCTCTTTCGTGGTTCAGTGAACATTGTCATTACACTTCTATCCCGTCCTGAAATACCGCTGCCTTTACGATTCTCAATCCGCCTGCTCTAAGGCCTCTTCGACCTTTTTGATAAACCACCGGAACTGGCTCTTGTATCGATTATTTTCTCCGGCATTGAGCTTCGTGAGCAGACGGTCGAACACCCGGCCAAAGCGCCAGGATTCAACTGCCATGCTGATCACCGCATCCGTCATGGCCTCAAGGGTCATTGTGGTTTGTTCAGAGTCCGCCCATATTTTTCTCCGTATCCTATAAAAATTCTCAGTAGTACTGCCGGATATATCCGAACGCCTTGTCGAACAGATCCTGGTCTTTGACCTGGTATTTCACGTAAATCACTTTGCGCAGGGCCTTCTGGACCTCGCGCTCTCCGGCTTTGGTGTTTTGCCAGCCGGGAAACCGGACCAGCCGTACAATCTCGTCGATGTCGGTCACGATCCGCTCGACCACCATCGGCGTCTTGCCGTTCTTCACCTCGGCGAACAGCTCGGTCAAGGCCGCTTTGGCCTTGGCCTGTTCATCGACCGGGTCCACCTGCTTCTCGGCCTGGACGACCTCCTTGGCCAGGGTCAGCAGCTCCTTGAGGAAGTCGAGGCTGTGGAGCAGGCCCTGTTCGTGCCGCTCTTTGAGCTTTTCGAGGCGTTCGCCCAGGGCGACAAACTTCGGATTGTCCTTGTGCTTGCGCAGGCGGGCGATGAGCTTGATCTCGATTTCCTTGGATTTCTTGTCCGGGTCCTTGGTATCGAGCAGCCCTTCGAGGACCTCGGCGTCCATCACCAGGGTGTCCAGGTCGTCGCGTACCGTTTCCAGATGCACGTTCTCATGCACCAGTTCGATGGTCTTGGCCCCCAGGGCGTGCCAGAGCAGCTTACCGTTGCCGCTCGGCGGCTTCACCGACTCATACACCTGGGTCAGCCACTTGTAGTCCTTCTCATAAAGGCCGAGGCAGGGATCGGGAGACAGCGCCTCCCACAGACGGGAGAGCACCGAGTATTCCGCCGCGAACTTGTCCCGGGTCTCGTTATCCGGCAGGCAATCCTGCGCCGCGATCAGCCCCTCGTAGCCGCCGACGGTACGGTCCACCCCCGGGAAGAACGCCAGGCATCTCGCCACCACGCCGGGCAGCTCTTTCTTGAGGTCATGCAAATTGGTGATGACCTTCTGCACTGCTTTATCATCGAAATCGAGGGCCGTGGCCACGTCGTCGAAGATGCCCAGATAATCCACGATCAGGCCGTGGGTCTTGCCGGGGTAGACACGGTTGGTGCGGCAGATGGCCTGCAGCAGGTTGTGATCCTTCATCGGCTTGTCGAGGTACATCACCTGCAGAATGGGCGCATCAAAACCGGTCAGGAGCTTGGAGGTGACGATCAGGAACTTGAGCGGGTCAATCGGATCGCGGAAACGGTCGAGGAGTTTTTCCTCCTCATCCTTGGCCAGCTTGAATGAAGCGTACTGATCGGACTTGCCGCCCTGGGTGTGCATGACAATGGCGCTGGCCTCCGGTCCGACCAACTCGTCCATGGCCTTCTTGTAGAGAACGCAGCACTCCCGGTCGAAGGTCACCACCTGGGCCTTGAAGCCGTTCGGCTCCACCTTCTCCTGGAAATGCTTGACGATGTGCTGGCAGATGGCGTTCACCCGCACCGGGGCCTTGATCAGCACCGCCATCTTGGCGGCCCGTTTGGCCAGGTCGTCACGATCCAGCTCGCTCAGCTCATCGGTCATATGGGAGTAGGCTTCGTCGATGGCGTCCTTGTTGATGTGAAGCTTCACGTCCACCGCCTCAAAATGCAGCGGCAGAGTGGCCTTGTCCCGGATCGAGTCCTGGAACGAGTAGCGGCTCATATAGCCCTGCTCATCCTCGTCCGCGCCGAAGGCCCAGAAGGTGTTGCGGTCCCGCTTGTTGATCGGCGTACCGGTCAGACCAAAGAGAAAGGCGTTAGGCAGCGCGTCGCGCATCTTGCGCCCCAAGTCGCCTTCCTGGGTACGGTGCGCCTCATCCACCATCATGATGATGTTCGAACGCTCGTTCAGGCGGCCGTCCGCCTCGCCGAACTTGTGAATGGTGGTGATGATGATCTTGCGGGTATCGGCCGCCAGCAGGCTTTGCAGCTCCTGCCGGGTGGCCGCTCCGATCATGTTCGGGATATCGGCGGCGTTGAAGGTGGCGGTGATCTGGGTGTCCAGGTCGATGCGGTCCACCACGATCATCACCGTGGGGTTGCCGAGCTTGCGGTGCATCCGCAGTTTCTGCGCCGCGAATACCATCAGCAGCGACTTGCCCGAGCCCTGAAAGTGCCAGATCAGGCCCTTCTTGGGATAGCCTTTGACCACGCGGGCCACCATCAGGTTAGCGCCTTCGTACTGCTGATAGCGGCAGATGATCTTGATACGCCGGTGTTTCTTGTCGGTGGCGAACAGGGTAAAGTTCTGCAGAATGTCCAGCAGCACATGGGGGCGCAGCATGGAGCGGATGGAACGCTGCACGTCCGCAAGCGACCCCTCGGCCTTGTTCTCGCCTTCGTGCCATGGCCCCCAGATATCGATGGGCATGCGCACCGAGCCGTAGCGATAGCACTTACCTTCGGTGGCAAAGGAGAGGACGTTGGGCACGAACATCTGCGGCACGCTCTGTTCGTAGCCGTTGTGGATGTCGCTGGCCCCGTCCACCCAGGTCACCGCCGGGCGCACTGGCGTCTTGGCCTCGCCGACCACCAGCGGGATGCCGTTGACCAGCATAATGATGTCGAAGCGGCGGCCGCCTTCCTTGACCGGATAGACCCACTGGTTGGTGACCACGTAATCGTTGTTGGAAAGATTCTCAAAGTCGATCAGGCGCACCGGCGTGTGTTCGCCGCGCTCGCCGAAGGGCATGGACTTCTCGCCCCGCAGCCATTCGGCGAACAGTTCATTGGCCCGCACCAGGCCTTCGCTCTGCACCGACAACGGAATGGTCCGCAGGCGGTAGAGCACCTCGTCGGCGCGGTCGGGCTGGGCCTTGATTTCCGGGTTCAGGCGGATGAGGGCGTCGCGCACCATCGACTCCACCAGCACGTCGGAGTGCTGACGGGGCAGCTCCTCGGCGGCCACGAAGCGCCATTTAAGACTTGAAATCTGAAGGGTGAGGTGTGAATCGAGATAATCAGTTTGCGGCTCAGCAACGCACCACTGATTGTCCCTGTCAGTCAGAGTGTCCAGCACGAGTTGTTCAACCGTATTTTCCTCGTTGAAGTAGGTCATTTCTGTCCGCCTCCTGCCAATGAGGAAAGTTTTCTACTCGTCAATCTTGCCAGAATGTCATCACTGCCCAGTTTCGCTTCGGCCAACTTGCGTGCAGCAAGCTCCCTCCATTCAATAACTCCAGGCGACCGGAAAGAGTCCCAGAGCGCTCGCATTGTTGTCATGCACTCTTCTGAAAACTTTTTGAAATCTTCAACGCTGATGTAAAAAACATCTCCCGTGTGAGGTTCAGCAGCGAAATGTAATTTGTCCGACATTGAGCAGAATACGACCGAGAAACTTACTCCCGGGTGTTCTGCTGCGAGGGTGTCCGGATGGGCCTTGGCCTGAAGTGTTTTCTCTTTTGAGACGACAGGATTCTCTCCGGTTGCCGTGTAATCCTCAAAAACAACGCCCTGTCGCCCAAAGATCCACCACGGGTCCGGATCACCGGATCGCTCCGTGTTCCCCGATTCAAAGCCCATCAGGCGACCGAGCTTTGCCTGAGCTTCTTCAAACGGCTTCGATTCCGTGCTTGAAAGCCCTTCCCGGATGGCCTGGAAATATTTTTCGATTTTTACGCTGCCGGACTTTCCAAACCGTTCAAGGACTCCTTCTATACGCTCGATGCGCTCTCCATAAATGACATCGACAGGTACTTCCTGTGCCTGGATTGAGAGCAGCTTTTGAATCTGTTTGAGCCACGGCAACGTACTGGCGCATGAAAAGGCTGCCGAAAAATGTTCTTGAGCTACCTGTGCTTGATCCGCCTGGTAGGCGGCTGAGCCAGCAAGGTAATTCCAAAGAGCAGAATATCCCTTCAGGTCATGCCCACCGGCAAGACTGGCAAGCACATCTTTTGCTGAAGAGAGGGCACTGTCAAAATCTCCGGACCAAAGAGCATCGTGAAATTTCACTTCATGAACAACCGAGTTCCCGAGCGGACTTGCCGATGGTATCGGTGATTGAGACAGTTCGTCTCTCGTTTCCAATATATGGTTATCGGCCGAGTTCCAGTCTGGCCCGTGGGCAATGAATATGTCGATGTTATCCCCCAGCTCAGACGGATTATCGACTTTTGATTGATCGACACCAAAATTGACTTCGGCCTGAAGTTCCGGATGCAGTGTTTCTCTCTTTTCCGGCATATGGAAATACTGATGCACCTTGTCGCCGATGATAACCACGAGCGCGTAGTCGGTTGATGAGCGTGTGCATCTTCCCACAGCCTGAGTGATCCTGGTGCGAATGCGAACCTGGAAAAGAACAGAGGCACCCAGTCGGCTGATGATGAAGCGCTCCTGAAGATTTGTGGATTCCGGAAGGCCGTAGATAATCAGGTATCTGCATTCGTCTCCGATCAGATCGATCCCGTCATACCTGTTCGCAAGAACGGCAATGGCGGAACCGGCCAGAGTGAAAGACTTCTTCGACGCCTCCAATTGGGCGGCGTCAAAGAGTGAATGACTCTGCGTCGTCGGGAGTGACCGAATGGCTTCTTTGACTTTGTCGGCGTCGCGGTTACTTGGGGTGAGAACAAGTGCTCTGTCAAATTTCGTAACCCAGGAAACCGCGAGATCCAACGAAGCCGCTTCATCCCACATCCGCATGGGGAATACGAAAAAACGTCTGCCGATTCCCTGCTTATCCCAACCCTCTGGAGCAGGTATCCGTTCGATTTTCTTACGGCCGAAAATTCTTTCCAGATCCCCACCTTCACCGAGAGTTGCAGACATGTAAATGCGCTGCTGCGCATTCTGAAAGGGCACGAAACTTTTTGTGGGGGCGATAAGAGGGCGAATGAGAATTGAATTACTGGTGTAATAGAGATGGCAGGCGTGAAGGTGATCTCTGATCATGCGCCATCGATAACCGTATTCCTCCGGGCTTTCATCGTCTCTGGAGGCACTATCAATCGCGGCTGTCAGAGCTGTCCTGCACTTGAGTAAATATGGCGTCGGAATCTTGTTCACGAATGACGTATCAAGCGATCCCTCATTGCCCTGATCGTAACGGAGCTGGTCATTTTCCGTGGTGTAAGGCGCGATTATCTGCCAGATCGCATCGAAGGTAGTTTCATCCTGATAGCGCCGGACCTCCAACGACCAGAAACTCGACACGTAATTCTCAGCGGCATGCGCATCGTCAAAAATGAGTGTATGAACGTCGCTGAAAAATGGGTTCGTGTTGAACAGAGCGCTATAGGTGGCAACACCTATTGATTCGCAATTGTTGAAAGCGGTCTTATCGGCCTCCGGGTACTGGTGTTTGGAACCTGAGAAATCAAGAGCGTTAATTCCGTATTTTTCTTTGGCCTGTTCAACCACCTGATGGACGAGCTGTTTGGTAGGACAGAGCAGTACACATCTCTCCCGTTTCGTTCTTCTGCGCCATTCTGCGATCAGAAGACCAACCAGGGTTTTGCCGCTGCCTGTGGGCAATTCAAGCGCGATATCACGATTGTCGACATGGTCCATGTAGTTGCGGAGCATGTCGGCCTGCTGCGCAAGAAGGCCTTCTACGGTACGGTCCCGCAGGTCACGGAACAACGATTCAGGATCTTTGATGGATACCGAAGATTTCTGGGGAATTTTAAATGCCATGGAGTAATCCTCCTTGGATTCTATTGCATGCGCCGCCGTAACTGGCGAGATCTTCGGCAACCATGTTCGAAGTCACGCCGCCGCAGAGCGTGTCGAGAACCATCTGTGCGACAGTGTTTTCTTCGTTAAACATGGGCGGCTTCTCCGTTTTCGATAAATCCGTTAATGAGCCTACCCAGCAAGGCTCGCGAATCACGGACAGAATCTTTTGCTGCCTTTCTTGCTACATCAATGGAACTCGCAGCTTGAATTATTTCCCTTTGCTCCTCAGAACTTACCTTGACGACGGGCAGGTCAGCAAAGTGGCGGAAGTATGTATGCCTAACCTTACTACCCTCACATCGTGCTTCCACCATCCGACGGAAACGTGATGTTTGCAGAACACGGTACAGATACTCGCCTTCGACCCCTTCGTTACAAAGAAATCTTCCTAAACGCTGGTTCAATAGACTATCGTCGCCTTCAACGGCCAGACAAACTCTCCCCATAAATCCGTCTTCGAGGGATTGGGCGGTAAGGTTGATTACGACATCGCCAGGACGAACGACCCAGCCAAAGTTCTCTTGCACATATTTTTCGTCAAGACGCACCGTCGAGCCTTCCGCCCAACTGAGACTTCCATCGGGAGCAAGATTTCCGGGGCGCAGCAATTTGAAACCATGTTCCGAATAAGCAGTGCTTGGGAATGGTCGTCCATTTTGCATCGAACAAAGGTCATCAAGGCGAACTACAGTCCGACTCGGAGAATCATCCGGGTCCGGGACAATCGAATCAATGAGCTTTTGCCATGAGACAGTGAACTCACTAACCACACGGGACTTTGTTTCCACCGCCTCATCCGCCGCCCACAGAATCTCGGCAATGCGCTTCTGTTCATCAAGCGGGGGCAGAGGGAACTCAAAGTCCTTCAACGCTGTCCAACTGGTCCTCGGCGACAGCGATCCGGCCGAGGTATCAAGCGCATGATCGAAGAATGCATCGCTCTGGCAGATAAATGGCAGAAGCCCTGGCAGCAGAACCTTTCTGTTCTTCGGCTCGAACGTCAGGATGTCCCCGGAGCAAATGCCTTCAAACTCGGCGTAGGCGACCTTGCGTTGATAGGCCCGGCGCTTGCCGAAAAGCGTCTGTCCCGGTACAAACTTGCGGGTAAACGAGGTGCCATCCGCAACAGAGTTCCAGCGCCGAATATGCAGATTCTCGGGGTCGATGTGTTCAAGCCCGACGATTCTTTCAACGCTATTTGTCTCGGGATCGCGTTCTACGAGGTTGGCGTTTTTCACCACCTCGCCGAACTTCACCATCTTCCAGCCGGGCTTCAGGGATTGTGTGCTCAATTGCCACCTCCCATCACCCGTGCGTCCTCAAGCACCTTGAAGAGGCCATCCATGGACTCCCGCAATGCCATCGAGCTTTCCTGCCAGTTTGCTATGGCCTGTTTGAGGCTGACCGTTTCGGTCGCTCCGTTGCCATTGCCGTTTCCGTTGTCCGCCCGAACGTAGAGCGGGATGCTGAGGTTGCTGCTTTTCTCCCGGATCTCGTCATTGCCGACCACCCGGGCAAAGCCTTCCACGTCACCGAACGTCTGGTAGGCGGCGACAATGCGCTGGATATGATCGTCGGTGAGGAAGCTCTGTGCCCGCTCTCGGGTCACCTCATTCACCGCGTTGATGAAGAGCACCTTGTTTCTGCGCTCCCTGGGCTTGTTCATGCGGCAGATGACGACACAGGCTTCCATGGGCGAGTTGTAAAAGAGATTGGGACCGAGGCCCAGCACGCACTCCACCACGTCGTGGGCGACCAGCTTTTCGCGCATGGCCGACTCTTCGTTGCGGAAGAGGACGCCATGTGGAAACAGGATGGCGCAGCGGCCGCTTTTGGCCTTCATGCTCTTGATGATGTGCTGCCAGAAGGCATAGTCGGCACGGCCCTGGGGAGGGGTGCCGTAGAGGTTCCGGCCCCACGGATCGGCGGACCAGGCATCGCGGTCCCACTGCTTGATGGAGTATGGCGGATTAGCCAGGACCACGTCGAACTGCATGAGTCGGTCGCCTTCGACGAAGGCGGGGTTGGCCAGGGTATCGCCCCGGAAAATGCGGAAGTCCTCGATGCCGTGCAGGAACAGATTCATCCGGCCGATTGCCGAGGTGAGCAGGTTGCGCTCCTGGCCGAACAGCCGCAGGTTGCGCCACTCCTTGTTCTGCCGCTTGAGATGGGCGACGGCGGAGAGCAGCATGCCCGCCGAACCACAGGTAGGGTCATAGATCGACTCACCCGGCCTGGGTTCGAGCATCTCGGTCATCAGATGAACCACGGTGCGGTTGGTATAGAACTCCGCAGCGGTGTGACCGGAATCGTCGGCGAACTTCTTGATCAGAAACTCATAGCCCACGCCCAGCTCATCTTCCGGGCAGTTGGAGAGCGAAAGCGTCTGCGAGCTGAAGTGCTCGATCAGCTCGCGCAGCATGTGATCCGGCAGGCGGTCCTTGTTGGTCCACTGGGCATCGCCGAACACCCCATACAGGGTGTCGGGGTTAGCCGTTTCAATAGTCCGCAGGGCCTCCTGGATGGCCTTACCCACGTTTTTGACCTTGGTTCGGGTGGCCTTCCAGTGGGCGCCCTCCGGGATCTGGAAGCGGTGCTGTTCGGGAAGCGCGGCGTATTCCTGATCGCCGCCGGACTCCTCCAGCGCATCGGCCAGCTCCTCGTCATAGACGTCGCACAGGCGCTTATAGAACAGCAGCGGGAAGATGAACTGCTTGTAGTCCCCGGCGTCAATGTAGCCGCGCAGCAAGGTGGCCGCGCCCCAGAGGTAGGATTCCAGCTCCGATTGGGAAATGTGTTTGTTCTTCTTCATCGCGCTACCACTTCCCATTCAGAAATGTCCGTTGGAATATCGACGCCATCCAGGGAGTCCCAGTCGTAATCGCCGGTCGCCTGCATGTAAACGTCATCGGCGGCCGCCAAGGCCGAGTGATAGGAGCCGAGCAGGTCGTCTTTGAACCAAAGTCCCCAGCGGCCGTTGGCTTGCGGTTTGATGAGGAAGCGACCGATGGGTGATCTGTACTGGTAGATCTTCACAGCAGACCCTCCCGGAGCAGCAGACCCTTCAGGCGATCCTCGGCCGCATACGCCGCCTGCAACGATTCCTTGAGGTCGGCGATGGCCTGATCGATGGCTATGGTTTCTTCCTCGATCACCGGTTCCACGTAGCGGGGGATGTTCAGGTTGAAATCGTTCTCGCGGATCTCGTCGAGCGTGACCACCCGGCAGATCCCTTCCACATCCTGATAGCCCTCGTACCAGCGATGGATGTTGTCCACGTGTTCCGGCAGCAGTTCGTTCTGGGCGCGGCCGGTCTTGAACTCCTTGGAGGCGTCGATGAACAGCACCTTCTGACGGTGAGCCTTGGGCTTGCTGTCGCGGAAGACCAGGACGCAAGGCGCGAGACCGGTGCCATAGAAAATGTTCTGTCCGAGGCCGATCACCGCTTCGAGGATGTCCATTTCCAGCAGCTTGCGCCGGATCTCGCCTTCCTTGGACATGCGGAACAGCACGCCATGGGGAAGCACCACGGCCATACGGCCGGTCTTGCGGGCCATGGACTTGATCATGTGCTGTACCCAGGCGAAGTCGCCAGACTTGGCTGGCGGCAGCCCGGCAAAGTTGCGGCCATAGGGGTCGTTGATCCAGATGTCGTCTCCCCACTTTTCCAGGGAGAAGGGAGGATTGGCGATGACGCAGTCAAAGGTGGCGAGGCTGTCGCCTGAATAAAAGGCGGGCAAGCGCAGGGTGTCGCCACGTTCGATATGGAAATCTTCCTCGCCGTGGAGAAAGAGGTTCATCCGGGCGATGGAGGATGTGGTCAGGTTCTTTTCCTGGCCGTAGAGCTTGCCCAGCATGAGGTTCTCGTCGCCGCCATGCTCTTTGACATGATGCAGCGCCTCAAGGAGCATGCCGCCGGTCCCGCAGGCCGGGTCATAGATGGTTTCCCCGGCCTTGGGCGCAAGGATGCGAACCATCAGCGCGACCACGGAGCGCGGGGTATAGAATTCACCGGCCTTCTTGTTGGTCAGGTCGGCAAATTTCTTGATCAGATATTCATAGGCCTGGCCGAGAATGTCCGCCCTGCAGTGCTCATTGCCCAGGTTGAGCGACGAGAAGTGTTCGATCAGGTCCTTGAGCAACGCGTCCGAAAGGCGGTCTTTGTTGGTCCATTGGGCATCGCCGAAGATGCCGTGCAGGGTATCCGGGTTGGCCTGCTCGATGCAGCGCATAGCCTTCTGGAGCGCATGACCGATATTGGCGCTCTTGGCCCGGACATCCTTCCAGTGGCAGCCCTCCGGAACCTGAAACCGGTGGTTCTCGGGGAACTGGGCAAATTCCACGTCGCCGTCGGACTCTTCCAGGGCAACGGCATACTCCTCGTCATAGACGTCGGAGAGCCGTTTGAAGAACAACAGCGGGAAGATGTAGGTCTTGAAGTCGGCCGCGTCGACAGGACCACGCAGGATATTGGCCGCTTGCCAGAGGTGACCGGTTAATACGCCTGTATCCAAACTGAGAGAATTGAGTACACGCTTGAGATCCGGCATTAACTTTCCCGTTTCGTTGTGGTGCGTGTTAAGAGAATAACGACAACTTACCCGCAGGTACTTGAAAGGTCAAGAAAGGATGGCTCGCCGATTAAATGGTCGTCTTACCTGGCGAATGATGATCGGGACAGGAGGGCCCCACCCGGTGCCTGGTTGATACACCATCCTGATGAATCGCCCAATCATGTCCAGGTTGAGCGATCTATGATGAGCGACAGCCTGGGAGGAATACAGGCGGTTGGAAAGTTTCAGATCGGGTCAGGTGTCATCCTGGATAGATGTGTAATAAGTTCCTCTAACTCCCCTTTACGTACGCTCAATCCACTTTAGAATTGCGCTCAACAACGACGCACTGTGGTTAAGCTGTCGGTAGGCCTCGTGCCTTGTCATGAGCCGGTTCTCATTTTCGAGTGTGCGGCCGAGGGCCATGGAAAGGTTGGCGATCCGAGCCACCTCGGTGGCCAGATCGGTTTCGGTCTTGATAGTGATCTCGTAGGTCTTGATCTTATCCAGGTTCCGGAGGACTTCGTCCTCGATGATACCATCGTTGGCAAGATGGTTCTTCTTGCTGAAGTCGTTCATGGTGTGGTGCAGGGGCATTGACAGATCCCCAATATAGTGGACCAGGTACGCGAACAGATGTTCAGCGTATCTGCCCCTGGGTTTATTCTTCATATAGGTTCTGAGTGAGCTGATGATGGCGCCGTACAGGTGCCCATTCGGATCGAACGTGTCGTACCTTTCCGCTTGTTCCAGGACCATCTCGGGGGTTATCACGATGCCCGGCGGGCTGTTGTAATAATGGTTGTAGCCTTCGATCTTTCCGAGTTTTGCCCGGGCAATGTCGGGAGCGGCAGCATTGTACCATTTCTTGTAGCCGGCAGCTTTGGCAATGGCCAGGTGGGTTTCGTCGAACCAAGCATGTGATGGCGCGGTAGCGGATATTAAGAAAAAGACTGTGATCAGTATCTTGGCTATCTTCATGGGCAGCTTCCTTCCAAGTGCCTGTTGTCCAGCCGTATCACACGAGCCACACTCGAATAAGGATTTTAACGTAAGGACCACCATGCAGACCATCAAGATCGAGTTCAAGATCGATAAAACGACCTGGCAAGGTCTGGATGCCGAAAAGGAACGTCACGGCTTGAGACAGTTGATAAATAACGCGCTGAAGCGCTCCGCCCATGGAAAATGGGTTGGAAGTTACGCGAGAGACACCTCTCTGGTTTTCTATTGCATGGTCACCGATGAGACCCTGGCGAGGAATACCGTTCAGAAGGAGCTCAGTGGACATCACCTGATTAGGTTTTTGCAAGCGAGGTGAAGGTTCTTGAGTGAGGGGCGCTCCGGATCGGCCTGTTCCCACCACCGCTCCTTGTGGTGCCCAGGCGTCGATGTGGGGGCTCAGATACTGACCGAGAAAATCTGCCAGGGATCGGCTTGCCCATCCTCGTAAAAGTTTTTCCGATGGTGTTGGGTCTGGAGACCTAAAGTCGATCGGGGAAGGGTAAGGTATGGGTTTATTTTGGGGGTTTAAAAGCCCAGTCATTTGGGGAAAGTTTTGATAGGCGATGGCATGCCCGGGAAGAATCGAACCCGGGCCTTACCCTGGGCTCCACTCGGACGGGGTTTCCGGGTGAGGCCCACCGGAACTCTCAGTTTCTTTCCAGCACTCCCGGTTTATCAGACACATAATACCTCGACTGTTTCTCAACTTATGCAATTCAGGTTGAGAACACAGAGGTGCAATAGTGTTGAATTTAGACAGCCTTTGCAAACCTTGGAAAATGGGTGCAGATAGGGTGCAAAATGGGATAAAAAAGGGCACCTTTTTGAAAGATGCCTTTAATAATTTCAGTGGTTTACACGCAAAAATTGAATCTCCCCTTCGGCACCAAAAAAAGATAAGGGTTGTAACTTCTGGTTGCAGCCCTTTTCGTTTTGAGTAGGTTGCGGATAAGTTTCTCCAGAATTTCCCATCAGTTAATAGGGTAGCTTCATAGGCATTGTAGTGGGTTCCGGTTCCATCTTCTGTTTGAAGCTCACTACAAATTAATTGACTCATCCCCAAGCTTTGGTTATGTTTATCATATTTCATAATGCATGTTCTCAAAGGTCTTCTGCGCGTCAATACCCCCATTCCCATTTTCCAAATTCCTACGAACTGAACGTAAGCGAAATCTCCTGATCCATATGCCAAGCTCCTTTCGCATTCCCACAGCCTGGAAACATCTGATTTTATTATTATTCCTATAGACTTAACTTAAAATAAGGAACCAAGGGTTGCATGAGAGCAACACATTGGTTGTTCATTACATTAGTGATATTTTTTCACCCCGGACCCTGTCCGCAGGCCATTTGTTTGCCCAAACGAGTCCTTCTTTTAGATTCGTATGGCATCAACGTGGCTTACATCGGCAACATTATTTCAGCCTTTCAGATGGCGGTGTCCTCCTTTTCCCCGGAACCCGTCGATCTGCACGCGGTTTCTTTGGATATGGCGCGTTTCGCCCAACCCGATCAGGAGGTTTCTTTCGTCGCTTTCCTCAGAGAACGATTCTCTGAATGCAAACCTGATCTGGTGGTGTCCTTCGGCGGACCTGCCTATACGTTTTTGGTACGTCACCGGGAAGATCTCTTTGCGGCATCGCCAGTATTGATCGCGGGAGTGGCGGAGCAGGTTGTGCATTCCATATCGGTTCCCGAAAATGCAGCCGTTGTTCCTTTGCGAGTTAACCTACAGGGAATGATAGAGGATATTCTTCGGGTGGTGCCCGCCACAGACAATGTTTACGTGATTCTGGGTTCTTCGGCTCTTGAAGAGTTCTGGCTGAAAGAGTGCCGGCATGAATTCGCCGCATTTTCAAATCGAGTGCGATTTACATATTTAAATCATCTGCGTTTTGAAGCGCTTAGAAATCGCGTCGCCAGTTTGCCGGCGAACTCCGTGGTTCTGTTTTGTCTCCTGATTGTGGATGCAGGCGGAACCCCATTGAATTCGAACGAAGCGCTCACAGCTATTGTCAAGGACGCAAACGCGCCTGTGTTCTCTTTCCACGAGAGCTTTTTTGGAACTGGGACGGTGGGAGGGAGGCTCTTGTCCGAGCGCGACGCCGGCTTACAGGCCGCAAAAGCGGCCCTGCGCATTCTTGGGGGAGAATCGGCAGCCAGTGTGCGGGTTCCGCCAAATCCTCACAGCGCCCCTGTGTATGACGCGCGGGCGCTGCAACGGTGGGGTATCAACGAGCGCAGGCTGCCATATGGCAGCACGGTCCATTTTGGCCATCCTTCCTTATGGGCGCTTTATCATTGGCACATCGTCGGTGTCGCGGGGTTGGTGATCCTTCAAGGTTTCTTGATCAGCAGGCTTCTTTGGCAAAACCGACGGCGGAACCATGCTGAACGAATGCTCGTGGAAAGTGAACAGATGCTGCGCATGATCACCAATTCCCTGCCGGTGCTCATCGCCTATATCGATTCAGATCAACGGTATCGTTTCAACAATGACGCGTACATGGCATGGTTCGGCGTCAGCCCTGAACAGGCGTGGGGGTGTACTATCCGGGAAGTGGTCGGAGAACGGTTCTACCAAAGCATCAGGCCGTTTGTGGAACGGGCCTTGTCAGGCGAACATGTTCACTATGCTCTGGATATCGACATAGACGGACGACCCCGTTCAGTGGAATCCATTTATGTGCCGGACCAGGAAGAAAGCGGAACCGTGCGCGGCATCTATGTTCTTGTGATGGACGTCACGGAACGAAACACCGCCCTTAAGGAATCCAAGCGCTTGCAGGATGAACTGTTGCACACCGGTCGTATCTCCACAATGGCTGAATTGGCCGGAGCGATCGCCCACGAGATCAATCAACCCTTGAGCGCGATCATGAGTAATGCCCAAGCGGCCAGGCGATATTTGAACGCACCGGTGTCAAACATCGAAGAGGTGAAAGAAATCATCGATGACATCATAAAAGACGACGACCGGGCAGGGAATGTCATTAACCGGTTGCGGGCACTCTTGAAAACAGCGGAGACCGGTTTTGAGCAGGTAGACCTGAATTCGATAATACGCGAGGTAGTCATGCTGATGCATAGCGATGCGGTTATGCGCGATGTCAAGGTTTCCCTTGATCTGGACCCGCGGCTTCCAGTGATTTGGGGCGACCGCATTCAACTGCAGCAGGTCGTTTTGAACCTGGTGTTGAACGCATTCGATGCCGCGAACGAGCGCCCGCGCTGGGAGCGGCGTGTAGCGATAAGGACCTGCGTGACAGAGTCGAACGTCCTGGTCGCCGTAAAAGACAGCGGCAAAGGCATTCCGGTTAAAGATATCGATAAAATTTTTAAACCGTTTTTTACATCCAAACCTGAAGGGTTGGGCATGGGGTTGTACATCAGCTGCTCTATTATCACGCGTCATCAAGGTCGGATATGGGGTGAGAACAATGAAGGTGGCGCGACGTTCTATTTCTGCCTGCCGGTTCCTTGAGGCTGAATTTACCTTTGAAGGCGATGATGCGCGAGAACCTTCATCCCACAGTTTTCGTGGTCGATGACGATGATGCGGTTCGCAAGAGCCTGGTTCGTCTGTTGACGTCGGCCGGTTATCATACGGCAAGCTACGCGTCGGCGGACGAATTTCTCCAGCACTGGATGAAAAATCCTGTACCCGGTTGCGTTTTGCTCGATATCTACATGCCCGGCCTGGATGGTTTTGAACTCCAACAAAAACTGCAAACCTGTGCACCCACCATTCCCATTATTTTCATTACCGGTTTAGGCGATATCCCTTCGAGCGTCAAAGCCATGAAGGCCGGCGCGGTCGATTTTTTCTCCAAGCCCATCGATGGTGAAAAACTGCTCGAAGCTGTCGGCGAGGCCATCGCGCGAGACTACCAGGAACGCATAGAGGGTCGTGAGCGAGAAAAAGCAAGGCGGCTTTATGACACATTGACGACGCGCGAATGCCAAGTCATGTCACTGGTCATTCGCGGCATGTTAAACAAGCAGATTGCCGATGCACTTGGCGCCAGTGAAAAAACCATTAAAATCCATCGCGGACGTGTGATGCAAAAAATGAGAGCGCAGTCCGTACCCGACCTGGTGCGTGTCTCACAAAAGATCGGCTTGAAGGACGATTCTTGCGCGTTATAAGACTATGGTCTTATTTTTAATCACTTATGATTGCGATATGAGTATCAATGAACCTGTTTTTCTGTTTGATGCAGTTATTGCTACTCCGTTCAGGCCTCTTCCGTGCAACATTGGGTTATCTTCCTTACAGAAATATAAACACAATCTCATATTCGCTCCAGCATCTGACGAGCAAATTACATACCCGTTGACAAAGTTATCCAATCTTTACTCTCTTTATTGTCTGTCACAATGATGGCGAAATAGGGGTGGATCCGTCTGACTGGTAACAGGACTGGCTTAGAAGAAAAGGAGCAAAAGGCATAGTCATGGCAAAGCCCAAATGTATCGTCATGCCATTCCGGGAAGCGAACGCAAGCGGAATCGGCCTGAGTTTGCATTTTTTACTTGGCAACGTCATCGCCGTGCACACCGGTTTCGCTGAATGCTGGTTTGGTTGGCGCGTTGGCAAAATATTTCGATCCTCCGAGAACCTCAGTGATTATATCCGCATGCAATGCGCAGCCATAGATAGAAAAAAAATGAGCGCCGAACAGAAGATCCGCTGCTGGATCTTTGGGCAAATGGAAGGCGAAGCAGTAAGATTGTCCCTTTTCGACAGAGGCAAGAGTGCGCAAGCGGCTCCTGAGTCTTTTACTTTTACTGTGCGGGATGACCTGATCGGCTTCAGAAAACAATTTATTGAATGGCTGGGGCGATGCGGACTGCCAATGGAAAACCACCGTCGCCCAATGGCGCTATGGCCGGAGCGAACCTCTCTGCTGGGATTGCTGCGCCTTGGGCAAGCTTTAAGGTATTTTTACATCCACTCCGCTTACGGCGGCCAAAGCCGAATCGATCTCGCCCTTTTTGAAACAGCTGTGAATGCGGCCCCTGAATCCTTCATGGCCAACAACCTGTGCGGCTGGGCCCATTACCGCCACCAAGATGCCCGGTCAGCCGGACGATTCTTCGATCGCGCGCTGGCGCTGAACCCGAACAGTCCAGGCGTTACCGCCGGGCGCATGGGGTGTGCGATTTTGGAAAAGGATGTCGAGGCTTCCGTGCATTGGGCTGTCCGAAAAGCCGACCTGCTGGAACAGGATGTGGCCGCCGCGGCCGGCAAGGCGCGCAAGCGTTTTGAATAAGCAAAGAACAAGACAGTGCGGCCTCCGACATCCGCTGGAAACTACAACCAAAACGACAGGAAGGCACCATGAATATAACCATACCGCCAGGAATGGAGCGACTGAGATACGTATTGACCAACTACGGGTGGGACCTGGTTTTGGGGATGGCAGCGCTTGTGGCCGGCCTGCTGGTTGCGCGCTATGTTGTCCGCCAGTTTGCAAAATCGCTCGCGCTGGCACCTTTGAAACCTGCGGCAAGAGCCACCATTGTACTGTTGGTAAGTGTGCTGCTGTATGTCACGGTATTGACCATAGCCTTCGTAATAATCGGCTTTAATAGCGATAACATTTTCAAATTTCTCATGGTGCTGACCTTGGCGGTCATTGCCGGCATTCTCATGTTTCGGCCTTACCTTCCCAGCCTGCCGTTTAAAGAAGGTAACACTATCAAAAGCGGCACTCTGCTTGGCAAAGTCGAGGCGATAACGTTTTTGAATACGCGCATGCGGACCTTCGATGGTAAAACTGTCTGGATACCTAACAGCAAGATATTCAAAGACTATCTGATGAACTATCACTACTCGCCCACGCGCAAGATCAGCCTGGATGTCCGCATCGGCTACCATCAGGATTTGCTGCACGCCAAACAAACCCTGGAGGCAGTGATGATCGAAGATGCCCGCATTCTGACAAGTCCGCGGCCAGTGGTCTGGGTGATCAATCTTTTGCCCGACTGTGTGGCCCTGGGCGGACGATGCTGGGTCGACAACAGCAAGTACTGGACCACGCGATGTGATTTACTGGAGAAAGTCAAACTGCGTTTTGACGTGGAAGGCATTGCCTTTGCGCTGCCCCAGCAAGCCGTGCATCTCAACTATCCGGATCACATGAAAAGCCAGGCCACGGAATTGCCCGCGAGCGATGAAGAAAGCACCGAGGTGGCCTGATAGAAGGGCAAGGAGAGTGGTCACATGAAAATCAAAGAGCTTCTGGCAGTGGTGGATAAAGGCTGGATTCGCAAACCAAAGGGGTTCCGGGTGCATTTCGAGAAACTGACATCCGAGGGCCCGATAGTCGATTTTGTGCCCGGTTTGGATCAGGCCCTGATGGATTCGGATGTGGTGGCTTGGCGTTCGGCCTGGAAGCTCTTTCAGGCCAGCCAATCGGATGATGCCGAATTCGGTAACGGTAAACTGGTCAATATTTTTGTCGTAGATGAAGACGGCCGGCCGGTAAAATTCTATGCTACCAACCGCCACGAGATTTTCAATCCCCATCCCCCAAAAACATAGACCAGAGTCGAAACAAAAAAATGAGTTTCGCCAAATGTGCCGTGAATGGAAAAAACGAAAAAATGGATCGGCGAGTCTGATGCTAACAAAACTTCTCATGGCCTGGTGTCTGATGGCCCTCTGCGTGGTGGTCCATTCAACCGGACTGATCGCCGCCCTCCAGTGGGCATCGCGCACGTGCGTGCCCAAAGCGTTCAGCTCCAGGGCGGGAACCTGGCTGCTCATCCGGCTCGCCAGTTGGATCATATTTCTTCATTTGTTGGAAATTGTTTTGTGGGCTCTGTATTACGCCTGGAATGAAGCCCTGCCTGATCTTCACTCGGCGTTTTACTTCAGTGTGGTGACATACACGACGGTCGGCTATGGTGACCTTGTCTTGCCGCGTGAATGGCGCCTGGTGGGCGGTGTCGAAGCGCTCACAGGCATCTTGATGTGCGGATTGTCCACAGGCTTCTTTTTTGCAGTACTCAGCCGGTTGCATCGGGATCCAACAAGTCATGCGTAACCCTGATATCCTATAAAACATTTCGCATGAATCAGACATTCAGCCCTCATAAGACCAAGGTCTTATTGCAATCATATTAGATTCCAGTATGGTTTTAAAAAAGAGCTGTTTTCTTTAATTGAACCACCCATCGCTTCTACTTAGGCAGATTCCCCGCAATACCGACGCTCACCTGGTTATCCAATCTCATTGCCACGTGATCCCGCGGATAGCATCTATTGCTTTGATAATTAAGGAGGGTGACCGCACTTGTCGGACATACAACCCCTCATTCATGTGGTTGACGATGACCCCTCGGTGGTAAAGTCGCTCAGACGTTTGCTGCAATCCTGGGGTATGAAGGTCCGAACGTTTGGATCCGGCGAAGAGTTGCTGTCTGCCCTGCGGGAATCCCTTGATGCGGATTGCACGGTCATCGATGTGAAAATGCCCGGAATGACTGGGCTGGAGGTGCAAGAGCACATGAACCGTTCGGGAATGAATGTTCCGATTATTTTCATCACAGCCCACGAAGAAGAGGGTGTCGAAGAATATGCCTTGCGAGCGGGAGCGGTGGGTTTTCTGCGTAAGCCCTTTGCCGATGAAGCACTTGTGGGCCTGATACGCAAAGCATTGCATCAGTTCCGTCCACCCGGTCGTGACTAAATAGTCGAAGAATACACGTGGTCAAGCATTTCGGCCGCAAAAAAGAGACAATCATGACAGAACGCGCTAAACAGATCGAACAGTTGGCAACCCTATTGGTCATTGCCGTGCTCGTCGTCGGAAGCGTCGTGATCGTATTCCCATTCATGCGGGCCATCCTATGGGCCGTGGTGTTCGCGGTGGCCATGTGGCCTTTTTTTCTGAAAGTCGAAAGAGCCTTAGGCGGCAGAACGCGTCTGGCCGCAATGGTGCCCACTCTTTTACTCGCTCTCATCTTTTTCCTGCCCCTCTTTTACGCTGGCTCCAGGATAGTGGCTAAGACTTCGATCACGCTGGACTATGCGCAGGGATTGTTGGAAAAAAAGTTCGGTCCACCGCCCATATGGTTCGAGAGTTTGCCGCTGGTCGGCGACAGGCTTGAGGAAATCTGGTGGGAGATCGGCCGGAATAGCCCAAAACTGATCGAGATGATCAAGCCGCATGCGAAAAATCTCTTAGGTTCGATCGTGAGTGCCGGCACCGGTATGGCCCGTTTTGGTCTGACGGCGCTCCTTAGTCTGGTTCTATTATTCTTCATCCTCAGGGATGGCCGTCCCATTCGAATCAGCATAGAGAGGATGGCCTTACAATTGGGCGGTGAAAAGGGCCTCCGTCTTCTTTTCGTGGCCGCTTCCACAATGCGTTCCGTGGTGTATGGGATTTTGTTCTCCGCAGTTGTGCAGGGAATCCTGTCGTTTTTCGGCCTTTGGATATCAGGGGTCCCCAACCCGGTCTTGATCGGTACGGCTGCAGGATTGTTCGCCCTTGTCCCCGTTGGCCTGATCCACCTGATTTTACTGCCAGCGGCAGGATGGCTTATTTTTCAAGGCCACATGGGCTGGGGAATTTTCCTGTTTATCTGGGCTATTGCACTCGTCGGCAACATCGACAACGTGATCCGCCCAATGTTGATCAGCAGGGGCGCAAAAGTTCCTTTTTTAGTTATTTTATTAGGCGTGCTGGGCGGGCTGACATTTGGTGGCATAATCGGCCTTTTCGTAGGTGCCACACTATTGGCCGTATTCTATACGATGCTAAAAGAATGGGTTGTAGCCACCGATGAGGAATCAAATGCGGTGCCACTTGTGACGGACCGTATTGCCGAAATGGAAGGGCCGCACCCACTGAACCTTTGACCATTCAAAACCATGACTGGCGGGGGGCGTAACTGCGGGAAGTACTCTAAAATGGTTTTGATATGGATGTAATTTAACAGGAGGTCATGTGAAGATCACGTCAAAATTCTTTTTTATGGCCTTGATGGCTGTCGCGGCGACCTTAAGCAGTTGTTCCGAGAAGAAAAACGCGACCGCGCCGCCGCCACCGGAAGTCGACGTTGTCAATGTTGTGCAAAAAGACGTCCCCCTTTACCGCGAATGGGTCGCTTCCTTGGACGGTGTGGTGAATGCCACCATTCTAGCCCAGGTGCAGGGATATCTGACCAAGCAGAACTACAGGGAAGGAGATTTCGTCAAAGCCGGCACGCTGCTCTTCGAAATCGATCCGCGTCCCTTCCAGGCATCGCTGGACGAGGCTATAGCCGCTTTAGCCAAGCAGAAAGCGATCCTGCAAACCGCTCGCGCCAATCTGGCCAGAATAGAACCGCTGGCCGCAGCCAACGCCGTGAGTCAGAAAGACAAGGACGACGCCGTCGGCAGTGTGCAGGCAGCCGAAGCCCAGGCGCTGCAGGCACGGGCGGCGGTGCGCAGAGCTGAATTCGAACTGGGCTTTACCAAAATTACTTCGCCCATCGATGGCATTGCCGGAGCGGCCAGCGCCCAGATCGGCGATCTGGTGGGAACGCCCCAGGCCAAGTTGTTGACCGCAGTGTCCACGGTGAATCCGGTTAAGGTGTATGTGCCCATCAGCGAAAGAGAATATCTCGAGATCGTCGAACGGCATCAGCAAAGGCAAAATACCGATGCCGCCGAGAAGGCGTCCTTCAGTCTGATCCTGGCCGACGGCAGCGTTTGGCCGCACACGGGAACGTTTTCATTCGCAGACCGCCAGGTGGACCCCCAGACCGGCACGCTGCGCGTGGCGATTTTATTTCCCAATCCCGATTTCATTCTGCGGCCAGGGCAGTATGCCAAGGTGCGCGCCATGTACAAAACCGAAATAGGGGCATTGCTGGTGCCCCAGCGCTGTGTCGGCGAGCTTCAGGGCACCTACCAGGTGGCAGTGGTGAATGATGAAAATACGGTCCAGGTCCGCAACGTGAAAATGGGCGAACGCTCCGGCGACCTGTGGATCGTCAGTGATGGGCTGAAGCCCGGCGATCGGGTTATTGCCGAAGGTATCCAGAAGGTGAGCGACGGCATCAAGGTAACCCCCAGGCTGCCGCCGGCAAAGCCGTAGACGTGTCGATTCCACCAGGGGCAATCCTTCTTCCCGAGGGGTCACTTTTAACGCCGAAAGGTCTATGCCATGGCAAAGTTTTTCATCAACCGGCCGATCGTGGCCATTGTCATCTCCATTATCTTTGTCATTGTGGGCATCGTGGCCATGCTGGGACTGCCGGTGGCCCAGTACCCCGACATCGTTCCGCCCGAAATCGTCGTCAACACTACCTATGTAGGAGCCGACGCCCAGACTGTGGAGCAATCCGTGGCCACCCCCGTCGAGCAGGAGATGAGCGGGGTGGACAACATGAACTACATGTATTCCCTCAATGCCAACAACGGCGAGATGAAGCTGTATGTCAATTTCGACGTCAAGACCGATCCCAACATCGACCAGGTGCTCACCCAGATGCGCAAGGCTCAGGCCGATGCCAAACTGCCCGCCGAGGTGCGCGATTTCGGCGTCACCGTCAAGAAGTCCACGGCCGCGCCTCTGATGCTGATCAATTTGTCTTCTCCCAAGGGTACTTACGATGCCACCTTTCTGGCCAACTACGCTTACATCAACTTGAACGACCAACTGACGCGCGTGCCCGGCATCGCCAGCGTCACGGTGTTCGGCGCTGGCCAGTACGCCATGCGCATGTGGGTCCAGCCCGACCAACTGGCCAGACGCAATCTGACGGTGGCTGAGATCGTGGATGCCATCCAGAAGCAGAACACCGTCAACCCGGCCGGTCAGGTGGGCGCCGAGCCTGCGCCGCCTGGAATGGCGTTCACCTATGCCATACGCGCCCAAGGCCGTTTGGAGAGCCCGGCGCAGTTCGAGAACATCGTGGTGCGCGCCAATCCGGATGGGTCCCTGGTCCGTTTGAAAGATGTCGCCCGCATCGAACTCGGGTCCCAGAACTACAGCATCGTGGGACGGCTCAACGGCAAACCCTCGGCGGCCCTGGCCCTCTATCAGTTGCCCGGCACCAATGCCATTGCGGCCGTCGACGGGGTTAAAAAACTGATGGAACAGATGAAAGCGACCTCTTTTCCACAGGATCTGGATTACACTATCGCCTTGGATACGACGCTGTCGGTGCGCGAGGGTATCAAAGAAATCGTCCACACTCTTTTCGAGGCCCTGATCCTCGTGATCATCGTGGTGTTCATCTTTCTGCAAGGCTGGCGGGCCACCTTGATCCCGGCGTTGGCCGTTCCGGTTTCCCTGGTGGGCACATTCGCCGTATTTCCCCTTCTCGGTTTTTCTATCAATACCATCGCCTTGATGGGACTGGTGTTGGCTATCGGGCTGGTGGTGGATGACGCCATCGTGGTGGTGGAGGCAGTGGAACACCACATCGAGCATGGTCTTTCACCCAAGGAAGCCACCCTGAAAGCGATGCAGGAGGTGTCCGGCCCGGTGATCGCCATCGCCCTGGTGCTCTCAGCGGTCTTTCTGCCCACCATGTTCATTCCCGGCATCACGGGCAAACTCTTCCAGCAGTTCGCCGTAACGATCGCCATCTCGGTCATCATTTCTGCTTTCAACGCTCTGACGCTCAGCCCGGCTTTGGCCGCAATGATTCTTAAACCCAAAAAACAGGCCCGGGGACCGTTGGGCGCTTTTTACCGCTGGTTCAACAAGGTTTTCGGCCGTGCCACCAACGGGTACGTCAGAATGTCCGGATGGTTCATCCGCAAGTTTGTGGTCAGCCTGTTGCTGCTGGCCATTATTACCGGCGCCATCGGGGTTCTGGGCAAGCGGGTGCCCGGCGGGTTTCTGCCCGAGGAGGATCAGGGGTACCTCTACGCCGGCATCCAACTGCCCAATGCCGCTTCCCTGCAGCGCACCGACGCCGCTGCCAAGGAAATGGAAAAGGTGATCATGGAGACCCCGGGGGTCGAATTCGTCACCACGGTAACGGGATACAGCATGCTTTCGGGCGTGACCAACTCCTACAGCGGATTTTTCTTCATCTCGCTGAAGCCCTGGCACGAACGCAAAGCGCCCGAAGAGAAGTACGCTGCCATCATGGCAAGTCTCAACCACCGTCTGAACGGGCTGCCACAGGGGATTGCTTTCGCCTTCTCGCCACCGGCCATTCCCGGCATCGGGACCTCCGGCGGCGTGACTTTCCTCCTGCAGGACCGCGCCGGCAAGGATATCTCCTTTCTCTGGGACAACACTCGCAAGTTCCTGGCGGCGGCCCAACAGCGCCCCGAGATCGCCAGGGTCTCCACAACGTTTCTGCCCACCGTGCCGCAACTCTTCGTGGACGTGGATCGCGACAAGGCCCTCAAGCAAGGTGTGGATCTGAATCAGGTCTACCGGACTTTGCAGGCCTTCATGGGCGGCATATTCGTAAATTACTTCAACCGGTTCGGCCGCCAATGGCAAGTCTATGTACAGGCCGAAGGAGAGTACCGCACGCACGCCGAACAGTTGGGACAGTTCTATGTGCGCAACGCGGCTGGCGCAGCGGTACCGCTTGCGACCCTGACCAATATCGAGGAGCGATGGGGCCCCGAATTCACCATGCGCTACAATCTCTATCGTTCGGCCCAGATCAATGCCATTGGCGCGCCTGGCTATAGCAGCGCCCAGGCCATGGGAGCCCTGGAAGAAGTGTTCGCCCAAACGATGCCGCGGGAAATAGGGTATGATTACCTGGGCATGTCCTACCAAGAGAAAAAGGCCCAGGAAGGCATTCCGATATCGGTCATTTTCGGTCTTTCCATGCTTTTTGTCTTCCTTATCCTGGCGGCCCAATACGAAAGCTGGTCTTTGCCCTTCAGCGTGCTTCTGGGCACGCCTGTGGCCGTATTCGGGGCCTTTGCGGCTATTCTCCTGCGGCGTATGGAGTTCAACCTCTACGCCCAGATCGGTTTGATCATGCTCATCGGTCTGGCGGCCAAAAATGCCATTCTCATCGTCGAGTTCGCCAAGGTGGAATATGAGAAGGGCAGGCCTCTTGCGGAGGCAGCCCTTGAGGGGGCGCGCCTGCGTCTGCGGCCGATTCTGATGACCAGCTTCGCTTTCATCCTGGGCTGTGTGCCTCTGGCGATCGCCTCTGGTGCCGGGGCCGTGTCCCGCCAGGTGATGGGCACAGGCGTTATCGGTGGCATGCTGGCCGCGAGTTTCATTGCCATTTTCCTGATTCCCATGACCTTTTACATTATCGAAAAAATGGCTCACCGCCAGGTTGGCCAGGATGCCCCTGAGCAGCCCCTGCCTTCTGAGCAGCCTTTAATACCGGTGCAGTCCATGGCCTCCGAGGCAAAGAAGGGGGAGCAGCATGCGTAACGTATTTCTGTGGGCTGTTCTGCTGGGGGCGCTGACCGGTTGCATGACCGTCGGTCCTGAGTACCAGCGGCCTCAGTTCGAAAACCCGCCCCGCTGGCGGTTTGAAGAAAAGCAGGCCACCGATATGGCCAACACGGCCTGGTGGGAGCAGTTCAATGATCCGGTGCTCAACGCGCTGGTGGTCGAGGGGCTTGCGCAGAACAAAGACGTGCGCATCGCCACGGCACGGGTCGAAGAGTATTTCGGACGCTATTTTTCCACTCGCGGCGACCGGTATCCGTTTGCCGATGCCGGTGCAAGCGCCTACCGCCAGCGAGCTTCCGAAGAAGGCGGAGCACTGGCCTCCGGCGCGAACAACCCCTATAGCGTGTACGAAGTCTCTCTTGGGGTCAGTTGGGAGATCGATTTTTGGGGCAAATACCGTCGCGCCGCGGAAGCCGCCCGGGCCGAGTTACTGGCTACCGAAGAAGCGCGCCAGACGGTGGTGCTCACGCTGGTCAGTGCCATCGCAAGTACCTATATCGATCTGCGCTCCCTGGACAAGCAGTTGGCCATCACCGTGCAAACAGCCGCAAGTCGCAAGGAGACCCTGGATTTGTTCACGCTGCGTTTTTCCCGCGGCGTCACCTCTGAAGTGGACCTGAGCCAGGCGGAATCCCAATATCAGGATGCCATGGCGCGAATCCCCGACATCGAACGCGCCATCGGCCGAACTGAAAACGCCCTGAGCATCCTGCTGGGCCGCAACCCCGGTCCAATTTCCCGCGGCCTGGACATCGAGGCCTTGACCCTTCCCCAAGTCCCGGCCGGCGTTCCCTCTGACATTCTGGAAAGACGGCCCGATATACGCCAGGCCGAACAGACCCTGGTGTCCGCCAATGCCCGCATCGGGGTTGCCAGATCGCTTTACTTTCCAAACATCTCGCTGACGGCGGCGTTTGGTTCGGTCAGCACCGATTTGTCAGACCTGTTCTCGGGCGCATCGAAAACATGGAACTACGGCGTCCCCATCTCGGTGCCGCTCTTCACGGCCGGCAGGATAGGCGGCGAAGTCAAATCCGCCGAAGCATTCCGGCAGCAAGCCCTGTACAGTTATCAGCAGGCGGTCCAGAATGCTTTTCGCGAAACCGAAGATGCCCTTGTCGACCGCACGCAATCATCCCGGCGGTTGGAAGCCCTTGCGCTGCAGCGCAACGCCCTGCGAAACTACGCGCGCCTTTCGCGCATGCGATACGAAGGCGGGTACACCAGTTATCTGGAGGTACTAGACGCCGAACGCAGCCTCTTCGATGTCGAGGTCGCCTATACCAACGCACAGGACACTCTTTTCCGGTCGATCGTCGATATTTACAAATCCATGGGCGGCGGTTGGGTGGCCGTTGCAACGGAGCAGGTCTCTGTTCAGCCGGCAAAAAAAGCCGGTTTTATCCCTTGAATCGAGCCAGTGGCGCAATCTGCTCGTGAGTCTGTCTGAAAGTAAGGAGAAAATTATGACCAGTGCCATCCTTGTGGTCAATGCAGGGTCGTCGAGTATCAAATTTTCGCTGTTCATGGATCGTTCCGATACTCTGGACCTCACCGTCCGGGGCCACGTCGAAGGGCTTTTCACGGCCCCTCGGTTCGTTTCAAAGGCGCCGGACGGCACCGTGAAATCCGAGAAGTCATGGCCCGCAGGGGATGTGCTGGGACACGCTGGGGCGATCGACCATATCATCGGTCACTTGCGATCGGGATTCGGAGATGGCAGCCGATTATTGGGGATCGGCCACCGCGTGGTACACGGCGGCAAAGCTTTCAAGGCACCGGTGCGGGTGGACGCCCGGGTACTCAGTCATTTGGAAGCATTTATTCCACTGGCGCCCCTTCATCAACCGCATAATCTGGCCCCGATTCGCCGCGCATTGGAACGCGTGCCCGATTTGCCGCAAGTCGCCTGCTTCGATACCTCCTTTCACCGCACCCAACCCGCCGTGGCCCAGACTTTTGCCCTGCCTGCCGGTTTAAGGGAAGCTGGCGTCATGCGCTACGGCTTTCACGGGTTATCCTACGAGTACATTGCTTCGGTATTGCCCGCAATCGATCCGGTGGCGGCCAACGGCAGGACCATCGTGCTGCACCTGGGCAATGGCGCGAGCATGTGCGCCCTTGCGGCCGGACGCAGCGTCGACAGCACGATGGGATTCACGGCCGTCGAGGGACTGCCGATGGGCACACGCAGCGGCTCGCTCGATCCGGGCGTCATCCTGTATCTCAAGGATCAGCTGGCAATGGATGCCCGTGACATTGAAGATCTCATCTATAACAAATCGGGGCTGCTCGGCGTATCCGGCATCTCCAGTGATATGCGCACCCTGCTGGCCAGCGAAGAGCCGCAGGCCAAACTCGCCATCGATTTGTTCGTCTACCGGATCCGCTGCTGGTTGGGCGCTTTGACGGCCGCTCTGGGCGGACTGGACGCGGTGGTGTTTACGGCCGGCATCGGAGAAAACAGTCCGGAGATTCGCAGCCGCGTCTGCAGCGATGCTGGCTGGTTGGGTATAAAAATGGATGATGCGGCCAATGTTGCCGGGCATGAGCGCATCAGCGCCGGAACGAGCCGCGTTGCCGTCTTTGTCGTTCCGACCAACGAAGAGCTGATGATTGCGCGCCACGCACGCCGTCTGCTGACGCAATAACCTGTATTACTGCGCAAGATGAACAAGGCAACGTTTAACTCCTGCAGCCGGTTTAGGAGAATAAAAATGAAGATAGACATACCGCGGCCCGTGTTGAAAGGCAAAAAGGCGCTCGTGACCGGCATCGCAAATGACCAGTCTATCGCATATGGCTGCGCCAGGGCCTTTCGCGAGTGCTTCGATCCGATCAAAACCAAAAAAGGAGACCCGGATAATGAAAGATATCAATGACACCCCTTATGCTGCTTACCAGAAGTTCATGGAATACATGGTCGACACCGGCCAGCGTTCGGTTCTGTATTGGGATGTCATGCGCCAGCGTGGCAATCAGTATTTGGAGCAAATGGCGGAAAACATCCCCCATGTGCTGCAATTCAAGTGCGATTTGATCCTGGATGGCCGAAAGCTGACCCCGCCGGTGAATTACGGTATCGTCAAAATCGATCCGCCCAAGGGAACCGCCCTCGATGATCGCAAACGCCCTTTTGTCGTCATCGATCCCCGCGCGGGTCACGGGCCCGGCATCGGAGGCTTCAAGGCCGACAGTGAAATAGGCGAGGCGCTGCGCGCAGGGCATCATTGTTACTTTATCGGGTTTACACCGTTTCCCGAACCTGGGCAGACCATCGATGCCGTTATCGATGCCTGGGCGGTTTTTTTGGATCATGTTGCGCATCGTCACCCCGAGGCCGACGGCAAACCGGTCGTGATCGGCAACTGCCAGGCAGGATGGGCCTTGATGATGCTGGCGGCCAAACGCCCCGAACTCTGTGGCCCGATAATTGCGGCCGGCTCGCCGGTTTCCTATTGGGCGGGTGTACGCGGCGCCAATCCCATGCGCTATACCGGCGGCATGCTGGCCGGCAGCTGGCTTTCAGCCCTCACCAGCGACCTGGGAAACGGCATGTTCGATGGCGCCTGGCTGGTGCAGAACTTCGAAAATCTCAATCCGGCCAACACCCTGTGGTCCAAGCAATACAACCTGTACGCCAACATCGATAAGGAAGGCCCGCGCTATCTGGGTTTTGAACGCTGGTGGGGCGGGCACGTAGTGCTATCCGGCGAGGAGATCCAGTACATCGTCGACAATCTTTTTGTCGGCAATAAGCTGAGCACCGCCGGTATCGTCAGTGCCGACGGCGTGCGGCTGGATTTGCGAAAAATCCGCTCGCCCATCATCTGTCTATGTTCCAAGGGCGACAACATCACACCGCCACAGCAGGCCCTGGGTTGGATCATCGACCTGTACGGGAGCGATGCGGACATCCTGGCAGCAGGCCAGACGATTGTCTACTCAGTGCACGAAACAATCGGCCACCTGGGGATCTTCGTGTCAGGCAGCGTGGCCAAAAAGGAGCATCAGGAATTCGCCAGCAATATCGATCTCATCGATTGCCTGCCGCCCGGGCTTTACGAAGCGATCATGCAGAAGAAAAAAGCGGATGATGCCGGCATCGGGCTGGTCATCGGAGAGTACATCTCCCGTTTTGAAAGACGCAGCCTTGCGGACATTCGCGCAATGGGCGGGAATACGCCGGAGGAAGAGCGTTGTTTTGCTGCCGTGGCACGCTTGTCCGATGTAACCCATGGTCTTTACCGCACCACAGCGCAACCCATGATTCGCACCCTTTCCAGCGAACGCAGCGCCGAATGGCTGCGGCGCATGCATCCGTTGCGTCTTTCATACGAGTTGTGCTCGGACCGCAACCCCGCCGTAAAACCGCTGCCGGAAATGGCGCAGCAGGTCAAAAAAAATCGCCGTCCGGTCGCGGCGGACAACCCGTTCTTGGAATGGGAAAAATCCTTTTCGGACTGGATGACGTTCAGCCTGGATGCCTACCGGGACTTTCGCGATATGATGGTGGAGCAGATGTTCTTCGGCATTTATGGGCAATCGTGGCTGCAAGCCCTTCTGGGCCTGCACGCATCGGAGGAGCCGCCGAGAGTCAAACCGGGCCGGGATGCGGATCACATGGTATTTGTCAAGCGCCGCATCGAGGAGTTGCGCTTAAAAATGGATCAAGGGGGACCGCGCGAGGCGGCGATACGCGCAGTGCTCTATATTCGCCTGGCGGAAAATGCGGCCGATGAAAGAGGTTTCGAGACGCTCCGTCGCATAAGAGCCGAGCAGTCCTCGCGGAAAACCCTGGCTGAATTCAAGCAAGACCTTCGCGAGCAATTTTTTATGCTCCACCTGGACGAAAAGCGCGCGGTTGCGCTGATTTCCGAACTGCTGAAAAAAGAGGACCATGATGGCCGACAACTATTTGAAACGATCCGCACAATGGTCACTGCCGGCGGTCCTTTGAATGAAGAAGGCCATAAACGCCTCGCCCAAGTTGAGCAAATATTCTGTCCCCCTCAGCCGGCCGCGCGCAGCCGACGCAAAACCGAAACTCCGGCCTGAGAGGAGGGTCCGTCAATGCTCAGCAACAAAACTTATAACGAAATTCACATCGGCGATACCGCCAGCATGCAACGAACGTTGACCAAACAGGATATCGACCTGTTCGGCCTTCTGTCAGGCGACATGAACCCGACTCATTTCAGCGACGCATATGCAAAGATGCTGCTGGAGCGTCACAAATTGGTCGGCCATAGCATGTGGGGTGCCGCTTTGATATCGAGTTTGCTGGGAAACGACCTGCCGGGTCCCGGCACGATCTATCAGTCCCAACAGTTCGACTTTCATAATGCGGTGGAGCTTGGCGATAACCTGACCATTAGCGTGACCGCCACAGCAAAAAACAATGCGGACGGTAGCGTCGTTTTCGACTGCCGGGTGGTCAATCAAAGCAATGAGGAAATTATCACCGGCGTCGCCAAAGTTAAAGCGCCCACCCGAAAACCGATCGATGCCGGATCACCTTACGCCGCCATGCAACTGCACCGCAAAGCCGCTTTTAAAAAGCTGATCAGCATCGTGAAAGAGTGGGCGCCCATTGCCACCGCCGTATGCCACCCCTGCAGCAAAGAAGCGCTGGAAGGGCCGGTCCAGGCCGCTCTGAGCCATCTAATCGATCCCATCCTGGTGGGGCCGGAATCCAAGATACGGGAGCTGGCCGAGCGCCTGACGATCGACATCCGGCCTTATCGTGTGGTGGACGCCAAGCACAGCCATGATGCAGCCGTGAAAGCCGTGGCCTTGTGTCGATCGGGCGAAGCCGAAGCACTCATGAAAGGCAGCCTGCATACCGACGAATTAATGCGCGCGGTCGTCCCTTCGGCCACCGGACTGCGCACGGAGCGCCGCATCAGCCATATTTTTGCCATGGATCTGCCGACCTATCCACGTCCTTTGTTTATCACCGATGCGGCCATCAATATCTATCCGACCCTGGAAGACAAGGTCGACATTCTGAAGAATGCCATTGCGTTGGCCCACGCGCTGAAAATCTCCCAGCCCAAGGTGGCCATCCTCTCGGCCGTAGAAACCGTGAATCCCAAGATTCCGTCGACCATCGAAGCTGCTGCCTTGTGTAAGATGGCCGATAGGGGTCAGATCGAAGGGGCTATCATCGACGGCCCTTTGGCGTTCGACAATGCCATCAGCATGGAAGCCGCCCTGATCAAAGGTATCCGGTCACCTGTGGCCGGCGAGGCGGATATACTTCTGGTGCCCGACCTCGAGGCCGGCAACATGCTGGCCAAACAACTGGCTTACCTGGGAAAAGCCGATTCGGCCGGTATCGTTCTGGGCACGCGGGTTCCCATAATCCTGACCAGCCGGGCGGATTCGGCTGAAGCACGCCTGGCGTCGTGTGCTGTTGCGGTGGCCTTTGCATACTGGCAGCGTGAAAACCAGCTAACCGCCAAAAACGTTTGAGGCGACATATTGAAGAATACGACTGGCACAATTTCTTAGAACAATGCAAGTTTTAGATAATTCCGAAAAAGGAGAACCAAAGATGAAAAAGATTGTTTTTTTGCTGGTGGGCGTGATGATTTTTACCGGCTGCGCCACAACGAGTAAGTCATCGGAGCCGCAATCGGCTTTCCTGGGAGAGTATAGCAAAAATTTAAACCCCGGGGCGGAAGGTGAGGCCAAGCTCGTCTGGATCAAACCGGGGGTTGATTTCACGAGATATAAAAGGGTCATGGTGGACTACGTGATCTTCGCTTTTGCCGCTGATTCGGAATACAAAGGAATCGATGCGAGCGAATTGAAGGAAATTGCGGATACCGCCTCTCTGGCGCTCGTCCAAGCCCTTCAAAAAGAGTTCCCGGTGGTTGGCGAAGCGGGTCCGGATGTCCTGCGGATCCGTGTGGCGATTACCGACTTGAAGCAGAGCAAACCGGTTCTGAGCGGCGTCACATCGGTTGTGCCCGTGGGGCTGGCCGTCAGTCTCGTGAAGAAAGGTTCGACAAGTTCATGGACCGGTTCCGGAGCGACCACTGCGGAAATGATGGTACTGGACGCATTGACCAACGAGGTCCTCGCCGCCGGGGTGGACGAGAAAAGCGCGGGTTTCACGGAGAGGTTCAGTAGATGGGGCTCGTCCGAAGATGCGTTCAAGTTCTGGGGCGAAAGATTCACCAACCGGTTGGTTGCGTTGACGCGAAAATAACTGTGCCAGCGCCTACAGTCAACAACCCCATCGAGAGCAGTGGAAAAGTGGAAATATTACACTTCGATCAAATTTCCGATGATGCCGCAATCGTCCGGCTGTCGGGACGTTGGAAAACAGGCCCGCAGCTTCCTTCCGCAAGCGAGCTAAGCGGACACCTCGACCAGACACCCGCAACGCGGCGGCTTTCTTTTGACACCCAGGGGTTGACGGAGTGGGATACAGGGCTTTTATCTTTTCTCAAAAGCGTCATGCGGGAATGTTCCGCAAGGAAGATCGATGTGGATCGATCCGGTCTGGCTGCCGGTGTCAGACGGCTTCTTGACCTGGCCATGGCTGTCCCCGAAAAAAAAGATGCCCACAGGAGCACGAAAAGCGAGTCGTTCCTGTCCCGCGTGGGCAGCGAGACGATTGCGTTCATACAATCCGCCGGCGAAATGGTCGCTTTTGTAGGCGCCGCTTGTTCGGCCCTCGGCAGGTTATTGCTACGAAGAGCCAGTTTCCGGACGGATGAATTCAAACTTCTGGTGCAGGAGTCCGGTGCCCAGGCCTTGCCAATCGTATCCCTGATCAGCTTCCTGGTTGGTCTCATTCTGGCTTTTATAGGGATTCTCCAATTGAAACTTTTCGGCGCCCAGATCTATGTGGCCGACCTGGTAGGCATCGCCATGGTCAGAGAAATGGGCGCCATCATGACTGGTATCATCATAGCCGGCCGGACCGGCGCCGCATTTGCAGCCCAACTTGGCACCATGCAAGTGAATGAGGAAATCGATGCCCTGACGACGCTGGGTATTTCGCCAATGGCATTTCTGGTCTTGCCCCGCATGGTTTCCTTAACTCTTATGATGCCTCTGTTGTGCCTTTATGCGAACATTATGGGCATCTTGGGCGGCATGATGGTTGCCGCAGGCCTCCACGGGATCAAACCAGTGTCCTATTTCCAGCGCACCGCCGAGGCGGTGGGTCTCAACGACTTGGCCATCGGCCTTTTCATGAGCATCGTGTTCGGCATTTTAATCTCCCTTGCAGGGTGCATGCGCGGAATGCAGTGCGGCCGCAGCGCCTCGGCTGTGGGCAGTGCCACGACCTCCGCTGTGGTGACAAGCATTGTAGCCATTATCATGGCGACAGCGATGATCACCGTCGTATGTGACGTCATCGGCATATGAAGGGATTTAAAGGATGCAGCGCTTCCGCCCAAAGCGTGTATTCTGAAGGAAGATCATGCCTCATACTTTCAACTCCGGCGCTACCGATTCGAGGAAGGTGAATGGGAATGCTCCCGTGATTTCCGTTCAGGATTTGACCATGGCCTACGGCAGTTTCGTGTTGATGCGGGATGTGAATTTTACTGTTCAGCGGGGAGATATTTTCATCATTATGGGAGGCAGCGGCTGCGGTAAAAGCACCCTGCTAAGACATATGGTGGGGCTTCTGTCACCCGCCAAGGGCCGCATTCTTTACGAGGGAATCAGTTTTTTCGATGCCGCGCCGCCGACACGATCCGCGCTCATGAAACGCATGGGGATCCTTTACCAGAGCGGCGCCCTTTGGAGTTCCATGACGTTGGCCGAAAACATCGCCTTGCCGCTGGAACACTATACCGCTCTGAGCCCCGGCCAAATCGCCGAGATCGTTTCTTTCAAACTGGCCCTCGTCGGCTTGGCGGGATTCGAGCATTACTATCCATCGGAAATCAGCGGCGGGATGCGCAAGCGCGCAGGATTGGCGCGCGCTTTGTCGTTGGACCCGGACATTCTGTTTTTTGACGAGCCCTCCGCTGGTCTCGATCCGGTCAGCGCCAAACGTCTGGACGATTTGATCCTCGAACTGAGGGATAACCTCGGGGCGACGGTGGTGGTGGTCACGCATGAGCTGCACAGTATATTCGCCATCGGCAACAACTCCGTGTTTCTAGACGCTCAGACCCGCACTATGATCGCAGCGGGAAATCCCAACACACTGCTGAGGGAATCCCAAGACCCGACAGTGCGCACTTTTCTCACACGGGGCAAAGAATAACAGGAGGCGGGAGGTCATCTTATGTCGAAGCCATTCAGCAGCACAGTCATCGGACTTTTTGTCATCAGCGCCATCGGGCTGCTGGTGGCAGGCGTCCTCGTATTCGGAAGCGGCGGCTTTTTCAAGGAAAAGAGAAATTTCGTCCTCTTTTTCGAAGGCTCCGTCAAGGGCCTCCAAGTCGGGGCGCCGGTGGTCTTCCGGGGGGTGGAGATCGGTACGGTCAAAGAGATCATTATGAGAGCGGACCTCGATACGCTGGATATCACTATCCCGGTGATCATCGAAATTGATAGAGAGCGATTCGGCATCAGCGGCAACGATAAAGATCGACGGGTCAACATTCGGAAACTCATCGAAAAAGGGTTCAGAGGCCAGTTGGGCATGCAAAGTATGGTGACGGGGCAGCTCATGATCGAATTCGATTTTCTGCCGGGAACACCCGTGCGGCTTGTAAATGCGGACCTGGGCTATACTGAACTGCCGACCCTTCCTTCAAAGCTGGAGCAGCTGGCCGATACCATTGCCGAGCTTCCCATTCGGAAACTCTTTGTGACGCTCAATGAGGCTGTGGAGGGTGTGGAGAAAATAATGAATGCCCCTGAAGTAAAGGCAACGCTGGTTTCCCTGAAGTCTGCGGCGCAAGGTGCCGACCGGCTGATGCACCATGCCGGCGATCTTGTGGCCCGTACGGACAAGCAGATCGATCCAACTGTGAAAAGTTTGAGGACGGTTGCCGATGATGCGAGTTCATTGCTTAAGAATGTTGACGGGGAGTTGGTCTCAGTGGCTGCAAAGATTGAAAAAGTATCCGATGCAGCGACACTTGCGATGAAGCAGGGCCAGGCAACCTTGAAATCCATTCAGGGCATTGCCGGCGATGATTCGGAAATGGTTTACCGGTTGGCTGACGCTTTGAAAGAATTATCGGTCGCATCGCGTTCCGTTCGCCTCCTGGCTGAACAATTGGAGCAATATCCGGATTCGATCATCCGAGGCAAGAGCGCGGCTGGAGGTGAGTGATGAGCAAAATGAAATCCATGATTATAGCCGTACTAGTCGTCTGCGTGGCCTTCCCCTTGGGATGTTTCAATCTCGGGGGCACGAAAGAAAAAACGAAGTTCTATATCCTGACTGCCTCACCCAATCCTGAAATGCTGCAAGCGGCTGCACCGCCCGAAGCTCCGAGCGATTGTATCGCCATAGGGATAGCGCGGGTTGATATACCGGATTACCTGAATCGTCCCCAAATCGTCACGCGGGTCAGTCCCACCCAGATCGAAACATCCGAATTTCACCGCTGGGCGGAACCGTTGGCAGTGAATTTCGGCCGTGTTTTAGCGGACAATCTCTCCAAATACACTTGCGCCGAAACGGTGGTCTTTCCGCATATACGAGGAAACAATTCTTCTTTCCGGGTGAAAGTCGAAGTTTTGCGGTTTGACGGAAGTCTTGGCAACGATGTCGAATTGAAGGTCCGCTGGAGCCTTTTCGATAGAAACGAAGCAGAACCGAGAATCACAAAGCAGAGCAGCCACACCGCCAAAATGGATTCAGCCAGCTATGAAGATCTGGTTTGTGCAATGTGCCTCACAGTTGACGCTTTCGGTAAAGAGGTCTTCGACGAGGTGGCCCGTCTCAGAAAAGCGTCTTTGTAAATTAGGCAGGGAAGCTTAATAACCAGGTACTTTTAAGCTCACCACATGCGCAGCATGCAGAAAGGCTGCCGATGAAAGGATACAAAATGAGAAAACTGTGCAGTGACAAAAAATATAAAGATTGATCGATTGATCACTATGATAAAAATATCCGGTGCAAATACCTATTATTTTTAGCCTATTTGAGGACGTTATCATGGGAAACGCAGCATCCTATTGCGAAAACGGCACTTTGAAAAACGGAATCGGGGTTAGAATCAGATCCATCCGGCCGGACGACAAGCATCGGCTTTTTGAAGCTTTCCGCAACCTCGAAACCGAATCTGTTTATACACGTTTTTTCCACCACAAAAAGACGCTGACCGATGAAGAACTCACAGCCGCAACCGAAGTTGATTTCGAATCTGTGGTCGCTTTGGTCGTTACGGTGGGGGAAGGGGAAAGTGAGACGATCATCGGGTCCGGACGCTTTATGACGTACGAGGATAAGGGCGCTCTCATGGCGGAGGTAGCCTTTACGGTCGAAGAAGATTACCACGGGCAAGGTGTCGCCGGTCTGCTCCTGCGCCACCTGGTTTCAATAGCACGTACGGCAGGCGTAACGCAACTCGAAGCGGAAGTGCTTTCAACAAACAAAGCGATGCTCCGGGTCTTTTCGCGCAGTGGGCTCCCAATGGAAATGAAGAATGAAGGCGGTGTCGTTCGGGTCGGGCTTATGCTAAAGGATCACCGCAATGTCTGACCGGACAATCGAACTACCCGATGGTGGATTCAATGCCATAATCTCACAAGGACCGTTTCGTTGCGAAACTCAAGATCAGCCCTATGGTTTCGGTTGTCTTTTCTTTGGGGTCTTTGGGGCGATTGCAGTGTCGCTCAAAATCGGGTTGTACATCGTGTGAAATGTGCCGCCGCTTTCTATATGACCGACCGCCATTTCGGGCTCGCTTTCTATGTCCACAACGTTGCCTTTCGTGTCGATCGGTTTCCCCTCATCATTGACGGCTACGATTCCTGTGGGGATGATCCCTTCGCCTTCTTCGTTGAACGGCCTGCTGGTAATGATTCCGCCAATGGGTATCATCTTGCCGTCAGCGTCTTTGGCCGTGCCGTCAGACCGGAATGTGAACGGGACATTCTCTTCGCCTGACCCGAAAACATCTTTGCCGAGATTGAAGCCTTGATCGAGAACGATCTTGCGGTAGAGCTGAATGTTGCTCCTCATGGTCGCCTCGTTAGGATACAGCAAGGTGCCTTTTACATATAAGTTTCCGGTTGTTTCATCATGGTCGAGATAATCCAGCTCTGCAACAAATGCCCGCATGATTTTTTGTCTTTCTATCAAGAGCGTTTTTCGCCGATCCTTGCCCAAGCTTTTAAGCTTCTCGTCATCGAAGACCGCGGGATCCATTTGCAGCCCAAGGGACTGCCCTTTGTGGGCCACGAATGCCTTTAACGCCTCCGCTATTTCATCCGGCATGACGCCATATAAATTGGCCCCGACCACAACATAATAGAAAAAACCGAGTTCACCCATCTCGGAGCCCTCATGAACATAGTCCATTAACTTGCTTTTGCCGGGCTTTTTTGAATCGTAATCACCGTAGTCCATTTCACGCCAACCGGTAGATCCGGGAAGCTTTCGCTCAAAAGACCATACCGAATCGACTGTGTTGCCGACTTTGCCATGACAGCCGATACACTGCATCATCTCCTCAGTGGTTTGCGGGCGAAGCGCACCCTTGCGATCTTCGATAAATGCAACCAGAAGCCAACCTGCATTGTTGTCAACCCAGCCTTGACCCTCGTTGCCGATGACATAGTCCTCGGGATGGGCATCTTCATCGATATTGTCGAGTGTGACCTCTTTCCATTTATACATATATCGCAGATCTTTTAATCGTTTGGCACGTGTTCCGGGAAACTCGTAAGCTTTGCCCTTGTTCTCGCTGACCCCGTCGACCTTTGCGCCGGCCTGGCCGTCCGCATTTAGATCGACATAGTGCAGCGGGTGGGCGAACTCTGTTCCAACCGGGAAGAATCCCTTTTTGACGGTGGTGTCTGAAGCGTCGCCGTAATAGTGGGTCTCTTCGAATGGTCTATTCTTGATGTTTTTTGCAAGCAGTTCGAGATTCTTCTTGTACATCGCAAGGCTGGGTTTGCCCTGTGCGGTTCTGAAAGGCTCGGGCAGTCTTATGTAGATGCCGCTGACACTGCCGGTCAATGGTGTGAAAATACCGTAAGGGAAAAAATTGATGGCGCGCCAACCAGTCAGTTGTGCTTTTTCATCTCTGACAAAACCCTCTTTGTCGATGTATCCGTGGCTCCCGTCCGATGTGGGATTCTGCTCACTTTCCGGAAACAGATGCATGGGATTCAGGGCCGGAAACAGCACAAGTTCTTGAGGACCGTCATTAAGCCAGTGACCTGTTTCGTTTGGCCGGGCTTGCTTGAAGGCTGGCAGCCAGTTGTCCTGTCGTACATAGGTCACATCAAAGATATCCGGCACCGGGATGTTTTCTTTGCGCAACCGTTTATCAATTTCATGCGGGAAAATAGTGTTACGCCACAGGACTTTGTTTAGATCAGGGGTTGGAAAGCTGTAAAGGATCTGGTCTTCCCCGAGGGGAAATGCGTTTCCATGTTTTTTAGAGGCAAGATAATCGGTGTGACAATAAAGACAGGCGTTTTGAGTGCCGTACCCCGTTTCGATCCAGCACTGGGCCGGGATCGCTGGGTCCTCGTTGTAAGACGGCTTGTAAGCGGATCCGGCACGTTCGAGAAAATTTTCAGGTGCTATCCCTTTGTGAAAATTTTCAAGCCGAATAGCCTCAGCATGCAAGCCCTTCCTGCCAAGTGCTTCTCTGGCCTCCTTGATTGGATCAAGGGCTTTCATTTCAGCAAAACTTATCACGGTGCTTGAAAGGCAGGCCATGAAAAATAAAAAGCAGGTTCTACCAGCTGTCTTCATATTGTATCCTCCCTGATTTGATGGTGCTTACAGGTATCAAGCGTCCGTGGGAATACATAAACACCTGTATGCAAGGCGGAATGTGTACTTATCGACGGAAATCGGGAAGAAACTGGCGCAGTCTAACCTGAGTGATGAGGGGGGTTCAAAGAAGATCGTTTGCAGCCACCGCTTGCATTCAAGTGGTGAGCGCTTTAAAGTCCATTTGCAGATCGGCCATTCAGGATGAAAGCTGGCACCGATTATGGGATCGTCGCCATGGCCGCAAAGCGGGGTTCATGCAGCGGGATCAAAATGTCTGCCATCTTTTTCACTTTCACCAAAATATCGTAGGCTTCATAAGTATTGACATGCGTGCCGGGCGGGATGACCTCCATCTCCATAGCCCGGATTTCTTTAGGCGGAGAGAAGTTCAGATCGATGGTACAAAACCCTGTTATGATCGCCCGGCCCCCTGGGGTGGCCACCATCACCGAGAGGCCGCCGGGGGTGTGCGCCGGGGTGTGGATGACGGTGATGCCGGGGCATATTTCGTGACCATCATCGACTGTGCGGATTTGGCCATTTTCTTCCACATCGGCGATGTAATCTTCCAGGTAGCGAAAATCCAGAGGGTGGGGTGTGTGGATCTGGATCAGTTCGTTGGCATGCACGTAGATATCGGCATTGCCGCATTTGTAATCGTTTTCGCAGTGGTCGTTATGAAGATGGGTATGTATGATAACATCGATATCTTCGGGGTTTAGCCCCCAGCGGGACAATCCCTGTTCAAACGTGTAAATCGGGCCGCCGATGGCCGCCTCGCGGTCCGCTGACTGAATGGGGTTCATTTCACCGGTATCCACCAGAATTTTGCGGTCGCCGCCCTCCAGATACCAGCAATAAATGGGGATGGTATACGGTTTGCCATAGCCATACTGGTAGGTCATCATGCCCTGGTCGAAAACTTTCGTGCCCATGACGATTGGATGAATTGTGTAAATGCTCATGGTTTCCTTTCATGATGCGAAAAAACCATTGCGCCTGCCTGCAGCGAAGGTATTATGGCCAACGGCACTTTGTGCGAAACCCGAACATCAGTCTATAAATCAACTTTCGGAATTGGCACGTAGCTAAGTGTTCAGTGTAAAGTTTAAAGTGTAAAGGGAGGCATTCTGTCGATTTGACATGCTCACCTTTCCATGTTGCACAATTTTACGTACAATGCTTTTGTTAAAGGTTCAAAAATGACAACGCAACCTTCTTAGGGCACCCTATACCTGTGTCTTACGGGGGCGAAGTGCCATATAATCAAATAATAAAAATAAAGTTCGCTGATGGCAAGGAAAACCCTTGTAGTTCTAATAAACGCCGGCGAGCGAAACGCCGGCGAGCGAGAATAGAGGTAGTAGGACGTAAATTAACATGAATTTTTTGGCCCACCTCTTTTTGGCCGACATCACACGCGATTCATTGATCGGGCAGCTGCTGGGCGATTTTGTCAAAGGCAGCGCCCTTGGCAAATACAGCGGCGATATCCAGTCAGCGATCCTGTTTCATCGCAAAATTGATTCCTATTGCGATGCCCACCCACTCACACGGGTCAGTCGCAACCGCGTGGGGCCTCGGCGGCGGCGTTTCGCAGGCGTTATCGTGGACGTGGCCTACGACCATTTTCTGGCGCAAAACTGGCACTGTTTCCATCCCGAGCCGCTATCGGCTTTCGCACGACGAGTCTATGCGGTGCTGCGCCAGGATCCTACGCCCTTGCCGGCGCGGCTCGATAGTGTCCTGCCGAAGATGATCGCCCATGATTGGCTGGCCGGCTACCTGGATCTGAACAATATCGCAATGGCGTTAGATCGCATTGCCGGACGGTTGAGCCGTGGCGCACCCTTTTTAGGGAGCATCGTAGATATCAGGGAGCACTACGTCGGCATGCAGAACGATTTCTTGTCGTTTTTTCCCGACCTGATCCGTTTTTCGAAAGCGTACAGCCGGCAATCGGCCGCCGCACCGTCACACAGTTCTTGATAATCGATGGTAAACCCTTTAAAGACATTCTCTGTCGCACCGGCTTCGCCGGCGAGTTCAGTTTGCGGTGAGATCGCAACGGTTTGCGATTCTCTAAATGCGGATATCTATCGGGAAAGGACGGAAAATGGCGATGTACGAATACAGTGTGGATGATAATGTGGCGGTGCTGACCATGAACAATGGGGAGAACCGCTTCAATCTGGATACGATCGCGGCATTCACGCAGGCCTTGGACGATATCGAGCACAAAACCGATGTCAACGCTTTGGTCGTTACCAGCAGTCATGAGAAGATCTGGTCAAACGGTATCGATCTGGAGTGGCTGATGTCCGCCGTGCAAAAAGAGGGGCAGGGGGCCATGGATCACTTCCTGGCCGAATTGTTCACGTTGTTCCGGCGTGTGCTCACGATTCCCATGCCAACCATTGCCGCCATGAACGGTCATGCCTTCGCCGGTGGCGCTTTTCTGGCCTTCTCGCATGATTTCCGCTTCATGCGCGCCGACCGCGGCTGGATATGTCTGCCGGAAGTGGATCTGGGCATCCCGCTGGGTCCTGTCTTCATGGCCATTACCCAGCAAACCATGCCCAGCTACCTGGTTCATGAGATGGAATATACCGCCAGGCGCCTTACCGCCAAAGAGTGTGAGGACTACCACATCATCATGAAAGCCTGTCCCTTGGATCAGTTGATGCCGCAGGCCCTGGCCTTCGCCAAAGGGTTGAATAAAAAGCGCGACATCATCGGCCGCATGAAGCTCGAAACGCGTGCCGCCATTATTAAGGTAATCGATGACACCGTGGCATCACTGAGAGCCAACGCATAAAATGACGCCGTCGAAATGTTTGGTTTTCAGGCATAAACCGTTTCCAAACATCAAGTGGGTGCATTTCTTATGACGGCATGTTTTGCCGGACCTTGGCCCAGGCCGGGGTCCGGTCCCCGTCAAAACGATGTCTTCGCTGCCATTAGGCCGCTCATTTCGCTTGACAGCCGTTGTATGCCCATTTATTTAGCATACAAAGGAAAAAGACATGAGCTACGCCGATTGTATTGTATTCCTGTTAGCCAAGGCTTACCAAAAATCCCAGAACCACCTGAAGGTGAAGTTAAAACCGTATGGTCTGACAGCCGTTCAGGCGCTGATCCTTGAGGCCCTGATCGAAGAGGACGGGTTGACGGCAGGGGAGATCGGCAAACGGTTGGTTCTGGACAATGCCACCGTTTCCGGCGTTCTCGATCGTCTTGCCGACGGACGCTGGATTGTCAAGCAGACCGATGCCGGTGATAAACGCGTTCTGCGGGTCAACCTGGCATTCAGGGCAACATCGGCAATAAAGGATTTGATACGCGAGCGCGACAAGGCCAATGATGAAATTTTGGAAGGTTTTTCCATGGAAGAACGCATTGTATTAAAACGGCTGCTCAAGGATTTAAGGTAGCCGGAATAATTAGTATGCTAATTAATTATTCAGACCTGGCAAATTAAATAACCCAAAGGATGTGTGCGCCCTGCTGGCTTCATCATCAAGATGCCTTGGCGCGAAAAGATACCGATAACCCGTAAAAGTATGAGGGGGCGTAATGAGAGACCCATTGTTCGAGCCGATTATGATCAATCAACTAAAGGTGGAAAATAGGTTTTACATGCCTGCCATGCATATGAACATGGCGGTCGACTTCGAGGTCACCGATCGTCTGGTGTCGTTTTACGCCGAGCGGGCCAGAGGCGGCGCCGGGATGATCGTGGTCGGTTATGCTACGGTGGACGAGCTTTCGGGCAACACGCAGAATATCGGTGCGCATAAAGATCAATTCATCCCCGGGCTGGCGCGCCTGGCTTCGGCTATCAAGGACAATGGGGCGCGCTCGGCTGTGCAGATCAATCATGCCGGACGCTACAACTCTTCCTTCTTCCTCAACGGACAGCAGCCGGTCGCGCCGTCGGCCATCGCTTCGCGCATGACGCGTGAAACACCGCGCGCACTAACTATCGAAGAGATCAAAACGGTCGTCGAAAGCTTTGCCCAGGCGGCGCTGCGCGTCAAACGCGCCGGCTTCGACGCGGTCGAAATTCTCAGCGGCACGGGGTACCTGATCAGCGAATTTCTTTCTCCGCTGACCAACCAGCGCGACGATGACTATGGTGGCGACCTGCAGAACCGGATGCGCTTCGGTATAGAGGTGATGCAGGCCATTCGGCACCACGTGGGCGACGATTTCCCGGTGATCGTGCGCATGAACGGCAACGATTTTATGCCCAAAGGACAGGGGCGCATCGAGTTGCAGGCTTATGCCCGCGCGCTGGTCGAACAGGCCGGCGTGGATGCGCTATGCATCAATGTGGGCTGGCATGAAGCGCGCGTGCCTCAGATCATCACCGCCGTGCCGCGCGGCGTATTTGCCTACCTGGCCAGAGGCATCAAGGAGCAGGTGTCCGTGCCGGTCATCGCCAGCCATCGCATCAACGATCCTTTGACGGCCAGGGAAATGATTGGTGACGGCATGTGCGACATGGTGGCCATGGGCCGCAGCTTGATTGCCGATCCCTATTTGCCGGAAAAGGCGCGCACCGGCCGCGACGATGAAATCATCCACTGCATTGCCTGCGCCCAGGGCTGCTTCGATAATCTTTTCAAGCTCAAAGCCGTGGAGTGCCTGTGCAATCCCAGGGCAGGGCGTGAAGAGGAAACGCGGGCCATCCCGGCAAAGACCCCGAAGAAGGTCATGGTGGTGGGCGGCGGCGCGGCCGGCATGAGCGCCTCGGTGGCGGCGGCCGAGCGCGGCCATGCGGTCACTTTGTATGAACAAAGCGACCGTCTGGGCGGACAGCTCATGCTGGCCGGAGCCCCTCCGGGACGCGAGGAGTTTCTGACGCTGGCCCACGATCTTCAAAAGCAGGTCGCCATCAGTCCGGTGACCGTGCGGCTTAAGCAAACCGTGGACGAAGCCGTGATCGAGGCCGAACGTCCCGATGCGGTGATTGTGGCCACCGGAGCCGTGCCGACGACCCCACCCATTCCAGGCGCGGATCTGCCCCATGTGGTGCAGGCCTGGGATGTACTGCAGAACAAAGCCCATGTGGGCCAGCGCGTCGTGATCGTGGGCGGCGGGGCCGTGGGCGTTGAAGTCGCCCTGTTCCTGGCTGAAAAGGGCACTCTGACCGGCGATGCGGTCAAGTTTTTGCTGGTTAACCGGGCCGAAAGCCCCGAAACCTTGTACGAACTGGCGGTCAAAGGTACCAAGCAGATTGTGATGATCGAAATGCTCGACGCGATCGGCAAGGATATCGGCCGTTCGACCAAGTGGTGCATGTTCCAGGATCTTGAGCGCTCCGGCATCAAGCGCTTGACCGTCACCAAGGCTATCGAGATCACCGCGAAGGGGATCCGGATCGAAGGGCCCCAAGGCACGCAGGAGCTTGTCGCGGACACCATCGTCATGGCCGCCGGTGCGCGCTCGCTGAACACACTGTCGGGGCTGTTGGAGAAAAAGGGCATTGCCTGCCTGACAGTAGGCGACGCAAAGCAAGTGGCCCAGGCCATCGATGCCATCCATCAGGGGTTTAAAGCCGGTCAGGAAGTATAATCTGAATGTTTGTCACAGGGGCGCGGTGCGCCCCTGTGTTGATTTAAAAACGTAGCAATGGGCAATGGCGGCTCAGAACCGCGAAGAAGAGAGCGTCACATCGGCATCGTTCCAGGCCTGTTCAAAGCGTTTCCGAATTTCGGCGGCTTCCGCACTGCGCCCCTGGGCTTGCAAACTTTGCCACAGTCCGTACAGTGAATACCCGTTGTTGCGATATCTCTTCAAGTCCTGCCAGTAGACCACCTCCGCTTCAGCGGGATGACCGGCTTCTATCAGAACAGCCCCCAGAGTGTGACGCACTGGATAAAACCAGTCGGGCGGTTCGTTGTACGATAAACTATCTTCGAGTCTGGCCGCCCGTTCCAGGTGGCTGATAGCGGTGTCGAAATCGCGTTGCTTAGCCGCCATCTCCCCCGCCAATACTTCACCGGCGATGGTCAATAACGGTCGCACACTGCTGAAGCCGATCGATTCTTCGCCGGCATTTTCATTCTGGGCGATGCTTTTCAGCTTGCGAAGTTCTTCTGTTGCCATCTGCGGCCGTCCGGTGTGCGTATAGGCCAGGCCGCGCGCATAGTGCCACATGCCGGTCATAAAATGCCAATCTTCGGGCGGTTCAGGTTCGGTCAGGACAGCATCCCATTGGCCATAACGGATCAATGTGAAAAGCGGCATGCTTGCAAAGGTTTGATACAAGGCCCAGTCATTGCCTGCAAGGTCGCGCGGAACTTTTGAAGCGACTTTGCGGGCAACTGTCAGCGCCTGTGCAGGTTTGCCCAACATCAAGGCCGCCCAGGTTTGAAAGTGCAAGTTGTGCGGATAATAGCCAAGCGGGTAGATTCCCTGTGTGCGGCATTGGATAATGTAGTTTTCGTCGGCTTTGGCTGCCTGGCCGTTGAGCGTGAACGATTCGGCATAACGGCCCACTTGCATGTAAATGTGCGTAGGCATGTGCACCAGATGACCTGCTCCGGGCATTAAACCACGCAAGCGGTCGGCTGCTGCAAGGCCGCGTTCCGCATCGGTCGCTTCGACGATATGAATATAATAATGCAAGGCGCCTGCGTGCGTCGGGTTTTTTTCCATGACCTTTTCCAAGGTCTGCAGGATTTCGGGCGTGCGTGGCTTTGGTTGGCCATCTTTGTTCCAGTAGTTCCATGGGGAAAGATTCATGAGCGCCGCGGCATAGAGAGTGGCGGCATCGAGATCGTCTGGGTATTGAGTGTGGACCTTTTTCATGGCTTCGGCGTAGGCAATATCGAGCTGCATTCGATTGTCTTGGGGTTGGGCATGATACCGTTTGCTCAGGGCATCGATATAGGCGCGTTCACGGGCCGTGGCGTTTTTTTTGCGGGCGACCGCCATCTGAATGGCTGCATACGCCTGCGGAACCACATCGGCGGACATCGGCAAGTTCAGGTTGGGCCCCAATACCAATGCCCAGCCCCAATAGGCCATGGCGCTATCCGGATCGCGCCTCACCGCCTCCTTGAAACTGCGCAATGCCTCCTGATGGTTGAAGGCATAAGTTAAACGGAGCCCCTGGTCAAAGAAGTACTGGGCCTGTTTCGATTGGGTGCTGACCGGATGGTGATGATCGCCAAGGCCTGACAAGACCGGCGCGATCGGGCCGCTGGCTTGACTGGGGTCCTGCGCAAGAGCCCGATGGTCGTAGCTGGCGATGTGCAAAGAACTGGCACCTGCATAGGTTGCCCATGCAAGCGCAAAAATGAATACTGCAAAAAAAGTTGGTTTTTTGTGATGACGAGACATATACGCCTCCTCCTGGCCTTGGGGAGCGCGGCTGCCGGCGACAAGCTGTTTCAAGCGTCGGGGCTTGCTTCCAACTGCAAGGTCTTGATGCGAGTGTTGGTGTGTTGACGTCAGGCATGTTGTCGGAAAATGCCCATTTCGAGGTAGGAAATCCTTGGGGTCAGACACTGATTCAGGGTGTGCTACAATGATGCGCCCTTTAAACAGCAGTTCAGATGAAGGTCAAAGACAGCGCTGATCGTATTGCCTGGGTCTACGCTAAGGGTTTATCTTGCGATAGGATGATCCCCCTTACGTTGATTTTGTTGATCAATAAAGTAGGGCCAGGTAAGCACCCTGTCAAAATGCCCCCGCCCATTAAGTTTGCTGATATGCCAGCGTTAAAGTGAAAGTTTCGGATAGCTTTGCCCGAATGACCCGAATGAATAGATAAACAGATGGGCCGCGATCGTTCAAAACTGAATAATGTTGGGCTATATTGGCGTATCAGATGTCAGATCGATCGTCCTCACAGAAGGCGGAACCATTCGATCAATTGGCCTGCGATACTGATGGTCGGCGGAACCCGCGGCAGATCGTCTTTGGTGTACCAATCGGCTTCGATGATTTCGGTCATATCGGGTGTGATCGTGCCGCCGGCATAGTCGGCTGTAAATGCGATCATCAGCGAATTGGGAAAGGGCCAGGGCTGGCTGCCAAAATAGCGGATGTTGCGCACGCTGACCCCGACTTCTTCTTTGACTTCGCGCGCGATGCATTGCTCCAGGGTTTCACCCGGCTCGACGAAACCGGCCAGCACGCTGTAGAAGGGTGTTTTGGCGCGCACGTTGCGGGCCAGAAGTATTCGGGGGCCATCGATAACCGCCACGATGACGGCTGGAGACAAACGCGGGTAGTTGACCAGGCCGCATTGCGGGCAGAACAGGGCGCGCTCTTTGGTTTGTTCTTCGGTCGGATGTCCGCACGCGCCGCAGTACCGGTGCGTGCGCTGCCAGTAAAGCAGATGGTTGGCCCGGCCAGCCACCCAGATCAACGTTTCATCCAGCCGGTCGAACAATGACCGCAGTTCTTTGAAGGCGAACGGTGCACCGGGCGCGGCGCCGGTGTCGAGTTCGGCGGCATAACAGGCTTGGCCGTCCAAGGCGCCCAAATACTGCTTGCGCGCGAGACGGAGGCCGCACTTCTCGATATCGGCCGCCTCGGGTATGTGACACTCTCCATCTGCATTCCTGACCAACAACCGGCCCTGATCGAAGATAAAGAAAAGGGCCGGGAGCTTGTTGTTCAGAGTAGATGATTGTTTGGCGTCAAAAGTCATTCAGGGTACCTGCACTTGAAACCGTGCACTGCACTTTCAAAATCAAACGTCAGGCAATATGCGTTTGTTGGTTTTATGTCAACCTTCGGGTCGGCGATCAGGGATGGTGGGCCGCGCCACCCGGATCGCCTCCCGTGCCAATTATAGTTCCCAGGCCGCCTTGGCGCCTTCTTCGGTGGCTTCCATGATGCGGCGTACCTTGAGCGCATCGCCTACGACCGTGTGGGGTGTGGCGCTTTCTTCAAGGTAGGCTTTGAGGTCGTTGCGCGGACGCATGCCGACCGCCAGAACGACATGATCGAAGCCTGACTGCTGTTCTTCCTGGTCGTTAACGATCAGGGTCACCGAGTCGGGCTGAATGGTTTTCAAGCTGCAGCCGAAGCGCAGGATACTCGCCTTTTCCCGCAGGTATTTGTGCAGCGAATACCCATGCGAAGTGAATTTAGGCACCGGCGAGGACGGCATTTGCTCGATCAAGGTCACCACGCAGCCGCGTGCGGCCAGAAAACAAGCGGTCTCCATGCCGATCAGCCCGCCGCCGACCACCAATGCGCTGCGTCCCGGCGCCACCCGGCCATCCAGAATCTGCCAGGCATCGACCACGTGCGGCAAATCGATCCCCGAAATGGCAGGAATGATCTTTTCTCCGCCGGTGGCCAGAATGACCCTTTCCGGTTTTTCCTCGGCAATCAGGGCCTCGGTGATCTGGGTACCGGTGCGGATGCTTACGCCCGATTGTTCAACCTGGCGGGTCAGCCATTCGATCCAGTCCAGATAGATCTCTTTGTGAGGCGCTTTGCAGGCATAGAGAATATTGCCGCCCGCGGCGTTTTCCTGATCGAATATACTGACGTCATGGCCCAGCCGTTGGGCCTCGTATGCGGCGGTCAGCCCGGCCGGACCGGCTCCGACAATCCACACCTTGCGCGGAACTGCCGCCGGTGCTTGGGGATAGACAAGCTCCTGGCCGGTTTCCGGGTTGATCGCGCAACGGATAGATTTGCCTTCGAACATCTCGCGCTCGATGCATCCCTGGTTGCAGGCGATGCAGAGGCGGATATCGTCATAACGGCCCTGTTTGGCCTTGGTGAGGAAGTCCGGATCGCACAATTGCTGGCGACCGAAAGCGACGAAATCGGCTTCACCCCTGGCAATGACCTGGTCGGCCTTGCGCGGGTCATTGAAGCGGCCGACGGCGATGACAGGGATGTTGGCAGCCGCTTTGATTTTTTGGGCGCGCCACACGTTGAAGCCGGTGTCGAACTCCGGCGGTGCGCTGGTGATGCCGGCCGGACTGCCGTGAGTGCCGACGGAGGCATGCAGCACATCCATGCCGGCCGATACCAGATCGGGCAGAATCGTGAGCAGATCATCGACCGTGTAACCGCCCTTGATGTATTCTTCGGCGGAGATCCGCAACAGCACGGGGAAATCGTCGCCCACATGTTTGCGCACCGAGCGCAGTACGTCAATGACGAAGCGGGCACGGTTGGCGAAGCTTCCGCCGTAGTAATCGGTGCGATGGTTGGAGATGGCCGAAAGAAATTGGGTCAGCAGGTAACCATGCGCGCCATGGATCTCGACGGCATCGAAACCGGCTTGCCTGGCCCGGGCGGCTGCCGTGCCGAAACTCAGGATGACTTCTTGAATATCTTCTGGCGTCATTTCTCTGGGCGCCTGCCCATATATCAAACTGGGTGCGGCCGAAGGACCCATGGCACGGCCCTTTTTCAGCAGATAGTGGCTTTCGCGGCCGGCATGGTGCAACTGCATGGCAGCCTTGCTGCCCGAAAGGTGCATGACCTCGGCCAGTTGTTTCAATCCGGGAATGAACCGGTCGTCCCATGCCGCGATCTGAGCGGGAACAACGACCCCATCGGGATGGACGGCGGTAATTTCCGTAATCAGCAAACCGGCGCCGCTGGCGGCCTGCCGGCGCATATAGGCCAGTTGCGCATCGCTGACCGTGCCGTCTCGGTTGCACAATCCGGTCCCCATGGGCGGCAGGACAGCACGGTTGGGGATTTCGAGGTTCTTGATGGTCATCGGCGATAGTAGTGCGCGCAGGTTGCTCATGGGTTCCTCCTTCGACTGATTGCCCGGTGAATGGGTCGGTCCCTTTTTAACGTACGCGGACCGATATTGCTATTGGAAAATCCGGTTGATCATTGATACATTTACCGATAAGTGGCTGTCAATGAAATAGAACGAACGCTCGCTATTTAATGTTTCGACCGCGACGCCCTCGCGTCGGCCGGTCGATCCAGCGCGGCGCTGCCAATTTGCATCACATCAAAAAAAGGAGAAGTCATGACCCACCGAGAACGATCGATCGAACACAAGTTCGCGGATGTCAATGCTATTCGCCTGCACTATGTATCGGCAGGGCAGGGCAAGCTGATGCTGTTCCTGCATGGTTTTCCAGAGTTCTGGGCGGAGTGGGAGGCGCAACTGAGTGCGTTTGGGACGGATTACCATGTCGTGGCACCGGATATGCGTGGGTTCAATCTTTCCTCCAAACCAGCCCACCCGCGAGAATATCATATCAAAATTTTGGTTGAAGACCTGCGCGCGTTGGCCGAACACCTGGGGCACACAAAGATGATTTTGATAGCGCACGATTGGGGTGGCGGCGTGGCCTGGGCGTTTGCCCATCGGCATCCCGAATATGTCGAAAAACTCATCATTGTCAATTCGCCCCATCCCGTTGTTTTCGCCCGTGAGCTTTTGCGTAATCCGATGCAGCAAAACGCCAGCGCCTACATGAACTTCTTTCATAAATCGGAAGCTGAAAGTATTTTGACGCAGAATCACTATGCGTACCTCCTCGAGGCTTTGACCGGAAGCGGTTCACGCTGGCGGATGACCGACGTGCTCAGGAAACGCTATTTGGCGGCTTGGTCGCAACCGGGCGCCTTAACGGGAGGATTAAACTACTACCGTGCTTCGCCTTTGCATCCGGCGACATCCGAATCGGAAAAGGCTGTGTTACGCCAAATTGCCAATGCCCCGCCCGAGATGTTCGCGGTCACAGTGCCAACATTGGTGATCTGGGGCGAATTGGACACTGCGCTGCTGCCCGGCAATCTGGATGGATTATCGGATTATGTAGAGCCATTGACCATCGTCCGCATTCCGGACGGTACCCACTGGGTGGTTCATGAGCAACCGGAACGGGTCACTACTTGCATTCGCGCCTTCATTGAACCGTAATCCCAGTAGTCGAAGGTGCTTGAAATGTAGGTGCCTTTGGTTTATTGAGCCTTTTTTACAGCACTAATCGTTTCCGGTTGGAACGGTTTATATTGTCATTCGTAGTGATTCTCTTTTATAATGTTTTTTCTAAACACATATCGACCCGTTTTGTTTGCCGGACAAAGGAGTGAGGATGGATAGGGAAGGCTTAAAGATACTGCTGGCGTTCGATGGATCCGATTTATCCCTTGAGGCGGTCAATTATGTGGCTGGTCTCATGCCTGCTGCGCAGACCGAAGTCGTTTTATTCTACGTGGAAACTCAAATTTCCGGTTCTTTCTGGAAATTCGAACATGATATGGACTTCCGATTCAAGGCCCCTAACATCCGGACCTGCATCACCGAGCAGCACAAACGCATCAATGCTTCCTTGAAAAAAGCGCAGCAGATCCTATTGGATGCGGGATTTCCCGCCCAATCCATCACCACCAAAATCCAAGCCAAAAATCTGGGCATCGTCAACGATATCGTGCGTGAATCGCACGAAGGGTATGATGCCGTCGTTATGGGGCGCACCGGAGAAAGCAAGGTCAAGGATATGCTGATCGGCAGCGTGCCCAACCGGCTCATGCATAAAATACAGGGTATTCCGATGATCATCGTTGGCGGGGCGGGACGCCGGAATCGAATCCTGGTGGCCTTTGACGGCTCCAAGGAAGTGATGCGGGCGGTTCGATCGATGAGTTGGTTATTAGGGGCTTCCGATTGTAAGATTTCTTTCTGTCATGTTTTTAAATCAAAGAGCCTTTTTAAAAAGGCGGATGATCCCCAGTGGAAAGAAAGTGAACGCAAACGTTTGGAGCCGATGATCAGCAAGGCCAAGGAAAGCCTGATTGACGCAGGTTTCGCCTTCAATCAAATATCTTGTGAGGTGCTCAATGAAACCAACGACCTGTCGGGTGAAATCGTCCACAAAGCCCATAGTGACAATTACGATACCATCGTGATTGGACGACGCGGGCTCAGCATGTACCAGGAATTTCTTTCAAGACGGGTCGGAGAAAAAATATTCCAGCAAGCAGCTAACCTGACAGTTTGGGTCTTCGGGTAATAGCTCATCATTCTTTCGGGGCGCCTGCGAAAGTGCGTCCCTTTTCTATCTCACCTGCACCCATCTATTTTCAATAGATCTATTTTTTTAAAGATCACGCCACATGGAGGAGGCTTGGGCTTACCTGAAAAACGAATCTGCACGAAAGAAGCCTGCCGATAGTTGCGTGCAACAGGTTTTCCTACCGAAGCGCGTTAGCGTTGAACAACTTCTATTGAATTCTATTCAGTAAATGTGCCTGAATCCATCGCTCCGCAAGATGGTCGTAGAGTTTATTAAGCTCTTGACGCATGCATTGGTTGGCCCTATAAAACAAAGATTTTTTGACATCCTTTGCTATGTAGTACAACCGTGAAGATGGTACTCATGAAACTGCTCAGGCTCAAAGACTTCCCAGGTAAAGGCACCTTCCACAATGGAATTCACCCACCGGATTGCAAGGCGTTTTCACGCGATAGAGCTATTGAGGTCATGCCGCCGCCCGATAGGGTCGTGTTACCCCTTTTGCAAAATATCGGAGCCCCGTGTGAAGCCATCGTCAAGCCGAAGCAAGAGGTAACGATCGGTGAAATCATTGGTGAGGGCAAAGCTTTCGTTTCGGCATCCCTGCACTCACCTATCGCGGGCGTTGTCGAGAAAATAGGCGTCTGTACGCTGCCCAATGGTCGTCATCTGCCCGCGATCTTCATAAAAGCCAAAGGTGAGCAGATCACTGGGCAGGCCCTGTATGACGACGTTATCGGCGGAGAGTGGCCCAAGGATTGCCCTGCCATCTATTATCCGAGCACCATTGCCAAAGCAATTCACGATTCGGGTATCGTTGGTCTTGGTGGGGCGGCCTTTCCCACCCATGTCAAAGTCCGTCCCGATGATAAAAAGATGATCGATACACTCATGATCAACGGATGTGAGTGTGAGCCCTATCTGACCAATGACTATCGGGTGATGATCGAAGCCCCGGGGCCGATCATCGCGGGCGCCAAGCACGCGGCGCGCGCCGTTTCGGCCAAAGAGATCATCATTTGCATCGAAGACAACAAGCCGAAAGCCATTGAAGCGTTGCGGGAAGAAGCGCAGGACACGGTGATCAAGATCGCCGTTTTGGAAACTAAATACCCGCAGGGCAGCGAAAAACAGCTCATCAAGGCTGTTCTCGACCTGGAAGTACCACTGGGTGGGTTGCCGGCCGATGTCGGTGTGGCCATGAGCAATGTGGGCACCATCGCCGCGGTCGCGCGTGGCGTGATCAGGGGCAAACCTTTGACCCACCGTGTGATCAGCGTTTCAGGCGGCGGAATTGCCAAATCCAAAAACCTTTTGGTTCCCATCGGCATCAGCATGAAGGCCGTCATCGATTATTGCGGCGGTTTGACCGAAGATGCCGCTCGGATCATCGCGGGCGGTCCGATGATGGGTTTCGCCTTTTCCAATTTGGAGACACCGGTAACCAAGGGTACCAGCGGCCTCACTGTGCTTACGCATGAGGATTTGCGGCGCGAAGAGGAGACCAACTGCGTTCGTTGCGGCCGCTGTGTCGATGTGTGCCCCATGCAACTCGTGCCGACCAAGATTGCCATGGCATCGCGCCACGGCAATCTGTCTCTGGCCCAGAGATACAACATTCTGGCCTGCTTCGAATGCGGCTGTTGCACCTATAGCTGTCCGGCACATATCAAGCTGGTGCAGTTGATCCGCATGGGCAAGGCCATGGTGATGGCCGGAAGGAAAAAATAATCCCGCTTCGATGCACTCCTGAACTGTTGCGACAGAGCGGATATCGAATGGTTTTCAAAAGAAGGCACCGGCAGCATGATAAAGGCAGCAGAACGGCAACAGACAGTGACAACAAAAGATATCCCCAGCCCGGAAATTCATGTGGCGCCTTCGCCGCATCTGGGCAACACCCATTTCAGCACCCGACGCATGATGATAGACGTGCTGATTGCGCTGGTCCCGGCCATGGGCATGGCCCTCTATCTCTTTCGCGAATATGCGTTGCGGCAGTTGCTCATCGGCATCGGCGCCTGCCTGGTTTCTGAACTGATTTTTGTCCGCCTGCGCGGTACAAACGTCTCTTTGAAAGACTGTTCGGCTGCGGTAACCGGGGTCATTCTGGCTCTTTCCATGCCGCCGACCGCTCCATGGTATGCAACCGCTATCGCGGCCGTCGTGGCCATCGGGCTTGGCAAAATACTCTTCGGTGGTTTGGGCATGAATATCTTTAACCCAGCCATGGTGGGCCGGGCGTTTGTCATGATCTCCTTTGCCGGCGTAATGGGCGCGGGCGCTTATGAGGCCACCGGAACCCTCGTAGACGCTCTTTCACAGGCCACCCCGATGAATGCCTTCAAACAGGCAGGCGTCCTGGCGCCGGTGCCACAGCTTTTCTGGGGGCTGACCAACGGGTCTCTGGGGGAAACCAGTGCTGTGGCATGCCTTTTAGGCGGCATCTACCTGTGTGTGCGCCGAACTGCCTCCTGGGAAATTCCAGTGGCGATGATCGCTACCGTGATCGTGATTGCCAGTATTCCGGATATGGCCGGGTACCATGGCGGTCGCCTGATCATGCACCACGTACTCGGAGGCGCATTGCTGTTTGGCGCTTTTTTCATTGCCACCGACCCGGTCGGCAGTCCACTGACTCCGAAAGGCAAAACGATCTTCGGGATAGGTGCAGGCGCTTTGGTGATGCTGCTCCGTCTTTACAGTGGGTATCCGGAAGGGGTCATGTTTGCAGTCTTACTGATGAATGCGGTGACGCCGCTGATCAATCGTTGGACTATACCCAGGACCATGGGTGAGTATTGAACTGATCCCGCACCTGTCGGGGCCATGCGTTCAGGGCGGAAGCTACATAGAAAGATAGAGGCGGCCAGTGGTGGAACAAGGCGACAATACGACCCGAAAGAAAAATGGTTTCCGGAACAATTATATCGTGCAAGCATGGCTGGGCATTGTCCTGGCGCTCGTTTTCGGTATCGCTCTGTCCACCGTGCAGGCGGTTCTGGGGCCTGTTATTGCGACCAATAAAATCAATGAAACCAAGGAAAAAGTACCTGAACTGCTGCTCGGCCGCGACGCGGGGCAGGACACCGAAGATCGGCAGTTGCAGATCACTATTCTGCCGATGACGGTCGCAAAGAGCGGGATTCAAAAATCCTACAATGTCTTCGAAGCAAAATATGCGGATGGCACCCTTGCCGGCTGGGTGACCAAGGTCGATGGACAAGGCTACGCCGACCGCATCGAGCTGTTGCTGGGACTGAACCCCTCCGCCGAGGAGATTACCGGTTTATATATCCTGGATCAAAAGGAAACCCCCGGATTGGGCAACAAAATCGTAGAAGAGCGCTGGCGCGATCAGTTTACCCTGAAAAAGACCCAGGGTTCGCTCAGAGTGGTCAAGGGGGGGGCGAAGGAAAAAGATGAGATCGACAGCGTCAGCGGCGCGACGATTTCATCAAACAGCGTGGTGGACATTATCAACAAAACCGTCGCCGATCTGAAACAACCGCTGGCTGTCGCTGCTCGCAAGCAAAAGGACTAACACCATGGCTGAACAGCCCACCGCCTTGGAAAGATTCGTTCAGGGAATTCTTCCGGAAAACCCTGTCTATCGCCAACTGATCGGCCTGTGCCCGATTCTGGCCATCACCAACAGCATGCAGGCAGCCGTCACCATGGCTGTTGCCGTCACCTTCGTGCTGGTGTGCGCCAACGCGGTGATCAGCTTGATTCGTCCGCTTTTAAAACCCCATTTGCGCATCGTTATATTCACCCTGACGATCGCCACCTTCGTCACCATTGCCGATCGGGTACTGGCAGCTTACCTGTATCAGATGAGCAAAACCCTGGGGCCCTATATCCCGTTGATCATCGTCAATTGTCTGATTATCTGCCGATGCGAAGTGTGTGCCTCCAAACAACCCGTATTTACAGCGGTATCAGACGCGGTGGGCCAATCTATAGGCTATGGCCTGGCCTTGGCAAGCATTGCGTGTGTCCGCGAGGTTCTCGGAACTGGAATGTTCTTTGGAATGCGTGTGATGCCCGCCGCCTGGCCGGATTGGTCGGTCATGGTGCTACCGCCCGGAGGCTTTATCGTCTTTGGTTTACTTCTGGGAACGGCTAACTGGATTTCAAATCGTCGCTGAAAACGTTTTCGAACAATCGAATAAGGATTCACGAGAAACGGAATCGTCCTATGGTTTATTTTATCGATATCCTACTGATCGCCCTGAGCGCGGCCCTGATCAACAATTTTATTTTCTACTACTTCGTCGGCGCTTGCCCCTTTATTGGTGTGTCGCGTAATGTCGACATGGCTTTCGGCATGGGGTGCGCGGTCACATTCGTGATGAGCATCGCGGTTTTTCTGAGCTGGACCATCACGACCTTCATCCTGGTACCCGGCGCGCCGGTGTCGACTTTCATCGCCGGTTTCTTTCTGTCAGCCGAACAGGCGGCCACAATAGATCTGACCATTCTCAGTTATATCATCTACATTTTCGTGATCGCATCATCGGTGCAGTTTGTCGAGATGTACATGCGAAAGTTCCTGCCCCTGTTGTATAAATCTTTCGGCGTTTTTCTTCCACTGATTACCACCAACTGCGCCATCATGTTCGCTTGCTTAATTATTTTAAGTAAAGTCAGCGGCGTGGAAAACCCAGCCGATGCATGGGATCTGGGCCGGGCATTGACTTTGGCCTTTTTCGGTGGCGTTGGTTTCACCATCGCCATCGTCATCATGGCCGGAATCCGTGAAGAATTGGAATTATGCGATATTCCCAAGCCGTTTCAAGGGGCTGCCATTACTTTGGTGGTTGGCGGCATACTGGCGCTAGCCTTCATGGGGTTCACCGGCGTCAATACCGGCCTGAAAAAAGCGCTGACTTTTACACCCGTTGCCGAAGCGGAAATGAATGATTCAGGCAGTCATTAGAATTCATCGCGCCATGCGATCATCGGAACCGAGGGAGCGTCATGTTTGAGGTAAGCATAGGCCTGGCGGCTGCAACCATGCTGGTAATGGCCCTGGTTATGTCCTATATACTGGGGTGGGCCAATAAAAAGTTTCATGTCGAGGTTGATTCGCGCGTGGAAGCCGTTCTTGAAGCGCTTCCCGGGGCCAATTGCGGTGGATGCGGATTTTTGGGATGCAGCGATTATGCTGTCAGCATTGTGGCCGATGGGGCGCCGGTTAACAGATGTCCGGTCGGCGGGCAAGGTTGCGCAAGCCGACTGGCTGGTATTATGGGCGTTGAGGTCGGTGAAAATCTTCCCTTTCGTCCAATCGTGCATTGCGGCGCGCATCTCAAAGACCGTTTGGGACGTACTGCCTACATCGGCGAACAGCGTTGCGCTTCCGCCAATCTGGTAGCCGATGTACAAGGCTGCACGTATGGCTGTCTCGGATTCGGCGATTGCACGCGCGCCTGCAAATACGATGCGATTCACATCGTGGATGGCTTGGCGGTCGTAGATTACGATGCCTGTATCGGATGTGGCGCGTGTGCCAAAGTATGTCCACGCAATATCATCACGATCACCCCCTTCCGTTCCGAAAGGGTGATGGCGGTGACTTGCTCGAACAAAGACAAAGGCAAGGATGTCATGGCCGTGTGCGAGGTTGGATGCATCGGTTGTAAGGCATGCTCACGCCTGTCCGAGGTCATTACAATCGAAGATAACCTTTCGGTCATCGATTACGACCGCTACACCGCCGAATGCATGCCGGGGTTGATGAAAGCCTGCGAAAAGTGCCCCCGCAGCCGCCTTGTCTTTATAGGGAAGCCCGCCACCGAGGATCAAAAGGAAGGCGCCGATGTAGAATTGCCGGAAATTGTCGCACCTGATTTCAAAACCACCGTGGACGATACGGAATGGCGCGGGTAAGGGGTGGGGCGCTTTTGTGTGTTCTATCGGCCTGTATGTGGGGTTCAAGGCTCAGCTTTCATCCGGCAATACAGCTAGCTGGGACGGTTACTGGTGGTGCGGCCGCGTTTTCTGCCGTAGCGGTGACCGGTGGCTGCGAAACCGCCCCGGGGGGTGCCTGTAACCGGAAAATCCCGCTTTTCGGTAGCTGCCTATGGGGATGATGTTACGGGCGTGAGGTCCTCTTTTTCGGTCGCCGATGAGGGTAGTGCCGTGAGCGGCTGCCATGGATTACCAGCGGTCGGCATAGCCGCCACCGGCTTCTTCGCTGGCGATTCGATTTTTGAACCAGCCTTGGATCGTTCCAGTTCAACAACTCTTTCTTTCAGTTTTTCGGAGCGTTCGCGTTCCGCTTTTAATTGCTCTTGAATACCTTTCAAAAATTGTTGCGTTCGTTCCAACTCTTGCGCGACAGCAGGATCGGGTACTGTTGATGCAGTCGCCGCCTTTTTTTCAGACTGTTCGATCAATGTATTGACACGCAACCCGGAGACCGCTGCCAGCAGGCAGGCCGTGATCGTCAGTAGAGCACACACCAACGCAATTATCTGATAGTTGTTAAAACTAGAGTGCATGTGTTTCACGGTATGCGCTGGACGTGTCATTCGGCCCCCTGGAATATCACCGGCGAGTGGGATTGGTCATCCTGATTATCCGGATTGTTAGAAGTGGAAAAGGCATTTCGGTTCGCGTGTCGAGCATCATTGATTCTCGAAGACTTTCACTAATAGCCATGGCTTAACCCGTGTGACCGACCACCATGGAGATCGACCACTCCCTGTACTTGTTGCTGATCTGTGCGGATACTGGCAATCCTGCGGTGGTTAGTGTGCGTTGAAGAAATTTGGCATAGGATGGCGCAGTTTCCTTGCTGTGAATGATCAGCATGATCCCCTCGGGCGGAGAGGAAAAAGCGCTGCGGATAATCTCCGACGTCGACCATCCCTGCTTATCGAATATTTCTTTGATGTCAGATGCAATCTCATACGCACGTGGGTCTTCCAGAACCGAAATGATATCCAGTTCCCCTTTCGGACCCGAACTGAGAAGCTTGGAAAGCATCTTGCTTTGTTGGGCATCCAAGACGCATTTTTGTTCTGTCTTCTCTTCGATAACCGCGTTGCCATCCTCCTGGGTTTGCGTGATGTTGATGTCTTTCAGTTCATCGATGCGCTCCCGTAAGGCACCTTCGGCATCGGCGTACCGTATTCTGGTTTTTTCCATTTCTTTACGGAGGGCACCGGCATCCATTTCGGCCAGACGGCGGCGCTGATCGGCAATATCCTGGTTCTGCTGAGTGGCAAGGAGCTCTTTGCGGATCTGTTCCGCAGCCTTTTCGACAGCTTTTATTTTTCGGTGTGCACTTTGTTCGCGTTCGCTGATGTATCGGGTCATACGATTACCCTGCATCCAAAGTAAGAGAACACTGACGGTAGTCAGGGCTGCCCCCAACATGGCGATCATCTGCATCCACGTATTAAAGACGGAAACTGATTCCAGATTTTGCCACCATGCAAACATGGTTATCCCCTTCAGAGCCAGGTTAGTTAATATCACGAATAATACCGATGAATTGTGATAGAATCAAGCATAAACTGAATATGCCTGTCAATGCCCCGTTTTTGCCCCTGCAGCTTGAACGATGATTCCGGGAATGTCGACTTTTTACGAGATCATCTTTTCTGATACGGACTTTGTATGGTAAACGTCTTTCGTAGGATGACTGGAGCTAATATGGGGATATTCGGAAAAATTGTCGGCGGAACCATTGGATTCGCGTTCGGCGGGCCGCTGGGGGCTGTCGCGGGTGCCGTATTCGGGCACGCATTAGACAACAGCAACGGCGATGTAAGTGACGCTACCGAGCCTGATCCTTACCTTTCCATGATCGAGGAGACACAACTGGCTTTCTTTGCCGCCGTTTTTTCGATGTTGGCAAAACTGGCCCAATCCGATGGCCCTGTCACTCATGAAGAAATCGATACGGTCAAGACTTTTGCCGTCACCGATCTTCATTTGACGCCGCCTGCCCAGAATGTTGCCATCAAGATATTCCGAGCGGCACTCGAATCACCGGCTCGTTTCGAAGATTTTGCCCTGCAATTTTTCCAAAAATTTGGCAGGCATCCTCAAATGACTGAAATGATGATTGATGCCTTCTTGCGCGTAAGCCTGGCCGATGGTGCCCTCAATAGGGCGGAAGAGGCTTTGATTTTATATGCGGTGCGGTTATTTGAACTGAATGATCAACGGTATCGGCAGATCAAGGCGAGGTATGCTCATGCTGGCGATCGGTTCTATGAAACTCTTGGCTGCCGTCGCGATGACACCATGGATACGATTAAACGCCACTATCGTGCTTTGGTTCAGTCCTATCACCCTGACAAGTTTGCGGGTAAAGAACTTCCGGAAGCGGCACGACGTATGGCGTATGATAAATTTCATGACATTCAAAATGCGTATGAAAGTATCAAAAAAGCGCGTGGCATCAAATGACCGAGCCACCTACCGACTTGCGAGGGCACGATGTGCACTTTCTTGAGCGAACTGCCCGGAGCGCGGCCGGGATCTCGACATACCCCATGCAGCCCATGTTGACAATCGGGGCAAATTGAGCTACCTGATTTCATATTGTAAAATAAAGTGGTTAGCACCCGTAAAAGCCTTTCGCGCAGCGAATCTGACGTTTAACAAGGCCATACCCTTTCCGCGATTAGACGCAAAGGGGCCGATGGCATTGAAAAAAGGATGTTGCCTTTGTTAAAACGCGAATTATTTGTTCTGCTCAGGATTGTGGCTAGTTGCTTGGCTGCGGTGGTGATGGTTTTCTGCATATCTTCTCTTTCCGGAGAAGATATTCTTACTAAAAACAGTGAAATTAATAGCAGTACGGCCTTGGTCGCCCAGATCAACGGCGAACTCGATGGCGGTATCGCGCAGCGTCTGGGACAGTTGGGACAAGTGCCTGATCAAGATCCCTCCCGTAAATTCTATGCCGTAGCATTGGCTAAGGAAATTCATGAGTTGTCAGGCCTGACCGAAAAACAACGCATGCTTTTTGACACATTCGATGTCCGGAATTTTGAAATGCAACTCCAAAGGATGATGGCGTACACGGAAAACTCCGATGTCAAAAGCTTGATGGATGAACTGGAAATCGTTCGTAGAGAACTTCGGAATTCCGCCAACCTGATGGAAAAAAAGAGCAGTCAATTGATTCGTCAGCGAACCGCTTATATTGTTCTGTTCGTTGTTTTCTGGGTTGTCGCTTATCTATACTTCAGTCGTAGGTTCAGAAAACCAGAATACGATTGATGGTTACATCAACCTTCAAAAAAACGGACTCGTCATGTACCTTAAACATTTTCAACTTGCCACCAAACCTTTTCAGATCACCACTGACCCCAAGTTTTTATGGATGGGGGAAAAACATAAAGAAGCACTGGCCACGCTACGCTATGGAATTCTGGATAATCGCGGTTTTTTGTTACTGACCGGTGAAGTGGGCACGGGCAAGACCATTCTCATCAATCGGCTGATGTCCATGCTCGACATGGATACCACGATTGCTACTCTGCCTGATCCGGATTTAATCAGCATGGATTTTTACAACATGCTGGCGGATGGCTTCAAAATGAATCGCACCTTTGACAGCAAAGGGGCTTTTTTGATTCACCTGCGTGATTTTTTGCACCAGAGTCACGCCAATCGCAAGCAGGTCCTGTTAATTATCGACGAAAGCCAACGGCTGAACCATCAACTGATGGAAGACATCCGGGTGCTTTCAAACATTGAACTGCACGACCGTAAATTGATCAATATTTTCTTCGTTGGCCAGCAAGAATTCAATACTCTGCTTGCCGCACCCCAAAACAGGGCTCTGGCGCAACGCATTACAGTGCGCTTCCACATAACGCCGTTAGAATTGGAGGAGGTTGCCAAATATGTGCAGCACCGGCTGAAAGTCGCTGGAACCACCCAAAGACTTTTCACCGAAACGGCCATCCAGGAGATTTTTCAATTCTCCGGCGGCATCCCCCGGTTGATCAACATTATATGCGATCATGCGCTGCTTACCGCCTACGCGCAAGGCGCAAAGCAGGTGGACCAACGGATAGTGAAAGAGTGCGCCGAAGAACTGCGTATTCCCGTAAAAACACTGTCCGTCGATGCGCAGCTTGCGCCCAACAGCAAATCCATTACCAATGCCGCCTTGCGAACAGCGCAGCCGGCGCCCACGGGACCAACGCGTGCGGTTGCAGCCACCACCGTTTCGACCCCGAAGAAGAATACGGGCAGGGCAGCGCTCTGGAAATTTATTTATGCCGGATGTGTGGTCGCGTTGATCGGTTCGACAGCGTTTGCGATCACCCATTTCAGCCGTGATGACAAACCGCGGTGGGGTGCGGAAGCTTTGACGCCCAGCCAGTACAAGGGCAACCTGGAGTCGCTCGCCAACCATTCGACCGAAGACGGCGGTAAGAAACAAAAATCGGATACGCCACAGTCAGAACAGGCGGACGAGAAACTTCCGCAAGGTACAAGCCAATCTAACGCAAGCGTCCATCGGGTACCCAACCAAAACATCACCGAGGCGGAGACGTCAAAAGCTACCAAGGGCCTCATCGAACCGCTCCCGTTGATCAACGACAAGGTCGTCATTCGATTTACGATCAATTCCAATGATATTGAAGATCAATCGTATGCGATCCTGGACCAAATTGCCGCCTACCTAGCCAGTCATCCTGAAGAGGTTTTACACGTGCGCGGTTACACGGACAATAGCGGCCAGCCCAGTTATAACGAAACAGTCTCAAGGTTCAGGGCCAACGCCGTGAAGTCCTATCTGGTCGGAAAAGGAGCTCCGCCCGACCGGATAGAAACCTTCGCGATGGGCGATGCCTCTCCGGTGGCGTCCAATCAGAACTACGCCGGAAGGAGCCGTAACCGGAGAGTTGAGATCCAATTCGCAAACCGCCAGAGCCAATAGCGCGCACGAATGATCGCGGGTAGATGGGTTTTTATCTGAAGAAATGGTGTGTGCCTTCTTCCAGAAGGCTTTTAAATTCCTCAACCACCGGATGGACGGCAACTGGGCGCCGCCTTGAATCCACCTTTGCCGGCCGGTGTGCCATTGGGTCTGAAACTGCCGGCGGACATCATTTTGGTAATTTGCGTGCCGCAGCAAGAAGGACATTGGGGCACAGGATCTTTGTCGGACAATTGCAGGTGCTCAAAATGGCAGTTGCAATGTTCACAGTAATATTCGAAAATCGGCATGCTTTGAAACCTCCATCTAAAATTAAAGCAACCCTAATGCAGGCATGTGCTTAGTCAAGCGACTCGCGGATCGGAGGCGGCATTGCGTGGGCTATAGAATGCCACGGTGGGCCAGCGACCATAAGCCGATCATCAGCGACATAAATCCCAAAATAGCGATCGCCCAGTTGCGTAGCATGCTAAAGGTGCTTGCATCACGTCTCTTTTTATGTTCCTGACAGAGCAACGCCATGGCAGTCTGGTCCAGAATGTCGATTTTGCCGCCATTTGGTAGTTTGATGGTATGCCGTTTCTTGGAAAAGGATGATGAAATTTGAAATACGTCACTGAATACCAGTCGGTGAAACGGTTCCGCCAGGTGCCAGACGTGCAAAATCACGCCGTCGTATTGGACCAGAACCAGTGTCGATTCAGATCCCGATCCCGATAATTGATATTTTCCCTCTAATTCGATCATTTTAAGCCCGTATGCAGTTACGGATTCACGCTGCCTCAGCGGCAATGCTGAGGACCGTATAGCATTAGGCATGCCAAGTGCTGTCGGCGTTCAAATCACTGGTTACCGGTCGAAATGAACGACATCACAGGTGGTGCAGGGTTTCGGCTGCCAATTTTTGGCAAAAAATGAATGCATTTTGTCATTTGCAGCAACGTTCCGGAAAGCCGTGAGGCGCGACCCATGCCGTAAGGTGGGTTTGCCAGGGATGGCGTAAAGCTTAGAATAAGGCGCTTATCATCTGTGATAATATTGCCCGAAGTCGAAGCCTTCTGATTGAGCTGAGCGAGAGATCCCGCTTATTGAATGGCAGGCGATTTCCACTTCGATTGACCCGACTTTGATTGATTGCTTTTTTGCACATCGTCAACCGGGGTTTGTTGCGGCCCATTTCAGTAAGGTAGCCCCCCATGTGAGACCAGCGCCGAAACTGACCAGCAGGACAATATCCCCATGGTTGATGCGGCTGCTACGGTTGGCTTCATCCATGGCCAACGGGATCGAGGCCGATGATGTGTTTCCGTATTTATGCACATTGGTGAAGAATCTATCCATCGGAATTTTCAATTTTTCAGCAACCGCCTGGATGATACGCAAATTGGCTTGGTGAGGGATCACCAGTTGGATGTCTTCGCGTGTCAATCCATTTTGTACCAAAGCGGTTTCCGCGATGCCGGCCATGGAGGAGACGGCCTGTTTGAACAGGCGGTTGCCCTCCATCTTGAGATGAAAGGGGACACTCGCCAAACCTTTTAACAGTTCGGGTGGGGGATCGTTGCCACTGTCACTGTAGAGAAGGTCCCAGTAACGGCCATCGGACTTGATGTGCGTTGAGAGAATTCCGCCGGGCTCCGCGCGATTTTGCAGGATGGCGGCGCCGGCGCCGTCTCCCAAAAGCACGCATGTGCCGCGATCTTTCCAATTGACCAAGGTGGTCAAGCGTTCAGCGCCGATCACGAGGCAGGTTTTGGACATGCCCGCCTTGATGTTGTTATTGGCAATATCCAAGGCATACATAAAACCCGAGCAGCCGGCTGAAATGTCGTAAGCTGCTGCGTTGAAAGCTTCTATCTCTTTTTGTATCATGCATGCCGCTGACGGAAAAATACGATCAGCCGAAACGGTTCCGGTGATAATGGTGTCGATCTGATCCGCGGAAACGCCTGCCATTTGCATGGCACGCCGCGCAGCCAAGGCACCCAGGGCGGCAGTGGTTTCATTCTTATCCACCATTGCGATGCGGCGCTCTTTTATGCCCGTACGGCGTGTAATCCATTCATCGGAGGTATCTACAATTTGCTCCAAGCCGGCGTTGTCCAAAATACGTTCCGGTACCGCCGAGCCGGTTCCGGTGATGTGTGCAAAAGGCATAAGTCCAACACTCTCCTGTCGAAGTGGGAATCTTTCTGAAAGAACAAGGCAGCGGGCAGCCTTGCCGGATCAGCAAACCCCATATTAAAGCATAATCAGCCCTTGGAGTCAAAATGATTTGAATATGTCAATCATTTAGCCCGTTCCATACCACGCACGAATGAGAGCGGTACGGCAATTGCGTTGCTTCCGATATCACCCGCGGGGGAAATTAGCGTCCCCGCGGGTGTTTTTATCCGAGGTGTTCGCGAAGAATGTGGAGCATGCGCCGCAACGGCTCGGCCGCGCCCCACAAGAGCTGGTCTCCTACCGAGAAAGCCGTGAGATAATCGGGCCCCAGGATCAGCTTGCGCATCCGGCCGACAGGTACCGACAGCGTCCCGGACACTTTTGCCGGCGACAGTTCCTCAAGGGTGATCTGCTTCTCGTTGGGAATAACTTTTACCCATGGATTGTGTTCGGCCAGTATGGCTTCGATTTCATCCAAGGGCAGGGCCTTGGTCAGCTTGATGGTAAATGCCTGGCTATGGCAGCGCATGGCACCAATTCGCACGCATTGACCGTCTATGGGAATTGGATTGGCGCTGCGTCCCAGAATTTTGTTGGTTTCCACGTATCCTTTCCATTCTTCGCGCGTTTGCCCGTTTTCCATGGCGCGGTCGATCCAGGGAATCAAACTTGCCGCCAGGGGCGCTCCGAAATGGGTCTTGGGAAATTCCGGGTCGCGAAGGGTTGCGGTAACCGTGCGGTCGATGTCCAAGATGGAGACAGCCGGGCCCGTCAGCAGGTCAGCGGCTGCGTGACCGATATTTTGCATTTGTTGCACCAGTTCTTGCATATTCTTTGCGCCCGCACCGGAAGCGGCCTGATACGTCATGGAAGTCATCCATTCCACCAGGTTGCGGGCGAACAATCCTCCCAAGGCCATAAGCATCAGGGAAACCGTGCAGTTGCCACCGACAAAGTCTTTGATTCCTTTGGATAATGCCTCATCGATGACGGGCCGGTTGACCGGATCCAGAATAATGACGCTGTCGCTTTGCATCCGTAACGTGGAAGCGGCGTCGATCCAATAACCTTTCCAACCGTTCTGACGCAGTTGCCCATGGCATTTTTGCGTGTAGTCGCCACCCTGGCAGGAAACGACGATATTCATTTGGCTGAGGCGATCGATATTGTATGCATCTTCCACCAACCCATCGTTTTGGCCTAATGCGGGACCTTTGCGGCCAGCCTGGGAGGTTGAAAAGAAAAAATATTCAAAGTGTTTGAAATCGTCTTCAACGCGCATGCGTTCCATAAGTACGGAACCGACCATTCCGCGCCATCCGACCAATCCGACTGTCAGCATGGTTGTTCTCCTTTAAAGCCCAAATTGGCGTTGCATAATCGGTCGATCATTAGGTTGGGTATCCTGAATTGTCAAGGGGATTGTCGGCAGAGCGAACGCTGTTCCATGGATGTGCAGGCGACGGCATAGATTTTTCGCCCGTATAGTTGAAGCGTGGGCGCGGTAATGGTATAAACGACTTTGCAGGAGGGTTGCCTGTCAGGCATGGGTAATTATCAAGGGGCCATAGCTGACCTCGTCTGGATCGAAAATGGCAGCTGAAGAATCCTGGGCGGAATAGACCCGGCACCAACAAACAGTGGGCGGTAAAATGCGGGAAATTGTCATCCCAAAAGAGCAAGCAGTGTTCCGGATGGACCGTTTCGGATTTTGGTACAATGATGGCGGGCGTTTTGAACACAAGAAAATCATAGACTACTTCAATATCTCCATCCGCAGAGATGAACAGGGCTATTTCGTGGAACAGATCACGGAAGACGTTCGTGAGAAAGTGTATTTCGATTATGAAGACACCCCCTTGTTCGCCATCGACGTGCACATTGCCGAACACATCCGGGTGTTCCTGAATACACGCAAGACACTCCGGCTTTCCCCAGGCAATCTTTTTGTTCAGCAGGATAATCTTTACATGACTGTCGGTGACGAACGGATCAAATTTTCGGATCGTGCCATGCTCAAGCTTGCTGCCTGCATGGACCATGATGGCGAAAGCTATTGCTTCCTGGTGGACGGGAAGCGTTATGTTTTGCCCGAGCGATAGAAAGTGGTGGGGGCAGGGCAGGCGTTTTAAAGATGAGGTCATAACAGTGGTTCGAAAGATCATTTCCGGCGGACAGACAGGCGTCGAATTGGCCGCCTTGGACACCGCCATCAAGCTCGGTATCGCCCATGGGGGGTGGACCTCTCATGGTAAACGCAATGAAGATGGGCCGCTGTCAGACATTTACGCGTTGACAGAAACCGCCTCCTTGGGTTTTTACGAATCCCTGGAAAAAAATGTCCTGGCGGCCGATGGGACGCTGGTCATCTCACGCGGCGCGCATACTCCTGTCTCATCGCAGGCCGTCCAAATGACCCTCAGGCACCAGCGTCAGTTCCTGCATGTCGATCTGCGCCAATATGCCCTTTTCGAAGCAGCATCCCTAGTCAACTCCTGGATGTCGCTAAAACAGATCAAAGTAGCGTATATTACCGGCCCATTGGCCGGCGAAGATGCGGATATCTATAGCCAGGCGCAGAAGGTATTGGAAACAGCCTTCTATCTCGGCTTTGTCAAATCGGGCCTGCAGTCGGGACATGCCAACGTAATTTCAGCCATTCCACCTCGCAGTCCTGCCGACTGGCCCCATAGCGTCCAGGATGGGGTGCAGCGGCTTAAATCCTCTTTACCGCTGAAAGACCGCACTATTCTGGCCAACATGCAGCCGGATGAAGTCAATCATCTAAATACCGGCATCAGCGAATACATCAAACAACATTTCGGGTTGTACAATGGCAATGAAAAGTTGCTGCAGTCCTGCGCCGAAATCGGACAGCTTAAACAGCCCCTGGTGGACGAGGCGTGTGCGATCATTCTGCGGGCGCTATGGGAAGATTTGCGGAAGACCCACAAGCTGCGGGTCATCAAATAAGATTCACCATCCGTTTCAGTCACAACAAAACGGTGCCACTGAAAAGCAGGCGACACCCTGTCCTGGGCTTTTCGCTTTCTTTCTCATCTTCCGCATTTGACTTGTCGACGGAATGTTGATATCTGCCCACCTTTTGCTGGACCGTGCAAATACGGTGTTCGAATTAACCAGGAGATGCCCCATGGCTGAAGTCGTTCCCTTCAAAGGCGTACGTTACAACCCCGCATTGATCCCCGATATGGCTGCTGTAGTGGCTCCGCCGTACGATGTTATCAGCCCCAAAGAGCAGGAGGGCTTCTACCAAAGCCATCCCAACAACGTGATACGCTTGATTCTCGGCAAACATCAGGCGGGCGACAATGCCGCTGACAACGTGCACGTTCGGTCGGGCAGTGATTTTCATTCCTGGTTGGCGCAAAACGTTCTGATGCGGGATTCGGTGGCCGCTTTTTACCTCACGGCGGTTGATTTTACCAGTTATGGCCAGTCGTATACCCGCTACGGGATTATCGGACGTGTGCGCCTGGAGCCCTTTGATAAGGGCATCATATTGCCGCACGAGCGCACTTTTTCAAAAGTGAAATCTGAACGGCTCCTGTTGATGAAGGCCTGCCACGCCAATTTCAGCCCGATTTTCGGCCTCTTTTCCGGTGGCACGGACCTAGTGAAACAAATGCAGGAAATCGCGGCAACGCAGCTTCCTGTGATGGATCTGATCGACAGCAAAGGGCATCGGCAGCGCATGTGGTGTGTGACTGAAAAGCATGTCGTCAGTCGGCTCACCGCCTTTTTCGAGTCTGAACGCATCTATATTGCCGATGGCCATCATCGTTACGAAACCGCATTGAATTACCGCGAATGGGTCAAAGAGAGTGACCCCGCCTTTGCATCCGATCATCCCGCTAATTTTATCATGATGAGTTTAAGCAGCATGGCGGATCCGGGCATGATCATTTTGCCCGCGCATCGTCTTCTCAAAAGTGTTCCGCCTAGAGCGAAAGCGGAATTTCAGCAAAAAATGCAAGATTACTTTGAAATTACGACGGTTGCCACGGACAAAGGCGTGGATGAAGCGGTTGGCCTATTCACACAGACTTTGGAATCTCTGGCAAATAAACATGCGATCGGCCTTTTTTCGCGTGAGCCGTCGGTTTTGCAGGTCATGGTGCTGAAGGAAGGGATAATGGCGCGGTTGTTCAAAGACCAAATACCGCCGGCTTTGCAGGATTTGGATGTCACCATACTGACGCACGTGATCATGATGGCCTTGATGGGTTTTGATCAGGAAACCCTCGATGATCAAACCAAGATCATCTACCGCACCGCCATCCACGAGGCATTTCAAAGTATCGAAGAGGGCGAGGCGGACATGGCGTTCATTCTCAATCCTACAAAAATAGAACAAGTGCAGCGCGTTGCCGAACATGGTCTGATCATGCCGCGCAAATCGACCTACTTTTATCCTAAGGTCATCAGCGGATTGGTTTTCAACCTGCTCAGGTAATTCATACGTGCTGGGTGTATGCTGAGAAGCCTGAGTGGGGCTTAACGGTCCACCCTGCACTTAGCATTAGCGCACCGGCGAAGCCGATGTCGATTTCTGCTCGGATAACGCCTTATGTTCGGCGGCCAGTTCATCGAGAAGTCGATGCAGCGGCCAAGCCTCGGAAAAGGGTGTCAAAACAGCCCAGAGCGATTGCTGCATGCCAGCCTGCTTGCAGCCGGACATCAGGCGATGCAATTCGACTTCATTGATGCCGGCTGCAATAATCGCGCGGGGCAGCAGTGAGTCCACACCTTCTCCGTAACCATCGGCGTGCTGCAACAACTTGCCGAGTGTTTCGGTGCGGGTATCAACATTGCCCCAAACCAGGGGCAGATCATCGATGGCCAGCCTTTCCAGCAGGGTTTTAAATTTAGGTTGCGCGGCCGTTGAAAAACCGCACAGCAGCAGTTTGCGCGGACCGTAAAACCTTTTATCCGAATGGCCCACCTTTTCAAAAGTTCCCTCGGTCATGGCATCTCCTTAATAGGCATCGCCGGGGTTGACAGCGGATGGCGACATGTTGCTGATGTAGAGATATTAAATGCCGCGTGGGGCGACTCCCCTCGGGTCCGCACCTATGGTGAACGGCAGCTTTTCGAAACAATAGGCGGAGAAGTATAAAGCGCTGAATTTCCAAATGCGGTTACCCTGCACAGCGCGAAACGATCTTCCCGTTTCAGGTTCTCAAGGCCAGGCACAAGCCGTCATGTTCCGGTGAATGTCCAGGCAAAAACCCCCATAGGTTAACCACCTCCCACTTGTTGCTCTGAAAGATAGCTTGGTTGAAGTTGTGCGCGTCTTTGAAACCGGTGTTGTCGACAAAAAGCAGACCCCCGGGCGTCAGGAGCTGTGCACATGCGGGCAGCGCCGTCAGGTAATCCTCCTTTTCAATATCCATGAAGATCATATCCAAAGGTGCCTGCATGACCTGCAAGGCCTTCAGTGCATTGGCCTGACGCACCTCAGCCCAAGCGGATAGCCCCTCCCGATCGATATTCGCGCGCGCGCGCGATGCCAGGGTTTCACTGAGTTCAAGCGAAACAAGATGACCACCCGTATGGCGGCAGGCATGGGCAAGGTATAAGGTTGAATAGCCGATGGCCGTTCCGAGTTCAAGCAGATGTTGGGCATTGCGCAGGCGGGCTAACAAATACAAGAGCTTTCCGACCAGGGGGCCCACAATGGGTATTTGTTCGTTGCGCGCCTCTTCTTCCAATGCTTTCAGGAGGTCCGATCGCGGTGCTATCCACTGGCGAAAATACTCTGTAGGGTGATCGACGAGCGTGTTCATAGTTCCCTTCCCATGGCGTTTGCGTAGGGCAATTACCGTGTGAGTTGGCGGATCGCCTTGATACCTGTCAAGAAAGTTGGAAAAAGATGCAATAAGAGATCAAAAAGGTCGATGGGTCTCGTCAGTGCGCCATTTTTTAGCATCACGATCTTCTCGACCACATGGGGCATGGGCCTGAATGGCGCAAGAAGCACGAGCAACGCCAGTACAATCAAAGGTATCCAGGGAAGCGCGTCCAGCCACTTGAACATCATTGCTTACCTTTGTTAAAGATGTGGCAGCCGAACCCAGTAGGTCGCGGCTGCCGGTTCCTATGCCGTTTGGGATGCTTTTGAATAGACACCGCGGTAGTTGACATAAATGTCGTAAATTCTGCGCTTCAGGTCTTTTAGATGTTGCGATTGCTCGTTTGAGCTCCACCGGGGTTCGCTGATCGAAAACAGGGCATTGTTTAAATCATCAAAGAGATGTTCGGTGGTAACGCACCATTCATCCGTGCAAATTTCGGCCATTTCTTTGGCTTCGTCGATGTTCTTCTCAAGCAGTGCCATAGACTTGCCCAGGGCGGCAAGGTAAGTGCCCCATGCGTTGGCAAGTTCCTGCTGGAGTTCATCTTTGGGCATACTCATGATCTCACCTCCTTTGTTTCGAGACTTTTCCAAAATAGGCATACATGATTCGATAGCAATTCTTCGGTTCAAAAATCAGCACGGCTCGACAACCGGCTACCCGCATGCTAAAGCCCTCTATTCTAATTTAAAAAAGGGGGGAAAACATGCCTGAATTACCTGAAGTTCAAACCATTGTGAACGATCTGAATGCCGCCGGTATGACCGGGCGCCAGGTGGTTCAGGCACAGGTTTTCTGGCCCCGCACAATCGCCACCAGTTCACCCGAGACATTTCGTCGTTCGATCAAGGGTCAGGTTATCGGAACGATCGGCAGGCGGGCCAAATTCATATTGTTCGGGTTTAAGAGCGGCAAACGTCTGGCAGTGCATTTGCGCATGACCGGCCGTTTTCAAATCGGCAAAAGCGATCGACCCAATGGGCATGTTCATGTCATCCTGAGCCTGGATGACGGAAGGTCCCTCTGGTTTCATGATACCCGCAAATTCGGTCGTTTTTACCTGATGGACACATCGGAGAGCGAGAGCCTTCTGGCATCTCTGGGACCGGAACCGCTGGACGCCGCTTTCACGCCGGGTGTTCTCGCGGGGGGACTTGCCAGGCATCATCGGCAGATCAAGCCGCTGCTGCTCGATCAGACTTTTATTGCCGGTCTGGGCAATATTTATGTGGATGAATCCTTGTGGGCCGCGCGCATACATCCTTTGCGCAGAGCCGACACGCTCTTGCCGGCGGAGGTCAAGGCGTTGCACGCGGCCATACGGCACACGCTGCGCCAGGGTTTGAAATATGCCGGTACAACGTTGGGACGGGGGCAGAGCAACTTTTATTCACTCGGGGAGTCCCGGGGTACAAACGATACCCATTTAAAAGTGTTCCGCCGGACAGGATTGCCCTGTGAGCGGTGCAAAAGGCCTATTGAAAGGATAGTCGTCGGGCAAAGAAGCACTCATCTATGCCAATGGTGCCAGCGGCTGCAATGACGCATAGAACCGGTCGGCAGCGGATAACGGACGCGCTGGCAATTGACTATGTGATCACCAAAAAGCCATTGAAATTATTTAACATTTGTTTGACCCGGGTCAATATGATCTTCGCCGGATCATCGTCCTCGTCAGCACTTTGGCGATAACACGATTCCAGAAGATCGTCGTTGCCCTGCCAAATCTGGAATTCCTCGTTCAGAAAAGGGGTCACATGTTCGCAAAGCATATCGAACTCTTTTTCGGTCATACAGGACAACGATTGCAGATGTTGGATCAATAGGTCTGACAAGAGCAATTCCGCCGCTTCATTGACGGTGCGCGGTTTACGATATCGTTCCTTTTTTTTTTGGATCATAATATATATCCCTGCTCATAAAGTTGGGCGCAATTTATGCGGGTGCCTATCTGCGCTTACTTTCAATATCGTCAGCAGGTATGCGAAGGTTTAGCAGAAAATGAAATCGTACAGAGGGGTCGGTTCATCAATAGCAATAAGGATATTCGGGCAAAGGATATTTCGGACAACTTCCCGCAAAAATTAATCGTAACTTGTATGAACTTTCTGGTTCCAAATGTCAATGAAGGATGAGATCTTATGTGCGTTTTTTAAGAGTGGATGCGAGTATGTGACTCATCGATGCAGGGGAACCATTTGCCTGAAGATGTCTTTATGAGCACAGATTTAGCGAGGGGGATATGGTGGATACGATGAAACAGGTCGAAGAAACGATCGATGCGCTCGTCAAGGAACTGGCGTGCCTTGATTTCAGCCCTCCCGTTGAATTTGTTTACAACCCGCTGATATACGCCCATTCCGCACATATGGGCTATTGGCAATCTTTCGGCTGCCCCCCCAAGGAGATCATGTTTCTGGGCATGAATCCCGGTCCCTGGGGAATGGTGCAATCCGGTGTGCCTTTCGGCGATGTCGGTATGGTGCGTGAATGGCTGGGACTTTGTGAGCCCGTCGATCAGCCGGAACGGGTGCACCCTAATAGACCGGTACAGGGGCCCGCCTGCCCGCGCGCTGAGATCAGCGGTCGGCGTCTTTGGGGGTGGGCCCGATCACGGTTCGGAACGCCCCATGCCTTTTTCAGGCGTTTCTGGGTCGCCAATTACTGTCCGCTGGCGTTTATGGAGGCGAGCGGCCGCAACCGAACCCCCGATAAGCTTCCCCGACATGAAAAAGAACCGCTGCTGAACGCGTGCGATCTTGCCTTGCTGCGCATCGTTGCGATCGTGCGGCCGCGCATCGTCGTTGGCGTGGGCCGTTTTGCAACCCAGCAGGCGCAAAGAGCATTGGCACGGACCGATGTAAAGGTAGGGCAGATCACGCATCCCAGTCCAGCCAATCCCCGTGCGAACGCAGGCTGGGAAACATTGATGGAAACAGAGTTGGCGGCTTTGGGCATAGAGATCAAGTCTGCGGACTGACATTCCGGTGATCCGGCAATGGCGTCAGCGCCAAGGCAGCAGGAGGCGTGACAAGGGCTTTTGTCCGTGCACGGCGAATTCGAGTCTTTTGGGAAACAGGCGCAGGAATAACTTTAGTCCGCGATAGCGGCGGTTGTAGCCGCCGAAAAAGAGGATGTCACGCAAGCGCTTGAACCAGAATAGTTCACGCAGCAGCTTTTTGCGCAAGGTTCGGTTGTAAATATAAGCCGCATCGTTGCCGCTTGGATAGGCTTCGGCAATGGCCTCGGCAGCGATTTGGGCGCTGCGATGGGCATAGAAGATGCCTTCGCCCAGCAGAGGGTCAGCCAGCCCGCACGCATCACCAACAAGCAGGGCTTTGCCACACCCGGGTGTGTAAAGAAAATTGCCATAGGGCAGGGGCCAGCTTTTGGGTGTGGATATGTGCTTGGGGTCGATCGCGAGCGTCGCGAGCAAGTTGTCAAAAATGCCGCGCAAGTTACCCCGGTTCCTGTGCGGCAGGCACGCCAGCCCGATCGTCCGGCTTTCTGGTCCGGGAAACGACCACCCATAGCCCCAGGCCACTTGTCCGAAGTGCAGTGACGCATAGGAAGACGGACTTTTCCCAATGTTGGGCTGGTAAGATTCTATCGTAGCGGCCAGATTGCGGCGCCAGAATTTTTTCTCTTTTTCGCGCAGGGGCATGGCCAGGCGAACTTTGCTGCCCACGCCGTCGGCACCGATAACGGTGTTTGCCCGAACAACGCGATCGTCAACCAGGGTAAGCGTGCCTTCGAAGGGATCCACCCGTTTAACCGCCATGCCGGTTTCCACCCGAACGCCGGCCTTTTCAGCCCTCTTGAGCCAGTAATGATCATATTTCGCACGATCGACAAAATAGAAAGGAAAATCGAGATGGCCCCTGCCAATCTCGGTCTGCTCAAAATAGATGCGATAGTCGCGGCAGGCATGGACTACAATTGCTTCCCGCATTAATTCACGCGGACTGACGGCCCATGTCCGGTCAATAAAATCAATGGTTTTCCATGTGAGCAAGCCGGCGCACACCTTTGGGCGCGGGTAGGTTCGTTTATCGAACAACCGGACGTGCATACCCTGGCGGGCCAGCAGGTAAGCAGCGGTGGCACCGGCGGGTCCGCCGCCGACGATGGCGACATCGCATGCAGAAGAGCGATTCATAACGGCTGGATTCCCTCCGGATCGATCGTAACCGCAACCCGTCCTTTGCCGAAAGGACAATCGAACGCCAGTGAATCGGCAACGAGTTGCAACCCGGCTGTATTTTTGTTGTTCTGACCATAGCGCGGATCACCGATCACCGGAAAGCCGATCATATCCATGTGGCGCCTGATCTGATGCAAGCGGCCGGTACGAAGGCGAACCCGCACCAGGGTATGATCGGTTTCCTCCAAATAGCGGATCACCTCGTATTCCGTGTGTGCGGCTTTTTCATCCAGAATGAAATCGATATGCCCCGAGCGTCGAAAATGGGACAAGTCGCCGCGTACGCAGATACGATAGCTTTTTTCGATGGCGTGGTTGCGAAGCATGCGTGAAAGGTGCGCGGCGGCGGAACGGGTGTGGGCTACGATCAGCAAACCGGATGCCTCGCGGTCGAGGCGATGAACGACGTAAACCTTGCGTTTGCCGCCAAAATGGTGTTCAACTTGGCGTGAAAGGGCACAATGATCGCCGAAACGGGTGCCCTGCGTCATCAGCCCGGCAGGTTTGAACCAGATGCTATATTGGCTATGGTCACGCAAACAGTGGGCGGCAGGCGGCCGCAGTTCCAGGATCGTGGGGTCATGATAAAGCGCCAAACGATCCCCGATGTGAACAATCATGGTGGCCCGTCGGATGCGGCGTGGCCGCTCACCCGGACGCTGCAGCCACACAGCCCCCTTGATCATGGCCTGCTTTACTTTCGATTTAGAAAGTCCCGTGCGACGGGTCAGTGCATCGCAGGCAACCGCCGGATCAGAGCGGTCAATGGTGATGTCGAAACGGGTCTGCATAGTACCTGTTTTTCCTTTTACGCCCAGGGGAAACCTCATAACCTGCTTCGGGCGTCAAGGCAAGTGAACGGTTTAATCCGTGCAGACCGCAATTGAAAACCAGACACCTGAATCACATCAACGATAAATAACTTCAGAGTTATTCCGCCTCGGATGAAGTGACAGGACGGGTGATCGGTGCGGCGCCAGCGTCCTCCGAATGGGTCTGTGTCAACCGTTTGTCACCCACAAGCGTTTCGGACGACATGATTGGAGCCGTGATTTGCTTTTTTCGCTAAGGGTGCACGCCTGCCAGGCTTTCGGAACTCGGGCATGGCTCTTGCTTGATTGTACGTGGCGTAGTATCACCGCTGCGGTGTTGGACGTGCACTGTGAGTTGGTTGCAGGCAGCGCAGGAATTTTTCAGAAATCGCATCATTGAATGGTGGTTTAAGCGATCATCGGCATGTTATCAAAAACCACGCACAACTTACATCATAAAGAAGCGATACTCAGGGGCGTTTTCAACGACAATCTGCGCATTGCCGGAAAACGGGTCGATGATGACCTGCCGGTAAAACGTGCCTCTCTTTTCGTCATCGTGCGCTGGATGCTTCCGGCATTGTTGATCGGGATGATGAGTTTAATGCCGGGCCTGTCATCGTCTGTTTCCGTCAACGCCGAATTGTCTTTGAATGCGTTTCCGGCGCTTCCGCCGCTGCCCCCTGTGCCGGAGCAGCCCGGCATTTACGCTGAACCGGACGCGTCATGGCAATCTGCCTTCGTTAATCCGGACTGGCTCGACCAGCTTTCGCGATCTTCCGGTCCGAATGTGGATATGCCCGACAATCGTTCCATGGATTATAGCCTGTTATTCTCCGGGGACGAGCGCGTGCGCCTCATGTCACTGTTCGGCCTGAACATCAAAACCTTGGTCATCGATCCGGGACATGGGGGCAGCGATCCCGGCGCTATCGGTGGCATGAGGACCAAAGAGAAAGATATCACGCTCGATGTCGCGTTAAAGCTCAAAGAACGGTTACGACGGGGCGCGAATTACAACATTCTGCTCACGCGGCATAGCGATCGGACGCTCTCATTGACCAAACGGGTCGAATTTGCGAAAGAGCACAAGGCTGATCTGTTTATTTCAATTCATGTCAATGCGCTGCCCAACCAATCGGTCAACGCCATTGAAACCTATTACTTCGGTCCACCGCTGAATGCCGAAACCTTGCGGTTGGCCGAACAGGAAAACAAGGGGTCTCTTTATTCGATAGGAGAACTAGGCGGGATAATTCAGGATATCGGCAACACGGTGAAGCGCCAGGAATCGGAGATGCTCGCCGCATCCATTCAGAAAAGCCTTTATAGAAATGTGCGCAATCTGGACACGCAAGTTTTCGATGTCGGTATCAAGATGGCCCCTTTTGTTGTTCTTTCGAAGGTGGCGGTTCCCAGCGTGCTCGTCGAGATATCCTGTCTCAGCAAAGAAGAGGAAGAGGCCCGATTGAACTCCACAGACTACAGGGACAAGATTGCTTCATTCATTGAGGAAGGTATTATCGCGTACTTGATCAATAGCACTTCAAAATCATAGGGGAGAAAAAAATGAGTGAGAAAAAAGAAACCAAGGCGTTTCTCAACGTCGGTATCGACCTGGGCACTTCCAGAAGCGCAATTTCCGCGAGCAACGGCGGCAGACATTGGGTCGAGAGCTATGTCGGTTGGCCAAAGGATTTCATCGCCCGCAAGGTCCTGGGAAAAGCGGTTCTTTTCGGGGAAGAGGCATTGGAGAATCGATTGTCGCTGGATATATACCGTCCGCTGGAGCACGGGGTCATCAAGAACGGGTCTGCCCGGAGTGAAGCGGCCGTTAAAGAATTGATTCATTATCTTGTTCAGTTGGCGCAGGGCACTGATACACATGAGGGGATCCGCGCCGTGGTCGGCGTTCCGGCTGAATCGTTCAAAATCAACAAGGTAGCCATCAAACACGCCGTTGCTGATTTTGCGGATGCTATTATGGTCGTATCGGAGCCTTTCTCAGTGGCTTACGGGGTCGATGCCCTGAATAACGCCATGGTCGTCGATATCGGGGCCGGCACCATGGATTTTTGCATCATGCATGGCACGATGCCAACCGATGAGGACCAGAAAACCATCCTGACAGCCGGCGATCATATCGATCAGCAGTTGCAAAGCATGATACATGAGCGTTATCCGGCAGCCGATTTCACTCTCAACATGGTTCGCCGCTTCAAAGAGCAATATAGCTTTGTGGGGCAATCGTCCAGCCCGGTGATCGTGGATATCCCGGTTGAGGGCAGGCCTACCGCGCACGATATCACCGCCGAGATGCGGCGTGCTTGCGAAAGCATTCTACCCGGCATGGTCGAAACCATGCTGGAACTGATTGCCGGGTTTGATCCGGAATTCCAGAAAAAGGTGCGCAACAACATTATTCTTGCAGGAGGAGGCTGTCAAATCAGGGGCTTGCGCGAACATCTGGAAACAATACTTAAAGAGTACGGCCCCTGCAATGTGCGTAAGATCGATGATCCTCTGTTTGGCGGCGCCGACGGGGCGCTCGCCCTGGCTGCCGACATGCCTGACGCGTATTGGGAAAAAAGCTGAACAGATAAGGGCGGTACACCTGCGGTTCAGGGGTGTGTTTTAGCTTCTTGAGACGCAGCCAGGGCCGATTTGGTGAATGTCATGCGAACCGTTGTGCCGACATTTATCTCTGAGACAATGGCGATCGTGCCGCCCATCTTTTCGACAAACTTCTTGACCATCGGCAATCCCAGGCCGCTTCCGCCCGTTCCTTTGGTGGTATAAAAGAGGTCGAAAATCAGAGGCAGTTTGTCCTGGGATATGCCGCATCCGTTATCGGAAACGCTGACAATCAGACTTTCCTTGTCCAAAGCGGTACTCAGCACGATGATGCCGTCCGCTGTTTCCTTGACGGCATCAACCGCATTGACCACCAGGTTAAGCAGGGCGCGCTGGAACTGGTTGGCATCAATCATCCATTTGGTGTCCGCGTCGGACAGATTCAACTGCAGATCGATGCCTTTGCTGGCCAGGCTTTGCTCAATGGCATCGCGGGCTGCCAAAACGATCCGATTGATGGGGATCCACTGCAAAACCATCTCTTGCTCTCTGGCAAAGCCCAGCATATTGGCCGCGAGATTATTGATGCGTGTAAAACTTTGCAGAATGTACCGCCAGCTTTTATCGATGCGGCTGTCTTCCAGTTTTTTAAGCTGAAGTCCCAGCAAGTCAACCGCGTTCTGATTCAAGGAAAGCAGGTTTTTGATATTGTGCGCCAGATTGGACATGGTCAGTCCGATCGCGGCCATGCGCTCGATCTGGATCAGTTCGTTTTGCAGGCGAATGTTTTCGGTGCAAAGCGCCAGTTCGTTCGCCACTGCGGCCGCGAAGGCCAGATCCTGGCGGGTGAAAGCATGCAGCAGATCTCGTCCGTCGATATAGATCATGCCGATGACACGCTCATTCTTCATCATGGGAACCACGATGATACTGTTGAGATTATGCAGGCGGATGGAATCGGAATGCTTGAAGCGTTGATCTTCGGACAGGTTTTGGCTGACCAACGCTATTTTTTCAGTGAGGACCCAATCGATTACGGTTCGACTCACGGGAAATGCGCTGGTGTTTGCCTTCGGATCGCGAAATTTGGCTGCGCAGACATCCAGGTTTTCGCTGTTTTGCGATCTGAGCAACACCATCGCACGCTGGGCCGTATGCAAGGCATTCAGAAGCAGCGTGAGCCCCTGGTTCAGGATTTCATCCTGCCTTTTAGCAGACCTTAATTTTTCGCTGAGTTGGTACAAAAGTGACAGTCGCTGATGGGCCAACGAGCCTATTCCGGATGCCATCCGTGGATCGCCTGCCGGTGCCTTGAAGATTTCCAGGGCGGCATCCGTAGCACTTTGCGCCAACAACTCTGAGGGCTCCAGTTCTTCTTCCAGGATGTTAAATGTCTTGTTGGCGTCGCCAATGAGTGGTTTGGTGTCTTCACCACCCCCACGTGCTTCGGATTTCAGTAAAAAGATATAACTGCTCTTTCCAAAAGAAATTTTATCATGATGATGGAGGGCGGCGACCGTAATTCGCTCGCCATTGATACAGGTGGCATTTTGACCTTCACGCTCGATCAACACGTATTTTCCATTATCAAAGGATATGACGGCGTGATGATGCCCGACCGACTCGTGCGTTATCTGAATGACATTTGACTGTTCACGACCGATGGTCGTTTTTCCCAGCCGAATGGGGATGGGTTTCGAGAAAGTTTCGGCAGGATAGGGGATAAGATACGCTTCAGGGCTGGAATGATTAAGCGATGCCATGGTGATGTGCATTCCTTTAGAGCATTGATCGAAGTCAAAGGTAAGCAATAACCGGATTCATTGATCACCTATCAGGCGTGGGGTTTTTCTTGTATTATCGGAAGATATAGGCAAAATGTCAATTTCAATCCTGCAATTCAGGGGGACGAACCATGATCTGTCCGAAATGTGGCTCTGAAACGGGTGAAAATCTTATCGAATGCATGCGCTGTGGGATCGTTTTCTCAAAATATTACACCTTGCACTCGGCTCACAGTGTGCCGACACCAACAAGCACCCCCGCACAAACCCGCGCATTCACATTCAGAGATTTTTTTTGGCCGGTTGTCCATGAGGAGGTTGATCCAATCGCGCTTGCCGGCCGGATACTGCTTTTGACCTTATTGGCGCTATGGAGCCTTAAATTTGTTTTTTCCACAGTGGAATCCAATTATGCTGGTGCCAGTTTCATGCACCTGGTCAATTTACCCTTTCATGAAGCCGGCCACATTATCTTCAGTCCACTGGGCCGTTTCATTGCAGTTCTGGGCGGCACCATGGGACAGTTGTTCATGCCTGCTATATGCCTGGTCGTTCTTTTGATTCGCACGCGGGACGTGTTCGGCGCCGCAGTGGCACAATGGTGGTTGGCGGAAAGCTTTATGGATATTGCGCCTTACATCAACGATGCCAGGGATCTGAACCTGATTCTGCTGGGCGGCGTGACCGGCAGAGAGGTCGCGGATTATCACGATTGGGAGTATATTTTACGTCATCTGGGCATGCTGCATCTGGACCACTTCCTGGCGAACCTGGCGCAGACCGTTGGCATTGTTCTTATGATTGCGGCTCTGGTGTGGGCGGCGTCATCGATCTTGATCCAATTTGTCACCTGGCGTAACGTAGCATCAAACAGGAAATAAGGGTCAGCTTATCTCTGCGGGACCCATTCGCCGATGAGCGGACGGGGGGCGTTCACGGCCAAAACCATTTCGATCAGAAGCGAAGGCTGCGCTCGGTGAGCTGCGCTCAGCCGATTCAGGAGGTCGCACGTATGTTTACCTTTGCGGATATCCGCGATATTGCCATCCAAATCGAACGCAATGGCGAGGCAGTCTATCGGCGCACGGCAAAAAATGCCCAAGACCTGAACGTTGCCCGCATGCTTGAATGGTTGGCTGAAGAAGAGGCCAGGCATGCCCAATGGTTCGAGAGTTTGCCGCTTTTGCGGGCGTTTGAGCCCCAAGACGATCAAATCCATAATCTCGGGCGCGAATTGCTGCAGGGTATGATGGCTCAGCAGACATTTTCTCTGGACCCCGCCCGTTTGTCCGACGCATCCGAAATCAATGCCCTATTGCGCGACGCTATAGAGTTTGAAAACGACACGATCCTGTTTTATGAAATGTTGTATAGCTTTTTGGATGATTCGCAGACCATGCATCAACTGGAACAAATCATCGCCGAAGAAGGTGCGCATGTTGCGCAACTGAAAGAAATAATCGCATTGCGTGGTGATTAAGCGGTCACTCAGGCCGAATTACTGCGTATTTCTTTGGCGTGCGGCGTTTTAAGGGGGGATGCAGGGTGGCGCGAGCGCCACCCTGCCGGCAAGAGAGGAAGATGATGATGAAAAAGTTAGGCTTCGTGTTTTGTAATGCATGTGTTATGCCATAATTATTCAAAAATCTTAATTATTTATAATTATCAATAAAACAGATACTTAAATAGATAAACCTAAAGCGGTCTGCAGTGCCCGTCCCGGAAAGACTTTTGCAATTTGCAAACTGAAAAAGCAAAATGCAAATTTCAAAGAGTTACCTGCGCAGCAATCTTTTAATCGTGGCTTTTTCCAAGTTCAGGGAATCAATGTACCATTGGCCGTCAGGTTTGCGGGTGCCGCTCAAGCGGCCGTTCTTGACGTACTGTTCCACACCAAAAGGCGTCAAATAGGTCATTGTGCTGAATTCTTCAATCGAGTAGCCGATCGTTTCAGCGTGAGGCGGGGATGTTGCCGCCTTCTTGGACGGATCGGAAGAGCAGGGCACGGGTGTTGGCAGCGAAGCCAATAATTCGAGTTGATCAATTGGTATCAGCCATTTACCGCCATTTTTGCGGCCTTTGATCTTTCCGTTGCGCAGCCATTTCGATAGGGTGCTTGTCGATACGTTCGCTTTTTTTGCAAATTGCTGAGTCGTCAACATCGCTTGTGATTCGGACATCACTAAACTCCTTTCGAACAATGGCCCCATTCTCAACAGGCGCGATTATCTCAAAAAGCGAAGAAAGAAGCAAGTTGTCTGCCGAAAGAACCGACAGAACAACATACCTCAAAGCAACACAGGGATCCTGATCACAGCAAAGAGGTTGTGATTTCATCGACAGAGGCAGTGACTTGAGCGGTAAACGCCGCGATGTCCTCCTCCTTTAATCTTAATCCCGCCATGCTGTCGGCATTAACAGGTTGTCCGTCGAAACCGGGGCCTCCGCCGAAACCGGCCCGGAATGCAATGTTATTGGCAATATGGACAATATGGGCCAACTGGTTGCCCTGGGATGCTTCCGGCGAGTGATGAAAGCGCATAGCGGCTGCATGGTTTTCGGGAAGTTTCCATTTTTGACTGAGATCGTGGGCGATCTCCGTGTGATCGAAGCCCAGTACCCGTCGTTCCGCCTCCAGGAAGGAGGGGGATTGGTCCCGCAAAAAAGCATCTATTTCACTGCGTTTGCTCAGGACATAGCCATCGAGGGCCAGTTTGCCTGCATCATGAATCAGGCCGACGGAAAAAGCGTCATTTTCCAAACTGGGCGCTCGAAGTTTAGCGATCAACCGGCAAGCCATTGCTGTAGCCAGACTATGTTTCCACAACACTCCCGCATTCAAACCATACCCCTTCAGTTGCTTACCTAATAAAGAGGTTGTGGACACCATCGTAATGACTTGCTCAAGGGTCTGATACCCCAGGACCACTGACGCCTGGTGGATGGAACTGACCATGCCGCTGAGACCGTAGTACGCCGAATTGGCCACTTTAAGTATTTTTGCGGCAATGGCTTGGTCGGTCTCGATGATCTTGGAAATGTCTTTGAAACTGGAATTCTGGTCGGAAAGTACCGCCCGCGCCTTGAACAATACTTTGGGCATGGGCGGAAGGTCGTTAATGCCCTTGATGATTTTCTTTTTCAGATCGTCGGTGGACAGCCCCGATTCAGTCTCATCCGCCAACGGTTTGTAAACCAGTCGGTCGGAAGCGCCGGCAATTTCCTCTTCGATGCGCAGATCGAGTGTGATTTTTCCTTTGCATGCAGGGCAGGGGAACGAAACGACCTTGCCCTGTGGCAGGCGCTCGTCAGGCAGCGTGTAGGATTTTTGGCACGTTGAACATACGATACGCATAAATTCCCTCGTATATCTCTGGCTTAAAGCATGTCACCACCGCGCCTTTCTGGTGGTGCAAAGGAGGTCCAAGCACCGATGTCCTTTCAGGATCTCCAATCTGTATTATTATCGGTCACACCAGCGGCAAAGTTGAGCATGAAATGCCTGACTTTTTCAACATACTCTAAATCCAAGAGGCAGGTGTCCGCTTGGTTTAAGAGCGCAACTTGTCGGGTTCCAAAAACCGGTGAACCGTGTGGGTGGTTTGCGTCCAAAAAGTTGCTATACCAATATCAAGACAAGAGAGGTGTAAGATGGTCAAAGCGGTGGTCATGCACAAGACCGGCGGCCCAGAGGTACTACAATTGGAAACATATGACCCAGGGCCACCGGGACCAGGACAGGTTCGGGTGCGCCATGAGGCGATCGGTGTAAATTACATCGACATTTATCATCGGACCGGGCTTTATCCTTTACCGCGAATGCCGGCTGTTCCAGGTTTGGAAGGTGCGGGAATCGTCCAGGCGGTCGGAGCGAACGTCGCCGATCTGCACGTCGGAGACCGTGTGGCTTATGCGGGCGGACCGGCAGGGGCCTATGCGCAGGAACGTCTGATTCCCGCCGATCGCCTGGTCAAATTACCAGACGGCATCGACAGTGAGCAGGCCGCCGCCATGATGCTCAAGGGCATGACGGCGCGTTTTTTGTTGCATGGCTGCTACCCTGTAAAAAAAGGGGATACCCTCCTGATTCATGCCGCTGCGGGTGGCGTGGGGTCTATTCTCTGCCAATGGGCGCACTATTTGGGTGCGACTGTAATCGGCACTGTCGGTTCCGAGGAGAAAGCCGCTTATGCAGTTGAACGCGGCTGCGATTTTCCGATTCTATACCGAAATGAGGATTTTGCGGACAGCGTCAAACGCATTACCGCCGGCATCGGCGTGGATGTGGTGTATGACGCTGTGGGGCAAGCCACCTTCATGCGGTCTTTATCGTGTATACGGCCAATGGGGACCCTGGTCTCATTCGGACAATCATCGGGGGTGATTCCCCCCTTCGATATCAGCCTGTTGGCTGCCAATGGATCTCTTTTTCTCACGCGCCCGTCCTTGATGACTTATACGGCCGATCGCGCTGATTTGCTGGCGCATGCCCAGGATCTGTTCGAGGTGCTATTAAAGGGCGCTGTTCGTGTGGAGATCAACCAACGCTATGCCCTAAAAGACGCAGCGCGGGCACATGCGGCTCTGGAAGCGCGCCGGACTACAGGTGCTTCATTGCTTTTACCGTAACATGGAAAAATTGATCGGCAGTTTGTTCCATGGAACATCACCTCGGCTTCTTGGAGATCTTGCTACGCTGCGGACAGTAAGTCGTGATTTTGACAAATCACCATGGCCGTTTTACATTCCCGGCTCTTTTGAACGGGGCATCCAAGGCAAAACAGCATGAAGGATTAAGGCGCATGAAGATCACCCTGGTCATGGCGATGACCGCCGATGGCAAGATCGCTCGTCACGGCGCGCATTTCCCCGATTGGACCGGCAAGGCCGACAAGCGTATGTTCAAGCAGATGACCATCGGCGCAGGGGTCGTGATCATGGGGTCGCGCACCTTCGATACCATTGGCAAGCCGCTGCCCGGTCGTCTCAATGTGGTGATCACGCGACATCCTGAGAGATATCCTTCCTCTGAAAATTTGTTGTGCACGGCGGATTCTCCTGAAATCATCCTGTCCAGATTGACGGATCGTGGATTCACTAAGGCCATTTTAGCTGGTGGGGCAACGATCAACTCACTTTTTTTGCGCGCCCGTTTGATCGACGATATGGTCGTAACGATCATTCCGGTTCTATTCGGCCAGGGTTTGTCGATGTTTTCCGAACCCATGAATGCCGGTCTCGAGTTGATTGATACATGCAAACTTGCCGGGGGAGTATTGGTGCTCCACTATACGTTTATTTACGATCCCAATATGCCATCCATAGATTCGATTGACAATGCCCCGATTCCTGGGGCATAAAATGTCGTTAATGCGCCCGTAGCGTTTGCGCTTGAGAATTGGAGTGAAGATCAAAATCATTTCATCTTGTCGCGTGAAGCATGCATATGGGCCTGGTAGCATAACTATTTTCGGGTGAGAGTGACTATGGAGCTACAACTGTATAATACGATGTCGCGTCGTAAAGAGACGTTCCAACCCATACATCCACCCGAAGTCGGCCTTTATACGTGCGGGCCGACCGTTTATAATTATGCCCATGTTGGAAACCTGCGGACCTATATCTTTTCGGATATATTGAAACGCGTGCTTCTATACAATGGCTTAGAGGTTAAACATGTCATGAATATCACCGATGTGGGGCATTTGACCGGTGATCGTGACATGGGTGAAGATAAACTTGAAAAGGGCGCCCGCAGGGAAGGTAAAAGTGCGTGGGAGATAGCGGAACACTACACCCAGGCTTTCAAGAAGGACATTGCGCGCCTGCACATTATGGATCCTACCATCTGGTGCAAGGCTACTGAAACGATAGAAGATCAGATTGCCTTGATCAAGGCGCTCGAAGAAAAAGGGTATACCTATCGTACCAGAGACGGCATTTATTTTAATACTGCCAAATTCGATGGCTACACCCGTTTATCCCATCAGGATCTTGCATTTTTGCAGGAGGGCGCGCGGGTGGAGAAAAATCCGGAAAAACGCAATCCAACCGATTTTGCACTATGGAAATATTCTCCGGAAGGGGTTCAGCGCCAAATGGAGTGGGCCTCACCCTGGGGCGTTGGTTTTCCCGGTTGGCATATTGAATGTTCGGCCATGAGCATGAAATTTCTGGGGGAAAAGCTCGACATCCATTGCGGAGGAACCGATCACATCGATGTGCATCATACCAATGAAATCGCCCAATCGGAAGCGGCCACAGGTAGAAAATTTTTCAACTTCTGGATGCACGGCGCCTTTCTCATTATCGCCGGTGGCAAGAAAATGGCCAAAAGCGAGGGTAACTTTCTCACGCTGGACGCGGTGATCGAAGCTTGCAAAATCGAGCCATTGGCCTACCGGTATGCAGCTTTTCAGACCCATTACCGGAAACCGATGGAGTACAGCGAAGAAGCCATGATGGCTGCACAAAACGGCCTGCAGCACGTGCGCAATCAAGTGCGCACCTTATTGGATTCAGCAAGCCCGTCCAAAGTCGATGCCGCTTATCAGGAGAAATTCTTGCAGGCGATCAATAATGACTTAAACATGCCCCAAGCGATGGCCGTTGTCCAGGACCTGCTCAAATCTGATCTGGCGCCTGATATCAAACTGGCAACCGTTTTCGATTTCGACCGGGTGCTGGGGCTCGATCTTCAAAGCGCGGCAGCCGGTCAAACGTTGCCGGAGGAGATCCAGGCGCTGGCCGATGCGCGCCTTACGGCGCGCAAGGAGAAGCAATGGGCGTTATCGGACCAGTTGCGCGACCAGATTCAATCCTTGGGGTACGCAGTGCAGGATACGCCTCAGGGCATGAAAGTCTTCAAACCGTGACGTTCGTTCGCTTGCCGGTCACTTTGACATGCACGCACGCGCGCGTTTGCCACTCTCTTTGGCCACATTCAGCAAGCACCGATGATGTCCCTCCCAATTGTCGGAGCAAAAATCGCATTGGCGAATTTCTTCTTTTAACCTTTGGTTTTCCAACGTGCAGCATCGCGTTTTATTGATCACGGCCATAAGGCACCTCCTGGGGTATTTAAGTGCTTGGTATTTAGTGCGCCCGATCCATCCCTGCTATGATGTCCACAAGGAAGGGAAATGAAAAGACTGTCGCGTTCCTATACGGGCATTTCGGTGCGTGGTCACAGGCCACGTGGTCGAATGCATCGAATGTGTCGAAAAAAACGATGCGTCAATTGAAACTTAAGCCGACGCTTCTTAAAGTCAACCATACGCAATTCAGATGGCAAAAGCACAACGGGCGGCATGTGCCCGTTTGATGGGACACAAAATGGATAACACTCGGAAGTTCGAAACCGGCCGCTTGGCGGATTTGCCGAGGCGAATTCGCGATTCGGTGGGAGACTTGGGGTTACAAGAAGAGATTATCGATTTGCCTGCCGACGAACTGAAAAAGGCGTCGGTGGTTTTGGTCACCTTGAGCCAATGCAATGGAGGCAATACGAATGATGGGCACGCGTGCCTGATACTCAACAAACGGTCGTCGCAAGTGCGTCAAAGTGGTGATTTATGTTATCCAGGCGGTGGACTTTCCTGGAGAAAGGATCGTTTTTTGGCGCGCTTGCTCGATCTGCCGGGATCGCCATTGAGACGCTGGCAACGCAAGCGACGCCTGCCCTCCAAGAGCGGGTCCTTGCGTCTTTTGCTGGCCGCCGGGTTGCGAGAAGCTTGGGAGGAAATGCGGCTCAACCCGTTGCGTTTCGAGTTCCTCGGTGTGCTTCCTAAACAACATTTGGTGATGTTCGACCGGGTCATATACCCGATGGTGGGTTGGGTCGCCCCTCATCGGCTTACACCGAATTGGGAGGTAGACAGGATTGTGCCCATCGCTTTGCACAAACTGCTCGATCCGCGGCACTACCATCGATTTCGTCCGACGTTCAACAGTCGTGGGCCAGGCAACAGACAACCGTTGCGTTACGAAGATTTTCCCTGTTTCGTTCATCAAGATGACGGCGGCCGCGAAATGTTGTGGGGGGCGACTTATCGCATCACCCAGCATCTTTTGAAACTTGTTTTCGATTTTAGTCCGCCGCATATCGAATCCTTGCCGCTGGCTCAGCGGCATCTGGACGAAACATACTTAAACGGCACACGCGGGCATCCCCAGGCAGCTGACAGACGCGGTCAAGCCGATTGGTGATCATACCACTGATGGTGGCGATTCGTTTTCGGAAGAACCACATATTGTATTTTCTGGTTACCACTTCGGTCAAGCCAGATACGGCGTGTGTGATGAAGGAAAACCCCGGTGATCACCTCCTCCGTGCAAATCCCGAATGCACTTCGAAACAGTCTGCGTGGTCCTGCCAGCGAGACTTGGATGCGCAGTACCAACCTATTTTCAGGCATCATGTGAACTGAGAAAAACACTGTGCGGATGAAACGTTACGCCTTACCGGCCAATTTCAACATGATCGCATTTTGCATGTGCATACGGTTCTCCGCTTGCTGAAAAATGATAGCGCCCGGTGATTCCATGACCTCATCGGTGACTTCGAGGCCCCGTTGGGCCGGCAGGCAGTGCATAAAAACGGCGGACGACTTGGCGGCGGACATCAGCTTGGGCGTAACCGTGAATCCCTTGAAATGGCGTTTACGCTCCTCCAGTTCATGTTTTTTACCCATCGACGCCCATACATCAGTGTAAACAACATCGGCATCCTTGACAGCGACCAACGGATCATGCGTGACCTCAACAGTGCTGAGTCCGGCTTGTTTGGCAATCTCGAAAGTGACCGGGTCCGGAGGATAGTTCGGCGGGCAGGCACAAGTGAAATGCAACGGCAAGCGCGTCGACAAGCGCAGCCAACTGTGCACGATGTTGTTGCCGTCGCCGATATAGGCGATTTTCAGATCGTGGAGGCGACCGACGTGCTCCTTTATGGTTAGAATATCGGCCATAATCTGACAAGGATGATTGTAATCGGTCAGGCCATTGATCACCGGCACACTAGCAAAACGGGCCAACTCCACAATAATGGCGTGGTCGAATAAACGTGCCATGATCATGTCATTGTATCCGCTCAGCACTCGGGCCACATCCCTGGCAGGTTCCCTGACCCCTACATCGATATCCGCAGGGCCCAAATAAATCGCGTGGCCACCCAGACGGGAAAAGCCGGTTTCGAAGGAAACCCGGGTGCGCGCTGACGGCTTGGCGAAAATCATCGCCAGTGAATGGTTCTTGAAAGGGGTGTACGCTTCACGATTCTTTAATTTTTTTTTGACTTCGACGGCCAAATCCAAGGCGGCCATCATTTCATCCCGCGTCCAGTCATCGACATGCAAAAAGTCTTTGTTCACGCCAAACTCCTTTGGTTACACGGCAGGATACAGGGTGTGTTTCCCAGAAAAATCTCCTCTAGAGCAAAGAACAAGAGATGCGTCAAGCCTCATGTTTGCATACAGCAGGGTAACCGCATTTGCATGTGGTTTGATCACAAATTCGGAACATCGTTCTACTCGTAGGGGCGAACGGGATAAGTGCCGTGTGGGGCGTCTTCCCCGGGTCCGCACCTTTGGTGAACGATGGCACGCCCCTCGCACGGGCAGAGTAGCGCGACCCTGGATAGATACTGCCATTTGTGGTGTGATTGCGCGGTCCATACCCCATAGTGTGGCTTATGGTATGCGGGTACCGATCGGACCTCATCATCCGGCGGCGGATCCTGGCGGGGCAAATATGTGCGGTGAATGCGGCGCCCCGAAGGTGAGCGGGGCAAAATGATCCGCGGCGCTCCTCGACTTAGGGGGAGCGCCGCGCGGCATCGTTGAAAACGGTTTTTAAAAGAACTTGTCCTGAATCCCCATGGGATCTTTGAATTCCAGGTTCGGATCGAAGCGCAGTTTTTTCTCTCCGCGTTCATCCACATATTTCATGATTTCCAGATCCACTTTGAGCGGCACCTCGACCCCGGCCTGGGCCAGTGCTTGGCGCAGATAAGCTTCGGCGCGTGTGCCAAAGGCCAGGGAATCGCCAAGAATCCGTAGCCCTTCGGTGGGGTTGTGAAACCCGATCGAGTTTTCCGCACCCATGAACAGAGAGCGATAGAAGGCCTCTTCATAAAACTCTTTGGCCTTGTCGTACAGCGCTGTGTCGATCGTTTTACCTTCGGCCTGGGCATTGTGGGTCAATTCGAACAGTTTGGCCACAGTGGCCGTCTGATAACCGGCCCGAATCATGATTGAAATCGTCTGGTCCTGCATGGTGAAAACACGGTCCCTGAGCCACTCGGCATTCTCGGCGTGACACTGCCGGCAAGCTTTCATATCCGCCTGCACCGGGCTCATGACGCGGTGGTCGGAGATCTTGTGAACCCCGGCCACGGTGTAAGGCATGTGGCAATCCGCACAAGACGCACCAGCTTTGAAATGGGTGCTGCCGTTGGTCCAGAATTCATATTCAGGATGACGGATGAAGGCCATTTTGAAACCGGTTACACCTTGTTTCCATTCCAGCACGCTATCGTCATCGCGGATCTGCTGGATAATATCTTCGATGGTGATTTTACCGGATTTGCTGTTCTGCCATGGGAAGTACAGACCGACCGATTTGCCCTCCGCGTCTTTTGGGATATTATACGTGACATGGCATTGCGCGCATACCATCGAGCGCATTTCCTGGCGGGTCAGTTGCGTGGGGTCCTTGTCGATATGCTTCATCGCTTCGACGAGCGTGAATCCACGGGAAATCTTCAAGCTCATATCTTTGTTGTCATGGCAGTCGATGCAAGCGACCCCAAGTTCCCTGAACTCTTCGGGGATTTGTTCGAGGACCTCTTTGAAAGGCCGCTTATAATAATCCGTCCCCATGTCCTTTTGAAGTATCGGCGCATAGGGCGTCTTGCAGCTCAGACAGACCCCTCCGGACTTGAGGCGCGAGGAGTCGATCTCCAGTTGATCGCGGATCATGTACGCATGTCCGCGCGGCTCGTTGTACTCCACTCCAAACCCCCAACCATTGAAAAGGAGCGCCATGTAGGGAAATTGCGACAGTTTATCCACGCCAATGGCCCCGCTGTCCATGCCGGTTTTGTACTTGCTGCGGCGCGTGCCCACGGGTTCGGCAGTCTTCTTCCACAATTCATATTCCTCGGGATAGGCTCTGCCCCAGACCGCCGGATCGACTGTACCGTCGGGAATCTCGACGACCTGCCGGGGCTTGGGCTCGGGTGGACTGCATCCGACGAGAACGACCAGCAGGCCGAACAGTACGCATGCTGTCAGTTTTTTTCTTGAGCTGAAACCCATTTCTCCTCCTCTGAGCTAAACCGGCTGCGCCGGAGTGAAAAGTAGAAAGTACTCGCGGAGCATATATTCAGGGCTACGCGAGTGATTCTGTTGCTTGCTTGTGTGCTCGCACTATCATGGCGTATCCACGCATTAATTGACCATTCGTACACCGGCCAGTTGATGCTGTAAAAAACGATGGCAGTCCCAGCAGTTGCGTTCCTGGTCGATCATTTGGACACGTTCGGAATGACAACGGACACAGTTGTCGCGCACGAACCGCTGCCCGCGTTCCGACACCTGAATGTATTCCGGTGTATGACCCGAGTGGAATACAACAACATCTTTCATGCCATCGATTGATTTCCAGAGATAGTAGAGGGCCAGATTGTCGTGGGGTAAATGGCAGTCCACGCAACGGATACTGCGGTGTGCGCCAACATTGAACCAGGCCTCAAATTGCCCCTGCATGACATGGCACGAGGAACAAAAGAGCGGCGATTCCGTGCGCGCCATGAGTTTGGGTGGACCAAACGCCAGAAAGATGCTGATGATGGCCGCGACAATCACAATGCCTATCAAGAATTTCCATCTGTGTTTTTTAATGACACGCATTAAATGACCTCTCGAACCCGCTTGTCGGACAAGCGGAGGGCTGTGGGTATGTATTCACGTTGCGTGTTGAATGGAACTGAAAGGAACTTCTTCATTTATAGAGGATAATCGAGTTTGTGTAAAGCAATACGATCAATGCCATCCGTGCGGCCCGGCTGATCGGATGACCGAACGCCTGCATTCAGGATTTCCTTTCCTTGAAAATTTAAGGCCCTGGGTCTATAATTGTTTTTAATGTTCATTAGCGTGCATGGGCGGATAGCGTCCGCATAAAAGGAGACCTTGATGGAACTGGTAGATTTGTGTTCACTCGAGACCTGGGCAGCGCTCGAGAAAGATATTCACGATCGTTCCGGACTGAACCCGGCGGTTTTCAATGTCGATGGCATTCGGGTCAATCCGAACCCGCTTTGGCCCAACCGGTTGTGTCCCGAAATCAAAGCCAATCCCAAAGGGCAGGCCTTTATCTGCGCCACAGCGCACATGAATCTCGCCAATACGGCCCGCCAACAGCGCCAGGCGGTGATCGAAGAGTGTGATGCGGGTATGGTCAAATTGGTGGTGCCTATCTTTTTTGAAGGCACTTTTCTCGGAGCTGCCGGCGGCTGCGGTCTGCTTCTTGGCGACGGCGAAGTGGAAACCTTTCTGGTAGCCAAGATCACGGAAATGCCAGAGGAAAAAATCGAACGACTGTCTGAGGCAATCCCATCGATCAGCGAGCAGAAAGCGCAGGCGCTGGCGGACTTCATTCAGGAACGGATCGAGGGCATTGTCGCCAACTACAAAGCGCGGCATTAGACATGATGAGCTCGGATCGGGCGTTTAAGGAGCTGTTCGTGAACCTGAAGGGCAAACAAGGGGTTGTCATCGGTGCAGGCGTCGCTGGATTAACAGCCGCCGCCGCTTTGAGCCGTTGGGGCGTCCAGGTGTGGTTAATCGATAAAGCGCCCGTGATTGGCGGGCACGCCATCCAGTTCAGCTGCAAGGCAATCGAGGGATGTGTGCAGTGCGGTGCCTGTCAGGTCCACGAACGCGCACAACAGGTCTCGCGGCAAAAGAATATCACGTTTGTGCCGGGGGCACGGATAGTGCGCAGTCGCGGAAATGGCCGCCTTGAGTTGACGCTTGCCGCCAGCGGACAGGGCGCGGGCCAAAGCGCAGGTCGTTTCCCGGACACCTTGAATGCCGATGCTCTGCTCGTCACGACCGGTTTTACCGTTTACGATCCTTCCCACAAACCGTATGGCTACGGCCAGTTCGCCAATGTACTGACCAACCTGGATGCCGAACGGATATTGCATGCCACAGGCGCTTTGGCGCGTCCGTCCGACGGCCGTTTGCCCCGGCGCATGGCGTTTATCCAATGTGTCGGCAGCCGTGATCATCGGATCGGGCATGACTGGTGCAGCAAGATATGTTGCGGTTCGGCGCTGCGCATGGCGCGCCTGGTCCAGAGCCGCCAGCCTGGAACAGCGGTGACTTTTTTCTACATCGATGTACAGAGTTTCGGTCGCCAATTCCAGGCGATCTACGACGGCTGCCGAGAACGGATTCGAACGGTACGCGCCATACCGGCCGATATCCGCAAAACAGCCGACGATGATATGCAGGTTACCTATTTCGATCCCCAGGACCGCAACGCGACAGATGCTGTTTTTGATTTGGTCGTGCTGTCTGCTGGGCTGACGCCCACTGCTGACAATGCCGTTCTGGCTTCCGTGCTTGGAATGCGCCTGCTGGAAAATGGTTTCTTTTGTCCTCACGACAATGACACGCAACCGCCGGGCATGTTTGCGGCCGGCGCCGCCCTGGGACCGATGAGTATTGCCGAAAGCATCGATAGTGCTGGCAAGGCAGCCTTTGACATGGTCCGTTATCTGGATGGCGGGCGGCTTCGATAAGAATGCTTTTTCACGAGAGCATCACAACTGATGAACAAGGATTGCGATCCACAATGACGATTTATTCCGAAACGCTCGTCATCGGCAGCGGCCCCTGCGCCAGCCATGTGGCCGATAACCTGGCTGAACAGGGCATCGGCGTGACATGGGTGACCGGCAATGTTACTGACGCGGTGAACACGATCGCACTTCAGCCCCCTGCCAGAGTCAACCGTGTGCAGGGCAGTGCGCTGGTGGGCTGTCAGGGACAGGCCGGCTCGTTCCGGATCATTCTCGACCAGGGTGGCGTTCGCACGGCACACGGGGTGGCAAGTATTATTGTGGCCGAAGAAGCGTTGTACCTGCCCAATTTCTCCGAATATGGGCTTCAGGCGTCCAGACGAGTTGTCACGCTATCGGCGATCGAAGCCAAAGCGCGCGACGTTGCGTTGGAAAGCCTCATCCCACCGGAGGCGCGCGTGGTGTTTTTAAATGGCTGGCGACGCGACAGCCATCCGGCGATCGCTGCGCGCATGTTGGCGTTTTGCCTGCGCTTGCAGAAAATCAGCACCGCACGAACTGTGTTCATGACCGGCAACTTGAAAGTGTCGATGGATCACATGGAAGCCTGCTGCCAGGCGGCGAAAGCCGCCGGCGCCATTTTTGTCAAGTTTGGCGATCGCGTGCCGCGCATGGCGATGCTGGACGACACCCGCGTTCAGATCGATTACCACGACGAGACCAGTGGAATGGATTTTCGCGTCTCCGCGGACCTGGTCATTGTCGACGAAACAGTTCACGCCCACCCGTCATTGGCCGGTATAGCCGAGATCCTGCGGCTCGAACGGGATGCGACCGGCTTTTTGCAGGCGGACAACGTTCACCGCCTCAGCAACAGCACCAACCGGCGTGGCGTATTCGTGGCGGGCGGATCACGCGCGGTGGCCGGCGCCGAACAGCAGAAGGCCGATGCTGGGCAAGTCGCCTTGCAGGTGGTTGAATTTCTCGCGGGGCGTGACCGCGAGTCGCTGCGCACGGTCGATATCGACCAGGGCCGCTGCGCACGTTGCCTGACCTGTTACCGGTTGTGCCCCTATATGGCCATCGACATCAGCCCGCGCATGACGGTCGTTGCCCAGGCGTGTCAAAGTTGCGGCCTGTGTGCGGCCGGATGTCCGAACCAGGCCATCCGCATGAGTGATGCCGGTGTGCCCGAGGCGATCGAAGCCCTTTCCCGAATCGAAGGCAATCCCGCACGATCAGTGCCATTTACCCCCAGGCTGGCGATTTTCGGCTGCAACAGATCAGCGGCCCTGGCTCGCGAAGCGGCCTTCGCCCTGGGCCATAAGCTGTCCGCCGGGGTAACATTCGTCGAAGGGCTGTGTGGCGGCTCTTTCTCAGTGAACCATCTTCTGAAGGCTTTCGAGGCTGACGCGGATGGCGTTTTGCTGTTGAGCTGCCACGAAGGCAACTGCCATTCAGGCACCGGCACCTCTCACGCACGCAAAAGGTGTGCTGAAGCGGCCAAGGCACTTTCCTGGGCCGGTGTGGAACCTCAACGTATCCATTACGGCACGCTGTCCGCCTCTATGGGATGTGAATTCGTGCAAGTGGTCGATGACTTTGTCACTCGCATTGCGGCTCTGGGGCCGTTGACACGCTGATTGCGCGTGGATAGGAGCTTTTATGACCAATCCCACCCCCTCTTTTGTTCGTTTGGAGGATTTGGATGCCGGGCTTTGCAAGCATTGGCCGTACGCCCAGGACGTCTGTCTGACGTGCGGCATGTGTTCAGGGGCGTGTCCCGTGGCCGGAATGAATGATTTCGATCCGCGCAAAGTCGTCCGATTGGTCTCTATGGGCATGCTCAATTGGATCGTCGGCGAACGCTGGCCATGGATATGCACCATGTGCGGCAAGTGCGAGCAGGTGTGCCCCATGGGCATCGACATCGCGGATATGATGCGCGCCATCCGGGCGCTGCGCGATCGTGTAAAGATTCCCGGCATTTTGCAGGACGGCCTGGCAAACGCTTTGCGCACCGGCAACAACCTGGCTTTGCCCAAAGAGGATTTTGTCTTCATTCTCGAGGATGTGGCCGAGGAGATGACCGAAGAACCCGGTTTAAAGGATTTCAGCATTGCGATCGACAAACCGGGCGCCAATATCCTGACCACCATCCACAACAAGCTGGTCAACACCCATACCGAGGACCTGAAACACTGGTGGAAAATTTTCCACGCAGCCGGCGAAGACTGGACCATCGCTTCCGATAATTGGGAAGGCACAAGCTGGGGGTATTTTACCGGAGACGACGAGGCCATGAAAATCATGGCGGGCCGTATTGTGGACAACATGCGGCGACTGAAGGCCAAAACGCTCTTGTGGCCCGAATGAGGGCACGCGTATCTGGCGACCCGGTCGGGTCTGCAAAAATGGTACCCGGAAGCACTCGCGGAATTCGAAACCGTAACGGTATTTGATCTGCTGATCCGCTACATCCAGGAAGGCCGCATTACTCTGGATCGTAGCCGATTTACCGATCTGGTCACTTATCACGACCCATGCAATTACGGCCGACGTGCGCAAAAAAAATTCGGCCATGGGTATTTCGCGGAACCGCGCTGGATTCTCGACCAGTGCACCACCCAATGGGTGGATCTGCACCCCAACGGTCTCTATCAAACCTGCTGCGGTGGCGGCGGCGGCGCGCTGACCACTGGTTATAACGAGGAACGCACCTATTATGGCCGCCGCAAGATGGAACAGATCCGGGCCACCGGTGCCGGCACACTGGTGGTGCCCTGCCACAGCTGTCACGGTCAACTCAACAACATCAAAACCCATTACGCCATGCCCGACCTTAAGATCAAATATCTCTGGGAACTGGTGGCCGACTGTCTGGTTCTGCCGGAATAGACAACGGCCTGCCTTGACCCGACCCCTGCTTTGGGATAAGTGATTGCACCTCGCAGTACCGAGGGGACATCATTACTTATTGCCAGGTTCATGGATATCCAACAACTATTCTTTAAGGACAGGACTTTTCATTTTTTCGGCCCGCTTACCGGTCGTTACCGGGAAATGGCGGTGTCGTGTATCCGCAATCTTTATCTGCGTCTGAACGGACCAGAGGCGGACTACAGCTACCATCTGACCCGCGGGGATGTGCTCGATATTTTTGGTGCCAGTATCCGTTCGGCGCCGGCGCTTGATGACGATGTGCCGGGTTCCGCGGCGGCTAAAATGTCGCTTCAGGACCGGACGGCGTGGATGCTTAAAAAACTGACCGATGCAGGTTGGATCGAAGCGTACATGGATTCGGGAACCATGCAGACGGCCTACCGTTTCACCCCCCAAGGCCGGCAATTCGCCGCGCCGTTTGCCCAACGGCATTCCGAGATTATTACCAACACGCAGCACACCCGCAGCACCCTTTCCCACCTCCAGAGCTTTGTAACCAAGATGCAGAGCGGTGTATTATCGGTCGGAGACTTGATGATCGCCGCCAAATTGTCCGGGGAGATTATCAGCGATTTCAACGAAATCATCGAGGAGATCGTGGAACAACGCCGGGCGCTGATCGCCTCGGTCAACCGGGAAATACTGGCGGCCAAGCAGGCCGGGGATAATTTTTTCGAATTCATGGAAAAACGCTTTATTCCCGATATGTGCGTCCGGTTCAGCCGGGATTCGGTAGAGCGTTACCGCAATGAAATTCTGGACCTGCTGGATGCGATTCGGGGACAAACCGACGATACCAAGGCCGCCATAGAAAAGGAACTTCGCAATTTTTATCCGCACCTGTTAAGAGCCGGTCGGCCTTCGATCCTGATATGGGTTCTGGATTCGATCGAACAGCGCCTGACGGCCGCCTGTGATGTAAAGATACCCGAGCTGCGCGCCCAGACCGAAAATTTCATTCGGCGCGCCCAGGTTCTGATCAACCATCTGGCCAGCCTGGCCTTTGGCGAAATCGATACCGATTCAGTGTTCTCTTTGGTTAAACGGCTGTCCGGTTTAGACGAGGCGGATGTGCGGGCCATTCTCGAAGATGAACGCAGCCGTCCGGCACGCGTTGCCATCGGCTTGGTCAATCCCGCAAAAGTGAAACTGCCGGGGAAAAGAGCGATGCGGCACATACACACTGCTTTGGAAAAGCAAGCCCAGGTCCGGCCTGAAGAGCAGCGCAAAGCCTATATCCGGCAGGAACTTGCCCTGGCGTTTCGTATCGATACCGCCAGCATCAAGGATTTTGTGATCCAGCAGTTGCTGGGGGGACATAAAATTCGGGCATCCGATTTTATTATTCACGATGCAGCATCCCTTTTGGGAGCCATCCATGCACCCATGATAGGCAGTGCCGGAAGGAGCGGGCAGCTGTTTCGCATCACGCCCATCGATGAGACGATTGAAAACGATTATTTCACCAGCAATGATTTTACCATTGAATACTTGGGCCCGATCGTCGGCGCCGAGAACAAGGACGGTAAGGATGTGGACTGAGCATCTCGCGCAGGAACTGAAGAACCGCAATCTGAGCATGGCTGAGTTTCGGGCGGTGTTGCTGCGTCTGCTGGACAAACAGGTCATCTACCGTCACGAAAGTCAGGTTGAAGCCGAATTGTACGATCTTTTCGTGCGCATGCAGGCGGTGGTGGAAACCTACTTGGATATCCTTGGCATCACGGTTTTTTATAATTCGCAGCTCAATTTTGTTATCGCTTATCCGCCGGGCAGTGATATTCCCGGGGTTGCGATCGGAGATGCCGGCCAGACCGCGCTGCAACGACGGATCCATGCCGATGAAGCTGGATTGATGATCACCTTGCGCTTGTTGTACGAAGAAAAGATCCGCGAAGGTGACATCGATGAGCAAGGGTGTGTTTTTGTTCCGTTGGAGACCGTTTTTACGCGCTATCTGAGCATTACCAAAAAAGAGATGCCGGCCGCTGAAGCCGAGCGTCGTTCCCTTTTCAATGCCCTTAAACAACTTCGCATCGTGACCTATTCGGATCTGGCCGGCGCCGAGCAATGGATAGGCATCCGGGAGATCATCATGCATTTCACCTTGAACGGGATTGTTGAGGCCCTGTCGGACCGGGAAATTCGGCCCACAGGCGTGCAAGATGCCGAACCGATCGAACCGGATCGGGCCGGAATACAAATACCGGATCAGGAGGATGCATGAAACTTAACTCAATGGGGTTGCTCAATTGGGCCAATCTGCCCAACCGCGATTATGACTTCAGCCAGATCAACATGATCACCGGTGAATCCGGGGCCGGAAAGACCACTTTGCTGGATGCCCTTCAAACCATCCTCACCGGGACCACGGCCGGTCTTTTTCAGTACAATCCCGGTCAGGAGGAAGCCACTCAGCAAAGCCGTGTCAAAGAGGTGCGGACCCTGGCCTCCTATATTCTGGGCTGTGACGATGCCTCCTACGCGCGTCCACAGGGTGCCCATGGTTACCTTTTCGCCAACTGGGTCCCTGAAATGGGTGATAAATCCCAGCCGTTCACCGCCCTGATCGGAGCCAGCGCCTATCTGGACAGTGCCGGCAACAAACGCACGGCCAAGGAAGAGGATCTTGTCCTGGCGGTGGTACGATCCGCCACGTTGTGCGTGAAGGACCTGCTGCTATCCCCCGATCAGGGAGAAGAGCAGGCAGGGGAGCAGATTATCCCCGTGGCCATGCTGGCCAACCATTTAAAAACGAACCATCCCGGCATGCAGGTTGAAATCGCCCGGGGCAAGGAAGATTACCTGTGCCTGCTGTACGGTGGACTGCGCGGACTGTCCAGCGTCAGCCGTGTGGAAGCCCGCAATGCCGCCAAGGCGCTCTCCCGTTTCATGGTCTATAAGCCCCTCAAAGATCTGGATGAATTCGTACGCACCGAAATCCTCGATCCCCACGATATTACCGACGCCATACGCCAGGTATCAGCGATGATGCGCAGCATCAACGGCATGGAGCACGAAGCGGCCGGCATTGAAAAAGGGATCGCGCTTCTTGAGGCCGCCGAAAAGGGGATGGCGCTTTTTACCGCAACGGCCATAGACGAGCAGTTGGCGCGGTATGAGCATCTTGATCGCAAGGCGGCGCAATTGCAGCGGCAGTCTGAAACAGCGAAGCAAGAGCGCGCGGAGCTGGTGGAAGCCACCCGGATTCTGACGCGGGAGAAGAACACCCTGACCCATGATGAAAAACAGATGGCCGACCAACTCAGTCTTTTGGAGGCGCAACGACTGGGTGTTCCGGTGCTCAAACTCAAAGACGATCTTGAACGGGAGCTGGGCCGTCTCGCTCATGAATTAAGCGAACGTGCCCATACGCTGATCCAGTCCAACGCAGTGCGAAAAAACAACCGCGACGTGACCGCCAGGCTGGGGCAATTGCTGGCCCATGCGCAGACTTCCCCCTCCGCGCTACCTGAAACGTTGCTTGAACCCATGGAAACCGTTATGTCCATGGACGATCTGGACCAACTGCCTATCGGAAAATTGCTGTCCGAGCAACGCTTCCAGGAACTATCCGAGATGACGCCACGGGTTGAACGGATCGACAATGCCCACCGAACTCTGGTGGAACGGTTTGCGTCTGCTGCAGAAATTTTGAGCCGCAAGCACTTCCAGTGTCAGGAACAGGCCGAACGGACGCTGGACCGGATCAAGCGGCTCAAAGAGCAGATTGCCCGACTTGAAAATGCCAATCAGGTCGCTTATCCGCAAACCGTTCGGCGGGCCATATCCCTGATCGCCAGCCAGTTTCCCGAAGCAGCACCCTGCGTTCTGTGCGATCATGTGGAACTGGCCGATCCATCCTGGCAACTGGCCATGGAAGGGTTGGTAGGACATAACCGGTTTCTGATTCTTGTGGATGCGGCCTATGAAGACCAGGTCATGGCCTTGATGGCGCAGCATGGGTTGCAAAAAGTCGCTATTTTGCAAGGGCGCAAGGCCATGGCGGATGCCAGCCGATTGACCCTGCCGGCGACCTCCATGGTCCATTTGCTGCGTTTTACCCATCATCTTGCCGAAAGTTATTTTAAAGCGCGCTATGGGAGCGTCCGTCTGCTGGCGGACACCGACGATATCACCATGGCGGCCAGGGGCTTGAAGCAAAACGGCCTGGCATGCCTCAGTTATCGCATTTTCATGGCATCGGTTTCCGAAGCAGACCTGGTGTTCGGTGCCGAGGCGCGTGGGCGGGCACTTGCGGCACAGCAGCATCAATTGACGGAAATGGAACAGCAATTCGAAGTGGAGCGGACCGAACGCCACTTGTCCCAGGCTTTTTACGATGCCGTCCGTCAGCTATCTCCGGTGGATATGGCTAAAAACATAGTGGCCATCCTGGAAACCGCGTCGGCGCATCAGCAGGTCAATGAACGCCTGAACGCCTTGGACCTGACCGAATGCGAAGCGCTGGACAGCAAAATTCGGGGCGCCAAGGCCGCTTTGTCGGAGATATCGGACAGGCGCGAACAAACCACTCTGGACATTGGGTCCAATACCAATGCCATGGAGGCTATAGGCCGCAAAATCAAAGAGTTTGAAGCCGGAATCGAAGATAAGAAGCGGCACATGGCCGCATGCCGCAATGTTCTGGATCGCTATGCCGCGCAATGGCCCGATTTTCATCTAACGGAACACATCGACCGCATTCAGGCCAACCGTTCCGCCGCCCAGGCGCTGAATACGCTTGATGCCGATAATTTCGGCGCCAGGATGAACCAGGGGGCCAGGGACGCCGAAGTCGCCCTGGAAGATTGCACGCGCATGGGGTTGCGGGGAACCGGTATCGACTATCATCATTTCAGAGCCGCAAACATGGTGCGCGATGCCCATACGGAAAATTTGATCACCTGTTTCAGTCTGGCCTGCGATCTGGCACGTCAGATTCGCAATGGGCTCAACTTTTTGCGCAACGACATCTTGTCCAGGCATAAAGAAAAGCTCACCGAGATGACCGGACGTTTCAACAACACATTTGTATTTCATATCTGTCATACATTGCACAATGCCGTACGCCAGGGCAAAGACCGCCTGGAAACCTTCAACCGCAAGTTGCGCAACCATTTTTTCGGGGAAGAGTACTACCAGTTCGAATACCAATGGATTCCGGAATTTCGCGCGTATTACAAATTCTTCGAAGAAGCCGCGTTGATCAAACCGGAAGTGGAAAACTCCCTTTTCGGCAATGCCGACCTGAGCGCGCAAAGTCAAAAAATATTCGACGAGATCTGTGCCAAACTGCTCGACGACGACATCGAGCGGTCGGTCAAAGACCTGCGCCGGATCGCGGATTATCGCAATTACCGTACCTATGACATCAAAAAGTGTCTGCCCGATCGGGCCATCTCCCTGAAAACGTACGGCGCCGGTTCCGGCGGTCAGATGGAAACCCCTTCCTATGTCATCCGCAGCGCCGGCCTGGCGTCGGCCCTGCACTTTGGTGAAGGCGCCAGCCATCTGCGCACGGTGATGATCGATGAGTCCTTCAGCAAGATGGACGAAGCCCGCTGCAAAGCCGTGTTGGATTATCTTTCCGGCACCCTGGGATTGCAGGTCATTTTCGCCGTACCCACCAAAAGTGCCGGTGCCCTGCACGACCATGTGGACCAGGTTCTCCAAGTGACGAAATTTTTGCAGGATGCGCCCCGCGGAGAGTTGAAAACCGCAGTGATGGTAACCCCAACGGTGTTAAAAAAGAACACTGTGGCCGAATTGTGGCAACGGCAGCGCGTTGCCATTGAAAATAGGGCGCACCAGATGACATTCCTGGAACTAATGGAATAAAGGGGGCCAGCTTGGGGCAGGGGTGTAAGTTAATAGTGGCTGCTGCCCATAGCCCTGAAGTTCGGCAATTTGGGCAGAAACCAGGCTTTTAATGAAAAAAGCCCATGCCTGCGGCCGCCGGCGTACAGCCGCTTGAGCTGTACAACGGCTTGATCGTTGATCCATCCAGGTAATCCCTTGGATACTTTATGGATCGCCTTGATTTGGCTTTTGCTGAACGGCAAACCTTTCAAATATCCGGCCGTGCGGAAGCGATGTTCAAGATAAGCGGCGGTCTGCTTTTCACTCAGCGGGGCCATGAATATTTTGTCAATGACAGCCATCGGCGGCAGCGTATTTGCGATTTCGGTCAAGCGGTCCCGCATGGGTTGTTCGGCAAACAAGACGATACTTTGCAGTTTGCGCCGGCCGTCGGCCGCAATGGCGGATTGAAGCAGTAGCTTCAGCTCACGCTCGCTGAGCTGATGGGCGTCATCGACGATCACCGAGGGCGGGTTGTCCTCGCGGGAAAAAAACACCAGTCGGTTGTTCAGATTGGGGAGCAAGTCGCCGTACTTTTTTCCGGACTTTACGCGTATCCGGCCCATCTGCCAACGGTTGCTCTTCTCGGTGATAAACTGGTTCATCAGGGTGGTTTTGCCGCTACCTCTTTCGCCTATCACAACAATGACCATGCTGCCTCTGGTGCCCACCATGTTGTTCAATAGTGCCAGACGTTGGGCAGTCAGCGGAGAGGCGAAAAAATAGCCGTTGCCGTTACGAATTTGCGGCGCCTGAGCGATCTCGTCCAGCCCCAACATCGCCGTCAGAGAAACCGGAGCGCATTTTTGAAAGTCAGTTCCCGAAAGCTGCGTCATCATTTTCAAACCCCTTTCTGTCTCCTAGTGACCGACTTTTTGCAACCTTCCATGGCCGGCGACAAAAGGATACGTCCGAGCAATTTTGTAGACAGCTAATTCGTGGATAGGGCGATCCGGCTAAAATTATGGCCTGTTCGCGTCCATGGGGATCGTCTATTGGAAAAACCTGCAATACGCATACCAGGGTGGCCGCTTCCAACCCGTTGAGTGTGGGCTTCACGTTCACCCGAAAGGGGAGTCGTCTTAAGAGCTGAATTTCCAAATGCGTTTACCCTGTCCGATTTTAGTGTTTCGCTTGCCTCGATCATACCGGATATGGTAAATAGACCCTTTTATGAAAATGCAGGCAAGCCATCGTAACGCACGAACGTCGGACGAGGAGGGGTTTATGCGAGCAGGGATTTGGTTCGGTTTTATTTTGATGTTGGCCGTCTTTGCTGGATGTGCCCCCCCTGAGGCGTCTCGGGTGACTTCCCAGGAAGATTACGCGGTAATGTTTGACGGATTGGCGAACGTGTATGATCAAGGCGTTTACTTGGATGGCGCCCAGATCGGACAGATTCAGTCCACTGAAGTGGGCGTCGGCAACGTGACCCGCATGATGATCCGTCTGTCACCCCAGGCCCTTCAGGAAATGGGTACCAATACGGTCTTTCTTGTGAAAATGGGTCGTCTGGAAGGGCTCCGGCTGCAAGGCTTAGGGGCCGAACCGCTGCAAAAAGGCGCGCCGCTATGCGGGTTCACCTCCACCGCGGACTGGACATGGTTCAAAGTCAAGACCCTTTTGAACGACCGGATTGTCGCTGCCCAAAAACGTGCCCAAGCACTGCAATTGCGTTTTGGATGAACTATCATTGTCTATCATGATGACCGATCACCCCCAAATCTGCCTGGCACCTTTAAGAGGGCTGACAGGCGCTATTTTTCGCAATACGTATGTGGACTATTTCGATGGCATCGATTGGGCTGTAGGACCTTTTTTGACCACTTTCGGCCCTGGACGCATCAAGGCCAGCCAGGTGACCGAGATGCTGCCTGAAAACAACGCCAAAATGCCTGTCGTGCCTCAGATCCTGAGCAAAACCGCCGACCATTTCATCGCTTTGGCCAAGATCCTGATCGACCTGGGATACGACACCATCAACTGGAATCTGGGGTGTCCTTTTCCACGCGTGGCTCAGAAGATGCGCGGTTCGGGCCTGCTGCCGCACCCCGAGCGGGTCGATGCCTTTCTGGAGAAGGTCCTGGGGGTTTTGCCGGGGCATATCAGCGTCAAGGCGCGCCTTGGGCGCCAGCGGCCCGACGAAATCTTCGAACTGTTGTCCGTGTTCAATCGATTTCCCATTAAAGAGCTGATCATCCATCCCCGCACGGGTGTCCAGATGTATACCGGACAGCCGGATCTGAATACCTTTGAAAAGTGCCTTGCTTTATGCCGCTGCACGGTGATCTACAATGGTGATATCAATTCGCGAGCTGATTTTGAAAAATTGCGCCAGAGATTTCCCACGGTCCACACATGGATGATCGGACGCGGCGCCGTAAGCAACCCCTTTCTTCCGGGGCACATCAAGGGCTACCCTCTGCCAGCCGACAGCATAGAGCGCTTCAGGCGGTTCCATGACACCTTGTTCGCGCGCTATGCCCAGGTCAGATCTGGACCGGCGCACCTGGTCGATAGCATGAAAGGCTATTGGGGCTACTTTGCCCGTTCGTTCGCCCAGGGCGAGATGCTCCTGAAACAAGTACACAAGACGCAGCACCCGGACCAATACCGTCCGCTGGTCGCCCGTTTCTTCGACCAGGAGGCGCATGGCAACCATTTTAGCAACTGATCGCTGAAACCCAAGTCCACCTCTGCTGGAACCAAATGAGGGTTCTATCCCAGAGATGCCAAGGCACGCGTTTGTCTGTGAACGCCCTGTATGGGGCATAGACGTATTTTGATCAACTGTATGAGATTAAGGGGGCCGTTACGTGGATTCGATTTATTGGGCCTGTCTGCTAAGTTTTATGGCAGGCGCTTGCGGATATATTATCACCCGTTTCTGGATCATGCCGATCAGGCACTATCGCAGGGTCAAGCGCCAGCTGCTGAAAGGACTTTCAGAGTATGCCCAAAAACTGCCCTCCGACCCGACCGGCAAAACAAAGAAAGCCTTCTCGGCCGGTCGACTGCGTGACTTGCGACGTTTGGGCGTGCAACTGGTGTCCGTGCACGATGGCGAATTACCCTACTGGTACCGTCTGGTGCTCGTCAGTCGCAAAGAGTCGCCGCAGGCCGCATCTGAACCCATCCTGCGTCTTGAAAACATGCCCACCAGCGGACAGGCACGACAATGCATCGATGTGATCAAAAGCCGGTTGCGGGCGACCGATCCGAGATCGACGCAGTCGATCGCCATTTTGCTATGCTGGCTGATTCTCTTTCCGGCGATGGCCGAAGCAACCGTCACGGCTGAAGCCGCCCGTCCGCCGGAAAGCTTGACGCTGTGCAACGAACCCGTACCGATGGGGCAGGGCGACGTGCGCGAGCGCTTCGAAAGGGAAATGCTGCTGACTTTGGGCAATCGAACGCAGGTGCTGCTCTGGCTCAAACGCTCCAAACGTTTTCTACCCTACATCTCCGAAGAGTTGCGCAAAGCAGGCCTGCCGGATGACCTCAAGTATTTGCCCGTTATCGAAAGTGCCTTAATGCCGCATATCGGGTCCTCGGCCGGCGCGCTCGGCTTTTGGCAACTGATGCCGGCAACAGCTCGCAAGTACGGCCTCACGGTCGATGAGCACATCGATCAGCGCCGGGATGTCTATCTATCGACGCCGGCCGCATTGGACTACTTGAAGTCTTTGCATGCCAGGTTTTCTTCCTGGGCCCTGGCCTTGGCGGCTTACAACATGGGAGAAGAAGGCCTGGATGCCGAAATACTCGAACAGAAGAATACCGATTACTACCGGCTCTACCTTTCTTTGGAAACGCAACGATTTGTGTTCAAACTGCTGGCTGCGAAACTTGTCATCGCCCAACCCGAGTCTTATGGTTTTCAGATGGCGCCCGATGACTACTTTGAACCGCTGCGCTTCGAAACGGTGCGCACCGAGTGCCACCAGGAGACACCGATCCGCCTGATCGCGACCGCAGCAAGCACGGACTTCAAAACGATCAAGGATCTCAATCCGCACCTGCGCGGCTACTATCTTCAGGCGGGCAGTTACGCCCTGCGCCTGCCTCCGGGCAGTACGGCCGGTTTCGAGAGGCGTTTTCGCAAAATGGCCGATGATTACGAGGCGCAGCGTCAGCAAAGAATATACGTGGTTCAGAATGGCGATTCACTGTCCACGATTGCTGCCAAATTTGATGTTCCTGTGGCCGCGCTATTGATTTGGAATGGGATCAATGTGAACAAGACGCTGTATGCCGGGGAGCGCCTGGTGGTTTTTCCAAGAACGCTGAATCCTGAACAGTGATGGCCTGCTGAGTTCTTCTCCCAAGGCATTCGATAAGAAGAAAAGAGGGTGAATATGGAAAAGAAAAAAATATATGGGGCCACCCTCAAGGAACAGCTGCTCGCCAGCACACGTGACCGGCTCTACAACTTCATCATGGCTGGCGACAGCATCCGAGGCGTCGCAGTCAATGGGACGCGGATGGTCAATGAAATGCGCTGGAATCATGAATTGGGCGTACTCGAAACACTTGTGCTGGGACACGCCTATCTGGGTGCCGCACTTCTGTCGTCCGGTCTCAAGGGCAACGACCGCCTCTCTATCGGGGTGGAATGCTCCGGCCCCATTAAAGGGCTGAATGTCGAGTCCAACGCTTTCGGCGAAGTGCGTGGCTATCTGAAACAGGTGCCCATTCCTGTCGACAAGCCTTTGCAGAGCTTCGATCTGTCGCCCTTTTTCGGAGCGGGTTTCCTTTCGGTCACCCGGTTTCTGGAAGATGCCAAACATCCTTTTGTGGGCACGGTCATGATGGAATATGGAAGCCTCGCCAAAGATCTGGCCTTGTATCACCTCAAATCTGAACAGGTGCCCAGTTCCTTGTCCTTGAGTGTCGTTTTCGACCAGGATGGCGAAGTTCAAGGCGCCGGCGGGTTGTTGCTGCAGGCACTGCCGGGGGCAGATGATAAGGTGTTGTCCAAACTCGAGCACCTTGTGCGCGAACTGCCCTCGATCGGAAATGTGGTCCTCGGGTCGGATTTCCCCGACGAATGGCTGCAGCGGATTTTTGATGGATTCGCACCGCGCCTTTTAGACCACCGCGGCGTCGAGTTCATGTGTCATTGCAGCCGCGCCCAGATCCGGACCATGCTTAGCATGCTCGATCCGGCGGAATTGGACGACATGGCGCGCAACGGGCCGTTCCCGATAGAGATCCGTTGCCACAACTGCAACACCTGCTATGGTTTTGAACAGACCGACATGCAGGCCATTTATGCCGAACGCAATAACCCGGGCGGGCGGTCGCAACGCTAAGGCGTCAGCGCTTTCAGCGCGTTGATGGCCATGAAAATGCCCGCGACGGTCTTGGCGTCATGAATATCGCCGTGGGTTATCATGGCCGTGACTTGCGCCAGCGGCAGGGTATGCACTTCAATAATTTCGTCTTGATCGAGGTTCTGGACGGCTGGCGCCAGATCGCGGGCCAAGAAGATGTGAATTTTTTCATCCGAGTACCCCGGCACGGGCGTGATGACCCCCAGCGCTTCCCAATCGGTGGCGCCGAAACCGGTTTCTTCGATCAACTCGCGACGCGCACATGCCAGAGGATCTTCGGACCCGTCAAAGGTTCCTGCGGGGATTTCCCACAAAAAACCGCCAACAGCATGCCGGTACTGCTTGAGCATCAGAACCCGGTTATTGTCCAGCAACGGCACTACTGCCGCAGCGCCAGGATGACGGATGATCTCCAGATCCACAATGGCACCATTGGAAAGCGTTACATTTTCAACGGTGACATCGAAGACCCGGCCGCGATGAATCATGCGGCGTTGATGAACTTGGTAAGTCATTTGGAATCCTTCGCCAACTGAGTGCATCCTGATAGCGACCCAACGAGGCCTATTGTTTGCACGTAACTGTCTTTTGCGGCGACCGCTCCGGATGTCATCTTTAAAGATGATTCAGGAAGGACTGTTGTTTTTTCGCATTTGCTCGATAATATTCTTGAGCGGGTCTCCCGCTGGGGTTTTGGCATCGGGGTTGAGTTCCAGCAATTTCTCCCACGCAGCCACCGCACCTTGCGGATCCTTCAGATCGTGCATGAGCACGATGCCTTTGTTGTAGAGCGCAATTTGATGGTCATTCCGTAAGGAAACCGCTTTGTCAAAAGCCTCGATTGCTTTTTGCGGTTCGCCGTTGCGCCGATGCATGACCCCCAAATCCGTCCAGACATCCGGACGACTGGCATCCAAGGCCAGGGATTTTTCATACGCGTCGATCGCTTTGACGGGTTGATCCGTATCGAAATAGAGATGGCCCAGTTGGGTCCAGGCTTCGACATCTTCAGGACTGTTACGGGTTCTTTCGAGCAACGATGCGATCATATCTTCTTGCTGGGCGGTAATTGGCATGGGCCCGCCGGCGTTGGTAGCGGATGTCGTCCCGCCCAAGCGGTACGCACTGAACACCACGCCTCCGATGAACCCAAGGGCCACGGCCGCAACCAACAGCAAGATCATGTTTTCAGTTTTTACATAGCCCTTCAGTATTTTGACTTCCGCTGCCATACATTGTCCTTTCAAGAAAAAATAGTTATCGCAATATAGAGTCAATACGTGCGCCAGGCAAGGAATATCGTTTTGTGATAAGTGTCGATTGACGATCCCCTCTTATCGGCGCCCGGTCCGGCTTGCCGATAAGTGCCCGCATACAGATAATTTAACGAATAAAGGAGACGCACATGAATGGAATCGATTGGAACCCGGGGACATTGTTGCGGTTGTCCGGTAGCTACTGGCAGACATTCGCGCTGCATGCCGGCGTCAAAATCGGAGTGTTCACCACGCTGGCGAAGCAGCCGATGACCGCTGCCGACGCTGCCGGCTGCATAGACGCCAATGCCCGCGCTTTGGGCATGTTGCTCAATGCGCTTTGCGCCATGCAACTGTTGCAAAAGGAGGACGAACATTACGCCTTGACGGCTGCGGCACGGCAGTATCTCGTGGAAGGATCACCGGACTATGTGGGGTATATGATTCTGCATCATCATCACCTGTCAGGCGCCTGGGCCCGGTTGGATGAGGCGGTGCATACCGGAAAGTCGTTGCGTCCGCGCACCTCATTCAGTGAAGGACATGAACGGGAGGCCTTTTTGATGGGCATGTATAATCAAGCCATGCTGCAAGCGCCGGACATTGCGGACGTGATCGATCTGAGCGGCCGTACCAAACTTTTGGATTTGGGCGGCGGCCCAGGTACCTACGCTGTCCACTTTTGCCGGAAAAACCCGGACTTGCAGGCGGTGATCTTTGATTTGCCCACCACGCGGCCCTTTGCGGAGCGCACCATCGCGCGTTTCGGACTTTCGGGGCGCGTCGGGTTCGCAGAGGGAGATTATCTGTCTGACCGGATCGATGGCACCTATGATGTCGCCTGGTTGTCCCACATATTGCATGGCGAAGGTCCGGAAGCCTGTCGGAATCTCATCGCCAAAACGGTCAAAGCGCTGCAGCCCGGCGCAATGATCCTGGTACATGAATTCATCTTGCACGACACCATGGATGGACCGCTTTTTCCCGCGCTATTTTCACTCAACATGCTCCTGGTCACCGGAAGCGGCCAAGCGTATTCCGACGCATTGTTGCGAAGCATGCTGGCCGAAGCAGGCCTAACACAGATTAAACGTCAAGCTTACAGTGGACCGACCGAGTCGGGCATTCTCAGCGGCATTGTTGCAAAAAAATGATCCGGTTACCGCGCGACACGCTCCCATATGTGCTGGGATGGCGGCACCGCAATGCGTTGCGGGTCGATTTGAATCACATGCGCTTCGGGCAAGTAGCGGTTGATGACCAGTGAAATTTGAGTGGTCAACGCATCTATCTTGAGGTTGTTCAGGGCGGTGATCATGCGCAGGTCGTCTTCCGCCAGTTGGCGCAGATAGCCAAGCCGATCCCGACCGTCTTGATAAAACGTCAACTTATCGTTTAATTCGTCCATGTAAGGCATTAGCGTGCGTAAAAGCTCGATGTTGTAGTGAAGACGAGTGTTTTGTCGGGCTTGCTCCCAATTGGTGATGCGCTTACTTCTGACCAGAACGCTGATTTCGGAGACCAGCATCTTTTCTTGTTCGGCAAGCGCGGCGCTTAACTCCTTGGCCTGCAGCATGCGGTCCTTGAGCTGTTGATGGAGAAGATTCAAGTCGGCAATTTTGCGCTCCAATTCCGCGATCTTCGGGTTGGCCAGCGCCGCCGGCGGTACGCTAATGCTCCATAGCAGCGTAACCAGAAGGAGTAGAAAAAATCCGGATTTTCCGGTTCGGGTGTTCATTGGATTACTGCGCCTCCAGTTTTTTGCGGAGTTTTTCCGACAGAAACAAACGCGTGCCATAATTGCCCCACGATCCGATGGCATCGAGCCCGACCATTTCCAACTGGGAACCGCGCCATTGTGAAAGATTCGCTGTGGCTTCAGGGGATAGCACACTGAGCCCATTGAGTGACAGGCGCTTGCCAGGCCATTCGGATAAGTGCGCGGCGGCCTCCGCGGACAATTCCCGCAAGCCGTTGAGGCTCAGCCATTCGCCAGGCCACTGGGCCAGAATCCTGGCACCTTCAGGTGCCAGATCGGTTAATGCGTTAAGATTCATGTCTTTGCCATCCCAAGTGACCAGGCAACGCGCAGTGTCATCCGACAAGGCGGTCAGCAGGTATTTGCGGGCGTGATTGCCTTGGCAGATTTCGGCGCTGATCGCCTTATTCAGTGGCGCACGTTGGGCCAGCAGGCCGACTTTGCGCTGAAAGACCTTGGCGACTCCCTCCCAGACGACTGCCAAAGGCGCCGGCTGCAGCGTGTCGCTATCAATGGAAACCTGCGTATCGAATTGCAGACATCCGGCCACTGTGCCCGCCACCTCTTTCTTTAAAGTTTCGAGAGGCAAACCGCCTATGCCCGACGACAGAATTTCATAAATCGACACCCGACGTTCCAAGTACAGCAGCTCTTCGTTCATGTCGGCCAACTGCGCCAAGGGTGTTTCCAATTTAGCAATATACGTCTGACGCCGTTGAATCGCTTTTAAAGCGAGCGCGATCTTGTTATCGGCCAGGGCTTCGTCCAATGAAGGAATCCGGCCGTTGTTCAAGGTGGCTTCAATCTTTTCGGTTTCTTCTTCGATGCCCCGGGCATAGTAGCTTTTCAGCTGGCGGATATCTGACATTCTGCCTTGCAGCTGACTGCGTGCGGCGGATAAGTTTTGTTTCATTTCGGGAAAAAGGGTTGCGGGGGTATCCACCGCCCGGGGTGAAGAATTGGGAGACGGCCGGGAAAATTCACCAGAAGAGGGCCGGGCAGGCTCCGCGGATATCTCCGGCGCAGTGACCTGCGGGGCGGCCGGCAGGGCAGCATTTACCATTGCGGACGGGGCAGCCATCTTGCCCTTGCCGGAATGTGGACTGGACTGATAGAACCAAAACGTACCGGCCGCCACCAGCAAGATGCCCGCAATGCTCCACAAAACCGCGGCTATCGGCAGCGAGAGCCGCCGGGCACCGCCCGTTGCTTGAAGGGCGCCTGGTCCCTGTTTGGAGTGCGTTTCAGGATGGCGTAATTGATCGGGGCCAACTTCGTGTAAAAGCGCGTACTTTGCCGTTGTTTCAACAACCGCTGGCCCATTCTCCGCAGGTAATTCTGCAGATGCTTTTTCCATCACCAGTCGTTTTTTCGCCAGACCGGAAGGCGCCGCCTCATTGTGCTGACGAGCAGAGGAGAGCAGTTGCGTCAGTTCGTCATCGAACTCCTCCATGGTCAGATTCGGGTTTGCCTTCTCCGAATCATCTTGCTCCAGATCGTCCTCAATGAACGCCTCGGCTTTCGATTCGGCCTCTTCTATGGATTCAGCGCAGTCATCGGACGGGGAAGTGATCGGCGCGGAAGCACCCTCGCGCTTTGTTTGCTGCGCTTCGATTTCCGCCATGATTTTTGCCAGATCGGCTTCCTCAGAGTTTTCCGCCGCGCTTCCATCCGCTTGCGGACGGATTTGGGAAGGAGCGGGCGGTTCTCTGTCCTTATTTCGTTTATGACCGATTTCCGCCATGATCTGGTCCAGGGCGGCTTGCTGATCTTCGGACAAATCTTTTTCTGTGTCTTGAACGGGAGGCTCTTCTTCGTCTTGAACAGGTGTTTTTGAAACGCTGTCGGTTTTTGCACCTTTCCGCTTGGCTTCGATTTCCGCCATGATCGCATCCAAAGCACTCTGCTGATCGTCGGAAAGAGCCTCCTCATCCTCTGTCTTTGGCTCTTCTTCAGATTGTTTGGTGTCAGGGGCGACCGGAGCCTCTGTTTTGATCTGATCGATAGCGGCCGTTTGCTGTGGGCTTTCCGGTTTCTCCGGTTGGGGCGGCGCGATGTTCGCAGGCTCCTTGGAACCGCCGGCCGAGGCGGAAATTTCGGCCATGATCTTCTCAAAAGCCGCCTTTTCATCATCGCTCAGATTCTCAAGTTCCTCGTCACCGGTATCGGGGGTATTTTTTGCAGAATCCTTATTTTGATCTGTTTTTTTCATGGCATCAGCTCACGCATTCTGGTCTACAACGGCACACTCTTTCACATCGCACCATCCGGAAGCTTGAATTTCGTTGTGTTTGACTATATTGCATCATATCGGCCGGCTGCGTGGAAACTTAAGATGTGTGGAAACGAATCAACAAATGGCGCGTCAACGATCTTGTTTCCAGACAGCGATAGGCCTATAATGGCACAAACTTTCAACTCTCGATGTCAGGGACTTATGGCAACCCATTCGAATGCAGAGCCCGGTTCAGAGCTGCGGCAGTTGCGCAAACAGGTCATTCTGGAGCAGCAAGCACGGTTGGATGCCGAAGAGCGCATCCGGGCGATGCTGGCTGACCACAATAAGTTGGAGATCGATCTGATCCGTTACCGCGATCATTTCGAGTCGCAGGTTGCCCTCCGGGTTGCCCAATTAATGGCAAACAACGGCAAGCTGGTTCAGGAAAACGGTGCAAGACGATTGAGCCAACGTGAACCGCGATCTTTCCAGGATCGCTTCAGCGAAGCGTCGCTCATGCTTGAAACCATGCTCAATGCCATTCCGGATATCATCGGCGTGCAGGATACCAGCCGACGGATCATCCGCTTTAACAGAGCCGGTTATAAATTTTTCGGCCTCGATGAGGACCAAGCGGTCGGCAAACGTTGTTTTGAGCTGATCAATCAATGTGCCCCCTGCGACAACTGTGTCGCGCGCCAAATCCTTTGCACCAGCAAACCCGCCCAAGCTGAGAAATATATCGACTCCAAAGGGGTCTGGATGGACATCCGCGCCTATCCCATCCTTGACATAGAAGGCCGGGTCATTCGCATTGTCGAACACTGGCGCGACATCACCGACATCAAGGCGAACGAGGCCTCCCTCGTCGAGTCTGAAGAAAAATACCGATTGCTCGTCGAAAATGCCAATGAAGGCATTTTTATTTTTCAAAACGGTGACTTCCGATTCTCCAACCACAAAGCCCGCGAAATGGCGCACAAACTCGGTCTGGCGGTGCTGCGCAAGCCTCTGATCGATTACGTGTTCCAAGACGACCGCAGGGACGATCCCGATGCCATCATGCGCAGGCTCAACGGCGGTGACCCCAAACCATCGGCTGTCGCATTCCGCTTGATCGATCCGGAAAACGAGTTGATCTGGATTGAAATGAACACCATCAACATCCGCTGGAAAGGCGCGCCGGCCACCTTGAATTTTGTCAAGGACATCACCCAGAGCAAAGCCCTTGAGCGCCGATTCCAGGAATCGCAACGATTGGAATCCCTTGGAACCCTGGCAGGGGGGATCGCTCATGACTTTAACAACCTGCTGATGGGCATTCAGGGAAATGTATCCCTTATGTATCTGGATGCAGAGCACGATCCGGCGATCACGGAAAAATTGAAAAACATCGAAGATTGTGTGGACAGCGGCGCCCGGTTGACCAAACAGCTGCTCGGATTTGCACGGGGCGGCAAGTACGTGGTCAAAGCCATGGATATGAATCAAATTATGCAAAGCTCTGCCGAAATGTTCGGGCGTACCCGCAAGACCATCAAGATTCACGAGGAATATCAAAAAGAGTTGTGGACCGTCATGGCCGACGGCAGTCAGATCGAGCAGGTCCTGGTCAATCTGTTTCTCAATGCATGGCAGGCCATGCACGGATCGGGCGATTTATTCCTGAGGACCGCCAACGTGGTCCTGAACGATGCTTTTGTCGGGTCATTCGATATCCCTCCGGGGCGTTACGTTCAGGTCAGTGTGAAAGATACCGGCATCGGCATGGACGAGACTACGCAGCGGCGCATCTTCGAACCTTTTTTCACGACCCAGGAACCGGGCCGCGGCACCGGACTAGGGCTCGCTTCGGTGTTCGGTATCATCAAGAATCATAACGGCACCATCACGGTCAAAAGCCGGCCAGGCCAAGGCAGCCACTTTGACATATACCTGCCGGCCTCGGACAAAAATCCCGAAGTGGATGCGCCCCCCAAGGGATCCATCGAACTGGGGTCGGAAACCATTTTGTTGGTCGACGATGAAGAGTACATCATCGATGTCGCCCGTCTGATGCTTGAAGGGCTGGGGTACACGTTGCTGATCGCCAACAGCGGTGCGTCGGCCATAAATTGCTACGCCGAGAAAAATGAGGCCATTGACCTGGTGATTCTGGATATGGTGATGCCGGATATGGATGGCGAGGAAGTATACGGCAAGCTTCGCGATATCCGTCCCGATATCAAGGTGATTTTCGCCAGCGGCTACTATGATATTGAACAGGCCAAAGCGTTGCTCGCCAAAGGCCGCAGCGGATTTTTGCAAAAGCCTTTCAATATGCAGCAGCTTTCCACCAAAATTCGTGGCTTATTGGACAAACCTAGAACAATTTGAGCTGCCTGCTTTTTGAAACTGACCGGGTCCGGGGAGGGTCGGGTTCAGGTGGGCAGATGAAACTTGCCGGCTGAATGGCCGCTTCGGATTCATGGATCACCTTGAATCGATCGTTGCCGATAAATTGAATTTGACGCACGGGTTCCAAATACAGCATTTCTTCCTGCCGGGTAACTACCGGAACGTTGTAGCGCCTATTAAAATTTCGCACTTCCTTTCCGGCCTGCAAGCGGTCGGCGATAAAATCGGCATGCGCCTGCAGGCGCCGTTCAATTACTCGGTTGGCCAATTCGGGTATTCCCGCGATTTTCTGCAGGGCGATCTCCTGAAAGGCCGGGTCCAGATCATAGCCGATACTGTGGCGCCCGGCGCTCATGGCCGCCAGCATGGTGGTGGCAGTGCCCACAAAGGGGTCCAGCACCGTATCGCCTTTCACCGAAAACATATTGATCAGGCGGTAAGGCAGATCAAAGGGGAAAGCTGCGCTGCGTTCCCTGGATTTGCCGTTGCCGTTGTGCAGGGTTTGGGGCGTACCAATCAGATTGAACCATACATCCGAAAACCACTGGTTGCGCTCCTCCCAGAAAAATGCGCTTGCGTTGCGAAGGTTTTTCTCCTCGGCCGTACTGAAAAGGCGTTTGCCTCCTTTGCGGAAGATCAGAATATACTCATGTTCCAAAGTGACATAGGCGCCTGGCGGTAGCATGCCCGATCCCATGAATTTGTTGGGTGCATTGGTCGCCTTGCGCCACAGGATCGTCGGCACTTGCGTGAAACCCAGAGCATGGAAGGCCGTGATGATGCGTGCGTGATTGGCAAACAACCGGAACAGGGAGGCAATCGTGCGCGTGGCGTCGCCTATATTGATGCAGACGACGCCCCCCGGTTTGACAACCCGGCCCAATTCTGTCCAGACCCGATCTAACTGGCCGTGCATATGTTCAAAGGCACCGTCGGCCCGGTCTTCAGCCAAGTCCTCTGCAATGGCGGGGTTGAGCATGCAAAAGAGCGCATCCCACATTTGAATCATGGGATAGGGCGGAGAAGTGACGACCAGGTCGATACTCTGGTCGTCGATGTCGGCCATTCGGGCTGCATTGTCGATGATGATACGGTGGTGGGTCTGCATGCCGATATTCCGTTTCGATGGGGTGTAAGAAAAGGTCCTGCCTGCGCTGAAACCAGATAACTGAGCCTATCGCGACAATTCCAAAGTATCAACTGCCTCAACGCGTCGCCTCACTGACAATGGCCTGGGCTTCGGCCTGAATGCGATGCAGATGATCTTCCCCTTTGAAGCTCTCGGCGTAAATCTTGTAGATGCTTTCCGTGCCCGAAGGTCGCGCGGCGAACCATCCGCTTTGCGCGATGACTTTCAGGCCCCCGATGGCGGCTCCGTTGCCCGGGGCGTGCGTAAGCGCCGCCGTGATTTTTTCTCCGGCCAGTTCCGTCAGGCGGATGCGCTCGGGCGACAATTTGGACAAGGCCGCCTTTTGGGCAGGCGTCGCGGGAGCATCGATGCGCTGGTACACCGGCGCGCCAAATTCACCGGCCAGATCCTGGTAAATGTCGCTCGGGTCCCGACCGGTGCGCGCCGTGATTTCAGCGGCCAGCAAGCAGGCAATGATGCCGTCCTTGTCCGTCGACCACGCCGTGCCATCCATGCGCTCAAATGAAGCGCCGGCGCTTTCCTCGCCGGCGAACCCCAGCGAGCCGTCGCGCAGGCCGTCCACAAACCATTTGAAGCCGACCGGCACCTCGTACAACCTGCGGCCCAGTTTGGCCGCAACCCGGTCGATCATCTGGCTGCTGACCAATGTCTTGCCCACGGCCGCGTCGGACCGCCAACCAGGCCGGTTCTGAAACAGATAGGATACACAAACGGCCAGGTAGTGGTTGGGTCGCAGCAAACCGCCGCTACGCGTGACAATGCCGTGACGGTCGTGATCGGTGTCGCAGGCGCAGGCGATACTGAACCGCTCCTTGAGCGTGATCAGCCGTTGCATGGCATGCGTCGAAGATGGATCCATGCGGATGCGGCCATCCCAATCCAGGGTCATGAAACGAAAGGTCGGGTCCACCGTATCGTCCACAACGGTCAGGTCAAGCCCGTAGCGTTCGGCGATGACCGGCCAATAATGCACACCGGCGCCGCCCAGAGGGTCCACCCCCATTGAAATACCGGCCTCGCGGATGATGTCCATGTCGATCACCTGCTTTAAATCGCTGGTGTATGCATCGATAAAGTCGTGGTGATGGGTAGTGGCTGCGCGCAGCGCACGTTCATAGGGAATTCTTTTGACGCCCTTCAACGCATCGGCCATCAGGGCATTGGCCTGCTTTTCAATCCAGGCGGTGATATCACCGCCGGCCGGGCCGCCGCTGGGAGGGTTGTATTTGAAGCCGCCATCTTCGGGCGGGTTGTGTGAGGGTGTGATGACGATGCCATCGGCCAACCCCCGGGTGCGCCCGCGGTTGTAAGTCAGAATGGCGTGCGAAAGGGCCGGCGTTGGGGTGTATTCGTTTCCATTGGCAATCATCACCTCCATGCCGTTGGCGCTCAATACTTCCAGCGCACTTGCAAAAGCCGGAATCGAAAGCGCGTGGGTATCGATCCCTAAATAAATCGGCCCGTCGATGTGTTGGGATTGGCGAAACTGGCAGATCGCCTGAGTGATCGCCAGAATATGGGCTTCATTGAAGCTGTTTTTCAAAGAACAGCCGCGATGCCCGGAAGTGCCGAATGACACCCGCTGTTCCGGGATACCAGCGTCCGGTTGATGCGCGTAATAAGCGGTGATCAGTTCGGGCAAGTTGACCAGCATGTCCGGTTGGACAGGTTGGCCGGCAAGCGGGTTGACTGGCATGGCGGCACTCCTTTGGTTTGGGTCGTTTGTCTTGCATACACAATAACATTTCGAATTAGGCTTGAAAAGAGAGGCAACGGTTACCTTTTCATAGACAACACCATAAAACTTGCGTGCTCTCCACCATTAAGACTTGAAATGCATGCAAACAGATTTAGTTTTGTGGCGTCATTGGCCCACAAGAATACAGGTATCTCCCAAAACCTGACAATCGTGTGCTTCGATCGGCAAAAATGTCCTGTCGAAATGCGCGTGAAGGTCGCATCCAAGCTTTTGAAGCCGGCGTCAATTGGAAAAGCGATCCCCCTGAATGGCTTCATAAGTTTGATCGCGGTCTTGGAGACTGTTTTATGCCGTCGGATAAAGACCAGGTCAACACCAGCGGCAGCGATGCCGCCTATGAAAACCGTGAATGGATCGAGTCTCTGGACTATGTCCTGGAAAGCCAGGGGCCTGAACGCGTGCGCGAGCTTTTGCGCATGTTGCAGACGCGGGCCCAGGAAAAAGGTGTCGCTTTTCCTTTTGTGGCCAACACCCCCTACATCAATACCATTTCCATGGAACGCCAACCGGCTTTTCCCGGCAGTCGTGAAATCGAGCGGCGCATCAAAAGCATCATCCGCTGGAATGCCATGGCGATGGTGGTGCGCGCCAATCGCGAGAGCAGCGGCATCGGCGGGCACATTTCCACATACGCCTCCAGCGCCACGCTCTACGAGGTCGGTTTTAACCATTTTTTCCGGGCTAAAACCGCCGATCATCCGGGGGACATCGTTTATTTCCAAGGCCATGCCGTTCCCGGCATCTACGCGCGGGCTTATCTGGAAGGGCGCATCTCTCAAACCCAATTAAAAAACTTTCGCCGCGAACTGAGCCCCGAAGGGGGTCTGCCATCCTATCCGCACCCTTACCTGATGCCTGAATTCTGGCAATTTCCAACTGTTTCCATGGGCCTGTCGCCCTTGATGGCCATTTACCAGGCACGTTTTAACCATTACCTGCAAGATCGCGGACTCAAAAAGCCGGACGATCAAAAAGTGTGGGTCTTTCTCGGCGACGGCGAATTAGATGAACCGGAGTCGCTTGGCGCCATCACCCTGGCATCGCGTGAGCACCTGGACAACCTGATTTTTGTCGTCAACTGCAACTTGCAGCGACTGGACGGACCGGTGCGCGGCAACGGCAAAATCATTCAGGAACTCGAGGCTGCTTTCCGCGGTGCGGGCTGGAACGTGATCAAAGTCATTTGGGGCAGCGATTGGGACCCACTGCTGGCCCAGGATCGAAATGGATTGCTGCTCAAACGCATGGAAGAAGTGCCCGATGGGCAGTACCAGAAATATTCGGCTGCCGATGGGGAGTATATCCGCAAGGACTTCTTCGGAAAATACCCGGAACTGGCCAACATGGTGCGTGATTACTCCGCCGAACAGCTGTTCAAATTGCGCCGGGGTGGGCACGATCCTCAGAAAGTATACGCGGCCTACAAAGCCGCTGCGGAGAATGAAGGCTCGCCGACCGTCATTCTGGCCAAAACCATCAAAGGTTACGGCCTGGGCGAGGCCGGTGAAGGACGCAATGTTACCCACCAACAAAAGAAGCTCAACGAAGACGAACTGCGCCTTTTCCGCAGCCGCTTCGGCATTCCTATTCCCGATGAAGGCATCAAGGAGATGCCGTTCTACCGGCCGGCCGCAGACAGCGAAGAGATTCGTTATCTTCAGGAGCGTAGAAAACGTCTGGGGGGCTACCTGCCGGCACGCAGCTGGTCCGTGCCAGCCTCGCGGCCGCCCGGCGATGCGCTGTATGCCGAATTCATGAAGGGCACCGGCACCCGCGAAGTGGCGACCACGATGGTGATGGTCCACCTGATGAGCAAGCTGTTGAAGGACAAAAAACTGGGACCGCACATCGTGCCTATTGTGCCCGACGAAGCCCGCACGTTCGGCATGGAATCGCTGTTCCGCACCTTGGGTATCTACTCCCCAGCCGGGCAGACGTACGAACCGGTCGATAAAGAAAGCCTGCTATACTACAAGGAGGCCAAGGACGGCCAGATTCTCGAAGAAGGCATCACCGAAGCAGGCGCCATGTCTTCGTTTATCGCCGCCGGCACAGCCTATGCGACTCACGGCATCAACATGATACCGTTTTTCTTTTTTTACTCCATCTTTGGTTTTCAGCGCGTCGGTGACCTGATCTGGGCGGCCGGTGATGCCCAGACGCGCGGTTTTATGCTAGGGGCGACCGCCGGGCGCACCACCCTGGCGGGCGAAGGCCTGCAGCATCAGGACGGTCACAGCCACCTTCTGGCCTACCCGGGGCCCACTATCCAGGCCTACGATCCGGCTTATGCCTACGAAATTGCCGTGATCGTCCAAGAAGGCTTGCGGCGCATGCTCGAAGAGGGTGAAAACATTATTTACTATCTGACCATCATGAACGAATTTTATCCGATGCCCCCCAAGCCTGAAGGCGTCGATCGCGGCATTCTCGGGGGTATTTATAAACTGAAAGCGTCCGAGCAACCCAACGCCAAGCCCAAGGCCCACCTGTTCGGCAGCGGCACCATTTTAAACGAGGCCGTCAAGGCCCATGCGTTGCTGGAGGAAAAATACGGCGTCAGTACCGACGTATGGAGCGTTACCAGCTACAAAAACCTTTACTGGGATGGCATCGCCACAGAGCGCTGGAACCTGCTTCATCCGGACCAGCAACCCAAAGCCTCCTTCTTGCAGCGCCAGTTGAACGACGCTCAAGGCGTATTCGTGGCGGCCTCCGACTATGTCAAAGCCTTACCGGCCTCGCTTGCCAAATGGGTGCCCGGCCCATTGACACTGTTGGGCACTGACGGCTATGGCCGCAGCGAATCCCGCGACGTCCTGCGCGATTTCTTCGAGGTAGACGCCCGCCATATCGCTTTCGCGGCGCTGAGCACTCTTGCACGTGAAAATAAATTCGATCTGTCCGGGCTGAAAAAAGCGCAGAAAGATCTTGAAATCGATCCGGACAAGATGAATCCATCGACGGAGGTTTTACGCAACGTATAAGGAGACCGCATGATTAAGGAGGTCAGGATCCCGGAGATCAGCGAAAATGTTACATCCGGCAAGGTTGTTTCCGTACTGGTCAAAGAGGGGGACATGATCGATGTGGACGACATCCTCATTGAATTCGAGACCGAAAAAGCGTTGGTGGAGATCCCTTCCACGGCCAAAGGCAAAATCATCGAACTGCTGGCCCGGGAAGGCCAGGAAATGCAGGTGGGCGACCTGATCGTCAAGGTCGAGACCGAATCTGAAGAAGAGGGAGAAGAAGAAAAGAAAAGCGTGCCTGCCGAACCGGAAGACAAAGAAGATAGCGAACCGGTACAAAAACGCGCGCCCGATCAAAAAGAAGAAGACGGGAAAGACGAAGCGACCGCAGCGATTCAAAAGCAGGCGGACCTTCAGATGGATAAAAAGGCGGCGCCCAAATCATTGCCTTCCGAGGCGCACGAGCGCCAGGATGAGAGGCGACCACCCGCGCCGGCCGCGCCATCGATCCGGCGTTTTGCGCGCGAGTTGGCCATCGATATTCACCACATCCAAGGCAGCGGACCAGGCGGCCGCATCACCGAAGCCGATGTTAAGGCGGCGGTGAAGCAGGGCAGGGCACGCGTGGATTCAGCGGGTACCGGGATGGTCGCAGAACCGTCCCTGCCCGATTTCAGCCGCTGGGGTGAGATCGAAACGGTTGAACTGCCCGGTGTGCGGCGCCTCACCGCCAGAAGTGTCGCAACATCGTGGCGCACGGTGGCGCATGTGACCCAATTCGACCGCGCCGACATCACCCATGTCGAGACCTTCATCCGCGCGCAGGCACCGCGCTTGAAAAAGCAAGGCGTGAAGCTGACGGTCACGGCGGTCATCATGAAAGTTTGCGCTGCCGCGCTGTCGGCCTTTCCGCGCTTCAACGCCAGCATCGATCCGGCTAACAACCAGATGATTTTGAAAAAATATATTCATATCGGCATGGCCGTGGATACCGAGCGCGGTTTGCTGGTGCCCGTCATACGGGATGCCAACCGCAAAAGCATCGGTCAATTGGCAGCGGATATCGCCGATATGGCCGAGCGCACCCGTACCAAGAAAATCAAACCGGATGAAATGGAGGGCGGCACCTTCACGATTTCCAACCAGGGCGGCATTGGCGGAACGCAATTCACCCCGATTGTGATGTGGCCCCAGGTAGCTATTCTGGGGGTCAGCCGGACCGCAATCGAACCGCTCTTTGTCGATGGCCAGTTCCAACCGCGCGCCATGCTGCCATTATCCCTTTCCTATGATCACCGCATTATCGACGGTGCCGATGCGGCCCGTTTTCTGCGTTGGGTGTGCGAAGGGTTGGAAATGCCGTTGACGATGCAATTGCATTAACTTCAGAAAAAGATCATGACAGTCGTCGAATCATTGCTTTGTTCGATCGGCCGGTGCTGACCCCCTGATAGACGATTCAACGATTTGACCCATCGCCAATACTCAAAGACAAAAGGAGAGATCCGATGGCAGATAAAGAAACTCAAGTTGTCGTCATAGGCGGCGGTCCCGGCGGGTATGCAGCCGCCTTCATGGCTGCCGATGCCGGCATGCAGGTCACGCTGGTGGACCCGGGCGAAAATCCCGGCGGCGTATGCCTCTACAGAGGCTGCATTCCCTCCAAAGCCCTGCTGCATGCGGCCAAAGTGATTTTTGACAGCCGCGAGGCCGAGATGATCGGTCTGAGTTTCAGTGGCCTCAAGATCGATCATAACCGACTGCGGAAATGGAAAGATGACGTGGTCGCCAAGCTGACCGGCGGCCTGGGCCAATTGGCCAAACAAAAGAAGATTGCATATATCCGCGGTGAAGCATTTTTCGAAGACAACCGCACGTTGCGTATCACCACGGACGACGGCCAAAAAAGTTCATTGTCGTTCGCGCACGCCGTTATTGCGACCGGCTCGCACCCCGTGCGCTTGCCCGGTACCGATATCGAATCGGAGCATCTGCTGGATTCGACCAGTGCGCTCGATCTGAAAACGATTCCCAAAACATTGCTGGTTGTCGGGGGCGGATACATCGGACTGGAGCTGGGCACGGTCTACGCCGCTTTGGGAACCAAAGTCGAGGTGGTCGAGATGACGGAAGATTTGCTGCCGGGCGGCGACAAGGACCTGGTGCGCGTGTTGAAGCGCCGCATCTCCGAGACTTTCGAGGCAATCCACCTGCAGACCACGGTCAAGGGCATGCAGGAAGAAAAAAACGGCATCCAGGTCACCCTGCAGGGCCCAGAAGGCGAACCTCGCAAACAGCTTTTCGAGAAAGTGCTGGTCGCGGTCGGGCGCCGACCCAACGCCGGCAATATCGGTCTTGAAAATACGAAGGTCAAAACCAACCAGCGCGGCTTCATTGAAGTGGATGAACAGCGTCGCACGGCCGAAAAACACATCTTTGCCATCGGTGATGTGGCCGGCGAGCCGATGCTGGCCCATAAAGCGACCCATGAGGGGCGTACCGCTGCCGAAGTGATCGCCGGACGCAACGTGATGTTCCAACCCGCAGCCATACCCGCTGTTGTCTTCACGGATCCGGAAATCGCCTGGGCCGGTTTGAGCGAAGCCGAAGCCAAAGAAATAGGAATCGCTTTCAAAGTCACCCGCTTTCCCTGGGGAGCGTCCGCCCGAGCCGCCACATTGGGCCGCAATGAAGGTTTGACCAAGCTGATCATCGATACCGATACCGAACGGCTTCTGGGCATCGGTATTGTGGGACCCGGTGCGGGGGAGATGATCGCCGAAGGCGTGCTGGCTCTCGAGATGGGCGCCAATGCCACCGATATCGGACTGACCATTCACCCCCATCCCACGCTGACGGAAACCATCATGGAGGCCGCGGACATCTTTCACGGCAGTGCCACGCATTATCACGCGCCCAAACGCAAGAAATAAAACAACCTTGCCGCGTTCCCACGCGTCTTGCGTGGGAACGCAACACCCTTCTTTTCAATCCCTCCCGATTCATTCATTTTCAATCCCTTGCCCCGATTGGCCGCCGAAGTTTTTCATTGTAGAGAGGGCCGCCCCATAGTAAAAAAGTCTTAGCCGGCTGCTGAGAACTGCGTCCGAGGCCGCCATGCCGCGCGCCTTGCCTGGCGACCTCGGACGCAGTTTTTTTCTGCCTGTTAGACACAGACGCTCGTATGGCTCACTGACGCTGAACTGACTTGTCCGGAAACTGCAAATGCGCAACAAAGTCCTGTTGGTAACGTTTTTTCTTATCATCGCCTGCATCGTCCAGGGTCGCACCGACATCAATCTGACAGGCAAATTGGTCAAAGTGTCGGATGGCGACACATTTACGATCCTTGAAAACCGCCAAACCCATAAAATAAGGCTCTACGGAATCGACACTCCAGAACGGCGCCAGAATTTCGGAAACAAAGCCCGGCAATTCACCGCCGGCCTGGTCTGGAGACAAAACGTACGCGTTGTCGAACACGGCACCGATCGTTACGGACGCATCATAGGCATGGTGTATGTCGATGATGTCTGCGTCAATGAAGAACTCGTCAAACAAGGCCTCGCCTGGGTTTATCCCCCATACTGCACACTTCCCATTTGTGATGCGTGGACAGTTCTCGAAGCGGCCGCCCGCGACCAAAAACTGGGCTTGTGGGGGCAGTCTGCGCCCATTGCGCCATGGAATTTCCGCCGTTCCGAAAAACACGTTGCAGATGTTTCCGCAATGAAGCAGCGTAGATCACCGGAAGATGGTTATCTTGGAAATCAAAATTCACTGGTGTTTCACCAGTCGGGATGCAGGAATTACCGATGTATAAATTGCGTGATCCCTTTTCCCACCCGGCAGGCGGCCATAGAAAATGGATTCCGCCCGTGTGGAGAATGTGCGCCGTAAAAGAACCGACAAGGGCATTACTTCCAGGGGTGGCTTCCACCCCGTGAGACTAAGTGGGGATCGAGGCCAGAATCGTGGTGCCTTTGCCCGGGACCGATTCAATGCGGAACTCACCGTTGCAAATCTCAACACGTTCCTTCATACTGTGAAGCCCGTAACCCCCCAGAATATTGGCGGCCCCATAGCTTTCCACCGGGTCGAATCCGATTCCGTTATCTTTGATTTTTAATTTTACCTGCCCTTTATAGCGGTGGCAGCGGATATACACTTCGTCTGCATGGCTGTGCTTGCCGACATTGTTCAAGGCTTCCTGCAGCACGCGGTAAAGAACGATTTTGACATCGCTTGTCAGCCCAACTTCGGCAATGCTGATCCGCCGCAGCACAGTCATTTTCGGATGAAACTGTTCATAGTCCCGAATACATTGATCCACAGCTGCGGTCAGGCCCAAATCGTCGAGCAAAGACGGACGCAGCTGCTTGGTAATGCGCTTGGACTCAGTGATGGCAATGCCCAGATAATCCACAATCCTTTCAAGCGGCATGAATATGGATTCAGGGGGCGTGCCCATAACCTCGATACGGCCTTCCAACTGGTACTTGATTGCAGCCAGGGTGCCGCACACACTGTCATGCAACTCTTTGGAAAGTGCTTTGCGATCGTTTTCCATGGCAATGATGGTTTTGTGGGCGAGATCCTTAATTTCGCTGTTGCGTTTTTCGAGTTCGGCAGTGCGTTTTTCGACCTGCTGTTCCAGCGCGTCATGGGCTTTTTGCAGCATGTGTTCCGCCTTCTTGCGTTCGGTAATATCCATTGCGTACGCGACGGCCCACTGTCGACCCTCGTCCACAAGCCCGCCAACGATTACCGGCACGCGCTGCCCATCAGGACGCAGATACTCTTTTTCAAATGCGAGGAAGTGATTTTCGGCAGGTATCGATTCGCGCCATCGTCTTTCCGTTGCCAGGAATTTTGCAGGTGTTATTTCTTTCCAATTGATTTTGCCGCGCCGCAGGTCATCGCGACTGCGCCCGATGATGCGCAGGTACTCGTCATTGGCTTCTGATACCCTGCCGCTGACTGGGTCCGCAAAAACTACGCCGATAAGGTTGGAATCCATGAACAGTCGAAAGCGCCGCTCGCTCCGGCGCAGTGCGTCCGATTCTTGTTCACGCAGGATCATGGTGCCGACCATCTCGGCAATGGTTTGCAAGAGTTGTTTGTCTACATCGTTCCAGATTTTCTGGGAATACACGCAGTCAAAACCCAAAAAACCGATCAGCTTGCCGCATTTGACCGGCACGGCAATAAGGGAGCGGATCTGCTGGGCCTGAAGGAACGCTTTTTCAGCCTGCGCTTCCGGCGGGAGATCTTGAACCGATTGCAGAACAATGTGTTCACCCGCACTCATTTTTTGCATCCACCACCCGTGTAGCGCACACTGGACATACTTGAGATTCTGAATCCGGGGTTTGACATTTTCCGCACACCATTCATGGGTGTTGCTGGCGGTTTCCATGTCTGACGAATACTGGAAGAGATAACTGCGGTCTACGCCCGTAAAAATGGCGACTTCAGCCAGCATTCGCTCAATGACAACATCTATATCAGACGCGGTTGCATTCGCCAGACGGGTCGATATGCGGGCGATCAGTTGATGAAGGCCGATGTAATGGCGCAGGCGTTTTTCGCGCTGATGAAACAGGTCCCGTTGCCAATTTTCGACATACGTATCGGGTCGTGTTTCAGGTAAATCTTGCACTGATTCAAGCAGGCGTGCTTCAGTACGCTTGCAGTCAGTCATTTCCTGCATGAACACAATGAAGTGCGTGTGCTTTCCGAAACCATCCGGAACCGGATGCCAGCGTAAAAACCAACTGCGGTCATCCGGAGCTATGATCTTTGCCTGCCGCGGGTTGCCTGTGGTCGTAGCCTGCAAAATGGGGCAGTCGGCACACGGTGTCGTTCTGTGATGCAAAAGATCATAACAATGGCGTCGGTTTGCTGCACTATTTTCAACCCGGCCGCCGATTTTTTGGGCAATGGCTTCATTCCAGGCTATCATGTGTCCGTGTCGATCGATCGCAAAGGCGGGGTCCGGGTAATACCGAATAATGTCGGCGAACGGTGGGGCAGGCTGAGAAACAGCCTGCCCGTTCAGGTACGATTTCATAAGGGGCTCTCCCTTTCAAAAAGGCGGCGATGGCCTGAGCCAAATAAGTAAAATGGTGTTGTCAAACAAGGCGTGCAGAAACGAAATGAGATCGGAATGTCTGTGATCAGCGGGACATGCGTGAGCAACAGCACCTTTACACAATTTTCCCTGAACCGTCAAAAACTAAAAATTGTGACATAGGCAGCAACGCGGCCTGCACGCGATATCAGCGATCAACGCGCGGAATCTAAGCGCGACCGGGTGTAATAAATGGGCGGATCCCCTCAGATCGTATCCAGATCGGCTTTGGGGGTTGAAAAGCGCGTCTATTCGTGTTCAACTCCCATGAATTTCGTCCTCGGATCTACGGGAGGATCATTATGAGAGAAAGAGTATGGATCACATGGGTGGTCCTTATGTTTTTAGGCATGCATTACGCGCCTGCACCTGCTTATTCAAAAATCATCCCATTCGTTCCTGGAGAAAAACTTGAATACGCCTTTCGGTGGAAAAACATACCGGCAGGCTCGGTGCAATTGGAAATCTTACCGGTCAAGACCTTCAAAGATGAACAAGTTTACCACTTTGTTCTGACCGCCAAGACCAATAAGTATATCGATAAACTCTATAAAGTCCGTGATCGCATTGACGCTTATGCCGACATTTCAATGACCCGGACAGTCCACTATCAAAAAAAACAGCGCGGAGGCCGCGAACGTAATGAGGTCGTCGCATTCGATTGGCCGAACAACCAGGCTCAGTATTCCAATTTCGGCCAAAAAAAGGAACCGATAGCGGTGGTGGATGGCAGTTTCGACCCCTTATCGGCCTTCTATTACTCACGCACGATGGATTTCGAAGACGGCGGACAGTTTGAATGCCCCATTACCAACGGTAAAAAGAATGGCGTGGGACGTTTATATGTGGTCGGCCGCGAAACAATCACGCTGGCAGACGGCAAGACATACGATACCTATCGGCTCGAACCGGAATTGAACCAATTCGGTGGGGTATTCAATAAAAGTAACGATGCCACATTACAACTGTGGGTCACCACGGATAGCAAACGCATACCGGTGCGCATCCACAGCAAGGTGCGCGTCGGCCACTTTATCGGCGAACTGGTTTCGGCGACTGGAACACAGTAATCAAAAAGGATCCAGCTACTGCCGCCATCTCAAAAGCGGATGACGGAGGTACACGGACGTGGGTTCAAACCATCCGCGTATTACATGACCGATTCTATTTGCACCCAAACAGAAAAAGGGGTCACAGCCGATGTGCTGTAACCCCTTTTTTAGAAATGGCGCGCCCGGCAGCGTCCTATCCCACCTCACTGAAGAGCCTGCCACCCCAATGAGTGGGCGGTCAGGCATTTCCACGTTCCCGCTTACTATAAGAGGTGGAAAGTGATGGCGGGTGGCTCAAGGTTTGATGGACAACGCAGTATCTTTCAGTGAGCCGCATTAAGGTTGCCATTTGTTCAGCATCAGCTTCGGCGTCCAAATCGAAACTAAGCCGGATTGCCTTAAAACCAACAGGCGTCTCCCTGGATACGCCGAGCGTGCCCCGAAAATCAAGATCACCCTCTGCGGTTACAGTGCCCTCCTTTATCTGGATGCCCATCGCTGTTGCCACAGCTCCTATGGTTACCCCAGCGCAAGCAGCCAAAGCTTCCAGCAGCATATCTCCTGAACAGGCAAAACTTCCATCGCCGCCTGTGGCTGGATGCAATCCAGCTTCTACTCTTCCAAGACCAGATTCGATCTGGACCGAAATACGGTTTTGGTTTATGCGTCCTTTTCCAAATAATTTATACTCGGCAGTTTGCGGGTCTCGCATGTATTGTTTCTTAAGCGGCATCTGTGCCGCACGCAATTCTTGAGGATCCATTCCTGAGCTCCTTTTTAATGAACGAGGTTGTATGTCTCACAGTCAAACTAACTGGGGTTTTCCGTATGTCAATTTGGTTGCCAGCAAGAGAAATTTTGTGATTCCGGTAAAGGGACTCACTCGGAACCTCGATTCAGCCACCCCGTCTGCAGTAAAACTAATCAGGTGCTGTCCACGCAGCTCCTTCCGAACGGTATTCCTCGCCAGGATCTATCGATCTTGAACGCGATCTTGATGGTCTGCATTGTGGTCCTTACGTTACAGTCCTTATTGTTCCCCATGAGGTATTGCCATTTGCGGTAGGTTTATCGAACGTCGACGCAACGTTCCTCCCACTCAGAGGATCCTGGTCATTGCCCGGCATGGCGCCGATGAATTGAACCACCTCAAGAAATATTTCTGGGGGTTGGTCCCGTTCTGCCAAGGATATCAGCATCAGCAGCAAGATGATCAATTGGCGAGTGTGGCTCGTGTGATAAGGATGGACCATGATTGGAGGATGTTGCCCATGAAGCTACACAAAATAATAATCACAGTCGTTTTCCTCATATCCGCCACCACATCATCGCACGCCTGGTTCGATGAAACCCACCTGGCCATTGCCAAAGCTGCCGGCTACAAGCAATGGTACAATGCCGCCGCTCCCGACATTGCCCGAGCAAAACTCGGAAAGATGGAAGGCTACAACCATTATCACAACAGCCCACGGGGCATCGTGATCACCCCTGAGATGGTCCTGGAGCAAACGGAAAGATACGATAAGTTCAATCAAGATGGGCACCTGTACGGCGCCATCATCGGCTCACTCAGAGCCTACGTCAAGACTAAACCCAGGGGCAGATACGCTGAACATCTGTTCGCGTACCTGGTCCACTATATTGGGGATCTGTCAATGCCCCTGCACCACACCATGAACAACTTCAGCAAGAAGAACCACCTTGCCAACGATGGTATCATCGAGGAAGACGTCCTCCGGAACCTGGATAAAATTCGGATCTACGAGATCATTATCAAGTCCGAAGCCGAACTGGCCACCGAGGTGGCCCGGATCGCCAACCTTTCCATGGCCCTCGGCCGCACACTCGAAAATGAGAACCGGCTCATGACACAGCACGAGGCCCGCCGGCAAATTAGCCACAGTGCGTCGCTGTTGAGAGCAATTTTAGAATGGATGGAGCGTACGTAAAGGGGAGTCAATACATGAGCGTGATAGTTGAAGTTTCAATTTCTCCGATTACAAAGGCGTAAGCATTAGCAAATACGTAGGCCGAGCCATAAAAATCATCCGCGACAGTGGGTTTCCATATGAGTTGAATGCCATGGGAACTTGCATTGAAGGTGAATTGAAAGAAGTCATGGACCTGGTGGGCCGATGTCTTTCAAGACCTTGAAAAGACTGCAGCTGCATCAACTTGAGCATCAAAGCAGAATGAGCCCCCAGATCAATTGGGCCATTTCAACCTGCTATTATAAACCCTCATTAAAATAATAGGTTTTATGATTAAGTAGTTTCAACAATTTAAAACAAGTCCCTTTGCCCGATTTCTGCGAGTCTTGGCTACTTGTGGCTACCAAAAAAAAGGGGGCTTCCAGCCGCAATAACATCATGGTCCTCAGATTCAGGCGGGCGACGAACAGGTCATCGATGTCCATTTCTCGAGTTTCGGATGGTGGTGCGCCTAAACTGGAGCATACCGCGACTTCCTTCAGTTGTCCGGAACGGATCTATGAATTTCTGTTTAACGAGGAATGATTTGCTTGTATCTGTTCAGTCAGGCGAGTCAGCTTGGGAATTTCGGGCCACTTGAAAAAAAGAGGAGGCACCCGGATTGACTTCGGGTGCCTGGTATGGACGCTAACCGAAAATCCGGTTAGGCTTCAGTTTCTGTTCGGAGTCAATTTACGGTCAAATTCAGCAGTGCAGATGTCCTCACGGTGGGTGCTCCTATATGCACGCATTGCCCTTATTTAGCGCCCACTAATTCTGGAGGTTATCTATTCCATGCTGTACTCAACTGCTATTGCCCTCCAGAAAAAACTTTAATCAGGTTAATGCTCGACGCAAGTAACTGTTCCCAAAAAAATCAGACTTTTGAAGATTCCATAGAGAGCAACTTTCCCGGTGGACGACTCCAGTTATCAATATAATTGCGCAAGGACTTTCATTTGAATCCATCGGTTGTCCGCCCACTCAGTAGCGCATCCAGAGCTTCGATGACCACACCGGTTATGGAGTTGCCATTTTCATCAGCATACCTTTGAATTCGTTTGGCCAATCGGGAGGGAATGTTGATGACGATTTGCTCAGTTTCATCGGGACAAGCGGGAGAATCGGCATCTTTTTGCATTTGGGGGATCCCTTTTCAGGTGGAGTAGATTGCCACTTTATGAATTCACGTTAAAAGATTTGGCGAAAATAGAAACCTCACCTTGGTGTATATTTTCTTGACACATGGACTGAACATGATCAAAGCTGATATAAATTATTCGATCCTTTACCCCAACCATGAATGGAAAGGAAAACGCGATGCCACTTATCCAGATCAAGGTTTTGGAAGGGACCCTCACCACCGAACAAAAGAACGAGATGATAGCAAAAGTTTCGAACATTGTCGCTGAAATTGAGGCCGGACCTCAGGCAAAGGAAAAGCTGCTTCCCCACACATGGTGCATCATTGAAGAGGTGGCTCCAGCTCATTGGGGCATTGGAGGCAATCCATTGAGCATCGATATCTTAAAAGCTTTGCTGGCTGGTTGAGTAAGCCCGTGTTCTCATCTCTTTTTGCCCTTCAAAAGTTTGAACTTATCTTATCTTTCGGACGGGGTCGGTATAAAAGATGCTGACCTCGGTCCGGGGTAACCCATCGCCCTTTTCCAAAAACGTAGCCACCGTGATGCGCCAAACCAATATTCCGCCAGCTAATCCACGACATCTTGTTCTGGATATCCGCCCATAGCGCAGAGGTGTTTGTTGTGGCTGAAAAAGAGCCTTCCACGGCAATGATATAAGACTCTGCGTGTTTTTTTGTCAGGCATACTGTTTGATTATTCGATTATTTCCAAAATCGTACGCTTCCGGGTCTTAGTGGATACAGCATTTAAAATCGTGCGCATCGCCTCTGCGGTACGACCTTGTTTTCCAATAACCTTTCCGCAATCTCCCTTGCCGACATGCAATTCAAGAACAGTAATGTTTTCGCCTTCCACTTTAGAAACCAAAACATCTTCAGGTTGATCGACGAGCTGTTGCGCGATGAATTTAATCAACTGATCCATGAGATTCTCCTTTTCAGATGCAACTTTTGAGTGTCTGTGATCATTAATAAAAACAGAGGTGGTAAATACACTTAACATCCTAAATTCTTTTATGATATGGGGTATTCACCCTAGGGCAATGTCTTTGAAGATGGTCGGACTTGGTTATCTATGCTATTGAGGCATTAGTGAAATACTGAATCTGAACTGACTTGGATCTGACCTATGTTCAAACTTGCCCGCCCTGCTCATCATTCTGTTCGTCATGACCTTCGCCATAGGCACAAACGTCCAGGTTGGTGTATCGCTATACTCTGTGACATCATGAAGCTACTTGGAACCGTAGGCTTGAATCTATGCGTAACCATACCTAACATAGAAAATCCTATGCAAAAGCAGATCCTAAATCGACTCCGATTATAACCGTTTCTTCTGCATTTGTTCCAGCATCCTCTATAGGAATCTTGCACCACCGGAGGATCGAAAATGCAAAATAAAGTCAAATCTCACGAATCAGAGGAAGGGGTGGGTAACGTGCGTTGCGAAGATTGTGACGCCGTATGCCTGAACGATTCCGACAAACAACCCATGAGGCGCAGAACGCTCCATTCCGTGTCAAGCAACGGCAGGGCCCATTCCATATTTGAAAGGTACGGGGCAGAGTTCTGATTTATACAAGCGGTTATGCAGTGTGGAGCCGCTTGTTAACTTTTGACAAAAAAGGGGATTAACAATGGCAAGAAAGTACGTTGATTGCAGGGATTTTCCCCAGAATGTGGATAAGCGGTGTACCGTCGCGATTTCAGCCGATTCACCTGAAGAGGTTGTCGAAGCCGCGGTACAGCACGCAGTGAATTTCCATGGGCATTCGGACACACCGGAGTTCAGGGCCGAAATTCGCTCTATCCTCAAAGAAGGGCATCCCCGCACATAATCTAATCCAGGGAGGGGCCGCGCTCCTCCCTTTTCAATCTTTGCCTACCAGGGTTTCAATCGATCCTTAACGCAAGCTGATTACAGAATAGACCCTATTACGAGAAGGTTTCTGATGGAGTATATGCCCCTACAAATTTTTGTATCCCTCGACTTTCTTCAGATAACAATCAAAAAATAAGGAAACTACCTTTGATTATTACAGCGGCAAGGCTTGAAAGGGTGTTTCAAGAAAGCGGCCAACCGGATCATTGCAGCCGCTCAGGTGTATGCCACCATTGCTAAATTGAAACCAGCGTGGAGATAAGAAAAACCAGCGGCGGCTACGGTTTAACGGGTGGCATCTTGTATGAACCAAGTCCAGGGACCATTCGCATTATCTGTTGTCATTGTTGTAGGAAGGGGCGGCCTTCTGGCATTTAACATCGGACTGGACAGAAAGTTCGAATTGCATTTTTGTTTTATCTGATGGGCCTCAATCAAAAGGCCTACCGTTGGATCTCGACCCACTTTGTCTTGATGCAGCAGATGGCACGTAAAAGTGCCGGTCAGGATCAAACCCATCGTTGAAAAGGGGATACTTGCGCATGCCGGGGATCTCCAGTCGGTATCAATCACGAAGTTGATCTGACTTGAACTACTTAATCTGACCTGGACCCACTATGCTCAAACCTGTCCGCCTGCTCATCATCCTGTTCTCGCCACATATGCCCATGCCGAAAATGTGATCACCGGTAAAGTGGTCGGTGTATCCGATGGCGACACAATCACCGTTCTTGAAAACCGCACCCAACACAAAATTCGACTATATGGTATCGATTGTCCTGAACGCCGGCAGGATTTTGGGACCAGGGCCAGGCAGTTTGTTTCTGATATGGTGTTTGGGAAACAGGTCAGGGTGGTCAAACATGATGTCGATCGCTACCGCTCTTGGAATCTGTTTAGGTGTTAAGTGCTTTAATCGGAATTGTTCAAAAAGATGCATTCCTTGAAGCAAAGAGTCCGAATTGACGCAGCTTGCGCGAGTGCTCCCCTTTCCTGCATTCATTGTTTTATCCAGCATCCATGGCCAAAAAGTCTATCAAACTTACTGGCAGAACATATCACAGCAAATTAATGGAAATGTTTTTGCAACCGATATTGCAAACAGGCAACTCAATTTTTCATGACAGTTGGAGGAGCGCTGTACCAAAATGAATGCCAAACAGGTTTGGGCAATAATTTTTATTGTGGTGGGAGTGACGTTTGTCATCAAAGGATTTTTCGGTTATTCCGTAGCCTCTTTCTATGGCGATGAAATTGAATCGATGAACTTATTGATGAAAAAGCATGCTGGTGCTTTCGAGAATGAAGTCTTCAATATTAAACATTCTCGGAACATCATCAGAAATAGCAAAGCTGCACAGATTGTAATTATCGCTATTGGCATCCTCAGCGCTGCATTAGGAACATCCATGCTCCACAAGAAGGATCAACGAGAAATTGAGGATGATTTTGAGGATATCGATGATTTCCCATCCCCTAATGATAAGTGGCGAATGTAAGCCAGTTTAAAAGCGTTCAATAGAGTGATGCTAATCACATGCTGATCCGATGCCGCCGTGGGGGTTCGGAAAAGCGGGAGGTCGCGGAAATAGGCAAAAGTTTTTCAAAACGGGATTTTTAGTGCTGTCGGAAGAGCGGTTATGAAGCAGAAATCGGGTAGTTCTGAAAAATTGAAAAGAGGATCTGCAGTTTATCGAATGATTACAATTGGGCCATCTCTACTAATTTGCACCAGGTTCCATCAATAATATGACATTTAAAAAGCTCCAATAATTCTTGCAATAGCCATCAACCTCCCCCGGGATGCTTAGGTTATGCAACGCCGCAAAAATACAATGCTTTGACTCTTGCGGCTTAACTTAGTGTTCACTATTTCGAGGTAAATTCGTGTTTTCATGTTTTTAAGTTTGCTTAACACAATTCTGCAAAAGGGACAAAATGTGTCAATTTAAAGAGCATTAAAACCCCATGCGGGTGTGGTGAAAATCCTGTTGACAGACACTTACAAAATTCGGAGGCGTCATGGCCAATGCTAACTTGGCAGAAAGAATCGAACTCCTGGTGAACCAAAAGGAGACGGAGGTGATCAATATCCGCCGTGATATCCACATGCATCCGGAGGTTTCCGGAAAAGAAGAGCGGACATCAGGTATTGTGGCCGAATATCTCGAAAAACAGGGCATCGAGGTACAGCGGTGTCAAAACAGCTACGGTGTCATCGGCAGGTTGATGGGTGGCAAACCGGGACCAATCATCGCCCTGAGAGCCGACATGGACGCCCTACCTATACAGGAAAAAACGGGGTTGCCATATGCATCCAAAGTTGATGGACAGATGCATGCCTGTGGACATGACATTCATACGGCTGTCCTGATGGGCACCGCAGCGGTGCTGTCCACCATTAAAGATACGCTCAATGGAACCGTAATCTTTCTGTTTCAGCCATCGGAAGAATTCTTTCCCGGCGGCGCCCTGGGACTGATTGAAGAAGGCGGTATAGACAATCCAAAACCCGATGCCATTTTTGCCCTGCACACTGGCCCGATCCCAGTTGGAAAAATCGCCATTTCCCCCGGACCGGTGATTGGCTCGGTCAGCACACTGAGTTTACGTATTTTTGGCCGCGGTGGTCATTTTGCTGCACCTCACATGGCAGTGGACCCTATCTTGGTTTCCTCAAATGTGGTCGTTGCCCTAAGTTCCATGGTGTCGCGCCGCGTGAACCCGATGGAAGATGCCGTCCTCACATTCGGTATGATCGAGGGAGGAACCAGGGATAATATAATCGGTGATATGGTGGTTCTCAGAGGAAACATCGGCTCTCTGAACGAATCGCTTTGTGTGAAGCTGATGGAGGATCTGGAAAAGACAGTCAAAGGTATCACAGAGGGAATGGGAGCGACCTATAAGCTTAAGTATATTCATGGTTATCCAACAGTCCGCAACGATCCGCATCAAGCTGTCTATGTCCGGGATGTTGCATCGCGGGTGATCGGCGAGTCTAATGTTATCCCATGTACGCCCTCGCTTGGTGGCGAAGACATGTCATACTTTCTGCAGAAAATTCCGGGTGCGCTTTTTTTCCTTGGAGTGCACGATCCTGAAAGTGATCAACCCCCCATCAGTTTGCATGATCCCGCTTTCGCACCCGATGAACGGGCCATTACAGTCGGCATGCGACTGATGTCCCGTTTGGTAACAGATGCCGCCGATTAATAATCTTACTTGATTATCGGCAGGGCACTTGCTTGACCGCCCAATAAGCCGCAACGCTGCCTGCCCTGGCATTAAGCGGCTCTTTGCTTTGGGCCACATTCGATTCTGTCGGCAACTCAAATATATCAGTCACGCAGGCGTAGATTTTTTCTATTGTAAAGCCCTCGGTTTGGAGCCGGTAACTGCACTCAAGATTCTCCTGGGCCTGGTTCAAAACCGATTCAACCATATCAAAATCTCCCAGTATGCGCTCATCTCCCTTCACATGTTGCTTCATTCTGCGCATCACCTTGAGCACACCCCAGCCGCCTGAACTGCGCAGCAAGCCGCCACCGGTGAGCTCAGGCTTGCGGCCGTCCAACACACCGGCTTCCACGAAAAGACGATAGCTGCGCCGTGCAGCGCTTTGACGCTTTCCAGAAATTCAGCATCGATTGTGACCGGATCTGTCACAACCTCATGTTTGAATCCCGATGCTTATCGGTCTTGCCATAGGAGGCATACCAAGGATGAGGAAACATGTATACGAAGGCAGCAATGATGTTGAGCGTATCAATATCAGGGGCGGACGTGCCATACGGCGGGGCTGGTTTTTGTTCGAGTCCGAGGAAGATGCGCTTGTATTTTTTCACAGAAAATGTGGTTCAGTTTAGAAGGTTGTATAAGTGAGGTCTTGTTTTCTTGACCTTCCGGGCGCTTGGCGCTATGTAGAATCCATTCCGAGATACACGCAACCAAATAGAACGGAATTATAATGCCGGATCTCAAGCGTGTGCCAGACTCTGCATCTGACCTCATTGAATTTCTGCAAGAAAAAATGTCAATGAGTCACATCTATCAGCCGCTTCTTATCAAAATTTTGGTTGAAACCGGTGGTACTGCAACAATAAGACAGCTTGCCTTACGGTTTCTTGATCAGGACGAAAGTCAGATTCAATACTATGAAAACCGTATCAAGCAAATGCCCCTGAGGGTGCTTGAAAAACACGGCATAGTCGCAAAAAGCTCAGATCTCGTGTGTCTTAATGAAAAAAAGTTAAGTCTTGAGCAAAAAGCACATATCAAGATGATTTGCGAAGAGAAAATCCAACATCATGTCGCAAAAAAAGGATTAAGAGAATGCGCGTTGAAACCTATGGCGAGATAGCAACAGCCAATTGTGGCAGTTGGTCTGAAAAGCCCGCTTGGATTCATCCGAGACAATGTCTGCCGACCGAGAGGCTTACCTTGGCTCAATGCCCTAGCTGTAAACCAAGATACAAGATTACCTGGTGATAGTTTTTTGCCGGAAGGAGTGGCCTTTGGGAATGACCTGGTGATTCTGTGGCGCGGTGCTGTTCTGACTGTTTTGGGTTACCCGTGGGAAACAGTAATGATTGATTGATAAGGCTAATGGTAAGCCTTCCATTCTTTTGGCTTGCACTGCTGGGGCGATTTTTTACAACTTGGCTACTATTTGGCTACCAACATAAAGGGGTTCTTAGCTATAAAGCCAAGAACCCCTTGATATTTATGGCGCGCCCGGCCTGATTCGAACAGGCGACCTACGGATTCGTAGTCCGGTGCTCTATCCAGCTGAGCTACGGGCGCGGGTAAAAGCATTGAAACCGGGGTGCGTTCTAAGCTATAGTCGTCCGGTTGTCAACGATTTGTTGGTTTTGAGAGAAATTTTGTAGTCGGCAACCGCGTTCACTCCTGCGAACATTTATCTTGAGGGGATGGGATCGAAACGATGGTGATCGATGATCATTATTTTATGCGGATGGCCCTGAAGGAGGCTTTCAAGGCCCAATCGAGAGACGAGGTGCCGGTGGGGGCCGTGCTGGTTGATGGTGAAAATCGTGTTTTGGCAAAAGCACGTAATCAGACAATCGGCCGGTGCGATCCCACGGCGCATGCGGAAATGACGGTACTACGCAAAGCGGCGCGCAAGCTGCAAAACTATCGTTTGTTATCGACCACCTTATATGTTACTATTGAACCTTGTGCCATGTGCATGGGCGCCATTATTCATGCGCGCGTGGCAAGGGTCGTTTTCGGAGCCCACGATCCCAAATGGGGAGCGGCGGGCTCTTTGTACGATTTCGCGCAGGACCGCCGTTTCAATCACCGTCCTCAAATGGTTTCAGGTGTTCGCATGGAAGAATGCCGGGCGGTCATGCAGGATTTTTTCCGGAAAAAAAGAGGGCGCCCGGTGTTCTTGGTTAAAGGATAGGGGATCTTCGCGTCAATGTCGGACACTTGAACCGAGGGTGTCGAATTCAAGATAGTGCTAAGGAGCGATCAGTGGCGAATATTGTGATCATCGGGACCCAATGGGGAGATGAGGGTAAGGGTAAGATCGTCGATCTGCTGGCGGAACATGCAGATCTGGTAGTCCGTTTCCAAGGGGGCAACAACGCCGGACACACCATGGTAGTGGCGGGCGAAAAGGTGATCAGCCACCTGGTGCCTTCTGGTATCTTGCAAGGCAAGGCGTGCCTGATCGCCAACGGTGTCGTGGTCGATCCGGCCGTGCTGATCGAAGAGATGGATTATCTGCAAGGCAAGGGTGTGTCGTGTGGGCCGCAAAACTTGATGGTCAGCGAGCGCGCCCAGGTGATCATGCCTTACCACCGTGAAATCGACAAGGCCCGCGAAAAGAAAAAGGGCAAGGACAAAATCGGCACAACCGGCCGGGGAATCGGTCCGGCCTATGAAGATAAGGTGACCCGGGGCGGCCTGCGTTTTGTCGATTTGATGGATGAACAGGTTTTCGATGAGAAATTAGCGGCCATATTGCCGGAGAAAAATTTTCTGCTCCAAAAGTTTCTGGATGCACCGACCGTCGACGCCGGGGAGGTCTCGCAGGAGTATAAAGAATATGCGCGGCGACTGGCCCCGCATATCATCAATGTATCGGTCTATGTCAGCCGTGCCATCGAGGCAGGCAAACAGGTCCTTTTCGAAGGGGCTCAGGGAACGCATCTGGACATTGATCACGGCACCTATCCTTTCGTGACCTCATCCAATACCGTATCGGGAAATGCCTGCTGTGGCACGGGTGTTGGTCCCAAGTGTATCGGCGGCGTGATGGGCGTGGTCAAGGCCTATACTACGCGGGTCGGGGCAGGGCCGTTCCCTTCCGAACTGTTTGATCAAACAGGGGATTACCTGCAGTCCAAGGGCGCCGAATTCGGTGCGACCACCGGGCGGCGGAGGCGCTGCGGGTGGTTGGATATGGTTATTTTGAACAATGCAGTGCGCCTCAACGGGCTGACCGGGATGGCGATCACCAAACTGGATGTTTTGGGTGGTTTGGATCGCATCGAAATCTGCACCGCATACCGCCACAAGGGCCGTGTTATGGATACCTTTCCGGCGAGCCTCAAGGTTCTGGCTGAGTGCGAACCGGTGTACGAGACAGTAGCCGGTTGGTCCGAGGATATTTCAGGAATCGACCGGTACGAGAATCTACCTGATCCGGTAAAGCGCTATCTGGCGCGCATTGAGGAATTGGCGGGTGTTCCCATTCAAATCATTTCGGTCGGGCCGCAGCGCGATCAGACCATAGTGGTGGAGAACCCTTTTAGCTCGGGCAAATAAGCGCTGTCGTATCAGGTGATCAAAATGAGAGGAAATGTATTGACTTCCGGTCACCTATGACATAAATACGGCGGTCTGAAACGGGACATGGCTCAGTCTGGTAGAGCACAGCGTTCGGGACGCTGGGGTCGCAGGTTCAAATCCTGCTGTCCCGACCAAAAACACAAAAAAGGTTGCGCTAAGGCGCGGCCTTTTTTTATGTGACAGTGACACGATCGATCCTGCGATCGAAGTGCGCGGTCCGTTCTTTGGGAATTTTCAAGGTAAATGACTTGTTTCCTTGACAAAAAGCCATGGGCACAATAGATAGTCAAAATTGTTGATGATACTTGATTGTTTTTTCATTACTCAAAGGAGCAGTTGGATAATGACTCTCACCAAAGCCCAAATTGTCGATATCATTCATGAAGAAATTCCCTTTCCCAAAAATAAAAGCACGGAAGTGATCGAAGGGCTCATCGAGATCATCAAAAGAACTCTGGAAAATGGTGAGGATGTTTTGGTCAGTGGATTCGGGAAATTTTGCGTTAAGAAGAAGCGTGAGCGGCGCGGCCGTAATCCTGCCACGGGCAGTGACCTTATTCTGACGCAGCGCAAGGTAGTGACTTTCAAATGTTCGGGAAAATTACGAGAAAAAATCAATCCATAGGACCTCAGGATCTTTGAATTAATATGCACACGGTGAACCCAAAAGCGCACATAACTCGCAACGTGTCACCGGCATCGGCGCATACCGCGCTATTCCGACGCGGTATGCGCCGAAGTCGGCGTCGATAAACATGATCTTCATAGCCGCGCAAACCTGCGGCCAATTGCCTTTCGTGCGATGCTGAAAAGGCAGCCAAACCATTCCTTACGTCCGAGCCGCCGTCCTTCCGGTTTATCTATGCCAGCATGATGTAATTTCGAAGATATTTACCATGAGCGCAGGTACGGTTTACCGGGTCAAACGCGCCCGTGAGTTCAATCGTGGGTGTTGACGGCGCCTTGGCTGTCCGGTAAGAGTAGTGGGTGCAAAATCTTACAGGAAAGACTATGCCTGACAATTCGGACGAGCATACGGCAGTCATTGGGGAGCGCTTGCGGCAGGTTCAGGTGTATATTTCTCGTATGCCGAGTCTTTCGACAACGGTTGCCAAGGTACTTGAGGTTTGCAACAAACCCACCGCTTCGCCGAGTGATCTCAACCGGGTCATTTCACTGGACCCGGTCCTTACCGGCCAGGTGCTTAAACTGGTCAATTCCGCCTATTACAGTCTTCCGGGGCGCGTCACCTCTCTAACGCGCGCCATTATCATGCTGGGCGTCAATACCGTTAAAAATCTGGTTCTTGCCACTTCCGTGCTGGCCTCTTTCACGACCATTTCCGCCACGAGCCGATTTTCGATCGATGCTTACTGGGCCCATTGCCTGTATGTCGGCACTGCGGCCAAAGCGATTGCCAAACTCAAAAAAGTACCTGTCATGGAACAGGAAGAGTATTTTGTGGCCGGATTGTTGCATGACCTTGGGAAACTGCCCATGATTGCCTGTTTCGGGGAGTTGTACAGCCAGGCGATCCGGTTGTGCGGGGATGACTATGTCGCATTGTTCCAGGCCGAGAAAAAAATGATCGGGTTCGATCATTGCCAGGTCGGCGCGCTGATCAGTGCCCGATGGAAGCTGAACACGATTCAGCATGCCATTGTACACCACCATCGACCGTTGGCCGATGGCTGCCATCCCGATAACGTGCTGTATTTCACAAGTTTAGCCAACCAGATGGCGCCGTATTTTCAGTTCGGTACGGCCTGTGACCGGCATACGGATGAAATGTTGATTCAGAAGTTGGCAAAACGAATCGGGGTAGGGACAGGGGCCATCCTGAAGTTGAAACCTGACATTGAGCAAGAGATCGAAAAAGCATGGGTGTTTTTGAACAATTCCGCCAAAAGGTAGGTATATGCGTATAAAGTTCTGGGGGGTCAGAGGATCCATTCCTTGTCCGGGGCCGGACACGTTCCGTTACGGCGGCAACACGGCCTGCCTGGAGTTACAACTCGATGCGATCGATCGCAGGATCATTATCGATGCAGGATCAGGCATTCGCGAATTGGGTAATCAGCTGATGGGTGAGCACGAGGATGGCAAATCGATTCACGCTGAAATATTCCTGACCCATACGCATTGGGATCACATTATGGGGTTTCCTTTTTTCGCGCCGATTTATCTGCCCAGTTCACAATTTACGATCTACGGTCCGATTACCTATGAAAAAGAAACCCTCAAGGAAGTGCTCAGCGGGCAGTGGACATACCGGTACTTTCCCGTCCGGCACGAGGATCTGTCATCCCATGTCAACTACGTCCATTTGAAAGAAGGCGATTATGACTTGGGGCAAAACCTGCATCTCACAACCAAATATCTCAATCATCCCTTGTTGTGTCTGGGCTACCGTTTCGAGTACATGGGCAAAACCGTATGTACTGCTTATGATACCGAGCCCTTCAGCAATATTTTTGACTGCAATCCCGACGATCCTGGCTATGATCCAGGTATCATTGCGCAAGGCGCGCAAGCTGCCGCGGATGAAAACCAGCGCGTGGAGCATTTCATCAGCGGGGCCGATCTGCTCATTTTCGATACGCAATATACCGAACAGGAATACTGTAAAGACCATAAGGGCTGGGGGCATTCACCGATCGAATATGCCATCGCTCTGGCCACCCGCAATCACGTGAAACGTCTGGCACTGTTTCATCATGACATCCACCGCACGGACCAGCAACTGGATGAGCTTGCCCGCCAGCACTGCAAATCCAATGGCGATGGCCCCGAAATATTTTTTGCCCGTGAGGGGATGCAAATCGCCCTTTAAAGCACGCGCGCCCCGTACATGTCGGCATTTTTTGCCTTTTCCCGGAAAAAGTTGCTGATAGAATGACCGGACATTGCGGACATTCCGGCGGCCTTCACGTTTGCGTGAGAGGGGCAATCCACAATACACGTGGGTTTGGGGGCTTCCGAGCGGGGCATGAAGAAAAAAAACGGGTGGGCTTGCGGCTGTGCACGGATATTGCTTTGGCATGAGCGAACGCCAATACAAAAGGAGTCCAGCCGATGAAAATCAATCCGAATGATGCCGTGCCGGCCAGTTCAACCACGGGTACCAAAACCAGAATTGACCCCGCAGCGCCGTCCTTTGCAAATGTTTTAGAAAAAACGTTCGTAACGCCTCAGGCATCCCCCACAACCAGGTCGCTCGTCGTTCAGAGCATCGCGCGGCCCGCGGCGCTCAGCGCGGCCACGCAACTGTTTCAAGGCACGACACGCACCTTGGATGCAATGGAAACCTACCAACGCCTGCTGGCTGACGGAACACAAAGCTTGCGTGCCGTGGAACCAGCTGTTCGCCATCTGCAAAAAGAGTTGGCGGATTTGGCATCCTTGATGCCCACCGTACCCGATGGGAACCCTGCCAAAGAGATTGCGCTGCAAACCATGGTCACGGCCGCCACAGAGATCACCCGATTCGAGGAAGGGGCGTACGTGGCCTGAGCGGGTGTCGCTCACTCGATCCCGGACACGCTTTTGGCGAAATCGGGGTCCTGGAACAACCGCTTGGCGAATTTCAAGTATTTTTCGGCAATGGCGCGCACCGCCAACTGAAGCGCGTACGGCTTGATCGGTTTTTCCAGCAAGTGATTGACGTCGGATGCGATACACATATTAACGATGTCATCACTGGCATTGCCGGTAACGATAATGGCATCGGAGTGTGCCGTCGGAAATCTTTCCTCCACCGCATCCAGGAAATAGAATCCGCTGACACCGCCCAGAAAAACATCGACGATGAAAATGGCAACGCCTATATCGCGCTGCTTGCAGTATTTCATGGCCTTTTCCGTATCGGAGAAGGCCAGCACCTCGCCCCACGTATAAAAGCGCTTGACAATGGTGGCGATCAGATCGCACACCGTGGCATCATCGTCGATAATGATGACATCCAGACCTTCGGGCATAGCGTTCACCTCTTAACCATACTGTTGTGTGCTCTTGATAAAAACAAAGGTTCAACAATAACACAATCAGTTATGGACAGCATTTTCATGGATACGGTACTTTTCGATTTTTCGATAAACGGTGGTCAAGTTAATACCCAACAGCTTGGCTGCTTCGGCCTTGTTGCCATTAGTCCGTTTCAACGCACGCTGGATCAGTATTTTTTCGTTTTCGATAAGGTTGAATGTGTTTTCTCCGATGGTCTCGTCGGGATTTATCGCACATAATTCGGGCGGCAGGTCAGAGACCTGTATCGCGTCGTCAACGCCCAACGCAAATGCCCGTTCGATCACATTCTCAAGTTGACGCACATTTCCCGGCCATTCGTATTTCATGAGCAACCCCAGCGCCTCGGAGGTTATCCGAAGCACCTGGCGGTGTCCGGCCAAGCTGAACTTCTTGATAAAATGATTGACCAGGTGAGGGATATCGTCTTTGGTTTCGCGCAACGACGGCATATGAAAAGAAATCACGTTCAGACGATAGTAGAGATCCTCGCGGAAGGATTTGTTCCGAATGGCTTCTTCCAGATTGATGTTTGTGGCCGCAATGATCCGAACATCCACTTCGGTCTCTCGCGCATCCCCCACCGGCCGGATTTTTCTTTCCTGCAGGGCCCGCAACAGCTTGACTTGAAGGTCCGGGCGTACTTCAGCGATTTCGTCCAAAAAAATCGTCCCGCCATTGGCGGCTTTGAACAGACCCATGCTGTCTTTCACAGCACCGGTGAAGGCGCCCTTAACATGCCCGAATAGTTCGCTTTCGAGCAGGCCTTCCGTAATGGCGCCACAGTTGACAGGGATGAACGGACGGTTGCGCCGGACGCTGTTCTGATGAATGACATTGGCCACCAGTTCTTTGCCGGTGCCGCTTTCGCCTTGGATGAGAATGGTGGGACTGCCATTGCTGATTCGGTCGATGACCTCGTAGATCTGCTGCATTTTGGCACTTTTACCCACCAGTTGATCGTAGTTGTAGCGGTCCTTCAGGCGTCGTTTGATTAACACATTCTCCAACTGAAGCTTTCTTTTTTCGATAATGCGATCGATGAGAATTTTCAAACGTTCAAAGTTGATCGGCTTCTGAACATAATCGTAGCTGCCGCGTTTCAATGCCTCGATGGCAGACTCTATGGTGCCGTATCCCGTTACAATGATCACTTCGGTTTCGGGACTGGCCTCCTTGACCGACTTGAGCAGATCCAGTCCGCTGATCTCCGGCATGATCAGGTCGGTGAAAATAGCCGCATATTCGCGGTGTTTGATATTTTCGAGCGCCGCTGTACCGCTGTTGACCGCATCTACCGTGTAGCCGTTTCGGGTCAGGTATGTGGTGACCACTTGCAAAATCTGCCGGTCGTCATCGACAAAAAGAATGGGGAAATCTTCCATATCACTTTGCAGGTCTATTGGTTTGGGACAACTACAGCGTCCCTATATTAACGTTAATGGATTGTGAAGTCACTTTTCCGCAAGAGTACAACTGAAAAAGTATGCCAGTGCTTCTACAAGGTGTCAAGGAGGATGGGAACATAATGTCAGGGTAACCGGATTTGATAATGGCTGCATTTAAGAATTGGAACATCGTTCTATCTTAAGGGCGAACCTTGTGTTCGCCGGTGTGGGAGATGTGGTGGATTCCCGGGGCGAATGGACTCCTTGATGACCACGATGGTCGCTGTAGTGGCGACCGGCGGTCGCCCCGCGAACCACTGTACCTGGGACACCGCACAAAATGGCAAGGCCTTATTCTCCCGCACCAGCATTTGCGCGCAAGTTCGTCAGCATATGTTTGAACCCTTCTATACCGCGCCGCGCCGACACACCAAAAAAGGGTTGGGACTGGCGGCCGTCGACGGAGTTCTGAAAGCCAACAACGGCCATATCCACGTGCAATCGGAAGAAGGTCACGGAACAGCCGTTACGCTTTATTTGCGTTTCGCCGGCACCGGCCTCTAACAAACCGCAAGGATCCCCTCGGTCAATGTTGCTTCGGTTGCGTCGCCGGTGGTAAACACTATCCAGCCGTGGTATTGTCGCCCCATGATGTGATCACTATGATCTTTTTCAATGACACACGCCTTTGCGTGGACGCTCATGCGAAAGGGTCCAAGAAAAGATTGTAATATTAATGACTGAAAACAAAAATCAGCATCTAAGCCTGCTGTACGATATCAGCGAGTTGTCGATCCTGGTGTCCGACAGCAAGGATATTGACACCTTTTTGCAGCAAGTGGTCCAAAGCGTTGCGTCGCATCTGCATGCGGAGGTCGGTTCCATCTATTTGCTCGACGACAATACCGGCGAGCTCGTGCTGCGGGCCACCCAGGGTTTGAACCCCGCGTCGGTGGGCCAGATTCGCATGCGCATCGGCGAAGGCCTCGTGGGAATGACCATGGACCGGATGGCGCCCTTTTGTGATGGGTCGGCCTGCGAAAACCCCTTTTATAAATATTTCGAAAACGCTCACGAGGAGTCTTATAAATCCTTTCTGTCAGTGCCAATTGGCCGCGGGCTGGAAAAAATAGGCGTTCTAGTGGTTCAACACAGCCAACCGGACTATTTTGAAGCAGCCGATGTAATGGCTTTGCGGGCCATTGCCGCGCAACTGGCCGGCACAGTGGCCAACGCCAGGCTGATGATGGGGTTGCAGCAGACCGCCCAACCGGTCAGTACGCCGGCTCTCATGCAGAGACTGCAATTCATTCGCGGAGAAGCCACCGCGTCCGGCTTTGCCTTGGCGCCCGCGGCCCTGCTCGCGCCGCAGGACCCGTTGCTGGCCGATGTTCCGGATGACGGATTCGAATCCACCGCCAATGCCTACCAGCATGCGCTACGGGCGACGGTCGATCAGCTCAAGGAGCTTCAAGAGCAATTGGCGCGGCGGCTTCCGGAGAGCGCGGCTTTGATCTTCGAAGCGCATTACATGATTCTGAAAGATCCGCGCTTCGATCGGCAGATCATCGATCTGATTCGGCAGGGGCAGCCGGCGGCCGCGGCGGTGCGCCAGGTGGCGCGCCAATTCATCGCGCTGTTCAACGACAGCGCGAGCCCGTATATCCGCGAAAAGGCGCATGACATCGAAGATCTGGCACGGCGCATCTTGTTCAACCTGCGTATCGAAAAAGGGCAGGGCAGAAGTCCGATCGATAAAAACATCATTATCGCAGCGCAGCTCTATCCGTCGGATGTTCTCAAGCTGGCCTCCGAAACCGTGGCAGGCATAATCCTGGTCGGCGGGGGTGTCACGTCGCATGTGGCCATTATGGCTCGATCGCTGAAAATCCCCATGATCATTGCGCAGGAACGCGAACTGCTGCAAGTGCCCGAGGGGACGCAAGTCCTCATGGATGCCGATATCGGCAACATCTATATCGATCCATCCGCCCAAGTTCGCGGCCAATTCGAAGAACGCAACCGGCTGCGGCTGGCTGCGACCGGTGGCGGAATCGAAATGCGGCCCGAAACCTTCACCCGCGACGGCGTGCGCGTTCACTTGCTGGCCAATATCAATTTGCTGGGCGAACTGGATTTAGCCCGCACACTCAAAGCCGAAGGGGTGGGGCTATACCGTTCCGAGTTTCCCTTTATCGTGCGCTCCGTTCTGCCCTCCGAAGAAGAGCAACGGCTGGTGTATGCCCGCCTTTTCAAGCAGATGGCCGGATGCCCGGTTTTTGTGCGCACCCTGGACATCGGCGGCGACAAAGTGCTGCCCTATCTGAATCTGCCCCAGGAGGCCAATCCCGAGTTGGGCCTGCGCTCTATCCGTTTTTTATTGAAGCACCGCGATGTCTTTGATCAGCAACTGCGTGCCATTCTGCGCGCCGGTGCTCAGGCGGAGCAACTGGGCATCATGTTCCCCATGATCTCATCGCTGGATGAATTCGAGGCGGCCCGTGAAGCGGTCGTTGGAACTTTGGCGACGCTGCAACGCGAGGGTCTATCGTATCACACGTCTCCGGCCATCGGTGCCATGATCGAAATGCCATCGATCATGACGATCATCGATGAGTTGGCGGCCGCCGCAGATTTTTTTGCCATCGGCACCAATGACTTTATCCAATACATGCTGGCGGTCGACCGCACCAATGAAAATGTGGCCGCCTATTATCAGCCGTTTCATCCATCCATTCTGCGGTCATTGGCAACGATCGTCGAGCGGGTTGGCCGTTACAACAAGCCGATCTCGGTGTGCGGCGAAGTGGCCCATGATGTTGCCTTTATCCCTTTTCTTGTCGGCATCGGCGTTAGGCGGCTGAGCGTCGACCCTCAGTTTCTGCCGCTCGTGCAGCAGACGGTCGCAGCGATTGCCACCCAACAAGCCGAAACTTTCGCCAAGGCGCTTTTAGCGGCTTCCTCCTTGCACCAGGTCCAAAAAGTGCGTGCCGCCTGGGAAAAGACATTCAAGCCCGTGTAACACCCCCATCATTTAAGTTTTCGGAAAATTATCCGATGAATACTCACGAGGGTAACGAGGCATGGCCTGCGGGTGCCGGAAAGCGACCGGCGATGGCCCTTTTGCATTGGTCTTTTCAAGTATGCACTATCGGATCCAAACAAGGTGGCCCCCATGACATCGAAACTCGAGGCACAGGAAATTCAGTTAAATCAATTCATCGCATCCGGCCAAAAGGAAGAAGCCGTTCGACTTCTCTATCAAATGGCCGCCAGCTGTGCGCGAAACAACGATTTTGAACGCGCGGACGATTTTCGAGATCGGTTGTATGAAGTGGACAGCATGGCCCTGACTGCCATTGTGAAGGTCAATGAAATCATCGAGGCCGAAAAGACAAAAGCCCTGACGCCCGATCGCCGTAGAATATGGGCGCGCTTTTTTGATGGATTGAGCCCTGAAGAGGCCGATGCCTTTTTTTTCGCTCTCAAAGAGATGACTGTGGCAGCCGATGAGACCGTATTGCAGCAAGGGATGACCAGCGACCGACTTTACCTTGTCTACCAGGGGCAGTTGAAAATTGTGCATGAAGGCGAGCACAAGCAGACCCTGATCCACCATTTGGGTCCCGGCGATACCTTTGGCGAAGATACCTTCTTTTCGATCAACATTTGCACCGTTTCGGTTTGCACGCTGGGCGCTACCACCCTCAGCTATCTTGAGCGCGACAAGCTGGACGCCATCAGACTTCAATTTTCGCAATTGGAAGGCCACCTGAAAAAAATATGCGGCTCCGGCCGCAAAATCTATGATTGGCTACGCCAGAAAGGCCTCGACCGGCGTGCTTACAAACGCATCAATTACCACACCAAGGTGTCGTTCCAGGTGCTCTCTTCCGCGGACGCCGCGCTGCAACGACCGGTCACCGCCGAACTTTGGGATATCTCCAAATACGGTCTTTCTTTTTATTTCCAATCCAAAAACCGGCAGGCGGTCCGCAGGTTGGTCGGCCGCACCCTCGGCGTTCGTTTCACCCTGCCGGTCGGCGACCAAGAAAAAGAGATCGCGTTGACGGGAACAGTCCAGGGCGTACAAGACCATCCGCTCGACGAATACTCGGTACATCTTAAACTGAGACGCAACTTCAGCGACGAAGCGATGAAGACGATACGGGATATTGCCGGGCATTAATGCATCAGCTCTGTTTTTTTCGCCATTCACACAATCGTGTTCCACACGTCGCGTGGGAGCACAACCGGATTGCCCCCAGAACCTGCATGCCATAAAAACCTAAAGTTGCGCCAGGCACCTTCCGATAATACAAGAGACTACCTCTTATCCAGGATTTCCAAATGGCCGTAGAATTCGGAACGATCGACCCCAGTGCAATGTTCGTGTCTGCAACGCAATTGCAGCAGCAGATGGAATCGATCGCGAATACGGCGCTGTCGGTCGGCATCGACCATTTCCAGAACAAGCGCTATTCCCAAGCAGCCGAAGCCTTTGGAAGATCCATCGCCCTGTCGCCCACGTCGCCCTACGCCACACAGGCAGCCGATTACCAGGCCAACGCCTACATGAAACTGGGGCGCACGGACAAAGCAGTCGAGTCTTACAAGAAGGCCATTCAACTCAATCCCCAAAACGATGCTTCCATGGTGAAACTGGGGCATCTCTTTTTTTCGGAAAAGAGATACAAGGAAGCGCAGGCAATCTACAAAAGGGCCGTCGAGCTCAATCCCGATTCAACCAACCGGTACTCCTTGGGGCAGGCCTATTTGGCCACAGAAGATTTCAACCGTGCCGAAACGGAGTTCAATGCCGTGCAACGACTCATACCGAACGAGCCCAACGGCTACTTTGGGTTGGGGCAAGCGTACGCCAAACAGGGCCGGTATGACCAAGCCATCGAGAACTTCAACCAGGCGATCAGGAAAGATTCCGATTTTTACAATGCCCACTTAGAACTTGGGATGACCTATGCCGATATGGGCAAAATCGACGAGGCTACTGAGCAGTTCGACATCCTTAAAGAAAAGGATGAAGCCCTTGCCGATCAACTAAGCCGGTACATATATACAAAAGAGAATCCGAAAATCATGTTCGCCAGTTCACAAGGCTCCTTCCGGTATACCTTGCCCATGCGTACGTCACTGGTTGCCCTGGACAGCTATCTGGCCAATGCCGACGCCAAAAAATCCTTCACGATGGTTTTTCAGTTCGACAAGGAATTGAGTCGTGAATCAGTTGAAAACATCTATAACTGGGGAATCAAGCGCAGCGATAAACCTGGCAGCGGCAGCTACAATTTCGGACTCGGCATCCCATCGACCGAAGCCAAGCTGCCGTTGCACCCCTACAATGTCTATTACGATGCCAAAAATTATACTGCCACCTTACGGTTCACCTTGACACAGAACGAGGAAGGCAACGGCACCATAGACCCCTCCCATGTCCTTTTTCAATTCAAAGGGGAAGACGCGTTCGGAAATGCCATGAACCCGAAGCATGATGAGTTTTTGGGGTTTTCAAAGGTGGTTTAAATAATTAGAGACTTCATACCTTTTCCATTCCATCTTAACCCGGTAAAATCTCGCTCTGCTGCGTAATCGCCTCGTATCCCGTGCCCGTATTATGTCTGATGATGACAGACCTATGGAATATACGAGTGTTTGTGGCAGGGATATTGCTGTCAAAGGCTGGTGGCAAAATTTTCTGTCAAATTTTTAACACTATTCCGCTTTTTAAACGTATCTGTCCCTAAGCGTCTGAAATTTTAGTGAGAGGAGAGGTCGTCAATACAATGAATTCTGATTCCAAGCTATCGTTTAGCGTTAAGAATCCGCCTTCCGGAACACTATGCAAGACAACGCCAAAAAATAAAAAATTGAAGATTTTACTGACAAACATGCAATTGATCTCACTTGGGGGTAGTGAGATTTTCACATACACACTTGCCGATTTTATCAAGAGAAAAGGACATGATGTAACCGTTTATTCCAGATACATCGGCAATTTCGCGAGTCATTTTCAATCTATCGGCGTCCAGGTTGTTCAAAACCTAAAAGGTTTTCGTTCTGACGCTTTCGACCTAGCGCATATCCATCATAATATCAATGCACTTGAAGTAAGAAATCAATTCAAAAATTTACCCATAATTTACGTTTCACATGGCATTCTGCCCTTTTTGGAACAAGCTCCAGTTGTGGATTTAAAGATTTCCAAATACCTTGCTGTCAGTGAAGAGGTGAAAAATAATCTTGAAAAAAGTGGAATTCTGACCTCAAAAATAGGCATTTACAGAAATATTATCGACTCGAATAAATTTAACCTTATTCGCCCAATAGAAGATATACCCAAGCGAATTCTGGTTCTTAGCTATAAAATTACAGACGACCAAATCGAGGTGGTTAGAAAATCATGCGAATGCTTGAATATAAATTGCCGGTTTGTAGGAGGTCGATTCGGGGAAGTATCTCAAGAAGTTTTGCCGCGATACATGAATGAAGTAGATATTGTCATTTCATCCGGGCGGGGAATTATGGAAGCGATGATGTGTGGCAGAGTTCCCATAATTTTTGATCGTCTGGGAGGCGATGGGATAGTGACTCCAGGAACAATAGCAGATTTGATGCAGACCAATTTTTCCGGGAGAAGATATTCTGCGAATTACACCTCCAACGATTTGATAAAACAAATTCAAGGTTATCGACCAGAATACGGGAAAGAACTCCTATCTATTGCTATGGATTATTTTGACGCCGAAAAGCAAGTCGACTCTCTGCTCCAACAATATGAGCAAGTATCGAATCTGAAAATCCCGAAATTGGACGAATCCCAAGCTGCTTTATTAACCCATTTCATTAAGTCATTCGATGAAATTAGAAATAGGACCACACGTGAAACGATAAAGAAAATTTCTGTCGACATTGCAAACATTCAAAAGAAACAGAAAACTAAAATCAGCAGACTTGAATATAAGCCGACGGACAAGTTCGAAATTTTAGCAGACCAGACGCCGTTCAACGGCTTTAATGCAAATCAAAATGAAAAATATACTTTTCATGAGAAAAAAAAGGTCGGCCTTATTTCTATTGTCATTCTCACCTATAATCAACTGCGCTATACCAAAGAATGCATTGAGAGCATCAATAGGTTTACTCCTGAATCCCACGAGATTATTTTAGTGGACAATAATTCCACCGACGGGACGAGCCAATGGCTACGGCAACTGGTTCACCAGCATGCCAACTACAAACTTATCGAAAACAAGAGAAACAAAGGTTTTTCCAAAGGATGCAATCAAGGCATTCAGGCAGCATCGGGCGAGTATATTTTGCTCCTCAATAATGATGTCGTTGTCACCGAAGGATGGCTTTCCAATATGCTGGCTTGTCTGAAGAGTCAATCCGATATTGGTATTGTAGGTCCCATGACAAACAGTATAAGCGGCCCCCAGAAGGTGCCGACCGTCGGCTATACATCCATAGCGGGCTTGTCCGAATATGCGCATAATTTTCATCTGAAAAATTTCAGTCGGCGCATTCCCTTGCGGCGGATTGTCGGTTTTTGCATGCTGTTCAGCCGCCAATTGGTCGACGATATTGGTTTTTTGGATGAAAGTTTCGGCACTGGCAACTTCGAGGATGACGATTTTTGTTTGCGATCCGAAATTGCCGGGTACCGCAACATGATTGCAGGCGATGTTTTCATTCATCATTATGGCAGCCGAAGCTTCATTGGCAATAAAATTGATTACGGCAGCGCCCTGGCTGATAACAAAAACGTGTTCACCCGCAAATGGCACCACAAGAATATAGATGATGCTCTCGTGAATAAAATGCAGAGCCTTTTTGCCAAGGAAAGGGCAGTTGAGCTAAACCAGAAAGGGCTTTCGGACCAGGCGTTCTCTATATTCGTGCAGGCCATAAAGCTGAACCCAGGGAATAAACAATTGCATTATGAGTTGGCCGAGATGTTGATAAAGGCCAAGCAATTCACCGATGCATTGGAAATACTTGATGAAGGCATCAGGACAGATGATGCGCGCAAGCTTGTTCTTTGCGGTTACTGCAAGGAAGGCTTGGATCTCTATGATGAGGCTTTTGAGTATGCCGAAAGGGCGGTAAGGCTGAATGCTTATCAGGGTATGGCTTTAAATCTAAAAGGTATTATTGCCTATAAAAGAGGGGATCTCGTGGGGGCCGAAGAAGCCTTGATGGCCTCCACAAAATTAGATCCTGGTTATGCCGAACCGTTCACGAATCTTGGCATATTGCGGTGGGAAAACGAAAATAAACAAGAAGCGATAGATCTGCTTGAACGAGGTTTTGTTCTATCGCCCACAACCACAGACCTTATCACCGCTTATCATGCCGCCATATCAGAAACGGAACAATTTGAACGTGCTGAAGGGGTACTAATTGAAGCCCGGGCACTTTTTCCGAACAATAAGCGAATTGCTTACATTTTGATTGATGTTTTCCTCAGACAGGAGAAATTTGTTTTTGCAATGCCGGAAATCATGCAGGCTATTGCCGCTTTTGGCATCGAAGAAGATCTGCTATCGGCAGCTCTGCATGTGCGGAACAAAATTGGACCACAAAAGCTGATTGAGACATCAAAACTAAAAAATACGTTGAGCCTTTGCATGGTGACACAGAATGCAGAGCCTACGCTTGCTAAAAATTTGGCAGCAATCGCATCCGAAATCGCAGAAATTATCGTAGTAGACACTGGGTCCACAGATCGGACGAGGGAAATCGCTGAAAGCTTCGGCGCACAGGTGTTCGAAAAGAGAGGATCAAATCTTATTGAAGCCAGTAATTACGCGATTTTGAAAGCAAAAGGCGAATGGATTTTGGTGCTGAAAGGCAATGAAACCATTTTACCGGTCGATGTTGCAAAACTAAAAACGCTCATGATGGGCAAGCCAGCAGCTTACGGTTTTTCCCTTCACAGAGATAATAGTGACGATAGCGTTAATGGAACTGTCGATGACTCGTCAACCGAACTTGTGGTGCGATTTTTCAAGCGAGACGATCGCATTAAATTTGAAGAAGAAGGCCTTGATAATCCTTTAAAGGCATCCGGCGTTGCAATTCGCAATTGTGGTATTTCCATTCACTGTCATCACGTGAAAACAGAAAATCAAAACATTTCGAGAGATGAAACCGAAAAAAATTCGATGCCCAGCACAGAACATGCAGCCATATTGAAAATAGCTGAATTGCAGTACCAAAGAGAAAATTTCGGGAAGGCTGCAAAGATGCTGCAAGTGCTGATTTCGGAAATTCCCGATTGCTGGCAGGCGTATCACCTGTTGGCAGACGTGATGACCCAATCCGGAAACAATCAGGAATTATTGGAGTACTTGCGCCCATTGGAAGGTCGCAATGACCTGCCGGCACAAATGCATGCACTGGTAGGCAGCGCTTACGAGGCGGTTGGAGATCTTGGTAAGGCGGGAAAATTTGCCAACAATGCAATGGCTCTGGATAACGGCTGCGCTTATGCCTGGAATCTGCAAGGCATTCTATACTATCGCAATGGTGATCTGGAAAGTGCCAAAGATAATTTTCGAAAAGCTGTGGAGCTCGATCCGTTGTGGGGTGAACCGTGGACCAATCTCGGTGCACTTTTTTGGGATGAAGGGAAACAAAACGAAGCTTTGGACTGCTATGAAAAAGGTTTCATGCTTTCCCCAACGGCCCCCAATGTCGCGACTTCTTACCATGCCGCTGTCACCGCATGCTCGAAGTTCGAGCGATCCTTACCGATTTTCGAGCAGACTGTGAATCGCTTTTTAGATTTTCGCAAAGGTCGTTTTCTTTTTATTGACATATTGCTGCAGGTTGGAAACTATTCCGCTGCCATGGCACAGATACAGTCTGTCTTGGTTCGCTTCGATGTCGAAGAAGGGCTGCTCGCGGCAGCCAAATCGATTCGCGAAAAGTTAGGGCCAATGCGGATAACCGATCTTAATGATAGAAAGCCGACGCTTTCTTTATGCATGATCGTCAAAAACGAAGAGCAGCATATCGCTCGCTGTCTGTACAACTCAAAGCAACTGGTAGATGAAATGATCGTGGTGGATACCGGCTCCACGGATGCCACAAAAGAAATCGCTCAGATTTTCGGTGCCCAGCTTTTCGACTTCGAGTGGATCGACGATTTTTCGGCCGCGCGCAACTTCGGTCTCGAAAAAGCAGCCGGTGATTGGATCCTTATCATGGATGCTGACGAGGTGATCGCCCCCAACGATCATGAGCGCCTAAGACAAATGATTCAAGCTGCAAAACCGCCATATCCCGCCTTTTCCATCGTTACGCGCAACTATACTGGTTTTTATAATACGATCGGTTGGATCCCAAATAAAGGGGATTATTCATTAGAAGAAGCCGGAACAGGATGGACGCCGAGCGAGAAGGTACGTTTATTTCGTAATGATCCTGCCATCAGGTTCGTATATCCTGTTCATGAGGTCGTTAGCCCCATGCTTAAAAAAGGTGGGATTTCAATCCGCCACTGTGACGTCCCAGTCCATCATTATGGACATTTGGATAGGAAAAAACTTAAGCGGAAAGGCGAAACCTATTTCCGCATCGGCATGGAAAAACTGGATCGGAGCGGTGACGATGCAGTGGCGATAAGTGAACTTGCCACTGAGGCCACAATTCAAGGCCGCAACGAGCAGGCAATCGAATTGTGGCATCGTCTGCTGAACCTTCAAGGAAAAAATGTAAGGGCACATCTAAACCTTTCAACTGTTTATGGGCGGCAGGGGAAATATTCAGAATCCGCGCATCACGCGTCTTTGGCAGCGAAGCTGAATCCAGAATTGAAAGAGGCAAAATTCAATTTGGCGATGGCGAAAATGTACTCGGGAGATATTCAAAGCGCACGGATGCTTTGCGAAAAGCTTCTTAAGAAAATTCCCAGCTATTATCCGGCACGATTTTTAGCAGCGACCTGCGCTTGTTACAGTGGAGATCTGCCAAAAGCTGACGCACACCTTCAGCATATGCAAAACGGAGCTCTGGGCAACGTGCTGGTTCACCCGTTTCAGGAGTTAACCCAGGGTATGATTGCAGCTGGACAGTTCGAATTTTCTCACCGACTGCTCACTTGGGCCAGGAGCAAAAAAATATGGTCAGATGATCTGGAGGTTTTGCAGCATAACTTGAAGCAACAGTCTGCAGTCATTTAAGCTGTTGAACAGATCATGCAATATGGCACGGTGTGTGATTTTTTATGAATTAATTCAAGTTTCAAAGGTTTAAATGATCTGTCTCATGAAGGCGAAGGGTTTTAAGGCTGAAGGCTAACTTGGCACAGTAAGGGTGAGGCGCGGCCAAACTTCAGCTCTCGGGGGAGGCCGACCCGCGCAAGCCCGCGGCCAGGTTCTGGTTGATATCGATGATGATATTGAGTTTCTCCGATGTGGGAAAGGCCATGATCTCGTATATACGCTTATCGATGAACCGGCTTAGCCGCAGCATGTCCATGCGCAATTTTTTAGGAAGCGGGTTTTCTTCCTGTACCAGTTCTGTTTGCAGTAAACTCCACAGTTGTTGATTGTAGCGCAATGCTTCATCCAGTAAAGTTTCGCGGTTAGGCGCCTCCCAGGACTGTTGGACCTGGACTAGTCTTCTGGCAGCTTCTGTTAACACCCTGGCTTCAGTTTCCCTTCCCGAAATGGTTTTTTTGCTGACATCTTGGTAAACGCTTGCGGCATAATTATACACGGTCGATGATCTCCTGTTCGTACTCGATGAGCTTACGGGTTACTTTCAGGGCCAGGTAGTATCGGCTGCCAAGAAGAGCTTCGCTGATCTGATCGATAATAGCCAGAGAACTGGGGGCTGCTTCAATTATCATTTGGACCAGCTTCCAGTAGGTATTATGATGGTTTACCAGATTCTCCGGGTCAATATACATGAGTTGAATGGTGAAATAGATCTTCCGCGCGAGTGTGTCGGCATCTTTTTCAGATAGAATATCTTTTTCCCTCAGCAGGGTGGGCTTGTTTTCAATAAAAAATTCGGTCTTACCGCTTCCGTTTTTCACCACGGCACCACCGATAATCATTCGTTCATAGGGTTTCAACACGATTTTGAGTGCCATGATCCATTTCCTTGAATGTGTTGCTGTCGATCATGCATATCATAAGCAGACAAAACACGATAGCAGCAGACCCATATCAGATATTTCTAATCAGCTTTTTGATATCATCGTTCAGTGCTGCTCTTTTTGTTTGAATCGATTTTGCGGCTTTTTCCAGATTTTCCTGAGCATCGGCAATCTGTTGGTCGGAAGCATCCAGAGGCAGCTCTGGTATATCCAGTCCTTGGGAGTCCAAATGCATGTTGTGCGTTCGAACTTTTTCCCCGCTCGATTGTCCGCCAATCTTGACGCTGTAATCGGTTGCCAGTTCAGATCCCGTGTTGTTACCTAGTATCAAGCCGGCAAAATGATCTTGCGGCAGAATAAGTCTTTCGATCTGCTGCCGAATGCCAGCGATTAGTTGCAGTTTTTCAATGCGCTCTTCGCTGCCGGGCGGGTAGGGGGGGTAAGTTTTTAAGAAGGCCTGGACTTCCGAGTGCATTTGTCCAATGTGGGCCTGGACCGACTCCATGGTTTGATCGGCGATGCGGATGCTCTTTAAAAGAGAATTGAACTGAAGGTTGAATTTCTGCAGGCTGTTGCTGGCATAGCTGCTGATTTCCGCTTTGACATCGACTTTCGACCCGCCGGTCACCTTTAATGCTTCGGGGCTGACATCCGTGTGGGGCAAAACGTCATGAGAATTTTTTTTAGTGACTCGGGCAACTTCAGCAAAGGTCTGACTGAGAACGATATCTGAAATGCTCATATTTGGGCCCTTTGCTTTTGCAAGGAATGGCGTCCGGTGTGGCAGGATGCCCTCACCGGACGCGCTACTTACTTTTTCGATCCATTCTGGATGGTACCATCTCTATTCTGGAGAGGCACCTGACTTCCGGTTAGAACAGTCTCATGACCGATTGGGCTGCTTGTGAGGCCAGACTCAACGATGTCGTGCCGAGAGACTGACGCGTCTGGAGCATCAACATGTTCGCGCCTTCTTCGTTCAGGTCGGCATTGGTCAAGTTGGCCGCGCCATCCTCCAGGGTGTTCATCATTTTGGTTGTAAAATCCTGACGAATGGTGATGGTGCTCAACTGGCTCGACAGCGTTTTGGCGGTGGTCCGAACGGTATCCCGGGTAGTATCCAGCGATGCGATATCGTCCTTAATTGCGGTGGCACCAGTAGCGGTCGTATCGTTTCCCCAGTCCCCAGCCGCAGTGGGCAGATCGCCTAAGGGGCTCGTGCCCGTTATTGTGAGGGTGGAATCTCCGCTCTCATCAAAACTAACTGTAATCACATCATCGTTAATCAGGTTTGTGCCTTTATACCCGGAATCCTCCTGTAGATCCGTGATTTGCCCCATTAGGCTTGTGAATTCTGCGGATAAAGAAGTCCGTTCGCTAGTATCATTGGTCGCCAGAGCGGACTGAGCCAAAGACTTGGCCGAAGCGATCAGATCGGTAATCGCCGACAAGCCGTTGTCGGCGGCCTTAATGGTCTGAATCGCCTCACTCATCTCATCTTTGCGGCGTCCCAGGTCGCTGGCGCGCTGGGTGTGGCTTTGCGCTGCAAAGAAGTTGATGGGGTCATCCAAGGCGGAATTCACCCGTTTGCCGCTGCTGAGCTTGGTTTGGGTGCTTTCCATCAGTTTGGAGGTGTTCTGCAGGCTGAAAAGGTTGGCCCGCATGCCGGAGGTCAGAGTGATGTTGTTCATTGCCATGATTCGGTTGTTCCTTTCTGGAGTGTAGGGACTCGGCATTCTGCCGAGAGTGGGATGAATGAACTTCTACAACGACGTCGTTGATAATGCTATCGGATGCATTGCTGAGGAACTTTAGGAAAAAATTAATTTAATTAGATTACCTTAAAAACTCAGATTCTGGTTATGCAGTTCGCTCAAGTGAAGACTATTGGAGAGTGTTAAGAGTAAAGTTTAAAGTGTAAAGGGAGGTATTCTGCCGATTGATTTTTCCTGCATGCTTTGAGTATCTGACGTTCGCCATGTAACCTTATTATAACACCTCACAACCTATGTCTCACCTGAACGAAGTGGCCAACTATGCAAACTATATAAGGTAGGCGGTCAAAAATGGTCAGTCGATTTGCATAATGCAAAACAATCCTTTTTAATGATTTTTCACACCGCATCGAAGATGCTTTTCAACTGTTTAACGCCATTACGTCGTGACGCATTTGAGCATTAGACACACTGAATTGAACCCTTCGCGGGGAGTCCTTCCCATAAGCGAAACTTAAGATCCGGATCTGAGGGTCCATAGGCCAAAAGAGGACGTCGGCTTGGATAATTTGCGAAATGCAAAATTCTTCCCATCTCTTAATAGGTGCGAAATCCTGTTCCATGATCCAGAGTCACTACATCTGGCCCCTACACCAGCATCTTCATACCATATGCCCATTATTGAAATTTGTTACCTGTTTGGCACATGCATTGCATGATGCTCAACGGTGATTTCACAGCGCAACCTATACCAGATGGAGGAGACCTTGCAGAGCTTTGGTGTTGTTAACGGGACCTCAAATGCTGATCCGCAGATTGCTTCCAACGAAGGTTTTGGTGAACGTACTGGGTCTTCCGGTTCATTGGATGGCATCGGCTTCCAGGGCGTGATCGGGAAAAGTCGCGTCATGCGCGATGTCTTCCACCTGATCGAGCGCGTCGCCGACAGCGACAGCACGATATTAATCAATGGTGAAACCGGCACCGGCAAAGGGTTGGTGGCCAAGGCCATCCACGCGCGCTCCTATCGCAGGGACAAACCTTTTGTGGCTATCAATTGCGGGGCAATTCCTGAGAATCTGCTGGAAAGCGAGTTGTTCGGGCATGTCAAAGGGGCCTTCACCGGCGCTACTTCCGCCAAGGTCGGTAAATTTGAAGTGGCCAACGGCGGCACGATTTTTCTGGATGAAATCGGCGATATGAGCCCCGATTTGCAGGTCAAGGTGCTCAAGGTGCTCGAGGAACGTGAGTTCGAGGCTGTGGGCGGCTGTAAATCGATCAAGGTGGATGTGCGCATTATCGCGGCGACCCATCGCGATTTGGAAGAAGAGGTTCAGAAGGGCAATTTCCGGGAAGATCTTTTCTACCGCTTGTATGTCATTCCCGTGCAACTGCCCGCCTTGAAAGATCGCTCGCTGGACATTCCCTTGCTGACCCATTATTTTTTGAACAAGTTGAACAAAGACAAGCATGCCCATATCAGCGGCATCAGCCCCAGCGCCATGGCGGCATTGATGCAGCATACTTGGCCGGGCAATGTCCGCGAATTGGCCAACATGCTTGAACGGCTGGTCGTGCTCAAGGCCGAAGGTGAACTTCGTGTGGGCGATCTGCCACCCAAGCTCAGGCAGAACCGTACGGAAGATGTTGCCTTGTCCGATTTGGTTGTGCCTACACCCGAATTCAGCGGCGAAGGCATCAATCTAAATACGGCCGTGAGCGAATTCGAAAAAAATTTGATCTACCAGTCTTTGGAAAAAACGGACTGGGTGAAAAACAAGGCTGCCAAATTGCTGCAAGTCAAGCGCACGACGTTGGTCGAAAAGATCAAGCGCTACGATTTGCAGAAATGTGCGTAGATGGATAAAGACCGGCCTTCTTCCTTCAGCATGCCGCAATCCTCATTCCGCGCGACAATGCCCGGTGCGGACGTGTCCGACAAGGCGCGTCCGTCGGATGCTGTCTTCCGACCGCTCTTTTGCGATCCGCAAGTTTCTTACGCGCAGGAAGCACCCTTGATGCAAGACCCTGAAAAGCTTTTGGCGGACGCGCATCAAAAGGGGTTGCAGGAGGGCATCGAAAACGGCGCTTTGGAAGCGCGCGCCAACTTGCAGACCGCGATGCTTCCCGGTCTGACGGCTTTTGTCAAAACCCTCCAGGAACTCGGACGCACGGACGATGAGATACAGGCGCGTACGAGCGTACATGTTACCGACCTGGCCCTGACGATCGTGACCAAAATTCTCGGCACCTCCAGCAGCATGGATGTAGCCGCATTGCGGCAATGTCTGCAAATTACGATGGGTCAGCCCCATGGCTTTACACTGAATGTGCATCCGGATGATTACGGCCTTATCCAGGATGTCCTGCAAGACGCCGGGCTGCCATGGCCTGAGCATCCGACGGTGACGCTTCAAGCAAATCCTGCCATTATAAAGGGCGAACTGCGCAGCGAAGATCGCAGCGAGCTTCGCCTGCAACGCGATGAACGCGTGGTAAAGGCGATTTCTGATCTTTTTTCCCAACCAACTCGTCCCGGCGCGTAGTATTTCCAACAGGCGTCAACAAAGTGACAGCCGCACGCTCATCTTTCTCTCCGCCCCCCTGCAGCGTCTTATTTCAAAAACATCTTCCGGCGCTGATACAGCCTCCGGTGCTTGTGGCACGCTAATTGCCATTTTGGGTTATCCAGTTCGCTCCAGTGAACAATCGGCGAAGTGTATTCGAGTTTGGCACGGAGGAGGTGAGCATGTCAAATCGACAGAATGCCTCCCTTTACACTTTAAACTTTACTTAACACTTCGCCCATAATCACTTGCGCGGAGTGCATAACAAGGTTGCCATGTCAGCATCTTCACGGCCCTGGCGAATGCTCCAATGTTGTAGAGGAAATTGATGGATAGTGCCACTATACTTATCGCGGAATCGGACAGATCGATTACGGAGCGCTTCGGCAAGCTGTTGAGTGCGCAAGGTCATCATGTGCACCAGGTGCCCCTTTCGCCGGATTGGGTGAACGCGTTGCAGGGGCGCGCGTGTGATCTCCTCATTGTGTCCGATCCCCTGCAACGTGTCAGTGGGTTGGATGTATTGGCTTCGCTCAAGCGCAGCCGTCTTGCGATTCCGGTGATTCTCATCGCCGCAAAAGGATCGGTACAGGCTGCCATCGCCTCTGTGCGCATGGGGGCTGGCGATTACTTGCTGACTTCGGATGCGGATGAGCGGGTGTTGCAAAGCATCCTTAATGTTTTGAAACCAGCCTGCAGCGCCCCGCCGGCGAAAAAGGGCCCGGATATCGTCACCTGCGCGCCCGCCATGCGACACCTGCTCGATCTGGCCGGACGCATCGCACCATCGTCGGCCACTGTCTTGATACAGGGCGAAAGCGGTACCGGCAAAGAGGTGATCGCTCGACACATTCATGCCTTGAGCTGCCGCCCGCAGCATGCTTTTGTGGCCCTGAATTGCGCTGCCTTGCCTGAAACCCTTGCGGAAAGCGAACTGTTCGGGCACGAACGGGGCGCTTTTACCGGCGCTTTGCAGCGCAAAACGGGCCGATTCGAACAGGCCCATGGCGGTACGCTCCTACTCGATGAAATCAGCGAGATGTCGCTGCCGCTGCAAGCCAAGTTGCTGCGCGTGTTGCAGGAAAAAGAGGTCGATCGCATCGGGGGCCAAAAACCGATTCCCGTGGATGTTCGCGTGATTGCCACGACCAACCGTGACTTGGGGGAGATGGTCGCCCAGGAGCGGTTCCGCAAAGATCTTTTTTATCGCTTGCGAATCATACCCCTGACGCTTCCGCCCTTGCGCGAGCGGCGTCAGGACATACCTCTGCTGGTAGAGTACTTTTTAAAAAAGTACTCTACCTCCGAAAATTTTCTGCCGCAATTCAGCGCCCCGGCTTTGAACACGATGATGACGTGGTCTTGGCCGGGCAACATCCGCGAGTTGGAAAACACGATCGAACGCGCCGTACTGATTGCCGGTGATGCCGTGATCGGGCCGGAATACTTGCTTCTGGATGAACCGGTCCCGGGAAAGGTGTCGACGGCTGGCGCGTGTCTGGTCGGCTTGACGGTCAAAGAACTGGAAGAGCGACTGATCGTGCAGACCTTGCGCGAAGTCAACCAGAATCGCACCCACGCAGCTGAAATGCTCGGCATCAGCATACGCACATTGCGCAACAAACTGCGCGAATACCGTCAGGAAGGCGAAAATGTCACTGACTGCGCCGATGGTAGTTGATGCCGTACAGTAGGCAAGCTTTGCCGTACCCGTCGATCCTATGACGCTCACAACCTTTTTCTCCGTCCGGAACAGTCGATAATAATACAGATAGTTCAAGGAGTTGCATCGAAGAATAGACATTTAACTGCACTGGTATGCTATTTGCTCAGGTTCAGGTGACTACCAGGAGGATCGTTGAGTATGGAGATTAAAACGCTTTTTGACGGAACGATCGACTTGGCGCAAAAGGCATTGGATTTGCGCTCGCGCCGGCATGAATTGCTTTTATCCAATATCGCAAATGCAGACACACCCAACTACAAAGCTTTTGACATGCTGGTCGATGAGGCACTCGCAGCAAATAGTTCCCAAAGTGGGCCCACACGCTTGCAGCGCACCGACGCGGCCCATTTCCCGGCCGGAGGCAGCGGTGGCGTCAAGAATGACCCGGCAAGACTGCGGAACGTGAATGTATCCGCTCAGGTCACTCTCAGGGGCGACGGCAACACCGTGGATATGGACCGCGAAATGTCCGCCCTGGCTGAAAACCAACTGCACTACAAGGCCTCGACCCAGATTTTATCCAAAAAATTTCAGAGACTGCGCAGCATCATTCAGGGAGGTAAAGGATAACCATGAGTCTTCTTGACGCTTTGCAAACCAGTGCCACCGGCTTGAGCGCGCAGCGCTTACGCATGAACCTGATTTCAAGCAACCTGGCCAACATCAATACTACCCGGACGGCCGAAGGCGGTCCTTATAAACGCAAGGACGCTGTGTTTACGGCCAATCCCCAGTCTTCCGGGTTCAATGACGCCCTGGCACGCCAAATGGACCCCCAGCGCATCGAGGTTCTGGTTACCGAGATCCGCAATGACGAACGCCCGCCGGTTTTGAAGTTCGATCCAGGCCATCCGGACGCCGATGGCGACGGCTTCGTGGCCTTGCCCAATGTGAATGTGGTCGAAGAGATGGTCAACATGATTTCGGCCAGCCGCAGCTATGAAGCCAATGTGACGGCCATCAAGGCAACCAAGGATATGGCGGCCGACGCCATCGATATAGGGAGATAAGCCATGTCTGACATCAATCTCGCATCCATCGGTCCTGTTTCGGGCGTGAAGCCGGCCGCGGACGCACTTAAACCGAAAACAGCTGAACAGGGTACCTTCAGTGAATGGCTGTCGCAGTCGCTTTCCGAAGTCGACCATCTTCAGCAGATATCCGACAACGCCGCTCAGAAGCTGATCAGCGGCGAGAGCAAAGACATTCATGGCACCATGATCGCCATGCAGAAATCGGGTATCGCCTTGGATTTGGTCGTGGAAATACGCAACAAAGTCATCGCGGCCTATGAAGAAGTGAAGAGGATGCAGTTTTAATTTAAACTTCACCACGGCGGATGGGTATAAACGAATCAACTATTTAATGAATAAACTCGACGAATCGACGGACCCATGCAAAATTCGATTGCTGAAATTCTGAAACAGTTAAGGGCTATCATTCAGACCATGTCGGCCGGTAAAATGATGGCGCTTTTTTTGTTGGCGGCGACGACCACAGCAGGCATTGTGGTGCTGGTATCCTGGTCGGGCCGTCCGGATTTTGCACCCCTTTACAGCCAGATGAGTCCTGAAGATGCCAGTCAGGTCGTGGCGATGTTGAAGGAAAAAAAGATTGCCTATCAACTGTCGCATGATGGCGGCACCATACACATTCCGCGCGAGCGCCTCTATGAAGTTCGCCTGGATCTGGCCTCGCAAGGCCTGCCGCGGGGCGGCATGGGGTTTGAGGTTTTCGACAACACCAAACTCGGCATGACCGAGTTCGTTCAGAACATCAACTATCAACGCGCATTGCAAGGCGAACTGGGCCGGACGATCAGCGGATTGAATGAAGTGGAAAGCGCGCGCATTCATATTGTCATGCCCGAGCGATCTCTTTTTATAGAGGATGAGGAACCGGCTTCGGCATCGGTCATTCTCAAATTGCGTCATGGCCGTTCAATTACCCCCCAACAGGTTCAGGGTATCATCCATCTGGTATCATCCAGTGTGCCACGCTTGAAGCCCGGCGATGTTACGATCATCGATCAAGATGGCAACATGCTGGCCAATGATAGCAACCACCCCACGGTGGCCAAAAAGAGCGCCGATCATTTGGAGTTTCAGCAGATCAAAGAACGCGCTTTGGAAAAACGCATCCTGAGCATGCTTGAAAAAGTGCTCGGGCGGGACAAAGCGATCGTTCGCGTGGCATGCGATCTGGATTTCGTGCAGCAGGAAAGAACCGAAGAGGTGTACTTGCCTGAAAATCAGGTGGTGCGCAGTGAACAACTGCTCAGTGAGGCCTCTTCGCAGGGCGACCCTGGCGCCATTGGCATCCCCGGTTTGGCTGGCAACATCACTCGGCCGCAAGAGAACCCCAATAGCGCCAGTGCCAAAGGATTTCAGAAAGAGGACACGACACGCAATTACGAGATTGGCAAAACCATCAGCCGCAAAATTATGCCAGTGGGTAATTTGCAACGCTTGTCCATAGCAGTGGTCGTGGATGGCACTTACAAGAAAGTGGTCACCGGCAAAGGCAAAGAGGCGCGCGAGGAAACCCAATATGTCAGCCGCACGCCCGAAGAGATAACGGCTCTGGAGAACATTGTCAAAAGCGCCGTTAATTTCGATCCGGCCCGGGGCGACAAGGTCGAAATCGCCAATATTCCTTTCACAGCGCGTACCCTGGTCGATGAGGCCGAAACCGGTGGGATCGACTGGTGGGACCAATTGTCGGGATTTAGCTCCATTTTTAAATACTTGGCGGTGGCCTTGTTCGTCGTATTCACCTTTATCTATGTGGTCCGGCCTTTGATCCGCTGGTTGACTGAAACCACTTGGGAGGATGTTGAATTGCTCGAACATCTGCCGCGCACGCTCAGTGAACTGGAGAGTGAGTATGCCGGCCAGACTGACGTTTTTGTCAAACAAGCCGTCGAGGTGATCGAGAGCAAGCAGGAAGAATCACGCCAATTGATGCAGAAGTGGTTGAAGGAAACATAGCCTGCGTTGCCGCAAGTGTAGGCTCTGTGGCCAAAAAATTCTTATGATCGTTCAAACTGAAGCTGCCTTAAGATATGGATGCGAAACAACTGACTGGTTCCGTGAAAGTGGCCATTTTGACGAGGGCGGTAGGGCCTGATGCGTCGCGCGCGATTCTTTCGCGATTTTCCGAACAAGAACGGGAATTGATCTACCGGTTGCAATCCCGGCTTGGTACGCTTCCCAAGGCGCTGGTCAATCGCGTGGCTCGCGAATTCATCGAAAAAACTGGGGTGCCGCTGCAGCTTCCCAATCAAAAGAGCACAGCGGCGCTGCCAGACAACAGCGGCGAAGCGGCCAAAGATGCCAAGAAGGGGCCTGAAAAATCGACGCTGGAAGCGGTCCAGGATATCGAGCCCAACCAGCTGATTCAGCTGATCAAGGACGAACATCCGCAAACGATCGCGCTTATATTGGTCCATCTCGAACCGTTTGTGGCCAGCGGTATTCTCAGCCGTTTGCCCGAGCAAGTCATGGCCGATGTGGCCTACCGCATTGCCAATTTAAAAAAAGTATTGGCGGGCATGGTCAAGGAAGTTGACAAAGTGTTCGAAGAAATCCTCAAAAACAAGGATCGTGTCTCGACCCAAGAGGCCGGCGGTGTCGAGAGGCTGGCCGAACTTCTCAATCAGATCGATGGCACCCTCGTTGAACAGATTATTGATCAAATCGAAGAAAACGACCCCGATATGGCCGAAGAGATCAAGCAGATGATGTTTGTCTTCGAAGATGTCGTTCTGGTTGATGACAAAGGCTTGCAGAAAGTCTTGCGCAGCGTGGAATCACAGGAATTGGCCGTAGCGTTGAAGGCGGCCTCCGACGATGTAAAAGAAAAGATTTTTCGCAATATGTCCCAGCGTGCCTCTGAAATCTTGAAAGAAGAGATGGAAGTGACCGGTGCGGTCCGCATGAAAGATGTTACGGATGCCCAGCAAAAGATCACTCGCATCATTCAGGATATGGAACGCAAGGGGGAATTGATCATCGCCGGACGTGGCGGGGAAGAGTTTGTGGGATAATGACAGAGAAAACCAAAACGTTCAGTTTCCCCGAATTTGAAAGCTTCGGCGGCAGCGCTCAGACGGTGGCCGATGCCCCGGACAGTCTGGTGCGGAAATTACGTACCGTGCGGGCAGATGGCTTTGCCCAGGGGCACGCCCAGGGACGCGACCAGACCCTTGCGCGCGAAAAAGACAAGCTGGCCCCGCTCGGCGATCTTCTATCACAGGCCAAAACATTGCTGGAAGCACAGCAGATCACCATTCGCAGCCTTTGTGAGGAAGACACGGTCCGTCTGGCCCTGAATGTGGCCCGAAAGCTGATCGACTACCAAATGACGCAGCATCCCGATCTGAACGAAGGTATCCTGCGCCGGGCCATTGAGATGGCTGCCGGACAAGAGCGCATCAAAATCAAAGCCAACCCGGTCGACTGCGCATTCATCCGTCGTATTCTGCCCGCGACAGTTTCCGATGCCGGTGCGATGAACAACATTCAAATCATCTCGGATCCGAATCTGAACAAGGGCGGCTGTCTGATCGAAACCGATTTGGGCGTTATCGACGCGCGCATCGATCAGCAGATAGCCACCATTGCGGAAAGCCTGTCCGCCGCGCTGGCCGAATCCAAAGCGGCCATCCATCGCAGCGGTGAAATGCCATCAACTTTGGACCAATACCGGCAAAAAGTACTAGCCACCGTGCCGATCCGCACCTACGGTCATGTGACCAAAGTGGTCGGTCTGGTCGTCGAGGCCAATGGGCCCATGGTGCAGCTGGGCTGCATGTGCGACATTCACGGCAGTGCGAACGAGCGTCCGGTGGCCGCTGAAGTTCTGGGTTTCCGGGATCGAACAGTTCTGATGATGCCACTGGAAGATATTCGCAGCATCGGACCGGGCAGCCGTGTTGTGGCGCGCCAGGAAAAAGCCTCGGTGGCAGTGGGGGCATCCATCCTGGGACGTATCATCAATGGGTTGGGACACCCCATCGACGGGCGCGGCCCGCTGCACACGGACTTGGAATACCCGCTTTATGCCAATCCCATCAATCCTTTGTTGCGTCAACGCATCCGCACGCCGCTGAATTTGGGTATTCGCGCCATCAACGGACTGCTCACCGTCGGCTGTGGCCAGCGTATGGGGATTTTCGCCGGCTCGGGCGTCGGCAAGAGCGTTCTGATGGGGATGATCGCCCGTCAGAGCAGTGCCGATGTAAACGTGATCGCGTTGATCGGTGAGCGCGGCCGCGAATTGAACGATTTCATCGAAAAAGAGTTGGGCGAGCAGGGGTTGAAAAAGTCTGTGGTCGTCGTGGCAACCTCCGATCATCTGCCGTTGGTCCGGGTGCGCGGCGCGTTTGTCGCCACAGCCATTGCCGAGTATTTTCGCGATCAGGGATTGACCGTCAATTTGATGATGGACTCCTTGACCCGCTTTGCCATGGCCCAACGGGAGATCGGGCTGTCCCTGGGCGAACCGCCGACCACCAAAGGCTACACGCCTTCCGTGTTGACCATGTTGCCCAAACTGCTTGAACGGGCCGGCACGTCCGAGCACGCTGGGAGCATCACCGGACTGTATACGGTGCTGGTGGAAGGCGATGACATGAACGAACCTATCGCCGATGCGGCGCGTTCTATCCTGGACGGGCACATTGTTCTGAGCCGCGAATTGGCGCATCAGAACCATTATCCGGCGATCGACGTGCTGCACAGCATCAGCCGTGTCATGGACGATATCGCCAGTCTGCAGCACAAGAACAATGCCGGGCGGCTCAAGGAGATGCTGGCGACCTTCCGCAAATCCGAGGATCTTATCAATATCGGTGCCTACGTTGCGGGCAGCAACGCGGGCATAGACCGGGCCATTGCCAAGATTGACCGGATCAACGCTTATCTGCGACAGGATATCGGTGAAAACATCAGTTTCGAAGAGTGTCTGCACCAATTGGACACCATGATCAACGAACAGTGACGAGATCATCATGGGCTATCATTTCAAGTTGGAAGCACTGCGTCAATTTCGCCAATTCACAGAAGAGCGGCTGCAGAAAGAACTGGCCTTGGCCCAGCGTGTGTTGGAACAGTCCGAGGCAATCTTGAACGACAGCATTGCCAAGCGGGAAAAAACGGAGGCGGCTTTCAGACAAACGCCCCAGGCGCCCTTGGCAGGAATGTACCGCCACTTTCTGGAACGCGTTGCTGAAGACATCACATTGCAAAGCAGTAAAGTCCAGGCGGCGCGGACGGCCTGTGAAGAAAAGCGTGACGAATTGCTGACGGCCATGAAAAAACGCAAGACGCTGGACCGCTTGAAAGAAAAAGGCCAGCAAGCCTTTACGGCGGACCTCAATGGCGCGGAAGAAAAGTTCGTTAATGAAATAGCACTCAATCGATATACGCGCAAAAGCGGATAAAGGGAAAAGCCGATGCAATGCATGCTCAAGTTTCTGGAAGTGATGCCCCAAGAGCACGGCGCGGGACTTTGCGGTACGCAGAAAATGGCGGTCAAACTGCCAATTGGAAGCACCGGCCAGGCGGATGATCCGGCCGGTTTCGCCGATATGATGTCCGCCCTGATGCGCCTGACCGACGATCAGTTCAATCGTTCCCTGACGCAGGGCAGTTGGGTGCCCCTGCAAGGAGACGCCCAAGAAATGGTGCCGTTGATCGACCTGTCCGGGCAAACGTCCGAAGACAATGCCATGCGGCGGATGCTGTTGAACACATTGGGCGACGATAACATGGATGGCGCCGTTCTTAAACGTCATCTGCGCGCCATCGATCCTCAGGGTGTGTTCAAAAATCCTATGAAAAATCCTATGGACAGCGCAATGCCAGGCCTGGATCTCGAAATAGGGGAGACGCCCGAAGACCTGATTGCCGTTGCAAAGGGATTGTCGTTTGATGCGCAAAGCGGCGGAGAGCAGACGACTGGAGCCACCGTACCCGGCCTTATGCCGGCTTTTGCCGGATCGTCGCCTGACACCCATGGACTGCGCGCGGAAACCGCCGAACCATCGGCAGGTAACCGATCACCCGATGTCGATATGTTCGAGGATAAAAAAAAATACCTGGTGCCCGATGACATGCCCAAACGCGGCGAATCGGCCCTAACCCCCCAAATGCAAGCTACCCAGGATCGTTTGGGGCAAAACAAAAGGGCCGAATCCGGCGACACCCTTTTCATGGCAGACGCAGACGGCGGCAATGGGGCGGCGGGCATACGCACCGATTCAACAGACGATGCCTTTCGTGCGGAAGCGCAGGCCCGCTTTGAAAAAAGCACCTTTCAGCCGGCTAAAGGCGTTGCAAATACGGGCCCCATAACGCAAGAGACCCAGACGGATGTTGTCCGTCAGATCGTTCAGCGGATGACACTGCATACCGATGGCCGCCAATCTCACATGCAGATCAAGCTCAAACCGGCATTTTTAGGCAACCTGCATATGGATGTGTCCACTGAGAATCAGAATGTTATGATCCGGATGACCGCTGAGAATCACAGGGTCAAGGAGATCATCGAACAAAATATCCAGATTCTGAAAAATGAGCTGCAGCAGCATGGTTTGCAGATTCAAAAAATTGACGTGTCCATCGCCCAGGATGGCGATACCTGGCGAAATGGCCAGCAGCAGTCCGCCTTTCGGCAAACCCATGACCAAACGCGCCAGGGACGCTCTTTCAATGGCGAGACGGCTCAGGAAGACGGCGAAGCCCTGGAGGGAAGCCGCCTGCGGGGCAGTGATCCCGGCATTCGGGGAGGCGTTGATTTCTTCGCATAATACGGGGATTTTTCATTCACATGACCATGAACATTCAGTGAGAGGGCATTAACGATGTCAATTTCCGGCCTTGAGCAGGTGAGCTCGCGCAGCGAAACGACCAGCACATCTTCGAGCAAGCAGGTCATGGGCAAGGACGACTTTCTCCATTTGCTGGTGACGCAAATGCAGGCCCAGGACCCTCTCAACCCAATGGACAGCACGGCCTTTACCGCGCAACTGGCCCAGTTCAGCTCTCTGGAGCAATTGCAGAACATCAACAGCAGCCTGGGTACGCTCGGCACCTCTCAGGCGGTGATGACCAACAGCCAGGCCGTTGGCTTTATCGGTAAAACCATCAAAGCCGTTGGCGACAGCATTGAAGTGCAAGACGGGCAAAGCCAGACGCTCCAGTTTGCCCTGAACAAGAATGCAGCAGGGCTATACGCCAAAATTTACGATGCCCAAGGCAACTTCGTGCGACAGATCGAAAAAGGCGCCACGGAAACCGGTGAGCACTCACTGGCTTGGGATGGCCGGGACTATCTGGGTGGCAAAGTGCCGGACGGCACGTACACCTATGCGGTGGCCGCCATCGACGATTTGGGGAACTCGATCCCGCTGACCCAGTTCACGTCTGGCGAGGTCACAGGCGTTCACTTCCAAAACGGAGTCGCTTACCTGCAATGCGGAAGCCGGGAAGTGCCGATGGGAAATGTGGTGCAGGTGAGGGAGGAGTAGAAAGGGAAAAGGGAAAAGATAAGGAATTCTGTCTTTTTGAAGATATCAATAAATAACCATCTAAAGGTGGAAGGAGCACTACAATGATAGGATCCCTCTATTCGGGAATTTCGGGTCTGAAAGCACAAACCAGCGCCATGGCCGTAATCGGCGACAACATCTCCAACGTGAACACAACCGGCTTCAAAACGTCGCGCGTCCAATTCGCCAACGTGTTCAACGCCACCCTTGGCCAAAGCAAAATGCAGATCGGCCGCGGCGTCACAATGAACGGTCTGGCGGCCAACTGGAACGCGGGTACCGTGGAGACGACCAATACGGTCACCGACTTGGCGATCAACGGCCAAGGCATGTATATCCTGCGCAATCCATCGAATAATGGGCAGTACTATACGCGGGCCGGGCAGTTTGAGTTTGACGCCTCCAATATGCTGGTCAATGCGGACGGTCTGCAAGTGCAGGGCTATAACATCGACGCTGCCGGCAATATCGGGGCGCTGGGGGGTATTCGACTGCCTAATGGGATCAGTACGCCGCTGGCATCCACCGATCTGACCATGGACCTCAACCTGGATTCGGGCACGGTTGTAGGGGATACCTATGACACGACCGTTTCAGTGTACGATTCTCTGGGCAATTCGGTGGAGTTGAATTTCAATTACACCCGCACGGCCACCGGCTGGGATTGGCATGTTGTGCCTTCGACCGGCGTGGCCACACCGACCAGCGCCACCCCCAACTCCCTGGTTTTCGATGGCGGCGGCAATCTCGTCCCGGCCTCCTGTGTCCCGGCCAGTGCCAATTCCACGATTACCGTGACAGGTTTGGCGCCCGCCAATAACCTGTCGGTTGCCTGGAATTACCTGGATGCCCTTGGTGCGTCCGATGGTTCAATCACCGGTTTTTCCGGCGCATCGGTCAAGACGGCCCAAACCCAGAATGGCTATCCTTCCGGTATGCTGCAAGGCATTTCGGTCGATGGCGATGGCGTCTTTACCGCTCTGTACTCCAATGGCACCATGAGCCCCTTTGCGCAGATCGCCCTGGCGGATTTTGCAAGCTACTCCGGTCTGTCCAAACAAGGCAGCAACCTTTTCACGTCTTCATTGGCTTCCGGTCAGCCGGTCGTTTCCATGCCCAACACTGCCGGTGTGGGTGCTATTGCGCCCAGCAGCCTTGAAATGTCCAATGTAGACTTGGCCCAGGAGTTTGTCGCCCTGATTACGACCCAGCGCGCTTTCCAGGCAAACTCCAAGGTGATCACCACCAGCGATGAGGTGTTATCGGAGTTGATCAATATTAAACGCTAATGTCCTTAAGTCCGTTGGCCCCTTTGCCCGTTTGCCCGGGTAGCGGGGCCAACGGCTATTATGCTGCAATCTCTATTACAAACCCGTCCCAATCCGCTTTTAGCACATTCATCGAACCCTCCGAGGACTAAAAAATGTCAAACCCTTGACGGCACCCCCCCGCTCTGCCTTTTTTGATCGCAGCATTCCATGTAACGAATAATGTACTTTAATTTAAAATGGTTATCTGTTGCTTGCCCGTCCTCTGCGCCCATGTCCCAGTCTTGCCGGGAGGTGGCACATTCCATGCTACCGTCACAAGCGTTCAGCTGCGTTTGACTTCCTGAATTCAGCCGATCCGAATGACGGCACGGCCGGCGAGTGAGCGGGCCGTATGGTGGGTAACAACGGGGGAAGCGTGGATTTAGCCACTTTACTAGGAATCATTGTCGCCAGTGTCCTCGTGCTCGTATCCATATTGATGGGTGGATCGGGATCCTGGTTCATCAATGTGCCTGCGTTGATGATCGTTTTAGGCGGTACCATGGGGGCCACCTTGATCAACTATCCTTTGTCGGATGTGGTCAGCATGTTCAAGGTCACCAAAAATGCTTTCCGGCACCGAACCCCCAATCCGCTGACATTGATCCCCTTGATGGTTGATTTTGCCAAGATAGCACGCAAGGACGGGATGTTGTCCTTTGAACCCAATATCCGCGGCATTGAAGACCCTTTTTTAAGTCGGGGCATTCAGATGGCCGTGGACGGCCTTGAAGGCGATGCGATCGAGGAGGTGCTCAGCACCGAGATCATGTGGTTGGACGAACGCCATCGGCTCGGTGCCGAAATTTACACGACCATGGGCAGCTGCGCACCGGCCATAGGCATGCTGGGCACCATTATCGGCTTGGTGCAGATGCTTATGCAAATGAAAGATCCTTCGGCCATTGGCGCCCCTATGGCAGTTGCATTGCTGACCACATTTTATGGCACACTTCTGGCAAATTTGCTGTTCCTGCCGATTGCCGGCAAACTCAAGGTGCGCAGTCGGCAGGAAATCCTGAACAAGCAGATGGTCCTGCACGGCATCCTGGCCATCCAGGCCGGCGACAACCACCGGATTGTGGCTGAAAAACTCAAGGCCTTTCTTTCGCCCAGCGCGCGAAGGACTAACGAAAGCGAGCAGTGAGATGGCCCGGCGAAACATCCAACGCCCATACCCATTATACGTTCTCAATAACGGATCGGGCTGGCAACTCATCTACACAGGATTCATTATGATCATGCTGTGCTTTTTTATCCTGCTCACTTCTTTTATTGCGCTGCAACCCTTCAAGATTACATCATTTGCAGACTCTTTCACGCAGGCGGTGACGATTCTGCCGTGGAGAAAAGGTATCCAGACTTCGGACACAGCCAGTGAGGCCGACCTGCAACTGCTTCCCAAAGCGGATGTCGCTGCCGAACTGTTTGAAAAAGTACGTTCGCTCAGCCGTGAAGAGGGGTTGCAGGACATTCAACTGCAACGCTCCGAAAAGGGCGTGGTGATGACATTGAAGGACCAACTGCTGTTCGACAGCGCGCAGGCTGACTTTTCGAACGATGCTTTTCCCCGACTGGAAAAGATTGCGCGTCTGATTCGGCGCCTTCAAGTGCCGGTCGAAATCGGGGGCCATACCGACAACCAACCGATTCAAACGGCACAATTCCGTTCGAACTGGGATCTGTCGACTGCGCGGGCCGTAAGGGTTTTGAGGTATTTGATCGAGGAGCAGCAAATCGAACCCCAAGGCTTGGCAGCAGTGGGATTTGCCGAATTTCATCCGGTGACACGCAACGATTCGCCCGAACAGCGCGCCATGAACCGGCGGGTCGAATTTGTCTTCCAAAACGAACGATAAGAGAGCCCCATTGCACAAGCAGCGATTTCGATCACCGGACAGCCGAACGGATGGGGCCACAAACAACTGGCTGACCACGTTCAATGATATGATGACGTTGCTGCTGGTCTTTTTTGTCATGCTCTTTTCGATTGGCAGTTTGGATGAGGACAGTTTCAAGCAGTTTCAAAAAGGATTGCAGGGTGCAATGGGCATTGCGGAAACAGGGGGGTACGCATCTGAGGGCGTGATCAGCGTGCAGCAATCCCTGGTCGTCGAAGAAAATTCGACCGACAACATACAGGTTTTCGAAAGGCTCGCCGCCGATCACATTCTGGAAGCGGAATATTCCTGCGGCGGCATTCGCATCAAACTCAACAACGAATTGCTTTTTCAGTCCGGCAGCGCGCATCTGACTGAAGAAGGCTTGCGGATTCTGGGCAAAATCAGCGCCCTGATCAATCCCATGCACCGTTATATCCGCGTTGAGGGGCATACTGACGATAGGCCTATCGCCACGGTGCGTTACCCGTCCAACTGGGAGCTGTCGACCGACCGTGCCGTCAGCGTGATCACCTACTTTATCGACCAGGGTGACATTGCCCCGGCGCTATTGTCCGCAGCCGGTTACGGATCTTCCAAACCGCGGGCACTAAATGACTCGGAGGCCCACCGGGCGGCCAATCGAAGGGTCGAAATTATTTTAGGACGGCAGGATTCATTGGGACCTGATGCATAGGAATCACCCACGGGAGGGAAATCAAGATGTCCAAAAAGGTACTTGCGTTGATCATAGGGTCGGTCCTGCTGATTCTGGGGATTATGGGAGCCGGTTTTTACTTGATGTTGCAAAAAATGAATCAAAGCATCGCGCAAATTCAAATGCAGGCAGCTTCGGATCAGGAGGAGGAACCAGAAGTGCTGGAACCTGCCATGGGTCCAATCTACAAAATGGATACCTTGATTGTGAACCTGGCCGATCAAGGAGGTAAGCGCTATTTGCGTGTGACCATGGAGCTGGAGCTAAGCGCTCCTGAAGTCACCGCGGAGATCGACACGCGCCTGCCTCAGTTGCGCGACGCCATTCTGATGGTCCTGCCCAGCAAGCAATATTCGGATATCGGTACGACCGAAGGCAAAATCTTGTTGCGTGACGAACTGATCGTAAAGATCAATGGGATATTGAAAAAAGGTACGGTCAGCAAACTCTACTTCACCGAATTTGTCGTTCAATAACAGGATCGCAAATGGCGGAACAAATACTATCCCAAGAAGAGATCGATGCGCTGCTCAATGCCATGGATACCGGAGAGGTCCAGGTCGAAGATGAGCAGCAACGAAAGGTCAAGGCGGAAGCGCGTCCATACGACCTGACCTCTCAGAGTCTCATGCTCAGGGACCAGTTCGATGCCCTTGACGAAGTCTATGATAAATTCGTCAATCTGCTGAATGTCGAGCTGACCGGGTCCTTGCAGCGCGCCATCGAAGTCAAGCAAATTTCAAAGGAGATCGTCAAGTTCGGGGAATTTTTGCATGCTTTTTCCAACCCCACCGGGTTCAGCATCTTCACCATGGAACCGCTCATCGGTGCTTCTTTGCTGGCGGCTGAGCCCAACCTTTGCTTTGCGCTGATCGATAGCATGTTCGGCGGCGTCGGCAAGCCACTGGCCAAAGTTCGCGAGTTTACCCAGATTGAACAACGCATGCTTTCCAAATTCTATGGCGAGGTTCTGTCGGAATTGGAAAAAGCCTGGCAGGTGGCATTCAATATCAAAGTGATCCAGAAGAAAACCGAAACAAAACCGGAATTCGTCAACCTGGTCAGCCCGGGGGATCTTGTTTTGATTTTCTCCTTTGCGATATCGGGCGAGGCGTTTTCGGGCAACATTCATATCTGCACACCATTTCTGATGCTGGAGCCGGTCAAGAACAATCTGTCGTCGCGCTATATTCGTGAAAAGGACCGCGCGCATGCATTTCGGGCGCAATTGGCGGTCCTGCTCAAGGATACCCAAGTGACCATGGTGGCCGAGCTGGGGCGCACCGTTTCGACCATCGGCCGCATTCTGGAACTGGAAAAAGACGATATTGTCAAAATCAATACAGGCCCGCAGGATTCGCTTGTCGTCAAGGTGGAAGGCACACCCAAATACTTGGGAATGCCCGGCACCGTCAAGGGCAATCGGGCTGTGCAGATTTCCGCACTCATCCAAAAGGACGAAGGGGAGTAATGTATGGCGGCCAACAAGCCCACTGATATTGGACACGCAAGTGACGCCCGGCAGAAAACGCCGACCCAGAAACAGCCATTGTCCGGAAAATCCGACACGCATGCCTTTTCTGATTTGAAGGGCCCATCGGATGGCCAACGTCCGGCCAACCTGGACTTCATTCTGGATATACCCCTGGAAATCACGGTTGAATTGGGCCGCACAAAAATGTTGATCCAGGATCTGCTCAAACTGGGGCAGGGGTCGGTGATCGAGTTGACCAAGGCGGCCGGCGAAACGTTGGAAATTCTGGCCAATAACCGCCTGATCGCCAAAGGGGATGTGGTGGTGATGAATGACAAGTACGGCATCCGCCTGACCGAAGTGATCAGCCCGGTGGAACGTCTGGAGAGGCTGAAATGACCTATGCCCCCGATGTGACCGCGGCAATGATCAAAATGGTGCTCTCGCTGGCGGTCGTGCTGGCTCTCTTGTGGGGACTTCAGCGCTGGGTACGGCATGCGCGCCCGGGCGGCGTCGGCGGCCGGGAACGTCTGATCACTGTGCTGGGCAACCATTATCTGGGCCCCAAAAAATCGATCGCGCTGGTCAAGGTGCCTGGCACGGTTCTGGTTGTGGGGATCGGCACGGAGCAGATCACCTTGTTGACACGCATCGACGACCCTGTTGTGTTGGCGGATTTGGCGGTGTCTGCGGAAACTGCTGGCGGCGCCGGATTCAGGGAACAGTTGCAGCGCATGATCCAACCGTTGTCGCAAAAATTCACGCCTGCCGACACGCTGGGCAAAGCTGACGAGAGTCGAAAACGATGATGTTTTGGCGCAAACACCCGCGTATGTGGCTGGCGCTTTTGGTCTTGCTCTGTCTTGTGATGCCGCAATGGGCGGCCGCCGCACCACCGGTCGATCCCGGCAACTTGTTGCGCATCGACATGGCGCAAACGGAAGATCCGGGCAAGGTCAGCGTGACCATGCAGATCTTTCTGCTGCTCACCGTGCTCTCGCTGGCACCCTCGATTCTCATCATGGTGACATGCTTTACGCGCATTGCCATTGTGCTCTCATTGCTGCGGCAGGCAATCGGCTCCAACCAGCTGCCGCCCAATCAGATTATTGTCGGGTTAACCTTGTTTTTGACATTTTTCATCATGACCCCGGTGTGGCAGACGGTGAACGAGGAGGCACTCACGCCCTATTTGAACAATCAGCTCTCCTCGGTCGAGGCGCTGAAAAAAGCCGAAAAACCTATTCGCGCCTTCATGCTCAAACACACGCGTGAAAAAGACTTGTCTTTGCTGATGGACATCGCCAAGCGGTCGCGGCCGAAGAACATCGACGAGGTTCCGACCACGGTGCTGGTGCCTTCGTTTATCATCAGCGAACTGAAAACCGCGTTCCAGATCGGCTTTATGCTCTACATACCCTTTCTGATCATCGACATGGTGGTCGCCAGTGTGTTGCTATCGATGGGCATGATGATGCTGCCGCCAGTGATGGTGTCGCTGCCGTTCAAATTGATGATCTTCGTCCTGGCCGATGGATGGTATCTGATCGTCGGATCCCTGGTGAAAAGTTTCGCACCCTAGCCCCTCTATCAGAAGCATGCACGCATAGGGTGCAGGAAAGCGTTTTTGATCAGTATACTTAACCCACCGGCGCAGCCGGCCGAGAGGTAGATCCATGACCCCCGAGTTCGTTACCAGTTATTTTCTGGAAGCTATCAAAACCGCGCTGATGCTGGCCGCCCCCATGCTGGCGGTCGGACTGGCCGTGGGTGTTCTGGTGAGTATGTTTCAAGCCGCTACCCAAATTAATGAAATGACCCTGGTCTTCGTACCCAAAATACTGGGGGTGGCCTTGGCCCTGCTGGTTTTTTTCCCCTGGATGCTCAAGGTCATCACTGAATTCATGCGGCATAACATTGTCAATATCGCCATGTATTTGCATTGAAGTTGAATGTGAGACGTAGAAAGTTGACAGATGTTACTTTTCAATTTGCCAATGGAACAGATCCAACTTTTTCTTTTCGTGCTTGTGCGCGTGGGGGCGGTTCTGTTTTCAATTCCTTTTCTCGAGGCGCGCAACATACCGGTTCTGGTGAAAGTGAGCCTTGCCATGGCATTCAGTATGATGATCATGCCCCAGTTGACGGTGGTCGTTCCCGATCTGATCGGCGATCCATTTGCCCTGGCCTTAGGCGTGGCATCGGAGGCAGCCATCGGCATGATTATCGGTTTGACTGTGCAGCTTCTGTTCGCGGGGGTCCAGTTGGCCGGCCAACTGGCCGGTTTTCAGATGGGGTTCGCCATCGCCAACGTGGTCGATCCCGCTTCCAGCCTGCAAATTCCCATTTTATCGCAGTTCTTGAACTTGTTTGCCCTGATGATTTTTTTCAGTGTCAATGCACATTACTATTTCATCAAAGCCCTCATGGATGCTTTCGAACTCATCCCTCCCATGGGAGCGCATTTTGATGCCAGACTGGTGGAATTGATCGTGGGCATGGCCGGCAATATCTTCGTGGTCGCTATTAAAGTGGGCGCGCCGGTCATTATAGCGCTGCTGCTGGCCAATGTAGCCCTTGGCTTGACGGCCCGCACCGTGCCGCAAATGCAGATTTTCATGGTGGCCATGCCACTGCAGATCGCACTGGGGTTGATCTTTCTGAGTTTTTCCCTGCCATTTGTCGCATCGTTTATGGAGGGTGCTTGCAAGGACCTGGGAACAACCATCATCGGCATCATTCGATTACTGCGGTGAAAGGCGCTTCATGGCTGAAAACGATCAGGAAAAAACCGAGCCCGCAACCGGAAAAAAGCGCGAAGAAGCCCGTAAAAAAGGGCAGGTGGCCCAAAGCCGGGAAATACCTTCGGTACTCGTTTTGCTAAGCGCTTTTTCGGTTTTTTACTTCGCCGGCAGTTGGATGTTTTCCCAAACGACCGATCTGGCACGAACGCTTTTTCTGCAAATGGCACACTGGGGCGCAACCAGTGAAGATGCGCATGTCATGTTCTGGTATCTTTTTCAGAGAATCGTCTTGATCCTGGCGCCTTTGGTCTGTGTGGTGGCCATTGCCGGTGTGGTCGGCAACGTGGCGCAGTTCGGTTTCATGATTGTCGAAAATGTCTTGACCCCCAAATTTTCAAAACTGAATCCCATTGCAGGCCTTAAGCGGGTTTTCTCAGTACGCGGCCTGGTCGAATTGTTAAAATCGATTCTTAAAATCATCATTATCGGAGGCATTTCCTACGCGACCCTCAAGGGTGAAATGGATCAGATACCAGGTTTGGTCGACCAGGATGTCTGGTCGATTCTCTCTTTTTTCGGCCGTGTTGCGCTCAAAATGGGATTTTACACCTGCCTGGTGCTGATCGTGCTGGCGGGCATGGATTACCTGTTTCAACTCTGGAAACACGAGCGCGATCTGCGCATGTCCAAGCAGGAGATCAAGGATGAGAACAAGCAGCGCGAAGGCGATCCTGCCATCCGCGCACGCATCCGGTCCGCCCAACGGGAAATGGCGATGCGCCGCATGATGCAGTCTGTGCCGGAGGCCACCGTGATCATCACCAACCCGACCCATTTGGCGATCGCCATTCAATTCGACCGCGGCATGTATGCGCCCAAAGTCTTGGCCAAGGGCGCGGACCGAGTGGCCGCACGCATCCGCGAAGTTGCCAACGAAAGCAACATTCCGATCATCGAGCAGAAGGGGTTGGCACGCATCTTATACAAAGAGGTCGAAATCGGACAATTCATCCCCGCCGATCTTTACCATGCCGTGGCTGAAATTTTGGCCTACGTGTACCGGTTGAAGGGATTGGTCAGCGCGTAGTTACCCACCATTTTCCCCGCCGAAATCTTGACGCTCTTCGAGCCGATCCACGGCCCGAGCGGATTCCCAGCGCGGCATGAAAAATGCTTAATTGTGGCAGACTGTCTGAATAAACCGTTTCGGAAGGATGTCATGGCTATTGCGCAAACCAATGCATTAAACGGACGCTTCGCGTTCATCAGCAATAACTCCGACGTCGCGCTGGGTTTTGCGACCATGTGCATCCTGTTGGTTATGATCATTCCCATTCCGACGATCATTCTTGATCTTTTTCTGACGCTCAACATCACACTGGCTTTGATGATCCTGCTGGTGGGCATGTATGTCCTCAAGCCTTTGGAATTTTCTGCTTTTCCATCTGTTTTGCTGCTGGTGACACTGTTTCGCCTATCGCTCAATATCGCTTCCACCCGTTTAATTCTGCTGCGCGGCGGCGAGGGCACGCAAGCGGCCGGCAAAGTGATTATGGCCTTCGGTGATTTCGTGGTCGGCGGCAATTATGTCGTTGGTCTGATCGTATTCATCATCCTGGTGGTCATTAATTTCGTGGTCATCACCAAAGGCGCCGGACGCATCGCCGAGGTAGCCGCACGGTTTACGCTGGATGCCATGCCGGGCAAACAGATGAGCATCGACGCGGATCTGAATGCCGGGTTGATCGATGAGCACCAGGCGCGCGACCGCCGCCAATTGATTGCCAAAGAGTCCGAATATTACGGCGCCATGGACGGCGCCAACAAATTCGTGCGCGGCGATGCCATCGCGGGTATCATCATCACCTTGGTCAATATCGTGGCAGGCTTTGCCATCGGCGTTTTTCAAAACGATATGAGTTTCGCCGAGGCGGCGCGCAACTACACCTTGTTGACGGTCGGGGACGGTTTGGTCAGCCAGGTTCCGGCCCTGATCATTTCCACGGCAGCCGGTATCGTGGTCAGCCGGGCAGGCTCTGAAAGCCACATGGGCCAGGAAATTGGCGCGCAACTGTTTGCAAAACCGCGCGCCTTGGCTGTGGCAGGCGTTATCCTGTTCGTTTTTGGATTGATTCCCGGCCTGCCCACCATGCCTTTTTTCATCATGGCGCTGTTGGTCGGCGGGGTGGCGTATCTCTTATTCCAAAGCGACCGGCAAAATCGTCAGGATGCCTCGGTCGCGGCTGAAGAAACCCAAGCCGACGATGCCAAAGAATCGAATGAAATGTTCAAGCCCCTTCCGCCACTGGACATCCTGGGGTTGGAAATCGGCTACGGCCTGATTCCGCTGGTGGACAGTCAACAAGATGGCGAACTGCTTGAGCGCATCAAATCGATTCGCCGCCAGATCATCCAGGAGCTCGGCATTGTGGTGCCTTCCATTCATATCCAGGACAACATGCAACTTAAACCAGGAGAGTACATCATCAAGCTCAAAGGCAACGAGGTGGCCCGCGGTGATCTGATGCTCAATAATTTCCTGGCCATGAACCCGGGCAATGCCGAGGAAGGTTTACGCGGCATTGCCACCAAGGAACCCACCTACGGCATCGATGCCATGTGGATCAAAGAGCGTCAGCGCGAGGAGGCCATCGCCAAGGGCTACACCGTGGTGGATCTGGCCACGGTGATGACGACCCACATTTCCGAACTGATCCGACGGCACGCCCATGAACTGCTCGGCCGCCAGGAGGTGCAGGTACTTCTCGATGCGCTGAAAGAAACCCATCCCAAAGCGGTCGATGAACTTGTACCCAACCAATTGTCGCTGGGCGGCGTGGTACGTGTATTGCAAAACCTGCTCATGGAACAGGTTTCCATTCGCGATTTGTTGACCATCGTCGAGGCCATGGCCGACTGGGCACCTTCGGTCAAACAACTGGATGTCCTCACCGAGCATGTCCGCCAAGCCATGGCCCGCACCATCACCCGGCAATATAAGACGCCCGAGGGCGAGATCGTGGCGGTATCACTGGGCCAGGCAGCCGAACGGAGCATCGCCGAAGCGCTGCAACGGACCGATCACGGAGATTATCTGGCCATGGACCCGCGCACTGCCCAACGCCTCATGCACCGGCTTGCCGAACAGTTGGACAAATATGCCAAGCGCGGTCTTCAGCCCCTGGTGCTGTGCTCGGGACAAATTCGGATCCATGTCAAAAAATTGGTCGATCGTTTTATTCCCCAACTGGTCGTGCTTTCTTATGAAGAAATTCTGCCGAATGTTCGCATTCAATCCTTGGGAGTAGCGGAGCTGACGGATGAAGATTAAACGATTTGAAGCGCCCAGCATGGCAGAGGCCCTGCGTATGATCAAAAAGGAGTTTGGCGACGATGCGGTCATTTTATCCGCCAAAAATCAGAAAAAATCCAATGGGTTCTTCGGCGCGAGTTCCGGCACCCAAGTGGTTGTGACAGCGGCCATCGATCCGACATCGGCCAAACAGGCGCTGCAGGATCGCCGTCCGGACGATGTGCTGCCCCAACAGACCGATCGGCCTGCCGACCCCAGCAGGCCGATGGATGGCATCGCCCGTATGCTGCAACGTTTCACCCCGATCACGCGTACCGGCCAGAAAAAACTGCAACCCAAATTTGTCCGCCTGATGAACGAAACCCTGGAATCAACAGCCCAGGCGACGACCGAAGCGCCAGAACGGACCATTTACGAGCACTTGCGCGCGCAGGGACTGTCGCGCGCAGTCGCCTCCGAGCTGGCCGACAAAATAGTTGATTTGAACGAGCAGGACACGCCGCTCGAAGATGGTTCGGTCGTAGCCCTGTCACAGATCATCGAAGCCAAAGGATGGGTGGCACCCACACGGCCCAGGCATGACCGCAGGCAGCGCATCATTGTGCTGGTCGGGCCCAACGGCGCCGGCAAAACCACCATGGCCGCCAAATTAGCGGCACAAGCCGTTTTACGCGCCAATGAACCGGTCGCGCTGCTGAGCCTGGACGATCAGCGCATCGCCGGCACCGCCGAATTGCAAAAATATGCCGACATCATGGGCTTGCCTTTTGAAACAGCCAGCGTGCCCGAACAGCTCTCAGCTGCCATGAAGAATCTGTCGCACACGCCGCTAGTCGTGGTGGACACCCCGGGTATCGCCCCCAACGACACCGCCCGGCAGGAAGCACTGTCGCGCATGCTCAAGACGCTGCCCGCAGCGGAAGTACATCTGCTGATCAACGCCGGTGCGCAGCAAATGGTGATCTCCCGAACCATAGACGTTTACAAGCAGGTCGGAATCAACCGCTTACTGCCTACCCATTTGGATTGGTGCAGACATCTCGGCGCGTTTGTCAATCAAATGCACGCTTATCCCTGGCCGATCACCTTCCTGGGCACCGGACCCCAGGTGCCCGACGGTCTTGAATCGCTGACCAGCCGCCGGATGGCGGCCATGCTTCTGGCGCGTGCGGATGACGCGGCTTGCCAGGCGGAGCCCGAACCGGCGGTGACGATGACCCGGCGCCAGTCGGCACCCGGACTACAGGGGCAGTATGTGGCCAATCGCAATTCGGATATATTTCACGATCGTGCGTGCAAGTCGGTTCAACGCATCAACAACGACAATGCGGTGATTTTCAAAGATCCCACAGATGCGATGCAACAAGGATACAAACCATGCCGAATGTGCTGCATGGCGCTTTTCGCTCCCAAACCAATAGATCGTCTGGCATCCCTCCGCTTCGCCAGCAGCAGGAATTGATATGACACGCAATGACGCTTCGACGAAAATCATACGTTTGGATGAACGCAAAGCCGTTTCTTCCGAACCGGTCGCCAGGGGACGAAGGATGGGGAAAACACCCAAGATCATCGCAATCACCAGCGGCAAGGGCGGGGTCGGCAAAACCAACATCGTCGCTAATCTTGGCTTCACCCTGCGGCGTTTCGGCAAAAAAGTACTGATCTTCGATGCCGATTTAGGGCTCGGTAATTTGGACGTGCTGCTCGGCCTGACCCCTCAGTACAATCTGTCGCATGTCATCCGAGGTGAAAAGCATTTGTCCGAAGTCATCGTAACCGGACCGGGTGGGTTGAAAATTTTACCGGCGGCATCCGGAATTCAGGATCTGACTTCCCTGACGAAGCAGGAGCGCTACCTGGTATTCAGTCAGTTGGATGAATTTTTGCATGAATTTGATATCATGCTCATCGATACGGCTGCCGGCATCTCTTCGAATGTGCTCTATTTCAATATCAACTCCGACGAAATTCTCATCGTGGCCACGCCTGAACCCACGTCGATCACCGACGCCTATGCCATGATGAAAGTATTATCGGTCAAATACAGCACCGATCACTTCAAGCTGGTGGTCAATGCAGCCGCCAGCGTCCAGGAAGCCGATGATGTGTTTCGGCAGTTGAATCTCGTGGCCGACCGCTTCCTCAATATTTCCATGGAATATTACGGTTGTATTCTGCTGGATGAAAACATCAGAAAAGGCGTTCGTCAGCAACGGGCCGTGACCGAAATGGCACCCCTGGCTGTCGCCAGCCGCAATTTTGTTGCCTTGGCGCGCAAGATCGCCAGCACGCCGGCCCCTGAAAGACGCAGTGGCACCACGCATTGGAGCATGACCGAAATGCCGAGATAGCACGGCCCATCGTTGAACCGATGCCATCGGGGAGAAAAAAATGCCAGTGTCTGAAACCCAAATCAAAAAACTGAACAAGGATGATTTTAGTTTGCGCAATGAAATTGTTGCCGAATATCTTCCTTACGTTAATCGCATCGTCAACCGGATTGCCACGCATCTGCCCCCCACGGTGGATGTGGACGATCTGGTCAATGTTGGCATCATCGGCTTGATCCAGGCCATTGAGCGCTACGATCCCACGCGCGACAATAAATTCATGACCTATGCGGTTTTCCGGATAAAGGGCGCGGTGCTCAGTGAGTTGCGTTCCCGCGATTTTCTGGGCCGCACGACCCGCAAAAAGATACGGACCCTGGAAAAGGCCTACTTAAAGTTGGAGCAGCAACTGGGCCGGGAAGTGCATGACGAAGAGGTGGCCGAAGAGATGGAAATGGACCTGGATCAATTCTACCAAGTCAAACGCATGTCGAGCATTTCTTTTGTCAGTTTTGAGGAAATGGGATGCACGTCAAGAGAAGAAAAAGAAACGCTGCTCAACTACCTGGCCAACAATGATGGGGAAAACGCTTTGGCGTTGACCACCATCAAGGAAGTCAAGGCGACGCTTGCCCGGCATATCGAGTCGCTGCCCGAAAAAGAGCGTCTGGTGGTATCAATGTATTACAGTGACGAAATGACCATGAAAGAGATCGGTCTGGCCCTGGAAATCACCGAATCCCGGGTCTCGCAGATTCATTCCCAAGCGGTGCTGCGCCTGCGCAACAAACTGCGCAAAGATGGCTTGTTAGAGGAATGATAAAACAGTGAAATCTGGTTATGCAGTTCGCTCAAGTGATTATTGGCGAAGGGTTAAGTGTAAAGTTTAAAGTGTAAAAGGAGGCATTCTTTCGATTTGATATGCTCACCTCAAACCAAATAATTAAATACATTAAGTATGTGCTTGATGACATACGGTGGAATCCCACTGTCAACGCCCATGAAAACCGAATTAGACCCTTTTTTGTAAACAGATCTACAAAAAGTGAGGAGAAAACGCGATGCTGAATCTCACCATCCCCTTGTGGCTCTTGTTGACGGCGGCAGGACTGCCGTCCGTGTGCCTGGTGATGCTGGTGCTACGTTTGATGCACATCAAAGCAGTCAAAGGCAAACACTTGGCCCATCTTGCCGCAACCAAAGAGATATCCCGTCCTGAAGGCTTTTCCGTTCAAATTCATCAACAAATCCTCGAACAGCAAATCGATGCTGTGTTCAATGCCCTGGGTACAATTATGGAAACCGAACGGGTCAAATTGAAGGTCTTGGTCAAACACTCCTGGCCGGCCTTCGATGTCAACCCGGTTTCAAAAATCTCCCCTGTCGAGACGGTTGCCCCCTTGTCCGCTGCCGAAGAAGATCCGCCGGAAAGTCTTCCGAGCAGCCCTTCGATCTCAGGCCTCAAAGCAGAGGGTTTGACCTCAGAAGAAATTGCACGCCATCTGGGTCTGTCGCACTCGGAAGTGGCATTGGCTTTAAAAATGAAAGCCGGCCGCAAAAACATCTCAGGCTGCCAAATGCGAGCGGTAGCCTAGGCAAATGTTGCCGGGTAATTGACGCTCCGGCTGGACCTGCTTTCGAACCGATTGGATTTACATGCTAAATTATACAAAGAAGTATGGCATGGGGGTTGCAAATCTCGGTTTAGAAGACGTTAACCTGAAAGGACAGTCATGAGCGGAACCATTTACCAAGCAGCGGCTGGCGCATTGTTGCAGCAAATGCGACTCGATATGCTGAGCAACAATCTGGCCAATATCAATACAGCGGGATATAAGGCCGACGCACCGGTTTTTCGACTGCCTCCCAATGATCTTCCAGAAGTACAGGCACCTGCCGGCCTTGCCGTCACACCCAGTGGTATCTCCCCGTACGCTCCCCCCCTGGAAGCCCGCACCGATTTTACGTCCGGATCGCTTGAACGGACAGGCAATCCTTTGGATGTCGCCATTGTCGGACGCGGCTTTTTCGAGGTTCAGGCTCCCGAAGGGTCCCGTTTCACCCGCAAAGGCAATTTGACCGTCAACGACCAAGGGACACTGGCCACAGCCGAAGGATGGCCGCTTATGGGGCAGGGGGGTGAAATCGCCGTGGATGGCAGCCGCGTCGAAATCAATGGCGCGGGCGACGTGTTTGTGGACGGTCAGATGGTGGACACGCTGCGCATCGTAGAATTCGAAGCCCCCGATCAACTTCGTAAAACCGGTTATACCTTCTTTGTTCCCCAAGAGGGCGTCATGCCGCGGACTGTTGAGGAAGGTACGACGCAAATCGCTCAGGGGTATGTGGAATCTTCCAATGTGGATCCCATTCGCACCATGACTGAAATGATCGAAACGCTGCGCGTGTTCGAGTCCTACCAGCGTATCATGCGCACCGCCGACGAAGCGACTGCTAAAACCGTGAACGAAGTAGGCGCCCGTGCGTGAGGATAGCTTCAAGAATTGAACGGGCGGCTTTGAAGCCTAAAAGACGTCACTTCATATACATGTGTGAAAAAGGAGTCTTCTAATGATTCGCAGTCTTTGGACCGCAGCTTCAGGAATGCAAACCCAAACCATCAATATCGATGTCATTGCTAACAATCTATCCAACGTCAATACGGCCGGGTTTAAACGCAGTCGGGCTGAGTTCCAGGACCTTTTATACGAAACCATGCGACCGCCGGGGGTCACTTCTTCCGACGGCAGCCAGGTGCCCACTGGTATTCAGATTGGTCATGGCTGCCGAACCGTTGCCACCCATAAATTGTTTATCCAGGGAGATTTTCAACATACCCAGAACGAGCTGGATATGGCTATCGAGGGACAGGGATTTTTTCAAATCATTCAACCCAACGGTGAAATTGCTTACAGTCGCGCAGGCAATTTCAAAATCGACAGCGAGGGGCGCATCGTCACGGCAGATGGCTACCTGATGGAACCTGAAATTACGGTGCCGAACGACACCATCGCCTTGTCGATCAGTACGGATGGCACGGTTTCCGTTTTGCAGGCAGGACAGGCCGAACCGACCGACGTGGGTGCTATTCAATTGGCTCATTTCGTCAATCCGGCCGGCTTGAACAGCATTGGGCGCAGCTTGTATATGCGCACCGAAGCCTCGGGAGACGCGATTACCGGCACCCCTGGCGAAGAGGGCTACGGCACGATCGCGCAAGGATATCTCGAGATGTCCAACGTGAGCGTCGTCGATGAAATGGTGAATATGATCACTGCCCAGCGCGCTTATGAAATCAACAGCAAGGCCATTCAGGCTGCGGATGATATGCTGCAGACAGCCAATAATATCAAGCGGTAAAGCGAAGATAGAATTTGTTGTGGCAGTTCAGGAACGTTTTAAGTGAAGGTATTGTGTCTATGATTTTTCGATCCTCATACGTGCATTTTCTCTGGCCCGGTCTTCTGGCGGGTATGTTTTGCTGGACGCTCCTATTGGGTGGCGCCGCGGCATCCGGAGATAAGCCTGTGCGGATTGTTCTGCATGCTGAGGCGGCCGTTGATGGGGAGATGATTTTGCTGGGGCGGATTGCCGAATTGAATGGCTTTGACAGTAGTCGTCTTGAACAGCTTAAAGGCATGGAAATCGGCCGCGCGCCCCTGCCGGGGCAATCGTTTACGATCCACCCCAGTCAGATCGAACGACGTTTGAAGCAAAGCAGCATCGCTGCCGATGCCTACAGCATTTCCGATCAGGGTCCCATACGGGTGGTGCGCAACGCTACAGCCGTTACGGCCGAGCAAATCCAAGAAACCGTAAAAATTTTCATTGAGACGCACGCACCCTGGTCGAAGGCGCAGATGAAAATTCGTCCGATACAGTACAGCCAGGAGCATGCCCTTCCGGTCGGCCACTTGACCCTTCAGGCGACGGCGCCGAAACACACGGACTGGCTGGGGGGCATTGTCTTCAGCGTGCAGATGCAGATAGACCATCAAACCATCAAACGGGTTTTCGTACCGGCATACGTCGAAGTTTGGCAAGATGTCGTTCTGGCCGCCAAGCCACTGGGTCGCAATCAACCTGTCTTAGCCAGTGACCTCAAAATAACGCGGATGAACATGGCGCGTGTGCCTGCCAATGCCGTTCTGCGAACGGATCAAGCGATAGGCCGCAGCGCCAACCGTTCGATCGCCATCAACAGTATCCTGCGGTTCGATCAGATCGATACGCCACCGGTTGTGCGCAGGGGCGACAGAGTGCAGGTCCTGGCCCAGAGCGCGCTGTTGACCGCAACCACCCAGGGGGTGGCCCAGGAAAACGGTGTCGCGGGCGATTCGATCCGGGTGATGAATTTAGGGTCCAAAAAGAGTCTGCAAGCCCGGGTCGTTGACGCCCAGACCGTCAGAGTCGATTTTTGAACGTTGGAAGGACGTAAACATGGGCAACACACCGATTTTGGTCAAAGCATGCATGTGGATAAAAAGGGGAGCGATCGCATTGCCCCTGTGCATGGTGATTAGCGGATGCGCGAGCGCGCCGGGGCCATCGTCGCCCCCCATGGCCGAGGTGACCGCGGCAATGCAATACGATCCTGTCAGACCCGAAAGATCCACCCCCACCGATGGATCGCTGTTCGATGAACGGGCGGCATTGAGTGAAATGTTTATCAATCCCAAGGCGCGCAGAATCGGTGACATTGTGACCATCAAAATCGAGGAAAGCGCCAGCGCCAGCAACAAGGCCGCCACGACCACCGATCGCAGTTCGTCCATGTCGGCCGGCGTTGATGCGCTGTTCGGTACGGAAAAACATTTTGCCAAGCACAACCCCTTTTTCAATCCGTTTGGAAGTGTCAAGGGCGGCATTGACAGTGAATTCGAAGGTACCGGCACAACGCAACGCAGCGGGGATCTAAATGCCTATATGACCGCTCGTGTGGCCGATGTGCTCCCCAACGGCAACCTGGTCATCGAAGGCAACCGCGAGGTGCGGGTCAATGCGGAGAATCAACTGATTACCTTGACCGGCGTCGTCCGGCCGCGCGACATTTCTGCGCAAAACATTATCCGGTCAACCTATATCGCCGATGCGCGTATCGCATACAGCGGCACGGGCGTCATCAACGACCGGCAGCGTCCGGGATGGCTTACGCGCGTTTTCGACACCGTGTGGCCGTTTTGAACAAGTGCAAAGATGGTGGAACCGTGTCGATGATGAATGCTAGGATGGGTGCACTGTGAAGATGAAGACAATCCGAAAATTTATAGGCTTTCAGGGTGCAGTATCGGTGTGCATGGCCCTGGTACTGTGGGCGGCGCCCTCGGAGGCTGTGCGTATTAAGGATATTGCATCGTTCAAAGGGGTGCGCAGCAATCAGTTGGTCGGCTACGGATTGGTGGTCGGTTTGAACGGCACCGGCGATGGCAATAAGTCCAGCTTTACGATTCAGTCGATGGTCAGCATGATGGAAAAAATGGGCGTGACCGTGAATGCCAATGAGATCAAGGTCAAAAACGTCGCCGCAGTGATGGTGACGGCCGATCTGCCGCCGTTTGCCACGACCGGCAGCCAGATCGATGCCTTGGTCAGTTCCATTGGCGATGCTCAGAATCTTCAGGGTGGCACATTGTTGTTGACCCCGCTTAAGGCGATCAACGGGGACGTTTACGCGATGGCACAAGGGCCGGTCAATACAGGCGGTTTCTCAGCTGAAGGGGCGGGCGCCAGCGTAAGCAAGAATTTTCCGACGGTCGGGCGGCTCATAGGTGGGGCAACCGTTGAAAAAGAAATCAATGTCGATTTCAATGGCCGCACATCGTTGACCTTGAGCTTGCAAAGCCCCGACTTTACGACTGCGGCGCGGGTCACCGATGCGATCAACGCATCCTTCGATGAAAGCATCGCCTCGGCCAACGATGCAGGCACCGTGCAACTGATAGTGCCACCCGCCTACAGCGGCAACATCGTCAAGATGGTGGCCATGATCGAAAAAATCGAAGTCACTCCTGATCAAACGGCCCGTGTCATCATCAATGAACGCACCGGAACGGTCGTGATGGGCGAAAATGTACGCATCTCTACCATTGCTATTGCCCATGGCAATTTGAGTGTGGTGATCAAAGAAAACCCGGTGGTTTTCCAACCCGAACCTTTTTCAAAGGGTGAAACGGTCGTCGCACTGGATACCCATCTGGATGTCGACGAAGGGCAGGCGCAGCTGGTCACATTGCAGACAGGTGCCAGCATTGGGGATGTGGTCAAGGCGCTCAATGCTTTGGGCGTATCGCCCCGCGACCTGATCGCCATTTTTCAGGCGATCAAATCCGCCGGTGCCCTGCAAGCTGATTTGGAGGTGATCTGATGCCCATTGACTTTAATCCCAATGCCACATGGATTCGGGCGGGTTCGAAAACGGACGCCGGCCCGCAGGGCATGGGCCGACCCGCCAATTTGGAGAAAACCTGCCAGGAATTCGAATCGCTCTTTGTGAACTACATGCTGCAGCAGATGCGGCGGACCGTACCTGAGGACAGTCTGTTCGGCGGGGGCCGGGCCGAGGAGATGTATACCTCTATGATGGATGGCGAGCTGGCCAGATCCATCGCTCATCAGGGTGGGTTGGGATTGGCCGCGGTGCTTTTTCAACAATTGAAACGGCAGGCGGAGGACGGCAACAGCGAGGATCGATAAAACTAAAGTTTAGGAGGATTGGGGTCGATAACTCCAACAGGCAGTCTCTATTGCTATGTGCGATGCGACAAATCGGCACAGTCGGATAGCAACTTAAAGAGGGTGCAAGAAGGAGATTCTCAATGAATATTCATTCCAATGGCCCGGCCATCCACCTGAACGCTTATGTCAATCAGGTTCGCCAGCAACAACAAACGGCCGAGTCCGCCGCTGCTCAACCAACCGCGGGACAGGCGGACACAGTGAATTTTTCGGCTCAGGCCCGTGAAGCCCAAAAGGCCGTTCAATCTTTGCAAATCACCTCGGATGTGCGCACGGACAAGGTCGAAAAGGTAAAGATGGAAGTGGACAAAGGCACGTACAAAGTGGTGGGCGCCCAGGTGGCGACCGATATGCTGCGCGAAACGCTTGAAAATAACCTGGTATTGCAAAAAGTAAATTCACGCGTCTGACACGCGTCATCCCGGAGAATATTTCGGATTTATCGACGGTGACACCATGGCGTCAGGCGCTCCAAAGTAGCTGTAATGGATGTTGCGACTGCTCAGCGATGAAAGGCTGAAACGCTATGGATCGAATGATCGAAAAATTGATCGAGGTGCTGCGGAAAACCGAATCCTGTTACGATGGCATGATGGCGATCATCGCGCAGGAAAAAGCGGCTGCATTGCGTTCAAATCTTACCCTGCTCACGTCGGCTCACGACGAAAAACAGCGAATGCTGTCACAACTGGATTCACTGGAGCAACAGCGAGCCCAACTGATGCGGGATATTGCCGCATCGTTGCAGTTGCCCGTTGAAATCCTGACGCTTTCCTCTCTTGCCGCCCAAGTGACCGCTCCCTATGATCGGAAGCTTGCACTGCGTAAAGATGCCTTAAACAGCGTCCTGCGCAAAGTGCAGCATGCCAATGAAGAGTGCTGCCGGATAGTTGAACACTGCCTTAAACTGGTTCAAAATACGCTCGGGTTTTTCAGCCATTGGACCCAACGGTCGCAAGTATACTGCCCCTCAGGTGACATTTATGCGGGCGCTGACACCGGGGGGCGTTTGTTGTCCGGGAATATTTAAGGTCTATCTTGTAACTTTTCATTTTCAACGCCGGCCAAGCCGGCATAGGTGAGAACATGCCCAATATCACAGGTCTGCTTTACATCGGCCGCAATGCGCTGCTGACACAACAAAAGGCCATCGATATCACCGGCAACAATATTGCCAATGTCAATACGCCCGGGTATTGCCGACAACGGCTGAATATGGCGCAGGGCGCGCCGATTCGCGATCAGAACGGCACCATGAGTACCGGTGTGGCGGCTCAGCAAAAAATTCAACGTTTTCACGATACGTTCATCACGGCTCAGCTCAATGGTGAAAACGAAAGCCTGGGACGCTGGGAGGCGCAGAAAATCGCCCTTGAAAAGATCGAAGTATTGTTCGATGAGGTTTCCGGATACGGCCTCAGTGAAGCCATGTCGGATTACTGGAACGCCTGGCATGATTTAACCAACAACCCCGCGGGCCATGTGGAGCGAACCAGTCTCTTGTCGGCCGGCCAATTTCTGTCGACTACCTTCAATCAACTCAGCAGCAATATGGACATGGTGCGCGATGACATTAACACCAACATCAAGAATACCGTCAACGACATCAACCAAATGGCCACTCAGATCGCCGAATTGAACCGCAAGGTTTCTCAAGTAGAGGTAAGCGGCCATAATGCCAACGACTACCGGGACCAAAGGGATCAGTTGGTGTACGATTTGGCCAAGCTGATCGACATCGACAGCTTCGAAGATGGCGATGGCAATGTCACCGTCATGATCGGTGGCGGAAAACCACTGGTCGAAAGCACCTTCACATGGCAACTTTCGACGGCGGATGCCGGCGGTGCCACGCATATCAACTGGAACGACAGTTCCGGCGCGGCCGTGGACATCACCGATAGAATCGCTGCCGGCGAGCTCAAAGGGTGGATTTACGCACGCGATGATGTGATCAGCGACTACATGTCGCGCCTGGACACACTGGCCGGCACCATTATCAGCGAGGTGAACGCCCTGCACGACGCTGATGATGCGCTGGCTGGCATCCAGAACCCGTTTTTCAACGGGACAGATGCCTCGAACATATCAGTAAACAGCGCCATCGAGGCGGATACCGGGCTCATAGCCGCTAACGCCGACCCTACCGTCCCGATAGGAGACAATGCCAAAGCCATGGCCATCGCCGAATTGCAGAATGCCATGACCATGGCAGGGGGCACCTCTACATTCGACGATTTTTACATCGGTTTGGTCGGCGACATCGGCAATGATGTGCGCCGTGCGGATTTGAACTACGATCATCAAAACAACATGATTCAGCATCTGCGAAACTACCGCGAGGAAGTTTCCGGGGTTTCCCTGGACGAAGAAATGGTCGACCTGATAAAGTTCCAACATGCATACAATGCCGCCGCCCGGTTGATCACCACGACCGATGAAATGATGGAAACGATAATCGCCATGGCCCGTTAACGGTCCTTTTGCCAGGAGAGTTTATGCGCATCAGCAATGCCATGATAGCCGACAATATCAAATCTTACCTGTCCATGCACACGGAACGTCTGGTCAAAACGCAGGAGCAGATCGCCAGCGGCAAACGGATCAATCGCGCCTCGGATGACCCCATCGGCATGAGCCGGGCCCTCGGATATCGAAAAACCATAGCGAGCCTGGAGCAGTACAATGCCAATATCACGGACGCCAAGTTCCACGTCGAAACTGTCGAAGATATATTGGGTGGGATCACCGATCTTTTGCGGGATGCCAAGGCCATTGCCTCCGACCCGAAGCCGGACGGGCGTGCTGAGATGGCGGACATGGTGGTTGCTATTCGCGAACAAGTTCTGCAAATGGCCAACTCGCGTGTCAACGGCAACTATGTATTTGCCGGCGACCGGACAGATGTCAAACCTTTCGATGGCACGGCCTATCAGGGTGATAATGGCACCAAAGATTATATGATCGGAGAAGGGTTGTTTGTAAATTTCGAGGCGGACGGAGAACAGATTTTCGGGAATGTCTTCGACGTTCTGAATGATTTGGAAGACGGACTCAGAAACGAAAGCAACGCCGACATTACGGCGCAACTCCCACTCATCGAAGATATCATTGCCGGCATCGCCACTGTCCGCGCCGGCAATGCCGGCAAATATAAACGCCTGGAAGCCACCGAAAATTTCAACAGCCGCTTTACCGTCAACACGGAAAGTTTGCTCTCGCGAACGGAAGACACCGATATCGCAGCGGCTGCCATTGATCTAAAAATCCAGGAAACCGCTTATCAAAGCACCTTGGCAACCGCCGCCAAAATCGTGCAGCCCAGCCTGATCGATTACCTCAAATAATCGTTACGCGTAATGGTGTGCGTTGATGGGGCGATTCCGTAAGTAATGTCAGCCCGCTCACGGTCACCCCCATACCTGTATTTTACTTCACCGAAGTGGATAACCAGAGATGTGACCCCATTTACTGTCTCGACGAATTTAGCGTTTGAGGCCGAACGACCGGCGGCAGGTTGCTCAAAACAATTTCCACGCGTCGGTTTTTTTCCCTGCCGCGCGCTGTCGTATTGTCTTCGATCGGACGGTATTCACCAAATCCCATGGTAGATACGCGCTGTGGATCGATCTGCGAGTTGGCCAACATGTATTCCGCCACGGCCGCGGCGCGGGCCGTCGAAAGACGCAGATTGGATTTGAAGGGGCCGCTGTGGACCGGGACGTTGTCGGTGTGCCCGGCAATGACAATATGCCCGTGGTCCTTTTCCAGTACTCGGGCCACTTTGACCAATAAAGGTTTGAGTTTTTCACGGACGTCATCTTTGCCGGAATCGAAGGTGCTTTCTCCCATCAGGCGGATGACAATCTCATTTTCCGAGGATTCCAGAGAGATCTGATCTTTATACTCCGACAACTCCGAGGAGATCATCTCGTCAATTTCCCTGCCCAAGTCGTCGCGAATGCGTGTCTCTATAATCTCCTGATCGAAATCCCGGGCGATAATCTTCATCCCTTTGGGGATTTCCATGACACGCACTTTGCGCTGAACCCCGAAAGCTTTTTCCATGGAACCGGCGACCTGTTTGTACTTTTGACGATCCATTTCAGAAAAGGAGAGCAGCAATACGAAAAAGCACAACAGCAAGCTCATCAAATCGCCGAAAGTCACCACCCATGTAGGGGCGCCCTTATCGACGTTAGGGGGGTCGTCCGACAACATGCCCATTTATTGGATGTCCGCTCCTTTTTTGGGGGCCTCGGTGGCCGCTTCATTTTTGGGAACACGCTGCTTGGGCGTTAGGAAAATCCGCAAGCATTCCTCCAGCACCAGAGGTGATACACCCCGATTGATGCCGAGCGCCGCCTCGACGATGATGCTTTTGTTGAGTTTTTCCTGGCCGCTGCGCAGACTCAACTTTTCCGCAAGGGGCAGACAGATAAAATTGGCCAACAAGGCGCCGTACAAGGTCGTCAGCAATGCGACGGCCATGGACGGTCCGATAGTCGAAGGATCATCCATGGAACTGAGCATCTGCACCAGTCCGATCAACGTGCCGATCATACCGAAAGCAGGGGCGCTTTCGCCCATGGCTTTAAAAACGTTCTGGCCGAGCGTGTGTCGCTGAATCGTCAGCCGGATATCCTTGTTCAGCATATCTTCGATCAGGGTTTCATCATATCCATCGGACAGGTAGCGCAACGCTTTGGACGCAAAAGGATCGGTGGCAACCTCCTTTTCGAGTGCGATCAGGCCTTCCTTTTTGGCGATGCGCGTAAAATTGACCATTTCCTCGATGATCGCCTCAGGGTCGGACATCTTGACCAGAAAGGCCTTCATGGCCACTTGCATAGATCCAATGACATCGCTCATTTTGAATTTGATGAAAGTGACGGCGAGCGTGCCGCCGAGGACCAGCAGCATGCTGGGGATGTTGATGAACATCGTCAAACTTCCGCCGAGTAAAAGGGCGGAAAAGATGAGAAGGGAACCGCCGACCAGACCTATAATGGTTCCTAAATCCATGCTTGTTCCTTGTGGTTAAACGAATCAAAAGCAGATACGTCAAACAGAGACTGTCAGACTGAGTTGAATATCGGTAGCCATTCCCCAACACTTAAATGAATAAGGTGCAATAGGCTCCTATTTCCATTGAGCTCAAGTCGCCTGAAAAAGAGACGATAGGTAACGCAGACCAAATCATCTTAGACGACGTGGTTTTCATTTTTCCTGAACCGGCTTCGCCGGCAATACCGCAACAGCGGGAAGGGTGGGCAATGAAGGCAGAAAGTGGTGGACAATACCATTTGCAAGCAGAGGCATTGGCCAAACAGATGCGGATCGCCACGGTGACCGACATGATGCAGTACCTTGAAACCCTTCAGGAACTGCCGACACTTTCATCAGTGGCCATGCGGGTCAACGGGATGCTTATGAATACCGATACGACCGCTCATGATCTTGCGCAAGTGATCGAAAAAGACCAGTCCATCGCGAGCAAATTACTCAAACTGGCCAATTCATCTTTTTTCGGATTCAGTTCCAGAGTCTCCAGTGTCGCACATGCAGTAATGATTCTCGGGTTCAACAGCGTGCGCAATGCGGTATTGTCCATGGCTGTGATCGATGCCTTTAGCCTGAAACACCATCGGCAAAGCGGGTTCGATCTGACAAGTTTTTGGCGCCATTCCATCAGCGTGGCCGTCATCGGCAGATATCTCGGAAATGCCACCAAAGGTCGCGGCATTGAGAATGTGTTTACAGCAGGCATCCTGCACGACATCGGCAAGGTCGTCATGGCCATCTATTTTCCGGAAAGATTTATCGAACTAAAGCAAAGCATGGACGAGGAAGCGGCCAGTTGTATGAACACGGAGCATCAATTTTTTCCTATTGGACACAGTGCCATGGGTGCATTTCTCGTACGCTGCTGGAATCTACCGGTTGATCTGGTCGCTGCCATCGCGCAACATCATCATCCCGAACTGCTGCCGAGGGAGGATGACTTGTTGCCCCTGGTACATGCGGCGGACGCCATCGTGAATATTTACCTTGAAAAAAATGGGGATGCTGAACAGTGGCCGATTTGTCAAAGCGCCTGGCGTTTGCTCGGTGATAAAATCCAAAACGTGCATGAGTGGTTACCCGCAATCGAAGAAGAAATTCAGCATGCATGCCAGGTCATTTTGGACAACTGAACGAAGCCGAAAAAGGATTAGACCTGATTGATACTGGCAGCCATGAATCCGGCGCCAAAACCATTGTCGATGTTCACCACGGCCACATTGGAACTGCAACTGCTGAGCATTCCAAAAAGCGCAGTAAGACCGCCGAGGCTGACGCCATAGCCGACGCTGGTCGGCACCGCAATGACCGGTCGCCGCACCATACCAGCTACCACGCTGGGCAAAGCCCCTTCCATACCGGCCACCACAATAAGCACACGGGCCTCTTCGAGCAGGTCCTTGTGCGCAAGCAACCGGTGAATGCCAGCAACCCCGACATCAAATACCGATTTGACAACGTTGCCCATGGCGTCGGCGGTTAGAATCGCTTCCCGCGCCACCGGAATGTCGGAAGTCCCGGCTGAAAGCACCAAAATGGTTCCCTGGCCGCTTTTGGGCAGGGGAGGACGCTGCCAAACGATCATGCGCGCGGGCTGATCATAAACGGCATCCGGAAAATGATCCATTACGGTCGCAGCCTTGGCCGCGTCCGTGCGCGTGACCAGAATGACCTGCTCCTGCTGTTTCATTTTTTTCATGATGCCCACGATATGCTCCGCGGTTTTGCCTTCGCCGAAAATCACTTCGGGAAAGCCCTTGCGCAGGCTCCGGTGATGATCTATATGGGCATATTCGATATCTTCCAGGGCCAGATCGATCAGGCTTGCATGCGCCGTTTCCACACTGATCTGGCCACTGGCCACGGATTTAAGCATTTTTGTCAATATGTTATGGTTCATGCAATCGCTCCTTGCATAAATAGTATAAGCCTATCGGGTGTATGCCAAACATTGCCGTGCGGTCAATGCATTTATAAATGGGGCTGCTTGAAGAAAGATCTTCTGGCACGCACTCAAAGGATTTTCAATGAAAGTTGTCGCTGTCATCCCATCACGCTATAGTTCCACACGCTTCGAAGGCAAACCGTTGGCCTTGATCGCGGGCAAACCCATGATTCATTGGGTCTATGAACGCGCAACACTGGCGTCTAAAATTTCAGAGGTGGTGGTCGCCACCGACGATGCGCGCATTGTCCAGGCCGTCCGCGCATTTGGCGGTCGCGTAGTGATGACCTCCTCGGCACACCGCTCCGGAACCGACCGTGTGGCTGAGGTTGCCCACCAAATGGGCCTGCATTCCGAAGATATTGTCATCAACATTCAAGGCGACCAACCCCTGGTCCATCCCGCCTGTTTTGACGCTGTGGTGGAGCCGTTGCTTCAAGAACCCGAGCTGCCCATGAGCACCCTGGCGTTTCCCATTGTGGACCGAGGTGAATACACCAATCCCAAAGACTGCAAAGTCGTCATGAATCAGCAGGGCTACGCCCTATATTTCTCAAGGGCGGCCATTCCCCTGGCCCGCGATGGGGGGGAGGACTTTCCGGTTTACAAGCACCTGGGCGTGTACGCTTACAGAATTCGTTTTCTGGAAAGTTTCGCAAAGTTGCCAAGCGGGCAGCTCGAGCAAATAGAAAAGCTCGAACAACTAAGAGCTTTGGAATACGGCTATGCAATCAAAGTGGTAGAGTCCCCGTATGATTCGCCGGAGGTGGACCTGCCTGAAGATATCCTGCGCATTGAATTGCTGATCCGGTCCTGACTCTTTTTTTAGACGAACCCCTGTTTCCACGGGCAGGATTCAGATGGGCTGCGATCGTACAGTTGTGAAGGGCAACCATGCATTTGCAGCATGGTTGCCCTTCGCTTTTCTATTCGACCTGTGAACCTATTTATTGCCTGTCTTGGGAGGGACCAGCATGACCGGTATATCCGTCGCTCGAAGAACTTTTTTCAGTATGTTTTCGCCGCTGGCATCCGCAAAAAGTTTTCGCCGGCGATGTGCCATGACGATCATGTCGCACGATTCCACTTCGGCCAGTCGCACGATCTCTTCGGAAATGGATGCGGCCTCTACCACAAAATCCCTTACCTGCAGCGGCTTTGGACTATCCAGACACGCTTTTGCCTCACTGAACAATGCGTGAATCTTCTCGCCCATGGCATGGGCTTCAGTTCTTTTACCAATCAGCACGTTGCGCGCGTTCTGCGATTTTTTTTGTTCCATTTCCTTGTACAGGTCATCGCCGAGGCCGATTTTCAGCACCTCGGTGTTGAAGGCCGGTTCTTGCTTGAGAATGTGTACTACCAACAGTTCGCCTTCCAGCCTGTCGGCCAATGCGACGGCCATCCCGAATGCATTGCGCGCCGTTTCACTCAAATCGGTTGCAAAGAGGATTTTTTTAAGGACCGGTATCACGATGCAGTCTCCAATCATAAAGTTTTCATTGATGTCCCATCGGGCTTAAAATTTAAGCTGGGACGGCAGCCATAGGATAATATCGGGAAATATCATGCACAATGCCAGCAGCAATACGACCAACAATACAAAAGGAATGACCGAACGGTAGATCTGCTGCATGTTGATTCCGTGGGGGGTTGCCATGGCTTTCATGTAAAAGAGATTGAAGCCGAAAGGCGGCGTGATGTAGCCAAGCTCCATATTGATGACAAACATGATACCGAACCAGATCGGGTCAAAACCCAATTGGGCAATGATCGGCATGAAGACCGGAATGCAGATGACGATAATACCACCAGGGTCCATGAAACAGCCCAGGACAATCAGCGTAAGCTGCATGGCCACCATCATTACCCAGCGGTTGACCTCCAAGGCAGTGAAGAAGGAGGCCACCATGTCCGCGGCCCCCATGGCACTGTAAATGTGCGAAAAAGAGACAGCACCCAAAAAAATCCACATGATCATCGCCGACATCCGGCAAGTGCCGGTGAGCGATTCGTGCAACACTTTCCACGAAAAACGTTTATTGATGATCAGGACGATCAAAGCGCCCATCGCGCCAATGGCCGATGCTTCCATGGCAGTACAAACTCCCAGGTACATGAGCCCCAGTACCAGCATAATCAAGAACACCGGGGCAATCACGGAGAGCAGGCTTTTGATTTTGGCTGCGAAGGAGGAATCCTCATCAGCGGGTACGGCCGGCCCGAGTTGGGGATTGATAATGCAGCGAATACCGATATAAGCGACAAAAAATACGGTCAGCAGGACACCCGGAATCAGGCCGGCCGCGAACATCTTGCCCACCGATGCGCCGGTGAGATAGGCGTAAACGATCATGAGAACACTAGGTGGAATCAAGATACCCAGTGTGCCACCGGCTGAAATACAGCCCACGGCGATTTCCTTGCTGTACCCGCGTTTGAGCATCGAGGGCAGGGCGATCATGCCCATGGTGACCGTGCCCACGGCGCTGATGCCCGACATGGCGCCGAAAATGGCACAGATGGCGACCGTTCCCATGGCCAGACCACCTCTGATGCGGCCGAACCACACATACATCATCTGGAAAAGGTCTTCGGCGATCCCCGACCGCTGCAGCAGGTTGGCCATTAATACGAAGAGCGGAATGGCGATGAGAATGGCGCTGGTCCACTGGTTATAGGCTGTGGCGGCAATCATATACAATGCATCGACACCCATGTGCCAAGTGATGAACACAATGGATACGGCGCCGAAAGAAAAAACCAGCGGCACGCCGAGCGCTAAAAAAAGGACAAGCAATCCGAAAAAGAGTAAAGTGGTCAAGCCGAGAGTCATTGTTCACTGTCTCCTGCAATATCTGTGTTTACACTTTAAAGATGAGAGGGTTTGTCCCCGCCGGCAAGAAATATGACCTCCCTGATCAACTTGGCAGTGCCTTGAAGTAAAATCAGAAATGCTCCGATCGGGATGGTCACCTTTGATGGAAAGAGGGGAAAGGGGACGATGCTGAAGGACTCCTCATTGCTGGCCCAGGATTCCCATGCCATAAGGCCGCTTTTCCATAGCAGGATAAGAACGACAGCGTAAAAACAGACCGAAGTGACAATGTTGATCAGCGCCTTGCGTTTAGGACTGAACTTCTCATAGAAGATCTCCACGTTCACGTGGGCGTTGTGCGACATGACATAGCCGCCGGTGAGGGCTATATACGCACACATGACGTACTGGTTGATTTCCAGCACCCAGATGGTCGGATTGTTAAAAACATAGCGGGCGAATACTTCATAGCAAAAGGTGAACATCATAAAAAGGATGGCGTAAGAGACAATCCTGCCGGTCCATTCGTTCACTAAATCGATGTATTTCAAAATACGTTGTATTTGCATTGTCGGATAAGATCCTTTTCCATGCTAGAATAGGAGCATTGGAGCGTCAGCGGGCGCTTCGTGCGTTCGGTGTCTGCAATATGCGCGATTACCTTCATTGCAACCAGACGTGAAACGCCGAGCCTCCCTGCGCGGAAATGTCGCAGGGAGGCAATGAAAACGGCTTATGTTTCAAAACTACGCATTATTTCAAGATATTATTTTGCTGCGACTTTTTCGGCATTATAGGCTTTGAGCAATTCGACCACTTTGGCATTGGTCGGAGACCTTTTGGCAACGCCGTCCCAGATTCTGGTGCCCATTTCCTTCAATTTGGCAACATCTTCCGCGGAAAGTGTATGTACCTGGATACCGTGCTTATCCGGATTGGCAACCAACTCTTTTTCCTGCGGCCCTTCATTATCCATATACCATTTGTTCTGCAGCACGGCGCCTTCTCTGACAATCGCTTGAAGCTCGGGATTCAACTGGCTCCACGCTTTGGCAGATACGAAGATGTCGGCGGTCGGGGCTCCCAACACAGGCGGTAAAACGATGTGTTTAGCGACTTCCTTGAATTTCATGGTATTCAGTGCAAGATAGGGAAAAATCGTTCCGTCGACGGTACCTTGCTGCAAGGCCAGGTACTGGTCTTCATTGGGCAGGGACACCGGCGCACCGCCAAGCATTTGGACGAGACTGCCGAAAAATCCGAAGGAACGGATTTTCTTGCCCTTGAAGTCATCGAGGCTTTTGACCGGGAAGGTTGTCATGTAACCGTAGGAGGTGCCGGCGCCGTTGTACAGCAATTCGATTTTTTTGGCGCGGTAGGCTTCCTGAATAAGTTTGAAGGCTTCGCCGTCTTTATACTCGTACCAGAATTTATTCAGATCGGCTTCATCCTCCAGACCGAAAGGCAAACCGAATTCAACCAGACCTTCGGGAACTTTGGCGGAGTTGTAGATGCCCGATGAGGCAGCCATGTCGAGAACGCCGTTGCTGACCGCATCGAAAACTTCCATTGTGCCGACGATTTCACCGGGTCCGAATAGTTTTATATCCAATTGCCCGTTGGATTTTTCTTTGATCATTGCGCACATCTTTTGCAGAGCGGGGTGTCTGCCCGTGCTGGTGGCCCATACCGACTGAAGGCGCCAGACGATCGGCTTTTCGGCTGCCAAAGCGATATCCGCAACTCCGGTAAAGCAAATCCCCAACAATAGCGCCAGACTCCATGTCAAAACCCTTCTAAACTGTTTTTTGCTTTGCACCATCTTCGCCTCCTGATACCTATTAAAATTTGGCCGGATCTCACCGGCATTGTTGACCACGTAGCGTTCACTCTACGCGGCAAATCGCTTTTCGACCGGACACACTGACGCACATCGGCGTTCATCCCTGACCACTCGCGGCAAGATCCGCGAAAAGCGGAGCCCTTCAAACTTGATTCAGGGTACTCCCGTCCGACATCGTCCCGTCCGATACTGGCAGCGGAGCACGACAGGGGGAAAGATGAATCGGATGTTGGTATGATGTTTGTCACAGCCCTGGACATAGCCACTTCTCACTGATTCCTGCTACATTGACCGCTCATCGAATACCTGTTAGTGCGGGGGTTGAAAACCAATATTCGAATGCGATTATTAACGCAATGTTCAATCATCTTGCAAGAAAAATAAAAGCCGTAATATTTATGAACATCATTAACCATTTGTTATCTAAAGATAAAAAAAATAGGCGGGATTATTGGTCAGTATATTGGATTGAAATTTACTGGTTTCGTGGTATGCTTTTTTAAGGATGGGCGGCCCCCTCCCATTTGCAGCTCCCATCAGCGCGGCGAAATTCAGAAATGGTCAATATACGAATTGGGTGGAAAAGGAACCGGTATGATTGAATGCAGCACGAAAGATCAAATCATCAAAGCGGCCGTGGATATTATGGCCCGAAAGGGCAAGGATTCCTCGATTGTCGAAATCGCCGCTGCTGCCGGCGTCAACGTATCGCATATTTACCACTATTTCAAAAATAAGGAAGACCTGCTCTTCCATTCGATCGGCGCGTACATAAGACCCCGCATTCCCATCTTTGAGATGAAACTTCAAGGGATTCGAGAGCCGATGAGTCTTTTGACCAAATTGATATGGGAGCAGCAACATTACCATAAAGAACACCCCAACTACGCCAAATTTTCACTTTTCGAATGCCGTTCACGCCAAAATTTCTTTCATCACGAAGCGTTTTCCTATGTTTTTTATTGGGCGCGCATAATGAAAAAAATATTGAAAGACGGTCAAAAAGAAGGAATTTTTTCGCGCGCTATCTCTGCAACCGTCGCTCGCGATACAATCCAGGGATTATTAGATATTGAAGATATTTTGTATTTTGCGGGTCGCCAGGAAGAACCCCCCTTTAACCATTACGATGCCATTTTGGACTTGCTGCTGCCCATGATTGTCGAAGATGGTCTTGCAGAAGGGGAAAGCGGCTCGAAGTCGGAAGTCGTGATCCAATCAGCTGAGACGTTGTTTGCTGAAAAAGGATATGCCCGCTCGACGACGCTTGAGATTGCCAAAATGTCCTGCATCGCCGAACGCACCCTCTATGACTATTTTGAAAATAAAGAAGACATTCTCTTCTCGACACTGCAATATCGCTTTAAGGGCCATATAAGGGATTGTGCGGATATTTTTCATATCACCCGGCCGATTGGCAAACTCAGGCAATTTATTTATCATTGGTTCACCATTTACCTGCGCCAACCCCATTTTGTAAAGACGTTCGTTTTAGATGGCATTTTCAACCCAAACTTTTATCACTCCAAAGCCTATGCTGATTTTGAAAGCTTCATGCAGGTCATCGATGACATCCTCGCAGAGGGAAAAACAGACGGCAGCATTGCAAGTCGCCTCGACAACAGACTCTTTAAAAATATGTTCCTGGGGATATTCACACAGACCATGCTAAGATGGTATTTCTCAGCTGAAAGAAGTCTTCAATTTGATATGGCGGCCTGGATTAACGAAGTCACGTTGCTGCTAACCCGTGCCGTACAAACGCGAAATCCGCCGCAGGCGCGACCACTTTCTGGCACTAGCGGTCGAGATTAATCGACAATTCTACCTCTCGACGCACAGTGAGTCTGCGCCGCGCCATTTGAGAGTTAAAAGGCATGGGCGATTACTGCGTAATCGGCTGTTCAACGATTCTCGGAGTCGTGCCCGACGGTGAGGTGGTACTGCCAGACGAGTTGGGCGCAGCCGGTGCAGTGGGTTGCGCTGTGGACGGTCTCTCTGCACCACGCCGGGCGAGTTGGTTTTCCAATATTCTGATTTTTGTCTGGAGAGCTTCGATCTGCGCTTTGATCGAATTTTCGAGCTTCAGATTTTCGAGCTTCAGGGCGAGGTCCAGAGCCGGTTTGTCGATCTTCTTCTGATCGATCTCCGTCATCTTTCTATCAAGCCCACTGAGTTGCTGACCGGCCGAGGAAACGGTACGATTGAGATCATCCATCTGCTGTTTAAGCGCCTGACTGATCGCAGCCATCTGTTCGCCGGCTTGGTTGGAGGCGTCCACGACGCCGTTGATCTGTTTGACCAGTTCAGCCTTCGTCGCATTGAACTCAGATTTGGTCGCATTGAACTCCTTGCTTCCTACAGCATTCTGGCGCATCTCTTTGAGGGCGTCATTCATTTTACCCAGTTGCACCTGGATCGCGGCGGAAGCCTGCGTGCTTTGCTCGGTCATCTTTTCCATGACCTCTTCAATCTTGGCCTGCCGTACCGACAAAGATGAAAAACGCGATTCCAGATCGCTGGAAAGCTTTCTGAATTCAATCGCGCCGATATCTTCGGTTTGGGTCACGCGCTTTTTGATATCCAAATAGGTGATAACCAGCACGATAACGATCAGGACAGGAATCAAAATGGAAATGAGCGTTACCCGCTGACTTATTTTTTCGAGTTTCAGCTCATTGATTTCCGGCGGAAGCGCTGATTCTTCACGATCGACAGGTTCTTTGTCCAGCCGCAATTTGAACTGGCTGATGTTGTCTTCTTCTTCGTGGTTCATGGGGATCCATTCCAAATGAGCACCTGATCCGGTTTTGCCGGAGTGTTGGGTGGTTGTAAAAGGACGAGTGTTTTACTACTCCCACTCAATGGTGCTGGGAGGTTTTGAACTGATGTCGTAGACGACTCGGTTGACACCGTTCACTTCGTTGATGATCCGATTGGAGATGCGGCCGAGCAAGCGATGGGGCAGCTTGGCCCAGTCAGCGGTCATGGCATCCCGGCTGGTCACTGCGCGTAAGGCCACGATATCCTCATATGTGCGACTGTCTCCCATGATTCCGACGCTCTTGATCGGCAACAGCACCGCAAACGATTGCCACACCTTGCGATAGTAGCCAGCTGCCTTGATCTCTTCGATTAATACGGCATCCACATCGCGAAGCACCTTCAATCGTTTTTCCGTAACTGCGCCCATAATACGGATGGCCAAGCCCGGACCGGGGAAAGGTTGGCGCCAGACAAGATCCGGTTCCAATCCGAGTTGCGCGCCTAGTTTGCGCACTTCGTCTTTAAACAAGTACTGCAGCGGCTCGACCAGTTTGAGCTTCATGCGCTTGGGCAGTCCGCCCACATTGTGGTGCGATTTGATGATGGCGCTGGGGCCGCCGAAAGCCGAGCGTGATTCAATGATATCCGGGTACAAGGTCCCTTGAGCCAGGAACTCGGCCCCTTTGATCTTGCATGCTTCAGCTTCGAAAACATCCATGAAAACCTTACCGATTATTTTGCGTTTCTTCTCCGGATCGGCTACATTGGCCAGGGCTTTCAAAAACAACTTGGCTGCATTGACAAAGCGGATATTGATTTTTAGATGTTCTTTAAAGGTCAGTTTGAGCTTAGCGGCCTCATTTTTGCGAAGCAGCCCGTTGTCGACAAAAATGCAGGTCAGGTTTGCGCCGATGGCTTTATGAATCAGCAGGGCGGTCACGGAGGAATCCACTCCGCCGCTCAGCCCCAGGATCACTTTGCGGTCACCGACTTTTTCGCGGATTTCGGACACTGTCTGTTTCGCAAAGGCGCGCATGGTCCAGTTGCGCTTGCATCCGCATACAGTAAAAAGGAAGTTGTGCAGGATCTGCTTGCCCTTGGTGGTGTGAACCACTTCCGGGTGGAATTGAAGGCCGAAAAGTCTGCGGCTTTCATCAGCCATGGCTGCGACCGGGGTATTGTCGGTCTTGGCGGAGATGCTGAAACCGGGTGGCAGGGCTGAGATGCTGTCGCCATGGCTCATCCACACTTGGCTTTTATCGGGGATATCTTTAAAAATGTTGTCCTTGTGTTCAAGCAGCAGTTCGGCAAATCCGTATTCCCGTTTGAGGGCGCGTTGGACTTTGCCTCCCAGCGTGTCGACCATGTATTGCATGCCGTAACAGATGCCCAGAACAGGTATGCCCAATTCCAGAATACGACTGTCGATGCGCGGACAATGCTCTTCGTAGATGCTGCAAGGGCCACCGGACAGGATAATGCCCTGCAAATTCATTTCCTGAATGCGCTCAATGGGAATGGTGGGGGGTTCGATAATGCAGTATACACCGCATTCACGAACGCGCCGGGCAATGAGTTGATTGAATTGCGAACCGAAATCGATGATCAGTATCATGAAGGGCCTTTTACGATTATATGCAATGAACAAAAGTAGTTAAACCGTTGCGTAATCCTCATGAATATGGTAGAGACGCCCAAAAATGTCAATCATTTTTGCACAGGTATCATTAAAGTCAGGCTTTGCGGTAATTTGCATCATACGGGTGAAGGCGAATGATCGTTCAAATATACGAGATTCAAACACCGGGTGAAGCCCGGGCCATGATCGATCTGGGAGTGGATCACATCGGCAGCGTACTGGTGTCCGCCGAGCATTGGCAGGATGCGGTCATCAGGCAAACCGTTGCTACCGTGCAGGCCGCAGGGCGCAAAAGCAGCTTAATTCCCCTGTTTTGCGATCCAGACCGGATCGCGCGGGTCATTGACTTTTACCGGCCCGATATCATCCATTTCTGTGACGCACTTCCCATGGATGTCGATGGCCCGGAGATGACCGCCATCGTTGAACGTCAGAAACGGTTGCGAGACCAATTCCCCGAAATCGCCATCATGCGCTCGATTCCCATCGCCCGCTCGGCGTGGTGCGAACAGGTACCTTCACTGGCAATGGCCGAACGCCTTGAACTTTACAGTGATTGGTTTTTAACCGACACCATCCTGCTACAAGACCAAGGCATCGGTCTCGGCGATCAGCCAGTGAATGGATTTGTCGGCATCACCGGTCAAACCTGCGATTGGGCAATCGCCCGTAGCCTGGTTCAATCCAGTCGCATTCCAGTGATTCTGGCCGGCGGCATCGGCCCCTTGAATGTCGCAGAAGGCATCCTGCAGGTGCAACCGGCCGGCGTAGACAGCTGTACACTGACCAATGCCGTCGGCGCGAGCGGCCAAACGATACGTTTTAAAAAAAATCCGGACAAAGTTGCGGCTATGGTATCCGCAGCTCGGGTGGCCGGCTCCAAAAAAGTATTATCCGCTTCGCGATAGGGTGGCGCTGGTATACTCTCGCCAGAGCGCACAGGGTAAAACAAGATACTGAATTTATTCCCTGTGATCTCTGGGTAAATTTTAGAATTAAGAGCTCAACTTTCGGGATTGGCGTGAGGTGATCCGGGCGGGTGGTCCGCGCCACAGTCAGCCACGAGCCTCACCTGAGCGGAATGGCGTGTGGCGATTAAGACTATCCCACAGTGAGTACACGATGCTCGATTCAAAAAAAATGACACGAAATTAAGGAGATTGATACATGTTGGAAAGTGGCGATTTGCGTAAAGGTTCAAAAATCGAAATCGACGGTGAACCTTATGTCATCGTTCAGTTCGAATTCGTCAAGCCCGGGAAGGGCCAGGCGCTTTACAAATGTAAATTGAAAAACATGATCACCGGTGCGCAATTCGATCGCACCTATCGCTCGGGCGAAAAATTCATGCCCGCCGATCTGGAAGAGGTAACCATGGAATACCTCTACTACGACGGTCAGAGCTACTGCTTCATGAACAATACGAATTACGAGCAGGAGATGTTGTCCGCCGATCAGGTCGGAGACGCCAAGAGCCTGCTCAAGGAAAACACGGTGTGTGACGTGCTGCTTTTTCAGGGCAGGGCGATCGGCATTACATTGCCCAACTTCGTTGAACTGCGCATTACCCAGGCTGAGCCTTGGGCCAAGGGGGATACGGCCGGTGGCAGCACCAAGCCGGCCACGCTGGAGACCGGTCATGTTGTGCAAGTGCCGCCTTTTGTCAATGAGGGTGAAGTCGTACGGATCGATACCCGCACCGGAGAATATGTCGAACGCGTGAAATAAGGACGGTAGGCAACGACGTACATGACGCGATCGCTTCCCATTCTTTCAGATCGCTTTCACGGAGACGCAAGCACGATATCCCCATAGTAGGCAGTGGTTTTTTCCTGGGTGTTATCGGTGTCGGTCATCAGTCCGATGCCGATAACGTGCGGCGGCTGCCTGCCGAAAGCACGCTGATAATCTTCTACGATATTGCGTTGCTCCGCCAGCCATAACCGGCGGATGCATTGCCGCTGCGCACCACAATCATCTATGGATGATTGTTCACATCAAGGGAGTCGGCATAGTCACATCTTGCATCAGTGGGCCGCCTGCAAGGGCATTTCAGAAGGGGCGCTCTCTATCTGGCGCACAATGTACTCTTTTATTCGATTCCCGTCCATGGAGTGAACGATCACACTGAAATCGCCCAGGATGATCTCCTCGTTAACGCTGGGAATACGGCCGATCTGCTCGAGCACATACCCTGAAAAGGTGTCATACTCGACGGAATCGGGGATATTCATGCCGATCTTTTCATTGACCTCTTCAATATCGGTTTTACCGATTACGCTCCACTCTTTGTTTTTGCGTTTGGTGATCAGTCGCTCTTCTTTGTCGGTTTCATCGCGAATTTCGCCGACCAGTTCTTCGAGGGCATCTTCGAGGGTAATCAGTCCGGAAACGCCACCATGTTCATCGACCACAATCGCCATATGATTTTTACGTTTTTTGAATTGCTGCATCAGTGAATCCAGCTTTTTGTGCTCTGGAACGAAATAGGGCGTTCGCATTAAATGCCGCACATCCGGCATGTCCTTGTTCTTGGCATGATAGGCCAGGACATCCTTGACGTTGAGAATCCCCACGACATTATCGATGGTATTTTCGATAACCGGTATGCGCGTGAAGCCGGAATCGGCAATGGCCTGCAAATCCAGTGGTTCATCGGCTTCGATGACAAACATATCCGCGCGCGGTGTCATGATTTCAGATGCATTGGTATCATCGAATTCAAAGATGCGATGGATCAGTTTCTGTTCAGCTTCCTTGATTTCGCCCTCTTCACGCACCACCTCGACAAAAGAGATCAGTTCTTCTTCGCTGATCGAGGGCACCCTTTTGATGCGTCCAGACCATTTGGGGATTAAATTCAGGATGACTACAAAAGGCATAAAAGCCAAATAAAACCAATAGATTGGGAAGATAATGACACGCGCGATCATCACATTGTTGCGCGTAGCGATCGACTTAGGAAATACCTCGCCGAACACCAGGATCAAAAAGGTCATCGCACCGATGGCCACGCTGATCGCGTAATTGGGGAAAAGATATTGGGTCAGTTGGGTAGCCAAGATCGCTGCGGACACGTTGACCAGATTGTTGCCGATCAAAATGGTGGCCAGCAGACGTTGCGGATCTTTTTTCATCTTACCGATCAACAGGTTGGCCTTGCCTTTTTGTTTTGCAAGAAAACCTGCTTTGCTTCGGCTGATAGAAAACAAAGCGCCTTCCGCCAACGAAAAAAAGGCTGACAAAACGAGCAGAAAAACTAAAAAAAGAACCTGTTGCGTCATGATCGACCGCTTTCTGAAAAGTGGGCGCAGGTGTGCCAGGACAGGACCGAAGGGGTGAGGAAGGGTCGGTCAGTCAAACCAGAGTTATTTTTTGGGAAATGATAAGGTATAGTCCCGCCGGATAAATGGGGGTCGTCGTCCAAGACTTGCTTTTTCCTCCTGAGAAGGGCACAGTGCCCTATGTGTTATTGCATTTAAAACGTTTCTATATCAAAGATTTCCATCTTTTCAAGTAAAAACGCGAACCGCACTCGGCTTGCCGACCGCAATATCGGCATGGTCCTATCGTTTCATTAACCTAAACATTTTACGCCCGATGCAAAAATCAAGTCCCTCCCATTCAGAAAAAGCGACTTCCGCAGGCGTTCCCGCAAAGATTTCCGCCAGCGAATACGTTGAATCCATGATCACATCCCCACAGTTCGGCCCGCAGGTGGCCGACCGGCATTACACTCCCGGACGGCCTTCTCAATGGCACCCGTTGCCTGCGCACCTGCCGGACACGATAGCAGTCATGTTGCGGCGACTGGGCTTTGCCCAGCTTTACAGTCACCAAATGGAAGCATTGACAGCCATCGCCACCGGTCAGCCCACCGTAGTGGCCACGCCAACAGCCAGTGGCAAGACGCTCATTTACAATTTACCCCTTTTTCAAGCGATCGTTAAAGATGCGAATGCCCGCGCACTTTACCTTTTTCCGCTCAAGGCACTGGCCCAGGATCAACTGAAGACTTTCCGGCACTGGTCGGACATGCTTGACGGTGCAACCCCCCAGGCAGCCATCTATGATGGCGACACAACTGCCTATCAGCGCAGGAAGATCAGGCAGCACCCTCCCAATGCCGTGATGACCAATCCGGAAATGGTCCATTTGGCCCTGCTGCCTTTTCATGATCGGTGGGGCACCTTTTTCAAGCATCTGCAATTCATCGTGATCGACGAGGTACACACGTATCGCGGCATGTTGGGGGCGCACATGGCTCAGGTTCTGCGCCGTTTGCGACGCATTTGCGACTATTATGGCGCTTCGCCGACATTTATATGCACTTCGGCTACCTTGGCCAACCCCGGTCAGTTGGCCGAACAGCTCATTGGCGTTCCGGTGAAAACCATTTTGGAAAGCGGCGCGCCCCTGGGCGGCCGCCATATTGTGCTCATAGACCCTTTGCAGAGCACGTCAGCGACGGCCATTTCCCTTTTGAAGGCGGCGCTGGCCCGGCAATTGCGGACCATCGTTTACACGCAATCGCGCAAGATGGCTGAATTAATAGCGATATGGGCACAACACAGCAGCGGTCGCTGGGCTGACAGAATCAGCGTGTATCGGGCCGGATTGATGCCTGAAGAACGCCGCGCTATCGAAGAGCGCCTTAAAAGCGGCGATTTGCTGGCGGTCGTCAGCACCAGCGCATTAGAACTGGGGATCGATATCGGACACTTGGATATCTGTATCCTGGTCGGATACCCAGGCTCCATGGTATCCACATGGCAGCGCAGCGGCCGGGTAGGGCGCCAAGGCCAGGAAGCGGTACTGGTTCTGATTGCGGCCGAAAACGCTCTCGACCGCTACTTTATTGCCAACCCGCAGGCTTTCCGCCAAGGCAAGGCGGAAAAGGCGGTCGTCAACCCGTTCAACCGCGTGGCGCTTAAAGCCCATCTGGAATGTGCGGCGGCCGAATTGCCTTTGGCGTGCAACGATCCATGGCTGGCGATTGCCGATGTGAAATCGGCACTGGCGCAACTCGAAAGCGACGGGATGGTCCTTCGGACAGCCGATGGCGCAAGTCTCCACAGTCAACGACAAAGACCCCATCGCTTTGTCAATTTACGCGGTGGGGGTGAAAAGTATCGTATTCTTGACACGGCCGACGGCGTCGATATCGGCGAAATGGATGGGCACCGTCTCTTTCGCGAGACGCATCTCGGCGCCGTATACCTGCACCATGGCAAAACCTATCTGGTGCAATCGCTTGACTTGCCGCGACATATCATTCACGTGCGGCCTGTTGCCAATCTGAATTACTATACCCGCGTACGCGCCACCGCGGATGTGACTATTCTGGACGTTCGCATGCGCCAGACGATCGGTCATTGCCAGGTATGCAGCGGTATGTTGGAAGTAATCGATCATATCTCAGGGTATGATCAGGTGCGCAGTTCGGATGGCAAGGTCCTCGCGCGGTTGCCTCTGGAGGTGCAGCCGACACGTTTCGAAACCCAAGCGCTCTGGTGGGATGTGCCTGATGATATCTGCGCGTTCATTTCGGCCCGGAAATTTGATGTCATGGGCGCATTGCATGCTGCCGAACATGCAGCCATCAGCATCATGCCGCTGCTGGTTTCAGCTGACCGCAACGATATCGGCGGGATGTCCACGTCGTTTCATCCGCAGGTGGGTGCCGCCGCCATTTTCATTTACGATGGTGTACCCGGCGGTGCCGGCTTCAGCGAGGAGGCTTATAAACAGGCCGCGGAATTGCTGTACCATACGCAAAAAGCGATTCAGAGATGCACGTGCCGCGCAGGCTGCCCCGGATGCGTGCACTCGCCTAAATGCGGATCGGGCAACCATCCGATCGACAAAGCCGGCGCGGTCGCTCTTTTGCACCAGCTGCGCCGGCCATTGGCCGCCGATCAGGTGCGGCAGATCAGCCTCCCTACAACCGCTCCGCTGTCACAAAAAGCACCCGGCGACCCATGGCAAAGTCGCCGCTATGGGGTCTTTGATCTGGAAACGCAGCTTTCGGCGGAAGAGGCGGGCGGCTGGCACCAGGCTCACCGCATGAAGATCAGTTGCGGCATTGTCTATGATGGTGAAAAAAACGATTTTACGGTCTACACCGAAGATCGGATCGAGGCCCTGATCGATCATTTGAAAAGTTTTGAACAGGTTATTGGTTTTAACAGCCGGCGCTTCGACTACAAAGTCCTTTCAGGTTACAGTCGTTTTGATTTTGAGAAACTGCCCAGCCTGGATTTACTCGAAGAGGTGCACCGGTGTCTCGGGTTCAGACGCTCTTTGGATCATCTGGCTGAAGCCACCCTGGGCGTTCGCAAAAACGGCAGCGGTCTGGATGCTTTGCAGTGGTGGCAGCAGGGGTGCATGGATAAGATCATAGATTACTGCCGCATGGACGTATGTCTGACCCGCGATTTATACTTGTTTGCCCGTGAAAAAGGGTATCTGCTTTTTCGCGCGAACAATGGAACGAAATACAGGGTTCCATTAGGCGCTATCAACCGAAAAAGATAGTGTTCAACACACCAACCCTAAACGTTGATCGTACATTTTGCCGACCCCGTATTCCTTGCGGCGCATAAAGCGTTCCTTGGCCGGTCCGATGAGCTGCATTTCAGGGTGCCTTTGCTGCACGTCCACGGCAATGGCCATCTCCTTGGTACAGCCCGTGCTGTAGGTGGCGTCTTTGCCTACCCATTCAGGTGGAATTTTCTGCTTCATCAATTCAAAGGCGGTCACGATATCGTCATAGGTCTGGAAGCGCCAAATATCGATCTGGCCGCTGCGCTGGACAATTTCCCACATGTACATCAAATCGTCCGCATCCATGCCGGGTTCGTAGTAATCGGAAGGGTTGATGATGAAGGTCATGGCCGACTGTTTTTTCAAATGATCGACAAAGAGCGACATGATGTGCTTGGCCATTTTGATTTTACCCGGAAGCGACCCGATGATGCCACTGTAGAAAATTACGGTCATGCCCTTGTTTTTAGCCGTTTTCATCTGGTCGATGATGGCGTTGGCCTTGCGTTCCAAATCATGATGGGAAAATTTGATCACTGCCGGATGGCGGAGTTTGAACAGAATGGAAACGCTGCCATCCGCACCGGGGGCAATGCTGAATATGTCCTGCGTAAAATGAAAATGGGTATCGAAAAATCGCCGCCGTTGATCCTCTCCGCGGGAGATAACGCTGTCTACCTCTTTGAAGATACGTGCAAAAGTCGTCGAAACCAGCAAGAGGTTCAGGTTTTCGTTGGTCCCGTCCGACAATGCCAGAACGGGGACGTCACCCCGCAAGGTCCGCACCAGATCATTTTTGTTCAGACGCGGGTCTTCAATGATGACGGCGTGCTCCATGCCATTGCGCAAGACAGGGTCATTGAAAATATCCAGAATGTTCGTTTTGGTATACAGCGGCCCTTTTTTGAAGGCGACGATCACTTTGTTGCCATGGGCTACCAGCAATCGAATGATGGCCAAATCCACCACCACTTCTCCGGCTTCATCGGCTAGCCATAAGATCTTGCGTCTTTTGGGCGTTCGTTGACGGCCGAATCCCAGAAATTCGAGCAGCGGCTTGATGCCGTCACCGGTCATTTTCTTACCGAAACAGGTTAGAAAATCCGCAACGCCAAACTCTTTTGGAAGCGCTTTTTCCCATAATTCTGGTGAATTGGCGAGGCACAACATACGTTGAAATTCCAGGGCCGCGATTTGGGACTTGATATCGTCCAGGGTCTTGGGGGGATTGTTCAAGGAGGCCATATCCACGTGATTCAACGCCTGGTGAAATGCGGGAGTATCCAGCAGGGCATGGGCCCGGCAGTTGCGTTCAGCTTTTTCAACCATATACGGGTCATCGATGTGCGTGCGATTCAGGTACATCCGCATCAGACGTTTTTCCAGCCGGGAAGGAATCATGATTTCATCACGCGTTTCGTGTTGGTATTTGTTGATCACCAGTGATTCCAGATAGGTTTTTTCCCAGGGGTCTTCTATTTGCCTTTCGATCAGCGTCAGCAGGCGCTGCAGCGCCTTGTTGTATTCTTTTTGAATGTGGGCCGAATTGTTGCGGTTCATGATAGCATCGAACATCTTATCCGAGCAGGGATAGTAACGCTCATTCGCTTCGGTGTACACCATGAAGCGTACCTGCTCGTCCGTGGCCGCAATTTCGGGATTACTGAAATAATCCAGATGATTTTCAATATAAAAGGAGGTGAACCAGGCATCCTTTTGGGGGCTCTGCCCCGGCTCGTACAGGTAAGGGGTCGTTTTGGGCATCTGTTTTGGGGCGCGGGCGCGGGCCATTCGAAACTCCTTTTTCAGATCGGCGAAAGTTGGAATGTATGCTGAAACGCAGTTTAGCAGCAACAACACGCTTGCGGCAAGAAAATCCGCAGTGCCTGTAATGCTTTTTAACATCCGCTGAACATCTGGCACGCAAATGAACATTCGGGTTTTAAAATTCCGGCGATCCGAATACGAGGTTCGGCTTAGATGCTATACTGGGTTGGGTCGGGCACGCCGGCCTCCTGAAAACCTTTTCGACGCAGGACACAACTGTCGCAGCGACCACAGGCCAGGCCGGCCGGCGAGGGATCGTAGCAACTGTGGGTCAGTGCGTAATCGACGCCCAGGGCGGCACCTGTCTGAATGATTTGCGCCTTGGTCATGTGGATCAACGGTGTGTGGATGCGAACGGCCATATGCCCCTGCACGGCCGCTTTGGTGGCCAGATTGGCCATGGCTTGATAGGCTTGTATGAATGCTGGTCGGCAGTCGGGATAGCCACTGTAATCGACGGCATTGACGCCGATCACGATATCACTTGCGGCGAGGACTTCGGCCCATGCCAGGCCGTATGAAAGAAAAATCGTGTTGCGCGCCGGCACATAGGTCACGGGGATATCGTTTTCGACATCACTGATCTCTCGTTCTTTGGGCACGGCCATATCCGTGGTCAAGGCCGAACCGCCAATGGCTCCCATATCGATTTTCAGAACCAGATGTTTATCGACGTTGAAAAATACCGCGACGCGCCCGGCCGCTGCCAATTCACAGCGATGGCGCTGGCCATAATCGAAGCTCAAACTGAAGAGGGTAAATCCCTCTTGGGCCGCAATGGCCATGGCTGTGGTAGAATCGATGCCGCCGCTGGATAAAACCACTGCTTTTTTTTTCATGCGTGATACCTTTTGTGATGAACTCGTAAAATTGTCGTTTTTCCTTTTCTCTCGAGCGAAGCCAAAGATCAATAATCTTCGGAAATTTCGGTGGCAACTACACCCCTCTTGGGACGGTCGGCCAGATGTACTTGTGTAGCTGAATCTGCAAGCGGGCCTCTACATGGGCATCGAGTATCCATCGCGCCAGCTTGTCGACCGGAAGCAGCGGATGCGCCGCTGAAAAAAGGATATGGCCCGCCGGAATTTTTTTTAGAAGATCCGTTGCGGCAGCCCGTGCGAAATCGAAATCGCCTTTGTCGGCGATGACGAACTTTACTTGGTCCTCCGCACTTAGGCAGTCCACATTGGACCACCGATTATGATCCTGCATGCCACTGGAAGGCCCTTTGAAATCCACAATTTTTATACAGCGTCGATCCAGGTGCCCGATGTCCAGGCTGCCATTGGTCTCCAAGGTTACCAGAAAGCCTGTTTCGATGAGAGCCGAGATGAGTGCGGGCGTCTGCGACTGCATCAATGGTTCACCGCCGGTAATCGTCACCCGTGGACAGCCAAAGGTTTTTACATGTGCCACGACAGCGTCAACTGGCCAGGGCGCGCCCTCTGTGTAGGCGTACTCGGTGTCACAATAGCGGCAGCGCAAATTGCAGCCGGTCAAACGTACGAAGGTAAACGGCAGCCCGGTCCAGGATGATTCACCCTGCAGGCTATGGAAAATTTCATTAATAATCAAGGCCATGTCGTTAATTCAATGATTCGATAATCTGTTGATTTGTTAAATAGTTGATTCATTGCGTCGGTCGTTTGAAATAAGGGCGTACATATCCGTTCGTTGCCTGCGATCATAAACGATGTTAATTTGAATTGAAAGCTTCCTTGAATGGACAGATCAACAATTCTACCACTTAATTAAAGAGACAACGAATCTTCCAATAATGATTAAAAAAAATGAGGTACCATGAATCGTATCTTTAAACTTAAGAATACTATTCAGCCGTATGCGTGGGGTTCGCGAACGGCTATTGCCGAACTGCTGGGGCATCCCACGCCATCGGATCATCCGCAGGCCGAACTATGGATGGGCGCGCATTCGAAAGCGCCTTCGAAAGTGTGGTGCCAGGATCGCTGGCAAAACCTGGACCTCATGATCGACCAGAATCCGAAAGCTGCCTTGGGCGAAGAGGGTGTCGTCCGTTTTGGACCACACTTGCCTTTCCTGTTCAAAATTCTGGCTGTAGAACAACCGCTTTCCATTCAGGCGCATCCCAGCAAGGCGTTGGCCCGTGAAGGCTTTGCGCGTGAAGATGCGCAAGGTATCTCTCTTTCCGCAGCCCATCGCAATTACAAGGATGATCAACATAAACCCGAAATGGTGTGCGCGTTGACATCCTTTTTCGCGCTGTGTGGATTTCGTTCAGCCCAGCAAATCGCAGAATTGATCACCCCTGTGTGGCCGGCGCGGTATAGAGAATCGTTGTCCAGCCTGAAATCTTCGAAAAACGAAGCGGCCATTCGCGAATTTTTCGTTTACCTGATGCGGCTGGATAAAAAAAGAAGCAGTGAATTGCTGTCGGATATCGCGTCAGCGGCCGAACGATTGCGCGACCAACATACTGTGTACGATTGGATAGTGCGCCTGAAACGTTATTACCCTGATGATATTGGTATCTTGTCGCCGATTCTACTTCATTTGATAGCATTGAAGCCAGGACAGGCGCTTTTCCTCCCGGCTGGGCGTTTGCATGCCTACTTGAAAGGTGCGGCCATCGAAATAATGGCCAACTCGGACAATGTTCTGCGAGGCGGTTTGACCCCTAAGCATGTGGATGTCGATGAACTGCTGCGGGCGGTCGATTTTGCGTCACACGCGCCAACCGTATTGACCCCGCACCCGCTCGGTTGTGAACACATATACCCGGATGTGGCGGACGAATTCAGGTTGTCTGCACTCCACGTCCGATCTACGCAGGGCTTTCGCGATCGTAATGGGCGGAAAGGCCCAGAGATTCTCCTGTGCATGGAGGGGACAGCCCAATGCCTGTGGCCCGGGAGCAGCAAAGGGCTGGCCATTCGAAAAGGGGAATCCGTTTTCATTCCGGCCGCTGTGCATAATTACGAACTAATAGGGGAGGCAAGATTTTACAAAGCCGGTGTGGGCAATGCCATGCAAAGGAAACCGATACCGGCTTCGCCGACCATTGAAGTTTAAGTGAAAAGGGTAACAGGGCGATATAGACGTATACACCATGGGGTGTTCCTGTCAGAGCGCTTGAGGGATCTATCCGTAATCTCTTTTCATTGCTCAAGAAAGGCAGAAAGCGCCATAAAAATTGCTTCTCAGGAGGATCTTTGCTAAATGAGAGTCAGTTGATGTTTGCAAATCGTTTACTGTTCGACATGCATACTCCGCATCGTTGCATAAGGTTCTAAATGAAAGAAAATTTCCCGATTCTCGTTGTGGACGACGATATTGTTTCCCGTGCGGTTGTGCAAAAATACCTCCACAAAGCCGGTTTCGAAGTTGTTTGCGCCGGCAATGGGAAAGAGGCTCTCACAGTTTTAGAAGAACAGTTCTGCCCCATCGTCCTTACTGACTGGATGATGCCAGAAATCAATGGGCCCGAATTATGTCGTCTGATTCGTGAAAAACAGACGGTCGGATACATTTTTATCATTCTCATGTCAGCACGAGACTCCAAAAACGATATTGTCTCCGGATTGGAATCCGGGGCAGACGATTATTTGACCAAACCTGTTCATCCTGCTGAACTGGTCGCCCGGATTAAAACCGGCATTCGAATATTAAGCCTGGAACAATCCTTGCGAAATGCCAATGAAGAGATTCGCATCCTCTCCATCACCGACCCATTGACCGGATGTTACAACAGAACGTATTTGGGTGAGCGCTTCGCAAAGGAGTTGAGCCGGTCACAACGGTATAAACATTCCCTGTCCGTTTTGCTGGCGGATATCGATTTCTTTAAAAAAGTCAACGATACGTATGGGCATCAAGCGGGCGACATAATCCTTAAGGCATTTTCCAAATGCATCATGGCACAAGTGCGGGAAGACGTTGATTGGGTTGTACGGTTTGGTGGTGAAGAATTTTTAATCGTTTTGCCTGAAACCGATTGCATCGGTGCCACGGTTGTGGCCGAACGATTACGATCGGCAATTTACCAGTTGGCTATCCCCTGCGAACAGGCAACAGTGCACATAACCGCCAGTTTCGGAGGTGCCTCCGCCTGTTTTACGCAAAAAAGCGATCTTGATATCACTGTAGAACAGTTGATCGATCGGGCCGATGAGCAATTGTATCGTGCCAAAAGGGAAGGGCGCAACCGCGTGCATGTCACCGAGACCCTGGCGAGATCGTGCAATCATCCTCCCTGCGTTGACCGGTCATAAATTTGGGTGACGGCTTGTGCGCCGATATCCGCCTCAGCAGGCGCATTCTTATCGACGGTCAGGTCACGAATGCGTGAAAAACAATTTGAAATAAAAATTTGCCGATTGTTGTCTTTGCGAAAAATTCCGAATCGAATACTCTTTAAATCATGCCGGGGCACTTGATCGATCAGATTTTTAGTGGCCCAGATCTGTCCGTTGACCGCAATTGAAGACAAATAACCGGCTACTTGCATCGCTTCGCCAAGCGGCATTAAATTTTCGCCCAACGCCGATTGAATCATCAAAACATGCTCGCTTCCCGCGCTCATACCAATATTCAGATCGATATCGTGCAGCCATCCTTTACGGATCTTCCATTCGCGGCCGAGTTCGTTCATCCGAGCCTTGAGGGCCATTGCGCATTGGATTACCGATAAGGGCGAATTGTCCGATCCGGCTTCTACCGGCAGGAAAAATGTGATCAGTCGGTTGCCATTATAGTGGCCCACGACACCGCGATACTCCTCGATGGTCTCGATGGCGATGCGCCATAATCGCTGGAGCAGGCAGCTGTATTCCTCGTCCAGCATTTCGGTCCGCAGTGTGTCATCATTGTTGAGCCTTGCCGCAAGAACAAAAAACGAGACTTTGACGGGTTGGGGATGGTTGCGTAGCATTCGGACCCGCTGTTCCAAATCTGCGACCACCGCCGATCTTCGATACATTTCCTGTGCCCGTTCGAACACCAGCAAGCGCCCTTGATCGAAATTGGTACCCACCACCCAATACTCCACCATCGAACCGTCGTTATAAATCTGCGGCAGGCAATTTTTGAGCGGAACAGCCGGCGGAGTTGTCGGCAGCTCGGCCAGAAGGGATATGAATACGTTGCGCTGGTCCTCTTCGAGGCGTTCACCAGCCATGCGCTCAAGGTCATCCAATGGCATTGCAGAATGGGCCTGGGTGACAAAATAGATCACCCACTGCTTCCAGTTTTCAACGCTTTGCTGAAAACGGAGGTTAAAAAGAAGATCGAAAAGATGCAGATCAGCCGGCAAAGTGTCGACTGAATCATCGGTCAAATGCCACAGCTGAACTTTCGCCGCAGTGTTCTGCCAGACGATGGTCAGTGCGTTGTCGATCAGTATCGCGGGCGCTTGAATATGTTGCGGCGACAGAACCGGACAGGATGCTGGGGTGCTGGCAAGGTCCGCATCGACGGGCGGCTCCGTGCCATGATCGAGATCCTGCATTTCCGGATAGTCATTGGATTCGAATTTGCGCGCGATGGCTTTCAACGGATGAATGGATGAGCCAAATTGATCACTCATTATGCCTGCTCCCGAGTAAGACGCTCCCGTTCAGTGTCAGCAACGATCTTGTTGGCAACGATCCGAGTTCTATATTATGTTCGTGATTTAGAAGTTGAATGTGTACGACAATTCGATGAACCACCATACTTTGTCAAGCAAAATCAGCCGAAAAGAAATTCTTTTGAAGGGTGTGCAAGGAAAAAAATGAATGATTACCAACAGGAACAATGGGACGCCCTGCTGAAAGCGCGCTTGGGGCTGACACGCTTAAGTAGCGTCGACATCGACGCTTTAATGGTCGCGATCGACATTTATATGGCATTCCGCCATCAAGTGGATGATTTCCAAAGCGTACACTTTACGGACCAATGTACCCGAAGCTGTTTCGAAAACCATCGCAGTGCCTGCTGCAGCAAGGATGGGATCGTTACCTTCTGGGGCGACGTCGTCATCAATACCCTGCTCTCCAGTACAGCGCAAGGGTCCACACTGGATCATTGCCTGAGTGTCCCCGCGTATGCAGATAAGTGTACCTATCTTGGTCCGCAAGGCTGCCAATGGCAGGTCCGTCCGCTGATGTGCGCCATGTTCGTGTGCGACCCCGTAAAGGCGTCTGTCTTATTACCCGGCAATGATGCGCAACGCCGGTGGGAGCAGCTGCAGGAACGGGCCAAACAATTTCGATGGCCGGACCAGCCGGAACCCGTGCTGTTCGATCGTCTGGAAACCTGTTTTCTGAAAATCGGAATCCAATCGTCACTCATGTACATCAATCAAAGCCCGGGATTGCTGAGTATCAAGCGCAAATCAGGGTGCGCGGAACAAGGCCTCCCGTTTCGTCTGTAGGGCGGGCATACGCTCAGGCCGCTTTTACCCCGAAGGCCTTGAACAGACCGGGATCCATGACAGCTTCGTATCCTGTCATACAGGCTATCACCGCCTTTTTTTGATCCAAAAAGGTAAAATCGGCCACCATTTTGCGGTCGGTCGCTTTTACGACCTCCAGCACCGCCGTCACGCCATCGGCTGGAAAGCGGTCGCGGTATTGGCGGTAAGAATGTGCGTAGCTTGGCAATGACACCAATCCTTGCTGTTCATGACACCAGATAATGGCCATCTGGAAGGCGCAATCCAAAACCAATGGATCGGCTATCCAGCGACTGCGCATGGGATCATGCAGCCAACTCTCGGGAGCCGGGGCGCAGCGGATCTGGGCGGTCATGCCACTTTTGGAAAGCCTAACGATTTTTTCAATGCCTTTCAAGGCATCGCCGTGAAAAAGGATGCGACTATAGATATCCTTTAAGGAAGGCAGTCCGGGTGTCGGTTTGAAATGCCCGTTTTCATCAAAGTGGGGTGCGGCCGGCAAATAATCGGCCAGGATCGCTTTGGCTTTGGAATGGACTGTGCCGGCGCCGTTTTGAGAGCCGTCGCGAACCTCTACATCCACCTCGTAAACCTGCCCGTTGCGCTTGATACCGCCAGCCATCAGCCGAATCACTTTTTTATTCTGATCCAGGGCAATGCCCTTCAGTAGCCGTAGACCATCGATACCATGGAGTACCAGTCCCGGATTGGCGTGCAACGCGCTATGCGCCAGCCACTCTGTGATCAATGCCAATGGCACCACAGGGCGGCCATCCAGGCAATGGGACTGCAGCACCGGGCAACGGCCGGCATCGATTTCACGCCGGACAGCCTGGACCATCACATCCGCCGCAACGGGTTCGTGCGCTTTGGGTGTACCCCCGGTATTTACTGTGTTGGCGAGAGGCAGCGGCGCACCGATCACCACCTCGACGGACTTCGAAGGCGGCTGCCCCATTTCCGCGATCATGGCTGCGGCGCCCGAAGGGATGGGAATCAGCTGAACACCTGAATTTTCAAAGGCGCGTTTCAGGGAAGGAGTGACCATTCCGCCATCCCACGGTCCCCAATTGATTGATACGACCTTGCAGCCGGGCCTCTGAAATGATTCCTGAGTGGCCAGTTTATTGAGCGCCTCATTGGCCATCGCATAGTCCGCCTGGCCCTTGTTGCCCATGCGGGCACTGATTGACGAGAAAAGCACCATGTAGCGCAAGTCATCTTCACGCATGGCCTCAATAAGTGAAAGCAATCCTTGAACTTTTGTATTGTAAACAGTTTGAAATTGATCGATTTGCTTATCAATTATCAAGCGATCTTCAAGTACCCCGGCACCATGGATCAGGGCTTTGACAGGGCCGAGTTCCTCGCGCACAATCGCCAATGTGGCGGCCACCGCTTGCGCATTGCGGATATCCAGGGGGTAATAACGTGCACGGACGCCTTGCTGGGCAAATGCGTCCAGAGTCCTTAAGATTTCGCGGTTGCTCATCCATTGGCGGTATGCTTTTTCCAATGCCTTGGGCGACGGTGCGCGCTCTTTGAAAACATGCTGTAAAATAGCTTGCTTGATTTGCGCCTCGTCGCACAGCGGCGCCAACCAGGCGGGTTCATCCTGCGGTTGGGGTGAGCGGCCCAGAAGCGCCACGCTACAACGGACGGTTTCGGTCAAAGCCAATACAGCCGCAGCTGTCACCCCGCGCGCGCCACCGGCAGCCACAATCACATCCGTGGATGATAGCTCCAGGCTTGTCGTCGCTGGCAACTCTGTGATGGCCATTTGCAGTGAGGTGCGGCCTTCGGATCCCAAACCAACTTCCACACACGGGTCGTCATAGTGCTGCGTGATTTCAGTGACAAGCGCCTGCGCAGCCGATGCTGCAGGCCATTGCGGATCGACGTCAACTGCCCGACAGTGCACGGAAGGCCATTCTATTGCAGCGGTTTTGGTCAACCCCGCTAAAGCGCCTTGCTGAGGATTTTCGAGGGGTCCGCCATTCAGTCCAAAGGCGCCATCCAGACGAGATACCGTGTAAAAGAGCGCATGCCCGTGACCGGCAGATTCAAGCAGCAATGGTGCACTGCGCTGCGCCCATTCAAATGCTTCCGCGGGAGCCATGGGGGCACACATCACCAGGCCCGCCAAGTTCGGCACCGTCGATGACAGTTCCGCTGTCTCATTCAGCAGTTTGACGTCATAACTGGCATCCGTCAGCGCGGTAACAATCGCTTTGGCCCAAATGGCATCCTGGCAGATCACTCCGATCGGGTATCCCCGAGCGGGATTAAAGCGGCCCTTCCCGGACTGTGCAAACAGTCGGGGAAGGACCTCGTATCGTGCGATGGGGTGGTCGAAAGATGTATTCATTGCCGGCAAGCCGGGCGCAGCCGAAAGATTTGCCTCTGATTGAGGGGCATGGGAACTGCAAAGATAATCGCAGATCTGCCCGAGTGTTTTTAACGTGCCAACCATATCGGGGGTCACCTTGGGCAGGTGGGGCAGGTGTTCTTCGAGCGCGGACAGGATCTCGACCCGCTTGATCGAGTCGATGCCCAGATCGCCTTCGATGTCCATCTCCAGCCCGAGCATTTCTTCAGGATAGCCGGTCAAGCGGCTGACAATCCCCACCAGGGCCTGCGTGATTTCCGATGGCGCAACTCCTGTCGCAGGCATTGCGGCAACGGGCGAGGGCGGCGGCGCGGAGGCCGGCGCCACATGCGCGCACAGGTAATCACAAATCTGCCCGAGCGTTTTCAATGTGCCGACCATGTCGGGGGTCACCTTGGGCAGGTGGGGCAGGTGTTCTTCGAGCGCGGACAGGATCTCGACCCGCTTGATCGAGTCGATGCCCAGATCAGCTTCGATGTCCATCTCCAGCCCGAGCATCTCTTCAGGATAGCCGGTCAAGCGGCTGACAATC
>LADR01000079.1 GCA_000961655.1 Desulfatitalea sp. BRH_c12
GGCTGCCATCAGCTCGAAAATACATTTGGCCTCGGCACTGTCCGGGTCGTCGCTCTCCAGCGCTTTGAGCGCGCTGCCGCGAACGATCGGCGTGTCGTCGCCCGGAAATTCATACTTGCTTAACAGCTCGCGCAGCTCCAGCTCCACCAGCTCGATCAGCTCTTCATCGTCGACCATGTCGCATTTGTTCAGAAAAACAACAATGCGCGGTACGCCGACCTGACGTGCCAGCAAAATGTGCTCGCGGGTCTGCGGCATGGGCCCGTCATCGGCGGCCACCACCAGGATCGCGCCATCCATCTGCGCCGCACCAGTGATCATGTTCTTGATGTAGTCCGCATGGCCGGGACAATCCACGTGCGCATAGTGCCGGGCGTCGCTCTCGTATTCCACGTGCGCTGTGGCGATCGTGATTCCGCGCTCTTTTTCCTCAGGCGCCTTATCGATCTGATCGAACGGAATGTACTCCGCCCGTCCGCGCAAGCCGTTGAGCTTGGTGATTGCGGCCGTCAAGGTTGTCTTGCCATGATCAATGTGACCGATGGTCCCTACGTTGACATGTGGCTTTTTTCTCTCAAATTTTGCCTTCGCCATCTCGTCCTCCCTGGCTTCAAAATAGATTCAAATTTTAGGACTTCAAATTAAGATCGCCTTCGCTCAGTCAGTATCGCGCTTTGTTCGCTTACTCTGCGGCGTCAGATCAATTCAAAAATGGAGCCCACGACCGGAATCGAACCGGTGAACCTCTTCCTTACCAAGGAAGCGCTCTACCGTCTGAGCTACGTGGGCTTATATTTTCTGATTCGGATATCTGATTGAAGGCTGCGTGAAGTTAGGCTGATAAGTTTGGAGCGGGAGACGAGGCTCGAACTCGCGACATTCAGCTTGGAAGGCTGAAGCTCTACCAACTGAGCTACTCCCGCCTGATTTTCAAACCGCCTGATCTCTGAACCCCACATCTATACAGTCATTACCGCCCCAGGTTTTGACAAGGGGCTGCGCATACTGGAAGCCATGTAGTCAGAATCGATCCCGAATACGGATATCTCCTACAATTAGCACTCTTGTTTGGGTGGTGGTGGGGGGAGGATTCGAACCTCCGAAGGCGATAGCCGACAGATTTACAGTCTGTTCCCTTTGGCCGCTCGGGAACCCCACCTTTATTACATCATTGGAGCCAGCGGAGGGACTCGAACCCCCGACCCACTGATTACAAATCAGTAGCTCTACCAACTGAGCTACGCTGGCACCAAACACCTGCGATATAGTCGTTTTTAAAGATCGACCAAAGCCACCGTGCCGGTGCCAAGGTAACTGAAAATGGGCTTTTTAATCACATCTTTCAAAAAACGCAAGCAAAATCTAAAATATCCCGAAAAAAAATTCCACAGGGCTATATCGCCTTTTGTAGTGCGGATGCCTATGCGATGCCTTTCTTCGATCCAACCCCTATACGCTTTTATAGGCATAAATACAACAACAGAACTTCATTTCCGGCTTTCACCTGAAATAGAAACGCCCCATGACCTGTATCTCAACATCGATCTTTCGCTGAGCATAATCGCCGTGTGTCCCGGAGCGTCCATCGACATGGCAGACGCAAACCAGCGTCCTGCTGACCGGCGCGTGATAATTACTTGACAAGCACGGCAATTTTTGTGGTATCGTCGCCTTCAACTTACGATCAATGCACCCATCCCCCTGTGGTGCCGCTTGATCGGACGGACTGGCAACCCCCCGCGCTTTCAAACGCAACAAGTGTGATCCCGGCGTGGCGAAACAATCAATCTAATTCATTCACATTATGGGTAACGGTTTGAACATTCAATCCTTCTACAAATTGGTCCTTCCCTTTGTCCTGATTTTCTCTACCTATAGCTGCGGCCATCTGCCCTCCGGTACCGAGGCATCGTCCGAACCAGCACAACACGCGGCGGTCGATAACGATGCCGCAAGCCTGCCACAGTCTGAGGACGCCGTTTTCGCGCAAGAAGCGTTGTCAGAGGAACTTGCGGCCAACGGCGATGCGGATTTACCAGCTGCGCCCGTTGACGAAGCTCAGGAAAATCTGTCGGCCGGCGAATACCCGGATGACGACGGTGGCGATTCAGCGGTGACGGCCGAAAAGGAATTTTCAGAAACGGATAAGGTGACGCAGTCTAAACTGGATGAGGCCTTGGATTTCTGTGAAGTCGCCCAATCCTTGTGGCAAAAAGGGGAGTTGGACAGTGCGCTGGAGTCATTGGACAAGGCGTATTCGTTGATCTGGGAGGTGGATACCAATCAGGACACCGAACTGATTCAACAGAAAGAGGATCTGCGTTTCCTGATCTCCAAAAGGATTCTGGAAATTTATGCTTCCCGCAACACAGTTGTGACCGGGAACCATGATGAAATTCCCATGGAGCTAAACAGCCATGTGCTGAACGAGATCCGACTGTTCACAGGTCCGGAAAAAAACTTCTTTCTGAGGTCCTATCAGCGATCGGGTCAGTACATGCCCTACATCCTCCAAGCGCTCAAGGAAGCCGGTCTGCCCGAAGACCTGGCCTGGCTTCCGCTGATCGAAAGCGGTTTCATGGCCAAAGCGCTCTCCAGCGCACGCGCCCTGGGGTTGTGGCAATTCATTCCAAGCACCGGCTACAAGTTTGGCTTGAAGCGCAACAGCTACATCGACGAACGAATTGATTTCATGAAGGCAACCAATGCGGCTATCGCCTATCTGAAAGAGCTCCACAGCATGTTCGGCGATTGGTCGACGGTTCTGGCCGCTTATAATTGTGGCGAGGGACGGGTGCTTCAAGTGATTCGCACACAGAATATCAATTACCTCGATAACTTCTGGGATCTCTACACGAGACTGCCGCGCGAGACAGCGCGCTATGTGCCCAGATTCATCGCAACGTTGCACATGGTAAAAAATCCGGAAAAATACGGTTTGGATCAGGTCGTGTTCGATGCACCGCTGGCTTTTGATCAAATTGAGATCAACCGCCAGATGCACCTGAAAGATGTCGGCAAAGTACTCAACATCGACTTGAAAGAATTGGAAGCCCTCAACCCGGAACTGCGCTATCACATCTTGCCGCCGGAACCATACACGTTGAGAGTTCCGGTCGGAGAAGCGGACAATCTCCTGGCCAACCTGGAAACCGTACCCACCTGCACTTTACCGCAAAATACGTTTACGTACGCCCGTCATCGCGTGCGGGCCGGTGAAACGCTTTCCGGCATCGCCCGGCGCTATCGCGTCGGCGTCTCCACTATCCTGAAGGCCAACAATCTAAAGAGCAGCAGAATCCGCATCGGCCAAATTCTCAAGGTACCCGGCAGCGCCTATGCCGCCCTCGACACCCCCGAAAAAAAGGCAACCGCTTTTTCAGGCACGCATACGGTGGTCCGCGGAGATTCATTGTGGAGCATTGCCGCACAATACAACACCACAGTGAAAAGCATCAGCGACTTGAATGGTTTGCCGTCCACAAAACTGGTAGCCGGTCAAAAACTGAAAATTCCAGGGAAGCATTCCGCCGCGGTGTCAACGTCTAAGAACAAGAACACGTATCGGGTTCAAAACGGCGACAGTCCTTACGCGATCGCCCTAAAACACAATATGGCCCTCGATCAGTTGCTGCGCATCAACAAACTCCGACCGGGCAGCACCATTCACCCCGGCCAGACGCTTTATCTTGAATAAAGGGTCAAACAACCACGTACTTTCGATTTTCAAAGACGCGATCTTGTGGTATTTGATTTCGCCTTTAAGCGAAGCGCCCTCGTAGCTCAGGGGATAGAGCAGCAGATTCCTAATCTGTTGGCCGCAGGTTCGATTCCTGCCGGGGGCACCAAGAACACCACGGTCCATGCGACACATTGCAAGCCCTTGCTATGCCCCCTGACCTTTCCCTCAAATAAAACGGCTTGTCACTTTCCGAGCATTGCGTTGGGCAGCCAGACCACAACTTGCGGGAAAATCGAACAGATCACCACTCCGACAATCTGGATGATCAGAAAGGGAATAACGCCGCGGTATATGTGGCCCAGTTGAACGCCTTCAATCCCCAGCCCGGACAGATAGAAGAGCGCATATCCAAAGGGTGGGGAGAGGAACGACAACTGAAGGTTAATGGCGAGCATTGCAACAAACCAGAGCATATCGAAGCCGAGTTGTTGGGCCACTGGCAGAAATATCGGAAAGGTGATCATGACGATTCCAATCCAGTCGATGAAAAGACCGAGAATGACATAAATCGCCATAATCATGATGTAGGTACCCCATTTGCCGAGACCGAGGCCGACGATTGCGTTCACCAGGGCGGCACCTCCGCCCAGTTTCAAAAAGACGCCGGTGAAGCAGGTCGCTCCGATGATGATCATGATGACCATGGTAACCGTGCGGGAGGTCTGGTAGAGGCAATCGGTGAAATTTTCCCAGGTGAACTTCCCGTAGGCAACGACCATGATGAATGCGAGAAGGGCCCCAACTCCGGCCGCCTCGGTGGGCGTTGCGAATCCTAAGAAAATCGATCCGAGGACAAGGAAAATCAGACCCATGGGCGGGACAGCGTAGCGCAGGGCGTTTTTGATCCTCTTACTCACTGGAACCAGGGCCAGTTCCTCCTTGGGAACCGGAGGTCCAATCTTCGGATTCAGACCGCAGCGGACAGCGATGTAGGCCATGTAAAGACCCGACAAAACCAAACCGGGAAGGGCGCCCGCTATGAGGAGCTTCCCTGCGGAGAGCCCCCCCTGGTCGGCCATCATGACAAGCATGATGCTAGGAGGGATCAGTATCCCCAGGCTACCGCCGGCCGCCACGAGCCCCATTGACAACTCCTTCTGATAGCCATATCGAATCAGCATTGGCCCGGCAAGGAGGCCCATGGTCACGACCGAAGCGCCCACAATCCCCGTGCAGGCCGCAAAGACGATACAGACCCCGATCACCGCAACGCCGACACCTCCCCGGACCGGCCCCAGAAGCATTCTAAGCGCCTTGAACAATCCGTCCGCAACGCCCGACATGGTCAGCAAATTCCCCATCAGGATAAACAGCGTAATCGCCACCAATACGAAATTATCCATTGTCCCATAGATTCGATCCATGAAAATGCCGAAGAACTGTGGTCCGATGAAAAAAAACCCGAACACGACGCCTACCCCTCCGAGAACGAATGCCAGCGGGTGTCCCATGAAGAAGAAGATCACCAACGCGACGAACATACCGATGGCGGCTACTATTTCAGGGCTCATGTGTTCCTCTTTCTTTCCTGAACGATCACGTTAACGGCTTTGATCACCTCGGAGACACCCTGTAAAAAGAGCATGACAGCGGTGATCGGGATGACCGTCTTGATCGGGTATAATGGCGGTCCCCATATACTCCAGGACTTTTCCAGCATCTGCCAGGAATTGACCGAATAGCTGAAGCCGAAGTAAATAAAAACGATGATAAAAGGGAAGTACATTAGAAAATAGCAGATCAGTGAAAGGATCGCTTGTGTTTTCTTTGAAAAACGCCCGGAGACGAGATCGATGGCGACATGTGATTTGCATAGCAGGCCGTATGCTGCAACCAGCATGAAATGCGCCCCATAAAAAAAATTACTCATTTCGAAAGTCCAGATCGTAGGCCGCTGAAACGATCGGGTAAACACCTCGTAGACGATAAAAAGCGTCAAGGGGATCATCAGGTAACTGAATACGATCCCGGTCCATCGGCTGAACGCGTCGATCCTTCTGGACAAGCCAAGCCACATGTTCATAGAGAACCTCTTTGTTCGCCCGGAACGCCCGGGGGATTTCGGGCGCCCCGTCAAAGGTCAGATGGGTTCAGGCCCTTATTTGAGACCCGGAAGATTTGGCCAGGAATAGGGCTTGCGTCCCTGGGAGAATGGTTGCTGGACATCGCGTGTGGGTTGGAAGTCTTTCAGAAACTGGAACATGGACAGTGCGGCCGTCTGATAATCGGGATTTTTCTTGGCCTCTTCCACGAGGTACTCCCAGGCATAGTTTTCGATTTTCTTGAGTTCCTCCTCGGACAGCTTGAAAATTTCGTGACCCGATGCAACGAATTGGTTTAGGGCTTCGATATTGGTGGCCTCATACCAACTGCTCATGTAGGCCACATTGGCAATCGAGGCTCTCTCGACGATCACCTTCAGGTCGTCCGGCAATTTTTCCCAGGCACCTTTGTTGATCATGACTCCGAAGGTGGACGAGGGCTGATGCCAACCAGGACCGATGTTGTATTTTGTTACCTCCGCGAAACCCATTTTCCAGTCGATCGAAGGGCTGCAGAACTCAGCGCCATCGATGGTCGCCATTTGCAGTGCCTGATAGATTTCGCCGCCGGATACCATAACCTGGGCAGCCCCCAGCTTCTGGAGGATGTGGCCCTGGGCCTTTCCGGACATCCTCAGCTTCTTGCCTTTGTAGTCTTCGAGGGTCTTGATTGGCACGCGCGCACGTATCCCTGATTCCATCGGGCTCACGGCGGTCAGGAAATACTTCATATTGTACTTTCCGAAAAGATCGTCGAAGACCTTTTTCCCGCCCCCATGATAGTACCAGTTGATAGCGTCATACTGGCCCAGCCCCATCGGAAAGGAGCCAAGAAGGTCGAAGGCGGAGTTCTTACCGGCCCAGTAGCTCGGCCAGTCCCCGCCGCACTCCACAGAACCCTTGGAAACCGAGTCGAAGACCGCAGTGGCGGGAACGAGTTCACCGGCGGGAGAAACGGAGATCTGAAGGCGGCCGTTGCTCAATTCGTTGACGAGTTTGGCGAAATTCTTATCCCCCTCAAGAAGGTTGATGGTCGGGGTCCAGGTACTGACCATCGTCCATTTGATCGGTTTTTCGGCGGCCGAGACAAGGCCGAGACCGGCACAAAAAATTGTCATCGCCGCAATAGCGATCACGAAACTCTTTTTTTTCTTCATGGCATTTTCTCCTTTCATAGGTAAACGCAAGTAGCGGATCGAACCTTCGGATGCCAAGCACCATGACCTCAGAACCAGGCCGCTGTCCCTATTAGGCCCCTGAAGTTCTTCCCTGCCCTTTCGAAGCATCACCTCCCTTTTTACAAGCCAGTTGGTGCTTGCACACACCCACCTGCGAACGATCATCATCCAAAGAGTGGGATTTAATCATCGCCCAGCAGCCAAAGGTCCGGATGCATCATTCCCGGAATGGATGCCCCTTCTGCTTTTCAATCTCCAGCTTGCGCAAGTCTCCGCGGATGATCTTGCCGGTGCTCGTCATCGGAAGTTCGGCCACGAATTCTATCTCGCGCGGATACTCGTAAGCGGCCAGACGCGTTTTAACGAAAGTTTGGATCTCTTTCGCCAACTCTTCTGTGGCGGGTATTCCTTCTTTCAAAACGAGGAACGCCTTGACGATTTCAGTGCGGACCGCATCGGGTTTGCCTATGACAGCGCACATCGCAACGGCGGGATGCTTGATCAGGCACCCTTCTATCTCCGCCGGGCCGATCCGATATCCCGAGGAAGTGATGAGGTCGTCCTTGCGGGCGACATACCAGATATAGCCATCCTCATCCTTCTTGCCCAAGTCACCGGTAAGAGACCAGTCGCCAACGAATTTATTCCGCGTGGCTTGAGGGTTTTGCCAATAATTGAGGAACATGACCGGATCGGGCCGCAGGATGGCGATCTCGCCGACCGTAGAGGGCGGGCAGATGTGACCCTCTGCATCCACAACTTCCACGCGGTGCCCGGGGATCGGTTTGCCCATCGACCCTCGTCGCACGGGCATGATCTCGCAACAGTTCCCCACGACCAGATTGACTTCGGTCTGGCCGTAGAATTCATTAATATCAAGATCCATGACCTGGCGCCCCCAGTCGAGGAGTTCCTCTCCCAGAGTTTCACCGCCGCAACCAATCGTCCGCATCCGGAAATCATGGCGGCTTTTGGGATCTTTGACCAGACGCATCATCTTCAAAGCGGTTGGTGGCATGAAGGCATTGCGTATGCCGTGCTTGGCAATGAGATAAAAGGCGTGTTCGGGATCAAATTTCCTGGTGCGGTGGGCGACAACCGGGACGCCGTGATGCCAACTCGGCAGCAGGACATCGATCAAACCGCCAATCCAGGCCCAGTCGGCAGGAGTCCAGTATACATCGCCTTTTTCAGGAAAAAAGTTGTGGAAAAATTCTACTCCCGGAACGTGGCCCAGCACCACGCGGTGGGCATGCAGGGCTCCCTTCGGCGGACCGGTGGTTCCCGATGTGTAGATGATCATTGCCGGGTCGTCTGCTCTGGTAAGAACAGGTTCGAAATGGGACGACCCCTTTTCCAGCGCCCCCCAAAAATCGACAACCCCGGGCTGGCTCTTCCCGCCGCTGACGAACAGCAGCTTTAAATCGGGAAGTTGGCCGCGGATCTGAAGGACCTTGGCGATGTTTGCGCTGTCTGTGACAATGGCTTTCGCTCCGCTGTTGGCGAGCCGGTATTCGAGCGCGTCCGGACCGAACAACGTGAACAAGGGGATGGCGATAGCGCCCACCTTGTAGGTGGCAATGTGGGTGATTGCCGCTTCTGGGCACTGTGGCAACAGAATACCGACCCGATCGCCTGACGATATGCCACTCGCCCCAAGGGCATTGGCCAAACGATTGGAAAGCTGCTTGATGTCCCAGAAGGTGAATTTTTCAGTCTTTCCCCTTTCGTCCTCATAGATGAGTGCGAGCCGATAACGTTCGTCCGCCCACTTGTCGCAGACATCCACGCCGATATTGTAGTGTTCGGGGATCGACCAGCGGAAACTGCTGTAGACCTCGTCGTAAGTACTTTTTTTCGGTAGCATAGCATCCTCTGAATCTCTAACACGTTGCGTGCTTTTTGAGGTGACAGGCCGAAATCAAGCTGACAGACTGGGAACTTTTATCGATTTTCAAAAAATGAATGGTCTTCAATTTTTTAACAAGCCTTGTGATCTTTGTCAAGATGTTGGATCCACCGCAGGGCGCCCGATCAGGCACAATTCGAAAAAAGGCCGCCTCATTTGCACAAGGAGGCTGGCGCACGGCTTTTGCGCCGATCACTGGGGAAGTAGTCCGCCGTATAATCCATACCACGGCGGACTTCTCCCTGGCGCAGACGGTCCGGTTTTCCCCTGATGCGGACGGCGCCATGCTCAAGGACAAGTACGGGACCGCATTGTGGAAACCTGCCATAAGTCCAGGCTGGGGCCGCATTTTCGCCGAGCAGGCCGGCCGGGCGCGCCGTTGATCAATACGGATCGGGGGGATTTTTTGCTGTTCGTTTTCCTGATCGCCGGAGTTACCGGCGGCTTTGTGGCCGGATACCAGTATCGCAGGCTGTTGGGGGAAAAGCGAGGTCAGTCAAGAGTTGGGGGTTTGATCTGTTTTCCGATTTTTTCGCACGGTGCGACAATGTCCTGCAGCGACTGGCGGCAGGTGCCAAGGCAGTTGTCACCTAAGTCATAATTATGCTGCCTTCTTGATGGGCCTTCCTGGACAGCATGACCCTTTGCAGGATCAAGCCATACCAGTGGGACGATGTCCCATCGCCGCAAATATAGGCTGTAGCATCCAGCTTCACCCGGGATGAACACCAACCCGAGTAGAAGTGACAACTATCCTGACACTGGGGGATTCGTTCAGTCGCATTTCCAGTCGTTACATGGTTGATTGTAATAACCGGCCTTTCGATCTCACTCTACAGCCGTTTAAAACCATCTTGGGTGATAAAGGCATACGACAGGGGTCCGGAAATCTCTTCATCCAATTCGGCCAGTCGTTCCATTTCATGGCGCACGATCGTAATCACACGATCCAATTCGGCATTCTGATTGACGCTCTGATGCAGACTATGCTCCAGCTTGATCACCCGCGGCACGCTGAAACAGATGCCGATCTCATCGCTGTCCAAAAGGGGTAATTTCCGTTTGGTCCATAACAGGTACATACGAAATGGATGGACGGGATCATACCGGGTGTACCCGCCTAGAATAAAGGTGACCTGGTGTATGGGGTCGATGGGTTGTATCTCGCACTTTTTTCGCATAAAACGTTCATACTCTGTCGCCAAAAACGGCAGGGCCGCATTATAGATATCATCCACGTAGGTTAAGTTTTCATCACCCACGAACCGCTTCAGTGCATGACACATGGATTCGCCTGCCGCCGCCCCTCCGTTCAGAATACCCGCGTAATCCGAAAGCTGGTGCAAACGATCGACTCTGAACTCGATCAGATTGCCGTTGGCATCCACATCCACGGCTTTGGCATCGGCACCGAATACAACGCCTTCCCGGGCTTTGCAGGCAATCAATTGAGACATGTTACTTCCTCCGCATGGACCTTGGGTAATGAATTGGGATTACGCCCCAACGCTGGTGGTCCAATCAGCGCCTTCGAATGTTTCTGATCTGGTTACCAACATATAGTAAATCAGAGGGTGTGGAATGCCAGAGGCACTGGAAAAAAAGCCCTGTCCGGCGGTGCGGTCCGGTTGATACGTAAAAATAATGCGGAGGGTGTCGGAGGCGCCGGATCTTATAATTCGTCGGCAGGGCGCCGTCGCTGAGCGCGGCCGGCAAGTTGGCGGCGCCATTGATCCAGGCGCTGTTTGATCAGTTTTTCGTACCCGCGCTCACGAGGCTGATAGAAGTGCGTACCCTGAAGCTTTTCAGGCAGGTAATCCTGCGGCACGAAAGCATCTTCATAGTCATGGGCATACTTGTAATCACGCCCGTAACCCAGATCTTTCATCAATGCGGTGGGGGCATTACGAATATGCAGCGGCACCGGCAAGGTGCCTGTTTTGCGGATAACTTCGCGCACCTGTCCGTATGCCACGTAAATACTGTTGCTTTTAGCCGCCGTGGCCAGGTAAACGGCGGCCTGGGCCAGGGCCAGTTCGCCTTCAGGCGGACCAATGAAACGGAAGGCTTCCATGGCCGCCATGGTGATACGCAAGGCATATGGATCTGCGTTGCCGATATCCTCGGAGGCAAAACGCACCATGCGGCGAGCGACGTACAGCGGGTCCTCGCCGGCCATAAGCATGCGCGCCAGCCAATAAAGCGCCGCATCCGGATCGCTTCCACGCAGGCTTTTGTGAAAAGCTGAAATAAGATTGTAGTGTTCGTCCCCGGATTTATCGTACTGCAGCGCTTTTTGCTGAATGGCTTTTTCGATATCCGCCACCTCGATTTGCCGCCGTGTCTCATCCGCGGGTGGTCCCTGGCGGGCCATTGTCAGGAAAGCGGCCATTTCCAAATTGTTCAGGGCGGCCCGGGCGTCGCCGTCGGAAGCTCTGATCAAATGGGCTTCGGCTGCGTCGGCCATCGCCAGGCGGTAGCGCCCCAGTCCTCGTTCACTGTCGCTGAGCGCCTGTTGCAAAATCGCCGAGAGATCTTTGGCTTCGAGCGATTTGAGGGTTACTACCCGACAGCGCGAAAGCAAGGCGGCCACCACCTCGAACGAAGGATTTTCGGTGGTCGCGCCGATCAGCGTCAGCAAGCCGCTTTCCACATGATGCAGAAAGGCATCCTGCTGGGCTTTGTTGAATCGATGAATTTCATCGACAAACAACACGGTACGCCGATGATTCATCTTGAGTTGCTCGCGGGCTTCCTCGATGACCGCGCGGATCTCCTTGATACCAGACAAAACAGCCGAAAAATGCACAAAATGAGACCGGCTGCTTTGGGCTACGATCCTTGCCAGCGTGGTTTTTCCCGTCCCTGGCGGCCCCCACAACAAGATGGAAAATATACGGTCGTTGCGTATGGCTTCGGCCAAAAGCGATCCCGGCCCTACCACTTCTTGCTGGCCGATAAATTCCTGAAGGCTGCGCGGGCGCATGCGTTCGGCCAACGGTCTGGATTCGGTGTCGGTATTGACCGCTGATTCGAATAGATCCTCTGTCATCGTGTGCTCTTTCCCGTTGGTCACTTCCCTTGCAGCATAATAAATGGTATTTCAATACACAATGGTAAGCACAGCCCATGCGATGCGCTGATGCTGAACTTTACTTGCGCGCAAAATGTTTTAATATTGCGGCAATATCACTCCCCTGGGAAAGCGTCACGCTTTTTAAAAAGTCCCGCCATGCCCCGGGCGGCACACACAAGGAAGGAAAGCGCCCTCATGTCCAAATCGATCAAATGGATAGCGGCCATTATGGCCGTATTGGTGTTGATTGTTCTTTTAGCCATTGTCATTGTCCCCCGAATCATCGATCTGGAAAAGTACAAGCCGCGCATTGAAGCCGAAGCTGCCAAAGCACTCGGACGCCCCGTGACCCTGGGCGGCAAGATCGAACCTTCGCTATTCCCGTGGATCGGCATTGCCCTTTCCGATGTTCGCCTGGGCAACCCGCCCGGATTTAAAGAAAAGGAATTCGCCTCGGTCGGACTATTCGAGGTCCGCATGAAGCTGCTGCCGTTGCTCTCCGGCAATTATGAAATAAAAACATTTGTCATCGAAAAACCGAGTATTCTTCTGGTGAAGAAAAAAGATGGCCGCGCAAACTGGCAGGGGATCGGCGCTCAGGACGCAGAACCGCCCGCGCCGAAGCCCGAACAGGCGCCTGGAGAAAAAAGCGGTCTGTCCATCAAAAACCTGGCATTGAGCCAAATGTCGGTGAGTGACGGCCACCTGGTGTTTGTCGATAATGGCACCGGTGCCCGCCACGAAATCAAGAACATCGAACTCACGCTTAAAGATGTCACCTTGGATCAGCCGATACATGTCGATTTCAGCGCAATCGCCGACGAACATCCACTGAATCTGTCGGGCACCGTCGGGCCGGTGGGGCCAGATCCCGGCAAAAGTCCGGTCGATGTCGATCTGGGGCTGGAACTGCTCAAGCACATCAACATTCAGTTAAAGGGACGCATCGATCAGCTCGAACAAACGCCGCAAATGGCACTGTCCATGAACGTCGCGCCGTTTTCCTTGCGCCGGGTCATGAGCGACCTTAAGCAGCCGATGCCGATGCAAACATCGGATGAATCCGTTTTGCAAAAGATTGCCTTGTCAATGAATCTTTCCGGAAGTCCGGAGAAGGTGGCGCTCAGTAATGGTAAATTGACATTGGATGACTCGCAGATGCTCTTCAGCGGCCAAGCCAGAGAGTTCGACAAGCCTAATGTAAAACTCGAAGCCGCTCTCGACCGCATCGACCTGGATCGTTATCTGCCGCCGCCACAGGACAAACCCGCCGATGCGCCCAAAACGCCAAGCCCCGAACGTCCGGCTGAAAAAAAAACCGACTATACCCCTTTGCGCCGGCTTGTGCTGGATGCGCAGATAAAGATCGGCGAAATGAAAATCAAAAACGCGCGTACGCGGAACATCGTCATGAAAGCCTCCGCGAATAAGGGCATTATCCGTCTCGACCCGATGACGGTGGATCTGTACCAGGGCCACATGTCACTTGCAACCACCATCAATGTGCAGAAGCAAACCCCGCGGACCGAAACCCGGCTGGCCATCGAAAAAGTCCAATCAGGGCCGCTGCTCAGGGATGTGATGGAAAAAGACATTGTTGAAGGCGTGCTCGAATCGGCCATTTCGCTGCAGTTCAACGGCGACACCGATGCACAAATCCGCAGGTCCCTTAATGGCAAGGGAGAGCTGATGTTTACCAATGGCGCGATCGTCGGTGTCGATCTGGCCGGCATGGTGCGCAATGTACAATCGGCTTTCGGGCTGGCCGAAAAAAAGACGGAACGGCCGCGCACCGACTTCAGCGCTCTGACCGTGCCTTTCACGGTGACGGACGGCGTATCAAAACTGGAAAATGCCCTGCTTCAATCACCCCTGGTACGCCTGCAGGCCGACGGCAGCGCCAATCTGGTCCAGGAGACACTCGATATCCGCGTGGAGCCCAAATTTGTAGGCACCTTGAAGGGCCAGGGCGACACTCAGCAGCGCTCGGGAGTCGTTGTCCCGGTAAATGTCCGGGGTACGTTCGACCAACCGAAATTCAGACCCGATATGAAAGCGATTCTGAATCAGGAGCTGCCGGATAAGGAAGCTCTCAAAAAAATGATTCCGCCTAAAGAGGATCTCTCCAAAGAATTGGAAAAGAAGAAACAAGAGCTGCTCAAAGGGTTGCCTTTCGGCAACCGGAATCAGGAAAAACAATGAAACCCTTACGACAACGCACACGCTTCGTAATCGGCGGCGCCATCCTTGTGGCCTGGCTGGCGGGCTGCGCTATGTTGGGATCCCGCTTTGAAAGCCCTCACATTCATCTGGCGGGTATACGGCTGCTGGAAATCAGAGGTTTCGAAAGCGTTTTTGAGGTCGATCTGCGTGTGGTCAATCCAAACAACCAAAGCCTGCCCATTCAAGGCGTCGAGTGCGACTTGGCCCTCGAGGGACGTCATCTGGCCAAAGGGGTAGCCAACCCGCAAAAAGAAATTCAAGCTTACAGTAGCGCCATTGTTCCGGTCATCGTGTATGCCTCCATGATCGACATGGTCGGTGTGGCCCACCGGCTCCTGAAAGGAGCGCAAAGCAATACGCCCGACGAAAAGTGGCATTACGCAGTCAAAGGCCACCTGCGCCTGCAGGGATCGGCATGGCCAGGCGCCATTCCCTTCGACGCCGCCGGCGTCATCGATTTGAATGAGCTGACCGGAACTGCGCCTTGAGCCGGCTTCACGGCCGGTCATCCACATAAAGTCTCGGGACGTGGACATTTATCGGGATGTGGTCACCCCGATGCGCGGGCACATATCAGCCACCGGGCAACGGCTGCAAAACGGTGACACCGGCCGGCAGATCGTCTGCCCGAACGCGACCAGCAGTTCATTGTAGCGGGTCCAGTGTTTGCGCGGTAATTTTTCCCGCAAAGCCGTTTCGGTCTGCGTGGGCGTTCGGGTGCGCACAAAACCAATCCGATTGCTGATCCGGTGCACGTGGGTGTCAACGCACATCGCCGGTGTGCCGAAACCTTCCGACAGGACCAGGTTGGCTGTCTTGCGCCCCACGCCAGGCAATGCCAGCAGCCCTTCCATGTGATCCGGCACCTCACCGTGAGCGTGCTCCAGAAGAATGCGGCTGATGTCGATCAACCGTTTGGCCTTGGTTGGATAAAACCCCACGGGATAGATTAATTGCGCCACCTTGCTTTCACCCAGGGAGAGCAACGCCGCCGGTGTGCGGGCGTGCGCAAAGAGCCGGACCGTAGCGGCCGAAGTCACTTCGTCCTTGGTGCGCAGTGACAAAAGGGTGGATACCAGAATTTCGAAAGGTGTGGCGCCTCTGTTGGCGATAAAGGTGATGACAGGGGCCTGCCATTGCACCGACGCCTCGGTCAGCACTGCCATAAAACGATCGATATCCAGTTTTCCACCCCTCGGCGCCATGGTCTTCCCTTTCCTGAATTGGCGCGCCGATCATAATGCGCCCGCCCTATCCTGTAAAGCTTCTTTACTCGGCCCGACCCTACGCACACCTTTTGCCTCACTTGAGCGAAATGGCGTGTGGCGCGGACCACCGCCCGGCTTACCGGCGTTTGGAACCCGAAAGTTGAATTCTTTATTATGAACATTATTTACTTTTAACTATACATTGACATTTACATTGTTTCAACTATACTGAATCTAAGTTGCGGGTTAACGTTACCCCCGCCACTAACGAAAAGCGGAGGGCTCATGACGGTCCAACTTTCTCCCAAGCAACAACACCTGCTGGATTACCTGACCAACGGCCTCGACCGCCAGGGCCACGCTCCCAGCCTGCGGCAGACCGCCGCCGCTCTGGGCGTCAGTCACGCAGCTGTGGCCCAGGGGCTCAAGGCCCTGGAAGACAAAGGCTATGTCAAACGCGAGGGGCGCTACAGCCGGACCGTGTATCTGCTCAACCCAGCCGGGCAAACCGCCGCAAACCACCGCTGGCGCGAAATCCCCGTAATCGGTCGGGTGACCGCCGGGCTGCCCATGTACGCCCAGCAAGAATGGGACGGCACCCTGGTGCTGGACACAGCGTTGTTCAGGGAGCCGCACCTGTTCGCTCTGCGGGTGCAGGGCGATTCCATGCGCGATGCGGCCATTCTGGACGGCGACTTAGCCATCTGCACGCCCCGCCAGTATGCCCACAATGGCGAGATCGTAGTGGCTCTGGTGCACCAGGAAGAGGCCACGGTCAAACGGTTTTTTCTGCATGCCGAGCGGATCGAACTGCGACCGGAAAATCCACGCTACGCACCCATGTTTTACGCCTTCGATGACGTACTGGTACAGGGCAAGGTGGTGGGCATACAAAGAGGCCCGCAGGAATAAGAGTTAAAAGCAAAGTGCCAAAGTGATCCATGAACTTGAAAAATGCCCTATCATCCTGTCCGGCCGGTCTAACGCGAGTAGGCACCAGCGGCTACTCCTATCCTGAATGGAGCGATGCCGGCTTTTATCCACCGGGAACACCCGCCCGGGAGATGCTGGCGATTTACGCCCGTCGGTTCCCCATTACGGAACTGAACTACACCTGGTACCACATGCCCAAGGCCGCCGCCATGGAACGCATGCTCCCCCTGCTGCCGCCCGGTTTCAGCGTTGCCGCCAAACTGACCCGCACGATGACCCACGAAATCGACCCACATGCTTGGCGCGGTCAAGCGGCTCAGTACCGGGAAGGGATCGCCCCCTTGATCCAGGCTCAGCGCCTCGTGGCCCTTTTGGTGCAGTTGCCGCCGGCCTTTGAACGATCCGATAGCAACCGCCGCTATCTGGCCCTCCTGCTCGATGAACTGACCGGTCTGCCGTTGGCCGTCGAATTCCGTCACCGTTCCTGGGCGGTCGACCGGGTGTTCGCCGAACTGGAACGGCGTCTGATCACCCTTGTCACAGTCGATGTGCCGGATTTGCCCTATCTGTTTCCATCGCTGGAGGTTGTGACCAATCCGGATCTTTTTTACGTCCGCTTCCACGGTCGCAATGCCAGGGGCTGGCGTTCAGGCAACATGCAAAAGCAATTCGACTATCTTTACAGTGCCGCCGAGTTGCACCAGTGGAGCCAAGTTTTTATCCCCAAACTGACCACCCAAGCGCACAGCGGCATCATGATTTTCAACAACCACGTTCGCGCCCAGGCGCCGCGGAATGCCCAAATGCTGAGTTCGTTGATGCGTTAATTTGGTGATTTGGTGATTCGATGATTCGGTCCTTGGGACACACAACCATTCATAAAGACACGACTTAAGAATCGATGACAACCCATTAACGAATCTAATCAACGAATCAATAAGCCATGGATCGACACATCATCCATATCAACGTCGCCGATTTTGCCGTAGCCGTTGAGCGGCGCCTGGACCATCGACTGCATAACCGGCCGGTCGTCATTGCGCCCGAAGGCGCGGCGCGCGCCACCGTTTACGACATGAGCGAAGAGGCTTATCAAGCCGGCATACGCAAGGGCATGGCGCTGCGCGGGGCAATGCGCCTGTGCCGCGATCTGGCCATCCTGCCCCCTCAACCGGCCCGCTATGAGCAGGCCATGCACGCGTTGCTGCATCAGGCCCTGCCCTACTCGCCCCTTATCGAGCCAGGCGAGCAGGACGGCCACCTGTTCGTGGATGTAACCGGCACCAGCCGTTTGTTCGGCCCGCCCGTGGATGTGGCCTGGCGTCTGCGCCGCCAGGCACGCAAAGAGTTGGCCCTGGATCCTATATGGGCGCTGGCCGCCAACAAACTGGTCGCAAAGGTGGCATCGCGTCTGGTTAAACCCCAGGGGGAGTACATCGTGGCCGCAGGCGACGAGAAGGATTTTCTAGCGCCGTTGCCGGTAGAATTGATTCCCGGCATCGAGGCGCCCGACCTGGCGCGGCTGCGCGAATTAAACCTGAACCGGGTCCACCAGGTGACAACGCTCGACACGGCCCACCTGGCGGTAGTTTTCAACAACCGCGCGACTTTCATCCAAAAGGTCTTGCGCGGCCAAGACAACGCACCCGTGTGCCCGATCGGCCAACAACCGCCCCGCGTGGTTCTGGATCACACCTTCGGCACCGACACCCACTCGCCGGACGCGATGACGGCTATCATCTACGCGCTGGTTGAAAAGGCCGGCCACAGCCTGCGCAGCCAGGGCCGGGTGACCCGACGGATCAGCATCACGGCAGACTACAGCGACGGCCGGCGCAGCATCCGCCAAATCGGCATAGAGCCGCCCACGGCCAATGATTGGGTGCTGTTCCCCCTGGCGCGCCGTGTCCTGAACCTGGCCGTAACACGACGCACGCGGGTGCGCCACCTGCGCCTGATTTGCGACCGGCTTGTCTTTCCGCCGGCCCAACTCCCATTATTTGAGGCCGAACGCAAAACCTTTTTTCACCAACAAGCCCTGGTTGCAGCCGTGGATGGCATCCGCGAACGATTTGGGTGGCAAGCGGTGGGCACGTGTGCCCGTTAGCCGTTTGCCCCATGGCGTTGGGATCGGGGACTACTCGAATCATAGGCGTGATCATTATGAGAGGTAAACGATTTGAAGCTTTGGCGTGCTGGCAGGTGGCCGACTCACGGCCCAACGGGCAAACGACCCCATGATTCCGTTAACAGTCCGCTCGCATTACTCGCTCATGTGGGGTACGGCTTCGATCCGGGATTTGTGCCGCACGGCACGGCAGCTGGGCTACGAGCGGCTGGCGCTGACCGATACGGACAACCTCTATGGGATGTGGCCCTTTTTGGATGCTTGCCGCCAAGAGGGGCTGACGCCGATCATCGGGGCCGAAGTGACCGATCCGCACCGCCGGTGTCGCGCGATCTGCCTGGTGGCCGACAACGCCGGCTATGCCGGTTTGTGCCGCCTGCTCACCCAACGCCATATGGACCACGCTTTCGATCTGGCCGTCTGTTTGCCCGCGCATGCCAAAGGGTTAATCGTGCTCACCTCGGACGCCGGTCTGCTTGAACGCTGGCACCGGGCCGGTGTTTGCGTGGCCGCCGCCATGCCGCGCTCGCCCCTGGCACCGATCCATCCTTTGCGCCAAAAGGCGCGGGCATTGAACATTCCCCTGACAGCCACGCCCGGCAGCTTTTTTTTGACGCCCTCAGACCATTGTTTGCACCGCCTGCTGCGCGCTATTGCTCTGAACACCACCCTGGAGCGGCTGCCAGCCGAGCAGACGGCCCCAGCCAATGCCTGGCTGGCCGACCCCCAGGTCTATGCCGAACGCTTCGCGGCCTGTCCCGAAGCGCTCGCCCACACCGAATCCCTTGCGGAATGCATCACCTTCAACGGACCGCAATTCGGCCTGGTCATGCCACCCTGGCAGGATCGCGAGGGCGAAAGCGCCAGCGCGGTGCTGCGGCGGGCGGCCTACGACGGGGCGCGCCAGCGCTACGGCCACGGTCTGCCCGAACCGGTCGTGGATCGCCTGGAACACGAACTGCGCATCATCGACCAGATGCACTTTTCGGCCTATTTTCTCATTGTGCGCGATATTGTCCGCCGCAGCCCGCGCACCTGCGGCCGCGGCTCGGGAGCGGCCTCGCTGGTGGCTTACAGCCTGGGCATCACCAATGTCTGTCCGGTCAAACACAACCTTTACTTCGGCCGCTTTTTGAATCCCGGCCGCAAGGATCCCCCCGACATCGACGTGGATTTTGCCTGGGATGAGCGCGATGCGGTCCTGCACAGTGTGCTCGACCAGTTCGGAGAACAGGCGGCCATGGTGTCGAGCCACATCTTGTTCCAGCCGCGCATGGCCGTGCGCGAAACTGCCAAGGTATTCGGCCTGACCGATGCCGAAATCGGCCGGATCACCGAGCGGCTGCCGTGGTTCTGGCGCGTTCAGGATGGGGATGGCAATTTTCTGGCCGACCTGAAAAACCGGCCGGAAACCCGGGCCCTGGATTTTATCCATCCTTGGCCCGAAATTCTGCGCCTGGCTCAACAGGTGATCGGCACACCCCGCTATCTGTCGGCGCACCCGGGCGGTGTGGTGATCACGCCGGGACCCATCCAGGCGTACGCGCCCGTGCAACGTTCGGTCAAAGGCGTGCCGATCATCCAATGGGAAAAAGACGCTGCCGAAACGGCCGGACTGGTAAAAATCGATTTACTGGGCAACCGCAGCCTGGCGGTCATCCGCGATGCGATTGCCAACGTGCATGCCAATGGCGTGCACTTCGACGAAACCCATTGGGAACCCGAAGAGGACCTGCCCACCCAGGAATCTCTGGCCCAGGGCCGCACCATGGGCTGTTTCTATATCGAAAGCCCGGCCACACGGCTGCTGCAGCAAAAATCCGGCGTGGGGGATTTCGAGCACCTGGTGATCCATTCGAGCATCATCCGGCCGGCAGCCAACGAGTTCATCCAGGAATATATCCGGCGACTGCAGGGCGGCGCCTGGGATCCCATCCATCCCCTGCTGGCCGACGTGCTGGACGAAACCTACGGCATCATGGTCTATCAGGAGGATGTCTCGCGGGCCGCCATGGCCCTGGCCGGCTTTGACGATGCCGAAGCCGACGGCCTGCGCAAAGTGATGTCCAAAAAGGACCGCGCGCATCGGCTGCAGGACTACCGGCGGCGGTTTACCGAAGGCGCCCGGCGCAAGGGTGTCACTGACGCTCAAATCGAAGCGGTCTGGGCCATGATGATGAGCTTTTCGGGCTACTCCTTTTGCAAGCCCCACAGCGCTTCATACGCCCGGGTATCGTTTCAGGCCGCCTATCTCAAGGTTCATTTTCCGGCCGCGTTCATGGCTGCGGTGATCAGCAACCAGGGCGGCTTCTACAGCACCTTTGCCTATGTCTCCGAAGCGCGCCGGCTGGGAGTGACGATCACACCGCCCGATGTGCGGCACAGCCAGGTCCGCTGGACCGCTGACCAGAAAAACATCCGCGTCGGGTTGATGGCCGTCAAGGGCCTGGCCACCGACACGGCGCAACGCATCATCGATCAGCGCCCAAATGGCCTTTTCGGCACCCCCGACGATTTTTTCAACCGTGTGCGACCGGACGCTGCCGAGGCACGCGCCCTGATTCAGTGCGGTGCCCTGGACGGCATGGCGCCGGCCCTGTCGCGTGCCCAACTGCTGTGGGCCCTGGCCCAGTGGCAGGCCAAACGCCCCCCTGTCCGGGATGCCCTGCCGCTGTTCTCCGATGTGCAACCCCTCGCGCCGCCCGAACTGCCACACGATGATCCCCGCGAACGCCTGCGTCGCGAATTCCGGGTACTGGGCTTTTTGTGCGACCGCCATCCCATGGTCCTTTTCAGGGATGACGCCCAGCGGGCCGGCGCCATCCCGGCCGCCGCGCTGGGACGCCAAGTAGGGCGCCGCATCAGGTTCGCCGGCTGGCTGATCACCGGCAAGGTGGTGCATACCAAACGCGGCGATCCCATGGAATTTCTCACCTTCGAAGATGACACGGGCATCGTGGAAACCACTTTTTTTCCAGAGGCCTACGATCGCTTCTGTCATCTACTCGACCGCGGCCTCCCTTACCTGCTGGGCGGAAAAGTCGAGCAAAACTGGGGGGCGGCCACATTGACGGTGTCCATGGTGCGGCCGTTATGACCTACTGTTTTACAATGGTTTGCGCTTGATCTATAGTGCTTTCCAACCCGAACCGGTTGATCGATGGCATTGCGCATCCCGCGGGGTTCGCTCGCGGCTGACGTCTTTCTGACCATTGGAGACACCACTCGCAGAGAAAACTGATGATTCCTTTTGAAATTCTGAAAACCTTTTACGAAACCCACCTGCCTGAAGCCGTCTGGAAGGGTCATCATCTGGTCGCACCCTGCCCTTTTTGCCAACGCAAGGCCGAAAAGACCGGCAAAATCGTCGTCCTGCTCCATCCGGAAAGCTTATTTTGCGGCCATTTCAGGTGCCTCAACGGCTGTGTGCCAGGTGGATTTCATTTCCACTTCGGCCGTTTGATCGGGATCGAAAACTCCCAAGTGCCTGGGTTTGATCCGGACGCAGAGCCATATGCCATGGATGTGCACTACCCAGCGCGCCATCTTGGCGCTGAGATGGACAAAAACGCCGCCTTGATGAGCCAGGAACAATTCGATCATTTTGCCCGGTTCGGTGTCTCCGAAGCCACCCTCAAACAAATGAGGGTGGGGTTCAATGGGCGCTATGTGATGTACCCCTACATCCAGGAGAGCGGCTATGCCTATGCTGCGCATGGCGTTATTCCCGGCAGGGATGAAGATCATTTCTGGCATGGCAACGAGGCTTTCTTCACCGGCGAAGCAGCCGTTTTCAACGCCCTCGAGATTGGATATAGTGAAGGCGGCGCCCTGTTCATCACCGAAGGTGAAGTCAACGCATTGATTCTCAAGGAATTGGGCTATCTTGCCATTGCCGTTCCCTTGGTCACTGGGTTTGCCGACCTGTCGGCCGAACGTCTGGCCCGCATCGAACATCTTTTTCTGCTGACGAACCACTCCCCTGAAGCCCGGTCGGCCGCACGGGAGTTGGCGGTGCGGGTGGGGTTCAAAGCACGCATTCTGGCGTGGCCAACCCATTTCAAACGTGGCGACAATTTGGCCGACCTGGCCGCAGAATCTGCCGTGGAAACCAAACAAGCCGTCCACCGCATGATCCAGCAAGCCAAAGCTTTTTCCCCGTTCGGCACACCTGACAAAGAAAGACGGACATTCCGGGAGTTTCTCGATAAGGAAAAAGGCAAGCCGTTATTGGGCCTGGAAACCGGCTTTACCAAGCTGGACCGCCACCTGGAGGGGCTGCGGGGCATCTCCATTCTGGGTGGACCGCCCAAAGCCGGAAAATCATGTTTTTTCATGCAGATTTCAACCGAGGTGTCGCGCCGCGACGTACCGGTCATTTACTATGATTTTGAAAACGGCCGCCAGAAGATTTACCTGCGCACCCTTGTGCGCATGGCGCGCATAGCCGAAAAAAAAATCCGTAGCGGTACTTTGAATGCAGAGGAAAAGCAGGCCTTACTGAAAGCGCAAGGCGAACTGGATCGCCTGCTGGCCCATTTCCGGGTGGTCAATGATCGCCAATTGACCCCGGATACCATGCGTCGGCACATCGATTTTATCCGGCACGAAACCCGCAAAGATGCGTTGCTCATCGTGATCGACAGTCTGCATAAGCTTCCATTCAAGGACCTCGCCGAACGGCGCACGGGCATCGATTCATGGCTGCGCCAATTGGAGGCTATCCGCGATGAGCATCAGGTCTGTTTTTTGGTGATCAGCGAACTAAGCCGTGGAAAAGGAGGCGGTTACGGTGAGAAACCCGACTTGAGTTCCTTCAAGGAATCAGGCGACATCGAGTACACCGCCGACAATGCGCTGATCCTGATGCCTGACTGGGACCCCATGGCGCCCAACCCGGCGCGCCAGCGCAAGAGCATTTTGTGGATGGTGGCCAGCCGCGAGGCTTCACCCGGTCAAGTGGCCGAGTATGAACTGGATTTTCCTTTTTGGCGTTTCAAGGAGATTTAAACAGACAGGAAATTTGGATGGACGCGGTTTTAAGAAACGGCATTATGGAGGCCGTCCGAAGCGAGTCTTTCGCGCAGGCCCTGCGGATGTCCCTGACGGCACTGGAACTTGGCCATTCAGTTGTGGAAATGGACTACGATCCTCATTTGATGAACAACATGTATGCCAGAGCGCACGGCGGCGCTCTGTTCGCTCTGATCGACGAAGCCTTTGAAACCGCGTCCCAGACACATGGTACAATTGCCGTGGCGCTCAATGTCAATGTCACCTATATCCGATCGCCGCAACCTGGAGAGCGGCTGCGTGCCCAAGCCGATGAAACTGCCCGCACCCGCAAAACCGCCTCTTACGATATCAAAGTGACCAACGCCAGCGGTGATCTGGTCGCCACCTGTCAGGCTCTGGCCTATTGCACCGGCAAACCGGTGCCATTTGGGTAAATTGCCACGAGAGCGATACTACCTGGTGCCTTGACGAAGGGTACCCGCTAAAGAAGTGTCAAAAACAGCCGATAGCGGATGTAAAGGCCGTTGCAGACATAAGCAACCCATGCAGGACGGAGTCAGCACGCCTTTTGCTTATGAACGCACTTCCGGATTCAGCACTGAAGAGGTGAACCGTGAAAAGTGGTCTGCGAATATCATTACACGGGTCAGGTGTTGGAACCCTATAATTGAATATGAACCCAAAATGTCTAATATTCTGTGCCTGGATCTTCTATCTTCTCGAACGGCATACATCTGATACGGTATGGATCTTCTGTTCGATCTACAGCTGTCTTCTGGCGGCCTGTGCTTATTTTTACCAACATGAAAAACGCAAAACCGCGGCCAAAAAAGGCGCTCTTGTCCAAGCCAAAAACTGAGCTTTGGCCGGCCGATGGCCCCTACCCTTTGTTCAAACAATCCAGGATCTGACCGGCATTGGCCGGACTGGAGATGATCAAGTGGTCGTCGATTCTGCGACCATCCACGTAATCGCCCGGGAAAAATTCAGAGCCGTCGGTTTTGTACATTTTGCCACCCGCCGCTTCGACGATCACACGCACCGCAGCCAGATCCTTGAATGATTCATTGGCGATAATGGCCGCATCCGCCCTGCCCATGGCCACATAGCAGACATGCGCGCCGGTACTGCCCAAGGCCCTGACCTTGCCTGGAAAGCGGCATCGATACTGCTGATGAAAACGGGAATAGGTCAAAACAATGCTTTCTTGGGAAAGATCACCACGTTCGGTGATGTGGATCTCACCATCGTTCCAGTAGGCCACCTGCCCTGCCAGGGCGTAAAACAGATCCCCGGTGGCCGGCATGTAAAAAAAACCCAGCACCGGCCAATGGTTTTCATACAGGGCCAACGACATCCCCCATATCGGAATGCCGGTCTGAAAATTGTCGACGCCATCCAAAGGATCGAAAACCCAGAGATAGCGCTTGCCACCATGGGTATACCCTTCTTCGAACGGTTCCATTCCATAGGTCTGATGATCCGGAAAACGCGCGCTCAGATGGCGCTGAAACGCCTCATTGAGATGCAATTCGGCCCGTGTGACCAAATCCTGGTCGAAGGGAGGACGGCGGCGGCCCTGGCCATAGAACTGAAGGGCTTCATCGCCCATATACCGGATAGTGGCCAGTGCGAAGGAACGCAATTCGCCGATATCCAAAACGGCAGCCGATTTTGGCATATATCCCTCCTGGGCCGGACGTCACCGGCGTCGAAAGTGAAATGTTCTAAAATAGGTACTGTATCGATTTGATCAGCCATGTCTTTCTCCGGATGCACGCTGCTGCGTGGATGTTGATGAGAAAGAGTCTAAAAAAGTACGCTGGACCTGGAACACAGGAGATTGAGGGTCTAATGGCAAAAACAGAACTGCGCCGCATGGTGCGGCGCGAGATGTGCAGGATTGAACAATCCGCTTCGCGGAAGTCAGATCGAAACTGGCGTATCGATAAGCATCATCGAAAAGAAAAAGATCTATTTTTTAGAAGCATACCCGTCCGCGTACCAACCGCCCCCTTTAAGTTCGAAGGTGCAGGCGCTCATGATTTTTTTGGCCTCCTGCTTACGACACTGAGGGCATTGATGGCTCTCGGTTCCCATGGGGACCAATTCCTCAAAGACATGACCGCATTTGCATTGAAATTCATAAACAGGCATATTTTTCTCCATCGCTTATCACTATAGGTGGTGCAAATCTGGGCTAATTTAGGAGGCAATATACAGAGTGTCAAGAGAAAATTCCAGACACACCTCCGCGCACGCTGTTTATCCCGCACAGGGGCCGGCTGTGCTGAAGCAGCAACAACCGGCCCGATTGACATGCAGGGAAGGACCCCTGCTTGGCGAGAGGGAGAACTCAGTGTCAAGGCATGATTTTTATGGCTTTCAGACCTTCATTGCGACGTGAGATCAGCATATGCAAAGCTTTTTTCTTGTCAGCCGACGCCATCAGCGACTGGTAATCTTTTAAATTGTCGACCTTTTTACGGTTGATCCCCTTGATCACATCGCCCACCCGGACACCCGACTTGTCGGCGCGGCTGCCACTTTCCACATCGACCACCAGCACGCCGTTTTCATCTTTATCCAGCCCAAACTGCTGCGCGCGTTCAGGCGAGAGATTGGCCACTTGCAGCCCCAGCGCATCGCTGTCCTTTTGCTCGGCTCCGGCACGCGTCTCTTTGTCATCTCTTTTGGCCACCGTGGCGGTGAGAGTCATTTCCTTATTGCCCCTGATCAATGTGATCCGGGTCTTTTCTCCGACTTCGGTATTGGCTATGACCGCCGACAGTTCACGGCCGGTCGAAACGGCCTGACCGTTCAGGGCAACGATGATGTCGTTCTTCTTGAGTCCGGCTTTGTCGGCCGGATCGCCTTCGAATACCTGAGTAACCAGAATCCCGCGCCGGTTTTCAATGCCATAGTATTCGGCCAGTTCCGGCGTAAGGTCCTGTATACCGACCCCCAACCACCCGCGGGTGACTTCGCCCTTGTCTTTGAGTTGGGAAACGATCAGTTTGGCCATATCGATAGGAATGGCGAACCCGATACCCTGGCCGCTCGCCACAATGGCCGTGTTGATCCCGACAACCCTTCCCTGCAAGTCCAGCAGCGGACCGCCGCTGTTGCCCGGATTGATCGAAGCATCCGTTTGGATAAAATCATCATAGGGTCCCGCGCCTATCACCCTTTTTTTTGCGCTCACGATTCCCTGGGTGACGGTTTGCTCCAGACCGAACGGGCTGCCGATCGCCACCACCCAGGTGCCGACCTTGAGCGTTTCGGAATTGCCCAGGGGCAAGGGTTGCAGATCCTTACCGCCCTCGATCTTGATCAACGCCAGATCGGTTTTAGGATCCCTGCCAACCACGGTGGCTTGGTATTCTTTTTCATCATACAGTCGCACCTTGATTTGATCGGCCTGATCGATCACATGGTTGTTGGTCACGATATAGCCCTCTTTATCGATGAGGAACCCCGACCCCAGGCTTTGCTGCTTGTATTCCTGCTGCGGCTGTTCGGAAAATGGACCGAAAAAATCTTCGAATGGATTACGGCGGCCACCGAACGGTTCACCGAAAAAGTGCCGGTAGACCCGGCCGCCGCCTTTCATCGTCCGCTCGGTGCGTATGTTGACAACGCCCGGGCGCGCCAGTTCCGCCAATTGAGTGAAATTGGCCGGCACCATCGGGAATTGATGTTCCTGGGCTCCTACCAACGATAAGCCGCATGGAACGGCCATCGCAAGACTCAGAATTAAGATCATTACGAGACGTAAGCGTGTACGCATCTTTTTCCTCCATTAGACAGTTACAAGATGACTGAACATAGCACAGAAGGATGACCGCAAGATGATCTCAACATTATCGTTTGGTAATCTTCATGGCGTTTGGATCGAATCCGCCGTGGCAGGGATTTTCACCGCAAACGTGCTGCCGGTCCCGGGTTGGCTTTGCAGTGCAATCTCACCGCCATGCGCGCGCGCAATGGCCAGAGCCAGACTAAGCCCCAGACCCGCCCCGCTTTGCGACCGGCTTTGATCCCCGCGGAAAAAGCGCTCGAAAACACGTTCGCAATCTTCCGGCAAAATGCCGGCACCACTATCCTGAACGCGTGTTTGGACATACGCTCCGCGATGCTCTACACCGACCCGGACCCAACCCTGAACCGGCGTATATTTAATCGCATTATCAATCAAATTGGCGACCAGACGCTGCAGCAGCGCCTCGTTCCCGCTGATCAGGCAGGCATCCGGGGCATCGCATTGCAATTCGATATTCTTATCTTCGCAAAGCGGCTGGAAAAGACCGCACGCATCACGCACAATGGCGGCCAGATCCACCGTTTGGAAGGTTTTGTGATCAACCCCCGCTTCAGTGCGCGAAATGGTCAGCATGGTATTGATCATCTGCAGCAGGCGGTCGCACTCTTCAATGGTGCTGGCGGCCATATGGCTGTATTCAGCAATGCCCGTGTCACCGGTCAACGTAACCTCGGCCAATCCGCGGATGCGTGTAATCGGGCTGCGCAGGTCGTGAGCGATATTGTCGTTCATTTGACGGATACCGCCTACCAGCAATTGGATACGGTCCAGCATCTGGTTGAAAGTGACCGCCAGTTGATCGATCTCGTCGTGCCGGTGCTCAAGTGGGACGCGGGTATCCAGATCGTTGCCTGAGATGCGCTGGGCCGTATGGGTGACGGATGCCACCCCCGACAGGGCCCTGCGCGCCATGAACCATCCGACGCCCACGGCAATGAGCAGCAAGACCGCCATGGTCATCAAAAAAGTCCGACCGAAAGTCATCAGCAAACGACTCTCGCTTTCCAACGAATACCCTAACTGCAACATAATCGCATTACCGATGCGCATGTATACCACTCTGGCCTCATAGGATTGGCCGGGAAGCGGTTGCGTGACATACCGGTAGGGTAAGCCATCCTCGAGCACGGCATCGACTGCAGCGCGGTCGATGCCGATATCGCGCCAGTAGGATAAATTGGAAGACGCAAAAAATACGCCACTGGGATAAAAGAGCCGGAAGAACATCTTTTGTTCGCCGGCAGCCTGGGCCTGCAGCAAGGCGGCATCCTGCAGCATCTGGCTGCCTTCAAGGAGGTAGATCTGATTAAGACGATTGGCTGCCGTCAGTAAATCCGCATCGGTACGCTGATCGAAGATACGCACGATCAGAATATAAAACAGCGCAAAGGCGATAGCCGCTGAAAGAATAAAGACGATCGTATACCAGAGCGTCAGCCGAAATGCCAACGTATGGGGCAGTTTAGTGATCCTGCCGAATGACATAGCCAACCCCGCGCACCGTGTGAAGCAATTTAGGTTCGTATCCCTTGTCGATTTTATCGCGCAACCGGCAGATGCGGGCCTCGACCACGTTGGTTTGCGGATCGAAATTGTAGTTCCAGACATTTTCCATGATCATGGTTTTGGAAACCACTTTGCCGGCATTGCGCATAAGGTAGGCCAACAGCGAATATTCCAGCGGCTGCAGGTCAATCCGCCGCCCTGCCCGGCTCACTTCGCGCGTGACCCCATCAAGGCTCAGATCAGCCAGGATCAGGCGGGTAGGTTCGGCCGTGCCATTGGCGCGTCGAATCAAAGCCTGCACGCGGGCCAGCAGTTCGGCAAAAGCAAACGGCTTGGGTAAGTAATCATCACTGCCGGTTTCCAGGCCTTTGACGCGATCCTCCACCGAATCCTTGGCGCTGAGGATCAGCACCGGCGTTGTGATCTTTTCACGGCGCATATGGCGGATGATCGATAGCCCGTCGCGTTGCGGCAGCATGAGATCCACGATGACCACGGCATACGGTTCACTCATGACTGCATCCAATCCGCTGTCACCATCCGCAACATGGTTCACCGCAAAACCGGCTGCGGACAATCCTTTGACAATGAAAGAGGCTATTTTGATGTCATCTTCAATCAGAAGCAAACGCATAGATGTTCCTTATTATGATCCATGTACCCAAGCCAAACTCATATATCTGTAATTCCCGAGAAAATGTCAAATGCGGCTTGACAAAAGGCTTCACTCCTTGAAATAGTCTGGTCCGCAACCTGGGTTAACAGGCCATCAATCCGGTCTTTCAACCCCGGCTGTGCCGGTGGGTTAAGTTTATGCAACTTTCGGAATCTGCACGAAGGAACGCTGTCGATTCCGCCACGGTCGTCAGGGTGGTGGCACGGTGCTATTCATTCGTTTTTGATCAATACGGTGGAGGAAAAGATATGGGGTTACAAGCTCAAATAAAGAAAGATCTAATGATGGCCATGAAAGCCAAAGATGAAGATAAAAAAAGCATTTTGAGAGTATTCATGGGAGAATTCGGCCGTCAAGAAAGGAAAGAAATTCCTGATGCTGAAGTCATTCAGATACTGAAAAAGTTGATTAAATCCGAAAAAGAAGTGTTGCTGAGAACCGGTGGAGCAGAATCCAACCGCTTTATCGATGTGGCGGAATCTTACCTGCCGAAGATGGCCTCCGAAGAAGATATCGCCGCGTGGATATCCGCCAATATTGATTTCTCAAAATTCAACAACAAGATGCAAGCGATGAAACCCATTATGGATCATTTTGGGCCTGCAGCCGATGGCAATCTGGTCAAGAAAGTACTGCAGCGCCAATAACGTAGAATCCATTCGGCGCCCGAGCCCTTGCCGTTCGCCGCGGACAACTCACGGCAGAACGGCTTGGCGCACCGACCGACTTACCCACTAGCTTCTTCTCATTTTAGCATCCGATCAATACCACCAAAGAACGCAACTTTCGAGATTGGCACGCATTAAGGTGATCCGGGCGGTTGGAACCCGAAAGTTGGACAAGAACCTTTTCAGACACCCGAATTACTTCTTTTCATTTTCGCCATGAAATATTGGCCCTGAAGGGCCTGAAAAATAAAATGAATGTGGCATGCGCTGCACACAATATTCCACTACTTATTCTAGACTTCATTCATATTCTTATGTCGAATTTCCTGCTGGCGAAAATTCATAAGCAAGTATTTTTACTTGTCACAATCCTACCCCCGTCAATGTGCTTTCTTGCGGATTTCATCCATAACTTACCGAAAATTAAGTTTAAAGCATGACCATCTTCTGGGACATCGAGTGTCATACAAAGCTCTAAATCAAATCACTGTATAAATATTTATCGATAAATATTCTTACTTCTCTCTTTCTTTTTAAAAGCAAAGCATGTATGCGATGCAGTACAAGCAACATCCAAGATATCATCCATCATGAAACCCGTCATTTACAAAGTAATCAAAAAACCACGACGCTTGCCGCGGGAGGGAGCCTATGAACTTCGTATTTCCATTGACAAAAATTATTTTCGGGGACGGTACGTCCACCCAGATTGGCAACGTAATGCTGGGATTGGGCTGTAAAAAGGTTCTATGCATCTATGACCCGGGCGTGAAGGCTGTGGGTATTGCGGATCCGATCGTCGAAGCCATTCGTCTGGCAGGCTTGGAGGTTTTCGAATATGGCAATGCACAGGTATCCGTTCCCCTGTCCAGCGTTCATGAAGCGACCCAGATTGCCAAGGATGCGGGCATTAATGGCATCGTTGCCATCGGCGGTGGCAGTGCCATGGATACGGGCAAGGCGGTAAATGTGTGCCTGACCCAACCCGGCGACCTCGAGCAGTATGTAGGGACACTGGATGCGGGCATGGTTTTCGGCCCATTGCTTAAACCATACGTCTGCATTCCCACCACGGCCGGAACGGGCAGCGAAGTTTCCCCGATTGCGGTGGTCTACGACGAAAAGGCCGGCGTAAAAAAAGCACTGCCCCAACAGGAAAACGTGCCCAAGGTGGCGATTATCGACCCCCTGCTGCATGTCAAAATGCCCCCTGGCCTGACGGCCTCCACAGGCATGGATGCTCTGGCTCATGCGATCGAGGGTATCGGCGGCATCGCGCGCAATCCCATGCTGACCTCCTGGGGACTGACCGTGTGTGAAATGATCTTCAAATACCTTCCCAGGGCCATTGCCAATGGGAACGACCTGGAAGCGCGCGAAAAGATGGCTATGTCCGCTACATTCGGCATTATGGTGGGCGCCTATGGTGCTTTTCACATCCCGCACGCCCTGGGCCACTCTATCGAGGCCGTCACCCATGCGCCGCACGGCATTACCTGTGCATTCGCCATGCCCGAAGTGTGTGAATGGTACGCCGATCTCATCCCCGATGAAACCCGTAAAATGGCCGCGATGCTGGGGATTGATTCAAATGGCGGCCGACCTATCGCGGAAGTGGGACAGGAATTCAAAAATGCGTTGCGCGCTTTTTACCTGAAGCTCGGATGCCCGCGCACTTCGAATGTGATTCCCAACCAAGCCGACATTGGGCGGATCATCGATCTTGCACTCGGTGAATACACCTACATGACAGCGGCTAAAAGGCCCTCGAAGGAACAGATGACCCGCATGCTCACATCGGCCTGCGAGAGTCTGAACTGATCAAAGATCCCCGATAAAAAAATCGCAAAGGAGACGCCATATGGAAAAAATTGTTCGTATCACTATGAATAACGGCACGGTCGCAATGGACGGCCTTCCCGATATATACAAAACGCTTGGCAACCGCGGTCTGGTCGCCAAGGTGCTGACCGAAGAGGTCGACCCGACCTGCGATCCCCTGGGAGAAGGCAATAAACTTATTTTTGCCCTGGGCATGTTGGCCGGGACTGGTTTTCCCACCGGCAACCGGCTCTCGGTGGGCGCCAAGAGCCCATTGACCGGCGGCATCAAGGAGGCCAATTCGGGCGGCAATTTCGGTGCGCTGCTGGCACGCCATGCCATCAAACTGATCGTCGTCGAAAACAAACCCGGCGACGATAGCAGCTATGTCCTTGTCATTCAGGCCAATGGCCTGCCCAAGCTGGTAAAGGCGGATGCGTATGCCGGCCTGGGCTCCTACGCGCTGGTGGAAAAATTGAAAGCCATCCACGGCGACAAAATCGCCGTGGCCTGCATCGGACCTGCCGGTGAACGTGGGTACGCCAACTCGACCATTCAGGTGACCGATAACGCCACCGGCCATCCAAGCCGAGCCCTTGCGCGCGGCGGGATCGGCTCTGTGATGGGTTCCAAGGGCCTCAAAGCCATCGTAGTCGAACCCACGAAAACACGCGCTGAAATCGACTACGCCGATAAAGAAAAATTTTCGCAAGCCATGAAGGCTTACATGGAAGTGCTCAGTCGCAATGGTGTCACCTCACGGGCAATGACGTTGTTTGGCACCATGGTGGGCATGGCGGTCACAGGCAAAACCGGAGCGCTGCCGGTCAGAAATTTCAGCGGCGAGCGCTCCACCATTCTCAACGACATTGGCGCGCATAAATTCCACCAGAACATCTATCAGCGCGGCGGCAAGACCGGCCAAGCCTGCCAGCCCGGCTGCCCTATCAAGTGTTCCAACATTTACAACGACAAAGACGGCAACTATCTCACCTCCGGCTTTGAATATGAAACCGTTGCACTGATCGGCGCCAATTGCGATATTGCCGATCTGGATCAGCTTGCCCGCATCGAGCGCATGAGCGACGATTTCGGGATTGACACCATCGAGTTGGGCGCCACGATCGGTGTCTGCATGGAAGCGGGTAAATTAGCCTTCGGCGACGGCCAGGGTGCACAAGCCCTCGTACAGGAAATGATCGACGGCACCGAATTCGGCCGAATCATGGGCCAGGGCACACTGGCCACTGGAAAATTTCTGGGCGTCAAACGTATCCCCACGGTCAAGGGACAAGCCCTGCCCGGATACGACCCGCGCAACAGCAAGGGCACCGGCGTCGGCTTTGCGACCTCGCCCATGGGCGCGGACCACACGGTCGGCACGACCAGCGGCGCCGCCGGAGACAGCAACAAGATCGGCCGCGTGCAAATGTCGCAAAAGGTTCAGATCGCTTATGCGGCGGTCGACAACTTCATGTGCCATTTTGCCTCCTTCCCCCTGACCTCCACTCACAAATACGCGGTGGGGCACATTGCCGCGGCCATGGCCGCCAAGTTCGGCGGCGAATGGGACGAACAGAAGGTATTCGGGATCGGTATCGAGACCCTCATGCTGGAAAAGAAATTTAACCGGGCTGCCGGTTTTACAGCCAAGGACGATCGCTTGCCGCAATTCTTCTATGACGAGGCATCGCCCATGACTGGCGCGACATTTGACTTCACCGATGAAGAGCTGGCCCAAGTCCTGCCCTTCTAGTCCTTCTGCGTTTCGGGTTCGCACAACTATTTCGAACACATAAAGATGAGCCGGCACGTGGTACAACCACATGTCCGGCTCATCGTGTTTCTCAGCGTCCAAAAAGAGGCGGCCGCCTGAACCATCAGGCGGCCGAGGGGGCATGATCGTTGAGGATACGATCAGGAGGAAGGATTTTCGGCCAAACGGGTCAGACGCTGTTTAGCTGCCGAGGGATCGATCCAGGGACGACCAACCGGCAAAATATCAGTACCGAACACCTGCAGGAAGATCACATGGGCCATCATGTACCAGGCGCTCAGCGCACACAGGATAAGGACATAGGCCGCCGCGTGCGTAAGCCCCGGATAACCGAAATGGGCCAAATCCAACAGGATGAAACCGATTGTCAGTAAAGTGAAAGTCAGCGCCATGGCGCCGTGAATGCGCATGGCGGCCACCCACATAATGAGAGTATACAATGTCCAAACCACCAAAAAGTAGCCTACGTCGGTGCCTGCGGAATAATAGATACCAAAATGGTTCAGCAGAAAAATGACGCTGAGCGCAATCCAGAAAGCACCGTAGGAAACAAAAGCGCTGTAGCCAAAGTTGTTGCCGCATTTGAATTCCTGGAAACCGGCAATCATTTGAGCCAACCCTCCGAAGACCAGCCCCAGGGCCAGCACAGGACCGACCGAGCACAAGCCCAGGTTGTGCAATTGCAGAATCAATGTCGTCAACCCGAATCCAGCCAGGCCTACCACTGCCGGGTTCGCAGTGGGTGTGTTTGTAGTGGCGTTTGCCATGGTTTTTCCTCCTTGCTGAAAGTTGTATTAATTCCGGGCCTTGGCGTAGCCCATAGTCACCAGCGCGATTTCGATCTCAGGCAAAATGGACGGATCATCGATGGTTGCCGGCACTTTAAAATCTTGATTGTCGGCTATCTTTTGAATGGTGCTGCGCAAAATTTTGCCGGAACGCGTTTTGGGCAGACGTTTGACTATGGTGGCCTTTTTAAAAGCCGCTACAGGTCCGATACGTTCGCGCACCATATCGACCACCTCGCGGATGATCTCGCGCACATCCCGCGTCACACCGGCATTGAGGACCAAAAAGCCCACCGGGACCTGTCCTTTGAGATCGTCGGCAACGCCCAGTACCGCACATTCGGCCACATCCGGATGATCGGACAACACCTCCTCCATGGCACCTGTCGAAAGCCGGTGCCCAGCGACATTGATGATGTCATCGGTGCGGGCCATGACGTACACATAGCCCAGCTCGTCGATAATACCCGCGTCAGCGGTCTTGTAATAGCCCGGATAATCGCGCATGTAGGAATCGAGAAAGCGCTGATCGTTATTCCAGAGCGTGGGCAACGTTCCCGGCGGCAAAGGCAGTTCCACAACCAGCGCACCGATACGCCCGGCGGGTGCCGGGTTCCCTTCTTCGTCCATGACCTGCAGATTCCAGCCCGGCACAGCCTTGGTCGGAGAACCGTATTTGACCGGATAAGCGTGCAGCCCCATACAGTTTGCAGCAATGGCCCAGCCTGTTTCGGTTTGCCACCAATGATCGATGACCGGTACCTTCAGATGCCTTTCCGACCATTGGATGGTGTCGGGGTCGGAACGTTCCCCGGCCAGAAAAAGAATGCGAAAACTGGATAAATCGTAATCCTTCACCAGCTTGCCCTCAGGATCATCGCGCTTAATGGCCCGGTAGGCGGTCGGCGCCGTGAACATCGTGGATACCTTGTGCTGCGAAATGACCCGCCAAAAAGCCCCGGCATCCGGCGTCCCCACGGGTTTGCCTTCATACAGAATCGTGGTGCAGCCTTTGAACAGTGGCGCATAGACGATATAAGAATGCCCCACGACCCAACCCACATCCGAAGCGGCCCACCACACATCATCCTCATCGATGTCGTAGATCGCCTTCATGGACCATTTCAGGGCCACCATATGGCCGCCATTGTCGCGCACCACACCTTTGGGCTGGCCCGTCGTTCCGGATGTATACAAAATGTATAAAGGGTCGGTCGCCAACACCGGCACGCAGGCGTGCGGTTCGGCTTTGGCCATCTCGTCGGACCAATCCAGGTCCCGACCGGAAACCATGCTGGCAAGGGCCATGGACCTTTGAACGATAATACAATGTTGCGGTTTACTTTGGGCGAGTTCTATGGCTTGATCCAGCAAAGGTTTATAGGCGATCACCCGTTTGACTTCGATGCCGCACGAAGCGGAGACAATCACTTTGGGTTTGGCATCGTTGATTCGGGTGGCCAGTTCGTTGGCCGCAAATCCGCCGAAAACCACCGAATGGATGGCGCCAATGCGCGCACAGGCCAGCATGGCGATGGCTGCTTCGGGAATCATGGGCATGTAGATGATGACCCGATCGCCTTTGCCAACACCTTGGGCCGCCAGAACACCAGCGAAAAGCGCCACCTGGTCGCGCAGTTCGCGGTAAGTATAACGCCGAATGGTATCACTTACCGGGCTGTCGTAAATGAGTGCAAGTTTATCGCCCCGCCCGGACTCCACATGCAAATCCAGGGCATTGTAGCAGGTATTGACCATGCCACCTGTGAACCAGCGGTAAAAAGGCGGTTTGCTGCTATCCAGAACCTTGTCCCACTTGCGATACCAGTGACACGCCTTTGCCATTTCTCCCCAAAAGGATTCTGGATCGGCAATGGAATGTCGATACGCCTCCACATACGGATTGGTCATGCCTTGGGTCCTTTCTTCTGCAAGCGGTTGTTGTTGTGGGTTCATGAATTTCATTCATTGAATTACATGAATTTCTTTTTTGTTGATCGCCACAATCTTTTAAAACCATACAGCAAACCACATGCCAAGTGGCATTGGTTTATAAGTTATTGATTTAATTTTATTAGACGAAGAAATGGCAGGATGGGCCGGTCAAACAAACACAACTTTTATTGTAGGCCCTTGGACGAATATCCATCGGAACCGGTCATAGCGCAACAAAATGCCATCGACAACATTGGTTGTACCTACAATTCTGGTTGTGCCTTGGGCGATGCAGGGCCTTGGGACTGGCTTTTAAGGCGTTTGCTCAGGGCCTGTTGAGATACTCCCAGCAAGGTTGCGGCCGCGGACTGGTTGTTGCCGGCACGTCGCATGGCCTCCTGCACCAGCATGCGCGCGGTTTCCTTGAGCGTGGGCAAAGGTGTGGGAAAAAGCACAGCGGGGCCGTACGATCCGTTCGTTGGGTGGTTCTGATCGCGCGATGCTCTGGCCAAATGGGACTGAATGACTTCCAGCGGCAGGTTATTTGCTTTTTGTTGGGCCACGGCATCGAACATCATGGCTTGCAACTCGCGCACATTTCCAGGGAAAAAATGGGTCGCCAAAAGTTCCAATAGTTCAGCCGACATCGCCGGTTTGGTTTTGGCCAGCGACTGGGAGGCCTTATCCGCAAAAAAATCGGCCAGAACCGCCAAATCTTCCTTGCGTTCGCGCAAGGGGGGAATCCGCAGGCGATGCGTGCGCAGTCGATAGTGCAGATCTTTGCGAAAGCGGCCTTGCTGCTGCAAGGCCCACAAATCGGCATGTGTCGAGGTGATCACGCGCGCGTCGCTGATGCGCAGGCTGTCTTGACCCAGGGGCATATATTCATGCTCCTGAAGCAATCGCAGCAGTTTTACCTGCGATCCTTGATTCAAATCGCCGATCTCATCCAAAAAAAGGGTTCCGCCCGCTGCTTTCTCGACCAGGCCGGAACGCGCACCCTCGGCGCCCGTAAAAGCCCCTTTGACGTGGCCGAACAGGGTATCGGAAAACACATTATCGTCAAGGCCGGCCACATTGATGGCCACAAAGGAACCGGTCCGTCCACTGAGGCGATGTATGGCGCGCGCCACCAGTTCCTTGCCGACACCGGTTTCTCCGCGGATCAGGACCGGCTGGGGTGACGGCGCAATGGATTCGATGTAGCGGAACAAGGCGAACATATTGGGACTGGCCGTCACGATCTCGGCAAACGCCTCCGGATGTGCGAGTTGCTCTTCCTCCAATTGCAGTCGCAGGGCGCGGTTTTCCTGATGCAGATCCCTGAAACGCAAAGCCTGATGAATGGCCGTGACCAGCCGGCTTTCGTCCACAGGTTTGACCAGATAGTCCAGCGCTCCTGATTTCATGCAATGCACAGCCGTATCCACATCGATGGTGCCGGTAATGATGACCACGGGTGTGTCCGGATGGTCGGCATGAATGCGCGGCAGCAAGGATTGACCATCCAGGTGCGGCATGTTCAAATCCAGCAGGACGCAACTGGGCGAACGGCTTTGGAGCAGGGCCAGCGCCTGGCGGCTATCGTTGCAGCAGATCACGTTATTGAACCCCGCAAGCTGCAGGGTCGTATCGATGGACAATAAAATAGATTCTTCATCATCGATAACCAGGATAGGCATTTGAGGATGGCGTGGTCGGGTCATACGGATGCTCCTGGTTGAACCGGTTGCGCCGGCCTGGAAAGAGGTAATTAAAAAGAAGATTCGCGCTTGGGTGAATGCTTCGAGTAATGGACTATTCAGCTTTTCCGGAGATCACACCAGGGGCCAACGCCGAAGATTTTCCGGAACAGGGGCGTGCTGATCTGACATCGGTCGACCGGAAGGTCATGGTGACCGTGGTCCCCTGGCCATCATGCGACACGAAAGTCAGACGTCCGCCATGGTCGCGAACAATGGTGTCGGAAATGGATAGCCCCAGTCCAATGCCGCCACTGTCGCGCTTCGTCGTAAAAAATGGATCGGTGATCCGCTCCAGGACAGCCGGCGACATGCCTGCCCCCGTGTCGCGCACCTCAAGCCAGACCGATCCTTCTTCGGGGCAAAAGCCGGTGGTTACGGATATGCCCGCCGGCTTGCCGCTAAGGGCCTGGCAGGCATTGACCAGCAGGTTCATCACCACCTGCTCCAGACGCTGGCGGTTGCCAGCGATGGTCGGCAGCCCCGGTGCAAGACCTACCTGAAAGCTGTCGGTTGTTTTCTTGATCATATGCTCGACCAGCGCGATGGCCTTTTGGGCCACTGCATTTAGATCGATTGCATCCCGGGCATCCGAAGCGCGCTGGCCGGCAAAATCTTTCAAATCTCCCACGATCTGTTTGACCCGAGTGACACCTTCACGGGCATGCACCAACAATTGCGGGAGCCGCTCGCGCAGCCACGCATACTCCATGCCGCCGATGCACAAATGCCCGCCGTCAACGCAATGGTCGTCCAGAATGGGCCGACTGCCTTGCCAGAATTTTTCGAACACCTGAATATTGAGCAGGACCGAAGTGATGGGATTGTTGATTTCATGCGCCACGCCCGATACCAAGGTACCCAGGGAGGCCATTTTCGCAGCTTGAAACAGCTGCTCCTGCTGCAGCTTGGCCTGACGTTGCGCTTTTTTCTTTTCAGTCACATCACGCGCCATCATAAGATACCCGCTGCCGGGCATCTGGGCCAGTGTCGCTTCCACAGGCAGATGTTCGCCCCTGCTGTTGCACAACTCGGTTTCCAAAAAATAATCATGCCCATCACCTTCTGCGATGGTCGCCAGTTTTCCAAAGAAGGCTTCTTGGCGCTCCGTCGGCAGAATTGCACCGATGGGCTGCCCCACCAGTTCCGCACCCCCGTACCCGCTAATCGCCTGCCAGCTGTGATTGGCATAGCTGATGTGCCCCTCATTATCGAACATAACGATAATTTCCCGCGCGGTTTCAGCCAATAGCCGATACTTGGCTTCGCTCTGCCGCAAAGAATTTTCCATCAGACGGCGGCGGCTCTCGACACCGGCCCCCTGCCAAACGACATAACCGGCCAGCAGCGCGACAATCATTAGAATAGCTGCGAATATGAGCGCCATGCGATGGACGATGGCACCAATTTGATCACGCACATCCTCCACGTAAACCCCAGTGCCGATGATCCATCCCCAGGGGACAAACGCCTTGACGTAGGAAATCTTGGTCACGATTTTGTTGGCGTTGTCCTGCCACTGCCATTGATAATCGACAAAGCCGGCCCCCTGACGACGGGCGGTATCTACAAAGGTTGTAAAAAGATGTTTGCCGGTCGGGTCGGTGAAGCCAGTGACGTCCTGCCCTTCCAGATCGGGCCGGTAGGGATGCATGATCATGTGCGGATGCATGTCATTGATCCAGAAATAATCTTTGCCGTCCGGGCCGTAACGCAAATCGCGCAACTGAGAAATTGCCTGCTGCTGGGCTTCGGACAGGGTCAAGCCACCGTCGTCCACCTGATCGGCAAAGTGCCTGGCCGTGTTCCATGCCACCTCGGTCAGCGTGCGGATCATTTCGCGTTTGCGCTCCATCAAGTGATCTTCAACCCGCGGAAGCACCAGCCAGAATAAGGTCAGCGCCAACAGAACCACTGCCGCCAACACCGGCAGAAATATTTTGGTCGGTGCCGCCTGGATGCGCCGAATCTTCAACCAGGCCCTTTTTTTCAACGCTGCTCGCATAGACACGCACCGCCCTCTTCGGTAACGGCTGCCTCCATAATTGCTTATGAATCTGCAAGAGTGCAAAAGGAAGTTTTTTCACGGCATCCATGCCAGTGAAGAAAAATATCGAGGAGAGCCGCCGCTTGACACCGGACACTCAGTTTAGACGTGCCCTGCGCGGGATGTCAATCAGCAATTGAATTGCAGGCAATGACGGAGGTAAGCGGTTGCTATGCCTGTTCTTTCAGCAGCGTCCTGGCGAGATTCATGTCATAGGCTCTGTGAGGATCGAAGCCGGTTCCTTTGTACATGGCCTGGGCCTGCACAATAGCACTGTACGGCACCCAGGCGTGGGCCTCCCACAACGTGGGATCATCCTGATTCCACATACGAAACTGAATATCTTCACTATCTTGCCGCACATACATGCGCACCCGCTTGTTGCTGGGGAATGGATAATAGTACAGACCGCGATCGTCTTTCATATCTTCACAGATCCTTTTACCAAAGATTTTGCAATTCAGCCTAATTTGATGGTAATCCGGGGGCACGGCGTGTGATACCCGCTCACGCACACCGGCAAACGATTCCCCTATCCTTCCGGCGAAGCCGGCACGGATTGCACCTGCGCCACGATCCACTGCAAGAAGGCCGGATTGCCGTCCTGGATCGGCAAACTGACAATGCAGGGACACTCGTAACTATGCAGTCGCTGTATGGCCTGGACGAGTTCCGGCAGCCTGTCTTCAGTGGTTTTGGCGATCAGCACGGCTTCTTCATCGTCCTGAAATTCGTCTTTCCAATAATACATTGAATTCATGTGGTTAATAATGTTGACGCAGGCCGCCAGACGCGATTGCACCACATCGCGCCCGATAGCACGCGCCTCGGCTTTGTCCTTGGTGGTGACATAAACAAAAACGGATTTCATGGGTCGCCTCTTCAGGACAGCAAGCCTTGCGTCATTAAAAAAGTCATGGATTTCTGGCCGATACGGTTTACCTGAGACAGCGCCTGAGTCAAGTGGTATCCGGACTCGTGGCCCACACCAGATTCGATCATCACCCGGGCATTGTTGAGGAACTTGTCCACTTCCGACCACACCGGGTCTCCGGAAGCCTGTCGGGCCACCTGCACCTCATTGGCGATCATCGCAATGAGGGCCTGCAGCACTCGCAAGGCACCTTGCTGCTCCGGCGGCGGCAAGTTCTCAAGAATTTGGGTGCACTGAGAGCACCAGATCAATCCGCTTTTTACCTTTTCGCTTTGCGAAAAGGAGATAATGGCCTGCCTGCTATCCATCGCTCGTTCCTTAATCCGGTTGGCCGAAAAGCGTCACACCATGTCTTCGCGCGATTAGCTACGCTTCCGGGCTTACATGTACCAAGCCAATTTTCGGGGGCCACGCAGACCACCTCTTCCGTGCCGGTCCCGAAAGGTGAATACTAAGATAAACATCTAAATCGTATCGCCTTTCTGCCATAAAACGGCTGACAAGTAAAGCGCACGCCGTGATGTCCGTGATTCCTTTAATGACCCATGAGGTGCAAAATGACCAGTCACAACGGCCTCAAGCCTTTTCCTTTCGGCTTCACACTGCCCTTTTTCGCTTTTTCCCTTTCTTTTTCAGGTATTTCATGGCATTGAATGGGGCATTTTTCGAAACACTCATACCGGCTTTTCTGAACAATGAAACGCCCCACGGAGAGATCCGCTGATGAGCGCTACTTCGGACCAGCTCCCAGCCAGTGCCTGGGAGCTGTTGCAGACGCTTCTGCGCAAAGGCCCCGCTGCCATCGACCACCGGGTCACTGATTCCCGGGCGCTCATCGCTGTGCTTAAGGAAAATGACAGACTGTTCAATGCAATGATCGATGCTTTCGACGGCATGATCTATATCTGCTCCTCGGATTACCGCATCGAATATCTCAGCGATCGAATGATTCGACACTTGGGATACGATGCCACTGGCGACTTTTGCTACCGTGCTTTCGGACGTCAAACAGTTTGCCCATGGTGCGTCAATCACAGGATCATCAAAGGCGAAACAATCGGGTGGGAAATGGTCAGCCCACTGGACGGCCGCTGGTACCATGTAGTCAACGCTCCCATTCACCACCTGGACGGCTCGATTTCCAAGTATGCCATCATGATGGATATTCATAATCGCAAGAATACCGAGGAAGAACTACGCAACCATCGTGATCAACTGGAAAACCTTATCCAAGCACGTACTCTCGCATTAACCGAGGCCAATGTGCATTTGCGCCGTGAAATCGATGAGCGCATAGAGATCGAAAAGACGCTGCGCGAAAGCCACCAGCGCTATCGAAGCCTGTTCGAGGGCTCGCGCGATGCCATCATCATCAGCGATGCCGGCGGCCTCATTCTGGACGTCAACGATGCCGCCACCCTTTTGACAGGCTATGACAAATCGGAACTGATCCACAAACTTATCCAGAGCCTGCACAGCAGCATCACGCTGGCGTCCTACCAGGACTATTTCAATCGCATTCAAGCAGGCCAGTCGTTTACCCGGGAAATAGCGATTCAAACCAAGATCGGTCAAACCATCTATGCCGAATTCAGCAGCAAAAAAATAACCTTGGCCGGTGTGCCTTGCATACACACGACAGCCCGGGATATCACTTCGCGGCGGCAAGCTGAAGAGGCACTGCGCGAAAGCGAAACCAAATACAGAGACTTGGTCCAGAACGCAAACAGCATCATTATCCGCTTCGACACTGAAGGAAAAATAAAATTCTTCAATGAATATGCCCAGGAGTTTTTCGGTTATAAGGAAGGCGAGATTCTGGGCCAATCTCTTCTTGATACTATTTTACCCAACGTATACAGCAACGGCCGTAGCATTCAGGCCGAAATAGAAGATTTCCTGCGTAACCCGGATAAGTTCACGACCAACGAACTTGAAAACCGGCGGCGCAACGGCGATCGGGTCTGGGTGACCTGGACCAATCGTCCTATCGTCAATGAAAAAAACCAAGTGGTGGAGTTTCTATGGGTCGGCGCGGATGTCACCGAGCGCAATCAAACCCGCCGGCAAATCCAGAACCTGACCCACGCATTGCTTAAAGCACAAGAAACCGAACGCCACCGGATCGCCCGCGATTTGCACGACCATATCGCCCAGGACCTTTCATCCCTTAAAATCCGCTTGCAGACGATGTTCGGCGCGGACCCGCCGGGCATTGGTGATTTCCGGCGCCAAGTGGATGATACGCTCCAGATTTTACAGCGCTCCATCTCCGAAGTACGCAACCTGGCCTACGATCTACGTCCACCCGGCCTTGATCAGCTCGGATTGGTCCGCACCCTGTTCCTGTATTGTGATGATTTTGCCCAAACCAACAACCTGAAAATCGACTTCATCGCGGCCGGCCTGGATGATTTGATTCTGGACGAAGATATCCAGATCAACATTTACCGCCTCATCCAGGAAGCTCTGCACAATGTCAAAAAGCACGCCGAAGCCAAGGGCGTCACCATCCGACTGGTGGCTTCCTCCCCTAACCTGATGCTGCGCATCATCGATGACGGTAAAGGTTTCGACGTAGCGAACTGGCGCGCCAAATCGTTTGCAGAAAAACGCATGGGGTTACAAAGCATGGTCGAACGCGTGGGATTGCTCAACGGCACTATCAATATACGTTCGCGCCTGACCAAGGGGGCCGGTATCTTCATTACCATCCCCATTAAGGAGCACTACCGTGACAGAGAAGAGGCGCATCCTGATCATTGACGATCACCCATTGTTCCGCGAAGGCATCAAAACCATCATCAACCGCAACAGCCATTTTGAAGTCATCGATGAAGCCGGAACAGGACGCGAGGGATTTGAAAAGGCCAGCCGGCTGAAGCCGGATGTGGTGTTGCTGGACATATCCTTGCCGGACGAAAGCGGCATGGAAGTGGCGCGCAAAATCCGCCACCATCTACCCCGCACGCGGATCATGATCCTTAGCATGCATTCCAAGATCGACTACATCGTGGAAGCATTTCAGTCGGGCGCTACAGGGTATGTGGTCAAGGAATCGGCCGCCGAACGCCTGGCCCAAGCCTTGGAAGCAGTCACCTCCGGCGAATACTTCCTGGACACATCCATCTCCCAGGAGGTCATCGCCAAACTGATGAAATCTCCTGTCAAGGAAGCCAAGGTCAGCGACGCCGGATATGGCAAGCTTACTTCACGCGAACAGGAGATCATGCGCATGCTTGCAGAGGGTGCTTCCAAAGGCCAAATCGCCGATCGCCTGTGCATCAGCATCAAAACAGTGGAGAATCATCGCGCCAACATCATGCGCAAGCTGGATATTCACAGCGCCATGGAACTGGTGCGCTACGCAGCCCGCCTCGGGCTGATCGATGTCGATCTGTGGAAAGAATGACATAAGCGCACAACGTTTGGATGGGCGGGCTGACAAGCGGCCCGCCCGCCCAAGATCCGTCCATCTTTCTCCGGGATGATCTCCCGAGCATACCCCATAACCCCACCAAAAATAAGGTAGCGGCATTATGGACAGTCGCCGGCGATCTTCTATATAGTAACTCATAAAGGGATGGAAGATTGGTCAATGTGTAACGTTTTTATATAGTTATCCTCAAAAGCGAAAGGAGCGTCCCATGATATCGTCTCCGTGTAAAGACTGCCTGAAAAAAAACTCTCCCAAAGACGAATGCTTGAAAACCTGCCAGATGATTCAAGACATCCAGGGGATGCAGTTAGCACGCAGGGAAAGCAATGTGTACACGGCAGTTGATTTTACGGAGGAAAGTCGTTTTCAGATTTCATCTCCTTTCGCCAGTGCCTTGAATGCCTGCTGAGCGCCATGGGTGTCGCCATGTTTCGGAAACAATCGGGGAAACGGATATGAATAGAATCCTTTCCCCGTGGAACTGGGAGATTTTCCCGAGTTACCTTGGGATTTTGTCCCAGCCTTCATCATTGCTGATAAAACGCGTAAAAAGCCCCCAGGAGTTAAGCCCGGCGAAGCCGGAATCAGAGTCGGGCCTGATGTGCCGGATGCTGCAAACGCTTCCTCTCGTGCCCACCGGGCTGATGACGAAAGGGCTTTGTACGATTTGACGTGTCATCAATCACTGAAACGCAACCAAATTGCTGGAAAATTCCAGCGAGGGTTGTCTGAAAGATATATGATCATGAAAGATTGGATCTTTGTGATGGCCGATCAAATAAAAATGGATTCGAGCTTCAATGGGAAAAAAGATAGTTCTCAGCGATCTTCACCCTGTAGTCCCAAGGTTGAGAGCCCCGATCTGAACAAACGCTATGTTGATATTACCGCCATGGTCCGGAGCTTGCAGCGCACAGAGGGAATGACCGACTGCTTTCGCCGTGGCATCGCCGACTGTAACCAATTGGAATGCTCCTGGCGCCAATACTGCTTTGGATGTTCAGACGACCGCCACGCTGAGTAGAAAAGCACTTCTCCTCCCAATGTGAGATAGCCTTTGCTACACGCCGGATCAGAACGGTGAACCGCCTGCCTCGACACCCGCCGGAAATTCAATGTTCATCCGCCGCGCAGGAAGGAAATTTACGTTCTTTTTTCCGGCAAATCATCGCTCAAGGGCCTGTTCGCGTCAACCGCCCAAAACCGCGCCAAACTGTCTTTATATGATGGCTCATCGCCGATGGTCCTCGGCTGCCATGTTTCGGGCAGCAAGGCCCGATATTGCCTCTGTGCATACCGCTGATCAATGAGCAACACGACCCCGCGGTCCATTTCCGAACGGATCACCCGCCCGGCCGCCTGCAATACCCGATTAATCCCCGGGTATTGGTAGGCAAACGCAAAGCCGCAGCACTGAGTTCTGTCGTAGTAAGCGCGGATAAGCTCCCGCTCGGTGCTGATAGCGGGCAATCCCACGCCCACGATAACAGCTCCGGCCAGGCGATCGCCTTTCAGATCGATGCCTTCGCCGAAAATGCCGCCCATTACGGCGAATCCGACCAGCGTGCACGCCACCTGCTCGGTAAAGTGCGCCAAAAAATCCATGCGCGCCTCTTCGGTCATGTCGGGGGTCTGCACGAGCGTCGCAATATGACCATGGTCCTGGCTGAAACGCCTGTGAATCATAGCCAGATATTCATAGGAAGGAAAGAACAACAGGTAATGGCCACGCCGCTGCATGACGAGATCGGCCACCGCATCGCTCAGTGCAAGACAGGAAGATTCTCTTTGTCGATAAAAAGTGGAAATGCGCGATGCGATAAAAACAGCCAGGTTGTCGGAAGGAAACGGAGTGGCCAGTCGGAGATTGAGGGCATCGGGATGACATCCCAAAATCGACTGAAAGTAATCTCCCGGTGTTAACGTGGCGGAAAAAAGGACGGCTGCATGACAGTGACGCCAACAGTCGCGCAACTGCTCTGAAGGATCCATGCAGAAAAGTTTAATCTGTACATCCTTGCCATGTGCCTCAGCAATCGTGGCGTAAGTGTGGTTGTACTGCTCGGTGACCCGCGCAAAAGCCAAACAGTCGAAGTAGCATTGCAGCAGTTCTTCGCGAAATTCACTGGGCAAGTTACGCCGCAGCCAGCGCTCGGCAGCCGTTGTAAAAGCGAGCAGACGTTTGGATAATTCCTCGGGCGCAGTGTTCTCGATCAGCGGTGCCTGCAATTGCAGACACCGGCGCCGCAAGGTGCCCATCCAGGCATGAACACGGCCCAACGCCCGGTGGAGCGTCGGCAGTTCATTTTTCAGTTTCGCACGCAACGTCGTGATCGGCTGCCGGTTCAACTGCGCCGAAAACATCTCCCGGGAGCGATCCACCAGGTTGTGGGCCTCGTCAACGAGCACCGCGTGCGCACCGCCTTCTTCTCCGAACAGACGCCGTAAGGTGACCGTCGGATCGAAGGCGTAATTGTAATCGCCAATCACGCAGTCCGCCCAGGTAACCAGTTCCAAGGAAAACTCGAACGGGCAGACCCTATGTTCTTCGGCCACCTTTTCAATGGTTTCGCGATTCAGCGCGTCATGCTGCCAAGCCACGTCCAAAGCCGCGTTGAGACGATCGTAGTGGCCTTTGGCATAAGGACATTCCTCCGGAGAACAGGTGTGGCCCGGGGTAAAACAAATCTTCTCTTTGGCCGTCAGGGTCACCCATTTCAGCCGAAGCCCGTTTTGCGACAAGGTTTGCAAAGCGACTTCGGCCGCCAGGCGGCCTGTGGTGCGCGCGGTCAGGAACACGACTTTGGGTACCAGCCGCTGACCGAGCGCCTTCAGCGCCGGGTAAAGCGCGGCCATGGTTTTACCGATACCGGTGGCGGCCTGTACCAGCAGATGCCGACCGTCGCGGATGGTTCGGAAGACTTCGACGGCCATATCCCGCTGACCCGGACGGTATCCGTCAAACGGAAAAGGCAGCTGTGCAATGCTGTGATCGCGCGTTCGTGCCCATTGCGCCAACTGCTGGACCCACTGTACGTAGCGGTCGAGCAGGTCGTTAAAAAACGCAGCCAGGGCTTCGAATTCCCACACGCGCACGACCTCGAGCACGTGACCGCTGTCCAAATGGACGTAGGTCAGTTGTACATCGATCTGTGGCAAATTTTCCTGACGGGCGTACATATAAGCATAGCATTGCGCCTGGCCCCAGTGAAGCGCCGAAGGCGCAGCCTCGACTTCCGCCAGAGGTCGCTGGGTGGTTTTGATCTCTTCAATGGTCACGCGGCCCTTCGGTTGGTACACGCCATCGATGCGTCCGGAAACGCATAAGGTAAACTCAGGCCGCTCGATATCCAGACGCACGGGCAGTTCAGCCTGATAGTCGGCAGGTCGCTGACGCTGGATACGCTGATGGGCGCGGATGCCTTCGAGTGCGCGCCCGCCACCGGTGAATTCGAAGCGTAAATCGCCACTGCGCAAAACATGCGCTATCAGGGCGCCTACGGCGATGTTGAAATGGGGGGTCATGGCAACGTCAACGAAGCGTCTATTCGCATCGATAGGCTTTTGCCGCAGCGGAATCGGGGGTGCCGTGCAGCCAGACAATGTGCGTAGCCCTCAATTGGAGGGCACGCCGCTCGATTTTCTGCACCATGTTGCGTTGGGCAAGATAGGTGGAAAGGTTTGCGGCGTCGGCCGTTTCAGCGACCATGCCCAGCATGCGGCATTCCGTCATCAAAGATTCCTGCGTTTCCGTCAGACCGGAGGGGGGATTCGCTAAAGAACTGCAACCGACAAGACCTGTCGCAACCATTGCCACACATAGACGTTTCATTATCATTGCGTTCATACCGATGCCCTTTTTCAGCCAGCGCTTCCGAAAAATGAGTATTATGGCATACTGCCGCATAAACGATATGACGGCTTTTTCCAGAACCGTCAATACACAAGGCATATTTTCTCAGGGTTCATCGCATTGACGCCAAAGCCTGATCTCCCAACGCGGTCAGCCTCAATCCCCCCTGTTATAAGACTTTACACTTTACCCTTTACCCTTTACACTTCTCCGCATTGACGCGGCGTCAGTCGTACCAATTATAGGGTGTCTTTTCAGATTATAGTGTGTCTTTTCAAAACGAATACAGAATCCAAGGCAAAGGGAGGAAACATGCAGCAGCGAAAGATCGGTCAAACCGATATCACGATATCCGCCATCATCATGGGGACCTGGCAGGCCGGCAAGGCCATGTGGACGGATATCGACGACAACGAGACCCAACGGGCCATGCGCGCTGCGCTGGATGGCGGCATTACGACCTTCGATACAGCCGAGGTTTACGGCAATGGCCATTCGGAACGCATCATCGCCAAGGCGCTCTCGAATGTTCGCGAGCGGGTCGTGCTGGCGACCAAAGTTTTCTCCAATCATCTGAAGTATGAACAAATCATCGAAGCTTGCAATCGCTCATTGAAAAATCTGAATACCGATTATATCGATCTTTATCAGATCCATTGGCCTCCCGGAACCTTCGGGCACCCAGTGGTACCCATGGAAGAGATCATGCGCGCCATGGTCGATCTGAAAACCCAGGGAAAAATTCGTGCCATTGGCGTTTCCAACTTCAACCGCGCACAGATGGAAGAAGCCTCTCTATACGGCCCCATCGAAACCCTGCAACCGCCCTACTCGCTTTTCTGGCGCGGTGTCGAAGGCGAAGCCGCGCCTTATTGCCGCGAACGCAACATGACCCTTCTGGCGTATTCGCCCATGGCCCAAGGCCTGCTGACGGGCAAATTCGGACCGGATCATAAATTTGCCAAAGGCGATCATCGTAGCGCCAACCGTTTATTGCAACCTGAACATTTCGCACGCGTTCAGACAGCCCTGCAGCAACTGCAACCCATAGCGGACAAGTACTCAGCCACTTTGGGGCAACTGGCGCTCGCCTGGATCATCGCGCAGCCCAATGCCTGCGCCATTGCCGGCGCGCGCGACAGTGCCCAGGCGACCCAGAACGCCGCGGCCGGCGACATCGTGCTATCTGAGCAAGATCTTGCCGCCATGGACCGCATCGGCCGCACGGTGACCGATCACCTGGACGAAAACCCAGTACAGTGGCAATGGTAGGAATATGAACCGCTAATGGATGCTAAGTCGGCGGCGCTGCCTGAAGTGTCGCCGCACGACTATGGGGATCGCTACACAACACAGAAACCGGAGACCGCATATCGATGAATCGTCCATCCCGCAATTCCATCCTCTGTCCGAACTGCCGCAAACTGATCAGCGAAGATGAATCCAGATGTCCTTTTTGCGGAATTCAGGCGCCCGGCTCACGCTGGAAAAACAATCCTCTGGTCCGGGGATGGGGCTCGGGCGAAAAGATCATCCGTACCATCATCTACATCAATGTGGGTATGTATCTGCTCAGCCTGCTGCTTAACCCGCGCCGCATGGCCTTGGGCTTCAATCCCATGAGTTTGCTGGCACCCGACCAGACCAGCCTTGCGGTCCTGGGTGCCACCGGCACCTTATTGATGAATATGACCCAGGGCTGGTGGACACTGCTCTCAGCCAACTACTTGCATGGTTCGATCCTGCACATCTTTTTCAATATGGTCGCGTTTTATCAGATCAGCCCCCTCATCACGCAGTTGTATGGCCCTTATCGTTTTTTTGCAATTTACACCTTGAGCGGCATGGCCGGGTTCTGGATCTCTTTCATGGCCGGCATTCCTTTGACCATCGGCGCTTCGGCCGCCTTGTGCGGGTTGATCGGTGCGGCCCTGTATTATGGCAGGGATCGTGGTGGCGTGTTCGGACACACGATTTACAAACAAGTGGGCGGGTGGGCACTGTTCATTCTGCTGTTCGGTTTCCTGGTGCCGGGTATCAATAACTGGGCTCACATCGGCGGCATGGCCGCCGGGGTACTGTGCGGTTTTCTTTTGGGATATCATGAAAAATCGCGCGAATCGATGTCCCATCGCCTGCTGGCCGGCGGATGCATTGTGGCAACCCTGTTGGCACTGGCCTGGGGCCTTGTACGCGCTATCGCCTTCTGGCTGCAATAAAGCTCAGCGAAGGGCGAAAGAACCGTAAAGACCACATCGACTTCGGGGGTGCGCACAACATCAGGTAAGCCGGACGACTGGCGCAGGGGCCACCCGGTCACCATGTTATGAGTCGAAAAACAAGCGATCAATCTTAAACAAAGGAGGGGCATATGGAACCCTTGCTGCAAACTCCCTTGTTCGCGCGCCATGTCGACCTGGGCGCCCAGATCGTGCCGTTCGGCGGGTGGGAAATGCCAGTGCAGTATCCTGCCGGAATTCTTCAGGAACACCTGGCTACCCGCCGACAGGCGGGCCTTTTCGATGTATCGCATATGGGGCGCCTGACCATACGCGGCAGAGAAGCACTGCCCTTTTTGCAATATGTCCTGACCAACAACGCCGCCGCCTTGCAGGTCGGCCAAGGCCAGTACACCATGATTCCCGACGAGCACGGCGGGGCGATAGACGATGCCTATCTTTACCGCTTTTTCGACGATCACTTTTTGCTGGTGATCAACGCGGCCAATCGCGAAAAGGATTGGCAGCACTTGCAAACACTGCGCGCGCGTTTCAAAGAGGTCGAACTGACCGACCGCACGCACGCGCTGGCCATGCTCAGCCTGCAAGGCCCGCAATCCAAGGCCATCCTGAGCGGCATCATCGAAGAGGGTGCCCTGCCCGAGCCGCGGCGCAACGCCCTGAGCATCGTCCGCTGCCAGGGAACCGAGGTATGGCTCTCCCGGACGGGATACACCGGCGAACCCCTGTGTTTCGAACTCTTTATGCCCGCGTCAGCCGTCATGCCGCTCTGGGACCAGTTGCTGCAACACGGTGCGCACCCCGTAGGCCTGGGGGCACGCGACACGCTGCGCCTGGAGGCGGGCCTGCCATTGTACGGTCATGAATTGGGCAATGATCCCGATGGTCGGCCCATTCCGATCTTCGCCTTGAGTTTAGCCCGATTTGCAGTCAGTTTCTCTCCTGTCAAAGGGGACTTTATCGGAAGGTCGGCCCTGCTGCGCCAGTTCGATGCCTACAAGCAGTTTATGGAAGGCCGTTTCGATGCCCTGCATGTCCTGCCACGCATGATTCGCCCGATCGAGCTGATTGACAAGGGTATCGCCCGCGCCGGCGCACCGGTTTACAAAGACGATGCTGCTGTCGGCTGGATCACCAGTGGCACCATGGTGCCCCACTGGGAATATGAAGGCCAGGGCATTGCATCGACCATCACCGATCGCCATGCTCGACGTGCCATCGGCTTGGCTTTGATTGACAGTCGCATCCAGGAAGGAACCCTCATCGATGTGGATGTCCGCGGCAAGCGCCTGCGGGCCGGCGTGATGCCCTATTTGCTGCGCAGTGAAGCGCCACCCCACTCCCGGCCGATCACATGGGCGATCTATCGAAGTAATTTAACGGCCGCGCCCAAAACCGACGCCACGACCATACGGCAGGCGCATCAGTGGGTGCGCAAGGCCATAGACAATCATGTCTGGCGTCAGCGTCAGTGCATCAACCTGATTCCATCCGAACAAACGCCTTCGCCTCTGGTGCGACGGTTGTCGATCACCGATCCGGTGGGTCGCTATGCCGAGCACAAGAAGGTTAAAGCCTTTGCTGACATGGATATTTTTTACTATCAGGGCACAGAATTCATCGCGGCGGTCGCCAATGCCTTGGCTGAAGAGTTACGGCACTATCTCGGCTGCCGCCAGGTCGAGACCCGGCCGATCTCCGGTCAAATGGCCAATACGGTCGTCTTCAGCGCCATGGTGGATCACATCAACCGGTCCGATCGCAAAAACGAGCAACGGCGTATGCGCATGGTAATGAACCACCACATCATCAACGGCGGCCATCTGAGTGCGCAACCCATGGGCGCTTTGCGCGATTTTGTCATGCGCGATCCGGCCACCGAGCAACCGGCCATGGTTCATTTTCCCACCCTGGCCCACAATCCCTATGATGTCGATCTGTCCGCCTGCAGGGAGTTAATGGCCCGTCACCGTCCGGAGCTGATCATTATGGGCAAGAGCATGACCTTGCACAAAGAACCAGTCGCGGCCGTTCGCGGGATGATCGACGAATTGCAGTTGGATACTGTACTGCTCTATGACATGGCCCATGTTCTGGGATTGTGCGGCCCGCACTTCCAGCAACCGTTTGCCGAAGGCGCGGACCTGGTCACCGGCTCGACGCACAAAACATTCTTCGGCACCCAGCGCGGCATCGTGGCGGCGAACACCGCTCCCGAGCAGCTGCAGCAAGTGGCCTTATGGGAAGCCATCCAGCGCCGTGCCTTTCCCGGCGCGGTCAGCAACCACCATTTGGGTACTTTGCTGGGATTACTGCTGGCCAGCATGGAGATGAATGCCTTCAAGGAGCAGTATCAGCCGCAAGTAATGGCCAACGCCAAGGCTTTTGCGCGCGCACTGCACGACTGCGGTCTGGATGTGGCCGGCGATCCGGCCATCGACTATACTGAAACCCACCAGGTCATCGTGAAAGTCGGCTACGCCCAAGGGCCGGCGATCGCTCAGCGGCTGGAAGAGAACAATATTATTTGCAACTATCAGGCGGCTCCCGAAGAAGAAGGCTTTACCGCATCCGGCGCGCTTCGTCTGGGGGTGGCCGAAATGACCCGCTTCGGCATGCAGCAGGAAGATTTCGGCGTACTCGCCCAATTGATGGCGGAAGTAATTTTACGAGCGGCCCACGTCAAAGAAAAGGTACATACTTTGCGCGAGCAGTTTTTGGATATGCGCTATTGTCTGGATGACTCTCAGATCCAGGCATCCATGGAAGAACTTCACCGATTGGTGTAGTGGAAAAATCAACCTCCGGGATCGGCATGGAAGATGTGATCCGGAAAGGTGGTCCGCAAGGTTTGAAACACCGCAAGGTGACATCAAGAATAATATTCATCCGGCAGGAGGCGAGCAATGCAAAAACGTGCGAAATCACACAACCAGCCGACTCGCGCTGCCTATCCAGTAACATTATGGGATCTGCCCACGCGCCTCTTTCACTGGCTGCTGGTAGTGCTGATCGCTGTTTCTTATACCACGGGAAAAATCGGCGGCAGTGCCATGCAGTACCATTTATGGAGCGGTTATACTATCATGACGCTGCTGCTGTTTCGCCTGGTGTGGGGTTTCATCGGCGGCCACCCAGTGCGCTTTGCTTCTTTCCTGCGCGGCCCGCGGACCGTTTGGCAATATGCCCGCACTTTGCTGCGCTCCGGTTATTCCGGTCATTTGGGCCATAACCCTTTGGGCGGCTGGTCGATTGCAGCGATGCTGTTGACCCTGCTGCTGCAGGTAGTTACGGGGTTATTCGCCAATGACGAAATCTTCACCCAGGGACCGCTTTACCCCTGGGTGAGCGATCAGACCAGCCGTTGGCTCACACGGGTACACCGCATTAACCAGCAAGTGATCATGTATTTAATCGGACTGCATGTCATGGCCGTCCTGTTCTACCTATTGGTAAAACGCGACAACCTGATCACCCCAATGATCACGGGTGTCAAACCCTGGCATGCGCCCGTACACATCGAAAAACCACGCTTAGGAGCCGCAGTTGTCGTGGCAGCCCTTTCGGCCGCAGCAGTCTACCTGCTGGTGTGGTATGGCGGCTGAAAGCCGGACAGCGACTTCTTTACTTCTTATTTGCAGATACACTTTGTAGCGGCTGGCATCTGGTCAAAAAGTTAATGGGAGCGGTACCTGTCATGGCATGCCTTGCAGCTTTTGGCGGTCGCGCCAAATTGGCTCTTAACGGCAGCCAGTTCGCCCTTGTCCGCTGCCTCGGCCAGTTTGGCAGTCTCCATTTGCATGTCATCGGCCGCTTTACGGAACGCCTCTTTGTCCTTGAGGACTTCGGGCTTCATGTGCGTCTCTCCCTTATCTGTATCGGCTATCGTGAATGCATCCCACGGCAATGTGGCCAACGTTGCGAGCAACGTCGCATTCTGCTCGGTTTCCTTTGGATCGTATTGTTTGTCTCCTTTAACCACGGCACCGATGCGTCCGAAGTGATCCCCGATCAACGTCATCGTAGCCCGGCGATAGGCGATGGCTTGCTCCGGTTTGGCAAACTGCGCATATGCCACGCCAAAAAGACTGATGACAACTGCACCTGAAACGACCCATCCGAAAATACGTTGCATGTGACCTCCTTGAAAAAGGTTAATGGCTTGTTTAACCGGCCGTACGACAGTTTTCATGGATCGAAATGGGACACCACCGTGGTAAACGCAGTATGTATCCAGAGTGAAACGGACGAGGGCGCAAGAAAAGGGTGAGTACTTGAAAATGTGCCAAAAGCGCATTGAATTGTCAACACGAGAGTCGCGTCTCCCACCGTCCCGGCATCCCACAGGCTTTCAGCACCACATGAGCAAGGTCAGCCCCGCGCTCATAGCCACGAACAAAGTCATGAGCGCCCATACTTTGACACCGTTCATAATTCCCTGTACCCACATCAGGCAGCCTCACAGCAGGCACGCTGATCGTTGAAAAAATCTGCCGCCTCTTCCGGGGAATTGAAAAATAACCATTCCCGCCGAACGTTTCCTTTTTGCCTGCGGATACGTTCCACAGCCGTGTTGCCGTGGTACTCAAAACATTCCTGCCAGTCGCGACAAACGATAGATGTGGTCATAAGTCCTCCATTTGCAAGTAAGTGAGCATGCATGGCGCAGGCAGGATCCGCCTTGTGCCATAATGGAGACTCTAACAGACCATTGTGACAGATACGGTCACAGTGTGACGATTTAATTTTGATGGATTCGTAAAAACCGGAAAAATTTTCAAGGGGCAATCGGAAAAGAGAGTTTGAAGGTCGTGCCGCGGCCTTCATCACTGACCACTTCAATTTTACCGCCATAGTCTTCCACGATGCCGCTGGAAATCGACAACCCTAACCCCATGCCCTCGCCCATCTCTTTGGTGGTAAAAAATGCCTCGAATATTTTTTTACGCATGCTTTGGGGGATACCGATGCCGTTGTCGGCCACCGAGACAATCGCGCGGCCGTTTTCATGAAAGGTCCGGATTTCAATCGTCCGGTCCGGTTCCGGGTTGGTCTCGTCTTTCTGAATGAGCGCATCGCGGGCGTTGGTGACCAGATTGAAAATAACCTGTTCCAACCGGTTGGGGTGGACGAGTACCATGGGCGGATCGTTGGCCAGTTCAAGCTTGAGGGCGATATTCTGGAGGCTCAACTGGCGGCCGATAATATTCAGAACGCTATTGATCGGCTGATTCAGAGAGACCTTATCGCGCGTGAAATCGGACTTACGCCCAAAATCGCGCAGCCGTTTGATTATGTCCGATGCACGATCCACCTGCCGGCTGATTTCGACCGTCACCGTCTGCAAGTCCTCGGAGGACATGGTCTGCTGGTTTTCGATCACCATTTCCAGATATTCACTGCCCATTTTGATGGCATTCAAGGGTTGATTGAGTTCATGGGCAATGCCGGCCGACATTTCGCCCAAGGTCTTGAGCTTGCTGAACTGAATCAGCTGATTGTCCTTCTCTACCATTTCAGTGATGTCAGTGGTGGCCACGATCAAAGCCTCATAACCGGCGTAGCGTACCGGGCAGGCCTGCACGTTGACATACAGCGGAATCTGCCCTTTCCTGAAGAAGCGTTCTCTGGCACTGACAATCACCGTTTCAAAAGCAGCGCTTTCCTTGCGGCCGCCAACGGCCGCGTGTGGCATGAAATCAAAATGCCCCAGTAGTGTAAATGGCTGTCCGATAAGCTCGTCTCTCTGGTATCCATAAGTATCTTCGGCCGTGGGGTTGGCATCCAAAATGGCAAAAGTCATTCGGTCGATGACAAAAATAGGGTTCGGTCCGCTGGCAAACATGGAACGGTATTTCTGTTCCGAATCGCGCAGGCTGGCCTGAGATTGAATAATGGTCTGGGTCATGTTCCGAAAGGATTGGGCCAATCGGTAAACCTCGTCATTGGTCGGCTTCTGACGTTCTAACTGGTGGCCCAGATCCTCGTGCGCCTTGAAGTTGCCCCGGCTCAAGTCGTCTGATATGCGGATCAACTGTGCGATGGGACGCGTGATATAGCGGGTCAGGCGGTGGCTGATCAGAAAGCAAAAGAGGGTCACCACGGAAACGAAACCCAGAAACGTTGTGCGCAGCTTGGCAATCAACTGGTCGATATGCTTTTTATAGAGCCCGACGTGAACGCTGCCGATTTGATAAATCCCTTCCTGCACCGGCACGGCGATATCATAGACATCATCGCCTTCCAGGCGCTGCAACGCGATGCGGTAGGGCTGATCTCCTTCCAACGGATTGATCCATTGCAGGCTGGCAGGAACCGGATGAACAAAAGTGTGCGCCAGGATATTCTTCTGTTTGTCTTGGATAAAAATATAATTGACCAGCAATCGGCGCTGCCCAAGACGTGCATCGAAGGCAATACTCGTCAGTTGGGCGATATCTTTGGTCAACAAAAAACCACGCCCGCTTTCAGCGACACTGTTGGCAATGCCCAGCCCTCTCTGGATGAGTTCCGATCGCAGACTGGAGATCAATATCCAGCGGGTAAACACGGCGATGAGGGCGCTGATCAGCAAAATGACCAGCGTGGTCGTGAAAAAAATTTTGTTTTTCAGACTGGTGTTCTGCAGCCGCGTTACTAATCGGTTAACCATACGAATCGACCGTCTTTAAAATAGGTGAAGTAAACCCTTTCCAATCCCTGGTGCCGATCGGGGCTGAACGAAAGCGGGTTGGCAATGCCCAGGTCCAGGTCGTGAATCGAATCAATGGCCTCGATGAAACGTTCACGATCCAGATAACGTCCCGCACGGCGTAATCCCTCGACCAAGACCTTGGCATTGATATAGCCTTCCAGGCTGACAAAATTGGGCGCATCATCTGGAAAGTATTGTTTAAGCCGCTCGACATAATCGCTTGCGCCCCATAGCTGAAGGGCTTTGCGTCGGGGTTCGGGCGGCGGAACCACCTGGGTGACAATGACGCCATCCGCGTCGGGTCCCAGCAGACGGGATAATTCATCCGCCCCCACAAAGGAGGTGTTGGCAAAGACAGGCTTAAAGCCCTTTGAAAGGGAAAGTTGGATAAACCGGGCGCACGGTTCATAGGTGCCAATCATGACCACTGCCTCGGCGCCGGCCGCCATGATCTTATTCAAACCCTCCTCAACCCCCAGTGTGCCGCGCAAGTAAGTGCCCGTGGCCACGGGCACCAGGTCATAGTGCTTCAAGGCCAGTTCGGTGCCGCGCAGACCATCGAACCCATAGGCATCATATTGATAGAAAACCGCGATCTTGCGCAGGTTGCGTTTTTCAACAAGGTGCCGGACGGCGGCGCCGGTCTCCTGGTAATAGGAGGCCCTCACGTTAATGAGATAGCGGCTCACAGGGTCGCGCAGGACATTGGCCCCGCTGAAAATGCCCACCAGGGGAATCCGGGCTTCTTCGACCAGTGGCACGATCTTGACGGCCGTGGGCGTACCCACATAGCAAAAAAGGGCGAACACCTTGTCTTCGATGATCAAGCGCTGGGTGTTGAGGACACAACGCGGCGGATCATAACCGTCATCATAACTGATGACCCGGATCTGCCGGCCGTGAATGCCGCCGTTTTCATTGATATGGTGAATGTACGCCATGGCGCCGTGCAAAGTCTGAGTCCCCAGGTAACCGGCATGACCAGTCAGCCCCAGGGATGCGCCAATCAAAATTTCGTCGGACTGAATGCCGTTTGAGCGGGTGTCGCTCTGCAAAGACGCTAAATCTTTCTCGCAGCCGAGGACCAGCAGGATTGCAAGGATACATGCAATAACACAAGCGTTCAGCACGAAGGTCCTGTAAAGGGGTGCTTTCGATTGTCGCGGGGGCTCTGGTATCATCATGACCTTGTACGGTGATTTGCGTTTTGGGTCGGACACCTCCATGATTAAAGGCAACACGGTCACAACCCATTTTTTGGCTTGCTGAGCGAGGCGACCGCATCGGCCTCGACGTCACATAAATCGGCAAAACGGCCGATGCCCACCATCTTGAAAATTGCCTTGAAATTCTCGGAAAGCCCCACGATGGCCACGGCCTTCTTTGTCTGACGGATGGCGGAGAGGCATTTGATCAACTCGGCAATGCCCGCTCCGTTAACCGCGGCATTGTCCATGAAATGCATCAGAACGCGTTGACAGGGAGCCTGACGAGCCTGCTGACAGCACTCGCGCATCTGCTCCCGGTGCTCCCGACGCAGGGTGCCCGTAATGCGGATGCAACCGATATCGTGTTCCAGAGAAAATGAGAGGTGGCACTCCTGGGGCACGGGATGCAGCAGCCGTTCGGTGGCCCGCTGCAAAGCGGCATTCAGGGCGCTGCGCTGAATGGGCTTATCGATAAAATCGGTGGCGTCCAGATTGAGCGCCTGCACCACCAAATCCATATCCCCATGCCCGGTGATGACGATTACTTCCGTGCTCGGGGCGATCCGTTTGATCTCCTTGAGGACTTCAAACCCATCCATTTCCGGCATTTTCAAATCGGTAAAAACAATGTCGGGGCGATGTTCACACATCAAAGCCAGTCCCGATTTGCCATCTTCCGCCAGGAGTACGTTGTAGCCGTACGCAGTTAAAAACAGGCGGAACATGGTGAGTGTTGCGCTTTCATCGTCAATAACCAACACGGTGCGGGCTGTATCCATGGCGAGATGATCCTTTCATAATCATTGAGCAATGGCGTGACAGGCACCTGCTCAATGAAACACTTATCATACACCTAAAGCATAGAATAATCTAAAAAATACCATTTTGTCACCCCTTCATTGCAGGGACCGCATTTGCGCGTGGCTTGATCACCGAAACGGAACATCGTGTTCGCCCGGTGCGTATGCAATGGTGCGTCTTTGCTCAGGTCCGCGCCTGTGGTGAAGGGCAGCTTTTCGAAACTATAAGGTGAGAAGTCTTAAAGAACTGAATTTCCAAATGCGGTTACCCTGCCCTTCATTGAACACGAGGTGTGCAGGGGGACTGATCACCCCTATCGGTCAAAGCAGGTGCCGCGCCCGTACAGGATTAAACCCAGGTGTGGCGCAAGCCGCTATTGGCAGGACGGTTGTAATTCCGAAAGTTGAGTGTTTCAATGAAACAACACATCTGATACAAAAAGTGAGATGGACGAAAGCGGAAAAGCCTGGAACGGCAACATTGGTCGGGTAACCACGGCATGATCCAGGATAAGATTAGATGCATTTCAATGCTTCAAAATACACAGCCCCCCGACTGCCGGTGCTCATTACCCGCGACCGGTTGATGCGACGTTTGCGGACTGGCCGACCTAACGGGGTGGTCCTCTTGCTGGGCCAGGCTGCCCAAGGTAAAACAACCCTGGCGGCGGATTACCTGAAAACCTGGCCGACACCGGTTGCCTGGCTCACTCTGGATGCCGCGGATGCCGAGCCTGCCCGATTTTATGCCCTGCTCATACAAGCCCTGATCCATGCGATGCCCTCGGCCGCGCTGAAGGACTATCACGAAACACCCCATCCAAGCATCGGGCCCCAGAATGACCCACGTCCGTTTGTTCAAAGCCTGCAAAATCTTTGGCCGCACCTACCCGGTCAGATCCAGATCGTCCTGGACGGCCTGGACCGGCTGCCCGATGCGGCCCCCTCCGCTTCGATCATCGCGCATATATGCGCCGCAGTGGCTCCAACCGGCCGGGTCTGGCTTTTATCGCGGCGAAAACCGCCATTCAGATACCAACAGGCCATGATCAACAGGCAGATGCTGGTGCTTAACAACAATGACCTGGCTTTCAGTGCACGCGAGATTCAACGCTATTTCGAAGCAGTATATCCATGCCAATTGCCGCGTGAATGCCTCGAGGCGGTGCATCAGGCAACCGAGGGTTGGCCCGGCGCGTTGGTACTGCTGGCCCAAGCCCTGGAACGCATGGATCCCGCGCGGTGGCGCGACGATCTTTGCCGGCATCTGCCTGCCGCTTTATCGGGCGAAGCCCTGCATTATTTCTCCGAGGAAGTCTTCGATGGCCTCCCCCCAGCATCGCGTTCAGTTCTAATGCACGCCGCTGTAATGGATGGTATTGTCCCGGACATGCTGGCCGACCTCACGAATACCCCTGACGCTGCGGAGCAAATCGATAGCCTGGTGCAGAAAAATGCTTTTATCCACAGCTGTCATGACGCTATTCGGGATGAGACGCTTTATCGCTTCAACCCGATTTTTCAGGAATTTTTACGGACGCGGTTCAAAGCCGCGTTTACCCTGGCCGAGCAACAGGCGTTTTATTCGAAAATTGCGGCTTGGTTCGATGCCCGCCAGGATGTCGCCATAGCCGCCAGATGGTACCTGCAGGCCCAGGATTATGGAATGGCGGGCCAAGCGTTGAAGAAAATCAGCACGGATTTGATCATTCGCGGACGCATATCGGAATTGGCGGCCTACCTCGAAAATTTGCAGGTCCATCAACTGCATTCCGACCCCTGGCTGTTCTTTTTGCTGACCGTGACCCGGCAGATAAAGGGCGGATCAAGAAGCTTGGCTGATTTCGAGACAGTGCTGGACCGTTTTGCCGCCCTGAATGATGTTCGCGGTCAACTGCTCGCCCTGGCCTACCTCATCGAAACAAACACGCTCCTGGGGCAGGCTCCGGAAGCGTGCTTGCACTGGATTCAGGAAGGCGAACGCTGGCTGGTCGCCCAGAACACAAACCAATATTACAGTTTCGCCAAGGCGCTGTTGTGCCTTCAGATCGGATTCGGGTACATTGCCACCGGGCTGGATCTGGCCAAAGGTCTTTCGGCTGCCCGCAATGCCTATCTGCTATCGCGCAAAATGAAGAACACTTTTTTGATGGCGCGCTCGGCAATGGTTTCCGTGCTTGGCTGGGCGACCGCCGGCGAGTTCGATCGCGCCGATGAGATCTTGGTCAAAATCAAAGCAATGGACCTTTGGGGCGTGCAAGCCGAGTACGATAGCCTGCATCAGTTGGTCATGGCGGAGCTCGCGTTGCGACGCGGCAATTGGCAGGCTGCCTGGCAGCACACCCAAGACCTGGGCCGGAATATCGAGGCGAATGGTTTCCTGTTCCTGTATCCCGCTTATGTGGATCGCTGCGGCCTTGTGCACCTTTACGAGGGCCGTTTGGCCGAAGCCCGCAACACGTGCCGTCACCTGCTGGATGTCGCGATGCTGGCCGGCAATGCCACCTGCAAGGGCTTGGCCCACAGGCTCAGTGCCCTGATTCATCATTATCAGGACAACCCCATGCAAGCGGCAGCGGACGCAGAGCAGGCCATTGCCGTTTGGAATAAGGAAGGATCGCCGACCCTGCAATCGATGCAGGCACGGCAGCTGCTTGCACTAGCCTGGATTCAGCTTGGCAAATACAGCCCTAGCAAATTGCTGCTCGATCAGGCCATGAGCTACTTCAAACAGGCCGCCAACCCGCTTGCAATAACGGAAACCTACTTGATCCTGGCGCTCTGGGCCCACGCCAGTGGGCGGTTGCCAGAGAGTCGGGACTACCTCCAAAAAGGCCTTAGTATAGCCAGCACGAAGCGCTTTGGGTGTATGCCCCTTCTCAGACGGACGGATATCGCCCTGATAGGCCACTTAACTGAACAGTTCAGGTTGCAGCTGCCCGAAAGCTTTTGCCCGCACACGCGGATGGATAAACTGGATGTTTGCGTGCAAGCCGCGATCGTTGACACGATGCGCCCGGACGACAATCTTTCCACTCCCGAGGAAACCATTGCCCTTGAAATCAGAACGTTCGGCGGTTTCAGCGTGATGCGCAACGGAAACGTTCCTATAGAAGAGCGTGAATGGTGCGGTCATCGGCCAAAACTGCTGCTCAAAGCGATCCTGGTCCACGGATTGCGCGAGATTCCCAAAGATATTCTGATCGACGATTTATGGCCGGAAAGCACACCGGAGGCAGGATTGCAAAACTTCAAGGTGACGCTGCACCGCTTGCGCAAGATATTGGAACCTGAACTGAAAAAAAGTCATGGATCTGTATTTATCCACCTTAAAAACAACCTCGTCTCTCTCGCCAAAGATGCCTGTCGCGTGGATTTAGAGGCTTTTCTGCAAGCCTGCAAAGATATCAAGCGCCATGCACTCAACGGCGAGACCGTTGAAATCATAGCTCTGAGCCGCAAAGTGATGGCCCTGTATCAAGGTGATTTTCTCCCCGAAGAGCCCTATGCCCCTTGGGTGGAAATGAAGCGCTGGGCGCTCAAGGATACCTATCTCGGGGTAGTGTTGCAGTTGGCGCGCATTTTTTATAGCCAAGAGCATTACGAGCAGTCGGTGGATTGCTGCCGCACTGTTCTGCAAGTCGATCCCTGCCACGAGACGGCCGGCCAGATCCTGATACAGGCTTGTATACGTCAGGGCCGCGGCAACGAAGCGCTCCAGGCATATCAAACCTTGTGCAAAGCGTTGCATGAGGAACTGGGCGTCACCCCCGATCCAGCCACCACACACCTTGTGGAGAAAATCAAAACCGTCCACTAACCAACCCGCAGTTCTTGGGACCAACCGCATCAGCCGGTGGGCACCCAGGGATCGGTAGCCGGGTTTTCATGGTGCCGCTTTGCGGCCCACCTCTTAGCCCGCGCTGGTCGACCCCGAATGAGATCTGCCCGCCAGACGTGTCCTATATAACTTACAGGTAACCGCATTTTGAAATTGTTCTCGCAGGTGCAAAGCCACCACCCCAAAAAATCATGGTGCGGGAGAAAAAAAAGGCCGCGCATTTTGTGCGATGCCTAAAAACAGTGGTTCGCATGGGCGACCGCCGTTCGCCCCTACAGCGTGCATCGTGATTCTCAAGGATCCATTTGTTTAGGATTAACCGACATTTACGCACCAGACGAACACAAGGTTCGCCCCTAAGAAAGAACGATGTTCCCATTCCTTGAATGCGGCCCAACCAAATGCGGTACCCTGTTTTGTAACCTTTTTTTAACTTTAGCGCTGCAATGATAGCCGACATACGGATCAGAATGTGATTGCCCGCCAGCGATGTGGCTCAAAAAATAAAAACAGAACACTCTCGTCCGGTGTTTCACCGGATAACCCATAAGGAGGCCGACTATGGATCTAAACCGACGTGAGTTTATAAAGCTTTCCGGAGCGACCTTGTCGGGGATCGCTTTCGGAACGATGGGGTTCGACCTATCCCCGATCGAGGCCTACGCCTCGACCCTGCGCATTCAGAATGCGGACCAGACCACGACGATCTGCCCGTACTGCGCCGTTGGTTGCGGCATTCTGGTGCACACCATCGAGGGTAAAGTGGTCAACACCGAGGGCGATCCGGATCATCCCATCAATGAAGGCAGTCTGTGCCCCAAGGGAATGTCGCTTTACCAGCTTTCGCACAACAATCCCAACCGGCTTACGACGCCTCTGTACAGGGCACCATACGCGACGGAATGGAAAGAAGTCTCCTGGGATTTTACTCTCGACAAAATTGCCGCCAACATCAAAAAAACACGCGATGAAAGTTTTGAAATCACCAATGCGGCCGGCCAGGAAGTCAACCGAACCATGGGCATGGCCTCCGTGGGCAGTGCCGCCCTGGACAACGAGGAGTGCTATCTTTATCAGAAATTCCTGCGCTCCCTAGGCATGGTGTTTATCGAACACCAGGCGCGTATCTGACACTCCGCAACTGTAGCGGCTCTGGGAGAGTCGTTCGGACGCGGCGCCATGACCAATCACTGGATTGATATCCGCAACAGTGATTATATCCTCGCCATGGGGAGCAACCCTGTCAAAAACCATCCGATTTCTTACAAATGGATCACGAAAGCGGTCGAAAACGGTGGCACATTGATCAGTGTCGATCCGTGCTTCACCGCGACATCGAACAAGGCGCAGATCTACGCACCGCTGCGGTCCGGAACGGACATCGCCTTTCTGGGCGGCATGATCAAGTACATTCTGGACAATGACCTGTATTTTAAAGAGTATGTACGCGACTATACGAATGCCGCTTTCCTGGTCGATCCGGGTTTTAAACTTCCGGGAGACGGGGACGGGGTCTTTTCAGGACTGGAAGGAATCAAAACCGAAGAAGGCTATGTGGATGCAAAGTACGACAAAACCACTTGGGCCTACCAGAAAGATGAAAAGGGCATCATCAAGAAAGATAAAACTTTCAAAGATCCCCATTGTGTCTACCAGTTGCTCAAAAAGCACTATTCAAGATACACCCCGGAAAAAGTTTCGGACATCACCGGGACCCCACCGGACAAACTTCTCGCCGTGTATTCAGCGTATGCAAAGTCAGGCGCGCCGGATAAATCGGGCACAGTACTTTACGCCATGGGCTGGACCCAACACACCGTGGGCGTCCAGAATATCCGTGCCATGAGCATCATTCAGCTGCTGTTAGGCAACATGGGCATGCCCGGTGGCGGCGTAAACGCGATGCGCGGAGAGAGCAACGTACAGGGGTCCACCGACCATGGGCTCCTGTTTCACATTCTGCCAGGCTACCTGAAAACACCCCGGGCCGCCCAGCAGACCTTTGCGGATTACAACGCGGCCTACACACCCAAATCGAACGATCCGCTCAGTGCCAACTGGTGGAGCAACTATCCGAAATACTCCGCCAGCATACTGCGCGCGTTTTACGGTCCCAAGCTCTCTTTGGATGAGAGCTATCGCTACCTGCCCAAACTGGACACGGGTCCCGATTACTCCTGGCTGACCGTCTTCGACCAGATGTACCAGGATAAATTCAAAGGCTTTTTCGCCTGGGGGCAAAATCCGGCCTGCAGCGGCGCCAATTCGAACAAGACCCGTCATGCCATGGGCAAGCTGGAGTGGCTGGTCAATGTCAACCTTTTCGACAACGAAACCGCTTCGTTCTGGAAAGGGCCCGACATGGACCCCGCCAAGATCAAAACGGAAGTTTTTCTATTGCCGTGCGCGGCCTCATTCGAAAAAGAAGGCAGCATCAGCAATAGCGGCCGCTGGATGCAATGGCGCTATAAGGCAGCGTCGCCTCCCGGCCAGGCCCTGCCGGACGGTGACATCGTCAATGAACTGATGAGCCGCGTTAAAACATTGTACCAGACCCAAAAAGGCGTTTTCCCGGATCCGATCCTCAAACTCTCATGGGATTATGGCCCCAAGAACGCCGCCGGACAAGTCAAACACATCGAGCCGCACCTGGTCGCCAGGGAAATCAACGGCTATTTTCTGGAAGACACGACCATCAAGGACAAAGTTTACAAGCGCGGCACCTTGGTCCCGAATTTCACAATGCTGAGCGACACCGGGGCCACCTCCTCGGGTAACTGGTTGTACTGCGGTTCCTATAACGAAGAGGGCAACATGGCCGAACGCAGGCAAAAGGACGATCCTTCAGGCATCGGCCTTTATGCGAATTGGGCCTGGAGCTGGCCCCTCAACCGCCGTATCCTGTACAACCGGGCCGCCGTGGATGTGAACGGCAAACCCTGGGCACCGCGAAAACGGGTCATTGAGTGGCAGGCAGAGACTTGGAAGGGTGACGTGCCCGATGGCGGGTGGCCACCGCTTGCCGCAGCAGGTAAAGGACGCTACCCATTTATCATGCAAGTCGAGGGGCATGGCTCTCTTTTCGGTCCCGGCATGGCGGACGGTCCCTTCCCAGAGCATTACGAGCCCTTTGAAAGTCCGCTGGGCGCAAATCCGCTTTCGCCCCAGTTCATCAATCCGGTATTAGTACGCTTTGACCGCATATCGCCGTCCAAAAACGTCAACCGCCGGGCTACGAACAATAGCGGCTTTCCGATCGTGTGCACGACCTACCGCGTCACCGAGCACTGGCAGACCGGCGTCATGACCCGCTGGCAGCCTTGGCTGGCTGAAATGGAGCCGGGCCTGTTCGTGGAAATAAGCACCGAGCTGGCCGAATTGAAAAACATCCGTAATGGTGAAAAGATCATGGTCCACTCTGCACGCGGCTCTTTGGAGGCCATCGCCATGGTGACCGTTCGCTGGCAGCCATTCACCGTTGCGGGTAAAACCGTTCACCAGGTTGGCATGCCATATCATTACGGGTGGTCCACCACGGCCGGGCGAAAGTATGGGGCCAAGGACAAAAAGCCGGAGGTGTTCACGTTCGGCGACAGCGCCAATCTGATCACCCCCAATATCGGTGATCCCAACACGATGATTCCGGAGAGCAAGGCCTTCATGGTGGACATCGTCAAAAAAGCATAACTTTCTACGACGCGGCGGCCCTTGGGGGCACTGTCGGTCGCGACGAAAGGAGCATATACATGGAAAGAATGACCCTGGTCATCGATGTCGCTAAGTGCACAGGATGCAGGTCCTGTCAGGTGGCGTGCAAAAACTGGAACCAACTCAAAGGCGAACAGACCGAAAATCGCGGCAGCCACGAAAACCCGCCCGATCTATCGGCGAATACCTGGAACCGGGTTGTTTTCGTGGAGTCCCGCGACGCCAACGGCAAGATCGACATGACATTTATCAGTGATCGGTGCCGCCATTGCGAAGACCCGCCCTGTCTGGAGATAGGCCAAAGCGTGCCCGGAGCGGTTGTCCAGGACGACAGTGGCGCCGTGATATTCGGCAAAAAAACCAGGGAGATGGATTTTGACGACCTGACGTCCAACTGCCCTTATGACATCCCGCGCAAGAACGAAGCCACCGGACGCATCAGTAAATGCACAATGTGCAACGATCGGGTATCCAATGGACTGCAGCCGGCCTGTGTGAAAGCTTGTCCCTCCGGCGCGCTCCAATTCGGTCCGCGGCAGGAAATGTTGCGGTTTGCCAGTGGCCGCATCGAAGCACTCGGCGGGGATGCCAACCTCTACCCGGGCGAAGAACACAATGTACTGTGGGTTTTGCCCGAGAGCAGTAGAAAATATCCACTGGCCCAGGCGCCGACCGGCTGGAAGAACTACCGGGTGGCCTGACCAGCAAGCGGTTTATGAACGTGGCCCCAGGCCATGTTCATAAACCGGCAAATGGGTTATTGATGCCACCGGCATAAGTGCAAACAGGATTTACGCCCATGAAAAATACCCTCAAAAACACATCGGAAGACAGGATTTACGCCTGCATTCTGTCCTTTTACGAAACCATCGCTGCTTGGAAAAAGACCTACAAACGGGCGCTGACAGCCGTTTTGCCGCCACCTGCCATCGATGCCGACCTGGCTGCCATTAAGCTCAAATCGGGGTTTCCGCTGATCGACAAGGAACGCCTTGCGTTGGATGAGGCCATGATAAAGCCGCACTTTTTGGCTCTATTGGACATCGTTGGCCATAAAAATCCGCAAGAGGCCCACGCCATCGCACTCCAAGTGGCTGACCTGAACGTTTTCAAGCACCTTCTGACGGATACGCTGCGGCACGGTGCCTGCGCCGACCATTCACAGCTGCTTCGATTCTTGCTTCAGGAAACCGTTCATCCCTTACTGGAAGTCCATGCTGATTTTTTGGCCGGTAAGATAGGCGTGGAGGATTGGCACTGCGGGTATTGTCCGATGTGCGGGTCTAACCCCATGCTCGGGGTGCTTAAAGGGCAGGAGGGTAAAAAATATTTAATTTGTGAAGCCTGCTTGAGCGAATGGCTTTTTTCGCGCAGCCGCTGTTCGCGTTGCGGGACGGCGTCGTCCGTAAAAATGGCCTACTTCACTGTACAGGATGATGAGCGCTACAGGGTGGAAACGTGCGATGCCTGCAAACGCTATTTGAAAGTCATCGACCAGCGTGGCGACCACCCTGAAAAATCCGCCATGGTAGCGAACCTGACCACACTGCATCTTGATATCATTGCCGTGAAGAAAGGATACACCCCGGTGACATCTTTTTTTCAGGAACGGCATCCGCCAGAGTGATGCGCAGTCGGTTGCAAGCCCACCGGAACGCCCCTGCAACAATGGGAGGGGCGCTCTGTTTTCTGTTGCTTTTCCGCCGCTCACAACACCTCTCTTCAACAAAAACGAACCCCGACATGATAAGTAGGATGCCCCGCTTCTTTGGCCTGGCACCATCGCACTTCAGCCAGAGCCGAATCGCGCCCGGCAACCTCCTGATCGGCGAGAATGCACACGATCATGCCTGGATACAACGGTTGAATGGTTTCAAAACACATCCCGGTCTCACTTTCATTACACGAACGGCATGGCAGTTCCATGGCGCGGTGGCGTGTATTGAATAATGAAAAAGCAATCGCCTGATTGCGATCTGTACGTTTACCGTTGCGCTTTTCAGCCTCTCTGCTTGACGTTTTATTATGGATGTTCGTCGACATCGGAAACTCCCTTCTATCAAGTTTTTGTTACGGTCGTTCAGCGGGCTGTTCAGGTGCCCAAGAGATGAATAGCCGCAATGGGCTCTTGTCAATGCCACGTCTTTGAATGGCGCAACGTGGAATAGGCACATAATAGTAAATAGGGTATATCACTGCCGCGCATAAGGGAATCGGATGAATCCTGTATTTTTCAGGTAGTGGATCGCAACTCCACCTGCACCGATCTGGTCGTTTGCATGCGCAGTGCGACCGTTCAGAATGCACTCGGTCCATAACGATGATACACGCTGGACCGTATCACCGCGCATTGTGCAATGGTCTAATTTCGTTCTAAAGGTTTCCCTACCAGCGATCGATCGGAGAAATCATTGCCATCGAATAATCAGAGACGATGCAAACTACGGAATGATCACATCGAACGCGAGGAGGCGCGTCGGCGCACCACGACTAAAGCGGCAATCGAGTATGAGGCTATCCGTTGGAGCGTAATGTGTCAGCCCTCTCGTATGGTCGGGACCCTTTCCTATCGGAAAGCGCTGCTGGTCCATTTGCGACTGCGGCGTTGCAGCGAGTCGAATACCTTTCACAAGCCTACACATTAAACATGATTACCCATATACAGTCTGCCGCCCGCATCCCATGTTGTATGTACTCGAGGCGAACCATTTTTGATTGAAGGATCGATTGCCTCTCAAGGCCAATTCGATCATTTTTATGACGCGTTTATGACGCGCCTCTGAGTATACACATAACCCGATAAAGGAGGTATCGCTTATGTTAGGATGGGCACTTGCATTTCTAGTCATTGCCCTGATCGCCGGGGTGCTGGGGTTTACCGGCCTGGCAGGCACGGCGGCTGGCATTGCCAAAATTTTGTTTTTCGTGTTTCTGGTGATTTTCATCATCTCACTATTCGTTGGACGCCGACGGCCAACGGTATAAACGCTTGCATTTCGCAGGGATGCTTGGGTGCGCGGTGAAGTCTTCGGGCACAGCATAGACGCTCAACGGGCGCCTTTGGCAACCCTCGAAATGCATTGTTCGGCGCGAATGGATAAGCGTCGCATGCCGAGAAAAAGAATCACGCCATGGCCGACCCAGGCGGTTCCATGCAATCAAAATCAGCTCTCATTGTTGTAAACGCACTGGCGCGACAAGGCCAGGAGGATCTTGAACAGGTTCGAGAAGTCCTGCGGTCGGCCGCTATTGGATCTTCCGTCTACACTATCGAAAACGTCACCCATATGAAAGACGCCATCCGACGGCATGGCGATCTCGTGGATTATTATATAGTCGGGGGCGGCGACGGAACCTTGAATGCCGCGCTTGAGCCGATATTAGAGACCGGGCTGCCGTTGGGCGTGCTGCCATTGGGTACGGCCAATGATCTGGCACGCACGCTTGAAATTCCATTCGATGCCAAAGCCGCCGCCCAAGTGATCGCGGCAGGACGCGTCAAATGGATTGATCTGGGTTGGGTCAACTACAAGCATTATCTGAACGTGGCCAGCATCGGGCTGGCCGTAAAAGTGAGCCATGCCTTGAGTGGGTCCACAAAAAAGCGCTGGGGTGTACTCGCTTACCCGTTAAGCTTTTTCAAAGCCTATCGCGCCATGCGGCCTTTTCGCGCACGCATTACTTGCAACGGGCAGAGCCAGGTATTCAAATCAATTCAAATTGCCATCGGCAACGGCCGCCATTACGGCGGCGGCCTGGCGATCCGCCACGACGCGACCATCGATGACCATCGCCTCAACCTTTACAGCCTCAAACCGCAGCCGATGTGGCAACTGATCCGCTCGGCGCCGGCCATTGTCACCGGCACCATGCAGCAGGGCGATTTCATCCGAGTGATGGAAGGCGAGGAGTTTCAGGTGGACACGCGCAAACCCATGCCCATCGATACCGATGGCGAGGTGACCACGTATACACCCGCGCGCTTTAGAGTAAAGAAATCAGCCTTGCAGGTGTTTGTACCGTGAACTCGTGAATTCGTTAATCTGGTTATGCAGTTCGCTCAAGTGATTGGCGTTCGGGATTGGCACGGAGGAGGTGAGCCGGGTGGGTGGTCCGCGCCACGTCAGCCATGAGATTTAGTGAGGCACAAGGTGTGCGCAGGAGATGGGGCCGCACTGTTTGAGCGCAGCTTGGTTTGCGGCAGGTCAGGAGCGCACCTTGTTGCCTCACTACATCGAATGATGGTGGCGCGGACCACCCACCGTGCTCACGGGGTTTTTCTACGCCACCCCACGCATTTCAATTGACCGAAGTGGATAACCAAATTCGTTAATACGCCGATTCTTCTATAGAATTGCCACACTGGCAAAGACGACCAAACAGGCACCAAGTTACGAGCCCCAATCACCATTAACGACTCAACAAAGGAGAGCCTATGGATATCATACGGATTATTATTGCCATTTTACTTCCACCCCTGGGGGTGTTTTTGCAGGTTGGCTTTGGCAAGCATTTTTGGCTGAATATTTTGCTTACGCTTCTCGGATATATTCCCGGCATTGTGCATGCCGTTTGGGTCATCGCAAAGTATTGATGCCGGGCATGTCAGGGGCCCATTCCGTTTGGCTCGCGTTCACGCTGATGAGGGCCTGCTCGGCTGAGAGCATGACGTGCCATAGATCTTCACTGTCTCCCATACCTACTTTGACAAGATAGTACATGATGCTCAAAGCTGTCCGCGCTTTGAAAAGGGCTACCCGCGCTCGGAAATCAGTGCCCGGGCAGGCAACGGCCTGCAGATAGGCATCCACAAAAAAGCCCGATCCGGCATGGCTTAAAACCAGGGGGTGGGACCTGAGCTGATTCTCGTACTGGGCGACGAAGGTGCCCACATCATAGGCGGCAGGCAGTTGATAGGAACTGTGCCAATCGATGGCCGCAACGAACCGCGTCTCGTCAGCGGCTGGATCGTCCTGGCCGATGATAATGTTCTTGGGATGATAATCGCCATGCGCCTGCACGAGTTCTTCCTGACGATCGGCAAAAAAGGCCATCTCATACCGCAACACGCTGTCTGCAATCTCCTGTATCCTTTTACGATGGCGGTTGTGGGTATGATGAAGAATAGAGGTGTAACGGCTCAACCGGCCCGGCTCCAAGTCGAGGAATTCATTGGGAGGCGTTATCTGCAGGCCCATTTGATGGAGGCGCGCAAGCCAGCGGGCAGCCAGACTTAAATACTCCCGGGAGCGGGCCGGTCGCTGCACCAGGCACTCGTACAATGAAGCGCCCTGAACGCCCTCTTCGATCAACAATAAATTCTTTTCGTCCTGGCCCACCGGCTCCGGGACGCGGAACTGCCCCTGCCGGAAGCCGTTCTGGGAAATGGCCGACATGATGACATGCGAACGCTCCCCCGACCGCCACAGTTTGTGGTCCTTGTGCGATTTGACAATCCACTTATGTTGCGAACCTGTGTGGCAGGCATTGCCGATCTGCAGTTCAATGACCTGACGATTGCTGGTGCCCGCATGTGGAATCTCGCTTAAAGTCGGACGGCATCGCCCCATTCGAATTTCTTCGGCCAGGGTCTCGATGGCATCGATCGGATGATCGAAAACAGTTGTATATGTACCGCAGTAGCTGAGCGAATGGATGTCCGTGCCACCTGTGGCCGTAAACTTATAGCGATGCCAGTCTTTCAAGCCGCGAATATTTTCCGATATGCTTTGATTCGAATTGAAAATTTCGACAGCATGCAAGGCAGGATCGCGCAAAGCTTTCTCAGAGGGTATTTTTCCGTTGCGGTAAGGATGGGCCCACACCAGGGCCGCTTTTGGAAAGCGGCGGCGGATGTCCGCCGTCGAACTGCCTGGGGGTATGGTTTCATCCGCACCATAGATCAGAACATCTCCGAAATCGGAAGTCCGCACCTCTTGACCGGATAGAATGACGAAATGGCCAGGCAGCGCGCATTCGCTTAAAAGCGCTTTCAATTCCGATGCCGACCATAAATAATGATGATCTGTTATAACGATCCCGTGAAGATCCTGCTGAAAACACCTCCGAACCAAGTCAACGGCTGACACATGACTGCAGGCCGAATGCTCGGATGTATGACTGTGTATTTCAAGTATCATGCTTTTATCTCTACAAGGCCCAACCTTCACAATAATCGCCACTGCGACCTATGAAGACCTCTCTACGGCATGGTGCCATATTGAATAAAGGGTAGGCCCCATTTCTGCCTCTTGGTCTAAGATGTAAGCTCCACTCGCCTGTTACCAGGCATAGTCCCCTCACCTAAAAAAAAAGAGACAAGGAGGTTATGATGGCATTCAACCCATTGAAGGAAAAAGGCATACCTGTTGAAAAACAACTGAAGGATTGGTCAACGCTCAATGTCAAGCCGTATGACAAGAACGATGTCAATCCCTACACGCGCTGTCGCATCATCATTATGAACGGCGCGGAGGTAGAAGGTGCTTTTTTCTCCCATCAGTTTGCGCGCCATTGCGATGACATAGAGCTCAAGCGCACGCTCGCAATGGCCCGGCGGGTCGAACAGCAGCAGCAAAAACGCATCAATTGGCTGATTCCGGCCAATGAATCCCCCCTGGAAGTCACTATTGGCTACGAGCAAGTGGCCGTGGATCTCACCGCGGCTCTCGCGCAAAACGAACCCGATCCCGTGGTCAAGGCGGCACTGGATTTCGCGCTCCTGGAAGATTTCGATCATCTTTACCGCTATGCCGATCTTCTGGAGATGACCCAAGGCATCAAGGCCGAAAACATCGTCGGAAAAATGACCGAAATCACGGTCGGCCGGCCCACCGTTTCAGAGCATCGACATCCCTTTGACGAAATCCGCCCCAACTACTCTGCCGAGAAGGCCGATATTCTAACCAAGCTGCACGTGATGATCATCGTGGCTGCCGAGCAGCAGACCATGAATTTTTACATGAACGTGGGCAACCGCGCCGAAACGGATATCGGCAGGGGGTTGTACCAGGAAATCGGTATGGTAGAAGAGCAGCATGTCACACACTATGAATCCCTGGCCGATCCTACCATGAGCTGGTTCATGCGAGATGTCATGCACCAGTACACCGAATGCTACCTTTATCACTCCTTTATGCAACAAGAAGCGGACGACCGCATCCGCAAAATCTGGGAAGAACACCTGGACATGGAGATCGGCCAGTTAAAAGCCTCCTGCGAGATGATGAAAAAACACGAAAAACGTGACGCGGCCGAGTTTCTTCCCGCCGCCATGCCCAAACCGCTCATCATGGAAAGCAATATCGACTACGTTCGCAAAATAATGGCGGAGCAAACCGATTTCAATGCCAAGGGAACAGAATATGTTCCTGGCGAACAAATCCCTTCCGACTACCGGTATTTCGACCATCAGAAAATGGTCAATGGCAGCTGGGTACCGTCCCAAGATATTATCCGTCAGTATATCGAAAAAAACGGTAAAGATTATCGCCTGGAAATCAAAGGCCCCCACCCCGTCAAGCGGTTTCAGAAGCGGGATAAAGTCGTGAAGTAGTCCGGGAGTTGTCTGCCAATAGTCGCGTTGACTATCAGGGAGGACGGCGATAACCGCCCTCCCTGTTTTCTTGGGTTGATCAAACTACCAGTTGATACCTAAACCGAGAGCGTATACGAAACGGCCGTCTTCGTAGTTATCTTCGATGTCATCAGAATCTTCGAAAGTGAAGTTGTATTCACCCAGAAGATACAAAAAGGCTTTTCTCTGCACGAAATACTTGAGGCCGGCTTCGGGGCCGGCGATAAACGTCTCTTCGACATCATCACCGTACAGATAGCCGAAATTAACGCCGAGAAAGGGACGCAGCCGTCCAAGATCGAAATGGTAATCCGCGAAAGCCCGTGTGGAAGCGTTCCAACGGTCGCTGCCGGTATCGGGATCGCTGTAGAGAACCCCCTGGCGCAGGCCGAGTTCGAACGCTTTGGTGAAAAAGTACCCCACGCTCGCCTCCATCGAAGCGACGGTGTTATCGATATCATCGTCACTTGTTCCGCTACCCTGGATGGTCAGTTCCCAATCGCCCGGGCTAAAGCCCCATTCTTCCTGAGCCAAGGCCATGGATGGCATCATGAGCAACAAGGCCAGAATCAATGCTGTTTTTTTGTTTTTCATCTTTTTTCCTCCTTTAAGTTTGTTCCTCCTTTGAGGGACATGCGCATAGCATCATACGAAGCCAATCCTCATTCGTATGAACAACGCCGGCACGTGGTCTCGCCCTCTACAACGAGAATTCCGTTAGGAATCGCGGCCACAATGCTGATAGGTAGTGTATGGAACGGGTTCAGGGGCCGCAATCAGGTCAATAGCGTATATGGGGGCCGTTTATCCGGCATGCGGCAGGCAATGCGCCCCTCACCGAACAGGTTGGAAAGGAGTATATGGGGGATACGATTAGCAGCAACTTTTTGTTGCAAGTTCGGCACACGGGTTCTGTGCGAAAAAAAAAGGAGTCAGCAGCGTACGTGACGGGCGAACACGAGGTTCGCCCCTTACGAATCGTTGGTGCCTCACTGTGGGGATAGCGCCATGTGGACCGTGGACGCATGCAAACCACACTATCCCCAGCGGAAAGTGATGCTTTCGCATCTTATTCTACAGTTTTGAATTTTTCTTTAGGTGCACCGCACACCGGGCATTTGTCCGGAGCGGCCTTGTCGGTGACATAACCGCAAACCTGGCAGACCTGATAAGCGGTGACTTCATCTTTGATGACTTTATAAATGGCCCGTTCATACAGCTTTGCGTGAAAACCTTCCGCGTCGCGTGCCTGACTGAATGTCATGGCAGCCAATTGTTCACCCTCTTCTTCCGCTTGCCTGACAAATTCCGGGTACTCGGTTTCGCTGATCGTTTTCTCGCGTTGGAAGGAATTTTCCAGGTTGGTATCGGTGTCTTTGACCATCAGGTCCTTGATAAGATTCAAATGGCGCGTGGCGTGGACTCGTTCCGCTTCGGCAACCGCCCGAAACAGAAGCGCGATTTGCGGCACATCTTCTTCATCGGCTTTTTCGGCATACGCCAGAAGCCTGAAGTAGGCTTTGGCTTCGCCTACGAATGCGGTGCGCACATTATCGCTGGTCTTTTTCTTCATTGATCCTCCTATCCGGCTATGCCGGGTTGAAAGTTGAATGGTGGGGGAAGTGACGGTTACCGAAGTGATTGTTTTAGACGACAATCCAGCGCCTGCTGTCAAGTTCTTTTTGTTGCGCCTGCATCTGAAAAAGATATCTCAGTATCGTCGCGCGCGGGCTGTTCTTCGACGATTCCAGCAGGAAAAAAAGCAAGCTTGTGCCATTCTAAAGAAAAAACGCCCCGGGCGTTTAGCCAGAAGCGTTGGTGTTTTATAGTACGGCTTGGCCCCGTGACGTACAATAATGGGTCAGCGCAATGGATTCACCGGAACAGCGGGTAGCGGACATTAACGATCCAACTCAGTTTCCAGCATATCTTCCACAGCCATGTGCTGGGTTCGCACCATATTGTTTTCACCAGAATAGATCTCAAGGTTGCGTACACCCAATTGCATGGCCATGGCGGCATCTTCGGCAGCGGCTTCGTCGGAACCGGAAAGGCTGAGCACGTTGGCCCGGCTGTAATAGGCCGCCGCATACTCGGGATCGAGGTGGATGGCCTTGTCGAAATCCTGCCGGGCGCCCTGGTTGTCGCCCTTTTCGTATCGGGCCACGCCGCGCAAATGATAGGCCCGCGCATAATCGGATCGGATCTGAATCGCCCGATCAAAATCTTCAATGGCCTTATCAAAATTGCCTTGTTTCATAAAGGCTGACCCGCGGGCGATCAACGCCAGGCAATGGTGGGCATCCTGGTTCAGAACGTCACTGAACAGGGCAATACTGTCGGTCAAGTTATCATTGATGAATTCGGACATTGCCTGTGCAAATCGTTCGGCAACAGTCTTCTCGGTTTGCATTATAGCCTCCTCTACAGTCGTTTCCTTCATTGAATACTGTAATTTAATCATCCGATATCGGTATCACTATCAAACATTAACCTCTGGGCGTGCGTTGTCCAGCATGGCAAAAGATTACAACTATTTATAATTTTAGATTTTTGGTAACTTTTGACAAAGCCCCTGTCCCACGCTATAACTCCGCTACTTGTGTTCAGAATCGACAAAGGAGGTCCCAAATGGCACGCGGAGACCAACTCAGCCGTCAGTGGAAGATCATCCACAGCCTTTTGGCGTCCGTACAGGGGAAATCGGCCGGTGAGTTGGCCGACGACCTGGAATGTCATTCACGAACCGTCTATCGCGATCTGGAAGCTTTGCAGATGGCCGGCTTTCCGCTGTACAACGCGCACAAAGACGGTCGGACGTGCTGGTCCATCCTGGATGCTGACCGGCACCAGATGCCCTTACCCCTGAACCTCACCGAACTGATGGCTCTTTATTTCAGCCGCAACATGCTCAAAGTGCTGCAAGGAACGGCCATTTACGATTCACTGACGAATCTGTTCGACAAGGTCAAAGCCACGCTGCCCCCCGAATATATCGCTTACCTTGACAAACTGTCGAGCAGTCTGGACGTCGGCTTCAAAGCTTATAAACCGTATCAGCGTTTTCAGACCATCCTCACCCAGGTAAACGAAGCCGCTCAGGAGCAGCGCCACATCGATATCGAATACTTCAGCATGAGCCGGCAGGCTTTGACGCACCGGCGCGTCGCGCCATACAAAGTCTGGTTTTACGATGAGACCTTTTATGTTATCGGCTTTTGCGGTCTGCGCCAGGCCGTAAGGCTGTTTGCCGTCGATCGTATCGCACACCTGCAGGTGTCCGATGATCTTTTCGAACTGCCGCAAGGATTTGATGTCAATGAATTCATGCAGGCCAGTTTCGGCGTCTTTCAGGGAGAACCGGTCCAGGTCCGCATCCGTTTTTCACCCGCGGTGGCCGGGTACATCAGTGAAAAAATATGGCATCCCACCCAAACGATAGTGACCCAGCAGGACGGCAGCGTGCTCTTCAGCGCCGAAGTGGCCGGTATTGAAGAGATCAAACATTGGGTGCTCAAATGGGGCGCCGGGGCGATCGTTTTGGCACCGGCGTCGCTGCGTCAGGCGGTGATTGCGGAAATCGGGAGAATGGCGGTAAATTATGACGAATAATCACGTGCTCACATCGAAATTACCCGACGTGGGGACGACTATTTTTACGGTCATGTCCAAACTGGCGGCCGATCACGGGGCGATCAATCTATCACAGGGCTTTCCGGATTTTTCAGCGCCGGCCGAATTGGTCGAACACGTCAGCCGCTACATGCGCGAGGGCTTCAACCAGTATGCGCCGATGCAGGGAGTGCCACTGCTGTGCCAACGCATCGCCGAAAAGATCAAAACCCTTTACCAGGCTGATGTCGATCCGCAATCTCAGGTCACTGTCACCGCCGGGGCCACCGAGGCGCTTTTTGCGGCGATCACGGCCGTCGTTCGCCCGGGCGACGAGGTCATGGTGCTCGAGCCGGCCTACGATTCTTATGTTCCGGCCATACAACTCAGCGGTGGGCGCCCGGTGTTCGTCCCCCTGCGGTTTCCCGATTACCGCATAGACTGGGAGCGGGTGCGCGAAGCCGTGAACGCGCGCACGCGCATGCTCATCCTCAATTCACCGCACAACCCGACCGGAGCGGTGCTGGATACCGGAGACATGGCCGCATTGCAGGCGCTCGTCGCCGAGCACGACCTCTTCATTCTGAGTGACGAAGTGTATGAGCACATCGTCTTCGACGGCCAGGCCCACAAGAGCATGCTGCGCTTTCCGGCCTTGGCCCGCAAAAGCTTCGTGGTCAGTTCGTTCGGTAAAACCTATCACACCACCGGCTGGAAAATCGGCTATTGCGTCGCCCCCCCTTCCCTGACCGAGGAGTTCCGCAAGATCCATCAGTTTCTGACCTTCACCGCAAACACCCCCATCCAGATGGGCTATGCCGATTTCATGCTGCATACCGACCACTATCTGCAGCTCGCACACTTTTATCAGAACAAACGCGACCTGTTTCTTGACCTGATGAAATCCTCGCGCTTCAAGCCCCTGCCCTGCGCCGGCACCTACTTTCAGATGATGGACTATTCGGATATCAGCGACGAGGCGGATGTGGATTTCGCCCGCCGATTGACGACACAGTTCGGCGTGGCGGCCATTCCGCCCTCGGTTTTTTACCATGACCGGCAGGACCATCGCGTGCTGCGCTTCTGCTTTGCCAAACAAGACCAGACCTTGAAGGCCGCCGCGGAGAGACTATGCCGGATTTGACCGTTACGCTGGTTCAAAGCGATCTGTTTTGGGAGCAAATTGCGGCCAACCTGGCCGTGTTCGACGCCAGACTGGCACAATTGAATCGTCCCACCGACCTGATCGTTTTACCGGAGATGTTCAGCACGGGTTTCAGCATGCAGGCCGCCAGGCTGGCCGAACCCATGGACGGCAGCGCAGTCCGCTGGCTGCGCGCGACAGCCGCACGCCGACATGTGACAATCACCGGCAGCCTGATGATCACGGAACATGACCGTTACTTCAATCGGCTGATCTGGACACATCCGAACGGCGATACAAGCGTCTATGACAAAAAGCATCTCTTCCGTTATGCCGGCGAAGAAAAAGTCTACACCCCCGGCAACCGACGGCTCACGGTAACCCTGAACGGCTGGCGCATCCGCCCCTTCATCTGCTATGATCTGCGTTTCCCGATATGGACCCGCAACCTGAATCAGGCCTACGACATGGCGTTCTTTGTGGCCAACTGGCCGGCCCGACGCTCCGCCCATTGGCGCGCCCTGCTGCGCGCGCGGGCCATTGAAAACCAAGCCTACGTGATCGGCGTCAACCGCGTCGGGCTGGATGGGCAGGAAGCGTACCACGACGGCTATTCTTCGGTCATCGCACCTGACGGCGAAGTACTGTTCGAAGAAAAAAACGTGGAGGGACTGCACACCATAACGCTGCGTCGCGATCTGCTCGATGACTACCGCCGGCTCTTTCCGGCCTGGATGGACGCCGATGTGGATCTGGCCAATGGGCCTGCGGCCGAACGGATCACCCATTGAAAATTCAACTTTCGGGTTCCAAACGCCGGTGAGCAGGGCGTGTTGTCCGCGCCACTCGCTCTGCAGGACAGAGGAGCACAGCGGCTGCGGCGGCAAGCTGTTCGGCCCAGACCGCATAGCCCGCCTCGGAGGGGTGGAATCCATCGCGACAGAAAAAATCCGCGGCATTGGCGTCCATCACGAGCGGTACATGCACAACGCGCGTCATCTGGCGCGCCAACCGGCCAGATGCGCGATCCAAGACCCGCGCGCGCAGACCGAGCACGCCGCGCAGGGGCTGCGGCAGCGCCGGAAAATGCTGCATCTGCGGAACCGGCGCCAGCAGCACGGGCAGCGTGCCCAAATGTGCACGCAGGGTGGCGATCAGATGCTGCAGGTCTTTGCGCCAGCCGCTTGCCGAACGAAAATGGAGCACGTCGTTCACGCCCAGCGCCAGCACGGCAAGATCTGCGATCTCCGCCTTCAAAGCCGGTTGCAGCAGTCGGTGAACCTCCCGCGCGCTCGCGCCACTTCGTCCCACGGCGTGCCACTGCACTGTCCGTTCGGTTTTGCGTGCCAGCGCGGCAGCCAACTGTCCAGTCAATGCCTGCGCGTGCGTTCGCGCACCCACACCGGCGACCGTCGATTCACCGATGACCAGCACTCTCAGAGGCACTCCGCGGGCCGCGATCCATCCCCGATTTGGACCTGCGGCCTCCGGCAGTTTGGGGGTACGCCGGCGCACCTGTTTTCCCTGGACCATCAGAATCGGCAACAAGGCCAACGATACCGCCGAAAGCGCCTGCTGCAGAGTGTCGTGCATGGCGTTCCCTTTCTTGTTTTGACAAATTTGCACCGGACATATAAAAACCGCATTGTCGTGAGCATTATTAAGATCAAAATTCACACTTCCGCAAGAAGCTTTCAGAGGAAAAACGATGACGCAACCCAGGTGCGGCCAATGTCGCTTCAGAGCCAGATATGACCAAAACCCATTGTCGCTTCTCGGACGCCTGTGGCGCTGGCATGCCGGATGGTGTCCCGGATGGAAAAAATACATGCGTTCGCTGACTGCCGAGGAAAGAGCCCGTTTGGCTGAGCGCTATGATCTGCCACCCGCAAAAACGCCAGGGAGCCCGACTTGACCTGGCAGATCGGCGTTCTGCTGGCCATTGTCAGCGTGGCATTCATCTTGTTCATCCACGGCCGCCTGCGCGTGGATGTGGTGGGATTGTTGGTGCTCTCGGCCCTGGCGTTGACGGGATTGGTTTCAGCCACGGATGCCCTGGCCGGATTCAGCAGTCCGGCGGTCGTTACGGTGTGGGCCATGTTCATTCTCTCCGCCGGCCTGACGCGCACGGGTATCGCCCACCAGCTCGGTCAACCCCTGCAGCGCTTCGCCAAAGGCAGCGAAGCGGTGCTCGTGGTCGCTTTGATGGTTTCTGCCAGCGTGCTGTCGGCCCTCATCAACACTGTGACCGTAGCGGCTATTCTGTTGCCGGCCACGATGGAACTGGCCCGGCGCAGCGGACGTCCGCCCGCCCGCTTGCTGATGCCCTTGGCACTCGGCTCGCTGCTCGGCGGCCCATTTACCGGCATCTCGACGCCGCCCAATATTCTGGTCACCGACGCGCTACGCGCCGCCGGCCTGCAGCCCTTCGCCCTTTTCGACTTCACGCCGATCACCGCGGCGATCGTGGCGGCCGGCATTGCCTTCATGGTGCTCATCGGACGGCGCCTGCTGCCCAACCGCGCCGCTGGTTCAGGTGCGGATTCCAGTGTATCGCTCAGTGCCTCCTATGAACTCGACACACACATATTCACGACACAAATCCCGCCAACATCGCCGCTCGACGGCCGCACACTGGCCGAGAGCCGCCTGGGCTCAGCCCTTTACCTGACCGTGGTGGCGCTCCAACGCAAAGACGCCCTGATGCTGGCACCCCGCCCCACCGACATTTTGCAGGCCGAAGACACGCTCATCGTGCACGGCCGGCCCGACCACCTGCAACGTTTTCACGGCCGCGAGCATCTGCGGATCGAATCGTCCGATACTGTCAAAAACAGGGTGGGCCAGCGCCTGCTGGTGGCCGAAGGCGTGATCTCCGAAGGATCGCCGCTGCTGGGGGCCACTTTAGGTGACAGCGGACTGCGCCGCAAACATCGGGTACATGTGCTGGCACTGCACGATCCGACCGAAGGAGAGGTCAGGGATCTGTGGCGGCGTCCGCTCGCAGCCGGCGACCGGCTGCTGCTGCAGGGCGAGCGCGCAGCCCTGGAAGAAGTAGCCCGTCTGAACTTTGTCAATGGCCTGCGCTTCCCCAACCCGCAGGAGGTCAACGCGCTGGCTGGCGGTCGCGCCAATCTGTTGTCCGTGCGTGTCCCGCCGGGTTCTATACTGACTGACCGCGACCTGGTCGATAGCCGCCTGGGCAATGCATTCGGATTGACGGTCATCGGCATCCTGCGCGGGGAGACATTGTTGTGTATGCCCTCGCCGCAGGAGATTTTGCAAGCCGACGATCTGCTTGTGTTGCAGGGATCGCCGCGCGATCTTGAAATTCTCGAAGGCCTTCAGGCACTGGAGATCAGCGCGCAAACGCCCGGCCTGGTCGCCGAGTTGGAGTCTCAGCAGATCGGCGTTACCGAGGTTTTGCTGTCGCCGCGCTGCACGCTTGCAGGTCGCTCACTGGCTGACCTGCTTTTCCGCGATCACTATGGCATCAGCGTTCTGGCCATCTGGAGAAAAGGCCGCGCCTATCGCACCGGGCTCCAGGACATGTCCCTGCAGTTCGGCGATGCCCTGCTGGTGTACGGAAACCGCCGCAACCTGGAAGCCGTGGCGCGTGATCCCGACTTTCTCGTGCTCGATGAGGCCGCTGCCCGGGCACCGCGTCTGGAAAGAGCCGGCGTGGCAGCGGCGATTATGCTCGCGGTGCTGTTGAGCGCCATTTTCGGGCTGGTCCCAATCGCCATCGCCGCGCTGACCGGGGCGGCTTTGATGGTCCTGGTCGGGTGCTTGAGCATGGAAGAAGCCTATCGGGCTATCGAATGGAAAGTCGTGTTCCTCATCGCCAGCATGCTGCCGCTCGGGGTGGCCATCGAAAACACCGGGGCGGCGCAGATCGGCGCCGGGGCCCTGATCAGCGCCGTGGGTGATCTGGGACCCCGCTGGGTGGTCGCGGCGCTGTTTATCGTCACCGTCATCGGCACGCAGGTCATCCCCACTGCGGCCCTGGTCGTATTGATGGCGCCGGTGGCGCTCAGCGCCGCGAGTTCCTTGGGAATCTCGCCGCACTTGCTAATGATGACCGTGGCGATCGCGGCCTCGGCGAGTTTCGCAAGTCCATTGTCGCATCCCGCGCATCTGCTCGTCATGGGCCCTGGCGGTTATCGCTTCACCGACTACGTGAAAGTCGGCGTGCCCCTGACGATCATCGCCCTGCTTGTATCCGTGGGCTTGCTGCCGATCCTCTGGCCGGCCTGAGCCATCTAAAATCAATATCTAAAATCAATAAAGATCATCCTGTTTTCACGTGATCTTTTTCCTGCGACATGAATCCACAGACAGCGCAGGTACGCTTCGTGACAACGGCAAATACAGAGAAAAGCCCATACCGCACCGTCCTTCCTTGCTGTACCTTACCCAAGTAAATCCGAATAATACAAACTCTTGCACCCGCGGGTCCGACCTGTACCGGGCGCGCGTCTGACAAAACAGGAGGCATAAAATGGCAATACAGCAAGGACAACACTATCGTGGACATCCGCGCGCCCCTCAAAAGTTTGCGCAACCGCTCGCTAAGGGATTGGGGTGGTTCAGCATCGGCTTGGGTTTGACTGAACTGCTGGCCCCGGATGCCGTCGCCTCCCTGATCGGCCTTCCTGAAAAAGACGGCCGGCGGATGATGCTGCGCTCATGTGGCGTGCGCGAAATTGCAGCCGGCATGGGCATTCTGTCGCGACCGCGTCCGGTCGGCTGGATGCGAGGGCGTGTGTTGGGCGACGTTCTGGATCTGGCCACCCTGGGGGCCATCATGGGGGTTTATAGCGCCAAACGGTCGCGCACCGCATGGGCCACGGCAGCGGTATTCGGCGTTACAGCGCTCGATCTGTATTGCAGCCAGGCACTCAGCCGATTGCCGTCCGCCAAAGACGGCAGGCACATGACCAAAACGGTGGCCATCAACCGCCCACCCGACGAAGTGTACGAGCACTGGAGAAATTCCGAAAACTTTGCCACCTTCATGCGCCATCTGCAATCTTCGCCCACCGGCGACCGCTTGCATTGCGATGTCCGCATGCCTACGGGCCTCGCCACCGAAAAAGACCTCGCACAGGATGTACAGCACGAACCCATCGTCTGGCGTTGCGGGCAGGGCCGCGAGTTTGTCGGATCGGTGCGCTTCGAACGCGCGCCGGGCGACCGAGGCACGCTGGTCAAAGTGGATATCACCTATGCGCCTGAAGGCGGCGTGACTGGTGCAGCTTTGGCCAAGCTTCTGGGCAAGGACCCCGGCCAGCGCGTCGAAAGCGCCTTGCGCCGCATGAAACAGATTATCGAGACCGGCGGCATTGTCCACTCCGATGCCAGCATTCATGACGGCATGCACCCGGCCCGGCCAATGCGGCGTCGGCCCGAACGCGCTATCGTCCCTCGGGAACCGATCGCCCCCGCCGATGCTCCGGTCGCGGCGCAAATGTGAAAGGAAGGTGAATGATGAAAGCGGTATGCTGGATGGGCAAAAACGACGTCCGCGTCGAAGAGGTGCCAGACCCGCAGATCATGGACCCCCGTGATGTGATCTTGAGGATTTCATCAACGGCCATTTGCGGCTCGGACCTGCACCTGGTCAATGGGTTCGTCCCCGCCATGGAAAGAGGCGATATTCTCGGTCACGAGTTCATGGGTGAAGTCGTGGAGACTGGTAGTGACGTGCGCGGCCTGCGCGTAGGCGATCGCGTCGTGGTCCCCTTCCCCATTGCCTGCGGCAGTTGCTTTTCCTGCCGCAAAGGGCTTTACTCCCTATGCGAAAATACGAACCCCAATGCGTGGATGGCGGAAAAAATGTGGGGCCACGCCACATCCGGTATGTTCGGCTACTCGCATCTGACGGGCGGCTATGCCGGCGGACAGGCCGAATATGCCCGAGTACCCTTCGCCGATGTAGGACCGATCAAGGTTCCGGAAGAGTTGAGCGACGATCAGGTGCTGTTCCTGTCGGACATATTCCCGACAGGATTCATGGGCGCGGATATGTGCGACATCCAGCGCGGCGACACCATCGCCGTATGGGGCTGCGGCCCGGTGGGTCAGTTTGCCATGAAAAGCGCCCTGATGCTGGGTGCCGAACGGGTTATCGGCATAGATCGCTTCCCCGAGCGACTGCGCATGGCGCGCGAGCGGGTCGGCGCAATCACCATCGACTATGAGCAAACCGACGTGCAGGATGCCCTCAAGGAGATGACCGGCGGCCGAGGTCCGGATGCCTGCATCGATGCGGTGGGGATGGAAGCCCACTCCCCAGGCGCACTCTACGCCTATGATCGCCTCAAGCAAGCCGTAATGGCTGAAACCGACCGGCCGATCGCCCTGCGTGAAGCGATCATGGCCTGTCGCAACGGCGGCACCGTCTCAGTGATCGGTGTCTACGGCGGCTTCATTGACAAATTCCCTTTCGGGTCGGTCATGAACCGCTCGCTGACCATCAAAGCCGGCCAATGTCACGTGCACCGCTACATGCAACCCCTGCTGGACCGCATCCGCAACCGCGAAATCGATCCGGCATTCGTCATCACGCATCGCGGGCGTCTGGATGAAGCGCCGCAAGCCTATGATATGTTCATGAGCAAACAGGATGACTGCGTCAAAATCGTCCTGAATCCATAGCGTGTCGCCCGCATCCAGGCGGTGCCCCAACATCCTCCCGATCCGGTTCAACCGGCCTAGTTGGTAAGCCGGGCGAAAATACGGGAGATCTTCTCGGGCAGGCGCGCAACGTCATCGACGACAACCCAGTTGCTGTGGCTGTACATGCGCGGCAGATAATCGGCGGCTTTCTCGTCGACCGTGATGCAGAAGGTTTTAACACCCTCCTTGCGGGCTTCCAGCAGAGCCTTGCGGGTGTCTTCGATGGCGTACTGACCGGCGTACTCTTTGTCGACCGGTTTGCCATCGCTGATGAGAATGACCAACCTGAATTTTTCTTCGCGCGCTTTCATCAGTGCAACGGTATGTCGCACGGCGGTGCCATCCCTGTTTTCAAGCCCATAGTCTATCCCGGCAATCTTGCTGTGCACGCGCTGCTGATAGGGTTCGTCGAAATCCTTGATACGGTAAAAATCGATGTTGTCACGGGTATCCCCTGAAAATCCGTAAATCGCGAAGGCATCGCCGACTTCCTTCAATGCTTCGGATAAAATGATCAAAGCCTCCTTTTCGAAACGCAATGTATTGCCTTTGGTGCTTTTGCTCATATCCACCAGGATGGCCACCGCGATATCGCGCGCGTGTTTGTGCGTGCGCTGATAGGCGTTGTCCGAAGGCACCGATCCGGCCTTGCGATCGATCATGTTTTCAACAGCCGCATCCAGATCGATGTCATCGCCGTCCGGCAGTCGGCTGAGCCGGGACCACGCTTCCGGCCGCATCCGTTGAAACTCACGCCGGACCTTCTTGAGCAGGCCGCCGTAATCGCCGAGCGTTTGCCTGTAAAAATCCAGGGATGCTTCAGGCGCCGCCAGCTCGCGGACGCGGCACCAGTTCCGGCGATAGTGGCCGCGCGGCCCATCCCACTCATCGTAGCGCGTGGTGCTCTTCTGCTGGACCAATCCCATTTTTTCTTCGACCTGGGCGGCCATGTCCTGCAACAGCAGGCCCACCTCGTCGGGACGCAGTGCAGCGATCTGCTTTTCAATCTCGTTGGGTGTGATTCCCTTACGCTTGAACAGGGTGCGCAGCAGGTTTTCGAGGCGCTCGCCCGAAAAAAATTTCATGCCATTGCTGCTGCCGGATTCACTGCGTTGCCCGGAAGACATTTGCGTCGGATTATCTTCGGTTTCGGCGTCTACCGGCAACTCCGGGCGCTGGCCCTCGGCGCGGTGACGAGCGTGCGGTACCCGTTCCTGCCGCGGTGCGCGGCGCGCCGGAACCGGCTTACCATCGGTCGCCTGTCCTTGGGTTTCAACACCGCCGGACACGGCCTGCTGCAAATCCTCCTGCGAATGCAGACGCTGCATTATACTGCGCGAGGTTTTAGAAAAATTTCCAATAGCCTGGTGAATCTGCTGCTGATCGATGCGATCCCGTGTGGGGTCAAGCGGCCGGTAAAGACGATCGAATCGCTCGCTGATCTGAAAATAGATCTCTGTCGCGATCGCTAAGGTATTATGGAACCCGGCCGAAGAAACCTGCAGGGTCGCCGCTCTGGCAAGCGCCTGCGCTTGGATGCGCGCCATGGGCGACGCATCGGATGAGATCGCTTGCGGCTCTTGCATCATCAAGGCCCGCGCTATGACCGCGACCGCTTGTTGCTTTGGGTTCCGGATGCCCTGCGGCGCGCGCTGTTTCGTCAGGTCATGCCGATTGACGCGCACAATCTGCTTGGCCAACGCCGGGTACTCGTTCATCAGACGCTGGTCGATCCGATACGCTTCAAAGGCGGCCGCCAAATCGCCGGCCAGTGCCGGTTCGGGAAACAAACGGTAGAAATCGGCCGCCTCGCCGTCGCGCACCTGATTTGCCGAACCATACGTATCGCGCACAAACTGGATGAGCGTTTGTGTATGCCGGACGTCAAGATCGAAACTGCCGTATTCCAAATGAGCTCCCAGGCGGGTGGCCATTACTTTGTAGTAGATGAAGTTCTGTTCTTTGGACTGAAACTCGTGCACCTTTGCGGGCAGTACCATTTTACTGGCCGTGATAGCCGTTTTACTGCCGGGTACGATTTCCAGGCGGTAGCCCAGCAGGGCCGTCAGGTAATTAGAGAGAACCAGTTTAACGTGTTCCAGCCGTACTCCCTGAGACATACTTTTGATGAAATCGGCAAAGGCGACACTCTCTCCAGCCGCGAACCGGGCGGCCTCTTCCGGGTCGATGGGCGTCAGAAGCATTGCTTGCGCGGCAATTTTTTGCAACCCTTCAAGACCCACCGCAGCCAGGTGGGTGCTGCTGTGTGCCAGCAGGTTCAGCGCTGCCACAGCGTTATGCGCCGCCATATCGCTCACCAGTTGAAAAATGCGCTCGGGCAGAGGCGGCCCGCCCAACGCGATCCACTCAGCAATCTTTGTGGGACAGGCCTGGATGAGACCGGCGGCTTGCTCGCCACACTGCGGCGCGATCCGGGTCCAAAAATCGGCGACCCCCAAAAAGGTGTGCAAATCGGCCGTTTCGAGCAGCACGACCGCCGCTTCGGTCAGCGCCATGGCCGCTGCGCTGCTGTGTTGGGCGATGTGCAGGCAGCGTCCGGAGATTTCTTCAAAAGCAGCATGGTCCGCGCGATCCACAATCACGGGGCTTTTGTCCAGCAAACTGATGGCCACGGCCCGATCGATGCTGGCGGCATTGGTGGTGAAACGGAAGATGTCGACCGCCAGCGAGCGGCCGCCCAACCGAACCAGTCGCTCCACAATGGCGGGGCTCTTTTCCAACAAGCTCAAAGCGCCATACACATCGTGGCGGGCGATCACGAGGCTGAAATCGGCCAGGGCCTTCAAGCCCGAATAACCAATGCCATCAAGAATGTCGGGGGCAGCCTTGACCAGGGCATTGGCCGCAGTCCAGCTGTCATGGGCCATATCCGCGGCCAAATCGCAAAAGTCCTCGAAGCCGGCCGTTCCGAGATGCGCGATCAATTCAGGACTTTTCTCCAGTGCCTGGTAGGCGATCATGGGATGACGCCGCCCCAGGCCGTCGGCCGCATGATACACGGTTTGCACCAGCTGCCGGTCGCATTGGGCCAGCAGGCCGTCCATCACCGACAGGCTCTGTTCTGGGAACCGGATCGCCATGCCGCCTCCCGCGGCGGCCATGCTGCCGCAAAAAGCGGCGAACGCCCGCAAGCCATCCGGGCCGACACGGTCGACGATACCCGCACTGTGGCGAATGAATCCGGCGGCGGTTTGCGGGCAGGCCTCCGCAATGGAAACGGCCATTCGGCTCACGTCGCCCAACCCAGTCGAGCCGATGCGATCGGTCAGGTCGCAAGCCACGCCCCACAAGTTGAACACGGCCGGCCAACTTACCCGGCCCAAAGTGCGACACTGGCCGATCAAGCCGCGCAGGCCGTCCAAACCGATCCGCGTGATGACCTCGGGGCTTTGCGCGCCTATCTGTTCAGCCAGTCGCGGGCTTTCCGCAACGGCTTGGGCTGCTAGCGCATAAAGATCGAACAGCACAGCGTGGGCATCTTCCGCCGGCAACCGTCCGATCAGCACCGGCGCCAGTTGCAGCAGATCCAGAGCTGTATCTGCATGGTGGGCACCGATCTCCAGAACGACCTCGCCCAGGCGCGCCAGTTCATCGATTGAAAAGCACGCCGTCAATGCCCCTCCGAGCTCAAACATGCGGCCGGCGATCCGTGGATTGCGTTCGGCGAGGCGACCCAAAAGAGCGAACAGCGCCGGCAACTGTTTGTGGCGGATCGCAACCTCCAGCAAAGCCGGCCCTTTTTGAAGCAACCTGCGCACCGAGTGATTGGGGTCCGCGGCGATGCGCTGCAGCAAATCCCAGTACGCCACCACATGGCGGCGCTGCGCCACCCGCAGCAACGCCCGGCAGTCGTCGCTGCTGTCATCGGCAATCCGAACCGCATCCTGCCATCCGAACGCAATGGTGCGGTCAATCACCTCGGCAATCGATCGCACGCCTTGAGCACCGACCAGCATCAACAGATCCGGACTGTTGCGCAGGAATTGGATGGCCGGCGCAGGATGGTGTTCGGCCATTTTGTCGGCCAGTGCGAAAATCTCCAGAGCCTTAGAGCGATCGGAGTGCACGAGCAGACGATCGAGCAGTTCGGCGCTCAACTGCATGAGGCCGATATACGCTGGCAGATGATCTCCGGAGAGCCGCAGGGCGGTCGTTGAAATGGAAGCCACGCTTTCCCAGCCCACCCGTTGAGCCACCGGTCCGGCCAAGGCCATGAAATGCTCATGAGCGTATGTATTCGATGAGAGATTCGCCATTGTGCTGTATTCCCGTGATTTCAGCCTATGCCAGCTGCAGCTCAGCTCAAATCAAAATAATTTTTCAACACCTCCAGGATACTCAGTTGCAGATCCTGGTCATAGGTCAATGGCGTCACCATAGTGGCCGAAAGGGCCGCACGCCGCGAAAGACCGCTTTTCAGCAGCGTCGCGGCATAGATCAGTTCGCGCGTGGATACGCCCTCTTCCAGTCCCTGGTCGACGAGATTTCTGATTTTGTTGCCCGCCTTGACCAATTTCTCGGCAACCGCATGGTCGACGCCGGCTTCCTGGTGGATGATCCGCGTCTCCAGGTCGGATTCAGGCCAGTTCAGCACGACCGACAGGAACCGCTGACGGGTGGAGGGTTTGAGTTCCTTGACGATGCTCTGGTAATGCGGATTGTAACTGACGACCAGCATGAAGGTCTCTTTTGCCCTGTAAATACGCCCCTGCTTTTCCAGCACCATGTATCGGCGGTGATCGGTCAGCGGATGAATGACGACCGAGACGTCTTTGCGTGCCTCCACCACCTCGTCCAGGTAGGCGATGCCGCCGTTTTTTACCGCCATCGACAAAGGGCCATCGATCCATTGCACCGCGTCACCCTTGATGATGTATCGCCCGGTCAGGTCGCCCGCACCCAGATCGCTGTGACAGGCAACGGTGTACAACGGCCGCCCCAGTTTCCAGGCCATGTACTCAATCAACCGTGTTTTACCGCTGCCGGTGGGGCCCACCAGCATGACCGGCAGTTTGTTTTGATAGGCAACCTGAAACAGGTCGATTTCTTCGCCCTGCGGAAGATAAAAAGGCTCATTTTCAACCCTGAAATTTTCGTCGTCCAGAATGTCGCTCTGCTGTAAGTCGGGCATACGCACTCCTATCGTCCGGGGGTCGGTCGTCATGTCGGCAAACTGTTGTGAAATACTATGTGCATTGCCCCACGCTTGGCAAGCGCACGGCCCGGGGACATTCAAAAACCACCTTTCTGGTCGCAGGGTGATGTGTTATGAGTATCACCTGCTCGGGGTTGAAGAAACGCTGGAACCGACCGAGCGCGGAGGCGACGCCGCGTCCCGGTATTCTATCGAGCTGATCGCCGGGGTTTGAAAACATACAAGAGAGAGGTCCTTGAACATGGCTGTCATTACAAAATTCGTAGTCGTTAGAGATGGGGTAGAACTCGAGCAGGTTTTTACAGATAAAAAAGAGGCTGAGGCCTATGACAAAATGCTGGATGCGGCAGAGGAACTGGTAGCGTTGATCACCCAAGGAGATCTCAAAATCACTGTCGATTCCAAAACTATCGACAAGATTGCAATTTATCTGGCTGAAAACGCCACAACCGTGACAAAAATCTTAAAGGCCGTAAAACCGATCAAGCCTGAATCGGATGACACACCCGATTCACAACAAAAAACCGCGCCGTCGGAAGTTAAGACCAAGGCCCCGGAACCTATGCCAAAATCCAAAAGCAAGGCGGTTTAGCAACATCATGGCGGTCTCGAAAAAGGAAGCGGACGCGTATGACAGGATTCTTGATGCAGCGGCAGAACTTGCCGAACTGATCGAGCACAGTGGCATCGTCATCGACGAATACGATCTTGAAGAACTGACCATTTATTTGGCTAACAATGCACTCAGAATGAAGGAAATCCTCAGCCGGCTATAAGCGCTTCAGCCGTTTCATTTTGCGTGTTTCGGGGGCCAGAACGAACGCAACCCTTAAAAAAAAAGAGGAGATAAATGAGTAAAACATCCGACAACTTGAAATCCGCATTTACAGGTGAATCCGAAGCCCGCAACAAGTACACGTTCTTTGCCGAAGCGGCCCGCAAGGAGGGCTATTTGTATATTGCCAGAATTTTCGAAGAAACGGCTGAAAATGAACGCCAACACGCCAAAGACCATCTGTTGCTGCTTGGCGGTCTTGGGGACACGGTGGCCAACCTCGAGGAGGCTATCGGAGGTGAACATTACGAGGTCGAAAGCATGTATCCAAGATTCGCCAAAGAAGCCGAGGAAGAGGGTGAACCGAAAATCGCCAACGCCTTCAGACGCGTCGCTGAAATCGAGGCGCACCACCGCGAACGCTACAAAAAACTGCTTGCCATGGTTGCGGCCGGCAAGGTTTATAAACGAGATACACCCATCAAATGGAAGTGCAGTATGTGCGGGTATATTGTTGAAGATACCGAACCGCCCCAGATATGTCCTTCATGCGAACACCCCCAGAAATTTTATGAACCCGCCAACATGGATGTGTAGGCAAAATGACGCACGCCGGAAGCAGGGATAGCGATTCTCTTCAGCCTTTCTTCTTCGACGCCCCCGGTTGACTTTCGCCGCGAAGCACCCGGCGGGTGGCATTGCCCAGGAAGAGTTCGGCGGCTTCCTCCTGGGTTTCCGATAGTGTCGGATGTGGATGGAGGCTCAGAGCCATGTCTTCGGCCAAAGCGCCCATCTCAATCGCCAGAACAGCTTCCGCAATCAAGGCCTCGGCCTGGCGGCCAACGATTCCCGCCCCGATGATGCGTCCGCTTTGCGGCTCGACAATAATTTTAGTCAGACCATCAGAGCCCCCCACGGTCGCAGCGCGGTCCGAGTAGCGCCAGGGAAAGCGCAGAACCCTAACCTCGCGATTTGCCCTGCGCGCGGCCTCTTCAGACATGCCACAACTGGCGATTTGCGGATCGGTATACACCACGGCGGGTATGGCTTGCACATCGAAGGCGGAAGGGCGTCCAGCAAGCGTCTCGGCGGCCACTTTGCCCTCACGAGCCGCTTTGTGGGCCAGCATCACACCACCGGTCACATCACCCACCGCGAGAATTGCATCGTCAGTGGTGCACTGCTGACGATCGACTTTGATAAACCCTTTCGGATCGATGTCGACCCGGGTGTGTTCGAGACCCAATCCCTGGGTGGACGGACGGTTGCCGATCGCCACCACGGCCCGATCGCAACGCAGCTCGCGCGTGCCGCTGCCCTCTATAACTGCCTTGCCCCCCCCCTGCGCCGATGTCTGCAAACCGGTCACGCGCGTCTGAAGATGCATGGATTCAAAATAACTTTCCAGACGCTGCTGCAGCGGCGCAACCAGATCGGCATCCAGCCCCGGTAGCAGGCGGTCGCTCATTTGGACCAAGTGCACGCGGCTACCTAAGGCCGCATAGATCGTACCCAACTCGAGACCGATATAACCGCCCCCGATGACAAGCAGATCGGCCGGAATTCCGGGCAGCTTCAACGCGTCCGCGGCGTTCATAATCCGGCCGCCGGGCACGAACGGCACCTCTGGAAATGGTGTGGGCTGCGCGCCCACGGCAACGATGGCATGTTCAAATCGGATCCGGCGTATTTCAGCGTCGTGCAGGCGCACGGTGTGCGAATCTTCAAATTCGGCGCGCGCCCGCACGAGTTGAATATCGCGCCGGCGGCTCAAGCGGGTCAAATTTTCTGCCAGCGCGGAGATGACCCCGGCTTGCCGCCGGCGCACCGCGTCCAGGTCAATACGCGGACGGTCAAAGGCAACACCCATGTCTCCCAGGCGTTCGGCGTCACGAATTACCTGCGCCATGAAAAGCAAGGACTTGGCCGGTATACAGCCATCGTACAGGCAGCGCCCGCCAGGGCTAAGGGACGGGTCCACCATCATGACCTCCAACCCCAGATCGGCCGCACGAAACGCTGCAGCGTACCCTCCCGGTCCGCTGCCGATGACCAACACCTGGGATGCCTGTTCCAACTCGCCCATTACCATGGCAGATTCTCCACATACCTTTACAGTGGCCTTGTTCGCCCCTTGTCGACGCACGCTACGCTGTGCGAATCGTTATCCGCGTAGCACGCACCGGGCGAGCACAAGGTTCACCCTACGGATGAGACGGGGTTGCGTGCAATCCGCGGTATCCAAGTCCCACCCACGCGTAGACGCCGCTTTTCGAATGAATGCAATCGGCGCACCCGGTTTACGTCATCGTCATCAATAATTCGTCGGGATCTTCCAGTGCGTCGACGACCATGCGCAAAAAGCGGATGGCGTCCGCGCCATCGAGCAGGCGATGGTCGATGCACAGTACGACAGGCATGATCAAACGCGGCACCACCCGATACACGCCATCGCGCTCGGCGATCGCCGCAGGCTGCATGCGCGCCTGCCCCATCCCCAGGATAGCGGCTTGGGGATAGTTGATGATCGGTGTAAAAAAACCGCCGCCCATGGCCCCGGCATTGGTCACGGTAAAGCTACCGCCCTGAAGTTCCTCACGCGTGATTTTGCGATCGCGGGTACGCACCACGCAGTCGTGCAGCTCGATCGCGAGTTCTTTGATGCTCTTGCGGTCCACGTCCCGGATCACCGGCACCACCAGACCGCTATCCGTATTTACGGCCACGCCGATGTGGTAGTACTTCTTGATGATGATCTCCTGCGCCGCGACATCCAAGGCGGCGTTGAACCGCGGGAAGGCCTTCAGCGCAGCCGCCACCGCCTTGAGCGCAAAAACGGTGACGGTCAGACGACCGCCCACGGCTTCGATGCGCGTCCGACGGCCGGCACGAAACGCCTCCAGGCGCGTGAGATCAACGGTATCCTGACTGTTCACATGCGGAATCTGGGACCAAGCCGTGGCCATCTGGCGTGCGGTCGCCCTGCGGATCGAGCGCAATGGCACGCGTTCGACCGGACCCCAGCGGGAAAAATCGGGCAAATCAGATGGCGGCGGCGCGGACGGGGTCTGCTGCGCCACATCCACTCGGGGCTGCGCCTGCGAAGCGGAACGCGAGCTTTCCGCCGGGGTGGATTCGCGTTCCTGCGGTGCGGAAGGCACACGATCCACCGCGCCGGCTTGGGGCGCCACCCGCGGTTCGGCGGCAGACGCAC
>LADR01000072.1 GCA_000961655.1 Desulfatitalea sp. BRH_c12
CGGTAAGCACACGCACGGTCGTTGTCGGCGTCACCCGCGCCGTGCCCGTCCCGCCGGCCGCCGCATGCCCCGTAGCCCTCAGACGTACCGGGCGTTCATCGGCAGCATCGACCGCCAACGCAGACCTTACAGCATAGCCATCCTTGAGGGAAGCGTCAACGGAGGGGGAATTCACCAAGGCACGCAGATCTTCAGCCGCAATGCGATCGGCCGCATCGACCAGTGCAATGGTTTCCGCGGTCAGCGGGCGGATGTGCGACAAGGTGAGTGCCAATGCCTCTTCCAAGCCTATGGGCAGCGTCGTTTTGACCATATTCTTTTTATGGCATGCGCGACAGTGCAATTCAATGGCATTCTTCGAACTTGTCCGAGGTCTGGTGTGCGTCACAGGCGCTGCGGATCCAGACCTCCTGCATGGCGAAGTGTTAAGTGTAAAGTTTGAAGTGAAAAGAAAGGCATTTTGTCGATGTGATATGCGCATCGCCCCATGATGCACGCTTTGACGTACATGCTGTTTTGTTACCTCTCATGACACTCCATATTTGTGTCCTACTGGAGCGGACTGCACAACCATATTGAGGAAGATTGCTTCACCGCCCGCGATTTAGCGGGAATTGCCGAGTGACGTGATAAAACACCCGCCTCCGCCGCTGCCCCTGCCTGCATCCGCTTCGGCCGCAAGGCTTGGCGTGACCGCCGGGGTGTCTGAGGCGTAGTCGGGTTCGATACCGACAATGATGTTTTGGCGCTCGGCCGACCAGGTGTAAGGCGTCGTGGTGAAAGCACTGGTGATGTTCAACCAGCCATCGTAGAAACCCGACCAACCGAAATTGATGTGCACCATATCCGTGGGGCCAACCTGGTACCCGTCCACAACCACTTCATGGCCGCTTGCCGGGCTGTAGATGGACAAAATCACCGGACGAGGCGGTTGGCCGTTGATCTCATTGGCGATCAGGGCCAGCCACTCGGCCGATGTGAAAGCGGCGCGACTGTACCTGTGCATCGAGGACTTGTACCGGAAGTAGGTATCCAGGACGTCGTCGGCCCAGATCCAACTCCCTGAAGTCACACACCCGAAATCCATCTCGGCGGCCACGCCCAAGTGGTACATCAGCTGCGCAACAGCCTCTTTCTCGTCCTGGGAACTTGTGGGCGTAAGTGTATCCGGCATATTGTCCCAGTCGTAGGCCACATCGAATGCGACCGACAGGGTCTGGCCATTCCACTCATAGCTATGACTGCCCTCTCCCTGGATCGGCCAGCGCCAGTAGTGCATCAGCTGGGCCCAGGCCGTGGCCACGCAGCCGGTCAGGGTATTGGCGCACGCAGCAGTGCCCGGCGTAAAAAGGTTATACGGCGTGTCCTGATTCCACGCCGTACTCAGCAGGGGACCGACCGAATAGGCCTCCCCGGCACGTTCGTCGGAGAGCGTGTCCTGCGCCAGATTGCGCGACCCGCCGGCCGGCGCTGGTGCGGTCATGTCGCGCCAGGCATTTTGTATACGCGCTTGGCCTGCCTCGTCGCGGGCCGCGCCAGCCACCATCCCACGCGCGGTGGCCGGGTCAGTGGCCAAGGCGCCAACCTCCTGGTGCAAGGCGGGAACGATCCACGATTCGAGCGAGCCGACACGGTCGGCCCGGGCAGGATCGAAAAAAGCCCGCGCTGAATAGAGCTGAACCGGGCTGAAAACGTCATCCACGGCCACCAGGACATGACCCGTGGGGGCCACCTGAAAATTGTATGCCACCAGCAACCCTTTATGCGCAACCGCATGGCCCTCGTGGATGGTGGGCGCCGGACTGCCGTTCCAAGTGCCGTAAAGCGCAACATGGCGCTCGAGCATGCTCTCGGCCACCTGCCGGGCGGTCGCCTGATCGACCGGTAGGCTCCAGGCCTGGGGAATAAGGGCCAGCAGCAGCAGGCAACCGAGCACGGCCGGTTTAAAGGCAGCCGTCAGGCTCATTCGTTTATTGGGTGATTTGGATTTGGTCCCCATGGTGAATCACTACCTTTACGCCTAATCGACACGTGGTGCCGAGCGGCATTTTTACCGATACCAAGCGTCCCGCGACCACGATCCGATCGGAGGCACGTCGGTTAAGTTTTGCAAATACGGAGCGGTTGTCCTCGCCGGCGCTCCAGATTTCCAACGAGCGTCCCTGGTCGTCGCGCAGAAGAAATTTTTCATAGGCCAGGTGCGGATAACGCTGCCGGTCGAATACGTTGGCCGCATCCAGCCAGCCCCATACGCGCACCTCTTGCCCTTCCCAGGCCACCGCGCCGTTGCAAGGCCGCGGCAGACCACAATGCTCATAGAGATCTTCTATGGACAGAGGGGATTGCCCCTTGCGCGATCCCATGCCAAGACAGAAGACCGTTATGATGATGAGTACGATCAGTTTCAGAAAAGAGAATTGAAACAGGATGGGTATGAAAATTTTAGGGTGCAACACATGGATGCCTATCCGAACAAGAAGTCGCAAGCGACTTCAACGCTTCTTTATTGGCCTGCGGTCGTCCAGTCCTCAGGCATTGAACTTTTTAGGGTCCTTGCTCATGATTCGGATCATTTTCGTCGCCACTTTCGTCTCTTCGGGCAGCAGCACTCCCGCGGAAATCCAACTTTCGATGACCTCTTTAGGCACGGAAAGTTTGCGGACATAATCTTCCAAGTCCGCCTGGGAGGAAAAGGCGATGTCGTTTTCATGCCCGACTTCCGCCGGAATAGCCGCCACCGGCTGAGCGGCGGCCGCTTTCGGCGGCGAAACCGGTTCGAGGCCTTCGCAAATGGTTTCTTTTACATACTCAAGGTGGTTTTCACCTTTTTTGATCAACAACCTGCGCACATACTTCATGAATGTCATAGCGACTACCTCAATACGGATATCACACGAATCGCCTGCAGCGCCATGCATCCACAGCACTGTCGCAAGCCAAATGCTTACCGATCACTCGATATCGGCAAGGTGTCTCTAAGGTTAAATATCTTTTGCGCCGAATCAACTGCGTTTGCAAAAAGAGCGGTACAGGCATGCGTGGATGAACGCCAAGCCCTTGTGCCCGTAAGGATTCAGTCCGGCAGGTGCGGCATCGGGGCTAACGGCCGAAAACGATGCCTGTATAGCCCACGAAACTCGTGCCTGGGCTTTTTTCATAGCTGGTCGCATACGCGATGGGGTGCGAGCGGGAGGCGCCGGCATGCCTGGCAGCGACAATGGTGGTTGCGGCGGCTCCGGAGCAGCAGGCGTTCTGATGACTGATGCCTTCCGCGAGCACCTGTTCGGGGGCCATGGCCAGCATGGCATCGATCACCCGCCGGTCATTGCGCTCGCGCACCCATGCCAGGGCCGGTTCTCCGCTGCCGTGCGCGGTCAGACCGTAGTTGGGGCCGTAGTGGGTCAAATCCGTCGAGCCGACCAGCTTCAGGCGCTTGCCATTTTCGCGGGCCCAATCGACCACCGCCCGACCGATTTCAAACGACTGAACAGCCGGCGGCACCCCTATCCCCAAAAACGCTCTTGGATCAAGCAGGCGCTTGATGAAAGGCAACTGCAACTCAATAGTGTTATCCTGAACGAAACGCCGCGGCGTTTCTATCTCGAATGAAAACTGCTTCATGAGCGTTTCAGCCAGCGCAGTCGCGACCGGCAGTTCTCCGAAAGGCGTCTCCCATGCCCCCTCGGCCATAAGGTGGTTTGCGGAGGCATGGTGCAGGTGCATGCCGAAAACGACGACCAGATCGAGCGGCTCGGACGACCGCAGACAGTTGATGACCTGACAGGCGATCTTCCCACTGTAATACCAGCCCGCGTGCGGCACGATACCCGCCACCCATCCTGAGCTTTCAGCGCCCGGAGCGTCCGCTTCGGATAAAAATTGCGCGATTTCCTGATCGCAGGCCGCAGCCTGCTTCGGATACCAGCTGCCGGCAAAGACGGCTTTGCGCACTGCCATTTTGGCCTCCTTGTTCCGCAGGCCCGTTAATCCGTGGCCCGTTGCATTAGGCCGCTGATCCGTCCCCTCGCTTTTCCACTTTCCCCTTCTTGCCGCTTTCCCGTTTCTACCCTGGCGAAGCCTTTATTTATGATTATAATGCACCATGTGCCGCAGCGATAGTGGGGTCTCAGGTGATATTGCAAATTCAATACTCTGGAGGACAGCATGTGGGAATATACCGATAAAGTGAAAGAACACTTCCTTAACCCGCGCAATGTGGGGGAAGTCGAAAATGCCGATGGCGTGGGCGAAGTCGGGTCCATGGCCTGCGGCGATGCCTTGAAACTGACTTTTAAGGTCGATGAAAACAACCTCATCGTGGATGCCAAATTCAAAACTTTCGGCTGTGCCAGCGCCATCGCATCGGCGTCGGCCCTGACCGAACTGCTCATCGGCAAGACCGTCGAAGAGGCCGAACAGATTACCAACGACCACATTGCCGAGTATTTGGGCGGCCTGCCCAAAGAAAAAATGCACTGTTCGGTCATGGGGCAGGAAGCCCTGGAAAAAGCCATCGCCTGCTACCGCGGCGACCCCGATAAAAAGCAGGTTGGCAATGTCGTGTGCGAATGCTTCGGTGTCACCGATGTGCAGATCGAACGTGCCGTCACCGACAACCGTCTGGCCACCATCGAGGACATCACCAACTATATCAAGGCGGGCGGCGGATGCGGCAAATGCCATGACAACATCCAGGAGATCATCGACCGCGTCAACGGTGCGCAAACCGAGCGGCCGGCCCAACCCAAGCGCCTGACCAACATCCAGAAGATCAAACTGATCGAAGAAACCCTGGAACGTGAAATCAAGCCTGCTCTCAACCAGGACGGTGGTGATATCCAACTGGTGGATGTGGACGGCAACCGCGTCATCGTCAAACTCAAAGGCCGTTGCGCCTCTTGCGCCATGTCTGAAATCACTTTGAAAGATTATGTCGAATCCAAGCTGAAAGAACTGGTCGCCAAGGACCTGGTGGTCGAGGAGGTGGATGCATGAAACCCATCTACCTGGACAACAACGCCACCACGCAGGTAGCGCCCGAAGTTCTGGATGAGATGCTGCCGTACTTTTCCACCTACTACGGTAATCCTTCCAGCATGTATACTTTCGGCGGCAATGTCGCTAAAAAAATCAAAGAGGCCCGCGCCCGAATGGCCGAACTGCTCGGCGCGCAGCCTGAAGAAATCGTCTTTACGGCATGCGGAACGGAGAGCGACAGCACCGCCATCTGGGCCGCCCTGCGCTCCAATCCTTCGAAAAGACATGTGATCACCTCCAAGGTAGAACATCCGGCCGTCAAGAATCTCGCCGAATACCTGGGGCGCAACGGGTATCGCGTCACTTTTGTGCCGGTCGACAAGCAGGGGCGCCTGGACACGGACTATCTCTATGCGCAGTTGAACGACGATACGGCCATCGTCAGCCTCATGTGGGCCAACAATGAAACCGGCGTGATCTTTCCGGTCGAAGAGATCGCGGCCCAGGTGCACAAGCAAGGCGCTCTCTTCCATACCGACGCTGTGCAGGCTGTAGGCAAAATTCCTATCAACCTGGCCGACAACGCCATCGATATGCTTGCACTTTCAGGGCACAAGCTGCATGCCCCCAAAGGCGTGGGCGCCCTCTATATCCGTAAGGGCACAAAATTCGCGCCCTTTCTGCTCGGCGGCCACCAGGAGCACGGCCGGCGCGGCGGCACCGAAAACGTGGCCGGCATCGTGGGCTTGGGCAAAGCGGCCGAACTGGCCGGCGCCCGCATCGAAGAAGAAAACACCCGGGTCCGGGCATTGCGCGACCGTCTGGAAAACGCTTTGCTCGCAAAAATTCCCAACGCCCTTGTCAATGGCGACCGCGAACACCGACTGCCCAACACGACCAGCATCGCTTTCGAGTTTGTCGAAGGTGAATCGATTTTGCTACTGATGGATGAACACAACATTTGCGCCTCGTCCGGATCGGCCTGCACCTCGGGATCGCTCGAGCCGTCGCATGTTCTGCGAGCCATGGACGTGCCGTTTACTGCGGCACACGGCTCGATCCGCTTCAGCCTGAGTACGTACACCACGGATGCGCAAATCGATTTGGTGATCGAGAAATTGCCCCCGATCATCGACCGCCTGCGCAAGATGTCGCCCTTTTGGGCCGAGAAAGCCGCCACCGTTTGTCAGGTTGGTTGAGTCGTTGCGTGTTGAATCGTTATTTCGTCGATTCGTTGTTCGTTATGGCTACAACGAATCGACGAATAACGCATCAACAACTGTCGGCCATGGTCTCCACGCCCAGGACACACCCGTGTGAGGGATTCAGATACATACGCACTTCGTCGTCGCTGGTTTGCGAGAAATCTTGATACCACCAGCCGACCGCCTTGAAATTCTCCGGCGTATCCACACAAACAATCTCGTCCACAGCTTGCCCCAAAAGCGCGCATGCCTCGGGCGAGGCCACGGGGACGGCCACCACGAGGCGCTGCAGGTTGAACGCCTTGATGGCCTGCACCGCAGCGGTCATGCTGGCACCGGTGGCCATGCCATCGTCGACCAGGATGACGATGCGGCCGTTCAGGTCGGGCAGAAAACGCTCGCCCCGATATAGCGTCTCGCGCCGTTCCAGTTCCACTTGCGCCACGGCCGCCGCGGCCGCAATGGCCTCGTCGCGAATACCCAGCGTGCGGATCACGTCTTTGTTGAACACCCGAACACCTCCCGAAGCGATAGCCCCCATGGCGGTTTCTTCGTGCCCGGGGACCCCGATCTTGCGCACGACGAAGATGTCGAGCGGGATGTTCAGAACCCGGCACACCTCCCATCCAACCGGCACACCGCCGCGCGGCAAAGCAAGCACGATGGCCTGAGGATGATTGCGATAATGCGCCAACCGCTCAACCAGGCGACGCCCCGCGTCCAATCGGTTTTGAAATTGCATGCCGTTTACTCCTTTTCCGGTTGCCGGTGAAATGCTCAAGGTTGTGGCCTGATCACACACCACCGCGCGAATCCTGTAAATGCATGCAATCCTTTATTCCGGTTGCCATGTGGCAGGTACACCCGTGCTGCGGTGTGGATACCCTTTTACAAGCATGGGGTATTCTCTTGGCAGGCGAGCCTTGTGTTCGGCTGTTTCGGCGTTCAGGATGGTGTGCGACGACCATGCGTCGTCCGCGGCAAACGTGGGGCGAACCAAGGTTCGCCCCGGAGACGGTCTCAGGCGAGGGATGAAGGTGAGTCTTTACGCGCAACAGACACAACGATCATGGATCGATGGCAGGCTATCCGTACAATGCTTTTCTTTGCGCTTTGGTTGTAACACGGGTGCCGTCAGCATGGCACGCTGCGGGTCGTACTCGAACGCCCGGAATCAGGTCCGCTTGGACCGCACCTGTTCGCGCAGCCAATCCAGCCAGGCATCCATGCCCTGCCCGCTCTTGGCGGAGATCTGAAACACGGGCATGCCCGGATGAATCTGGGCCACGCTTTGCAGGGTCGTCTCCACATCATACTCCAGATAGGGCAGCAGATCGATCTTGTTGAGCAGCATGGCATCGCATTCACGGAACATCAGGGGATACTTGGCCGGTTTGTCTTCGCCTTCGGTGACCGAAAGCACGACCACCCGCTGGTCTTCGCCGATATCGAACTCGGCCGGACAGACCAGGTTGCCGATGTTTTCGACGATGAGCAGATCGACTGCATCCATGTCAATACCGGCCATCGCGCGTTCGATCACGTGGGCGGCCAGGTGGCAATCCCCGCCGAACTGGTCGGTGTTGACCTGCACGACGGGTGCGCCGGACAAAGACAGACGATCGGCATCCTGGGTCGTACAGATGTCACCCACGATAACCGCGCAGCGCAATTCGGGCATCAAATGCGCCAGACTCCGCTGCAGGATGGTGGTTTTACCCGACCCGGGCGAACTCATCACATTGAGGACAAAGATGCCTTTAGAGGCAAAGAACTCCCGATTGCGCGCGGCCATCATGTCGTTGGCATCCAGCACGCGCCGCACCACCTTGATCTCCCGGCCCCCGCTGCGCTGGGTTTCCAACTCCGGCGAAAAAGGATGGGGATGGGTGTGGTTGTGGCCGTCCTTGTGATGGCGGTAAATCAAACGTTTATCCGGCGTGAGCATCGGAGCCCTCCTCATCTTCGATTTCGATCGAAACGATATCCAGTTCGCGGCCGGAAAGCATCTCCACCCGACCGCTGCTGCATTGGGGACAGACAAAGACCGGCGCATCGATGAGCCATTGGTGACCGCAGTCACCACAGCGCACTTCCACCGCCACTTCTTCGATGGCCAATTCGGCGCCGGCCACATTGGTCTTGTCGGACACGACCGTAAAACAGAATCGCAAGCTGTCGGGGACCACGGCCGACATGCGGCCTACCTTCAAATTGACACGTTGGACCCGGGCGTCGATCAGGTCGGCCGGTATGGAGTCCTGGACGATCTTGAGAATCTCCATGGCCAGACTCATTTCATGCATAGTTTTCTTCTATCTCTTTTCGCGACGCGTTCCCACGCCGCAGCGTGGGAACGCGAAGAGTTCAAAATCAATATAATCCTTTAAAAACCTCTGTGCACAACTCACCCAACCGGCCAAGATCTTTGCAGATATGGATTCCGGCAGCGTTCATGGCGTCTATCTTGCCTTGCGCGGTGCCGCTGTTGCCGCTGATGATGGCGCCTGCATGGCCCATGCGGCGGCCGGGAGGCGCCGTCAGACCGGCGATAAAACCGATCACCGGCTTGCTCATGTTCTGAGCGATGAACTCGGCCGCTTCTTCTTCGGCGCTGCCGCCGATTTCACCGACCATCACAATGCCCTTGGTCTGAGGATCGGCTTGGAAGGCCGCCAGGCAGTCGATAAAATTGGTGCCGTTGACCGGATCGCCGCCGATGCCGATGCAGGTGGTCTGCCCGATACCCTTGCCGGTGAGTTGATGCACCACTTCGTAGGTCAGGGTCCCGGAACGCGACACCACGCCGATCGGTCCGCCGGGCTTATGCGTGGGGGCCGGCATGATGCCTACCTTGCACTCGCCGGGCGTGATGATACCCGGGCAGTTGGGCCCGATCAACCGCGAGCGGCTCTGGCTCAGGTAGTTTTTGACCTTCATCATGTCCAGCACGGGGATGCCTTCCGTGATAGCCACGATCAATTCAATCTCCGCATCGATGGCCTCCATGATCGCCGCGGCGGCAAAGGGCGGCGGCACAAAGATCAGGCTGCAGTTCGCGGCGGTGGCCTGCCGCGCTTCGGCCACAGTATGAAAGACCGGAATGTCATCCATCTTCTGGCCGCCCTTGCCGGGCGTCACCCCGGCCACCACTTGCGTGCCATAGGCCACGCACTGACGGGCATGGAACTGTCCTTCGCGGCCCGTGATGCCCTGTACTACGACTTTCGTATCTTTATTGACGAATATGCTCATTTGCGTATGCTCCATTGGTCCGTTGGCCCGTAGACCCGTTTGCCCGTTTGCCGGCGTTGGATACATCCAACGGGTAACGGACATACAGGCTAACGGGTAACGATCTGCGCCACCTTGGCGGCGGCATCCTTGAGGTCCACGGCCGGGGTGAGGTTCAGGCCCGAATCGGCCAGGATCTTGCGGCCCTGTTCGACGTTGGTGCCTTCCATGCGTACCACCACAGGCACTTGAATGCCGGTTTTCTTGGCCGCGTTGACCACCCCTTCGGCCAGCACGTCGCAACGCAGAATGCCGCCGAATATGTTGATCAGGATGCCTTTGACATTGGGATCACTGAGAATGATGCGAAAACCGTTCTCCACCATTTCGGCATTGGCGCCGCCGCCCACATCCAGGAAGTTGGCCGGCCGCGCGCCGGCCAATTTGATGATATCCATGGTGGCCATGGCCAGTCCGGCGCCGTTGACCATGTTGCCCACGTTGCCGTCCAGGTTGATGTAATTCAGGTTGAAATTGGAGGCTTCGATTTCCAGAGGATCTTCCTCGTCCAGATCGCGGAATTCGACGATATCCTTGTGGCGGAACAGGGCATTGTCGTCAAAATTGACTTTGGCATCCAGGGCCAGCACGGTTTGTTCGGCGGTAATCACCAGCGGATTGATCTCCACCAGCGACGCATCGTACGCCACGAACAGCCGGTAGAGATTGTTGAGCAGTTGCACGAACGGCTTGACCGTGGGGGCCTCCAGATGCAACCCGTAAGCGACTTGCAGACAATGGTAGGATTGAATGCCGGTCAACGGATTGATATAGACCTTGATAATCTTCTCCGGGGTCTGTTCGGCCACGGCTTCGATATCCATGCCGCCGGCTTCGCTGGCCATGATGACGATCTTGGCGCTGGCGCGATCGGCGACGATGCTCAGATAAAGTTCCTTGGCGATGTTGAGCCCCTGTTCGACCAGCACCTTTTTGACCAGGCGCCCTTCGGGACCGGTCTGGTGGGTCACCAGAGTCATGCCGAGAATCTCGGATGCCACCGCGCTAACCTCATCCATCGTGTGCGCCAGTTTGACGCCGCCACCCTTGCCGCGGCCGCCAGCATGGATCTGGGCTTTGACCACGACCGGAAACCCTCCCAGATCAGCGGCGATGGTGCGGGCCTCTTCGGGCGAAAACGCCACCGATCCCTTGGGGATCGGTACGTCATAGCGCTCGAAAAGCGTCTTTGCTTGGTACTCATGAATTTTCATAACTGCCTCGTCCTAGTAGGTTAATGATTTCCGCCACCTTTACGGGCTTTCGCCGACAATAAACACCGGGGGGTGGTTCCTGTCGCGCAGGGCCATGGGAGTGCGGGACGCACGTGTGCGCAGGGAAGTGGCCGCGCGTCGATGCCAGCGCCAGCGTGCAGGCAGACGCCGGGCTGGGTCATGGCACTTGGCGCGGGGCCCTCCTGCCCGGGTTCACCGGTGTTTGAAACCCACAAAGTCGCGTTATAAAATAAAAGAGCACGGGACCACCTGATCGATCCCATGCTCTCTGGACATCATTGCATTACGCGATACTGCATAGTATAGCGCCCTTGGCGACGGTATCGCCGCTTTTGGTAAGAATGGCGGTAATCGTGCCGCTTACCGGGGCTGGCAAGGCGTTTTCCATTTTCATGGCTTCCAGGATCACCACCGTTTCGCCCTGGCTGACCTGATCGCCCACTTTTTTGGCGTAACTCACGATCATGCCCGGCATAGGGGCCACCAACGGGGTACCGTTGACGGCTGCCGGGGCCGCTTTGGGCGCCTCGGGTTTGGCAACCGGCGCGGGCTTGGCGGCCGGCGCGGACGCAACCGGCGCAGCGGATACGT
>LADR01000089.1 GCA_000961655.1 Desulfatitalea sp. BRH_c12
CAGATCGCCTTCGATGTCCATCTCCAGCCCGAGCATTTCTTCAGGATAGCCGGTCAAGCGGCTGACAATCCCCACCAGGGCCTGCGTGATTTTCGATGGTGCAACTCCTGTCGCAGGCATTGCGGCAACGGGCGAGGGCAGCGGCGCGGAGGCCGGCGCCACATGCGCGCACAGGTAATCGCAAATCTGCCCGAGCGTTTTCAATGTGCCGACCCTGTCGGGGGTCACCTTGGGCAGGTGGGGCAGGTGTTCTTCGAGCGCGGACAGGATCTCGACCCGCTTGATCGAGTCGATGCCCAGATCGCCTTCGATGTCCATCTCCAGCCCGAGCATTTCTTCAGGATAGCCGGTCAAGCGGCTGACAATCCCCACCAGGGCCTGCGTGATTTCCGATGGCGCAACTCCTGTCGCAGGCATTGCGGCAACGGGCGAGGGCGGCGGCGCGGAGGCCGGCGCCACATGCGCGCACAGGTAATCACAAATCTGCCCGAGCGTTTTCAATGTGCCGACCATGTCGGGGGTCACCTTGGGCAGGTGGGGCAGGTGTTCTTCGAGCGCGGACAGGATCTCGACCCGCTTGATCGAGTCGATGCCCAGATCAGCTTCGATGTCCATCTCCAGCCCGAGCATCTCTTCAGGATAGCCGGTCAAGCGGCTGACAATCCCCACCAGGGCCTGCGTGATTTTCGATGGTGCAACTCCTGTCGCAGGCATTGCGGCAACGGGCGAGGGCAGCGGCGCGGAGGCCGGCGCCACATGCGCGCACAGGTAATCGCAAATCTGCCCGAGCGTTTTCAATGTGCCGACCCTGTCGGGGGTCACCTTGGGCAGGTGGGGCAGGTGTTCTTCGAGCGCGGACAGGATCTCGACCCGCTTGATCGAGTCGATGCCCAGATCGGCTTCGATGTCCATCTCCAGCCCGAGCATCTCTTCAGGATAGCCGGTCAAGCGGCTGACAATCTGTATCAACGAGGCGCGCACCGTATCATCCAACACGTTCGAAGCGGCCGCGACGGTCTCTTCGGGGGGCGCTACAGGCGACTGCGCCGTTGCCGTAACCGGGCTCGCAGCAACGATTGCCGCTGGTGATGCTGCTGGCGCGACCATTTGCGCAATACCGGCGCGAGGGGCTGTCATGGCGGCGGCCGGCGGCAATGCCGCTGGGACAGCCCCCATGGCTGTGGCAGCCAGGGCCTGCGTACTCTGAACCATTTGTTGCAATGTCCGATTGGCTTCGGCCTGCGTTTCAAGATATTTTTGATGCGCCTGGGTGGTTTGGGATTGCAAGGCCTGCATTGAGGACAATCCTTGCTGCACAGCGGCAAGGGCTTGGTTCAGAAATGTTTTTTGGGTATTCACGATAATTTGCTCACTCTGCAGTTTTTGGCGGTCTGCTGTTTTTAGGTCCGGGGGCGCCACGGGCGTCGTCAAAGAAGGTCCGTCCGGGATGGCCGGCGCGCCAGCGTGCAAAGAAGGCCGCGTCGAACCATGGCCATCGGTGCCGATGGCCACCTTTCTCAAGCCAGCCGTCGGGGCTTTTGGCGGGGTGCTGCTGCGGTAATTGGCCCCCGATAGCGAAATTCGCATGCGTGGCACCCGGCTTTTGGGCGCCGGTTTTTCCCAACGATCGAGTTGGATGGGGTATCCGAGCGCCGAAAGGTGGGCCAAGGTGCGCGCCAGGTCGACCAATCCGAATTCGCGCCCGGCTGAATTGTCCAATGCCAGCGCTTCGAAGGCGCGGCCTTTCAATATCGTCTTGGTCAGGCGGGTTAGCACCGATTTGGGGCCGATTTCGATAAAAGTCCGAACCCCTTTGTCGTAAAGGGCTTCGATGTTGCTTATAAAATCGACGGGATGGGCCAGTTGCCCACCCAGCAGCTGCTTTGCCGCCTGTGTCTCTTCAGGATAGACATCCCCAGTGGTGTTGCTCATGACCATGATATCGCCCGAGCGCCATTCAACCTGGTCCACCGCTTTTTGAAAGGGCTCCTGCGCAGCCGACACCAGCGGGCTGTGAAAAGCTGCGGAAACCGGCAAATGGATCGTGTCCCATCCTTTTTGCCTGCACAGCGCTTCTGCCGCTTCAATAGCGGCGGCGGGGCCGGACAGGACACCCTGGTTCGGACTGTTGCGATTTGCCAGGACAACATTTTCCAAAGGATCGATCTGGCGGGCCAACTCTTCAATGGGCGCAATAACCGCCAGCATGCGCCCGGCACCGGCGGCTCCAGCTTGGGCCATGAGCCGGCCGCGCGCGACAGATAGCTTCCAGAGGTTTTCCCGGTCTATTCTGCCGGCCGCATACAAGGCCACAAGTTCGCCATAGCTATGACCGCAAGTGGCGTCCGGAGCGATTCCGAACCACCGCAGGGCTTCCAGCAGGGCGACGCTGACGGCGCCAATGGCGGGCTGGGCGACATCCGTTTCCCTTAAGCGCTGCTCATAGCGGTCTTTATCACCTGGCATGCGCGGATAGAGATATTCACTCAGGGGATGTGTGGCATCGAAGTGAAATGCAGCTTCCTGGAGCACATCCAAGCTGGCAGGCAAGCAGCAGATCAGGTCTCTGCCCATTCCCACATACTGGCTGCCCTGTCCGGGGAAAAGGAATGCGAGCGGGCCAGGCGATTTTCCATGCCCGATAAATACCGGGTAAGCGGCCGACGCGATTTCGCCGTTTCCGCTTCGCAAGCTTTTTTCAGCCGCCTGGCAGGATTGAACAACCTGATCCGGACGGTCTACGGCTATCACCATTACGGCACGAATGGCATCTTGGACCTGGAACTGTCGCCTGCTCTGAGCGGATTTACGTCCTATTTCCCGTGCGCTGCTGTGCGGCGTTATCGTTGCGGCCCATTGCTGAACCTGATCCGCAACAGTTTCACGGTTGCTGCCTGAAAACGCCGCAATTTCAACACTACCATCCCAGGAAAGCTCCGCTTTTTGAGATTCGTACTCTTCGAGCACCGCATGAAAATTGCTGCCACCAAAGCCAAAGGCGCTGACGCCGGCCCGACGCGGCTTATCTTTTTCCGCGGGCCATGGACGCAAGCTGTGATTGATGTAAAAAGGGCTTTTTTCGACGCCCAGTTTGGCATCGGCAGGTTGGGCTTTAAGCGTCGGCGGCAGGACTTTATGATAAATGGCCAGGGCTGCCTTGATCAATCCGGCCGTACCCGCGGCGGCTTTGGTATGCCCGATGTTTGATTTGACTGAGCCCAGGGCGCACCCATTGGCGGCAGCGCCTGCCTTGCCGAAGACATCGCACAGTGCCTTGAACTCCACCTGGTCACCCACGCGCGTGCCGGTGCCGTGCGCTTCGACCATCGCGATCGAGGCCGGATCAATGCCCGCCTTTTGATAGGCTCTGCGAAGCGCCAGCGCCTGTCCCTCGGGCCGGGGAGCGTAGATGCTTTGAGATTTACCATCGCTGGCCGATCCCAAGCCTTTAATAACAGCATAAATACGGTTGCCGTCCCGCTCGGCATCGGCCAAACGCTTGAGGACCACCATACCGATGCCCTCGCCGAGAACAGTCCCGTCCGCATCTTGTGAAAAGGGGCGAATGTCTCCGCTGGCCGAAAGTATCTGGGTCTTGGAAAAACACATGTGCATGAAGGCGTCATTGATGGTATCGACGCCACCGGTCAACACCAGATCTGAGCGGCCGGTCTCCAACTCCAGCAATCCCATGTGAATGGCGGCCATGGAACTGGCGCAGGCGGCATCAACAACACAATTGGTTCCTCCCAAATCAAAACGATTGGCAATCCGGCCTGCCACCACATTGCCCAGCAAACCCGGAAAAGAATTCTCTTGCCAGGGGACATAGCGGTCGGAAATACCCTGGATCACTGCGTTGGCGGTGCTTTCAGGGACATTGTTGTCAGCCAAGGATTGTCGCCAGATAGGATGTCCCAACCGTGCGCCCAGGGGAATGACCAACTCCTGGGTACCGGTGACGCCCAAAATGACGCTGGCTTTGTCGCGGTCGAAAACCTTTCCGCCATCACCATATCCCGCGTCCGCCAAAGCTTGTTTGGCCACCAGCAACCCGAGCAGCTGTGAAGTATCGGTTGCTTCCAAAGCCGCTGGAGGAATGCCGAACTCGGAAGGATCGAAGTCGATTCGTGGTAAAAAGCCACCCCTGTGGCAATAAATGTGATCGGGTTTTTTCGGATCGGGATCGTAGTAGTCGGTTAGATACTGGTGGGTATCCGGCGGATCGGAAACGGCATTGATACCGCGTGTCAGCAGTTTCAAAAAAGCCTTCAGATCCGAAGACTTGGCAAAAATGCACCCGATGCCGACAATGGCGATCGATGATTGGTAAGGCTTTTTTTTCATATGGTATAATCACATGGCAGCGTTCCCTCGGTGGATCGATGAGGCAACCCGCGTCTGGTAAATGGATTGACCCTGACATCATGATGCCGCTTGGCACCTGATGCAGAACGTATATTCCGCCGACCTGAGATACATAAACTATCGCCCTGCTATTTGCAATACTTGACGCACCCCCTTTTACTTGATAAGTAGATATAACAACTCTAAAACTATAGAAACACATGATTTACTATAATAGTAAATACTTATCCGAAAAGCTTGGAATCAACCCGGCCAAATGGAAACGGTGGGCCAGAGAATTTTTACCGCCCGATCCATTGGGAGGGCTACAGTCCGGTGTCGCGCGCCAATTTAATGTGAAAGATGCGTTCAAGGTCTACTTGGGTGGGTATTTGGTCAGTGAAATGAAATTCACGATACCATATGCATCGCAAATTCTAACTGAATTATCTGCATGGCTTCAAAACAATGGTTTTTTTTCATTCAGCCCCCGACGGGATTCAAAGAACTGCCCCCAACCTTACCACATTTATATTTATGGCGTAGGGCCGCAACGGTTTGCTTATGCCGTTCGCATGGTGGCCGCGACCGAGTCCTGCGATGAACGTCACCATCAGCAGACGTTTTTACAGACGCTGATCGGTACCGATAAAGATCCGCTCATTGCAGGTACCGCCAAGAGCGGCCATCTCCTGGCGATTAGCGCGCTGTATTGCGATTTCCTGGACCACATCGCCTGAGCAACTTCAGCATTGCATCCTTTTATTGATTTCATCGACCGTCAACGGTCTGAAAATAGCCGCCTGATGCGGGACGCCAACACCCTGGTTGCGTAACCAGCTGCAACGGATGATTCCGGCGGCGCCATAAAGAAGATTCAAAGCAATGGCCGCGGCACACCGCTGGGAAGGTTCTTCCAGAAAGGAGCCTTTGGTCCATGCGTTGAATGCCCCCATCGCAGGTCCGCACCAGATCTGATAATCCATTCTCCGACTGGGTTCTCCCGATTTGGCCCAAAGGGACGATTGCCCTAAATAAGACCTGAACACCAACGCCATCTTGTGTTTCGGATCCCGTTGGGCGCGTTCAATCTGGGACGGGTCACGCTGTTCGAAGAACCGTTGGGTTTGATCCCAGGCCTGATCAAAGCTGGATCTCAAAAAATCTTTTTCGATCACTGTTCGGGCCGGCGCCGGCAACTGACCGAAGTCGTCGTAGGCACGATAAAGTTCATACAGTTTGGCCGCGCGCATGGCAAACATGGTTCCTCGTTTGAGAACCTGGACCTTCACGCCCATTTCGAACATATCGGCGGCCGGTGCCATGGCAACGTCCGCTTGGGCGGCTTGGGCCAGCATTTCACGTACGGTTTGAGATGTATCGGCCTGAATGCTGGCTTGGTTGATAGAACCGGTCAATACATAGGCCGCGCCCATAGCGAATGCGGCCGCTGTCGCTTCTGGAGTGGCAATGCCGCCACCCAGCCCCACGCGCAATGGCATTGCAAAACGATGCTCACGCATGGCTTCGTCGCGCAAGGCCAGGAAAGTCGGCAGCATAGTCAATGCCGGTCGATTGTCGGTATGCCCACCCGAGTCCGCTTCGGCAGTCATATCCTGGGCCATGGGTATGTGGCTCGCCAACTGAGCTTCGTTTTGACTGATCTTTCCAATGCGCAGCAATTCGTCGAGCATTTTCGGGGGTGGCGGCGCAAAGAAACGGCTGGCCACTTCGACACGCGATACTTTTGCAACCACTCGGTTGGGACAAACGATGCTGCCATCCGGCGTCTGATGGATCCCCTTGACCCGAAAATACACCAATGGCAACGTCAGCGCGAGATAGGCGGATGCGCTGACCAAATGAATGCCCCTATTAAGATAAAGATCAACGACCGCCGTTTCCAATTGCGGATCGTTGGGACTATGGATGAGGTTGAAACCATAGGCATATGCATTGCGATCGCCATTCAGGAGGTCGATGGCGCGCGCCACCTGAGACAGGGACAATCCGCCCGCTCCGAAAAAACCGATCATGCCCGCCTGGCCGGCCGCCTGAAGCAACGCCACGGAGGTAATGCCGTTGGCCATGGCCCCGACCACATAGGCATAACGCAGGCCTAAATCTGCTTTAAAACCGGCATCTCCGAGATCGGCCGGGAGCAGGGGCGGGGCGAATCCCAGTAAAGGGTCCCCGGCATCCGCTTCTTTCAGGGGATCACCCCAGACCATTGTTCCTGTGTGCGTGACCGCGGGGCCATCCTCATGGGCGACCACATAGATGGGGCGTCCGGAATTAGCGATGGCTTCTTTGAATGCTGTTGCACCCGTTCGTGGTTCTTTGCGGTTTCCGATCCATTTTCCGCGGGTTACTGGTAGGCTGGTGTTGATCACGTTGGGTTCCCTTGGTACGTTCGTTAGCGCAGTCCATACTGCTGATAGGACCTCATCGAGGTCAAAAGGTATCAATTTCGAGTGCCTGAATCGGTCCCGTTAATCAAGATGCGCAAGGATTGTCAATACAGTGTTTGGTTCAGCTATATTTACAAGCCCTGGGGGAGAGGGGCTACACCACGCGCAATATCATATAAGGGCGCCTCTTTCAGTGCAGATCCCGAAGATCCAACTGGTTAGATAAGATATGTCGATGTTCACCTTCACGGGCGGCCTGCTTGGGATGACAATAGTTAACAATTAAGTGTTCACTGTCAATCACCCGCAAGATAGCCGCGGATGGGCGGCAAATCATGCTTCCGGAGGGACCATCGCACGGACTTCATTCATCCTCGCGGATGAAACTTACGATGAATTTCGATCAACCGTTTCTGCGCCACATGGGTGTAAATTTGAGTGGTCGCGATATCCACATGTCCCAACATCACCTGAACCGCCCGCAGATCGGCCCCGCCTTCCAACAAATGACTGGCAAAAGAATGGCGCAGACTGTGAGGGGTTATTCTTTTGATAATTCGGGCCTTCAGAGCATACCGGCGCAATAATTTCCAGAATCCTTGGCGTGTCATGGGTTTACCGGCACGGGCAACAAAAAAAGCGTGACTGGGCTCATTTTTGACCAAGGCAGGCCGCGAGAGACGGAGATATTCCAAGAGGCAGGCGATCGCCTTGCTACCAATCGGCACGATCCGTTCTTTGCTGCCCTTGCCCATTACACGCACAAAACCCGCCTCCAGGTTAACGGCGGTGACGGGCAGGTCGACCAGTTCGGAAACGCGCAATCCAGCCGCGTAGATCAGTTCCAGCATGGCGGCATCGCGCAACCCTCGGGCGGTCTGCCGATCGGGCGTCGCAAGCAGATCGTCAATTTCGGAGACATTAAGGATGTCCGGCAGTTTTAGACCGCTTTTGGGCAGGTCGATCGTCTGGGCGACATTTTTTTGAAGAACGCCCAAACGCGTCAGGAATTGATAAAATCCGCGAAGAGCGACCAAGTGTCTGGCACGCGTCCTGGCGCCACGGCCGGCGTTTCTCATGTCGATGATATATTTCAGAAGAGCGGTCGTATCGGCCTCGCCAATGGATCTAATATCTTGCTCATTCAAAAAGACCTGAAACGCATTGAGATCACCCGCATACGCTTGAACCGTTTTGGCGGCCAAGCCTTTTTCAACCAAGAGATAATTAATGTATTGATCGACCCATTTATCAATAAGTAGCTGATCTTCTGCCATTTGTGCTCTCATATGTGCTTGTGCTTGGCGTCGCGGCAGCGTGCCAGCAAATCAGATCTGGTCAATCGCATAGGTCGTGCTCAGGTGATTGAGAACCTCAGGGCCATGCTCGCCGACAACCACCTGGTGTTCGATGCGGACGCCCCCCCATTCCGGCAGGTAGATGCCCGGCTCCACCGTCACGATCATGCCCGCTTCCAGTATGGTCTCCTTCAATGGGCTCAAGCGCGGTGCCTCATGAACGGCCAGTCCGGTACCGTGCCCCAGGCCATGCCCGAATTTGCCTTCATACCCATTGTTGTGAATATGGTCCCGCGCCACTGCATCCACGGCCTTGCTGCTGGCGCCGGCTTTGATGGCGGCAATGGCTCTTTGCTGAGCTTCCAACACGGTTTGATGAACCCTTAAAAAGGTGTCATCAGGCGGTCCCAGGATAACCGTGCGCGAAGTATCCGAGCAATACCCATTTAATTTTGCGCCCCAGTCGAACAGAATGGGTTCACCGGTTCGTATTTCGCGATCCGAAGGAATAGCGTGGGGCAGGGCACTGTTCGGACCTGCGGCGATGATGCTCGGAAAAGACAGGTCGTCCGCGCCTTTTTGGCGCATGGCTTGTTCCAGGGCCCAGGCAATGCTTTTTTCGCTCATGCCGGGCTTGAGCGTTTTGACCACCTGCCGGAAGGCCCCTTCGGCAATGGCCAAAGCCTTTTGGGTACGTTGGATTTCGTCAGGCGATTTGATCAGCCGCATGGTTTCGACAAATGCGTCAAGCGGGACAAGTGTGACACAATGGCCGCTGCTGCTAAGTTCTTGTTCCAACACGGTATGCTGGTGGAAGGATACACGGTTGCTTTCGAATCCCATTTTGTGAATATTGAATCGCTTGGTGAGCTCGACCAATTCCTGGGCTAACCCTTTGCGGTAGATGATCACCTCGAACAAGGGGGCTTCGCGAAGCGCTTGCAGTTCAAAACGGGAGTCGGTGGCCAGAACTTGTGCGTCGGCAGTGATCAGCAGTGCTCCCGCCGATTCATCAAACTGGTGTTCTTCACCTGTAAAACCACTTAAATAGCGTCGATTTTCTTCGACCAGAACCAATAATGCGTCAATTCCAGCATCCGCCATCAAGGTCCGGACCTTGGTCAACCGCGCGTCTATGATATCATCCATAAACTCTCCATGTTTATCGTTACGCAATCACAATCCAGCATGGGCGACCGGGATCGTCCTGATTGTCTTGACGCAGCCCCCACCCGGTGCACCTCATCATTTGCTAAACAGAACATTCGCTACTCGGGAGAAGCCGGCGGCCCGTGGTCGAAACTTTGTTATAATTGACTTACTTTTAATGCTTTGCCTATAATGCAACCGCTTTCATATCACGAAACATACGCGTTTTCTAATTGTCTTTGAGATTGCTATTGTTGGATATTTCAATTATTCGCCTAACAATAACGACTTTATCGAGGCACGCCAATGGACATCATTACACACCAGACTATCGATACAGCACTTTGCGGTCGACCCCTGCAGGTCGAAAATGGACACAGCCGCGTTGAATTGCTCACTACCTCGGTGATGGCCGCGGATCAAAGCGGATTGGTTCACGGTGGTTTTATTTTCAGCCTGGCAGATTACGCCGCCATGCTCGCTGTCAACCATCCCAATGTGGTATTGGGGTCTGCCGAGGTCAAATTCGTTAAACCCGTACGTGTGAATGTGACAGTGACCGCGGAAGCAAGAATCGAAAGTATCCAAGGCAAAAAAACGGTTGTGAATGTAACTGTCAACGACGGCGTCGATGCGGTGTTCCAAGGCATATTCACCTGTTTTATCCCTTCCAGGCACGTCTTGGATAACTCATAGCGAATCATTAGCATTATATGAAAGGAGACAATCCATGGCCAAAAAAGTTGGGGTATTGCTATCCGGTTGCGGTGTTTTCGATGGATCCGAAATCCATGAGGCGGTATTGACTTTGCTGTATCTGGACCAGGCCGGCGCTCAGGTCATGTGCATGGCGCCCAATATGAACCAGATGCATGTCATCGACCATACCAGCCAGTCCATGGTCGATCAACAACGCAACGTCCTCGTTGAATCCGCGCGCATTGCCCGAGGTGCAATCTCCGACATCAAAACAGTCACGGCCCAGCAAATAGATGCGTTGATCATTCCCGGCGGCTTCGGCGCCGCCAAGAACCTGAGCGATTTTGCCGTGGCGGGACCGGATGCAAAGGTGCATCCGGAAGTGCAGCGCTTGCTGGATGAAATGATCGCAGCCCACAAACCCATCGGAGCCCTGTGCATCGCACCGGCCACTCTCGCAAAGGCGTTGGCATCCCATCATCCCGAGGTCACCATTGGCACGGATGTGGGCACCGCGGCAGCGATCGAAAAAATGGGAGCGAAACACCATGCCTGCAAAGTGAACGAAATTCATGTGGATCAAACCCACAAGATTGTCACGACACCCGCATATATGCTCGGCCCAGGCATAAAGGATGTGGCGGCAGGCATTGCGCAACTCGTCGACAAAGTCATAGAAATGGCCTAAGCTGTGCGATACATTCATGTCTGAGTTACAGCTGCATATCACCACGGGCAATCGCATGGAGATTCTGGCCGAGGGCCTGGCCGAGTTGCTGAGAACCCAAGCAGAGGGCCTGGCTGCGGATCCCCTGCGTCCGCAATGGGTGGTGGTCCAGAGTAAGGGCATGCAGCGCTGGCTGTCAATGACCGTCGCCCGCCTGAACGGTATCTGCGCCAACGTGGCTTTCCCTTTTCCGAACGCGATATTGGAAACCCTGTATGCACGGATTATCGGCCCCTTGCAGGAGTTCAATCCCTACGATCAGGGGGCGCTGACGTTTCGCATCCTTCAGTTGCTTCCGGTCCTTTTGGACTGTTCTGAATTCGAACCGCTGCGTCGCTATCTGGCTGGGGCGAAGCGCCCTCTGAAAAATTACCAGTTGGCCGGTAAAATTGCGGATATGCTTGATCAATATGCCGTATTCCGTCCCGAAATGCTCCTGGATTGGGAACGCATTCCGACGACTGCCAAGCTTCCGCCTGGTTTTGAATGGCAGGCTGTTCTGTGGCGGGAAATCGTGAAGGGCACAGAGTTCCCGAATCGCTCGCACATTCAAAAACAACTGATTCGAAAATTGACGGATCCGAATTATACCATTGCCAAGGAAGTGTTGCCGCCCTGGCTTGCGGTATTCGGAATATCGCATTTGCCGCCTTACCATATTGAAGCACTGGAAGCCCTGTCTTACCGGATTCCTGTCTATCTCTTTTTATTGAACCCTTGTCGTCATTTCTGGTTCGATATTCTTTCGGATCATGAAAAGATCCGCCTGCGCAAGCCATTGCGACCATCGTCCAGTGTCGAAGATTTATATCTTGAACGCGGAAACCGGTTGTTGGCTTCGCTGGGTCATTTGGGCAAACACTTTTTTGATCGCGTCTATCAGAGCGACGCCCAGATCGATGACAGATTTGTCGACAACCAAACAGAGACGCTGCTGGGAACTATTCAGCAGGATATTCTGGATTTGGTCGATCGCCCGCAACCCCAAGAGGAAACACCGACGCCGATCACCGTCCAGGCGGATGGCACCTTGCGCATCCAGAGCTGCCACAGCCCGATGCGGGAGGTGGAGGTCCTTTACGACCAATTGATCGATATGTTTGAAACCTGTGAGGGTCTTCAACCCCGCGACATCCTGGTCATGACACCGGACATCACACTGTACACGCCTTTTGTTCATGCCGTTTTCGGAAGTACGGACGGTTCGATTGCCCTTATCCCATATAGTGTGGCTGATCAAAATATACTGCGTGAAAACAAGGTGGCAGAAAGTTTCGTTGCCCTTTTGGACTTGGTTTCCGGACGTTTTGAGGCATCCCGCATCGTGACACTACTTGAGTGTCCGGCTGTCTGCCGGCGTTTCGGTCTATCCGAATCCGACCTGGTGCGCATTGAACGATGGGTCCGGACGGCCGGTATTCGCTGGGGATGGGACGCTGCGGCACGCAAGCAGCACAAGCTGCCGGGTTTCAATGAAAATTCGTGGCGACTCGGCCTGGATCGCCTGATTTTGGGGTATGCCTTGGCCGGCCAGGACGATCAGCTGTTTTCCGGTATTTTGCCTTACGAGGGCATCGGGGCAGGGGAGGGGCCGATTATCGGCCGTTTCGTGGCTTTTGCTGAAGCGGTACACGATATTCTGGTCGATTTGCACGGAACGGATACACTGGATGGATGGTGCCGGCGCCTGCAGCACCTGATCGCACGAATGTACCAATCCGATGACCATAGCGAGCATCAGATCGAATCCTTGCGCGACATGATCGCGCAACTGCAGCGCTTCGGTTCCGCGGTGAAGGGGGCGTTTACGGTCGACTTCGACGTTGTCCGGCAACACCTGAAAGATTCACTGAGTGGGGCCGCATATGAATCCGGTTTTATGTCTGGTGGCATCACATTCTGCGCCATGCTTCCCATGCGCAGCATTCCGGCCAAAGTCATCTGTCTGCTCGGAATGAATCACGATGCCTATCCGCGCGAACAACACGAACCCGGGTTCAATTTGATCGCCGTTGAACCGCGGAGCGGTGACCGCTCCAAGCGCAATGATGATCGCTACCTTTTTCTGGAAGCGCTCTTATCGGCCCGCGACATTTTCTATCTCAGCTATGTGGGTCAGAATAACCAGGATAATTCACGCATACCGCCATCGGTGCTGATCGATGAGATCATTGAATATGTCACTGAAGGGTTGTCTATTCCCGCAGACCGATTTGTGACGCACCACCCGCTACATAGCTTTTCACCGGCCTATTTCAACAAGAATGATCCACTTTTGTTCAGTTACTCCAGGCAAAACAAAGAGGCCGCGGGTCAGTTGGCCGACGAAGGCATAGAAAATCAGCTTTTTACATCCGCTCTGACACCACCTGATGACCAGTGGCGCACATGTGAGTGGTCACAATTGGCAGCGTTTTTTACCCATCCAGCACGTTTTTTGTTAGAGAACCGGCTTGGCGTCTATCTGCAGGATGCGTTGCCAACCATGGAAGATCGCGAAAATTTCGGCTTGGATGCCTTGGAAAGCTACCTGGTGGGCCAGGATATATTGCATCGTTTTCTGAAAGGAAACACTGCAGAACACATTCATGCGGCTTTGAATGCCGCTGGGGTCCTGCCGCACGGGACGGTCGGTAAAGTCGTTTACCAACAACTCGGCAGGGAAGTCCAGGATTACATCAGCACCATGGCGGATTTGTTGCCGACAGAAAAGCCGCGGCGTGAGGATGTGGCGATCACGCTTAGCCCATTTTCCCTTTTAGGTGCCATTGACGGCATCCATGGCAATACCCGTTTCGACTACCGTATGGCAAAAGCCAGGCCGGCGGATTTATTGAAACTCTTTATATTTCATCTGGCACTCTTGGCATCGTCCTTGAACCCGCTTCCCAAGAACAGTATCTTGGTGTGCAAAGAGGCTGTTTGGTCCTTCGGTGAGGTCGATGACACCCATGACATATTACGCACACTTTTGAATGCGTACTGGCAAGGATTGCATAAACCGCTCGCTTTAATTGGAAAAACGAGTTTTGAATATGCCTATCAGCGCATCATCAAGGAAAACCCCCGTACGACAGCCTTGAGAGCTGCTGCCGCCAAATGGCATGGCAATGATTTTAGTCCCGGCGAATCGGCCGATCCTTATTATAGGCGTTGTTTCGGAGAGACCGACCCATTGACTCCCGAATTCGAAGACATCGCGATGCAGGTGTACGGGCCGCTTTTCGCTGCCGGCCAAAGCACGGCTGCCCTTGATCTCAACTCAAGGTGATAACCGTTTTTTTTGCCTGCGTTCGACGCAAGGTTTTCATTGAGAAGACGGGTGTCATGCACAGAAGCAGATCCGCTTGACAATTACGGTCCTTATCTATAAAAGCCACCTTACAAAAAGAGGCTGATCGGGTAAAAGCCCGCCTGGATGGCGGAATTGGTAGACGCAAGGGACTTAAAATCCCTCGGTGTTTAACACCGTGCCGGTTCGATTCCGGCTCCAGGCACCAATCTTTTCGATTCAGATGTTTCCCGGATATCACACCGCAACAAGTACCTCTTATAGCAGCATCATTTGAAAAACATGCTCTTATGTGTCCGGGCAGGGCAGTCCGGTATGCAGCAGGTTGTTAAGTGGACAAGTGGGCACTGTATAAACGCAATCGCCAGCAAGCACAAAGAATCGGAAATGCAATCCTCATTGACTTTTGAAGCGATCCGGTAGTATTTTGAATTAATTGGGTTAGGAGGAGATGGAGATGAATAAGGCAGATCTGATCGATGAACTGAAGAATCAGAACGGTTTCACGCGCGAACAGGCAGGCACAATTGTCGATATTTTTTTTGATTCGATCACAGACGCCCTTGAAAAGGGTGAGAGAGTCGAAATTCGAGGATTCGGCAGCGTTTTCGTCAAAGAATACAAATCTTACATGGGCAGAAACCCCAAAACAGGCATACCGGTTGAGGTAAAACGCAAACGCCTACCCTTTTTTCGTTGCGGCAAAGAACTTAAGGCAAGAGTCGATAAAGAATGAATTATTAACGCATTCTCGGCCCCTGGAATGAACTGATTCATTCTACCGACACGGCAAGAGGTTGTTTAAAAGCCGCAAAGGTTTTTTGAACATTTCAACAATGTGAGGCCGAGTATGACCGATGCCCCTGTCACGGCGTTGCTTCTGAAAACAAAGCCAGAAGGCCCTGATAGTCATCCGCAATCGGAGACCGTGGAACAGGAAATCGAGGCGGAGAGTTGGTATATCTGCCGTAATTGCCGCCAAAAATTGACTCAGCCATCTCATCGCACCGCCATCCAAGGAAGCCACATCCACACTTTCGCCAACCCAAGCGGCATTGTGTTCGAGATTGCCTGCTTCAACTATGCCCAGGGATACAGTTTTTTAGGCCCCCCTTCGACTGAATTCGCCTGGTTTGCCGGTCATTCATGGCGGATCGTAATTTGCGCCGCATGCCTGATGCACGTCGGATGGCTTTTTACTTCCCGGAATGGCACCGTTTTCTTTGGTTTGATCACCGATCGATTATCCATTTCGACATGAATTCCTTTGACATCGACGGCATCCTTTTTTATAAGTTTGGCTTACGTTTGAAACGGGACGATTGCATTGCTAAAAGGTGGACTTTCGCCATGCGGTTAAATGAAATTATAGAAAGCTGCAATCACCTTGAAACCTTTAAAAAACGGTGTATGACCGACGACTTTGTCGAGGTTGTCTTCAACAATGAGGATCTTTCGGAATGGTATCGTATTCTCTCCACACATTTGGGAGAGCCACGAAAACCCAAGGGAAAAACGCCTAGCGCAAACGACCTGAAACTCACCTCCAAAACGGGAGGCATCCGGGTGGATCAAACCCTGTTTGAAAAGGAGTTTGAAGGGGACACTGTCATTGCCAAGTTTTGGCCTTGGCAAGATGACCAGCATACTACCTTGCGAATGGCTTTGCTTGTAAAAGGGTAACACGCGACAATGGGAAAACTCGGCCTTTTCTTACAGTCCGCTTGCATTCTGACGGCAGCGGCCATTATTGGCAACTGGTTCTTGGCGGAACTTCGCAAATCGCGCCTGCATGGAAAACCCTGGTATGCGGCCTACCTGTCCATCCCCGGCATTATCATTCTGGCAGCCATTTTATTGGTGCCGATCGTCATTCATTTAAAATCCTTGTGAACACTAAATTCCCTTCGGTGCTTCCTGACCGCGATTGGTCCTGCGATCCAGCATGAAAATTAAAAATGTGTATATTGAAGCTTCTGCCCTGGATCTGCCCGAGACCCAACGGTTTTTGCATCGTATTGGCCTGCCCCCCGTGGTGATCCAACATCATAATGAGCTCTACGAGATCATCAAACAGGCGTCCGATCCGTGCAGTGCTGGCAAACAGAACCTATTGCTCACGCGCAACCAGGGGCCTTTTTTGCGGCAGTGCCCCGGCACGCGAGAGTATATTTGTTGTGGCTACAACATTCTAAACTTTGCAACCTATTGCACGATGGATTGCGCCTACTGCATTCTGCAAAGCTATTTCCACCCGCCGGTGCTGCAATATTTCGTCAACCAGGATGAGCTATGGAAAGAACTCGATCACGCCTTGGCGCAGCCGCGAACGCTGCGCGTGGGAACCGGTGAATTCACGGACAGTCTGATCTGGGAACCCTGGTCAGACCTGACGCCCGGATTAATCGACCGTTTTGCGAACCAAACCCATTCCGTTTTGGAGTTGAAGACCAAAACAACGGCGATCGATCGCCTGAAAGGCCTGCGGCATCATCGCAAAACCATCATCTCCTGGTCGCTCAATACCCCACGCGTCATCGCCACCCAGGAGAGGGCGACCACCTCTTTGCATGCGCGCTTACGCGCGGCCGCCCAGTGCGCTTCCTGGGGATACCCATTGGCCTTTCATTTCGATCCGATCGTGCTTTATCCCGGTTGTGAGAAAGAATACGAAGAAGTGATCCAAACCCTTTTCGAGCATGTTGGAGCCGATAATATCGTTTGGATCAGCATGGGCACATTCCGCTTCATGCCGGCCTTGCAAACCATCGTGCAAAAACGCTTCGCTCAATCGGATATTGTTTATGGCGAATTCGTGCCGGGCCTAGATGGCAAGATGCGCTATTTTAAACCATTGCGCATCGATATATATCGGCGCATGGTGGCCGCCATCAACGAGTATGCACCCGACACCACGGTCTATTTGTGCATGGAAGACGAACATGTCTGGCTTAAAAGCTTTGGCTTTGCGCCGGAAGCCAAAGGCGGGCTGCCGGCAATGCTCGATCAAAGCGCAATACGCCACTGCGGCCTGGTGGCTTGCACCTAAAAAAAAGAGCTGAAACCGTCGTAACGGTTTCAGCTCTACAATCGACAGAATACCTTCCCTTACACTTAAAACTTTACACTTAATGCTGTACCGGCACACCGGTTAATGCGATTAGATGTGTCCTACAATGCCATCCGGCTGATCGGTCGTCATTATTCTTCCTGCTTGCTTCTTATTTCGGCGAGAAGTTTTTCCGCCAACTGCCCCGGCACTTCGTCATAGCGGGTAAACTCCATCGTAAATATCCCGCGGCCACCGGTCATCGACCGCAAATCCGGCGCATATGTCAGAAATTCGGACATGGGGACCTCGGCATTGATGATCTGGTACTTGCCGGCGCTGTCCATACCCAATACACGACCGCGCCGTCCATTCAGATCGCCCATGATATCCCCCATGAAATCATCGGGAGCGGTGATCTGGACTTTCATTATGGGTTCAAGAAGAACCGGGTTGGCTTGCTCGGCTGCCTTCTTGAAGGCCAGGCTGCCCGCAATTTTAAAGGCCATTTCCGAGCTGTCAACCGCATGAAACGAACCGTCATCCAACGTGACTTTAAAATCAACGCATGGGAATCCGGCCAAAACGCCTTTCTGGCACGCTTCAATGACGCCCTTTTCTACTGCAGGGATGTATGTCCGGGGAATAACACCGCCGACGATCGCGTCCACAAACTCGAAACCCTGACCGCGCGGCAGTGGTTCAAGCTGAATCCAGCAATCTCCGAACTGGCCATGACCGCCGGTCTGCTTTTTGTGACGGCCCTGAACGCGGACTTTCTTTTTGATGGTTTCACGGTATGGAACCTTGGGCGGCTTGAGGACCACTTCAACGTTGAACTTGCGTTTGAGCTTTTCAATGGTGGCTTCGATATGGACCTGGCCTGAACCGGACAATAAAATTTCTTTGGTTTCGGCATTACGGTCGATTTTCAATCCACGATCCTCCTCGAGCAACCGGCTCAGGGAGGAAAGGATCTTGTCTTCGTCACCTTTAGATTTGGGCTGCAAGGCAAAGGTGATCAGGGTCGGGATGGGCATTGCCAACGGAAACTGCACTTTGGCGTTTTCGGCGCACATAGTGTCGCCCGTTGTGGTCTCTTTGAGCTTGGCGACAGCCAGAATCGATCCGGGGCCCGCCTCGTTGACCGGTTTTTGCTCTTTGCCCATGATCGACAGAAGTTGATTGAAACGTTCTTTGGTATCTTTGGTGGTATTGTAAAAAGTGCCGTCACCGCCCAGTGTTCCGCTTACCACGCGGAACAGCGATAATCGTCCGGCGTAAGGGTCGGCCACCGTCTTAAAGACAAAGGCCGAAAAGGGTGCACTGCTGTCCGGAGTCCGTTCGACCTCGCTGCCATCCGCGGGGTTTGTGCCGATACGGGCTGGGCTGTCCAAAGGCGAGGGCGCGCAGTTGACGATAAAGTCCATCAACAGATCGACACCGATGTTCTTGGTGGCGGAGCCGCATAAAACCGGTGCGAATTTACGCTCGATGGTTCCTTTCCGCAATGTCGACTTGATCTCGTCGTCGGACAGTGTTTCGCCTTCCAGGTATTTCTCGATCAGCGAATCGTCGGCTTCAGCCACATTTTCAATCAATGTTTCGCGCGCGCTCGCCGCGGCTTCCTGCATATCCGCGGGTACATCGGAAGTACTGACCTTGCCCGAATTGTCATAGATAAAGGCTTTCATGGAGATCAGATCTACCACGCCTTTAAAACCCGATTCTATGCCGATAGGCATTTGCACAATGATCGGTTTGGGAGATTCAAAGGAAGATCGCACATCTTCCACGGCGCGTTGAAAGTCAGCGCGCTCGCGGTCCAGCTTGTTGACGAAAACAAGGGTGGTTTGATTGAAATCGGATGCGAATTCCCAGGCTTTTTCGGTTTGCACCTTGACGCCGTCCACAGCGTCCACGACAACGACAGCCGCATCGGCAGCCTGCATGCACAACTTGGTATCGGTGAAAAAATTCTGGTCACCGGGCGTATCGATGATGGTGATGGTGTGTTTTTTCCAAGGAGCTTGGGCAAAACTGGTGCTGATGCTCGTTTGGCGTTTGAGCTCTTCGGGCTCGTAATCCATCACCGTATTACCTTCTTCCACGCGTCCTTGGCGAGTCGTCACGCCCGCCTTGAACAGCATAGCCTCTGCCAGCGATGTTTTGCCTGCACCACCGTGGGCGACCAGGGCGATGTTTCTCAGCTTATCTGCCATTTTGGATCACTCATGCTCCTCTCTAAGTGTGGTGGGTTCCGGATCGTGATGATCATTTAACGAGTGCTAAAACGAGGCTGCCGAACCGATGGGGAAGGCCTGTTACGGAGAGCGAACGCAAGGGCCATGTTCAGATCCACAGGCGGTTCGGAGCACCAAAAGGTGCGGCATGGCAGCGCTTTTTCAACACGCCATTAAAAGTCTTTATTGATATACAGGCAACCTGAAAAAATCAAGTTGAAATTACTTGATTATTCAACCGAAATATCCATGCGCAACAATATGATGAATTCCTGGTTACCCTTCGGACCCAGAATGGGAGAGGGCACGACAGTGCCGCTGGTAAATCCCAGTTGTTCGAAAAAATCGGTGAGTTCCGCAATCACCCGGGTATGTTGCCCGGCATCCTTGACCACGCCACCCTTACCCACTTGACCCTTTCCGACTTCGAACTGCGGTTTGATCAAGGCCAATACGCGTCCACTTGGTTTAAGGAATTTTTTTATGGCTGGCACGACGATTTTGAGTGAAATGAAAGAGGCATCAATCGTAACCAGATCGACCGGTTCGGGGATCCGCTCGGCCGGCATGTGCCGAATATTGGTTCTTTCGATGGCCTCGACGCGGGGGTCCTGCCGCAATGACCAGGCCAATTGGCCGTAACCGACATCCACGGCGTATACCCTTCGTGCACCGTGTTTGAGCAGGCAGTCGGTGAACCCCCCAGTGGATGCACCCACATCCAGGCAGACCAGGTCCTTGACCGGCAGATCAAGTTTGTCGAGGGCGGCTTTCAGCTTCAAACCGCCGCGGCTGACATATTCGATATCATCATTTTTAACTGAAATGACGGCATCCGGATAGATTGTGGTACCCGGCTTATCAATGCGTTGGGTGTCGACCAGAACTTTGCCAGCCATGATCAGCGCCCTGGCACGCTGCCGACTGTCGACCAACCCCTTTTCGAGCAGCAGCAGATCCAGCCGTTTTTTCTGATTTGCCATAGACGACTTATTGGCCTTGCGCGAGCGCGCCGATAGAAGGAGAGAGATGCACACTACGGTCAATCAGGTCGAGCGCACCTTGAAGGATACCGTCGGTGTCCAGACCATATTTTGACCGTAATTCGGATGACGTGCCATGTTCCACAAAGGAATCCGGCAGTCCCAGTCGTTTGACCTGGACATGACTGACGCCGTGATCGCCAAGTAACTCGAGGACCGCGCTGCCAAATCCGCCTTGAAGGGCGTTTTCTTCCAGTGTGAGGACACACGGAATGTGCCGCACCAATGCGAGAATGCACTCTGCATCCAGCGGTTTGACGAAACGACAGTTGACAACCGTGCAATGGATGCCCCGAGCCAGTAGTTTTTGGTGGGCTTCCATTGCCAACCCCACCATGCGGCCAATGGCCAGAATGATCAGATCGTCACCCCGGGTCAGAATCTCGGCCTGGCCAATGGGGATGGCTTTGGGACTGCGCTCCAGTGGCACGCCCATGGCTGCACCGCGCGGATAACGGATGGCAATGGGGCCTGCATGCGCGACGGCCGTAACCAGCATCCGGCACAATTCGTTTTCGTCTTTGGGGGCCATAACGACCATATACGGCAAGCTGCGCAGGTAGGAGATGTCAAACTGACCATGATGCGTGGGCCCGTCTTCTCCGACGACGCCACCACGGTCGACGGCAAATATCACCGGCAGTTTTTCAATGCAGACATCATGGATGATCTGGTCGTAAGCCCGCTGCAAAAAAGTAGAGTAGATCGCGACCACCGGACGAAAGCCTTCCGTGGCCATGCCGGCAGCGAAAGTGACCCCGTGCTGTTCGGCGATGCCCACATCGAAAAAACGCTCGGGAAATTTTTGTGAAAATCGGGCCAAGCCAGTGCCTTCGGGCATGGCTGCCGTCACAGCGACGATCTTGTCGTTCTTTTCGGCCAGTTGGAGCAGGAAATCGCCAAATACCTCGGTATAAGTTGGAATGGCACATTCCGGAGCCGTGCTGCGGCCACTGGAGACATCGAAGCAGCCCACACCATGAAAATAGATGGGATTCTTCTCGGCCTGTTCGTACCCCTTGCCTTTGGTCGTGGTGACATGCAGAAGAACCGGATCCTTGATGTTTTTGATGTTATTTAAAATATTAATCAGATGGTTTAAGTTATGCCCATTAATGGGTCCGAAATAATCAAAATTGAAAGCCTCAAAAAGCATGCCCGGAGTGATGAAAGTCTTAAAGGACTCCTCGCTGCGTTTGGCCCATTGATAGATGTTGTCGCCGATTTTGGGCAAGGATCTAAGGAATTCACCAAAATCTTTGCGCCAAGATTGCAAACGTTGATCGGAAAATGTGCGGCTGAGCAATGAAGACAGAGCGCCCACGTTGCGTGAAATCGACATATCATTGTCATTGAGGATGACAATCAAGTCCTTGTGCAGGTCGCCGGCTTGGTTCAAGGCCTCATAGGCCAACCCGGCGGTCATGGAGCCATCACCGATGACCGCAACCACTTTGGAGGTCTTTTCTTGAAGACGGTTGGCACAGACAATGCCCAGAGCCGCCGAAATCGAGGTGCTGCTGTGCCCAGTGGTAAAGGTGTCAAAGGGGCTTTCACTGCGCTTGGTAAAACCGGATAGACCGCCGAATTTTCTCAGGGTGCGAAACTGATCCGCTCGCCCGGTGAGCAGCTTGTGAGCATAGGCCTGGTGTCCAACGTCCCAGATAATCTTATCTGAAGGCGCATCAAAAACGTAATGAATGGCAATGGCCAGCTCCACGGCGCCTAAGCTGCTGGCCAGGTGCCCGCCGTTTTTGGATACGACCTCGACAATCAGCTTGCGAATCTCTTCCGCAAGCTGCGGCAGTTCCTGGCGCGGCAGCTTCTTCAAATCAGATGGGGAGTGGATTCCCGCAAGTAGACCCAAAATGAGTGCTCCTTAATGATTGCGGTGGATAATGTAGCGTGCGATGGCCCGCAGAGGATCGGCTTTGGTATCAAAAATATCCAAGGCGTGCAAGGCGCGATCGATCAGATCGCCCGCATAGCATTCGGATTCGACCAGGCCAAGAAGGGCAGGGTAGGTGTTTTTTTGGCGGGACTGATCCGTCCCAACCGCTTTACCCAGGATCGCCGGATCCCCCTTGACGTTGAGCACATCATCCACCACTTGGAATGCCAGACCGATGTTGGCTGCATAGACCAGCAGCCTTTCGGTTTGCTGAGCGGTGCCCAGCCCCAGCAGACCGCCGACATGCACGGCAGCACCAATCAGCGCGCCGGTTTTGAGCCGGTGCATATCTTCGAGATCATGGCGATTCAGTTTCATGCCTTCGTACGCCAAGTCTCTTGCCTGGCCTTCGATCATGCCGCGGCAACCGGCTGCTTGCGAAATAATGCGCAACACCTTCAGCCATACCATCGCCTCTTGTTCCGGTGCACAGACACCACTTTCGCTCAGCACTTCAAACGCCATCGTCAGCAAAGCGTCACCGGCAAGTATGGCGGTGGCTTCGTTAAATTGAATGTGACAGGTCGGCTGGCCTCGGCGCAGCGCGTCATTGTCCAGCGCGGGCAAGTCATCATGGATCAGGGAGTAAGTATGAATCATTTCCAATGCGCACGCGGCCGGCAAAGCGTGGGTTTGCTCGCGTCCAACGGCCGCACAAGCTGCCATACAGAGGATAGGGCGCACACGTTTGCCGCCGGCGGAAACCGCGTAAGCGACAGGTTGGCGCATCCGCTCCGAAATACTCAACTGTCGTATGTAATCTTGCAAAGCGGCATCGATGATTCGCCGCTGGTCATTAAGATACCCTTTGAGGTCGAACATTTCAGTCACCTGAGCCAGCTTGGCCGAGTTGCAAGGGGTCCTCAGTCATTGTTGACATTGTTAAGAGTGTTCGCATCAAAAGGCATTTCCTTCAGGGAGCCATCTGCATTTTCCATGAGCAAAGTGATTTTCTTTTCAGTTTCATCCAGTTTTTGCGAACAGAACCGGGACAGCTTAATACCTTCTTCAAATTTTTTTAACGCATTTTCAAGCGATAATTGCCCGGATTCCATCTCATGAACGATTTTATCCAGTTGCGCCATAGCTTCTTCGAACGATAATTTTGCCATAAACGTCGACCTTTTTTTGTTATCCAAAAATGCTCCAAAAAGTAAGCATCAACCATTGCCGCACTAACCCTCTGTGCACCGCCCTATGCATCGGATGATGCATCTTCAACGGTCACATTCAACGTCCCCTTGGCCAGAAGGATTTCGAGCGCCTGTCCCTGCTTTGCCTCGTCCGCCCGGGTCAGAACGCTTTTTTCGGCTTTCGTTCGCGTGATGCTGTACCCTCTGTCAAGAACAGCCTGCGGGCTCAATGCCTTCAAAGCGGCGCTCAAAGCGGAGAGCCGGGTTTTATTCTGTATGACATGCGTCATGGCGGCTTGATGGAGTCGCGTGCGTGATCGTTCAGCCACCGCTTTATTTCTATTAAGGTAATTTACCGGATTTGTAATCAATAATTTGTGGAAGTAACTTTCTTTCCTGGATCTGGCACTGTAAACGAAAGCCCGTCCAGCACGATGCAGCCGTTCAGACAGATCATCCACACGCATCTGTAATGATTGAACTTTCATTTTGGGATGCACCAGTGCGCGGCTGTGCTGCCGCAACTCTTTACGATAGTTGGAGAGTATTTTGTTGATGCTGTCGAGGCATCTGCGATGCAAAACGGCACAGCGGACAAGCAGTTCCGATCTGACAGGGACGACCAATTCGGCTGCCGCGGAAGGGGTCGGCGCACGCATGTCGGCCACAAAATCAGCAATCGTCACGTCCGTTTCGTGGCCGACTGCGGAAATGACCGGGATGTCGGAATTAAAGATGGCGCGCGCGACATCTTCTGAATTGAATGCCGCCAAATCCTCAAGCGAACCACCGCCGCGCGCCAGAATAATGACCTTGGCACGCTTGCGTCGATTGGCCGCCCGTATTGCTTTTGCAATCTCTTCGACAGCACCTTCGCCTTGGACCCGTACGGGTAGAATTTCCACGGCCACACAACAAAAGCGCCGGTTGAGCACGTTCAAAAGATCATGGATGACCGCACCACGCGGCGATGTAATGATGCAGATGGTATCAGGTAAAAACGGGATAGGGCGCTTGCGGGCATTATCGAACAAACCTTCTTGTGACAGCTTGTTCTTCAGTTGTTCGAAGGCCAGTTGCAGAGCACCGGCGCCTTTGGGTTCGACATATTCGAGAATAATCTGGTAAGTGCCGCGGGGTTCATAGACCGAAATTCTGCCGAGTGCGACGATGGTCAGACCATCACTCAGATCGAATTTAAGCTGTCTGCGCTGTGCCCGAAACATCACACCCGCAATCTGGGCCTGGGCATCCTTCAAGGTGAAATACGCATGCCCCGAACCGGGAATTTTTAAATTGGATATTTCCCCGGTTATCCATACCATAGGAAAGCTGACTTCGAGTAAAACTTTAATTTTGGAGGTCAGCTTTGATATTGAATAAATTTGCTTGGAAGATGCGCTATTCAAATGTCTAATCCTAAGTCGGCGGCGAAAAGCACCGCACGGGGACGGCTTGGCCAAAAGGAGGTACCAAGGTTGTAGCGGAGAATGCCTTGTACTATTTAGATCAGTAACGTCTGATAAGATATATTATGTAAACTTTCACATCTCGAGATTTTTTATCGCAAACGGCCAGGCTCTCGTACCTGTAATACATGCACGCGCCCACAGGGGGTTTTACTGTTCATTTTTCTTTCCCTTAAACTGATCAAGATACTCTCTGACCGCCGGTATAATATAAATTGCGTCCAAAGGCATTCGGCTCAAACACTCAGCCAGAATTTCAGCTTTCATGTCTATTTTTATATGCTTATCTATAATACAGTGATCTTTATCTTTAACTTTGCAACAGCCGCTTTTGACGTGAATGCCGGTCGGACGAAAATTCTGCTCCAAAACGCGAAGATTCATTTTTTCGGCTAAATTTTTAAGTTCCTGATAGAGTTGTTCGGGTTTCATCGACTCGCAATCCTCATCAATCATACTGCAATCGACAGGCAATAACAGCTTTTCTCTTGAAAAGAAAGCCGGTTGTGGTTATGTTAGCCGCTGAATTAAACAAGTATAAAGGAGGATGAATGCAACCCCAACCCTATTCGATGGATCGAACGCAGACCCAAACCCGAGTGAATGAATTCGTTCGGGGCGTATATAATTGGATGGCACTCGGATTGGCTTTGACCGGCGTTGTCTCATATGTCGTGACGTCGAGTGAGGCCGCACTGCAGTTTGTTTATCAGACCCGCTGGATCTTCTTTATCGCCGAGCTGGCCCTGGTTTTCATGATTTCCGCAAGGATTCAGAAGCTCCAAGCCTCCACAGCCACCGGCATGTTCCTTTTATACAGCGCGTTGAACGGCGCCACGCTCGCGCTGCTTTTGGTCATGTTCACCGGCGAGTCCGTTGCATCGACCTTTTTCATCTGTGCGGCAACTTTTCTGGCGTTGAGCGTTTACGGATGGACCACCAAAAAAGACTTGACCGGTTTTGGGCGTTTTCTTTTCATGGGCGTGATCGGTATCCTGATCGCCTCGGTGGTCAACATCTTCATCGGGTCCTATGGGATGCAAATGATCATCAGCTACATCGGCGTGCTGGTTTTTGCAGGCTTGACAGCCTATGATACCCAGAAAATCAAGGCGATGGCTTTGAGCCAGCCGGCTAACCTTGACGCCGCGGTTGTCCGCAAAGGCGCAATCATCGGCGCCCTGCAGCTTTACCTGGATTTCATTCTGATGTTCCAGTACCTGCTCATGATTCTTGGCAATCGCCGCTAAAAAATCCTGCACCTGTAAAACCAAAACCGTCCTTTAAAATACAAACGCCTCTGATGCCACAGCATCAGAGGCGTTTGTAGTTGTGCGTGCAACATGGGGAGGTGTGAGCATACCCAATCGACAGAATGCCTCCCTTTACACTTTAAACTTTACACTTAACACTTCCCAATAGTCAATTGAGTGAACTTCATAATTAAAGTGTTGATTTAACAAATTAAATTATGGATTCAAAGCCCTGCGTACCGCATCGGCAATCGCGAGACAATGCGCGCGCGTTTGCACCGCATCCGGTCCCTCCACCATCACCCGGCACTTGTTCTGGGTGCCCGAATACCGCACCAGAACCCTGCCCCGCTCGCCCAATTGTTCTTCGATGCGTGCAATCGCCCCGGCTATTTCAGGAATGCTTTCCAACGCAGGCTTGGCGCTGACATCCACATTGATCAATTCCTGAGGAAACACCGTCATCACCTCGGCCAACTCGGACAAAGGCTGGCCGGAACCGCTCATGACTTCCAGCAGTCGCACGGCGGCTAACACCCCGTCTCCGGTGGTGTGCACGTCGCGGAAAATCATGTGCCCTGAATCCTCGCCCCCAAGCACGGCATCTTCCAAGCGCATTTTTTCCATGACATAGCGATCACCCACCTGGGTGGTGTGCAGTCGGATCCCCATTTCCTTAAGGGCTGCGCCAAACCCAAGGTTACTCATGACCGTGCTGACAACGACCGCATTTTTAAGCAGGCCTTTGCGCTTCAAATCCCTGGCGCAGATAGCCATGATCTGGTCGCCGCTCAAAACCCTGCCGGTTTCGTCCACCGCGATCAACCGGTCGCCGTCCCCATCGAATGCCAAACCGAGATCAGCTTTTTCAGCGACCACCCTACCCGCCAGGCTTTCGGGATGCTGCGACCCGCAACGATCATTGATGTTGATGCCGTCGGGCGCGCAGAACAAAGGGGTCACACGGCATCCCAGTCTCCGGAACATTTTAGGCGCTACCTGGTATGTGGCGCCATTGGCACAATCCAAAACAACGGAGATCTTGCTGAAGGACTGCTCTTTGACGGCTTCTTGCAAAAAATTGAGATAGTGCTCCGTGGCATTCGTAAAGCGTTTGACCCGGCCAATCCGATCGGAGGCTGCCACGGCCGCACCATTCGATTTTAAAAGCGCTTCTATTTCCGCTTCTGCGGCATCTGATAACTTAAAGCCATTCGCGTCAAAAATTTTGATGCCGTTATCCTCGTACGGATTGTGCGATGCCGAAATCACGATACCGGCCAATGCACCTGTGGAGCGCGCCAGATGCGCAATGCCGGGTGTCGGCAAAACCCCTGACGGCCAGACATCTACCCCTACAGCGCAAATGCCTGCCGCAACGGCATTCACCAACATATCGCCGGAAAGGCGCGTGTCCTGTCCGATGACAATGTGCTGCTTGGCGTGTTCCGATTTGTTTTTGAAATAGGAAGCCACCGCCTTGCCCGCAAGCAGCGCGGTTTCCGAATTCATCGGATAGACGTTGGCCTGTCCCCGAATACCGTCTGTCCCGAACAGTTTCTGCATGCCCTGTGCGCTTTCGAATCAGGTTTATTGATGAGGTTTGGGTGCCCCGATGATCGGCAGATGTTGGGTCAAATCATTCATTACCCTGGACACGATGCTTTCCAGCCACTGTGTTCCAACGGCCGCCTGCTCGCTGCTGAAACCCTGGACAACGCCAAGGTAGGATTTCCCGATCTCAGTCATTTTTTGCACTACGACTGCGCTGAACGCATCCAGTGATTCAGCCGCGCCTTCAAAGGATTCAAGATCTTTCAAAAGCCCTTCTACCGCCGGCCATTTGGCCGTCAGTTCATGCTGCGTACCATTGGCACTTCTGGATTCCCCAAGTTTTTGACCCAGACGGCCAAGCTGCCGGATCCGCTCATCGATGCAAGTCCGAAGGCTCGTCCGTAATGCATCCAAAAGTTCTTGCGGCAGGTCGCGCCCCACAAATTGCGACCGAATCCGGCCATACCATTGGCGCAGCGCATACAAATTTGCAATATAGATACAATTGTTTCGGATGATACGATTCAGACCGGAAAAGCCACCCGGTGCATATGGAATTTTTCCGCTGCGAACCTTTCCGCCATAAACCAAGTGATTTTCTTCAAGCTGATCGCCACGGCAAATCGTGCCCGCAGCCAACACAGTACCGAATGCCAGCAGGGTCGGCCCAACCAGCCCCCCCTGCCCTCCCAGAAAAATAGGGGACTTATTGAGCATGACCCCCTGAGGCACATCGCCGATCAACGATGGCGTCGCTTTATCCTGATTGGGCGTGAAGTTAAAATGAATGTAAGAACTGCCCACCTCACTGTGGTTTTTACGGCTGGTCCCGCCCGCCATCAGACAATCACAAAAATTGATCAGGCTCCCCAACGTGACAAAAGGGAAAAGAATCGTCTGCTTCAATCCGACCGTATGGGCAATGCTGGAGGCCTCCTCCAAAATGGTCCCCTGCCGCACGTGCGCCCCTGAGCCACAACTGGCTTTCTGCAGAAAAACGGCGCCGCTGAAAAAACCGCCTTTTAAAGCAACCTGTGGGCCCACGGCACAATTTTCGATCGTCACCGGCCCTTCGGCACCGATCTGCACCCCTTCGGCGATGAAGGTATCCGCACCGAAAATCCGGGTGCCCGGGTAGAGGGTCACGCCTTGGCCGGCCAACCGATCCGTATCCACATCGTCACCGATCGTGACGGTGCGCGGATCGGGGATGCGGGCCCCTTTTTGGAGCACTATTTTAATTTTTTGTTCCATAAAGGCTATCTCTTAATCGTCCAAATCAATTTCCTGAAGATCGATCCTGAAGCGTTTCAGAAAAAGACCCTTTCGCAAACAATAATGTCTGGCTTTTTCATGAGCCGAATTGCAGCCCCCATTCACATTGTTGAACGATACGAGAACCCCCTGAATGTCATACTGCCCGTTCATGCTCGCCAGTTCATCCAATGATCCGATAATGGGAAAGCCTTGGATTTTTCTGCCTTTTTTCAACACATCGTCATCCACAAAACCAACGGGCTTCACATTCAAACGTTTATTGTTCAAAATTTCTCGCAACAATAACTCGCCTGCCCTTCCGGCGCCATAAATAACAACCTTTGCACCGGATAATGTGCGGCGCTTGAAAGAATCCAGAAAAATACGAAAAGAAGCGCGCACACCCAACAAAAAACCGGTCGTAAACAGAAAATCAATAAGGAATATCCCTTTGGAGAATTCGCTGAACCGATAGAGAAAGGTCACGGCGGCGATAGACAACAAACTCCCAACAATGGACGCTCTCACATGAAGGAATACATCATTGGTACTGATGTATCCCCAAATAGACCGATAAACACCCATCCAGAAAAAGACCAGCATCTTGCAGGCGATCACCGCCGGCAAGGACCGTAAAAAAACCTTGAAGTAATGCGGGAAAGCCTCCCCACCAAATCGCAGGCGATACGCAATGTAATACGAAAAAGCAATGATGACTGCGTCGAGCACGACCAAAAGGATCTGGCGCTTGTAAGTCAGTTCCATCAGAATCGGAGTAAAACTGCGGTTGCGCAGCAAACAGAATTCCTTCTCCGGGTAGACTCTGAGCTGCGACAAATAGATGCCCATCAAGGTGAAGGCCATCAGGACGGGGATGATCACCACGGGTGAGGTCAAAGTATCCTGGCGACTCACTAACACGGCTGCAAAGCCGGCAATCGCTGCCACGCCATAAAGGAGCAGGACCGCTTTGGTTTCCGAATAACCCATCAGGACCAATCGATGGGACGTATGATCGCGCCCCCCGACTGAAGCCTTCCGCCCGCTGAGCAGACGAATGGCTGTCACCAATGTAGTGTCCAGGATGGGAACCATCAAAATCAGGATCGGCACCGTGAATCGCGCCAGAAAAGACGTTGCCGGAACTTCCGAAAAATGCAACGTCAGCACGCTGACACAAAAGCCGATCACCAGGCTGCCGCAATCACCCATGAAAATCTTGGCGGGATTGAAGTTGTAAATCAGGAAGCCGCCCATGGCGCCCGCCAGAACAAGGGCGATCAGGAAAGCTTCACGGTCTGCAGGGAAGAACAGCACAGCCAGGCTGACGGAAGCCACGCAACCGACCCCGGCGCACAACCCATCCATGTTGTCGATCAGATTAAATGCGTTGGTAATCCCCACGATCCAAAACAGGGTCGCCATGGTGTCCAGAGTCATCGAGTTGAACCAATGCAGCCTGAAACCGAAAAAAACCACCAGCGAAGCGACCAGGATCTGCGCAACCAACTTGTTGTGCGGCTTGACCGCGTGCAAATCGTCGAACAAGCCGAGAAAAAATAAAAACACGGACCCTAAAATGATTACGGCACTCAGAGAAGGCAGTTCTCCGAATCCGTTTTCCCTGAAAACATGCTCTACAGCCGATCGAAAATCCGCCATCATGAGCAACGGCACAAACAGGGCTGCAAATATGGCGATGCCGCCCAACAAAGCGGTCGGTTTTTTATGCCAACGATCGCATGTCGGTTGCGCAACCCACCCCTTTTTATTCGCGATAAAACGCATCAGCGGCGTCAATATCGCAGACAAACCGAAGGCTGAACCGAAGTTCAAAAAGATGGAAGTCATCATTTTGATATCCACTTTAAATCGTGTCGGTCCGTTTACGCATCGAGCTGATAACTTTGGCCAAAATGGCATCCAAGGGGGTTTGCGGGTCGAACCCGATCAATTTGCCGATCTTATCGATGCCCGGCACGCGACGTTGCATATCTTCAAAATCCTTGCCAAACGCCTTTTCATAGGGGATGAGTTGGATTTCGGAGGAAGAATTGGTGGCAGCAACTATCCGCCTGGCAAGGTCCGCCATCGAAATCTCTTCAATTCCACCGATATTGAACACTTCACCGAAAGCAGCGTCATTTTCGACCAGGCGCATGAACGCCCATACCACGTCTTTGACATACGTAAACGTGCGGGTCTGAAGCCCATCGCCATACACCGTCAAAGGTTCATGCTTCAAAGCCTGCCCGATAAAACGGGGGATGACCATCCCGTATGCACCTGTCTGGCGGGGCCCGACCGTATTGAACAGGCGCGCGATCGTTACCTTGAGCCCTGTGGTGCGGAAATAGGCCAGCGACATGAATTCATCCATGAGCTTCGAAGCCGCATAGCTCCACCGGAACTTGCTGGATGGCCCATAGATGATGTTGTCCGTCTCAACCAACGGCGCATGCGTGTGTTTGCCGTACACCTCCGATGTAGAGGCGATCAACACGCGCTTCTTGAACTTATTGCACAAATCCAGTACAATTTCAGTACCTTGGATGTTGGTCTTGATCGACTCCATGGGATGATCGAGGATGAACTCCACACCAACGGCCGCCGCAAGATGATGAACGACATCGCAGGTACCCACCAATTCCATCATGATATCGCGATTCAGAATGGAATCAATGTGAACGAACAGACGCTTCCGATAAGCACCTTTTTCCTTGAGATGGGCGATATTATCCAGAGATCCGGTGGAAAGATCATCAATAATATACACTTCATCCCCGTTTTCAAGATAGGCGTCCGCTAAATGGGACCCAATAAAACCGGCACCGCCGGTGATCAGTACGCGCATGTTCGATCTCCGCATTTCTGGTTTGGCTCAATCATTATTCCTCTACGTCTTTCGATTTTTATGACTTTCTACCAGTCGGCGCAAGTAGTTATAAAAAACAGCAGCCGAAAAACGCAACATCAGGGCAATGGCGGCCACAGGTGTTAAAAAAGAGAACGGCCAACTGGCGTATTTTTCATACAGGCGAAAACAGCTTTTGTGAAATTGGAAAATCGCGAATGCAGGACGCGTATCGCTGCTCTTCCCGACGCTATGCACGACCCGGGCCCCTGGAAAGTAGACCACATTCCATCCCGCTTTTTTGACACGGCGGCAAAGGTCGGTATCCTCCCAGTAGAGAAAAAACCTCTCGTCGAACCCCCCTACCGTATCCATGGCTTCTCGCCGTATTACCATACAGGCTCCGGACACCCAATCTACTTCCATCGGTGTTTTATCATCAGCCCTCCATGTGATAATGTTCGCGCGTGTGATGGAATTGTTCGGAAACATTTTGCTAAGGGGGGAATTGCGGCCGAAAATCGATGTGAGCGGGTTTGGAAATGTGCGCGCGGACCCTTGAACACTCCCGTCATCATCCAAAATCATCGGTCCCAGGATGGCGATATGTCCGTTCTGCTCCATTAATCGAATGGATTCTTCGATAAACCCATCGGTCACCACGCTATCGGGGTTCAGTAAAACAATGTATTTTGAATGACAACGGGCCAGTGCTTGGTTGACCGCAGCGCCGAAACCGACATTTCTCTTGTTCAGAATCAGGGTTACGTTAGGGAAAAGACTTTTTGCCCGCTGAAGATTTGCCTCGGATGAATTATCGACGACGACAATGTTTAAATCGTGCTCGCCAGGATTCCACTTCAACAATGCTTCAATGGAGTGAATGAGCCACTTTGAGCTATTGTAGTTGACATATATAAAATCCAGGACCGCCATGGCTCTGTTTTTCCCACGATTACTGTTCAATGCTATTGTTCACTTGAACTTCGGTGCAAATTTTACAGTTCTTAATGAGAATATAGCCCCTCATAGAACATTTTATGTGAAACTACCATTTTTTATCAGGGATCAAATGTTTATCCAAAATTTGCCAGATATCTTGAATACTGGCGACCCGTCTGTTTTGGATGTTTTTCCGTTTTATCAGCGCTTGCGGCAAACTTTTAATAGCGTCCAGTTTGGATTTAAAAATAACGCGGAATTGTCCTCTTAATGCAAAAATTGCGATGGTAACGATGTTCATTAATATATGCACTGGCATGAACAACCAGAATAGTACACCGGGCATATTTTTCACATAAGTCCAGACCACATTGCGATGTCCATGATAAACTGAAAAATCGCTGTGCCGTCCACCCGCAGCTGCCGACCCGACATGCCGTACTATCGCATCAGGTACATACATAGCTTTATAGCCTGCGAGACGGAGACGAAAACCCAAATCCACATCCTCCACATAGCAAAAGTAGTCTTCATCGAAGCCGCCAACGCTCATCAGGGCTTGTCGGCGATACATGGCAGCCGCGGCACAGGGGGAAAAAATTTCTCGAGCTATCTTATCTTCGAGATTCTGACCCATTCTATATCGTTTTCGCCAGACAAGTCCGCTCAAATGAAAGCTGTCACCCACACCATCAACTTTTTGAGGATCGTCATAACACAATTGCCGCGACCCAAAAAAAGCGATACCGGGGTATTCTCTGGCTGCTATCAACATATTTTCTATCCAGGTCGGCTCAGGAAAAGCGTCAGGGTTCAGCAATGCCACAAATTCGCTGGTGCATTCAGCCAAACCTCGATTATTGCCTGCAGCAAAGCCGATGTTGTCGCTCATTTTGAGAATTTTCAATTTACCAGAATAATCGACGAAGTCGCCGGATCCGTCACTGCTGGCGTTATCCACCACATATACACTTTCTGGAAGAACCGTCTGTGAATTCAAGGATCGCAAACATTCCGCGAGCATTTTTCCACTGTTCCAGTTTACTATAATAACGCTTATGGACATAACAGTTATTCCAAATCGATTCACGTAAAGTAATACAGGATAGAACTCCAAACAAACTCTTATACGATAAACAGTCTGTGCAAACGCAGCAGAGACGCAACAGCAACTATTTGGGATTCAATGCCGATCTGAACAGTTGTTGGTATATGTCGCTGAGGTTTGCAGTATAAATCGTATACCCATTAAGCAATATCACTATAGCTTTCGGTGCATTCCTGCTTTTTTTATCCGTGCAGTATGGGATTTACCAAATTTATTTTTTAGAGATAAGTTCGTAAAGACAGACAGATATGTGAAATGGCGGAATCTTCCTTTGGAAGAATATCCTAAGTCAAGAAAACTTTTGTTGGATAATATGCAGAACATTGGCTGCAGTCCAGTATAGAACAAGCCCGGCTGGAAAAGGATAAAATAATATGAAAAATCCTAAAGCAACAAAGACAAGGCAAATGTCCTGTCGCCGATCGGCAGAGGCGTCGGTAGCCGACTTTGGAGATAGCTTTAATGCAATGAGTGTCGATAATGCCATGAGCACAGGCAACATGTTGAAATACTCGCCCAAGTAAGGGATTTTAAAACCTAAAGCAAAGAGCTTGTCAGGCTCTGCCAATGTTTCTATCCACCAAAATGATGCGTCACGCAATTCGTAAGTTGAGCCGAGAACATGAAACAAGGCAATCAAAATCGGTAACTGAAGGAGCACGATAAAGAGGGGTTTTAAACCGGCCAGTGGGCTGACGCCATGGTTTTTGTATAAAGCCAATATTCTTTCGCTTTGTTCTTCGCCGCGATAATCTCTCTTAATTATTTCTAATTCAGGTTTCATACTTTTTTGAATCTGAACAAAAGCTTTTTGGCTAGACGCAGCTTTCCTGGCTACTGGGTACAAGACCATCCGTACCAAAACAGCCAAAAGAAGAATCACCAGTCCCCAATTGGATATTGCCGAATACATGATTTTCATAAACCAAAGTAAACAAAAACTCAGCCATCGCATCCACGGCCAAAGACTTGTAAAAACCAACCTATCAAATTCCAGTATTCCATTGTTAAGGGCTTGCATGGATTTGGGTCCGGAAAATACAACAAATTCCCACTGTACGTAATCACCGGCTCCAATTGAATTTAATGGTAACTGCATTGCAAGCACCGGTAAATGATTCATGGGCAATTCAGTGTGAGCGCCATATTCCTGCGCACGAACCAATACTTCATTAAACCGAATCTCCACCTTTTCATCTTGCTGAGTAATAGGAGCGATCAAAAAGGCAAAATATCTGCCATGAAGGCCTAACCACTGAAGCTCTGAATGGGCCCATGGTAATACAGTTGCAGTTTCCGGTTTTGAACGAAAACGTTTCACTTCGCCGTCTATCAATGCTACGGGCTCGACAAACGAGTACATGGATTCAGCATAACCAAACCCATCGGAGCGTTGATCGCCCAATCCTGGCCCTATCGAAAGCTGTAAACGGTCATCTGAATATGGCTTGAAAATTTGATCAGTGGTGTTCAGCAATCGAATGCAAAAGTTCAATTGATATGGATTATTCGTTAGGGCATATGACTGCTCCAGAACCAATCCATTTTTTAGTAGGCGTCTGTAAATGGTTTGTGGATGGATTGTGTTGTCAATATGAACCCAATTTCCGTTTGATGAAATTAAAAAATTGCTGATTTTACCATTCAAACTCAAGTGCCTTGTCATTGATCGACTGGCATCAGTGGGTGCCTGCATGGAAAACCATTCAATGGTATCGCCATTATTTGCAGAAAGTACTTTCCACATAGCAGGTTCAGGGTTATCAGACATCCATGCAATATCAAGGTATTGAGATTGAATCCGATGAGCAAAATGGGTCTGGTTCGAACTCGATTGATTTGCTTCGGTCGACAAGCTCGAAAACGCAATTATCAAAAAGATGTGATATACAACGGTTACCCTGTTTAACGGGAACAATGAAGGCATTTTAAGGTTCCTGTAAAGTCCAGTGATCATGGCACCATATTTATGCCTTCCCTTAATCACCGATTCCGATATCTGCAAAAACCAGAAGTATATCTGGAAACATCACTGCTCACTCCCGCCGCCTTTAACTTTCTGCTCAAGTGCGGAACGCTTTTTGGACAACCCCAGGAAGCGTAAAATTCTGTACCAATAGAGTTTCAAAATGACCGCAATGGCTGCAACTCCCCCCAATACCCCTTGAAGGATAGCGCTGCCGGTACCAGGATCAAGATATGCGTATGCCGGTGGCGCAATAAAAAGAATGCACAACGATAAAATTATTCCATTTATGATGGTATTTGCTCGCATATGAAAATAGCCTCCTGAAAATGATCACGCTTGGTTAAAATAGACTTATGGTTTTCTTCGCATAAGATAAAGAACCCGATCAGAACCTTCTATCGGCTCAGCACGCTCAAGCAAAAAGTGCAAAGCGAAGGCCTTTTCGAATTGATCGCGCGTATAATTATCGAATATGTCCACCCTCGATCGCAGCAAACGTTGCACCTGACTGTCCGATTTTGGCACAAACTCGATGATAAGACTTTTACGGCAAAGTTGAGCAAAAAAAGATGCGACTTTTTCGAAAGGTACATTGTTTGAAATCGAAATGTGATGGATCAGCGCAAGTGCCATTATACAATCAACTGGCCCACGATCAAATAATGAGTCGCGTTCTGCACTGTTCCAGCCTAATCCGGGGCTAGGATTTGTTAAATCGAGCAGTAACGGTAAAATGGTCGTTTCGCCATCTTTACGGACCTGACGATAGTTGATTTCCACGGCAGATGGGTCGATATCAAACGCTACGGTAAATAATCCCCTTTCAGAAGCAACGCGACTAAACAGTCCGATATTGGCGCCCAAGTCCCAAACTTCATTTTTGGGGCCGGCATTATCAAGAAAGACCTCAATTTGGCGTCTTTTTGATTGAAAAGCATTATCTGAATAATTCGTATCATTATAATAGTCGCTCCATTCGGTGTTGCCGGGCTTCCATTCGAGTTTTGCAATGGTTTTGCGCAAACCATCAAGCAGCCCAATAAGCCCTACCCTGCTGACTTTGCTGAACTTCAAGGCGGTTTTTGAAAGCGATGCATGACTGTCTGCAAAAGACTGCTGGGTTCTCGCATGCATATGCAAGTGCATCAATATTCCAACGCTCGTCCAGCTCCGCTTTGGCAACAAATTGCTTGCTAAATCAAGTGGCAGACCATCAATGTGGTTACGCAATAATTGCCCAAGACGAATATCTCTCTTTGCCATTAAGGTCAAGGGGGCGAGAAAATGTTGGCAAAACTGCCGGTATGCGACCCATGGCATACCATCGACATATGACTCAAAAGAAAGTGTGTCGATGAAAATCGGGCGGCCTTGATGAAACTGAACATTATATGCGGAGGCATCTTTCAGACACATGCCATGATTCAAAGCAATAAATTGTATATCGAGCGTCAGAAGCGCAGCGTCCTTAAGTTGACTGAAACACCATTCATATGGATATGAAATGAATGTCACCGGTTCAGGTTGGATGGTAAGCCATGAATGGACATCCTTATTTATATCGACCTCGGTGTGGGGAATGAGGAGTCTTTTTTCCGTCAATGCATTATACAACCCAGAGTTGATCAAGTTCTCGTAATTCCCACGGTATGATACATTTAAGGCTCGGAAAAGGACACCATCAGACCGATAAAGATATCCATCAGGATCCCGAAATGAAGCAGGTAAAATAGTTTGGGAACTGGTAGTAAAACCAGATGGTGTCATTATATATAATCTCCATTTATATTATAAAAAATTGTGTCGATCATTTTGGAGGCACTTATGCTCCATTGTAAAGGGATATCGCGATGATAGAATAGAAAATTGTCGAGTATTGTCTGCTGATAAGCACTTTGAATCCATCTCTATCATATAATATACTCTTTAATTTCCCGAAAGCGATTTTTGCTGACATCGAAGGAGAGAGAGTTAGACCCAGGTTGGCTTTCAGCAAGGGAAGGGCCCACAAGCGAACGAAACAACATTTTGTCTTATACTGCGATCCGGCCCATATAGTCATCTATACTTTGGTTTTTTTTCACGAACAGGCAACCTTTTTGTAGCCTGCAAGGGTCTAAACATTCGAGCGATCAGATGCTTGATATGGATTTACTGTCGCTTTAGAACTGTCTGGATGAGCTGCTTGTGTTCATCCTTGATGTGTATTCTGAATGCTCTCTTTTCTCCCGACAAAGCAATTATGTTGACATCACCAGAACGATGATCAAACGCCTTCAGAGGCACATCCGTGCGATAGCCACTGACAGATAGTGCTGGACTATTAAATGCTTTTGATACACCTTCTCTCTTGTAATCCGGTGCACCCTGCCATATGAGTTTCTCTCCTTTAAAAAAGAGGATATGAGATGCTGGTTTATACTCGACCAAATCAGCGGACCAACCATCAAATACGAGCATTTCGCCATCTACGACAAGCCAATCCAAATAGCCATCCATATTATTGCGTGTTTTATCAACCAAAAGCTCTTTTCCATTCGCAAAGACAAGAGTGCAGCTACCATCAGATGCGCTTTTTAATTTAACATTTTTTCTATTCTCATTTAAGGGGCGTAATAGAAGGCCTTTTCTTTTCTGCTCAATTTCATAAACTCTAACCCTGTTCTCTCCTTTTTGTAAAGCAACTTTGGGAAGCAATACTGAAAAATAATTTTCCTTTTCATTCCATTGAGAGGCGTTGGTGGTAAGCCAGATTATGTCATTAATTTCTACCGCCAATTGGAGTTTACGCCCGTTTGCACCTTCGATATACCCGCTAAAGAGTAATGGTAAAAAATGATCGTCTATATTGATATTCTGAAAATGATTGATGTTATTGCTCCTTAGCAATAAATCTGCGACTTCACCGATTTGCAAGCTTGATAGGTCACACCCAACCAATTCATTAAAAGGTCCTCTTGTTATTAGACTGTCAAGTGGCGTACGTTCACCAAAATTTTCAACTTGCCATTTGAGCCGAGAAAAACCTGCAATATCCCTTTCACTCAGATTGCCTAATTCCGTAAAATCAAAGATTTCTCTTATCTCACCTTTTTTTCTGGCCAAAGAAATTCCGTCAAGCTTCCAAGACACATCAGCTTTAATTACATCAATGATAGTTGGCAGAATATCGGCGCTTGTTACAATTCTATTGTCAATCTCACCTTTTTTTTGCTTGGGGTATTTCACAAACATAGGAATCTTAAGGATCTCACGCCTGTTAACAGTGTTCGCTATTCGCCGAGATTGCCACGGCTCAAACGCGACGCCATGATCCGCCATAACAATCAATAATGCATCATCATAAATTGCTTCAGAAATTAATTCTTTTTTGAGCATTCCCAAAAATCTATCTACATACCCGACTTGCTGAAGGTACCTGTGGTAAGCGGTAGCTATCAGGGGTTTTTCTCCAAGCCACCCTTCCTTATCACTAAGAATTCCCTCAGGCAATTTATGTTCAAAGGTGTATAGTTGTCCAGTAGCAAGATAGCCATAAGGAATATGCGGTAATAATGTATGTATAAAGAATAGTTGGGGTTTAGCACTTGATCTTATCTGTGATAAAAATGTTTTCAGTTGTTCAGATTTTTGGGGTGTTCTGGTGTATTTTGACATCTGAGTGTCACCACTCGTTGAAGTAGGTATATCCTCATAAAAACCTGCCCATTGTGTATCCAGCGCGGGCAACTCATTTGTCCAACTATGAAGGAATATTAAGTGTTTGTAGATTACAAAAAGGTCAGAAAAGAAAAGATAATAACTTTGGTCCGATGCTTTATTCAATTTCACACAGAGCTGTTCTGGGCACAACTCTGTGTTCACCTCGGAGACATTAAGTTCATACTGTCCACCAAGCATCGTGAACAGACTTTTTGGATAATCCGTTGAAGTCGGCATAAGTTTAACGCCGGGTTTGGGAAACATGCCGCTAACAATTGCAGGTATAACCTTTACCGTTGATTCCGAAACAGTAATTGCGTTTGGAAACCATAAAGCTTCCGATGCCAAGGCGGCAAAGTTAGGATAACGTACGGAATCAATCCGCACCTTGGAATCTAAAAGTGCCGTTGTGCTAAATTCATCAAAAACAACGATAACGATCGGCACCGGATTTTTTATCTCGATTTCTGAATAAACCTTGTCCACCTGGGGGAATACAAGACGACCAATGGGTGTACCAAAAATAAACCACAACGGGAATATCAGCGTGACGGGTAACAACAGGGTTATAAACAACCGAGTCACTTGCAGGCGTGAATACAAAACTGTGAATAGAAGTGCGACAAACCCAGATATGCCTACAACTGATAGATCCGATATGGTGATTTTTTTTATTAAGGGTAAGACCACTATCGCAGCTAAGACAAAAACAAAAAACAGGTGAACACCTCTCTGCGCCTTTTTATTAATCGTATAGATGGCAATTTCGGCGAAAATTAACAAAAATGCAAAACCGAACGAGAGAATAAGGCTCATGCTGACAATAAGCCCTGGTGTGGCGGAGTGCGCCACAAAAAACTCTGGATATTTGCCTAGCAAATCATAAATTGGCTGTGCAATTGCAAAGGATATAAATACGAAAAGATGCAGGCAATCCATATAAGACTTGTTCATAACAAAACGGTCCTAAACCCATAGAAAGGTTCCAAGTTCAGGATGCCGCAATTTAAACTTCTTCTAAGTTGGCATCCTGGCGCATGAGATAAAAGGGAATGCAGCTTTTTGATTACATGCATAGGTTTCATGACTATTTTCAGGACACCGGATTTATTGCGCCTGAGTTCTGGAACACGATGGTTCCATCTAAGCATTCTTCGTGGAGATAGCGCCCCAGGTGCCTCTATCATAAGTGTGAAGCTGATCCGTCATCAGGTGAGATCCCTTATCAACACAACGTTTGATGTGTGGCAAAAGGTCCATCATACTGTCACTTTTTTTACCGGAACAGTCAGAACCGGGGCGTTACGATAGACCGCAACCAGCACTCACTGCTTTTTTGTTCCGTGTTATCATCGTTACAATATAAAATTGTTGTAACGATGACAGGAGGAAATCGTATATGGCCATAGTGTATCAGACCAATAAAAAGACCGGCGTCACCTATGCTTACGAGAATTGCTTATTGGGATAAGAAAAAGAAGCAGTCCCGGGCGAAACGTAAATGTATAGGGAAGGTGGACCCCGAGACACAGCAAATCATTTCCACGCGAAAACGACAACTGTCGGAAGTAGGCCAGGCCCCTAAGCGGGGGCCAGTGCCGGTTACCCGGACGAAACGCAGTTTTTATGGAGCCACCTACCTTTTTGACCGCATTGGAGAAGATACCGGCGTGACTGAGGATCTGAAAACCTGCTTTCCAGAAAGTTACCGGCAGATCCTGTCCATCGATTATTATCTGATTTTGGAAGATAGGAACCCCCTGAGCCGTTTTAATCGCTGGGCGGCCGTGCATTGGCATCCCCATGGTGACAGCATATCATCTCAGAGAAGCAGTGAATTGTTCGCCTCTCTTACTGATGAGGCAAGGCAGCGCTTTTTTTATCTTCAGGCAAAACGTCGAGTTGACAAAGAGTATCTGGCCTATGATAGCACTTCTGTTTCCAGTTATTTAAAAAGCCTAAGGCAGGTCCGCTACGGCAAAAACAAAGACCATGAGCATCTGGCCCAGATCAATCTGAGCCTGTTGTTCGGACAACAATCCCGTCTGCCTTTTTATTACCGAAAGCTGGCCGGCAACATTCCTGACGTGGAAAACCCTTAAGAAACTGCTGGCCGACATTAATACGTTGGGCTACGAGAAGATCAAGGTGGTGTCCTGGATCGAGGTTTTTTCAGCGCCGCCAACATCAACGAGCTATACAGGCATCATATCAAGTTTTTGATTGCCACCAAGCTGTCCCTGAAATTTGTGCAGACACATCTGGATACCGTGCGCGATACGATGCGCAGTTGGAACCACTATAGCCAGGACTATCAACTCTATATGTATTCCCTGCCGGTTACTTGGGACTATGTTCAAGATCGCCCTTATAAAGGGGACAACATCAAAGCGGATCGTCGGATGTACCTTCATTTATATCATTCCCCGGAGCGGGCCCTGGAGGATGAAATGGCCTTCAACAGCCAGCTGGCCGATTTACAGGCGGAATTGGAAAGTGGCCAGCGGCATCCGGATCATGAGAAGCAGTATGCCAAATATTTTGAGGTGAAAAGCACACCGGTCAGAGGCACAAAAGTAGTTGTCAGGGAAGAGGCCCTGTCCGAGGCCAAACGCAATTACGGGCTTTTTGCGCTATTGAGCAACGAGATAAAGGAAGCACAAGAGGCGTTGGAGATTTATCGGAACAAGGACCTGGTGGAAAAGGCCTTCGATAATCTTAAAGAGCGGCTCAATCTGCGCCGGTTGGCTGTCTCATCGGAACAAAGTCTGGATGGTAAGCTCTTTGTGCAGTTCATCGCACTGATCTTTTTATCCTACATCACAAGGAAGATGCAGGAAAACAAGCTATTCAAGAACCATACGTTGCAAGAGATTTTGGACGAGTTCGACATCATTGAATGCTTCGAAGTGCCGGGCCAACGACTACAGGTCGGAGAAACAACGAAACGTCAAATGGAACTATACACCACCTTTGGTATTATGCCGCCTGCATCGTTACAATAGTCCGGGAATTTAGGTTGTAACGGTAAATTGCTTTTTACAGTGGGCGCATTCATAAAGACCGGCCCTCACTTTTTGGCACGACAGAGCATTAGACATGTAACAACAGCAGTGAGAACAGTATCGGCCATCTCCCCGAATGATGTACTCAAAAAAACTCGGCAGGCCGAAGCGTCTGCAAACCTTTTCCAAATTGGTCGATGTTCATGGCATCCTCCTTGATGTTTTCGAGGATGCTATCATGGTGCTGTGACAGATCCGGGCACAGCGATGCCTTCATATTTTTTATAGAACCGAAGATTTTTCAATCGAAATTCTCGTTTTAGGTGGTGAGTTAATTGACAATAGATAGAAGACGCTGCCAAGCGACATATAGAATATTTCTAGAATAACTCGCAGTTGCGAAGATTTTTGGACGTAAAACATCGATTTTCCCCATTTCATTTTGAAACCATTTATCATCAACACCGTAGGACTTTGACAGAATTTCTCTATGACTGTTATCATTAAGTAAACTGTTTAATTTCAGTAGTCCTATCATTTTATAGGGTTTATCAAGCCATTGATTACCCAAAAAATATAATAAAGCTTTTTCGATATTTAAATGCTCATTACTAGGAATATCTTTGACTATCAATTGGTCATAAAACCCATCTATAAGCAACTCCCTATTAACATTATCGAAAAATTTTTCGGCAATTAAATAATGCTCATTGATAGTTCGAATTGAGTTTGTAGGGGTTTCACAGCTTGCATTTTCGCCGGGCATGATCCTAAAATTAACTAATTCTTTGTGTGATATACTTATCTCGTAATGTTTTACCAATCGGACCCACATATCGAAATCGGGGAGTTGGCGAAGTCGGTTATTGTAAGTGCCTAAATTTTTATAGCACTCCCTTCTTATAAGCATTGTAGGATGGCATATGCAATTGCCATGATCAAAAAAGTGTCTAAGCCATTTCCCTCGTGGCCTATTTTCTTGATGAAAAACTTTTTCAAATGGCAATTTTGTTTTAATGTGCCCTCCTTCTTTATCAACAAATCTTGCCAGCCCAAAGCATGCGCCAAGTGAAGGATTTTCTCTCATTAAATCTATCTGATATGCCAACTTGTACTCGTCAATCCAACTGTCATCCGAATTAATAAGTGCGATGAATTCACCCGATGCCTTTTCAATGAGGTCATTGGTAACGAAGCAAGCACCGCGATTGACGTCGTTTTGAAAAAATTTTATTCTGGGGTCATTAACAGAAGCAATTACCTCCTTTGTTCTATCAGAAGACCCATCGTCGGCTATTAAAAACTCGAATTCCACATCACGTTGCTGCAGGACACTTTCGATCGCCTGTTTGACAAAGCCGGCATGATTATACGCCGCCATAATAACAGAGACGGTTGCTGATTTCATGCAACCCCCCTAAAAAATATTCTTACGATGGAGCGTTTCAGTTTTGGGGGTAACAATGAACGAGAGAGTGTCAATATTATTGGCGGCATGAAATCTAAAATATTTGGCAATATTCGGGCAAACGGCTTGCATGTATCCGCGACAGCGTCCTCTACTGACGAAGTTATAATATTGTGCTTTAGGCAATTAGATAAATTTTCAAAATCATTTTTAAAGATGTGCATAGTTAACTCATCGTAGGCAGGGATAAGTCCAAGTTGTTCTTTTAATTTTTCGACATGAGGTTTTTGAGCCCATACTCCGTTTGAATGGAGACGATACACAGACATGGGTTCCTCCAGAAAACCAATCAGGCTATATCTTGCAATACAGATATTTACGATCCAATCATATGATTTAATGCTGAATATTGCTGGTGGCAGCTTTTCCAATCCAGATTTACGATACATGCAAGTCGAAAAATTCCCAATAATGTTATCAGCAATCAGTTCTCGGGCACTAATAAAACGATGTCCATTCCCAATTGCTGTCCTGATAGTAAAACTTGCCTGATCTTCCTGATACACAAAGTAGTTGACTGAACAAAGATCGCAACCATAGAAATTATCTAAAAAATCGCATTGATGCTTAAGCTTTAATGAACTGACCCAGTAGTCGTCACCTTCTAAGACAGCGACATATGTCCCGGTGCAGGCAGCGAAACCGCGCTGATAATTTCTGGTTATACCTATATTTGAGTTGCCATCCAGATATTTGAATTGGAACCTTGGGTCCCTTCCCTCATGCTCTCTTATAATAGTCAAGGTGTTGTCTGATGATCCGTCGTCGGCGATAACTAACTCTACTGGACCTTCCAAGGTCTGGAAAAATATGCTGTTTATCGCCTTCTCGATGTATTTTTCATGGTTGTAGGTTACCAGCAAGATGGATAAACGGGGGCCACATTCGTTTTTATAAATCATGGGCGTACCAAATTTATTATAATTATAACTGCATTATATTCTAATTTTATTTAATCAATGGCCGAGCAGGATTGCCAACAACAGTTATACCTGGTGGCACATTTTTTGTTACTACAGCCCCCATCCCTATGACAGCTTCACACCCGATGGTTAAAGGCTCTCCATGTTTACCTTGCCTTATTGCAGCACCAGTGCCAATGTAGACATGATCTTCTATAACAACGTTGCCATTACACTTTACCGAAGGTGCAAAAGTTACGTAATCCCCGATTATACAGTCATGAGCTACATATGAGTAGATGTTTGCATGGAAAAAAACTCCAATGTGAACATTCGATGTGATTGTAACGAATGGTGAAAGGATAGAGCCATGACCCATTTGAATCGCGTCCATTGTGACTACGTTCTTCGCATTTATTGAAAATGGAACCGATCCTGCGTCTATGCAAATCTTTGCAATTCTTTGTCTTGCTTTAGAATTCCCTATAGCAATATTGAATCGCTTTGGGTTGGGCAAATTTAAAAAATTCTTAAGGGATATAACGGAAAAACCATTGACCGGCATCAAATCATCAACATCTTCTACTACGAAAAAAAGTTCCGCATTACCGGAGAGTATTTCGCCTCGCAACCCTGAGTTTGCCAAAGGCATGACTTCCCTTCCATATCCTCCAGCTCCAATTAGACCATAATAAGTTTTCATGAAAATATATTTCCACTCTAGTATCGAATCGAACGTTTAACAATCCGGCAAACCATTGCTATTTCTTCTTCGGAAAGCCTATCATAAAGCGGCAGACAAAGAATGCGACGAGAAATCGTTTCCGCAGTAGGCACTTTCTGTCCTGTAACATATGGAAGATCTGATAGAGATGGGAAAAAGTACCTTCTTGGATAAATATTATAAAGATTAAGCTGCGCCAATACTTTCAAGAGAATTGACTCATCTTCGAAAATCACAGGAAAGTATGAAAAATTATATTCAGTATCTGGTACAATGACCTGGAACTGGATTGGTATATTTTGCAAATTTGCTTTATATTGGTTAGTCAGCTTTTTTCTGACTTTAATAATGTCCCGTATATACTTAAGATTGCATAACCCCATAGCGGCATGCATTTCTGAATTTTTCCCATTAATGCCGATATCGCCGAACTCAGTTGCTGAGATGTGTCCAAAGTTACGCATTAGCGCCATGCGCTTTAAAAAGTCTGCATTGGGAGTAACGACAGCCCCCCCTTCGATTGTATGAAATAGTTTTGTCGCGTGAAAACTACAAGTAGAAATGTCACCGTAGGAAAGCAGCGAACGTCCATTGTAAGTGGTTCCGAAGGCATGCGCGGCATCGTAAATAACACGCAACTTATATTTTTCGGCGATAGTTTGAATGGCTTGCACATCACAGGGATTACCAAAAACATGCACCGCCAAAATGGCACTCGTCTTTTTTGTAATAGCCTGTTCGAGCTTCTTTGGATCTATATTCAAAGTTTCAGGGCAAATGTCGACCATTACCGGTTTGCATCTCTCCCACACAATGCTCGAGGTAGTTGCGACATAACTAAAGGGGGTGGTGATTATCTCACCTTGCAAATCCAGGGCCCTAATTGCAATCTGAAGTGCTATCGTGCCATTACTAACAAATAAAAGATGCTCAACATCTATGTACTCTTTTAGTTTCAACTCTAATTCATTGACTAAAGGCCCGTTGTTGGTCAACCATTCTCGATCCCAAATTTTATTTATATATTCTTGATATTCTTCGCAGGGAGGCAAAAATGGTTTTGTAACGGTTATATTCATGGCGACCTGACCTCATGTTAAAGAAGCTGCTGTAATTTTTTAAAGACGAATCTCAGTTTTCCGTACCAAGACTTTTTTGCTAATATTGTTTCGACATCATGGTTCCTGTTGGCCAGATCTGTAAGCCCTTTCTCAAGCGTTGTGATATACTGCCCACAGGCTTTCCAATCGGCTTCAACACTGCTTATTTTATTAGTCTGATCTGAAATGATTTGCTCAAGAGCAGCTATATTTTGCCTGCGTTCATCCAGTTCATTTTCAATGCCTTGGATGTAATCCGACTGGAGCATGAGCATATGTTCAGTCATTTTCAAGCGTGCCATCAATTTGATTGGCCACTTGTCTTCGTTATGATTAAATGATTTTTCCAGTAATTCAGAGCGTTTTTCAAGTTGTTTTTTAGGGTGAAAAATTTCATGGCTGACATTTCGACCGTTATTGCGAATGTTCATTAACAAATCTGGATTGCGAATCAATTCTTTGACAGCTTTAAAAAGAGCCTCTGGTTTAGGTTCGCAAATAACAATATCGATCCCATTGGTGTAATGGTGGTTGAGTCTTAGTTCATCACTGCAGACCATAGCGACACCACACAGAGAGGCTTCCACACAGCAACCAGTAGGGAAACCATCGAAATTCCCAGGATGTAATAAAAAGGGGCGGTTTGGAGAAATAATAATATCCTGCGTCAAAAAAAATTCTTTCAACTCACTGGTGGCGAGAGGCCCTTTAAATAAAATGGACGATATTACCTTATCATCTATTGAAGCATCTTCGGCTGTAAAATTCCCAACAACAGAGAACCGCAAATTTCGAAATTCTTCATTAAGTTGCTTCGCCGCCGCTATAAATTCCGGGAATCCTTTGTTAGCACCTTTTGGCATGTAGCGTGCCGCCACAAAACATATTGATATAACATTACCTGGTACCAAGGTGTCTTTATCTATATTAATTTGTTCGAAGTATAAAGGATGAATTACTCCGCCATACATGTAATGCACAGGAACAGCACAATGCTTGGCCTGTAAGTATTCCATCGTGACGCTTTGAGTAGCTATGACCCCGCGAAGTAGCGGTGACTGAAGTACCTTATTTAGCTTTGCATCACTCGCTGGTTCCCTTAAACCAAATCCACCGCCAGGATATAGTGTCATGATGAAAGGAATGCAGTGTGCGTTCAGTGCGGGTAAAAAATGGTGCGCATTGTTAAGAAAGTTTATATATGCAAACTCGCAGTCATATAGGGAGGAATATTCATATGGTTCAACCCGGTCAGCATATTGTGGATATTGTTTTGCATAAGCTGCATGGACGGTTTTGAAATCAGCATTGGTCGAAAGTATCTTTAGTCGCGGGAAGCATTCCATGTACCAATTATACTCGGCAACTCGGAAGGCCGATAGCAGATTAGGAAAATAATCATCCAACACTGCCACAAAGCGGCGTTTTTCAACATGCTGTTTTAAATACTGAGAACTTGATATCATGATCAATTTCGACCCAATCGCATAGAGGGAAAGGATTACGCACCGCCACTTCAAATACACCAATATCTTCAAGCCAGTCAACGATATTGACGTCTGAGTATTGATTTACATCATCCATACTTGAAAGCAACGCCGTGATGGAATACCGACCTGCTTGCAGTCGAACAGGTAATTGAAACTCGACCTGAAAGCGCTCACCAGGCAGCCATGTGCGATCGAATAGCCCAATCGTCGCTCCTGTGTTGAGGCCTACCAAATGTTGATTATTCCGATCTTTTATGTGAAGAGCCACTATTATTTGCTTGCATTTTTCTTTGATTTCAATAAGGCAAACAATTCTCAACGAACTGCCGAATTTAAGGGGACTCACATCAAATAATTCATTTCCACAAAATCCTTGGAAAGCTATGTATCGCGCTTGACCGGTGCCGGAGCGTTCTGAGTACCGCAAGTTTGTGGCACTATTATTACAATCAATTAGTTCGTGGGGTTTTGAATTTTTAGTTTCATCTAACTGCCCAGATGCGAACAAATGTTGAGCGTTGGCGTGTTTAATCCAGTCTTGACCATAAGCTCGGGAAACATCAGCAGTATCACCGAACATTTTACCAACCCCCTGATCAAGCCATAACGTTCGCTTGCATAACGCTTTAATGGAATCAATATCATGGCTTACAAGCAAAATTGTGGTGCCGCTTTCAACAATCTGCTTCATCCGGGACATGCATTTGGCCTGAAAGAAGGAATCACCAACAGCAAGAGCCTCATCAACAATTAATATATCAGCATCCACATGCACAATTACCGCAAATGCAAGTCGCAAATACATGCCACTGGAATAGGTTTTTACGGGTTGACCGATGAAGTCGCCAATATCCGCGAAGGAAACAATGTTGTCGTAACGGGCATCGATCTCTTCTTTGGTTAATCCGAGCAGTGAAGCGTTCAAGTAAACATTTTCGTAGCCAGTGAATTCCGGATTAAAGCCTGATCCCAGTTCCAAAAGAGCCGCAATACGGCCTGCGGTTTGAATACTGCCAGAGTTGGGCGTAAGTGTTCCGCATATAATTTGAAGCAGGGTTGACTTTCCGGATCCATTGCGGCCGATGATGCCGACGGTTTCACCTTTTTTGACCTCATATGAAACATCCTTGAGTGCCCAAAACTCCCTATAATACTTCTTCCGTCTACGCATCAGCATTTGCATGAGGCGGTCTCGCGGTTTATCATAGATCAGATAGCATTTGCTTAGATTTTTAACCTTAATGGCGATCTCAGAGGACATCTGCGAACCCTTTGCGCGTCTTTTGAAACCAGACAAACCCCATCCAGGCAATACATGATGCGATCAGAAAGTAAGCTGTCAACATAGCTATGCCTGGTAATTTTCCCCAAAACAGCATGTTTCTGGTTTCTTCGATCGCAGGCATTAATGGATTCAGCAACAAGGCCGATCGGTATGCTTCAGGAAGGGCGGTAATCGGATAAAAAATAGGAGAGAGAAACATCAATACCGTTGTCAGAATACCCACAAACTGCGATACATCGCGTAAATATACCCCCAGCGATGCCAGCATCCAGGACAGGCCCATAATTAATAGGGCCAATGGCAAAAAAACCAAAGGAAGCAAAAGCGCGGTGGCATGCGGCAAACCGAATAAAAAAACATACGCAGTCAACCACACGCCAAGGCTAATTATTGTGTGGAACATCGCTGATCCCAAGGCTACCCAGGGCAGAATTTCTAATGGAAATACTACTTTTTTCACATAATTCACATTCGCGAGGATCAGCCCCGGGGCACGATTGACACACTCAGCAAAAAGGTTGAACACGATCAGTCCGGCGAAAAGCACCAGAGCAAATTCAGTCTTTGAATCGCTTCCTGTATTCCACCGAGCTTTAAAGATGACGCTAAATACGAAAGTGTATACCGCCAGCATGAAAAGGGGATTGAAAAAAGACCAGAAAATCCCAAGAAAAGATCCCCTGTAGCGTCCAACCACTTCTCTCTTGGATAGAGCAAAGATCAGACTCCGGTTGCGCCAGAAACCGGCGATCATTTCTTTGGGTGATATAGAAAAATGCTGCATTATGCAAAAACTTTCACAAGATTCATGTGCGGTTTGTACCCGGAAAGTGAATAACCGAAGGTCGGCAGTTCCTTATAGCGTTAATATTTTCTCTTTGAGGATCCCGCTATTTTCTAAGCTTTGAGCAATAGCATTATATTCTTCAAGTTCCAATATAAGTATAATGTCATAATCAAGATCACCCAGGCATTTTTCGTTATCAATTATATTTACCAGTGTCAGGCTTTGTTCGTTCATCACCTCACAGGCAATATTAGAAATAGCGCCATTGCCATATAAGACAATGCGTTGTTTCCCTTTTGTTTTTATTTCTTTGAACAGGTTTCTTAATTTCTCCTGAATCTCTTTGTAGAATCCCATTGAATGCCGAATGTATCGGTAGGTCAGGTTTGATATTTCAACATCCCCTTTGGGTGTGAGGAGATATTTGACTTTGCTTTCCGAAATATTGCTGATTTCGAGATAGCCTTTTTGAACGAGCCTCTTGAGCAAGGCGTTGACCATTCCCAGGGAGATCTTAAGTCTTTTGGCGATTTCCCTTTGACTTGGACTTTGATCGCTCGCCAGAGTCTCCAACAGTCTCAGGGCATTGATCTCTTTTTGATGCATGGATGCGAAGAAAAACTTAAAAGGTGTACATAGCTCCGCCTGGTGAATTCCAAATTAGAATTCACATGGTTCTGGCATTTGAAGCTGTTTGATTGGGGATGTGGAGCGGTCTCAGAGATGATCGTTGTTTCAAATGCTGTCGGGATGATGTTCTGATTTGTATGAGATCGATTCTGAGCTTGGAAATGTATGTTCAGCAGTTGAACATATTCATTTTTCAATGTCAAGGCTTTTTTACTTCTATGAGATTAAGATGAAGTGAATCCCCCATTATGAGATTCGCCGATATCATACCTCTGCACCGAGCGAACACTAGGTTCGCCCCTACATCGTCCCCCTGCTTGGAACGAACCTACCTGGCTGCCCTCGGAATCCATGGTAACGAGGAACAAAAAAAATCCAGAAACCGAAAACGCTCGATTTCTGGATTTTTTGTGCTTTTCCGATCTTTCTTACTTCTTGTCCTTAACCACGATCCTGTCCTTGTTGGCATCCAGCGTTTTCTGGCCAATGCCTTTTACCTGAAGGATGTCATCCGGGGTTTTGAAGGGGCCGTTTTGTTCGCGGTGCTCGACGATGCGGTCCGCGTAGCCCCTGCCAACGCCATCGAGAGTCATGAGTTGCTCGACGGTCGCTGTGTTGATGTTCACCTTGCCACCACCCTCGGCCCACAGGGGAGCCGCACACATCAACATCAAAGCCGTCACTAATGTAATTACTGTCATAGCCCTCTTTTTCATCCTACCTCCTTTTCAGTTAATAGTCTCTTGCCTCTTGAAGCCTCAACCTCTGCGCACCCATATTTGATTAAGAATACAGTATCTTATAAATCTGTCAATACGGAAAAAATCGCTGTTTTATACGGTAATAAAATAAGTATTTAATGTTGAAATTGTGATTTATGCGCTTTGTTTCAGCGGGTTATGGTTTAGGTAAGTCGACTGAGTGCGGTTTTACAGCTTATCACACGGTACATGGATTGTAAAAAAAAGCGTTTATCCTTGATTAAAGCGGCTGCCTCGGCTATATGGCTTTTTTTAAATCAAATCAAAGTAGTTACGGTATATGTGCATGCAAAAAGAGGTTCCGATAGCCATTGTTTCCATGGCGGGTGTCTTTCCGAGAGCCACTGGAATTGAGCAATTCTGGCGGAATATCGTCGACAAGGTGGATGCCACGGAGGTGGTTCCGACACATCGGTGGTGCGGACCGCTGGACTGGGTTTACGATCGTGCTCCGGCCCCGGATAAAGCCTATTCCAAGCGGGCCTGTTTGATCGATGGTTTTCGGTTCGACGGCAGTGATATGGCGATCGATCCTGCTGAGGTCGCTGGTCTGGACCCCCTCTACCAATGGGTTCTGTATGCGACCGGTGATGCTTTGCGGCATTGCGATGTGTCGAAAGTGGATAAAAAACGTGTCGGGGCTATTCTGGCGGCGATTGCCCTGCCGACCCGGTCCTCATCTGCCCTGGCGTCCAAGCTTTTCGGCGCTCAGTTATTGGGTTCCCTGCTGCCGGCACAAAATGCGCCGGCCATTTCAGCTATTGAATCCTTGCGCGACCGGGTCGTCGCGAGGCCTGCATCGTTGGTTTGCAGCGCTTTCGGCCTGGGGGGCACGGCCTACACGCTGGATGCGGCCTGCGCTTCCTCATTATATGCGTTGAAGTTGGCCTGCGACGAACTGCGCGGTGGCCGCGCCGATGCCATGATCACGGGAGGGGTTTCGGCGGCCGATTGCCTCTATACGCAAATCGGTTTCAGCCAGTTGCGGGCGTTGTCGCCGTCCGGGCGGTGCGCGCCGTTCGATCGGACGGCGGATGGCCTGGTGGTGGGTGAAGGCGCCGGCATTCTCGTGCTCAAGCGCCTGGACGATGCGTTGCGGGATCAGGATACGATCTACGGTGTGATTCGCGGGATCGGTTTGTCCAATGACATGCGTGGCAATCTGTTGGCACCGGAATCGGACGGGCAGCTGCGCGCGATGCGAGCGGCCTATTCGGAAGCGGGTTGGCAGCCATGGGATGTGGATTATATCGAATGCCATGGCGCGGGCACGCTGGTGGGCGATGCCACCGAATTGAAAAGCCTGCGCACCCTTTGGCAAGCGGCCGACAGCGCGCATCGCTGCGCGATCGGCTCGGTCAAATCCATGATCGGCCATCTGCTCACCGCGGCCGGCGCGGCGGGTTTGATCAAAACCCTGCTGGGGCTTCAGCGTCACATCTTGCCGCCGTCATTGAAATTTGAACGGCCGGCCGAAGGCAGCCCTTTGATCGACAGCCCTTTTGCGGTTCAAACCACGGCCGCGCCCTGGTTGCCAAAGGATGCCTCTGCGCCCAGGCGGGCGGCGGTCAGCGCCTTTGGCTTCGGGGGGATCAACGGGCACGTGCTTATTGAGGAGTGGCCGAGGCCAAGCGATGGCTCTGCTTGCCAAAAAGTGCCAACGGTAGCTGTTACCCACACCCGTGCGACTGAACGACGATCCGACGCGATCGCCATCGTCGGCATGGATCTGTGCCTGGGTTCCCTGCAATCCGTGCAAGCCTTTCAGCAAGCTGTGTTCGCAGGCCATTCGGCCCTGCGGGCCGTTCCCGCCGAACGCTGGAAAGCGCCCGGGACCATGCGGGAGCTTTTCGGGACGGCGGCCGCGATCGGCGGATTCATGCAAGAGATCGTGGTCGCAATCGGCGAATTTCAGATTCCGCCTGGTGAAATCGCGGATATTCTGCCCCAGCAATTGTTGATGCTCAAAACGGCTGCCGGCGCCATCCATGATGCCGGCTTGCCCTTGCGCGAACCGCGGGCCCGTATGGGCGCCATCATCGGCATCGGCTTCGATTATGAGGCCACCAATTTTCACCTGCGCTGGGTGCTGCCACAATTGCTCGAAGAGTGGCGCCGGCACTACGGCTGGACAGTTGCGGCGGAGAAGCTCGAACAGTGGCTCGAAAGGGCCAAAGACGCCTGTGGCCCGCCATTGACGCCTTCACGGACACTCGGCGCCTTGGGCGGCATCGTGGCCAGCCGCATCGCCCGCGAATTCCGCTTAGGCGGCCCCTCCTTCGTGGTTTCAGAGGAAGAGGCCTCCGGACTGCGTGCGGTCGAGATCGCCATGCGCATGCTCAGGTCCCGTCAAACGGATGCCATGCTGGTTGGCGCGGTCGATCTGGCCGGCGACGAACGCAATCTGGCGACTTTGCTGGCGCGCGGCGACGTGAGCCCGTCAGGCATGGTCCGGCCTTTCGACCACAATGCGGATGGCACCCTGCCCGGCGAAGGCGCCGTGGCTCTGGTGCTCAAACGTCTGGAGGACGCCCAAGCGGATGGCGATCGCATTTATGCCGTGATACGCGGGGTTGGCAGCGCCCGTGGCAACGATGCCCCAGCCCTGCCCGCCGCCTACCGTGAATCCCTCGCACACGCTTTGGATGATGCGCGGATTTCCGCTGACACGGTCACTTTGGTGGAAACGCATGGCAGCGCCATTGTTTCGGAAGATGCCGTTGAAGCCGAGGCGCTGACTTCTTTTATGCGCAACGCCGGTGGCCGTGCTCCGGAACACGCGGTTTCCATCAGTGCCTTGAAACCGCTGGTGGGGCACACCGGGGCGACCTCCGGCCTGGCCTCCCTGGCCAAGACATCCTTGTGCCTTTTCCATCACCTGCTGCCCGCCATGCCCCATTTCGACACCGCCGGCCAGCGTCAGTTGCAAGAAGGTCCGTTTCATTTCCCCCGCCAAACCACCTACTGGGCAGGCAACCGGGAGGAAGGCGCACGCACGGCAGTCGTGGCCGCCATGACAGGTGACGGCAACTGTATGCATGCGGTGCTGGCGCAGTCCGATGCAGCAGGGTCAACGCCTACAGGACCTGTCTTGAATCAACGCCGCCGGCCGATGGGTCCCCTGCCTTACGCCTTGTTCGTGGTCAAAGGGGACAGCAAAGAAGACCTGATGGCCGGGCTGCGGCGTGTGGAACAGCTTGCGTCGACCTGCGATCACGCTTCTGCACCCATGGAGCAGCTTGGCCGTCACTGGTTCAAGAACGAGCAGCCGACCACCGGCCGGTCGCAGACCCTATCGATTCTGGCCCATTCGCCGGAGGAACTGCGCGGCTATCTTGCTCAAGCGCAACGGGTCGTTCAGGATGCGCAAACCCATCCGATGGCCGCTCGCGGCGGGGTGTGTTACCTGCCTGCCATCGCGCAGCAAAAAGGCCGCCTGGCCTTCGTTTTTCCCGGCTCGGGCAACCACTACGTGGGTATGGGCCGAACGTTGGGCGCCCATTGGCCCGAAATCTTGAGGGACATGGACGGCAGCACCGCCCGGCTCAAGGCGCAGATGCTGCCGCATTTGTACGATCCCTGGCGCAGCAATTGGTGTCCCGGTTGGCCGACCGAGAGCTACCAGGCACTGGTTGCCGATCCATTGCACCCCATTTTCGGCCAGGTGGTGTTTGGATCCCAGATGGGCGGTCTGTTGCGCGGCTTTCAGCTGCAGCCCGATGCTGTGATCGGGTATAGCCTGGGAGAGTCGGCCGGACTTTTCGCACTCGGCGCCTGGATCGATCACGGCCAGATGCTCGCGCGTCTGGCGGCCTCCGATCTTTTTAAAACCGAATTGTGCGGACCGCTGCTTTCTCTCAAACGCGCCTGGGGGCTCGCTGCCGATCAAGAGGTGCACTGGGTGGCCGCCGTGGTCAACCGGCCGGCCGAACAAGTCGATCGGGCCATCGCGCACGCTCAGCATGTCCGCCGGCTCATCATCAACACGCCCAATGAATGCGTCATCGGCGGAATTGCGGACGCGGTCGCCAAGGTCATTGCCGCACTGGGCTGCGAGGCCCTCTATTTGGACGGCGTGGTCACGGTGCATTGCGATGCGGCGCAACCGGTGGCGCAGGCCTACAAGGACTTGCATCGGTTTGCGACCCACGCTGTTCCCGGCGTTCAGTTTTACAGTTGCGCGCGCGGCGAATCCTATGCGCTGACCTCCGAAAGCGCGGCCGATTCGATTCTGCGCCAGGCCCTGCACGGTTTCGATTTTCCGCGCACCATTGGGCAGGCGTACACGGACGGGGTCCGCGTGTTTGTCGAGGTGGGCCCGCAATCTTCGTGCACGCGCATGATCCGGCAGATTCTGGGCGATCGGCCCCATCTGGCAGTCGCAGCCAATGTGCGCGGCGAAGATGAGTGCCTGACGCTGCTCAAATGCCTGGGAACCGTGGCGGCTGCCGGGATGGATGTGGACATGGCCCTATTGTATGACTATGCGCAGGGTCCAGGGTCGCGCCGGGGTTCGGCGCCGGCAGAGGCAAACCGCAAGACGATCCGTGTCAAAGTGGGCGGCCGGCCGCTGCAATTGCCGCCGCTGCCCATCGAAAAAAACGATCCGCAACTGTCGACAACCGGCCCTGCCCCGGTATCGCCGCAGCCGGCGGATATGGCTGACATCGCGCCCATGCCTGCTGCGCCACCGCCATCGAATGCCGCTCCCTCGGCGGTTTCCGAGTTTCAGTCCCTGCTGGCCACCTTCGATGCCAATGTGGCGGCCACAGCACAGGTTCACGAACAATTTCTGGATCTTTCCCAGGAGATGACCCGGCGGTTCGCGGAAACGTTCCAGTTGCAAAACCATTTGATCGGGGTGATAGCCGACCTGGGTGGCGGGACTATCTCGGCCCCTTCCGAACCGGTGGCCTTTACCCGCGAACAGTGCATGGAATTCGCGGTCGGGTCGGTCGGCAAGGTGCTCGGCCCCGCATTCGATGTGATCGACACCTATAAGTGCAGGGTGCGCCTGCCCGATGAGCCTTTGATGCTGGTCGATCGCATCATGCTGGTGGAAGGCGAAAAAGGGGCTCTCGGGCCGGGGCGTCTGGTCACCGAACATGACGTGCTGCCCGGTGCCTGGTACCTGGACGGCGGTCGTGCGCCGGTATGCATTTCCGTGGAGGCCGGCCAGGCCGATCTTTTTCTGAGCAGCTATCTGGGCATCGACCACCAGGTCAAGGGCGAACGCGCCTATCGGCTGCTCGACGCCAAAATTCAATTTCATCGCGGGCTGCCCCGCGCCGGCGAAACGATCCGCTACGATATCCATATCGATAAGTTCGTCAAGCAGGGCGCCACATACCTTTTCTTTTTCCGTTTCGAAGGCCATATCGACGGGCAGCATCTGATCACCATGACCGAGGGCTGCGCCGGCTTTTTCACCGAACAGGAGGTGGCCAACTCCGGCGGCATCATCCTGACCGACGAAGATCGTGCACCCGCGACGGCCATCGGCGGAAAGCCATTTTTTCCGATCTTGCCATTGCCTGACAGGGAAACATTTCACGACGCTCAGATCGAAGCCCTGCGCAGCGGCGATGCCGCCGCCTGTTTCGGTCCGGATTTCGCTGGGGTAACCCTGCCCGATTCTTTGTGCCTGCCCCAAGGGCGCATGCGCCTGATCGACCGCATCGTGGCTTGCGATCCTGCCGGCGGCCGCTGGGGCAAAGGGCTCATCAAAGCCGAAGCCGATATCCAACCGGATGCCTGGTTTTTGACCTGCCATTTTGTGGATGACAAGGTCATGCCGGGGACGCTGATGTACGAGTGCTGCGCCCATACCCTGCGCGTGCTGCTGTCGCGCCTGGGGTGGGTCACCGACAGCAGCGCGGTCGCTTACGAACCGGTGCCGGAGGTGCCCTGCCGCTTAAAGTGCCGCGGGCCGGTGACGCCGCAGACACGCCACGTGCATTACGTGGTGGAGATCAAGGAAATGGGCTATCGTCCCGAACCGTACGTCCTGGCCGACGCCCACATGTATGCCGACGGCGACTATATCGTGTTCTTCAAAGATATGTCGCTGCAGATGACCGGTTTGAGCCAAGCGGGCATCGAAGATTTCTGGCGCCGCCGCGGACAGTCAAATCGACTGTCGACGCCCGCACAACCGCCGGTTTTGGCTGCAATCGGCCCAAAGCCCCCCCTGTTCACGCGCGCGCATATTCTGGAATTTGCCCAGGGCCGCCCCTCCAAGGCCTTTGGGGAACCATACGCCCCGTTCGACGACCAGCGTCGCATTGCCCGTTTACCCGCCCCGCCCTATTGCTTCATGGATCGTGTGACGGCCATCGAGCCGGAACCGTGGGTGGTCAAAGCGGACGGTTGGATCGAGGCCCAGTATGATATGCGGGCCGATGACTGGTATTTTACGGCTGACCGCAGCGGCGTGATGCCCTTTTGTATCCTGCTGGAAATCGCCTTGCAGCCCTGCGGCTGGCTGGCGGCCTATGTCGGCTCCGCCTTGCGTAGCCGCCAGGATCTGAAATTCCGCAATCTGGGGGGCCGGGCCACACTTTACGAAAACCTGCTGCCTGCCGACCGGACGCTGACCATGCGGGCACGCATCTCCAAAGTATCGGAGGCGGCCGACATGATCATTGAAAATTTCGACTTCGAAGTCCACGACGGGGACAAGCCGGTATACAGCGGCACGACCTATTTCGGATTTTTCACGGCGCAGGCGCTCGCTCAGCAAGTGGGACTGCGCGAGGCGGTCTATCGGCCCGATGAGGACACCCATCAGGCTGACATCGTTGCACGGCTGGCTGACGAAGCCCCCTTGGTGCCGGACGATGTTCAGCCGGGCACTATTGGTCAGCCCCAGGGGTTGGTGATGCCGGCCAAGGCGTTGCGCATGATCGACAGCATCGACCTTTTCCAGGCCACTGGCGGGCCGCAAGGCTTGGGCTATGTGCGCGGCCGCAAACAGGTGGACCCATCCGAGTGGTTTTTCAAGGCCCATTTTTACCAGGATCCGGTCTGTCCCGGCTCTCTGGGGGTCGAGTCTTTCCTGCAGCTGATCAAATACGCCGCCATGCAACGTTGGCCTGAATTGCGGGAATCCCATCGTTTCGAAATGGCGAGCGGCCAAGCGCATGAATGGCAATACCGCGGACAGGTCGTGCCAACCAACCGCACTGTGACGGTCGAGGCCGTGATCACGCGGGTGGCCGAAGGTCTCCAACCGCTGATGGTGGCCGATGGGTGGTTGCAGGTGGATGGCCTGTACATCTATAAGATGGTCGGATTCGGGTTGCGGCTGGTTGCTATATAAAATGATAGCATGGTTTTAGCACCCATTTGAATTAGTTACGCATTCCGCTCCAGGGATTATGGGCGAAGTGTTAAGTGTAAAGGGAGGCATTCTGTCGATTTGACATGCTCACCCCCCATGTTGCACGCTTTTACGTGCATGTTTTGTTAAAGGTTTTAAGAATTACAACGTAACCTTCTTATGACACCCTATACCTGTGTCATACTGGAGTGACGTGCATAACCAGATTACACCATTAATTGAGTTGATTGGAATCAGGAATGCGTTACACGAAGGTTCGTATTGCCGGGTTCGGCTACGAGTTGGCACCCAATGTCGTTACCACGGAAGATTTGGAGAAACGTCTTGCACCGGTCTATGAAAAGCTGCATCTGCAGCCCGGGCAACTCCAGGTGCTCACAGGCATCGAGGAACGCCGTTTCTGGGATCCGGACGCACGCCTGTCCGAAGGCGCTGTGCGGGCCGGGCAAAAAGCGTTGACCGCGGCCGCCATCGCGCCGCAAGATATCGGCATGCTGATTTATGGCGGGGTGTGCCGCGAGAACCTGGAGCCGGCGACCGCCTGTGCCGTGGCCAACGGGTTGCGCCTGGGCGGCGGCGCACAGATATACGACGTGTCCAATGCCTGTCTGGGGGTGCTCAACGGCATGGTGCAGATCGCCAATGCCATTGAACTGGGCCAGATCGGCGCCGGAATGGTCGTGTCGTGCGAGTCGTCCCGCCAAATTGTCGACATGACCATCGACCGTCTGCTGAAAACGGGCAGCATGGAAGTTTTCAAAGAGACGATCGCCACACTGACGGGCGGCTCGGGTGCCGTGGCGGTCGTGTTGTGTGACGCCTCAGATCCGGCACAAGGTCGCCGGTTGCTGGGCGGGGTGGCACGCAGCGCCACGCAGCATCACGGCTTATGCACCTGGGGACCGGACACTGGCATACCGGCAAGCCTGCCTCTGGTGATGCGGACCGATTCGGTGGGCGTTCTCAAGCACGGGGTGACGTTGGGCCTTGAAACCTACCGGGCGTTCCGGCAAGTACTGGGCTGGTCCGACGACCAGCCCGACAAGGTGATTTGCCATCAAGTCGGCTCGGCCCATCAGCGCACGATTCTGGATGCCATTCGCATCGACCCATCCAAGGATTACACAACCTTCCGCTATCTCGGCAATATCGGAACCGTATCGCTGCCGATAACGGCCGCCATCGCCGACGAGCGACAGTTCCTGCAGCCTGGCGACCTGGTGGGCTTTTTGGGTATCGGCAGCGGTCTGAACTGCATGATGCTGGGGATTCGATGGTAATTATGGACACACCTATCCTGAACGATGCCGTGGCCCGTCTCTATCCGTTCACATCCAACTACCTGGCGTTGAACGGATTGCGCTATCACTACCTGGACGAAGGGTCCGGAGAACCGCTGATCATGCTGCACGGCAATCCGACCTGGTCCTTCTATTTTCGCGCCTTGGTGTCAGCGCTGAAAACAGAGTACCGCGTTATCGTACCGGATCATATGGGCTGCGGCTTGTCGGACAAGCCCACCTTAGCGCAGTACGATTTCCGCCTGCAAAGGCGTATTGCGGATTTGGGAATGCTGATCGATCACCTGAAAATAGATCGCCCGATCACGATCATCGCACATGATTGGGGCGGAATGATCGGTCTGGGATGGGCGCTGAACAATCTGCAGCGCGTGGGCCGTCTGGTGTTGATGAACACGGCCGGCTTTTTTCCACCTTCGGGCAAATCGATCCCGCATCGTTTGCGCCTGATCCGCACGCCCAACCCGGTCATGGAACGTATCGTCCTGCATTTGAATCTTTTCGCCCGCGCGGCCATTTACATGGCTCCCCGCCGCCGGCTGTCGGCCGCGGTCCGGGCCGGCCTGCTCGCGCCCTACAACACGCCGCACAACCGGTTGGCCACGCTGAAGTTCGTCCAGGATATCCCCTTGAACGAGAAAGATCCCAGCGGGCCGATCGTATCCGCTGTCGACCGCAATCTTGCACGGATCACCCAGCGGCCGGTAATGCTGGTCTGGGGGGCCCACGATTTCGTTTTTGATCGCCACTATTTCAATGAATGGCAACGGCGCGTACCCCACGCCCAGAGCCACTGGCTGCCCGAAGCAGGCCACTATTTGCTCGAAGACGCCCCGCACAAAATCGCCGGCCTGATTCGTGAATTCTTGAAATAGCATCCAAACGGGTGTTATATGTGCCGCCATGCAATCATTCGATGAAACGATCCCGTTGACCGAAGACGACGCGGCTCAGCCGTTTGTCAATGTGGCCATGCGCCTGAAAACCATGGCCAGAATCCAACCCTATCGCCGGGCAGTGGTTTCCCCGGCCGGCCGGGACCGGCATGGACGCGTGGCTTACAGCCATCTTACCTTCCGCCAGCTCGACCGCGAGTCCGACTGCTTTGCCCATGGCCTGGAAGCCGCCGGCATCAAGCGCGGCACGCGCACCATCTTGATGGTGCGGCCAAGCCTGGAATTTTTCGCGCTCACGTACGCCATGTTAAAAGTGGGTGCCGTTTTCGTGATGGTCGACCCCGGCATGGGCGTCGGCCGCATGCTGGCCTGCCTGCGCGATAGCCGCGCCCAGGCGCTGGTCGGCATCCCGCCGGCGCACGTATTGAGGACTCTTTACCGATCATCGTTCCGTACGGTCAAGACCGCCGTGACTGTCGGCCGCCGCTGGTTCTGGCGCGGTTTGACCTTGAAAGATGTCCGCCAACTGCCGTGGCAGCCCTACAACGTGGCCAACACCAACAAAGATGAGATGGCCGCTATTTTATTCACGACCGGCAGCACTGGCGCGGCCAAAGGGGCCATCTACACACATGGCGTCTTCGATGCCCAGGTGCGCCTGATCAAAACGCAGTTCGGCATCTCTCCGGATGAAATCGATCTGCCCACCTTTCCGCTCTTTGCGCTCTTCGATGTGGCCTTGGGCATGACTGCCGTCATCCCGGATATGGACCCCACCCGGCCGGCCCAGGTCAACCCGCAGAAAATCATCGAGGCGGTGCTCAACCAGGGCGTCACCAATATGTTCGCTTCGCCGGCGCTGCTCAACCGCGTGGGCCGCTACGGAAATACCAACGGGACCAAACTGCCTTCTTTGAAGCGCATTATTTCGGCCGGTGCGCCTGCTGCGCCCGCAACGATTGCGCAATTCGCCGCTCTGCTCGAAGAGGATGCCGAAATCCACACGGGCTATGGCGCCACCGAAGCCATGCCGGTCTCTTCATTCGGCAGCAAGGAGATTCTTTCCGAAACTGCCGCGTTGACCGAGCAAGGCTTCGGCATTTGCGTCGGCCGGCCGATCCAAGAACTGGCTGTGAGAATCATCAAAATCTCCGACGCCCCCATCGATGCATGGTCCGATGCGCTGGTGGTGGCTGACGGCGAAATCGGCGAAATCACCGTCAGCGGCGATATCGTCACCAAAGGCTATTTCCAACGGCCGCTCGATGATGCCATGTCCAAGATCAGAGACAATGGCCGCATTTGGCACCGTATGGGAGATCTGGGCTGGAAAGACAAGAAGGAACGCATCTGGTTTTGCGGCCGCAAAGGACATCGGGTGATCACGCCCGAAGGAACGCTGTTTACAATTCCCTGCGAAGCAATTTTCAACAATCATCCGGCGGTGTTCCGCAGCGCCCTGGTCGGAGTGGGCCAAGCGCCGCGGCAGCGACCGGTGATCTGCATCGAGGTGGAAGCGGATCATCGCCGCGACGACCGTGAACGGTTGACCCGTGATCTGCTTGAAATGGCCAAGCAAAATATTCTGACCGAGCGGATCGACACCTTCATGTTCCATCCTGGTTTTCCGGTGGATATCCGCCACAACTCAAAAATATTCCGTGAAAAATTAGCGACATGGGCGCAGCGCAGACTTCAATGATGAAAGACCACAACATGGCCGGTAAACGACGGGTTCTGGTCACCGGTGGCGGCGGTTTTCTGGGCGGTGCCATCGTGCGCCTTCTGGTGGCCCGTGGGGAACGGGTGCGAAGCCTCTCGCGGGGCCATTATCCCGAGTTAGCCCGCTTGGGGGTCGAGCATATCAGCGGCGATATCGCCGATCGGGAGACGGTCCGACGCGCCTGCCGCGATGTGGAAGCCGTCTTTCACACGGCGGCCAAACCTGGCGTGTGGGGCCCGTATGCCGCTTATTACCAGGCCAATGTGCAAGGCACCCTGAATGTCATCGAGGCCTGCAAGTCCGCCGGCGTCGCACGCCTGGTCTACACCAGCTCACCCAGCGTCATCTTCGATGGCAGCGACATGCAAGGCGTGGACGAGTCAGCCCCTTACCCCGCGCACTTTGGAGCGCACTATCCTGCCACCAAAGCGTTGGCCGAACAAGCGGTTCTGTCAGCCGCCCGCAACGGTCTGGCGGCCATCGCCCTGCGCCCGCACCTGATCTGGGGTCCGGGCGACAATCACCTGGTGCCGCGCATCATAGCACGGGCTGCACGACTGAGGCGTATCGGCAGCGGCCACAACAAAGTGGATACCATTTACATCGACAACGCGGCCTGGGCGCACGTCCTGGCCGAAGCGCGTCTCCGTCAGGATGTGACATTATCGGGACGGGTCTATTTCATCAGCCAGGACGACCCGGTACCGCTGTGGGACATGGTCGACCATATTCTCACCGCCGCCGGCCTGCCGCCGGTCCGGAAAAAGATCTCTCCCGCTCTGGCCGCAGCGATCGGAGCTGCCTGCGAGACCATTTATGGGCTGTTCAGAATAGCCTCCGAGCCGCCCATGACCCGTTTCGTGGCCCGCGAAATGGCCACCGCGCACTGGTTCAACATCGACGCAGCCAAGCGCGATCTGGGGTACAGCCCCACGATTTCGACCTCGGAAGGATTGCAACGGCTATCGGAATGGCTTAAAAAAGAGATCGTTGCGTGTTAAGTTTAAAGTTTACGTGAAGTATTCCGCCCAACCCGCTCACTCCGGCAACAAATCATAAAAGTAACACATCACATCCGAGCGGGTCACGATACCGATCAGGCGATCCTCTTCCACTACCGGTAATCGGCCGATGTCCTGACGGATCATGATGCGGGCGGCCTGCAAGGGGCTTTTGCCCGGGTCGATGGTCTCCACCGGATAGCGCATATACGCCTTGACCGGCGCCTTGAGCTGAGAGTCCTTGCGCAATTTCTGAAAATCACGCCGAGAGATCATGCCAACCAATTTTCCGTCTTCGGCCACCGGCAAACCAGTGCAGCCTTTGCTGCGCATCAGCTTGGCGGCATCGGTCATGGGCATGTCAGGATTTACGGTATGCACCGGAAAGGACATCAGGTCGCTGATTTGGACCGAGGCTTGCTGGTTCCCACCGATCAGGCCGCAAATCATTTCCACGACAGCATCCGGATTGACCTGGCGCAGCATGGCCGAACCCGCTCCCGGATGCCCTCCGCCGCCCATGCCGCGCATGATGTCGCCGATGTGGAGCCCCTCGACGTCGCTGCGGCCGATCACCATGCAGCGTTCGTTGTCCGGAATATAAAAAACACCGAAGGCCGCGTCCACATTCATGATATCGCGATACATGCCTACCACTAAAGCCAATCCGTCCACATGGCCTGCAACGGTCAGTTTGCTGATGCTGATGGTGTGGCCATTGATTTTTTCACGGCGGGCGTTTTTCAGCATCTCGAAAAGCACCCCTTTTTGTTTTTCCCCATACGCCGGCCGCAAAAATTTGCTGAGGATCTTCAGGTCCGCGCCTTGATCGAGCAAGTATCCGGCTGCGTATGCATCTTCGGCGGTCGTATTCGAAAAGGTCAGCTGTCCGGTATCTTCATACAGACCAGCCAGGAACAGTGTGGCCTGAATGGGTGACAAGCGTTTGTTTTCCGCTTTGAGGCAGCGCAGCATTAAAGTAATGTTGGCACCCACGGTATCATAGCATTTCCAGGTGGCGTCGATTGTGGATTGGGGGTGGTGATCCCATACCAGAATTTCCAGGTCAGACCGTTTACGAGAGGCGGTCATTCCCGACAGCCGATCCCAGTTCGACGTATCAACCACGATCAGCCGTTCGGCTTGTTGCGGGTCAGGGACGGGCTTTTCCATCCAGGGGAACACATCCTTGTGCAAGGAAAAAAAGGCCCTGACATTGGGGTTGATCTGTTTAGGAACCATGACCTCGGCTTGCGGGTAAAGCATCAACGCGGCCACCATCGAAGCCAGTGCGTCAAAATCGGTATTTTTGTGCGTTGTGACAATCGTCCCCAGATCCGCTTCCGTTCTGCTGCATGCGTAGTAATCCATTTCCGAACCTTTATCGCGTGTTTTGTATTGTGCCATCCGTCCAACGCCGTCCCGTTTCAAGGAGAGTGCGCCAGTCCAAGCGGTCAACGGCGCAGATAACACCTACACTTTGTGGCTTCGAGCTTTTTGTACGCGGTATACACCACCTTCAGCCCCGCGAGAACCCGATTGACAGGCTTCATGTTTTCATCCATATAGACATTTTATTTTACCGGGTGTCAATCCGGTTTCCGTTCAGGACACTATCTAAATGAAAAAGTTCATTATCTCTGTTCTCGGCAAGGATCGTCCCGGCATTATCGCCGCGGTGACGCGGGTATTTTTCGAACAAGAGTTCAACATCGAAGATGTCAGTCAGACCATCCTGCAGGCCGAATTTTCAGGAATCTTCATCGTCACCGGTCCCGACCACTGCGATCCCCAAGGCGTGTGCCGGGCCTTGCAGACCGCTACCGACGGGTTCGACATGCATTTCCATGTCAGGTTGATGGACCCCAATGGGAGCCGCTGGACAACCTGTGCCTGCGAGCACTTCATCATCACGACGCGCGGCCCCGACCGCAAAGGTCTGGTCGCGCAGATCACCGCTATTCTGGCAGCCCATAACGTGAACGTCACGCAACTCCAGGCGGTCTTTCGGGGCGGTGACGAACCCGGACGCAATATCATGATTTATGAGGTGGACATCCCCGCCGATATCGACCAGAGTCAGTTAAACGAGGTTCTTAAAGCCAAAGGCCGAGAGCTGAACCTGGAAGTGAATATTCAGCACAAGAACATTTTTGAAGCCATCAACAGAATATAGACACAGGCTTCCAGCATCTCGGTCTGATGGTCTTGTAAAAAAACCCCATTGCCCCAGAGGCAAGTGATAAAATCATGGCTTTCTTGATATCCTGCACACCTCGGGTTGGAAAAAAGACAGTCGATGACGCCACATAAGGAACCATTGAATTATGCTCAGCAACAGTGAAATCGTGTCTGTGTTGGAAATGCTGCGCAACGAGCACTTGGATCTGCGAACCGTGACCCTCGGTCTCAGCCTGCTGGATTGCGCCAGCGACGACATCAAGCGCTTCAATGATAAAATTTATGACCGCATCACTCGCAAGGCCGAAAAACTGGTGATGCTATGCGATCTGATCGGTGAGAAATACGGCATTCCGGTGGTGAACAAACGGGTTTCGGTCAGTCCGATCGCCGTGGCGGCTGCTCCTTTTTCCAGCGACCAGATGGTTTTGGTGGCCCAGACGCTCGACAGGGCTGCGCGCGCCGTCAATGTGGATTTTATCGGCGGCTTTTCAGCACTGGTCGAAAAGGGGATCGCCGTGGGAGATCAAGCGCTGATCGATGCCCTGCCCCAGGCACTGGCAGGCACCGACCGGGTATGCGCATCGATCAATGTCGCCACGACCCGCGCCGGTATCAATATGGATGCAATTTTGCTGCTGGCGCGCCAGATCAAGGCGGCCGCCGCGTTGAGTGCCGACCGCGATGGGATTGCCTGTGCCAAGCTGTGTGTTTTCGCCAACATCCCCCAGGACATCCCTTTCATGGCCGGGGCGTATCTGGGTGTCGGCGTGGCCGATGCCGTCATCAATGTTGGGGTCAGCGGTCCGGGGGTCGTCAAAAAGGCCATCGACCGTGCGGTCGAGACCAATCCGGATCTGGACTTGCAACAGATTTCGGAGTTGATCAAACGCACCGCTTACAAGGTGACGCGAGTGGGTGAACTGATCGGCCGGGAAGTGGCGGACCGTTTGGGGGTCCATTTTGGCGTCGTGGATCTGTCCCTGGCGCCCACGCCCAATGTAGGTGACAGTGTCGGTGAGATTTTCCAAAGCCTCGGGTTGCACAGCATCGGTGTGCCCGGCAGCACCGCGGCCCTGGCCCTGCTCAATGATGCGGTCAAAAAAGGGGGGGCCTTCGCCAGCACCAATGTCGGGGGGCTGAGCGGCGCGTTTATACCCGTCAGCGAAGATCTGAACATCTCCGAAGCGGTCCGCAATGGCTATCTATCGATTGAAAAGCTGGAGGCCATGACCTGCGTCTGCTCGGTTGGCCTGGATATGGTGCCGATCCCAGGCGACACTTCGGATGAAACCTTGGCGGCCATTATGGCCGATGAAATGGCCATCGGCGTCATCAACAAAAAAACCACTGCAACGCGACTGATCCCGGTCCCTGGCAAAAAGGCCGGCGAACATGCTTATTTTGGCGGCTTGCTGGGCGAATCGATTATCCTGGCGGTAAACAATGCCCAAGGCGAAAATCGGTTTGTTCGACGCGGCGGATTGATCCCCTCGCCCATTCACAGCCTGACCAATTAGATGCGCTACCGCACGGTAATAACCGGGCAAGGAGCATTCAGGATCAAGTATTGGGCGGTCGATCCGAAGATGAGTTTGCCCACTTTGGATCTTTTACGGATGCCGATGGCGATTTCGTCGATGCCCTGTTCCTTGGCATAGCTGACCAGATCTTCGTCAGGGGTCATGCCGCGGACCAGCAGATGGGTTTCACAGGCCACTCCGTCGCTTTCCATTTTGTCTTTGGCATTGTTCAGTTCTGCTTCGAGTTCTTTGATGGCGGTGTGCTCATCCTCCGTTCCTCTTTCCATGGAGGCCACCAGGTAAACTTTGGCCTCGAAGGCTTTGGCATGTTTGAGGGCCACTCGCAATGCCGACCGTGATGCACCCGAACCATCATAGCAAACCATGATTTTCATTGTTTATCTCTCCTTTAAAATGTCTATTGTGCAAATCTTGCGATTACAGATGATTAAGCATTGTCATCCGTCAGTGTTGAAATCGGATTAATACCCAAACGACTTTCAGCACCAACTGACGTCGATAGCCATCTCAAGCCCTGCGGGTCGTGTCGCGGCGAAAACGGGACGGACTTTCACGAAGACATCAACGACACAAAGCCATTTCGTTCTATATCGAAAAAGATCCAAAAGGATCCGATTGCAGGGAACTGGATAGTAGTATCATATTCCGCGCCGCTTGCATAGCGGCGGTCATTTGTTCCATGAAAAAAGAGAAGCCCCTACGATCAGGAACAACAGGGTAAAACCGATCAAAAAAGCCAGTTCTACGCTCACGTCGGCCAAGGTGGCACCGTCATTCATGATTTTGCGAACGGCGCTCAGCATATGGGTCAGCGGGAACGCCTTGGCGGTAAGCTTTACCCAGTGCGGCGCGCCTTCAATCGAAAACCATACTTCCGACAGGAACATCATCGGCCAGGTAATGAAATTCAACACACCGTTGCTGAACTCCTCGCTGGTACCCCGTGACGCGATGACCAGTCCCAGTGACGTCAAACTCAGACTGCCCAACAGGAAAATGAGCAGTAAATCGACATACGATCCTTCCACGGTAAACCGGAAAATCAGATCACATCCCACCCACAGAATAATCAAAGTGAAGGCCAATACGAAAAGTCGCGACAACATCTGCGCGGTCAAGTATTCGAAGGCTGTCAGGGGCGTGGCTTTCAGGCGTTTGAGAACGCCGTTTTTTCGGTATCGCACGACCACGAAGCCGACCCCGTAAAGTGCCGAAAACATCATGTTCATGCCGATGATGCCAGGAAACAGCCAATCAATGTAGCGTATCTGGCGGGCGGTGACCACTTCCTGGCGGGCCATCACGCGGTCGGCATCATCGACCAGGTTACCGATCAGAATTTTTTCAACCGTGTATCCTTTAGGAGAGGAATTGCTGACCCAATAACGAAAAGGCGGGCTGCCTTTTTCGATCAGCAGATCGATGCGGTGATGACGGAGCTTATCAAGCCCCTGTTCGAGATTTTCAAAACCAAGATATTGGACTTGGCGGACCCCCTTGAGCGTCGGCGGAAGGCATTCATCCACATCATAGGCCGCCTGCACTGAGTCGCATGGGAAAATACCTACCTTGAAGTCCTTGGGTTCGTCACCGCCGAAAATGACCGCGAAACCGGCGACCAGCAGGAACGGAAACATAAAGTTCCAGCCAAAGGCGGCGCGATCGCGAAAAAATTCGTGGTTCCGGGCCCACAACATCGCCCATAGTCGTTTGAAACTCATGCTCAATCCCTCAATTGCCGTCCGGTGAGATTTAAAAAGACCGTCTCCAAGGTGGGCGAATGAACCGTCATATGGGTAAGATCCACCCCGGCGGCCAGCAATCTTTGAACAACCCGATTCATGTCATGCACCTGAATGACGGCGCGTTCATCGAGCACCGTGATATCGGCGGCGGGCAGTTCCGATACATTGACCATGCATTCGGCAGGCAAGTCGATATGCATTCCTTCCGTGTACTGATCGATTAACTGCGCGGGCGATCCCTGGGCGATCATTTGACCATGGTCCATAATGGCAATGATGTCGCACAGGTGCTCGGCCTCCTCCATGTAATGGGTCGTCAAAATGATGGTTTTGCCCTGCCGCTTGATGTTGGCCACAATATCCCACAGATTGCGGCGGGCCTGGGGATCCAGCCCGGTGCTAGGCTCATCCAGAAACAGAAGGTCAGGTTGGTTGACCAGGGCCAGGGCCAGCAATAAACGTTGACGCTGGCCACCCGAGATTTTATCGTTGAGTTGTTTGCGGATATCCTCCAAGTAGCACAGACGGATCAACTCTTCGATGTCGATGGAATGCGGGTAAAGGGATTGAAATGTGGCCAAGGTTTCATGAACCGTCATAAACGAAAGCAGTGCCGTCTGTTGGAACATGATGCCGATGCGTTCAAAAAAAGATGCTGCACGCGGACGGCCTTGATACAGCACATGGCCTGAAGTGGGTGCAATGATGCCTTCGATGATTTCGACCAGGGTGGTTTTGCCCGCGCCATTGGGTCCCAGCAGGCCGAAACACACCCCCTTTGGTACGGCCAGATTCAGATGGTCCACAGCCGTTACCGTCCCGTAGCGTTTCGTGACATCGATGGCTTCCAAAATCGGCGTTTTGCTCATAGATCAACCAGTGTATACAAAGTTGTAGACCCCATCATCAGTCTAACCGTATGTCGACCGAAGGGAGAATCCTTTTTATTTAGATACCCATTAACCAAAAATTCTTGTTTGATAGTGATGACTAGAAAATCGCCCTTTACGCGTTCGTCAAGAATCATTCAGTAAAGAAAGGAGCATCCTATGCCGTCATTTCGTGCCTTAGTGGTCGAAGAAACCGCCGATAAGCGCTTCATTCGCCGCATCATCGACAGAACGGTCGATGATTTACCCAAAGGTGACGTTTTAATCAAGGTACATTATTCATCCTTGAACTACAAAGACGCTCTGTCGGCCAGCGGCAACAAAGGGGTTACCCGTCGATATCCCCATACACCGGGTGTGGATGCAGCCGGTGAAGTGGCCGCAAGCGACAGCCGTCTGTTTGGGGCCGGTGATGCGGTACTGGTAACAGGCTTTGATTTGGGCATGAACACCGACGGCGGTTTAGGACAATACATCCGGGTGCCCGCCGCTTGGGTGGTGCCGCTGCCCGCAGGCTTGACACTCAAACAGAGCATGATATTCGGAACAGCCGGCTTTACTGCGGCATTGAGTTTGCTGCGGCTCGAAGAAGCGGGGGTGACGCCTGCCGGCGGCGCTGTGCTGGTCACGGGTGCCAGCGGCGGGGTTGGCAGTCTGGCGACGGCGATTCTAGCCCACAGCGGTTATACGGTGTCGGCCGCCAGCGGCAAGCCGGCCGCCCAAACGTTTTTGACCGATTTAGGTGCCGCCGAGATCCTCGACCGCCAGGCGGTGCAGGATACATCGGGCAAACCGCTGCTGCCGGCGCGCTTTGCCGCCGCAATCGACACAGTCGGCGGCAATATCCTGGCGTTTGCCATCCGGTCCGCCCAGTACGGCGGCGTAATCACCTGTTGCGGCAATGCCGCCTCCCCTGACCTGCATTTGACCGTGTACCCTTTCATATTGCGCGGCGTGCGCCTGATCGGCATTGATTCGGCCGAATGTCCGATGAGCGTGCGATTGGCGGTGTGGGAGCGTTTGGCATCCGAGTGGAAAATCGACGCCCTGGAGCGTATCGCAACGGAGATCAGCCTCGATGAGGTCGAAGAACATCTGGAGACGATGCTGACCGGTGGCGCCACGGGCCGATATGTCGTGAACATGCAACGATAGGTATGCGAGCGAAAGCCTTATGTTTGATTTTGATACCCCGATTGATCGAAAATCTTCGGACAGCTTCAAGTGGCAAAAATACAGCGGCACGGATATCATTCCCATGTGGGTCGCCGATATGGATTTTGCGTCTCCGCCCGCCGTTATCGAAGCCCTGCATCAAAGAGTGGCGCACGGCCTTTTCGGGTACGCCCAACCTGCCCCCAAGCTATTGGAGACGATCATGGACCATCTGGACCGCTGCTATCAGTGGCAGGTGGCTCCCGAGTGGATCGTCGGGCTGCCCGGACTGGTCACCGGCCTGAACGTGGTCTGCCGCAGTGCTGGCAGACCCGGCGCAGGCGTTCTGACCATGGTACCCATTTACCCGCCCTTTTTGTCTGCCCCAGCTTTGGCCGGTAAAAAGCGCCGCACGGTCCCGTTGCATTATGTCGATACCCAATGGCGTTTCGATGCCGATGAAATACAGCACGCCATTGACGCGCAAACCGCTCTCTTTCTGCTGTGCAACCCGCAGAATCCGACCGGTCGCGTTTTCACCCGAAAGGAACTGGAGGCCCTGGCGGAGATCTGCATGCGCGCGAAGGTCGTGATCTGTTCGGATGAAATTCATTGCGACCTGGTGTTGGAACCGAGGTGTAAGCATATTCCGATGGCCTCGCTCAGCCCGCAAATCGCCGAACGAACCATCACGCTGATGGCGCCGAGCAAAACTTACAACATTCCCGGTCTGGGATGCGCGTTTGCGGTTATCGCCAACCCCCGACTGCGGGCACGCTTCCAACGCGCCATGCAGGGCATCGTTCCGCATATCAATGTGCTTGGGATGACTGCCGCCCAGGCAGCCTATGAACATGGTCGTCAATGGTTGGAAGAACTCATCGACTACCTGCGCACCAATCGGGACCTCGTTCAGGCTGCCATCGCTGACATGCAAGGCATGCACATGGCGCCGGTAGAGGCGACCTACCTGGCTTGGATCGACACACGCGATACCGGCATAAAAAACCCGGCCGCCTTTTTTGAACATGGCGGGGTCGGTCTTTTCGATGGCGCTGCCTTCGGCGCCAAGGGCTTTGTCCGGTTAAATTTTGGTTGCCCGCGCAGTTTGCTGACCATGGCGCTCGAACGCATGGCGCAGGCATTGAGGCAGCGCTGATATTCCGGAGAGCACAAAGCCTGTTGACAAGCGGCATCAAATCATTGAAAAAAGGGAGACTACTTTTAAACTGCAACACTTCGATGAGAGGATGGATCATGTATTTTATCGGGAATTTCCAGTACCTGACGGATCAGCAAAAAGAAAACGAAAAAGAACGAAGAAATGGCTTTTTTTCAATGATGATTCAAGCCGATTCGGCCGACCGCGCCCTGGAAATGTTCCGGCAACGCCTGAATGATTTTCACCAGTCATCTGCCTTTTTTGAGGGGCATTGCAGCATATATATCAGCCAGCTGCTCGAATTCGACCAGTTTCCCAGCCATGAAGCCGTTATGCTGAATTTCCGATCCTACGCCGGTGACCCTGTTCTGCCGTTTATCGCCTGCGTTCTGCCGACCGAGCAAAGCAACGCCTGCACGATTCACGAATGGGAGGGCAACCAACCCCTTACGGAAGGCCGCGGAGACAGTCTGTTTCTAGAATTTTCGTGAGAGAGAGGTCCTTTCGACATGCCGTTCAACCCACCTGCATACGTTGCGTTGATCAACCCGCAGGCGTTGCGCGACAGGGCGGACAAGGCCGCCGCGGCACTGACTTGCTGCACATTATGCCCGCGACGCTGCAAGGTTGATCGCACGCGCGATGAAAGGGGCTATTGCCAAACAGGCTTACGCGCAGTCGTGGCCAGTTATGGCCCTCATTTCGGCGAAGAAGCACCCCTGGTCGGCACCCATGGGTCAGGAACCATTTTCTTTTCCCATTGCAACCTGCTGTGCAACTTCTGCCAGAATTACGCGATCAGCCATCTGGGCGAGGGGCGCGAAGTCAGCGACCGGCAGTTGGCCGACATGATGATAGCCCTGCAGCAGGACGGCTGCCACAATATCAATCTGGTCACGCCCTCGCACGTGATCCCCCAGATCCTGGCCGCCTTGCCGCTTGCTTGCGATGACGGTTTACGAATCCCCCTGGTTTATAACAGCAGCGCCTACGACACCGTTGCCGCCCTGCATCTTCTGACGGATATCGTCGATATTTATATGCCGGATTTCAAATTCTGGCATCGTGACATAGCCGAACAAACCTGCCATGCCGATGATTATCCAGAGGTCGCCAAAGCGGCGCTGGCTGAAATGCACCGCCAGGTAGGCGATCTGATGATCGATGCTGCCGGACTGGCACACCGCGGATTGCTGGTGCGGCACCTGGTCATGCCCAATGGCATGGCCGGCACGCGTCCGATAATGCGCTATATCGCCGCCAATATTTCACCCGACACGTACGTCAACATTATGGGACAATACCGACCGTGCGGTCAGGCCCATACCATTGCGGCGCTGGCCCGGGCGACCTCCGCGGCCGAGTACGCCACGGCACTTAAAGAGGCCCGAGAAGAAGGCATCACCCGACTGGATGAACGCAGGCCGGTGTTTGTCATTGGGTAGAAGCCCGCGTTCGGTTCGTTCCATGAGCCATTCGGGGCAGACCGGCACACGCTGCTGCGTCCGTCCGGTTTCGCACAGCAGTACGATGACCTGCTGACACCAGTGAAGTTAGCATCCTCAAAAGAGGACAAAAATGAAGGAGTATGTTCATGCGACATGTTTTGAAACTATTAGTCCCCCTGTTAGGATTACTTCTGTCAACGGCTTATGCCGCCCAGACAGAAATTCCCAAAGTGCGCCTGGAAACCTCCAAGGGCCCCATTATCCTTGAATTGGATACCCAGGCCGCACCCAAGACGACAGCCAACTTTCTGGCATATGTTCAGAAGGGGTTCTACGATGGCACAATATTTCATCGGGTCATCAAGGGCTTCATGATTCAAGGTGGCGGTTTTACCCCCGACATGCAGTCGAAACCCACCCAGGCGCCGATCGTCAACGAAGCGGACAATGGACTGAAGAATACAACCGGTACCATTGCCATGGCGCGCACCAACGAACCGCATTCGGCCACGGCTCAGTTTTTCATCAATGTCGCCGACAATGGTTTTCTCGATCACAAAGGCAAAAATACCCGCAGTTGGGGGTATTGTGTCTTCGGACGGGTCGTTGAGGGCATGGAGGTGGTCAAGGCGATTGAAAAGGAATCGACGACCCAGCGAGCGGGTCATGGCGATGTTCCGACAGAGCCGATTCTGATTAAGAAAGCGACCCTGGTGACACAGCAAGCCCCCAAAACACCTCAGGTCAAGTAGGGATCGTGGCCTTATGCTCCCGCACCAATGATTGCCCGGGTGGTGGCTTTGCACCCGCGCCTGGCGACCGCCGGGCGCCCCTACAGCTGACGGGATTAAGTACCAATTGGTGCGTCTCCCCTCAGGTCCGCACCTATGGTTTCGAAACAATAGGGTGAGAAGTCTGAAAGATCTGAATTTTCCAAGGCAGTTGCCCTGCTCTGGTGTTGTGGCGAAAGCAGGTGTCTAGGACTCGGAGGGCACGGCAGTTAACCCTTCGTAAACTTTTTGGCGCGCGCGTGCCGCCGCTGTGAGCGGCGCCACCTCTTCATCTACATAGTCATATACTTTGGCCTGCGTGATCCCTTCGGAGGGCCGTAGCACCCGGCCAAGATATTGCAGCACGCGCCCGTTGAATCGTACCGGTGTCGCAAAGAACAGGGTGGACAGGCGCGGGCAGTCGAATCCTTCTCCGATCAGCTGCCCCGTTGCAACCAGAACTTTAACTTCCCCCTTGTTGAGCCTTTCGATGATGCCTGCGCGCTGCTCTTCGTTCAGGTCTCCCGTGAGCACCTCCGAATCCACATGGTGTTTGTGCTTCAAAATCGCCTGAAGCACCTGGCAGTGCAGTTTGCGGTCCGACAAGACCAGACACACACCGGGCCGTTCCTGCGTGACCGCTTCATGGAACACGTCGGCGGCGATCAGGCGATTGCGTTCGTCATTTTGGGTCAGTTCGGACAGCATGCGGCTATAATCGCCAATTGGATCGGCGAAGGGGACAAATGTCGTGGCGCGATAAACCACTTCGATCGAAAGGATCTGCCCGGATGCAACCAGATCGGCAGCGGAAATATCGTGGTGCACATCTCCCAGATGCCAGAAAATAAGCTTGGATAACTGGTCCCGGCGCCAGGGGGTTGCCGAAAGACCCAACATAAAACGGGTGTCAAAAACCGTGACCGCTTCCGTAAACGTACGACTGGGCGCCCGGTGGCACTCATCCACGATCAGGTGACCGACATGCGGAGCGACTTCGGCGGCGCATTTGTACAAAGACTGCACCAGGGCTACTGTGATCTTATCACCAGTCACTTTTTTGCCATCACCGATGAACCCAATCTGCCCTTTGGGAATGGATAAAAATGTTTCGATGCGTTCCATCCACTGAAGGGCCAGTTCCTTGCTGTGAACAACAATAATGGTCGGCTGCCGGCGTTGCGCGATCATGTACAGGGCCATAATCGTTTTACCGCTGCCGGTCGGCGCGCTCAGGGTACCGAAGTCGCGCGCCAGCATGGCCCTCACGGCCTGGGCCTGAAATGGGCGTAACTCGCCGTTGAATTCGAAAGATGTATCGGGCGCATTTCGGCGCCGGTCGACAATCGTAAAGGACTCATTGTGACTGCGGCTCATTATAATGAGCTGCCGCATCAACCCGCGCGGAACGATCATGTTGTCGGTGCCGCTGCGCCGATAGAATTTAAGCGTTTTGGGAACGCCCTTGTTCCAGCGCCCCATGCGCTCATTTTCGATCCACTTGGGATTGGAAAATTGCAGTTTGGCGATAAGTTCGGAACGCAATGTTTCGGGTATTGCCGACAGATGCAGCTGATTTGAAATAGTTATTTTCAAGAATGTTCCTGTTAAAATCGAAAGTCACCAAAAAACGACAGCGTGTATATTACCTTTCAGGTGAAAGGGTACGCCCCCTGTGAACCCAACTCGTTTCAGCATTTTTGCGGGGATTGGTCGGGCTGCTGGGCAACAGCCCCGCGGACATCGCCTATCGCATTTTTCCCCTTGGTCTTCACATTAAACATGGCCTGGTCCGCCTTGGCAAGCATCGCGGTGATGTCCGCGGCATCGCCGGGATAGGTCGAGACGCCGAAGCTCGCCTGCAGCTTCACCTCTTCTCCAGTATCGGCCGCCAGGTAGGCGGTCGCAAGCATGCTGGTTCGGATTTCCTGAGCTTTCCGCAAAGCGGCGGCGTTATCGAAGTCGGGAAGTACGACGACGAACTCGTCACCGCCATAGGCGACAGCATAGGCTGGTTCCGCTATGCAGCCCTGAAGGGTCTGGGCCACTTCCGCCAGGGCTTTGCTGCCGTTGAGATGACCATAGGTGTCGACCACGCGTTTAAAATTATCGATATCGAGAAATATAACGGAAAACTGCGAGTTCTTCTGTTTACTTTGTGTGACCAGCAGGTCCAAGGCATAATACAGATAGCGGGTGTTGTACAGCCCTGTCAAACTGTCGTGGATGGATAAGAAGCGGTACTTTTCCTCACTGCGCTTAAGTTGTTCTTCGGCTTTGATACGTTCCGCGATTTCGTTTCGAAGCTTTGCATTGGCTTCCTTGATCTCTTTTCTGGAGCGGTGCAGTTCTAAATGCGTTTTGACCCTGGCCTGCAGTTCAGCGGCATTGAAAGGTTTGGTCAAATAATCCATCGCCCCTAATTCGAAACCCTTGACAACGCTGTCCGTATCGTTCTTGGCGGTCAAGAAAATGACGGGAATATCCCGGCTGGCCGGGTTGTTTTTAATTTGCCGGCACACTTCGAAGCCATCCATCTCCGGCATCATAATATCCAACAGGATTAAATCGAAACGGATGGTTTCGGCCTGTGCGATTGCGGTCGGGCCATCTTGGGCAAAAGCCATCTGATACTGTTCGTTCTGCAGGATACTCGCGGCGACCTGAATGTTCTTAGGGACATCGTCCACGATTAAAATTTTGTAACGGCCATTATTTTCCGAGTTCATTGATCGTTTCCTTCTTTTGATGCAAGTAAGACCGGATTTTCTCAATGATTCGAGGATAGGCATTCAACGCGCTATTCATCAGTTCAACGTCGAAATTTTTTACATTGGCACTCAAATCGGTCCCGTAATTTTTCAAAATATCCAACGCGTAGCGATCCCCCAGCTCCTGCATCAGGCCCGCAAAGGTGTCGATATCCTCGAAAAAGAGGTTTTGCTTTGTTTTGGCCCATAATTGCATGTACTTATTCTCAAGTTGCGAAATGACTTCAGTTAAAATTTCGGGACGCACGGGAAATTGGGCATCCTCCGGGGCGCTGCCTTTCTCCGTTAAATGTGAGTGGACGATGAATTTGGTCAATTCCTTGAAAAGGACGTCTTTGGTGATCGGCTTGATCAGATAACCGGCGAATCCAAGTGCCACCAATTCTTCTTTTTCCTCGCTCATACCCGAAGCGGTCAGCGCTACCACCGGAATCGAAGCTATTTCCTTGTCCATGCCGATTTGTCGCATCGCTTCTATCCCCGTCATAACGGGCATTCTCAAATCCATCAGGACCACATCCGGCATGTGCAGCTTGGTCAGTTGAACAGCATCTTCGCCGTTTTCAGCTTCGATGACAGCCACCTGGGTAGGCGCAAGGTATTCTTTGATCAACAACCGGTTGGAGGTTAAGTCATCCACAATCAACAGGGTCGCTTTTTCAAAACAGACGTCGGTCGGGTCGAATGTATCCCGAATTTCAGCGCGCGCTTCATGGGCAATTTTAACTTGCGGCAGAAAAAGTGCAAAACGGCTGCCCACATTTTCCCTGCTTTGGACGCTGATGCCCCCGCCCATCATTTCCACCAGCCGCTTGGTGATCGAAAGGCCCAGGCCCGTACCGCCGAAGCGTTTGGTGCTTTGCCCGTCCTTTTGCCTGAAAGCCTCAAATATCTCCTTGTGGTACTTGTGCGGTATACCAATGCCCGTATCTTCTACCGAAATCATAAGATCAATGTAGGCATCGTTTTCTCTGGATTCGTCTTCATCAGCGACACTGATGCGAACGTACCCCTTTTCGGTGAATTTGACGGCATTGCCAATCAGATTGAATAGAATCTGTTTCAACCGCACCTCGTCCAGAATCAGGAATTCGGGGATTTCCTTGGCGATTGTAATGACGAAATCGATTTTCTTTTCAGATGCCTGCAGGGCAAAAATGCGCTGAATTTCATCAAATACCCTGCGCAGATCGACCGGTTCGTACTCGAGTTCCATTTTGCCGGCTTCAATTTTGGACAGGTCCAGAATACCATTTATCAGGTTAAGCAGATTTTTTCCGCTGGAACTGATCGACGCCAGATAATTTTTTTGCTTTTTGTCGGTGATCAGGGAATTGAGCAGATCGGCGAAGCCAAGCACGGCATTCATCGGTGTGCGTATTTCATGTGAGATGTTGGCCAGAAAATCGCTTTTGGCCCGATTGGCCGATTCAGCGGCTTCTTTGGCGGATTGAAGAGCTCTGTTGGTCTGGCGCAGCGCCATCGTGCGGGCGGCGACCTGCTCTTCCAGGTGTTCGCGGTATTCTTGCAACTTGTTGTCGCGCGATTGGATGGCGGCAAGCATGTCATTGAAAACATCGATCAAAACGCCGATTTCATCCCGGCTGTGCTTTTCGGCCCGTACCGAAAAATCTTTTTTTTCGGAAACCGCCCTGGCGATTTCGGTCAGACTTAAAATGGGACGTGAAATAACTTTTTGCAAAGACGAGGAAAGCAGCCAGGTTATCATGAAAGCAAGAAGAACCACGATTCCAAAAATCCCGGCCGACTGTAGCATTTCGACTTGCGTGTATTTCAGATCGTATTGAATGCAGACCGTCCCGATCACATCGTTTTCCTGTAAAATCGGAGTGAATACCAACAAGTGGTTGCCTTCGTAGTAATACCCCGGATCTCGGATGGTGGGCACCGACACGCTGCTCTTGGCATCTTCGTGGATATACACCGCAAAGACCTTGCCCCTGCGATCGTAAATACTGGCGAGCATGACAAACGGTTTGGCATTCAGGGCGGACAAGTTATTTTCCGCTGTTTGCTGATCGTTGAAAACGACAGCGCCGATGCTGTTTCTGCCGATCACTTGGGCCAGACTGGAAAGATCGTTGCGGATGCTTTTTCTTGAAGTCATGATATCCCTGTACATCAGGATCGCAGACGCAAACAGCAACGCAATGCCACTGGTGAGCATGATAATCAATTTCAGCTTCCAACGGATGGAAATGTTCTGAAAAGCGCCCATCCTACTTGTGCTCCTGAGTGACGATCTGCGCTGAAACAAGCAGTTGAGAACTCATTATCAGATGCTCTTTTTTTGCTGCATCGATATTGACTTTGAACCGCAGTCGATTGTTCTCTTCAAAAAAATTTATTACTCCGCCCATTTGCGTAAAACCTTCGATCTCACCGATCGTCAATATGCCACGCCCTTTGGCCAGGTCCAAAACTTTCTGGATAAACACCCGGTCTTGCGTCCCAAAAAAGAATACGTGGCTTTGCGCCACACATCCCTCCGTGTATCGGAGCACTTCAATTTTTCTGCCCTTGATGGTTTGGGAACTCAGTTGAAAGAGGACATTGCTGGAAGGATCGTCGGAGGCAAAACAAACGACGATGGCATCATCCGGCTTGTTAAATGCTTTTTCAGGCCAGGTTACGAAATTAATGAAATTGTATATAAAACCCATTTTTACTTCATATTCAAACCCCGTCAACGGTTCGCTTGCGACGACCGGCGGGAAAACGATCGAGCACATGAGCAAAATAGCAAATGCGAGGCAAAATTTCAGCGCTTTTATTTTCTTTTCCAGCCTTACCATTAGGGCGTCGCCTTAAAATTGCCAGTTGACTTTGCCGTAGACACTGCGTTTGACTTCGAGCGTGGAAAATTCCTCATGCCCCTCTTCAAACAAATTCTGTCCCACCAGTGAGAGCTCTATATGTTGATAAGGTCTCCAGGCTAATCTGGCATCCATAACCGTGTAACTGGCAATATCCCTTTCCGGTAGACGACTGACGAACCGAAGCCATAAATCGAAATCGATAGTGGGCGTGACATCCCACGCAGACCTGATCGAAAATGAATGACGAGGGTTGCTTCCTTTTGAGATAAGCGGGGCGATGTTCTGATCGGTGATCTGATTTTCCTCTATTTGGGTGCGCAAGTAGGTGTACGATGCCCCCATCAGCCAGGTCGACGCTGCCTTCCAGTCCAAAGCGAATTCAAACCCATAGGCTTCACCGGACGAATTGTTATCATAGACAAGTGTGTACATGTCGCCCGGCAAAGGCGTGTCGCTCATTTCAAGACCGATCAATTCATCATAATTATTGAAGAATAGTGTCGTATCCAGCCACAGCCGGTCGAGTGGTTTAAGGCGGAAACCTATTTCATAGGCGGTAAGTTTTTCGGAATCCAGGTCGCGGTTACCCAACGTCACCACTTCCACCGGGTTAACGGGGTCTATGGCCGGCAATGGCACAAGGTCGCTGGTTCGGCCGTGCAGTTCGATTCTTGAGGGCACCCTCACCGCTCGCGAGATAGCTGCCCAGGTGGATAACCAGTCGTAAGGTGTGTACATCAACCGGACGCTAGGTTGGATCTCAAGACCTGTATCCTCGTTGTACTCAAATTTAGAGCCGGCGATAAAGGTGAGCAGGCGCGGCATGATCTGGATCTGGTCCTGGATAAAGGTGCTCCACAAGGTTTGATTTAAATCGCTCGGATCCAGCGTCACATTAGGACTCTCTTTGAAATTGTCGTGAATATATTTGAACTCCAGGCCCCAGAGAATTTCGTTGATCTCAGCTACTGTCAAACGATGCTGGAAGTCAACATCGGCCGTGCTGACGCGGCCGCTGGCCGGATCATAATCTTTTTCAAGATAATCATAGTAGACCTGCAAAACGGTGTCGGAATCCTGGGACACGGTATGTTGCCAGCGCCCCAGCAGATGTAGTCCGGTCGCTTCTGAATTATCGTCATCGCCGGTGGGCGTTGAAATCGCGCTTGGAAAAAGGCTCGAGCGTCTTTCAAACTTTTTATCGTAGCGGTTGGTATACGCTTCTCCCTGCAACGTGAATGAATCCGAAGCGCCGGCCGGCATACCCTGGCCGGGAGCCAGATCCATGCGAAATCCTCCGCGACCGGATCGCCAGTTATCGCTGGACTGCGCATCCTTAGCCGAATCCGGTGCCGGATCGAGTCCCACGCCGGACAACTCGCCGCGATTGAAAATTTTTCCGTAGACCCGGTAAGTCCCCCCTTGTTCGAGGGTACTGCCATAGCGCAAGCTGCCGATTTGCTCCTCGCTTCCACCCAGGACAACGCCGCGCCATCCCTGTGTATTTTTAGAGTGTTTGGTGATGATGTTGATGACGCCGTTGACCGCGTTGGCACCCCACAGAGCGGCTCCCGGCCCGCGGATCACCTCGATGCGGTCAATGTCCTCCATCACCGTATCTTGTATATCCCAGAAGACTCCGGAAAAAACATGCGTGTAAACACTGCGACCGTCGATCAGGACGAGCAGGTTTTGCGCGTATTGACTGTTCAATCCCCGTATATTGATGGCCCAGTCTGTGGCGCTGATACGCGCCACATGAACGCCGGGAGCAAGGCGCAGGGCTTCGGGAATGCTGGTGGCACCCGAGCGCCGTATGTCGTTTTGCGTGATCACATAAACGGCGCCGGCGACTTCCGAGAGCCTTTCGGGTTTTTTGGAGGCTGAAACAATTTCAACATTCTTGAGTTCTTCCAGTGAAAATTTAGTAAAATCAACCGGTTTTTCAACCGAATCGCCGACGGCCGCACGGCAGACCTGCGCCAGATTGGTAAAGGCCACGCCTATGACCAATAAGAAATTCACCAGAATGAGGGTCAGATATCTCATTTTGCGATATTCCTTCATCCACATCTGCATCGAAGTTACGAATTATAGGAGACTCGTGTCAGCAATACCCGAAAAACCCCTTACCCGCAAGTCGTAAGCGTTGAAGGCATGCTGAAGACAAGCGATGGCGGGATGCAACCGGCGACCACAAGGTTCGTCCCTCAAATAAACGATGCCCTGTGCCAAAAAATCAAGAGGCGCGTACCTTTCTGCGGCCTTACGCAAACCCTCGTGGTACGCTTCATCGCAGGGGATGCCACCTGTAGGGGCGACCGGCGGTCGCCCGGTACGGGTGCAAAACCACCATTTTCGGCAGTCATGGGTGCGGGTAAATAAAGCCTCGCCATTTTGGGCGATGACCCAAATACCGGGGTTCGCGTGGGCGACCGCCGGTCGCCCCTACAGCGCGCATCGTGGTCATCAAGGTGGCCATTGTAGTCCCAGGGATCAATAGACATTTACACACCGGCGACCACAAGGTTCGTCCCTCAAATAAACGATGCCCTGTGCCAAAAATCAAGAGGCGCGTACCTTTCTGCGGCCTTACGCAAACCCTCGTGGTACGCGTCATCGCAGGGGATGCCACCTGTAGGGGCGACCGGCGGTCGCCCGGTGCGGGTGCAAAGCCACCATTTTCGGCAGTCATGGGTGCGGGTAAATAAAGCCTCGCCATTTTGGGCGATGACCCAAATACCGGG
>LADR01000044.1 GCA_000961655.1 Desulfatitalea sp. BRH_c12
TAAGCTCTAAATCGTCCTGGTTGTGGGGTAACGTTTCCCCTTGGTAGATGCTGAGGGCGTGTTCCGGGGGGTCCATCAAAATCCCCCCGGCGCGCACACCGATCCAGCATTGAAATACTTTTTACTTCTAATTTCAAGCAGCCTTGGCAAGAATAGGATAGAAGCCGAAATAAACCTCATCCGGTGTCCTGTTGTCAAGGCCTTGGTGAAAACGATCTCTGTTGTAGAACGAAAACCACTGTCTTAAGCCTGTTCGCAGCTGCTGGCCAGTATCAAATGCATGCAGATAAATGTACTGATGCTTGAGCGTCCACCACAGTCGTTCGATGAAAATATTGTCCTGCGCTCGACCCCGGCCGTCCATGCTGATTTTGATATTGCTTTCTTGCAATGTAGCAATAAACTCTTTGCTGGTAAATTGGGCACCCTGATCGGTGTTAAAAATTTCGGGTGCTCCATAGTGGTCGATTGCCCGATCTGGCGGTACAGTTCATCAACAGTGTTGCCATGTTGCTTTTTGGTTTTCTGCCCCTTGTCAAAAAACTCGGCAGCGCCCTCGGTCAACTCCCGTTTCCAGTTAGTGATCATGGTAGGATGGACTTCATATTTGGCGGCAAGCTCGGCGGTGCTCTCCTCGTTTCTCAGAGCGGCCAGCGCCACTTTTGCCTTGAATTCCGGACTGTACTGTTTTCGTTTCTTGATCATGAAAGCTCCTTTCAGGATGATGACTCAGAGCTTAGCACATTGTTCAGTTTTTGGGGACCACCGCAACCACCGCAGATGGCTTCACTCTTTCATTGAATACAAAAACCCGAACAACTTTGAAAAAAGAATCGATTTTTCGGTAGCGGCTTAACGGAGTGTACTTTTTGTTTGACCACATCATTGTCCAATTCCGGCCAGACTTGTTCCTTCAACCTATTGATTCCAAGTTCGCCATGCACCTGAGTCCTCATTGAGTATGTATTCTACTGAATTATTTTCTTTAATCGTGGATCAATATAAAGGCTTTGCGCTTTTCCTGTTTTTAGATCAGCAAAATCGGGGTGTAAAGGATTCAAAACGAAATTTTTTTCCTGTGGTACTATTGATGATGGCACCTGCAATACCATGCTTTGTTTTTCATCTATCCAAATCTTACCCATTTTTTGGGTTTGATCTGCGACTGGCAGGATTGACCAGTGGGCTGGCAGCGTTTCTTCTGGCCAAGCGATAACTTGGCTTTCTTCAAACGCGACAGGGATAGCTACGAAATTCTGGATATCTGCATCTTCATCCAGGTGAACGATCAGTTCCAGGATTGATAGGGACAGACTTTCGGCGGCATATACGGCGGAGTATCCTGGTGGGTTCCAACGGCCACCGAACAATTTGGCGCCCTCGCCTGAAAAAGCGGTCGCCGCAAATCGTTTTTCAACGATGCGCCAGGCAGTGATTGTCATCCGGGGAAAACCCCATGCATAATGCGTCCCAAAAGATTGATCACTTCCTGGGCGCCAAGATGAGTATCAGAATATTCAAGAGGTATTTTACCGCCCAAACCACGGGCAGGTTTTTTCAGCCACCTTTCAGCTTTTTGAGGATTGCCAAATACATCAACGGCCATGTCGTAGACTTGTGCGACCTGGACGATGCGCTCGGATTCATCTGTTGCAAGCCTGCCTGTTATACGGCGCCGATCCAAAGTGCGCCTTGAAATCTGAACGATTTTGGATAGCGCATTATCAGAAACATTCAATTTGCTTCGCAGTTGGTCAAATGTCTCGGCGGGCAATCCTTGCTTAAGCTGGGAAATCAGTTGGTCGGTCGAAGTGGTTTTAAGGTTAAGCGATTGAATTTGCATGGCTACCCCCTTTATCGTGGCATTTGCCAATAATATATATGGCGTTTGCCAAATTGTAAAGGGGACGTATTGAAACTTGCCACCCGCGCTCAGAAAATCTTGGTGACTCTAGTCTTTTTGCTTGCAGATTTGCCCTTGTGGGCGCAGCGTCTGTTTTAAAAGGGTGCATCGCGGGACCTCGTGCTGGTTCGTCTTAGGGCGCATCCATTGTTGGCTATAGCTGGCAACCGAAACTTAAGAAGCGGAGAGGGCTCAAGAAGAGTGCTGCTTACTTCGTCATTTCTTTTGACACAGAGAATCCTTTGCTTTTATCTGCGCCCTGGCTTTTTCTGAACCGCTGGATATCGACCGTTATTGCTTTGGGTTCATAGCCTTCTTTTACCACTATGTCTTTTGCCCGCTGGGCAAGGTACGCCTCATGGCCCTTGCCGGAAAGGATATTTTCCACAACACGGTTTTGAGCTTAGTTTTTTTTCTTGGTCGAAGATATCGACCGTGTACCCGCTGGAACCGACGAATGCCTTGGCTTTTTTCAATGTTTCCGCAAGGTAATGTTCAGCGCGGGTTTCGCCTTTATGGTTGTGCCAATCGGTTCGTTCTGATTGAACCCGGCCCTTGATGGTTGCATCATCCACGCCCCGTTTTAACAAAGCCATCATATAGGCGATGTCTTGTTCAGATTCCCGGATCTTTCCACTGCGATCCATCCCTTTGAAATAGCTGTCACGCGTGGGCAGGTCACCCTGATTGGGGATTTCCCCTCGCGGTGTTTTAATTCAAGATGTGAAGATATGGTCAGAAAAAACCTGCCGACGTGGGGGATAATTGATCTGATCAATGCAACTGAGCCGGACGGAGGTAGGATCCGCCCGGCTCATCGCGTGCGCGCAAAAGGGACTGATTCAGTTAACGTTAAATGACCTCTTGATCTTACAAAACGTCAATCGCGGCAGTTGATCACGCCCCGGGGCAGTTTGTCAGTGGCACTGCGGTAGGGTATGAACCCCGCGTCGACCGCTTGGCGCATCAAGGCTTCGCGGTGGTCCGGATGGGCAATGCGGATCAGCGCCTGGGCGCGTTCGTTGATCGACAATCCTCTCGAACGCACCAACCCCCATTCGGTCGCCACGTAATCCACCAGCGAGCGCGGCACGGTCACCACCGTTCCCTTTTCCAGGATGGGCACGATGCGCGATCGGCCTTTGTATTGTGAATACAAGGCCAGCACGCTCACGCCGGCGCGGTCCTGGGCGAGCATGGTGCCCATCACGAAATCGAGTTGGCCGCCGGTACCGCTGATTTGGCGGGGCCGCTCCCCGCCAACCTGCTCGGAAGCCACCTGGCCCATCAGGTCGATCTGCATGGTGGTGTTCAACGAAAACATCCGGGGTTGCTGGGCAATAATCAGAGGGTTGTTGACGTAATCGACGGGATAAGAGGCAAACATGGGATTGCGATCCAGAAAATCGTACAGACGGCGACTGCCCAGGCAGAAAGCGAATGTCGATTTGTAGCGGTCGATCTTTTTACGAGTGTTGTCGACGATGCCCGCCTGGATCAAATCAAACATCTTGTCGGTCAACATTTCCGAATGGATACCCAAATGATGCACCCCCGCATCAGCCAGCGCATCCAGCACCGAATTGGGCAGGCCGCCGATGCCGATCTGCAGCGTGGTGCCGTCGCCGATCAGGCCGGCGGAAACGATATTGTGTGCGATCAGGCGGTCCTCTTCCTTGACCGGCACGGCCGGCAGGCAGAAGGTTTTGAACTCGCGGTCCTCCACGATATGATCGATTTTGGAAATGTGGATCGCTTCTTCCTGGCCACCGCAGATCACCGGCATATCTTCCAGAACCACCACCACGATTTTTTTGGACACCTCGCAGAACGCCATCAACTCGGTCACCGACAGACCAAAATTGAAGTAGCCGTGCGCATCCATTGGTGCCGTGACGATGAAGGAGATATCTTTCACGGATTGTTCGCGGATAACCCCTGGGGCCAGGTGCCAGGACTGGGCCCAATACACGCCGCTGCCGCGTGCGGCCACCTGCGACCGGACAGAGTGCAGAAAAAAGCCGCTGTGCCATTTAAAAACCGCACCTTCAGGATCGGCCTTGAGGAATTCATGCTCAGCCGTATCCAGAGAGGTCTGTATGCTGACATCGTGCAGGTCATCTTTTCTCCGGGCCAGATGCTTGTCGATCACGCGGGCCATGTTGGCGGAAATGCCCATAAAAATGTTCATTCCGGATTGTACGAGCCCGGCCGCGGCCTCAGCTGATATCTGTTTGCGTTTGTACGCCTCGGCCAGTTTGGCAGTATCCATGTTGGTCATTTCTCCTTTTTAGTATCCAACCAGCAAAGGTTGTAATTTTGAGAACCTTTAACAAAAGCATGCACGTGAAAGCGTGCAACATGGGGAGGTGAGCTAACACTTCGCCAATAGTCACTTGAGCGAACTGCATCACCAGATTATTCATGCACAGAGGCCTCACCATGACCCGTTTCACTGTAAGGGAGAACCTTGTAAAAGTCCACGGGGGGCGAAAAACCTTTCGCCCCCCGTGGACCTTTTGTGATTAAAATAATAAGACGCTGTCAGGTTGCCGCAATTCTGGGTGCACCCGCCCTGCGGCTGGACCATCGCTGGTATAATGTTATCCCGCCAAGTACGGCCACCCCGAAAATATCAGTCCATACGCCCGGCTGGATGAGCGCCAAACCAGCTGCAAGTAATAGCAGCCGGAATACCCAGTTACACCGGTCTGCCAGATACCCCATCAAGCCCGAGCCCAAGGCGATGGTTCCGATGGTCGCCGAAAATGCGGCCAAGCCAATCGCGCCGAGGGACCCTTTCCAAATCAACTCCGGACTGAAAACGAAGAAAAAGGGCACCAGATAGGCGACGGCTGCCAGACGCATGGATTCGAATCCGGTCGCAAACGGCTTGGAGCCGGCAATGGCAGCGCCGGCAAAAGATGCCAGGGCCACCGGCGGCGTCACTGTCGACAGGCAGGCATAGTAGAAAACGAACATATGGGCCGCCAAGGGATTGACCCCCAACTCGATCAGAACCGGTCCTCCCAGGATGACCGTCAATATGTAAGCCGCCGAGGTCGTCAGCCCCATTCCCAGGATGAGCGATGCAATCATGACAAAAACGAGTGACAAAATCAGATTGCCGCCCGCAGCCGAGATGATAAGTCCTGAAAACTTGAGCCCCAACCCGGTCTGCGTGACGCAGCCAATCACGATACCGGCGCAGGCACACGCCAGTGCGACCTCAAGGCAGCCTGTCGCGCCTTTTTCCATCGCTTCCAAAACCGCGCGGAAGTCCATGCGGGTAGCCTTACGGATCGCACTGACCAACCAGACGGAAACAATCGCCCATAGACCGGCTTTCATGGGCGAATATCCCAAGATCAGAAAACCGATCAGCAAAAATGCCGGGATCATAAGGTGTCCGCCGGCTTTGACTGTAGCGCGGATGGGCGGCAACTCCTTTTTGCTGAGCCCCCGCAGGCCCAATTTCAACGCCTCCATGTGAATCATCCAGAAAAGCGCCAAAAAATAGAGAATGCCAGGCAGGATGGCCGCCTTGACCACTTCCAGGTACCCGACCCCGAGCATGTCGGCCATGATGAAAGCGCCGGCGCCCATGACCGGTGGCATGAACTGCCCGCCGGTCGAGGAGACCGATTCGACTGCGCCGGCAAAAACCGGACGGTAACCGATCTTTTTCATCAACGGAATGGTAAAGGAGCCCGTGCTGACCACATTGGCCACGGCCGAACCGCTGATCGTGCCGAAGAAGCCGCTGCTCACCACAGCGACCTTGGCGGGTCCTCCGCGAAAATCGCCGGCCAGCGCGTTGGAGAACCGAATGAAAAACTCGCCCGTTCCCGAGCTGACCAGAAATGCGCCGAACATGATGAACACAAAGATAAAACTCGCGCTGACGCCCAGGGGTATCCCGAACAGTCCTTCCGTGGTCAGGTACTGGTAGCTGATGAATTGTTCATGATCGATAGGAAAATGACCCCACATCCCAGGAATCTTGTCTCCCAGGAAGGTATAGACAATGGCGATGAGCGTGATGATCGGCAGGGCCCATCCCATCAGCCTGCGCGTGCACTCCAGAACAAGCAAAAGCAGGATGCCGCCCATCCACAAATCCGCCGTGGATGCTTCCCCGCCACGCATGGCCAGACTCTTATAGGTCAGGGCAAGATGGGCGAGCGTGACGATGGCTACGACCGCCAGCCCCCAATCGATTACCCTGAGTCGCCAGGGATACACAGCACCATACCGCTTGCTCAGCGGAAAAATCAAAAAGACCAGGGTGCACGCGAACGCCAGATGAATCGAACGCTGCACCAGCGCCGAAAACAGACCGAATTGAGCGGTGTAAATCTGAAAAACGGCCATGGCGATGGCGATGATCCGAACCATTTGGGCAACCGCCGAGGTCCGTTCTTCCGTATCGTTAGTGACTTCCATAATATCTCCCACCGGTTGAACTGCCACCGTAGATGGTTGAGAAGAAACTCAAAGACACCCGGGTAAGATAGTTGCGCATTTTACATGACTTGAAAAAGCCGGTGATCCGGCGATGCCGTATGCTCAGCGAATCATTCGAATGATCGAACGCGGATGCAAAGCAAAGTGCCTGCATTCGCGTAATCGAGCAGGCGCACACGGCGGCCGTCGATCATCAGGGCATGGTTCGCCAGATCCGGCGAGCCCAGCCGGAAAATTACCTGGTCGTTTTTCTGGTTGATGTCGGCCAACTCCGCGTATCCGCCCGGTTTTGCGTGATACGTGCCCAGTGCAAAGCCCTGGCCGTTCAGGCTGGACTTGAAGGTCATATGGGTTAAAAGAATGTGTCCGTCCCCAAGAACACGGTAATGTTCCTCGAAAGGAGCCTTGTCATAGGAATGCAAAAACCAGATAGAGAAATCAGTCCCCGGCTTTGCTTCCAGTTTCAGAAGCACTTTTCCCGAATCGCATTCGCCCACCACCAGTTGTTGGCCGGAAGACGCGCACCCCCATCCGGCAAGCAAGAGCAACACTGTAAGCGCGGCGGCCGCCGACGCTGTGCGACGGCCGCCGGAGACTACTTGCTTTCGATGTGCCGAAATTCTGAACATGCTACTGGATCAATCCTTTTTCCTTGAAGAATTTCTGCGCCCCGGGATGAAAAGGAATCGGCATGCCCTTAACCGCATTTTCCAGGCTGATGGTCTTGAACTGGGCATGGATTTTGTCCAATTCATCTTTATGATCGAAGACAGCCTTCAAGATGTCATAGGCCAGCTTTTCGCTCATATCCTGGTGGACCACGAAGATACCCATCCATGACAAGGTATGATGCGGTTTGTCCTGACCTTTGTAGGTGCCGGCCGGAACGGTCGTCGGAAAATAAGCCGGAAACTCCTTGTTGATCTTTTCAGCGATATCCGGCGTGATATCAAGAAAGATGATATCGCGTTGCGTGGCCAGATCGATCAAGGCCGGCGCCGGCGTCCCCAGAGTCACGATACCGGCATCGATATTCCCATCCTTCAGGGCTTCGGTCGTTTCTGTCGCCGACAGGAACTGCTCGTCGATATCGTCGTAGGTCATGTTGAAAACATTCAGCACATAACGCGCCATGGCTTCGGTGCCGCTGCCGGGAGCGCCCACCGCCACCTTTTTGCCTTTCAGATCCGCGATGGTTTTGATCTTGCCACCGGCCAGAGCGAAAAACTGGATATCGATCGGATAGGTCGACATCAGGCCGCGCAGTTCTTTGACTGGCTTTTTGGCGAAGGCTTCGGTGCCATTGAAGGCCTGAAAAGCCGTGTCCGGCATCGACAGGGCCAAGGCATCCTGTTTTTTTGAAATCGCCCGGATGTTCTCCAGCGATGCCCCCGCGGGATGGGCCGCCGCATAGTAGCCTTTGACATGCGCATTGATCATGTTGGCGACCCCGCCGCCCAGCGGGTACCAGGTACCGCCCGTGGAAGCGGTGCCAATGGCCAAGCGCTCATCGGCTGCATCGGCCGGGATGGTCAATCCGGCTGTCAAAATTAGACACATCATGCCTAAAAAACACTTCGATAAATTTTTCATTTTTTACCTCCATTAACCTTTTCCGTTAGCCCTTTTTTTGGGAGCACGCACGCAAAAACGTGTGTCTATAGAAAAGTAAATACGAAAATCGACAGAATCCATTCACTTTCCACTTTGAACTTCGTATTTTTACTTTCAACTCCGTCGATGCCGTTTATACTTTGCCCCTTTTCTTGGCTCTGTTGAAGGCATGCTCGATAGACAACTCCGTGCGCATACTGCGTCCGACGCTTTCGGTTGGTGCGAAATGGCGCACGAAATCGATTTCGCGATCAGTCGGTCGTTCGGTTTGAGTCAGGTTCGGCGAGACTTTCAGATCCCAGGGAATATCCTTGCGGATATCTTCGACCGATGCCCCCGGATGTATTTGGGCAAGATACATCTCTTTGGTTTCCGAATCGAACCGGAATACGCCCTGGGTGGTCAGCAGCATAGAAGGGCCTGACCCTTTCGGAAAGAGTCCTGACCGGTCCCGGCTGTCGCCGCCTTCCATGTACCCGGCCGAAGTAAAGTAGTCTAATTTTTCCACGAACTGGCCGCCGCGCAAGGTCAGCACCGTCTGCTTGGCATAGGCGATAAAATCGGCCGCACCACCCGATCCGGGCAGCCGCAGGGTAGGATTGAAGTAGTCGCCGATACAGGTCGTATTCACGTTGCCGAATTTGTCGACCTGACCCACCCCTAAAAAGCATATATCGATAAATCCGCGATAGGTCATCGTAAAAGCGGTGAACAAGTCGGTCGCATATGAAAAACCACGGCATGCGTGCGCGTCGGCGATGTGGTTGAGCGGCACCAACGGTTCGAAATCGATGATACCCGATTCCATCATCAAGGTGGCATGCGGTGCATAAAGTGCTTTGGCCAGGGCGCCGGCGGTGGTTGGCAGCCCCACCCCGAGAATAACGTTCTGGTAATCTTTGATCTCTTTGGCGCAAGTGATGATCAGCAACTCGTTCAGCGTGTATCCTTTACTCATAAAGCATCCCCTTTTCCGCCAGACGCTGCTCGATCTGGGCCAGCGACAGCCCCATCGAGCGCTCTTTACCATTTTCATCCCAGGCCGAAGTAAACGCCGCACCGTAGTTCGCCGGGGCGGAATAGAAGGCTTTGGCGCGCAGTTTGTCCAGCATGCCTATGCCGAACCGGGCGGCGTATCGATCGATGTAGGCCTCGCGGTCGCTGCATCCGAAAACCCATTCATCCATCCATGCCTTGGCGGTTTCTTCCCTGGTATTGGCCGTGGTGAACATCCCGTAAAAAAAGTGATCCCGGTTATAGTGCCCCAACACCTCGGTCGGATGCGCTCCCCAGGGAACTTCTACTACGGCGTTCACGCGAAAGGCTGGGATGATGGTAAAATGCGGACTTTGACGGATGACATCATGTTCAACGATTTCTTCGCAGGAAACGATAATCTTCTTGCTGCACAGCGCCGCGGCGGCCACGCTGCCCAGAGCGCCCCAATATTGTGCATTGCCATGCTTGTCGGCCCTCTGGACATGGACAATGCACACGTCCGGGGTGACCGCCGGCACCGTCAACAAATCCCTGCCCGTGTAGGGGCATTTGATGACCCGGTATTTATCTTCACCCATGAAGCTGCGCTTGCGGAAAAGATCGGTCGCCATAACCCCTTCCAGAACCTGGATGAACGTCAGACCGTGCATCCCCGCGACCAGGCGCGCATTGTAGTTGAAATTGGTGTAGTCCTCCATCTCCAGGGTGCCGGCCTGCAAGGCCCGCTCCACGGCCCCGCCGCCCTTTTTGCCGCCCGAGCGCATGACATAGGTGGTGACCAGGCGATCGACGCAACCCGCATTGACCAAGACATCCACGTCAAGAATCCCGGATTGCGAATAGAGCGTGAAGCCTTTTTTCTGCTGCCGGCAGATTTCAAAAATCAGTTCAGTGCATGTGCCGACGGTATAATTGCCGATGATCAACTCGTCCCCGTCATGAATAAAACGGCGTACCGCCTCATTTGCGCTCATCACCTTGTTAGCATTATTGTTCATGCATGCATCTCCATGTTTTTCGGCGTTCAAATGTCTGCACATCCAATTTCGGACTGAATCAGGCGCGCGATCTCTCTTTGTCTCTTTTTATCCATTTTCGATATGATTCCGTTCACGCTCACAGCGCCTATCAGGTTACCGGTTTTATCGACCAATGCCACGCCCACGCCCATGGTGTATGGCGTCACACTGTTGACGATATAGCCCTGCTGACGGTAGGCTTCGATCATCCGCTGCAGATCCTCCGGCGCATACCCGTTAAACAACGTATAGCGGCGTTCATTGAGCTGCACAATGTGCCGCATATCAGCTTCGGGCAGCGAAGCCAGAATTGCCAAGCTGCCGGGCCCCACCCCCAAAGGTCTTCGGCCGCCGATATCGAAGGTCAGCACCTGAATCGGTGTCGATTCCACCACCCGGTCGACACATAAAACGTCACATCCCGATTGGATGAGAAGAAATGCGCTGTCCCCGGTATGCCGGGCGATCTTTTCAAGGATATGGTGATACACATGCCTTAGTTCATATTGGTGAGCTTCCAATCCAAGCAGCGATAGGGCAATGCCCAAATGGTAACATTTTGAAAGCGCATTATAACTGACCATGCCTTCATTGACCAAAACTGAAAGAATCCGATGCGTCGTGCTCGACGGCAGATCGACCTGCCTGGAGACTTTCGATAGTTTTACGCCGGTAGTATTGTAATGTGCCACAATACGGATGATGGCAAAGGCCCTGTGAATGCTCTGGGCACCATCCGGTTTTTGGGGTTTTACCGCTAATGGCGTGCAGTGGACCATACTCCCCCTTCGGCGTTTTTGACACACGAGCGGATGCTTACGTTCTATTCCCTTTCAAGAATAACTTTTTTTGGTTATGCAATTCGCTCCAGTGATTTTGGGCGTAGTGTTAAGTGTAAAGTTTAAAGTGTAAGGGAGGCATTCTGTCGATTTGACATGCTCACCTTTCGCTTTTACGTGCATGCTTTTGTTAAAGGTTCTAAAAATCACAGCGTAACCTTCTTATGATACCCCATACCTGTGATCACTGGATCGAAGTGCATAACCAGATAACTCTTTTTTAAGTATTGAACGGTATTCAGTAACTAGTCAACAACTTTTTTTCTACAATGTAGAAAAATTAATTCCATAATGTGGAATGAAAAAACGACGCACGAGCAGAAAACCAGCGTATTCTGATCGCCAAGTGTCGTATGATAGAAACGCTAATCTGAAAGAAATTTCCGGTTACACGGCAGGTTTTTTGCGTCTAAAGAGTGCGAAGCGGCGGCCCTTCAGGAATTCTTCTGAAGTTTGCCGCCTACTCTTCTTTCTTTAAATCCAAGGTTTCATGAAAGATATTCAGCAGAAGCAGCGCCTGCTCACTGATCTTGAGGCTGGCATTATTGATACCGTAAAAAAGAATGCTGAGCCGGGTTTTGGATTGGCCACTGCGGATACGTTCGACCTGGTTGCGGTCGCACTCTTCGAGGATTTGTTTCAAGTTCACATAATAGGCGGCCACTTCGCGGTATTCGAATGAGCGGCGGGTCAGCAGGATATTCGCGGTGTCACCCAGCATCCCCTCCACACACTTGCGTACATTCTGAAGTTCCTTCTTCTGCGCCGGCAGCAGGCCGGAGTGCTGGTTGGAGATATGCACATGCGAACGCAAAATCACGTCGCGCACGCTTTCCGCGATTTCCTGCAGGGCCGAGACCACATGCGCATATTTGCCCGCCCGGTGGGCATCGTCCTTGTGAAGCAGCCGTAAGGTTTTGAAAATATTGGCCACGATCGAGTTGGACCATTTTTGGATCTTGCTGGTTTCCCGACGCAGCTTTTTAAGCTGCTTGCGATCCTCGGTGAGAACGCCTTCGAAACAGGTGTCCAGATATGCGCGGACCACCTCCAGAAAACGACCGCTGTTCTCGAAACAGGTACGCACCGCGAAATCTGCGTCCGTGACCCGTTTGAGATCGAGCAGATCCAGCTCCTTGGCCGCTTGCTCCCGATGACTGTGGATTTTCAGGTTATGAAAAATGACGTAGGCGGCCAGGCACAGTAAGATAAAGATGGCCGGGCCATTGAGATAACCGATGGCAAAGGCGAACGACAGCGACACGACGAAAGCCAGCAGGGCCGTAAAGAACCACCCCCCAATCACGGTCAGCACGCCGGTCACCCGATACACGGCGCTTTCCAGGCCCCAGGCCCGGTCGGCCATTGAGCTTCCCATGGCGACCATGAAGGTAACATAGGTCGTGGAAAGCGGCAGCTTCATGCTGGTAGCCCATGCAATCAGGGCGCTGGATACAACCAGGTTGACGCTGGCGCGCAGCAGATCGAAATCGGGCGAATGGCCATCGCGTTCGAGCGGTGTTGTCTGACCGGCCCCTTCGAACCGCCGGTTGATCCACTGACGGGCCTTGATCGGCCAGAGTTTGAGCAGAACCTCGGCTATCCCCATGGCCATGCGCACGACAATGCGCGACAATTGAATCGAATCGAAGCGCTCCAGACCCTCTTCCTGCCTTCCAAGACTCACCTCGGTCTTGCTCACCGAGCGCGCTTTGCGCGACAGCCACAATGTGGCCACCATAATGGCACCGGCCGCAAGCAGGAAATAGGGGCTGGTATGAACGGGCTGCTCCAGCGCTTCCATCGACATGGTCATGGGTGCATCGCTGCCTCTGGCTAAAAGGAAAGCCTGAAAGCTGGCCAGAGGCACCCCGATGAAATTCACCAGATCGTTGGCGGCAAATGCCATGGCCAGCGCAAACGTCCCGGCCAGAATGATGAGCCGCAGGATATTGATCGCAGTCACCCACATGAGCAGTTGAAATATCAAGGTAAAAATGATCAGCCCCAGGCCGAGAATGGTCCAGGTATGGGTTTTGATCCACACCAGCATGGGTGGCGAAATGATCGAAGAACCGCCCGCGCCTTTGATCAGCGTGAAATAGGCAATCACCGACAAGGCCAATCCGCCCCAGAGCGCACCATAGCGCCGCAGCCGTTTTTCAAAACGGAACGTAAACACCATCCGCGTGAAAAACTGGACGATCACGCCGCAAGTGAACGCAATGCCCACCGACAGCAGGATTCCGGCAATGATGGCCAGCACCTTGCCGGTATTGATGTAATCGGCCAGATCCAGCAGTGTCTGGTCGCCATTTAAAATTTTGATGATCGATACGGCAATGGCTGCACCCAGTAATGCGAAAATTATGGAAACGGTGGTCGATGTGGGCAGCCCGAAAGTGTTAAACAAATCGAGCAGCACCACATCCGTGATCATGACCGCCAGAAAAATGGTCATCAGCTCCGGCATCGCAAAAAAGCGCGGCTGAAAAATGCCTTTGCGGGCCACTTCCATCATGCCCCCCGAAAAGGTCACTCCCGCTAAAATGCCGATGCTGGCAACGAGCAAAATGACCCAATGCGGTGCGGCCTGCGATCCTATCGGGGAATTGAGAAAATTGACCGCATCGTTGGCCACGCCGACAGTCAAGTCAACGATTGCCATTGCGAATAATACACCCACTGCAAAAACATAAAGATCCATTATGAACCCTTTTTCTTGATCAGAGCGATGGTACCGGGGCACATGCCAAGGAGCGCACCTTAACCCGGAATATACGAGCGGGCAAGTTATTAGAAGATTGTTAGGGATTTGTTAAGATCTATAAATGGGCAGCTTTTTAACAGCGCGCCGAAGCATCTTTTTTGTGACCGTTTTGGCTACCCTGCGTAAATCCTCACGACTATGTCAACCGCTTTCCGCATCCATGTTTCACCCGAACACCCCAAAAGAGGAGGTATCATGATTAAAAAAAAGATCGGTCTTGCGCTCGGTGTGCTGCTATGCAGCGCTGCATTCGTTTTTGCGGCGGATCAGGATCAAAACCGCACTCGTCAGCAAAAACGCGTGAAAGACGGCTCTGGCCAAATTACACAGCCCATTATGGAACAAAATGAGCTGGCCGGAGACACCGCCCGCGACCGGGACCGCAGACGTGACGGTTCCTGCGATATCACCCAAGCAACGACATCCGGCCTTCTGGCCGCCGACACCACCCGCAATCGGGACCGCAAACGCGACGGCTCCTGCAAGAACAGGCTGAGCGACCCCGATGGCCCCCTGCTGGCGGCCGACAAGACGCGCGATCGAGACCGCAAACGCGATGGATCTTGCCAAGGATAGACCACGTGAGTAAATTTGCAGCGGTCAGCGGTTCATAGGCGTTGAACGCCCCTGATCAAACCCTCCAGCAGAACTGATATCCGCGGGGCCAATGCCCCTTTAGCAAAGGAGCCTTGACCTCGCGCAAAGTCGTTTTCCCCACGCCTGCGCCTTGCGTCCCCCTCGTTTTTTTTTCGCTATCTCAAACAACGTAACAAGGAGGTATCATGAGTACACAATGGAAAATCGTTCTATGTATCGTGGCTTTGTCGATGGTCGTCACCACTGCCGCGGCAGGCCCTCTTACGCCCATTCAGCAGTTGGGCAAAATCATGTATCAGGATCTGGATTTTTCGTACAACAGCACCCAGTCGTGCCTGAGCTGCCACCATCACCGATCCGGTTTCGCCGACCCCGCCAACAGCCTCGATCCTGAAGCGTCAGTGGTATCGGTCGGTGCCGATGGGGTCAGCCTCGGCGGCCGCAACGCGCCCTCCTCGGCCTACGCCGGCTTCAGTCCGACGCTGCATTGGGATAACGCCCATGGGGGTTACATGGGCGGGATGTTCTGGGATGGAAGGGCCACGGGTAAAATTCTGGGAGATCCTCTGGCCGAACAGGCCCAGGGACCACCACTCAATCCGGTCGAAATGAAGATGCCGGACATGGCAGCCGTCGTTCAGGCAGTACGGGATGCCACTTATGCCAACCTTTTTCGACAGGTTTTCGGGACAGATGCATTGGAGGATGTTCCCAGCGCGTATGATAATATTGGACGCGCCATTGCGGCTTACGAACGTTCCGGAGAGGTGCAAAAATTCAGCTCACCTTTCGACCGCGGGCAACTGACTGCCCGGCAGCAGAGCGGGGCGGTGTTGTTCGAAGCCCATTGCGCGCAATGCCATAGCATGGCAGACACGCCTCCGCTGTTTACCAACTACAGCTACGTCAATATCGGGCTGCCTACCAACGAACTGCTCACCGGCAATCCTGACGATCTCGGATTGGGCGGATTCCTGGAAGCGGACTTTACCAGCAATGCACCCCTGTTTGCAGATGCGGATTATGCGGCGCAGTATGGCAAATTCAAGGTGCCCACCTTGCGCAATGTCGCCATGAGTGCCCCCTATGGACACAATGGCGTATTCCCGACCCTCACGATGATGGTCGCTTTCCACAATACGCGCGACACTGGAGGTTGGCCCGAACCTGAAGTGGCGAACAATTTGAATGACGATGTAGGCGATATGGGGTTGACGGATACCCAGGTTGACGATCTGGTTGCTTTCTTGCTGACGTTATCGGACGATTTGCGCATGGGACCCTAATGGGCAGTACCGCCAAAAATCGTAATACGCTAATGGCCACCGCCGCCACCGCCACCGCCACCACCGCCACCAC
>LADR01000067.1 GCA_000961655.1 Desulfatitalea sp. BRH_c12
GCAGCGTGTGTCGGATGGCGAGACGATCGATTGTGCGGCTTTTGCCCGGGATATCACCTCCGCGCATGTCGAACGCATAAAGGCCTTTTTCCCAAAGATTGCCTCCCTGCAGGCGTTGCGTATGCCTGTGATGGCCGCACCGGCCATGGCCGAGCCTGAAGCAATCGGCAGAGAACCCGAGAAAACGGAACTGACATTCGATGATCTCGGATTGGATTTGGAAGCTGATGAAGGCGTGGCGATCCCCATGACGGCGCAAAATGCCGAATTGGAACTTTTTTCAGATCCAGCAGAGCAGTTTGATCCGGAGATGATGGATCAGCCAGACAACTCCTTGCTTCAGGATTTCATAGTAGAGACGGGAGAGCATCTCGAGGAGACGGAACGTAATCTATTGCGTTTGGAGCAGCAGCCCGAGGATGCCGAGGTGCTCAACAATATCTTCCGTTCGATCCACACGATAAAAGGGTCTTCGGAATATCTGGGCCTGGAGCGCATTTCCGAGCTGTCGCATAAGCTGGAGAATCTGCTGGATTTGCTGCGTCGGGGCGAGCGGCGTGTCAACGGCGCGGTGATAGACCTTTTGATCGGCACCAACGATCGTTTCTCGCAACTGGTGGATGACCTGGCGCACCATCAGCAGGAGCGGGCTGCGATCGACGACCTGGTGCAGCGCATCGAAGGGTACAACCGGGGCGCGGAACCGGTTTCGGTCGAAGAGGCCTTGGCGGAGACATCACCGCAGGTCGATGGCGATGCGATTGAAGACGAGTATGACGAAGAGTTGTTCGGGATATTCGTGGATCAGCTCAAAGACGGTTTGCAGGCATTATGCGACCAAACCGTCGAACTGCAGTCGGGGCAACCCGCCGGCGCCGTGCTGTCGCAATATGAAGATCGTCTGGGCACCTTGCAATCATCGGCCAATTACATGGGCTATGACAAGCTCAAGCAGGTGTATGAACAGTGGTCGCAGGCATTGGCACAGACGGCGCAGCGTGTGTCGGATGGCGAGACGATCGATTGTGCGGCTTTTGCCCGGGATATCACCTCCGCGCATGTCGAACGCATAAAGGCCTTTTTCCCAAAGATTGCCTCCCTGCAGGCGTTGCGTATGCCTGTGATGGCCGCACCGGCCATGGCCGAGCCTGAAGCAATCGGCAGAGAACCCGAGAAAACGGAACTGACATTCGATGATCTCGGATTGGATTTGGAAGCTGATGAAGGCGTGGCGATCCCCATGACGGCGCAAAATGCCGAATTGGAACTTTTTTCAGATCCAGCAGAGCAGTTTGATCCGGAGATGATGGATCAGCCAGACAACTCCTTGCTTCAGGATTTCATAGTAGAGACGGGAGAGCATCTCGAGGAGACGGAACGTAATCTATTGCGTTTGGAGCAGCAGCCCGAGGATGCCGAGGTGCTCAACAATATCTTCCGTTCGATCCACACGATAAAAGGGTCTTCGGAATATCTGGGCCTGGAGCGCATTTCCGAGCTGTCGCATAAGCTGGAGAATCTGCTGGATTTGCTGCGTCGGGGCGAGCGGCGTGTCAACGGCGCGGTGATAGACCTTTTGATCGGCACCAACGATCGTTTCTCGCAACTGGTGGATGACCTGGCGCACCATCAGCAGGAGCGGGCTGCGATCGACGACCTGGTGCAGCGCATCGAAGGGTACAACCGGGGCGCGGAACCGGTTTCGGTCGAAGAGGCCTTGGCGGAGACATCACCGCAGGTCGATGGCGATGCGATTGAAGACGAGTATGACGAAGAGTTGTTCGGGATATTCGTGGATCAGCTCAAAGACGGTTTGCAGGCATTATGCGACCAAACCGTCGAACTGCAGTCGGGGCAACCCGCCGGCGCCGTGCTGTCGCAATATGAAGATCGTCTGGGCACCTTGCAATCATCGGCCAATTACATGGGCTATGACAAGCTCAAGCAGGTGTATGAACAGTGGTCGCAGGCATTGGCACAGACGGCGCAGCGTGTGTCGGATGGCGAGACGATCGATTGTGCGGCTTTTGCCCGGGATATCACCTCCGCGCATGTCGAACGCATAAAGGCCTTTTTCCCGAAAGTAACCTCCTTGCAGGAGATCATGCCACCCGTGGTGGCGGATGTTCGAGTCGACATGCCGCCAGAACGGGATAGTGTACCGGAACCGATGCCGACTGCGTTCGTGGATGCAGATTTATCTGCCTTGGAAGTGGAAGAAGATCAGGGGCTCTTGGCGGATTTCATTACCGAAACCAACGAGCACCTTGCAGAGATCGAGCAAAACCTGCTGCAGCTCAAGATCGAGCCCGAAGATAGCCAGACCCTCAATGAACTGTTCCGATCGATCCACACCATCAAAGGATCGGCCGAATATTTGGGAACGGCGCACATTGCCGAACTGTCGCATAGATTGGAAAACCTGTTGGATATGCTGCGGCACAAGCGCTGCACAGCCGACGACGGCATCATTGACCTTCTGATCGCCGCTAACGATCGCATAGGACAACTGATAGCGGATCTGGTGGCGCACGGCACCGAAAAGACCCCTGTCGAAGACCTTTTGGCCCGGATAGACCAGTACGACCGCAAAGCATCCGAAGCAACCGAGACGTCGCTGCCGGCTTCTGCCGATGAGGGTAGGGTGGCCTCGGAAAGTACGCAAAGCCCCATTTATGAAGAAGACTATGATCAGGAGTTGTTCGCCATTTTTCTCGAACAGCTCATTCAGGGCTTGACCCTGTTAGAGAAAGAGATCGGCGCTTTAAAAAACGGCACGGACGCGCGCGCGGTCCTGGATGCGTGCAGGCATCAACTGCTCCGGTTGCGATCATCAGCCAATTACATGGAGTATGTCGAACTGAAGACGACATATGACCGATGGATTGACGCGGTCGATGCCGCGAGCCGTGATCTTTTGGAAGGGCGGGCTTTTCACCCGGAAGAGTGGTCCGATCAGGTGATGCTGGCCAACATGGTCCGCGTTCGACGTTTTTTTAACCTGATCGAAGATGAACCGGCCCTGCCGGATAGCGCTGCGCAGAAAGTCTCCAGCGAAATCCCCGAAGCCATTGATGTCCCCGATGTCATTGAGGTCCCCGATGCCAGCGAAATTTCCGAAGCCATTGAACTTTTCAATATCATCGAGTTGCCCGAGGAACAACCGGAAGCACCCATCGCCATTTTTGAAGAATCTGCACAAGAAATAGTAATCGAAGCTGAAGTGCCGCTGACCTGTGAGATGGCCGATGACGAGCAAAGCTTGCTGGCGCGACTTGAAAATGCCTTTGATGCTAAAATGGGCACCGACGCGACCGCTGGCATGGCCTCCTTTTTCAAAACCGATATCGTTAAAGAACTCCTGTCCGATGAGAAGACCCCCGACATGCCGGATCGCCGATCCAGCAGTGGGCATCAAAATCCGACCAACGGCGGCCCGCGGACCGTTGGCGATCTGGAAGCACTTCTGTTTTCGGACAGTGAGATACGAACGCCGCGAAGATCGCTGACGCCAATGCCACTGTCCGAATGGGTGGCTCCGGAATCCGCGGATGCATCGCTGGCACCGGATGGTGATGAGCGGCGCGGTACCTTCATGATAGGGCGGCGTCAGACGGATAAGTTCCGCGACCGTCTGGTCAAGCAAAGCATTCGTGTGGATGCCGGTAAGATCGATACATTGATGAACCAGGTGGGTGAATTGGTGGTGACCCGCGCTGGTTTCAACCAGCTTTTCGCTGACATGCGCGAGCTGCAATTGTCATTCAAGCAGACACAAAAGCTCGACGCCAAAGAGATGCTGGTTGTAAAGGAATTGACCAGTCGGATCAATGCCGCCACGATTTCGCTGGGCCGCATTACCTCAGAACTGCAAGAAAACGTGATGAAAGTGCGCATGCTCCCCATAGCGCAGTTATTCAGCCGTTATCCGCGCGTTGTGCACGATCTGGTGCGCAACACGCCGAAACAGGTTGAGCTGGATATTCGCGGCGAAGAAACCGAACTCGACAGGATGGTTATTGAGCAAATCTCCGATCCGCTGGTGCACATCATCCGCAATGCTGTCGATCATGGCATCGAGCCGATGCAGGATCGGCAGCGTAGCGGGAAACCGGAAATGGGTATTTTGCGGCTGGAGGCGTACCCTGAAGGCAACTATGTCGTCATTGAAATCAGCGATGATGGCCGCGGCATCGATATCGCCCAAATCAAAGCGACCGCTTTGGCAAAAGGTTTTGTAGATCCCGCGGAGATTGAGACGATGAGCGATGAGGAGATTACAGCCCTCATCATGCGACCTGGGTTTTCAACGGCCGGCGAAGTCACCCATACGTCAGGCCGCGGGGTCGGCATGGACGTGGTGAAAGATAACATCGAGAAACTCAACGGCATCATAGATATCGAGAGCACATTGGGACGGGGAACGCTTTTCCGGATCAAAATTCCGCTCACACTGGCTATTATCCAAGCTTTGATGGTGAGTGTGGCTGGCGAAACGTTCACGATACCCCTGTCCACGGTCGATGAGACGATCCGCATCCCCCAAACTGAAATATCCACCATTGAAGGCATGGAAGTTTATTACCTTAGGGAATCAACCCTTCCTCTGATCCGACTCGATCGTTTGTTTAAAATGCGCAGCGAGCCGGTAGACGCCCGCGAACTTTTCGTGGTCGTCGTCAATACAGGCAATCGACAAGTCGGCCTTGTCGTCGATCAGCTCAAAGGGCGTGAGGAAGTGGTTATCAAGCCTTTGGAGGATTACCTGCAGGAGAAGAGCGGTTTTTCGGGCGCAACCATACTTGGCGATGGCAGTATATCGCTGATCCTGGATGTGTCCGATCTGGTTCACCTGGCGGTGGACCAGCACATGCGAAAGATCAGGGCGACAGCGTCATGATAGGAAGTGCCAAAAATCAGAGCCCGGAACCCAGCGCCGGTGGCTTTGCCGGAACCTTGCGCAACATTCAGATGACCGACCTCATCCAGATGTGTTGTTTGGCGGGGGCGAGTATATGCGTACGCGTGCGCCAGGACCAGCAGCAGGGGATGCTGTACATCCAGGACGGCGATATCGTGCATGCCGAATGTGGCACGATCACCGGTGTCGCAGCTTTTTTCACTATTCTTGGCTGGCCCGGCGGACAATTCGAAACGCTGGATGCGCCGCTGTTTGCCAATCCTACGATCCGCGAACCTTATCAGTTTTTACTCATGGAGGCCGCGCGCCGGGCCGATGAGCAGGCCCAGAATCGCAAAGAGGAACATGCCGCCGCCGGTGCCGCGCTTTCGAAACGCCTGCGGGTCTTGATCGTCGATGATTCGGCCATCATGTCCAAAATTCTAACCAGTATGTTGATGGCCGACGCCAGTATCGAGGTGGTGGGACATGCCAAAAACGGCGAAGAAGCGCTTACCAAGATGAGAGCGCTGGCGCCCGATCTGATAACGATGGATGTCAATATGCCGGTAATGGACGGTAGCACGGCATTGAAACATATTATGATCGAGAGTCCATGCCCTGTCGTCATCATGAGCAACCTTGGGCCGTCTTCTTATGCCACGATTCTCTCTTTTTTGAATCTGGGCGCTGTTGACTTCATGAGCAAGCCGGTTAAAAACAGTAACATCGTCAAGCAGCAGCAGCGCATGGTCGACCGTATTCACCAGGCGGTAAAGACCCATATGAAACGGTTTCAACGTCTTCGGCCGCCCAAGCTCACCCAGACGGATTATATGGCCGTCAATGATATGGCTCAGAGTGAACAACTGGTCATCGCGGTTTCCGGTGTGGGCGGATTCCTTGAAATGGCGAACATGATCACTTCCTTGCCCAAGGCGCCCGCGACTTGTGTTTTGTCGATGCAATCGATTCCGCCCCAGTTCGCCCCGGCGTTGTCGGAATACCTGCATGTCCGCAGTCGGTTCGAGGTGCGTCCACTGACCGACGGCGACGCCGTTTGTCCGGGGCGCTGTTACATCGGCGCCAGTGGGCGGCTGATCGAAATCGGCCTGAACGGTCCGGTGTGGTGTTTCAACGATTGGACCGCAGATCCTCTGGGGAGCGATCAAAACACTTTCGACCTGTTGTTCAGCAGGGCGGCTGATCTATTTCAAGAGCGCGTGGTGGTGCTGTTGCTCTCGGGTGGTGAGGTTGGAACGCTGGAGGGATTGCGCCGGGTAAAAGCTGCCGGAGGTCATATCATCGCACCATATCCCGACAAATGTATCATGCCGGCGACTGTCGAACCCGTTTTGAAAGAAGACGTAATCACAGAAATGTTCGACCCCAAGGACATGGTAAAGGTCCTGCGGCGGTATTGCAGATGAGAGGGACAACGGCGGACGCCTGACACCGGTCTCCCGCGGGGAGATGATCGGATTCAATCCACACTATGGGCCGGCGGTGCCGGCTTTATCCGGATGAGAGTATGCCATGAATGATCCCATCAAAGTGTTGATCGTGGACGACGCCTTGTTTATGCGCAAGGCTATTTCTGAAATTCTACAATCCGACAACCGTTTGAATGTCGTCGGAACAGCCAGAGACGGTCTGGATGGTCTGGAAAAAATCAAAACACTCGCTCCCGACGTCGTGACCTTGGATATCGATATGCCGCGCATGGACGGATTGGCGGCCATACGCCATATCATGATCGAGTCGCCGGTGCCCGTGGTCGTGCTTAGCTCTCTTTTCAGCGACGGTGCGGTCACCTTTGAAGCCTTGCGTTTGGGCGTGGTGGATTTCGTTCCCAAGCCTTCGGGCGGCATTTCCGAAAATATCGAAAAATCACGCCGGCAGATCGTCGATCGCGTAAAGATTGCCAGTAGCGTCAATTTCAGCAATATCCGCCGCGTGCGAATGCAAGCCGACGCTCCCAGTGAGGATCTGGCGATGCGTCATGATGCGCTTCCATTGGAATACCTGGTGACGCTCGGTACCAGTCTGAGCGGCCCCAACACCGTTATCCGGCTGTTGACCCGTCTGTCGCCCACCTTACCGGCGGCTATGGTGGTGGTGCAGGAAATTGCACCTCAGATTCTTCCCGCCTTTGTCAAAAAATTCAACGAACATGTGCCTTGGTCGATCGCCATGGCCCGTGATGGGCAGGTCCTTGAACAGGGCGTGTGTTATGTGTGTTCCAATACGCAGTCGGTCAGCATCGATCGCAACGAAAGCGATCAACCCTGTATCCGCCTCAGCGCTATGGTGGAAAAACCGCTGAATTTGCTATTTTCCACAGCTGCGGAAATATTCAAGCACAACGCCATCGGTGTTCTTTTAACGGGGATCGGGGATGACGGCGCGGACGGATTCGCGCGCATTCGCGATAATCGAGGGAATACCATCGCGCAAGACTCGCAGTGCTGCGTTTATCCAAATTTGACGCACAATGCCATTGAAAGGGGGACGGTCGGCATGATCGTCGATGAGACGCAGTTGCCAGACGCCATTGCGGCCACTATGTCCTGACAGGCGCGGCCGGAGTAGTATGCGTAACGTTTTTAGTGGAGGTATGCTGTCGTCCCCATGACCTTCCTCTATGCTACACGCTGTTGCGTAATTGTATTTATGAAAAGGGTCTAACTCCGAGAGGGAATCGCCATGATTGTTGTCTGCCCCAGCTGCCAAACCCAATATGACCTCAACGATCAGCTCGTTCAGGAACCCACGTTCATTGCGCGCTGCACGAAATGCCAACATACGTTCGCCGCTTACCAGCCCGTGCGCGTTGAGGAAATATCCTTCCTGAAGTTGGCTGAAACCAAGAAAAAAAGTGATTTGGACAAGGTCGTGGTCATCAGTAACCAGAAGGGCGGTGTGGCCAAAACATCGACCTGCCTGAATTTGGGCCAATCGCTGGCCATGCAAAACAAGCGCGTTCTGCTGGTCGATTTCGATGTGCAGGCGAACCTGACCATCTCTCTGGGATACAAGGAGACGAACTCTTTTTATGAAGCCCTCAACGGCGGGGGCGGCATCGAAAAGAATATCCTCGAAACCAAGTACAAGAATCTATGGCTATTTCCCTCGAATAAGAACATGGTGCTGCTGAACAAGAAATATTTCGGTGCGCGCAATTTCGAGTTCCTTTTGAAAGATCGGCTGCTTCCCATCATGGAACGTTTCGATTATATTTTGATCGACACGCCGCCTTCGATCGAGTTTTTCACCCTGAATGCGCTGACAACAGCCGGTATGGTGATCATACCGAGCCAATGCGATTTTCTGTCGACGCATGGCATCGATCAGATTCTTAAATTGATCCAGCTCATAAAGGTAAAAACCAATCCGCGGATCGAAGCCCGCATTCTGATCACCATGTTCGACAAAGAGAGTACCGCTTCGAAAATGATTTTCACAAAACTCAAACGCCTTTACCCGGGTATGACATTCGATACCCTGATTGAGATGGATGCCCGTATTAGGGAAGCGCAGATCATGAGTATGCCGGTGCTCGAGTATAACCAGCAAAGCAAAGCAGGGCGCCAATACCTTAGATTAGCCAAGGAAATTCTGGGCCATCCTCTGGATGTGTCGTAATTCCTTGGGCCGCACCTCCGCCGCCACGGAGCGGCTCAGAACGCTTCGTCATGCGTTGGTTTGTTCAACTGGGCCCCAACGGTCCTGAACCGCACTCGATTTGGTGGCTCGGTATTCTCATCATGGTGTTCCTTTGCAGTCCGCCTATGATGAAATAAACTTGCAAGGGCTTGACTCATTTCGCAATGTGCGCGCGCGACTCTACCCCCATCGCGTCAGTCGCTGCAGATTATCTTCTACTGTAGCTGAAGGAATCACCCACTCATAATTCGTACTGATGACCATGAAAACTGAACCTAACCGTAATCCCCCGCAAATTGCTTTACAGTCCACCGGACCTAAGAGTCATGGGTGGCTGCTGGGCCTACTGGCTTTTGCGATTATTTTGATCACCTGGGAAGTCCTGGCGCGCTACAGCGGATGGAGCGTACAAATCTTTCCCGATCCGATCACGGTCGCTCTCAGCATGGTCGAAATGTGCCTGAACGGGACCTTGTTGCGGCACACGGTCGCCAGCCTGTTTCGCGTCACGGTCGGTTTTTACCTGGCGGTCCTGATCGGGGTACCTGTTGGCATACTTTTGGGTCGTAGTTGGTCGGTTCGCGCCTTTTTCAACCCTGTTTTTCACTTTCTGCGGCCCATTTCGCCATTGGCGTGGATTCCATTGGCTATGTTGTGGTTCGGCATCGGCGATCCTCCTGCTTTATTTCTGATTTTCCTGGCAAGTTTTTTTCCGATGGTGGTATCCACCACGATCGCCGTACAAAACATTAATCCCACTTTTTTCCAAGTGGCGGCCAATTTCAGGTTTTCGCGCAAGGAGACATTGATCCGACTGATTCTGCCGGCCATCATCCCTGATGTGGTGAATGCTTTGCGCCTTACCGTCACGATTGCCTGGTTGGTGGTTGTCGCTGCCGAAATGATTGCGGTTCAGTCCGGTCTGGGATACCTTATCCTCGATGCGCGCAATGCACTGCGCATGGACTACGTCATGAACAGCATGATGGTCATCGGGCTGATCGGTCTTCTGCTTGATTATGTCATGAAACGACTGCTGAAGATCGAATCCGCGCTGTGGGGCGTTAAATCGCGTTAGCTCCTTGCCCAAGAGCGCAATATGAGAAAATTGGGACCGACCATGAGTCATATTCGGATCGAAAATTTGAGTAAAATGTATTTGGGGCGGCGCAGCAAACCGCGCAGCCTGCATGATCCGGCAGAGCAATCCGGCGACAACGTACTGGTGCTTGATGATGTCAATATCGTCATCGAAGAAGGGGAAATGGTTTGCATACTGGGGCCATCGGGATGTGGCAAATCGACCCTTTTGCGCATCGTGGCCGGATTCGAATTTCCTTCATCCGGAGCTGTATTTGTCGGTAATCAGCCCGTGCGTGGACCATCGGCCCAGTCGATTTTCGTTTTCCAGCACAGTGGCTTGTTCCCTTGGATGACGGTCGCGCAGAATGTTGGCCTTGGGTTGCGGCACGTGAAGGCCGAAGAGGCCAAACAACGCATTCAAGATCACATTGAGATGGTCGAATTGGATGGCTTTGAAGACTATTATCCTCATCAGCTCTCCGGCGGCATGCAGCGTCGGGTCGAATTGGCCCGTGCTTTGGCGCTAAATCCAGAGTTGCTCATCATGGATGAACCTTTCAGCGGGCTCGATTTTCTGACGCACATGAAAATGCGTGAAGAAGTCGTCAATATGCACGAGTTCATTCGCAAAACCATGGTGATGGTAACGCATGATATCGATGATGCATTGATAATGGGGGACCGTATCGTCGTGTTCAGCGGCCGGCCTGCAACGGTCAAGTTGGTCCACAAGCTTGACTTTCCGCGGCCGCGTGACTTCGAGCGTAACCCAGAGCTAAGCCGGCTGCGCAGCGAAATTTTTCTAATGCTGGGAGTGCCCTATGCTGTCTAAGGCACTGCTGGGCATATGGCGGACCCATCCATGGCGTATCGCCATTCTGGCTTTTTGCTGGCTGTTGTTGATTTCTTTTTTGCATATCTGGTTGAATGGCGACCATGAGCAACGGGCGATCCTCAAAATGGGGTATATGCCGGTGATCACCAATCTCGCTGCGCCGCTGTTGGATGCGGCAAGTGCGCAGCATGCCGACGGACTGCGCTTCAAAGCCATTAAATTCGCATCATTTGCCGAGATGGCTGAAGCGCTGCGCAATGATAAAATCCAAGCCGCATTCATTATCGCTCCCCTTTCGATTGTTTTGCATCAGCAGAAAGAGGGCGTCCGGGTGGTTTATATCGGTAATCGCCATGAGAGTTCGCTGGTGGTGCGCAAGGGTTTGCAGGCCAAGCGGATTACCGATCTCGAGGGGTACACAGTGGCTGTCCCCATGCGTTATTCCGGCCACCATCTTGCACTGCTCAAGATGATCAAGGAGGTGGGGTTGGCAGGCCGCATCCGTATTGTGGAAATGAACCCTCCTGATATGGCGTCTTCGCTTGCCGCCGGATCTTTGGATGCCTATTTCGTAGGTGAGCCTTTTGCCGCTCAAACGTTGAAGTACGGCAGCAGCCATCTGCTGCACTATGTGGAAGAAGTGTGGCCCGGATTCATTTGCAACTTACTTCTGGTCAAACAAACCTTGATCGAACGTGAGCCGCAAAAGGTTCAAGCACTGGTTCAAGCTGCCGCCCGTTCCGGATCATGGGCCCGGCAAAATATTTCCCAAGCCGCCCAGGTAGCATCCCAGTATTGGGGACAACCGGCAGATTTGGTACAATTCGCGCTCAATACACCTGAACGGCGGGTTGTGTTTGATCAGTTCATGCCAAAGCAGGAAGAGATGCAGCAATTGGCCGACATGATGGTCGAATTCGGTTTGGCCCAGAACAGTGACATCCAGGGGCTCGTAGAGGACCGTTTTGCGCGGCAAGCGGATTTGAATGCGATAGGCAAGGAACTGGAAACGATTATAGCGCCCTAAAAGTCGAAAACAGTTTCACTGTCGGATGTCAAAATCATGACCGAATCGGCACAACAAGGCGCATGCTTCTTGGTAGACCGTGCTGCGTCGGGCGGTGAAACGTATGCCGCCCACACGCGACTTGTTCTTGTAAGATCTCGTCGATGACGCTTAAGAGCGCAATGCGGCCAGTTGTTTTTGGAGCGATTGAACTTGTGCTTTCAGTGATTTCATCTCCGCACCAAGTCTTTCTTCCACGGCATTCATGGCTTGTTTGAATTTATGATGCTCCAGCAGGGCGGCAACATCGGCCGGCGTTTGCGTGGAGATCGCCTGTGAAGGTGCACCGCGTAAGGGTGGTTTTTGAGATTCCACCTGTTGCTTGAGTTTTTTGAAGGCTTGGATTTCTTTTGCGACGATGTTTTTTCTCTGGCGCTTTTCAAGGTGTGTGTCGTTAATCAATGTTTCGATATTGGCAAATACAGACATCACCCTCTTAATTGCATCCGGGTGCGAGCGGGCTTTACGTTTGCGAACGTAATCGCCCAAGCCGCGAAGCATGCGCAGCAGGGCATGGGTGACCGGATCCTCTTCAAAATGAGACATGAGCAACTCTGTTTCAGTGATCATATCGGATAGGCACGCATCCGTGATTTCCCAATCAATCGACAGAACTGCTGATTTAAGTTTTTCCAACGAAGGGGTCGGGGAAGATGTGTCCCCAAGTCCATCGCCGAAAAAATCATCCAATTGACTCTCGATATCGCTGACCAATTTTGATTTGGCTGTTTTATCCAACACCGACCTCCTATGCCAAATGATCCTGCAGGGATATTATCGTTGCGGAGATGGCTTTCTTAGCCGTGGGAATTACATTTTCACCCCTAACCGCACAAGCTTCGAAAAAGGGTGCATTCAATTTTGCATTCAAATCGCCTTGCATGGTGGCGATATCCAATAACGGTATTCCTTCATCGGCCAGGTCCCGCTTATTATATTGCATGATAATCGGAAACCGGTCATAAATGTCGATATCGTAAAAGGTCAGATTTTCAATAAGGTTTTCCAGTGCGGCGATGTTTTTCTCGCGCATCACCGCCATCGAGTCGGCCACAAAAACAATACCGTCCACTCCCTTGAGTACCAACTTGCGCGTGGCGTTATACTTGACTTGTCCCGGCACGGTGTAGAGTTGCGTTTTAATCCGGTAACCTTGAATCTGGCCAAGATCGAAGGGCAGAAAATCAAAAAATAGCGTTCGATCGCCGTGCGTTTTGATACTGACCATGTCCGATTGAATGCGATGCCGAATTGAGTTGAACAGATATTCCAGGTTGGTGGTCTTTCCACCGCGTCCTGGTCCGACATACACAATTTTGATTTGGACTTCTCTTTTTCGAATATTAATAACCGCCACGAGAGTATCCTTGTCAAAAAGGGTAATCTTTGTTCTCACCTTCGGTCATATGATCGCTAAGCTTTAGACTTTCCGGGTGGTTTCGAAGATTTTGCCGATTTTTCCGATGGATTCATCGACTTTTAAACGCAGATACCCCAATGACACATCATTGCCGAAGATGGTAACCAGCAGAAAGTCATCCAGTACTTTGCTGAAATGAATGTTTTCGGTTTTGCCTTTATGGAACAAAAGCGCGAAATCGTCCTCTCCGATAATGGCCGCCATGGCGCAGACCGCGCCAAAGTTACCAGCGGCCAAGGCAGCCAAGGAGTAGACGTCATGCCCGACCTGTCCATTATCCAGATTGGCGATAATATTGCCCGCCATATCGATGAGGATGACGCATTTCAGACCAAGATCCATCAGATCCTTTTGCAAGACATCTTCGATACCATCCAATTGCTCTTGATCGAGTATATAGGACAATGATCTTCCTCCTTTGATATACGGTTTGTAGATGTGACAATGTATTCGAATAAGATTCCATACAGCCAGTCACGCTGTATAGCTATATCCTAAAGCTGGCTATGCACCCGCAAGAAGCGGTTAGAGACATTGCCAGCCTTTTGATTTTTATCCCCGAAGCCTATCAGGAAACCTTTTTTGACTCTGGCGACTATAGAGAAAAGGCGCAGTGATGTCAAATAAAAAGAAAGGGATAGATAATCCTCTCCTGCAGTGGCACATCCCTGCATCGAGAACGATGAACGCACTTTTTCCGCAAGTTATATGACAACGATTAAACGGGTCAACAGCATCACACCCAAAAAAACCAGGATGGAGATCGCCAGAATAACCAATCCCATGATCAGGTAATATTGGAGTCCACCGGAGCGGTGTGCCGACGGAGCGGTCATTGTTTTCGTAATGACCTTTGCCGGTGTAGAAGGGGCTTCGGACAGATTAAGTGGACGCTGTGCCTGAGATGCCGTGCTTCCAGTAGCCTCTGACGCCATATGATAGGGCACTGGCGGAATGTCGATGTGGATATCGAAATCCTCCTGGAGCACCCTTGCAGGGGTAGGGATGGCCATTTTTACCGCAGGTGGCAGCGTGTCCGTCGGTGATCGGTGCAGATCCAGGACCACGCGCGCAGGATTGTGCAGCATAAACGAATCGATGTTTTCATGGCGGTCGTCGAAGTGGAATGTGACCGATAATCGGTTTTTATGGGAGCGGAGTTGAAGATCATTGACCCGGTAGAGTTTTTTGAGAGGTATTTTGCGAGCCAGATCGGGATAGGTATCTGGAAAAAAGACCGTGAGTTGATCCGGTTGGGATGAAAGGATCTGATCGGGCGAAATGGCAGTATCCAGCTCGAATACCACACGCGTGAATGTGCTGTGCTGACCGACCCTGATATCTTTCAATGAAGCTGCGCGAACCGGTTGTACCCAGGGAACCAACAGCAATAGAATCAGAATGAACTGCGCCCAAATCCGATATTTTGAATTGAAACCTGTCGCCATTATCCTGCCGCTTCCGAGCTACCATTTGTATTTAGGTATCATTCCATGACCGCTTGCACGATAAACCCGCCCCTTTCCAATGCCTTGCTGATTTTCTGGCTGTCGCAGGAAGATAATCGAAAATAATAAGTGCGCTTGCTGGTCCGTTGGGCTGTCATGCCTACATTGATGATGTCGCCGCCTTGGTCGTGGATGATCTGGATGGCATTATTCAAGCCGCCGGAGGCGTCGCTGGTGGTCAAATCGATGCGTGTGCTGCTCGATAAAATGCCCATCATGTCGATGAAAGCGCGCAGCAGATCCGACTCGGTGATAATCCCTACAAGCCGCTGTCCGCTCACCACGGGCAATCCCCCGATTTTATGTTTGTAAATGATTTGCGCGGCGATTTCCACATCGTCTTCGGGCGATACTGTAATCGGGTTTTTGATCATCATGTCCGGCAGGGAAAAATCGCCTAACATGGAAGGGACAAGGGCCTGTTTGAGATCGGCCAGAGTCAGCAAGCCGATAAGCGCCTGGTTGTCGTCAACGACGGGAAGATGGCGTATGCCACTGACTTTCATCAGCTCAATCGCTTCAGGGACCGAGTGCTTAACAGTGATGGTAATGGGATCGGGCACCATCATGGATTTGATTTTCATCGGCCGGCCCTTTCTTGGGTATGGACACGTTAACAAGTAGACTTTTTGGATTTGATCCGGGCGGGTAGTCCGCGCCATATGCCATTTGTTCTTGCGCATCACCCGAATATCACATCCGGGAGTCACCCAAAAAAGACTATAACTTGCCATTATCTTTCGAACAAGAAGATATTCGTCGGTGGGGCGTTTTGAACAGCGACATGGAAGCGCCCGCGATGGCGCTCCCATATCAGGTGACATCAACTACGGGCTGGCTCGTAAAGGCACAGTGGTTCGGCTGCCATAAAGTCGCCGGTGGCTTCATAGGCCCGCGCACGGCAGCCGCCGCAAATTTTGCGATATTCGCAGGCACCACATTTGCCCTCAAGTTGGTCGGCATCGCGTAATTTCTGAAAATGGGCCGAATGGCGCCATATATCTTGAAAGGACTGTCGGGTCACATCGCCGCAATTCAGATCCAGAAATCCGCAAGGCTGCACGATGCCCTGATGGGAGATGAAACAAAAGCCGCTGCCGGCCAGACAGCCGCGGGTCACGGCATCCAAGCCATGGCTTTGAAACGATACGGTTCGTCCTTCCGCTTTGGCCCTTTGGCGCAAGATGCGGTGGTAATGCGGCGCACAGGTGGCTTTCAGTTGCAATGCCGTTTTATCACGTTGATCGTAAAACCAGTTCAGGGTTTCTTCATATTCGCGTGCGTCGATTTCCTGGTCGACGATGTATTTGCCGCGTCCGGTGGGCACCAACAAGAAAATATGGTGGGCCACTGCGCCAAGCTGCTCGGCCAATTTCAAAATCTGTGGAATCTGCTCTAAATTGGTTTTGGTGATGGTTGTGTTGATCTGAAATTCGAGGCCGGCGGCTTTGGCGTTTGCAAGTCCGCGCAGGGCGCCTTCGAAAGCGCCGGGCACGCCCCGAAAAGCATCATGGCATTCGGCTGTCGCGCCATCCAGGCTGACGCTGATGCGGCGGATGCCGGCACCGAGCATTTTTTGGACGGTTTCGGGGGTCACCAGCATGCCATTGACCGCCATGACCATGCGCAGACCTTGATCGGTGCCATACTGGGCGATTTCGAAGATATCCGGACGCAGCAGTGGCTCGCCGCCGGTTAAAATAATAATGGGCTGAGCGACTTCGGCGATCTGGCCGAGCAGGCGATAGGCTGCCTGTGTATCCAGTTCGCCCGTATAAGGACCGCAGGTGGCCGAGGCACGGCAATGCACGCAAGACAGATTACAGTTGCGCGTGGTTTCCCAGGCGACCAGACGCAACGGCGGACAGTCGTTTCGAGCGGGTTCCCCCTGCGGTGGATGCGGGTGTTGCGATGGGGAATGCATATTCGCGGGTTCCTTTTCCGGCATTCCGTTTACAGGGAATTTCCCCGTAAACGGAACTGGTCTTTTCTAAGCTATTTATCGGTCATTCAGCGCCTGCGCCGCTTCTATCGCGAAGTAGGTCAAAATCATATCGGCGCCAGCCCGTTTGATGGCCGTCAAGGTCTCCAACATGACCGCTTTTCCGTCTATCCAGCCTTTTTCAGCGGCTGCCTTGATCATGGCATATTCGCCGCTCACATTGTAGGCCGCTACCGGCAGATCGAATTCATCCTTGATGCGGCAGATAATATCCAAATAGGCCAGCGCCGGTTTAACCATGACGATGTCGGCGCCTTCCTCCACATCCATGGAAACTTCACGCAGCGCCTCGCGGACATTGGCCGGATCCATTTGGTAGGAGCGCCTGTCACCGAACTTTGGGGCCGAATCCGCTGCTTCGCGGAAAGGTCCGTAATAAGCCGAGCAATATTTGGCCGCGTATGACATGATGGGTGTATCGCTCAAATCGGCTTCATCCAGAGCGTTACGGATCTCAGTCACGCGGCCGTCCATCATGTCCGAAGGGGCTACCATGTCGGCTCCGGCCTTGGCGTGGCTCACCGCAACGCGGGCCAGCAGATCAAGGGATGCGTCGTTGTCGACCGTATCGCCAGCGATCATGCCGCAATGACCGTGGTCGGTGTACTCGCACAGGCAGACGTCGGTGATCACCATCAAATCGGGCACCTTGTCTTTGATGGCTTTTACAGCTCTTTGCACGATGCCGTCTTTGGCATAGGCCTGCGTGCCCAAAGCATCCTTGCGCTTTGGGATACCGAACAGAATGACGGCTGGTATGCCAAGTTTGCGGGCCTCTTCGGCCGTTTTGACGATGTGATCGATCGACAGCTGAGAATGACCCGGCATGGAGGGGATCGGATTTTTCACATCTTTGCCGTCGATGGCAAACAGCGGCAGGATCAGGTCGTCTACATGCAGTCGGGTCTCGCGGACCATGCGGCGGATGGTTTCATTTCTGCGCATTCGTCGAGGTCGATAGTCAGGGAACAACATTAACACGTCTCCTCAGTTACGGGGTTCAACTTCGTGATGCAACCTTCTATTCCAAACCGCGTCGAGCCTGGGTCCGAGCCACACGCCTTCGTGAGCCCAAAAGGGTGCTCCTGGAAAACTTCATTCAATGCTTTATATTTATCACTCAACTATCTTGATTTGAGCAATATTCACAAGAAATAAATCTGAGGCTATACGGTCTGCGCAATTTCTTCGTCGCTTAAGTAACACGCCGGATCCGGTGCCCAGACGTTGCCGCTGATGGCCTCGGCCCGCACGCGAAAGTTGCCGCCGCATACATCCAGCCAACGGCAAGTGGCGCAGCGGCCCTGCATAAATTTCTTTTTTTCCTTCAGCTGCAGCAGCAAAGGATCCTCCGGATCTGTCCATATTCTGGAGAACGGCCTTTGGCGTACATTGCCAAAACTATGATGGCGCCAGAACTGATCGGCGTACACTTCACCGTCCCAGCTGACGCAACCGATGCCTCTTCCCGAGTTGTTGCCTTCGTTCATCTTCAACAGCGATAGAACTTCTGCGGCCCGCTCGGGATCTTCCTGGAGCAGACGTAAATACAAGTAAGGCCCGTCGGCATGATTATCGACTGTCAGCACTTCTTTGGCTTTGCCCCTGGCGTGCAGCGCTTTGGTGCGTTCGATGATCAGGTCGACGGCCGCCCGCGTTTCCGCATGGGTCAAATCGTCGGCCAACAGGGCTGACCCTCTGCCTGCATAGACCAAATGATAGAAGCAAATCCGCGGTATCTCCATTTCTTCCAATAGCTCGAAAATACCGGGGATCTCTAGAACATTGCGTTTGTTCATCGTGAAGCGCAAACCGACTTTGATGCCTGCTTCCTGGCAATGGCGTATGCCTTCCATAGCTTTGGCATAAGCGCCCGGAACGCCCCGAAACAGATCGTTGACCGGCTGCATGCCGTCCAGGCTGATGCCAACATAGGAAAGACCGATTTCCTTTAGGATCTTGGCCTTCTTTTGATCGATGAGGGTGCCGTTGGTCGAAATAACGGCACGCATCCCCTTTTGGACAGCGTACGCGGCCAATTCGGGCAGATCTTTACGGACCAGTGGTTCACCGCCCGAAAAGAGCAGTACCGGGGCGCCAAAAGCGGCCAAATCGTCGATCAGGCGCATTCCCTCTTGGGTGCTCAGTTCATCCGAGGAGGCCCCTTGCGTGGCATGCGCGTAACAGTGCACGCATTTCAGGTTGCAGGCTTTGGTGATGTTCCACACCACCACCGGCCGCTTATCTTCCGAAAACTGCAGCAGATGGCTGGGAAGTTGGCCGGAGCGGCGGCCATAGCGTAACGCATCGGACGGTTCCACAGTGCCGCAGTAGAGCTTGGAAATACCGATCATCAGGGACGTTTCCTTTCTTTATCATCATCGGTTCGGGACAATTGCAACGCATCGTCATTGGACTGGGCTTCCCTGAGCAGTTGGCTGATGAAAGCCTCCGGTGCTTCAAGTGCCTGCCGTGTCAGGAAAAATCGATTGCGACCGGTTTTCTCGCGAACCAATTTTAAACCATACTCCAGATCGACGCTGAGTTTTTTATAAATCGCATCCAAATCGGCCGTGGCATGCAGCCACTGAGCGAAGATGTGATCGATGGCGTCTTCTTCAAAAACGATATTAATGCCATGTTTTTTTAGAAATTGCATCTCAATCGTTTTAATCTGCTCATAAAAATGGGTGAACTGGTCGAACACGCCATTGATGTCCGTCGTGTGCGTGGCATAATATTCAGCGATCAGCGCGACACGGGCAGGCGGAAGGGGCAATCCGAACTTGTCGCTGAGACGGGTCTTGTTGGTGTTCACATAAGCACTCACACTCTTTTTTTCTTCGGCTTTGATCTTTGCGTAAAGTGCCTGCATATCCGGATGGTCAGGTTGTGCATCCAACTTGCGCAACCACTTCCGGGAATTTTCGATGACATCCGCGGAGACTGCAAAAGTCTGTACCTTGGTGGACGGTAATCGTCTCTCGAAATTCAGCAGTGCCCGCTCGACTGCGCTGACCAGACCGCGTGCGCCGGTGCTTTCCTCGAAAGCCTTTTGCGCCAACAGGTGCAGCGCGTCAGCGCCGAATTTGACCGTGATGCCATATGCGGCAAAATCGAGTTTTTTTCCTAAAACAATCGGGTTGTTAGGATTCTCCAAGATGCTATAAAGATCGTCATTGCTCAAATGTTCGAAAATCGCACGGACCGGCAGCCGACCGACGAATTCGGATTCGAAACCGTACTGGATCAAATCCTCGGATGTCACGCGCGTAAGCATCTGCGTGTCTTCCTGGGGGTTGGAGAAAGTGGCCCCAAAACCGATCGCCTTGTCGGATAAGCGTTTTTTGATGATTTTATCCAGCCCGCTGAATGCGCCGCTCATGATAAACAAAATATTCTTCGTGTTGACGGTCGATCGTTCGCGTTGGCCGGTTTTGCGAAAGCGCTCGATCTCCTGCAGCATGGAGATCGGATCGTGGGGCACTTTCAGATCCACTTCGGTCTCTTCCATCGGCTTGAGCAGCGCCCGTTGCACACCGGTGCGCGATACGTCCGCGCCGACAAGATTCTGTGCCGAAGCGATTTTGTCGATTTCATCGATGTAGATGATCCCGTATTGGGCACGGGCGAGATCACCGTTGGTCTCGCGCACCATATCGCGCACCAGATCTTCGACATCGCCACCGACGTAGCCGGTTTCGCTGAATTTGGTGGCATCGCCTTTGACAAAGGGAACCCCTAATTTTTGAGCGATCAGACGAATCATGTAGGTTTTGCCCACGCCTGTGGGCCCCAACATCAGGATGTTGTTTTTGATGCTGCCGACCAGGCCTGTGATGTTGCCGGCAAGGGATTGTCGATGTCGGATGCGGTTGAAATGTGTGCAGATTTTGGTGGATAGGATTGCCTTGGCGCGATCCTGCTTGATGATATATTGGTCCAGATAGGCAATCAACTCTTCGGGTTTGAGATCGAAGTTGATGTCAGAGAGCTTGCGCGCCGGCTGTTCAACTGTATCGTCGGTATCAGACTGAGGCAACACGATGGGTGTGGCCAGTTTGACCGAACCGCCGAATTTTTTTGCTAAAAAGTCGCTCAATTCTTTCTCGAGCTCTTTGGGGTCTGGGAATTTCTCATTGTAAGTATCCATAATGACCCGACTATAATCACCTTGGTTCTTGAATGCAATATGAAGCAGTGTTCCGAGGTGTTCGAAGGGAAGTGTGCCGATAGCCGCCTTTTTGATTGACACACGCCGAACCCCCCCATTACCCTGTCATAATACCGGTTGGGCGATACTCAGGCAGATTTTTCGGCTAAGTTTGCCCGCCGTCGCGGCCACAATGGCCGTGGATGGGTTGCCCCATCGCTCTTGTCGTATTTTCGCGAATTTGCCTCAGGCAATATCGCCCGCTGGATTGAAAGGAACCGCCATGCCTTCCCTGAATTTTGTCCGAGATCTTCGGGTAAGGTCTAAATTGCTGCTCAGTTTTCTGGTGGTTTTCATTCTTTCGGTGCCGTTGGCCGGTTTTACCATTTATTCATTATTGCGTGACACCCTGGAAACCAACATCGAAAGTGAGTTGAAAAATTCCACGGCGGCAATATTGAGCATGGTCCGCACGTCGGTTTCTGTTTCGATCAAAAACCATTTGAGATCGGCCGCCGAAAAGAATCTGGAAATGATCGAACACATCTATGGGCAGTATGAAGCCGGTCAATTCAGTGAATCCGAAGCCCAGGCCCGCGCCGCCGCACTGTTGCTCAGCCAGCGGATTGGCACGACCGGTTATATCGCCTGTGTGAACAGCCAGGGCATCATGGTTGTGCATCCCCAAAAAAGATGGGTGGATGTGGATATCTCCGAGTACGCGTTCGTTCAGGAGATGGTCCGTCGCAAGCAAGGGTATATCGAACGGTATGATTGGCAGAACCCAGGCGAAACGCACGCTCGTCCTAAAGCGCTTTATATGACCTATTTTGAACCCTGGGATTGGATCATCAATGTATCCTCCTATCGTGATGAGTTTCGCCAGTTGGTGAATGTGGCCGATTTTCGCGAAGCTGTTTTGGCCATGCGCTATGGTGAAAGCGGCTATGCTTTTGTGACCGACAGCAAAGGCAAGCTCATTATTCATCCCCAATTGGAAGGCGTTGATGTCTTAAGCCAAACGGCCCTACCTGCTGAACCCGTGCGCACCATGGTTAGCCAGAAAAGTGGAAAAATCGAATATGCCTGGCGCAACCCCGGCGAATCGCGTGACCGCAAAAAGCTGCTGATTTTCAACCACCTGCCCGAAGTCGAATGGATTGTGGCGAGTTCCAGCTACATGGATGAAATTTACGCGCCCCTTAAAACATTGGCCAATGTCATCATCTTTTCTGTTCTAGGCTCTTTTGTGATGATGCTTTTTCTCTCGTATATGGTCAGCGGGTCGATTACCAATCCCTTGCAGGATCTGATTAAACACATCGAAAAGGCCTCCAAAGGCGACTTTTCCATCCGCATGTCGCGGCAGGCGCAAGATGAGGTCGGCTTTTTGGCCACTTATTTTAACAAATTCATGGATCGGCTCGAACAATACAGCCGCAGTCTGCAATCCGAAATTCAGGAACGGCGTCAGGCCGAGGAAGCCTTGCGGGTCAGCGAGGAGAAATATCGTTCGGTCATGGAAGCCACCCCCGATCCGATTATCGTGTACGACATGGAAGGGCGCGTGACATACTTCAATTCCGCTTTCAAAACGATTTTCGGTTGGGATTTGTCCGAATGCCTGGGGCGTAAGATGGATCATTTCGTGCCGCTGGAGAACTGGCCTGAAACCCACCTGGGGCTGGATATCATTGCCGCCGGCGGTCACTTGAGCAGTGTCGAAACGCGCCGGCTGACCAAATCGGGCCGCACCATCGACACCAGTATCCGCGGCGCGGTTTATAACGACCGCGACGGCCAACCGGTCGGCAGCGTGATTATTCATCGCGACATCACCGATCTGAAGCGACTGGAAAAGGAACTGATCGATACCAGCGACCGCGAGCGCCAGATGATCGGCAGTGACTTGCACGATGATTTATGTCCGCATCTGATCGGCATCGAAGGATTGGTCAAGGTGTTGAAAACACGACTGAGCGCCAAAAAAGACCCCGAGTTTGTACTGGCGGAGCAGATCGAAGGGCTGATCAAAGAATCCATTCTGAAAACCCGTCATTTGACCCAGGCTTTGTGTCCCGTGACGATCATGGAGCACGGGCTGGCCGCCGCCCTTCAGGAACTGGCCATCCGCAGCAAATCCATTTTCAACGTGCCTTGCGACCTTTTTTGCCGCCAAGGGCTCGATTTGAAAGACAGAAATGCGGCCACCCACATTTTCTATATCGCCCAGGAGGCGGTGCACAATGCGGTTCGGCACGGGCGCCCCCAGCGCATCCGCATCAACTTGGACCGGCAAGAAGAGTTTTTGCACCTGACCGTGAGTGATGACGGCTGTGGACTGCGCCAGGAACGTGTCGGTAAGGGGATGGGATTGCGCTTCATGGTCTTCCGTGCCAAAATGATCGATGCCAACCTGGAAATTCAGGCACTGGATGGTGGCGGCACCCGGGTCAGCCTGCATCGGCGCCTTGATTTGGACAGCACCCATATTCGTCCGCAGCCGAGTCCGCTTAAAATTCTCGTTTCATAACGCGCGCATGCATGAACGTTGCTGTTATCAGGTGTCGTCGGGTGTGTCGTCGGGTGTGGATAGGTCAGGTGACTGCAGGATGCAAAATAAAAAGAAAATATTGCTCATCGAGGACCACCCCATCTTTCGGTTGGGTCTCAGCGCGTTGATCAACCAGGAACCGGACCTGCAGGTCTGTGGTGAGGCCAAGGATGCGGCCAGCGCCTGGCATGCGATCGATCGGCTGCAGCCGGATCTGATCATCGCCGATATCACCCTTGAAAATAGCGACGGCATTGAACTGACCAAGGAGATCCATCGGCGTTTTCGCACCCTCCCGGTGCTGATTCTTTCCATGCACGACGAATTTCTTTATGCGGAACGGGCCCTGCACGCTGGTGCGCGCGGCTATATCCGCAAGCAGGAAGCCATGGAATTGGTGGTCGATGCCATTCACCAGGTTTTGGGCGGCAAAGTGTACCTCAGCGACCAAGTCAAAGAGCACATCCTGATTCATCTGGCCACCGGTCCGAACATAGGCTCCCGATCACCCATCGAACGATTGACAGATCGCGAACTTGAAATCTTCCGTATGATCGGCAAGGGCCTCGGCACACGCGACATTGCCGATAAGTTGCACGTCAGCATCAAAACCGTAGGGACTCATCGTGAACGGATCAAATCCAAACTCAATCTCAAAAGCGGCAACGAACTCGTGCGTTACGCCGTGCACTGGACCAAAACCGGTGTGTTCGATCTGCCTGACCCTCAGTAGGTAAATGACCTACCCAGCATAATACCACCGCCTACACCTGCTTGAACCTATGACCTACCTCAAAATCAGCCAACTGCCGATTGCCGGAATCCCGGAATGGGAATAAGTGATAATAGAATCTGAATAGCGTTCAATTGTTGGACCGATATAATTTGGCGTACTCCACCCTAACCGTACCCTTGGTACGACCCTGCCATAGGAGGTATTTCAACGATGGGCAATAATTTTAACATGACCAATTACGATGAAACCTACGCTACTTTCAAATGGGAGGTCCCTGAGTTTTCCAACTTTGCAAGCGAGGTCGTGGACAAGTACGCGGAGGATCCCGAAAAGCTCGCTATGCTCTGGGTGGATGACGCCGGCCGGGAAGTGCGCAAGACCTTCCGAGACATCAGTGTGGCCTCCAGAAAATTGGCCAATGTGATGGCGAAAAATGGGCTGCGTAGCGGTGATGTGGTGCTGCTTGTTTTACCGCGCAATTATGAATGGTGGGAAGTCTTCACGGCCTGCATCCGCATGGGCGTTGTGGTGGCTCCGGGTACGACGCAGTTGACAGCCAAAGACTTAAAGTACCGCGCCAATACTTCGGAGGCCAAGGCGATTGTGGCGACCGAGGCCGTGGCCGCGCGTTTCGACGAAGTCGCAGCCGAATGCCCCACGGTGACCACCCGAATCGTCATCGAAAAATCCAGGAAGAACTGGATTTTTTACGATGAAGCGTTGGCTTCGGCATCGGATGCGTTCAAAACCGCCAAAACGCGCAGCGACGACAACTGCATCGTTTACTTCACTTCGGGCACCACCGGCTTTCCGAAAATGGCGCTGCACACCCACGCCTATGCCATCGGTCATCAGGTTACCGGTAAATTCTGGCTGGACCTGAAGTTGGACGATATGCACTGGAACATCAGCGACACGGGCTGGGCCAAGGCCGCCTGGAGCAGTTACTTCGGTCCGTGGAACATGGGCTCGGCATTATTTGTCCACCATACCGACCGGTTCGACCCCAAGAAGACCCTTGAACTGCTCTCCCAATATCCGGTGACCACGATGTGCGGTGCGCCCACCATCTACCGAATGCTGGTGCTGGAAGATCTTTCGAAATACACATTCCCCTCCCTGCGCCATTGCGTGGGGGCTGGCGAACCTTTAAATCCCGAAATCATCGAAGTGTGGAAAAAGGCCACCGGCTGCACCATCCGGGACGGTTACGGTCAGACCGAGTCCGTCGTGCTATGTGGAAATTTCCCCTGCATCGAGCCGCGTTTCGGTTCGATGGGCAAGCCAACGCCTGGCTTTAATGTGCAAGTCATCGATGATGACGGCAATATTCTGCCTGCGGATACCGAAGGGGATATCGCCGTGCGCGTAGAGCCGCAGCGCCCCGTGGGCCTTTTCAAAGAGTACTGGAAGGAACCTGACCGGACCGCATCGGTTCATCGCAACGGGTGGTACCTGACCGGCGACCGCGCTTACCGGGATAATGATGGCTATTTTTGGTTCGTCGGCCGTTCCGATGATGTCATTCTCTCCTCGGGGTACCGTATCGGTCCCTTTGAGGTTGAAAGCGCTTTGATAGAACATCCGGCCGTGGCCGAATCGGCAGTGGTTTCCAGCCCGGACGAAACCCGCGGCGAAGTTGTCAAGGCGTTTGTCATCCTGACACCTGGCTACACCGGCAGTGATGCACTGGTCAAAGAACTGCAGGACTACGTCAAAAAAGTCACCGCACCCTACAAGTACCCGCGCAGAATCGATTTCGTTACGACGCTGCCCAAGACCGTCAGCGGCAAAATCCGGCGCATCGATTTACGAAACCGGGAATGGGGGCGCAATTAGTGACGTTAACGAACTAATCGTTGAACCCTTATCTTACTACGCCGGCCAAGCCGGTTTGAGAGGAGTGCCATCCAAATGAAGGAAAAACTCTATAAAAAAGAGATCTGGATCACAGTCATTTTTTCTATACTGCTATTATTGGTGGGGCATTCGGCAACCATTTTTCGGATTTTCCCATCCATGCAGCAGGGCACCATTTGGGGTTTTCCGACCCATTATATCCTCCCGATCATTCTGGGCTGGTTCGGCTTAATGGCTGTTTGTGCCCTTATGGCGATCGTCTGCAACAAGTTTGACGACGAAATGGAAAGCCTCGCTGATCAAGCCAAAAGTGACCGCATCGCTGTCTCCAAACAAGCTTAAGGAGAAAAATTATGGAATACGCATTGGGCAATGTATGGATGGGTGTGATGATCGTCGTCATCATGTTCGCGGCATTTTATTATATAGGCTGGGTTTCCAGCCGGAAGACCGCCAGTGAGGCCGATTTTTACGCGGCCGGTTTTTCCATCGGGCCGATTACCAATGGTTTGGGCATGGCAGCTACCTGGGCCAGCCTGGCCACGTTTTTAGGTGTTATCGCGCTGATCCAGAAGCTGCAGGTACCCTTCGTCTATCTTTGGATTCAATGGGCCATTTCGATCCCCCTGTTGACGTTGCTATACGGCACCAGCCTGCGCCGCATGAAGGCCTTCACGCCGGGAACCTTCATTAAAGCGCGTTACGGCAAACCCTCTACGGTTGTGATCGTTTGCTGGATGATGCTGATCATGGTCATGTACGCCCTGGGCCAGATGATCGGCCTTGGTCAGGCCTTTGAGTTGCTGTTCGGAGTCCCATACAACATCGGCCTGATTGTGGCCGGCGTGGCCACGGTCGGCTTCATCGCCATGGGCGGAATGTATGGTGCTTCCTACAATGCCGCCTTTCAGATGGTGGTCATGACCATAGCGATGGTGGTGCCGATGGGCGCCATCATGAAGTCTATGGGGTCATCGGGATGGTGGTTTCCGCCCCTGGCTTATGGCGATATGGTGCCTGCCATGCTCGAAATGCTGCCCACATTCTTTGACATGAAATACGATGTCCGCTGGTATTTTGCCTTGATCCCGGCGTTTACACTAGGACCGGTCGCGCTGCCCCATTTGGCCATGCGTGTGTTCACCTCATCCAGTGTTAAAAGCGCCCGCTGGGCCGGCGTGTGGTTCGCCCTCTTTCTGGGGCTGCTGTTCGCCGGCACCTATACGGCTGGGTTTGCCGGTAATTACTTTGTCGCCACCACCGGAAAAGTGATTGCCAAAGCGGACCAGACCCTTTTGATTCTAAACGTATTTTATAACCCTACGCTGGTGGCGGCCTTTGTTATGGGCGGCGCCCTGGCAGCCGGTCTTTCGACGGTCGGTGGCAACCTGATGGCCATTTCGGGGTTGGTGGGCAACGATCTGATGTCGATCATCGCACCTAATATGCAAAGCAAACAGCGCATGAAATGGGGTTATCTGGCCCTGATTTTGGGAGGGGTGTCGGCAATTCTGTTGGCCTTCAATCCTCCCAAGTTCCTCGTCACCAGTATTCTTTGGGCCTTCGGGCTGCTGGCCACAACCGCCACGCCGGCCATTCTGCTGGGCGTGTGGTGGAAAGAGGCCAACAAACTGGCGCTCATCTTTTCTTCCTCGATTTGCGGCTTCCTTTATATTATCATTTCACCGTATGTGATGCCAAGCTTGGTGGTCGGCACCGGCATGGCTGCCTCATTGGGAATGGCCAGCGGCATGGTTACGGTTCCCCTGAGTTTCGCCATGTTCATCGTGATGTCGATTGTTTTCAACCGCATCCCGGCCCTGACCGCTTACGCTCCGACCCTGGCCGACAAAAAAGTCATCGACAGCATTCACGGCTGGGGCGATGAATACGAAGAAACCCGATACAATGGCATAATCACGCCGCTCATCATTTCGGTGGTCTGCATGCTCATCGTATGGTGGGGATTGCAGCCTTGGAGTTAACATTTTTTTTATGATACGTTCCGCCAGCGGGTTGCCGGATCATCGGCAACCCGTCTACAAAAGGATCCCGATGACCTATATTTCAGATTTGAAACGGATCATGCAGTTGGACGACCAAGTTTACGAAGATCTTGCCCAGCGTAACCGGCTGTTGCACTACAGTACGCTGCATGTGATCCTGCTCGGCCTCCTCTACGGCGTGACCGCCGTGCTGCTCAGCCGGCGTCTGTTGTCGTTTCAAGGAGCGGATTCTGCAGGTGACTTTAACGCACTGTTCTTGATCATGATGGGCGTGGCCGTGGCTTTTCTGGTGCACGGCGGAGCTGCCTTGTTCACTTGGGTTTTTTGCCGTGGCATCGGCGGATCTCCTCTTTTCATGCCCCTTTACTTGAGTTCCGGGGTGGCCGCGGCCGCCGCCTGGCCGCTGGCGCCGTTGGTGGTTCTCATGCAATCCGGTGCCCATAATTATCTGATCTATGCCATTGGCTTGGCCTTGTCGGTCTTCTTGTTCGCGGTTGAGTTCGTCGCTGTGCGCAAGGCTACCGGTTTGAACAAGCTCAGGATGACCATCGCTGCCGTCGCCACCTTTATCTACATGGGATGTTTTTTGTACTTGTGGCTTTAACCCAGTTCGGGCGAAAGATGTTTCACAATGGGTTCGACGCGAATTCGAAACAATATGGCAGCCATATTTTAACGCTTAACACCTGATACCTTTCCTATTTTGCCTTTATCCGTCGACTATTTTCCCGAGCTTTTTGCCAAGATCACCCAGGCGGTGCATCAGCGCGACGATCTAGACGATCTGCTGACCGGCATCCTGCAAGAGATCGCCAAAGCATTCGATGCGCGCGGGTGTACGTTACGCGTGGTGGCGTGGCCTGAAGGTATTCTGCGGCTGCGTGCGAGCGTGGGGCTGAGTCAAACCTATCTGGATAAAGGCGACGTCCGCGCCGATCCCGACCTTTGCGAAATTTTCTACGATAGCCCGATCGTGATCACCGATATCGCTCACGATCCGCGCATGCAGTATCCCGAAGAGGCCCGCCATGAAGGCATTGTCACGGTCGTCGGCCTGCCGTTTCAGATTCTGGATGACATCCGCATGGTGTTGCGGGTGTATTTCGATCATCCTGTATCGCCCGATTCGATGACACTCACCTGCCTCAAGGCATTGGCAGGGCAGGGGGCCCTTGCGATTCGCAATGCGCTTTTGCATCAACGTTACATAGTGACTTTCCGCACGATCAGCAGCGCCATTCATTCCGGGCGCAGTGTCGAGGAAATTCTCAAGCGCATCGTCGAACAGGTAACTATCCTGACCGCCGCACGCGGTGCGATTTACTGGATTTTGAATGCCCCGAACCGTACCATTGTGGATCATGTGACCCATGGATTCGATTACCGGAGTTTGAGCACAGTTGATTACAGCGCGATCGAAAAGCTTTTCGCTCCGGAAGAAGGCCGCCAGGTCATCATCGGCGATGCTCGCAATGATGATCGCATTCCCAATTTGGAGCGCCTGGGTAAAAAACGGGTGCAAACCGTGGTGGGCCTGCCTTTCCCTATCGCCCAGGGGTATATAGGGGTGATGGCGGTCTATTTTGGGTCCCGCAAAACTTTGCGCGGCAGCGAAATCGATTTTCTGACCACCTTGGGCGAGCAGGGTGCGATAGCGCTGCAAAAAGCCCTGTGGTTCGACGAAAGCCGCCTGCGCAGCTTCCAGCAGACCGTCGAAGGTCTGGCCGTTGCCCTGGAAGCCAAGGATGGCCAGACCCACGGCCATTCATTGCGCGTGGCCCACCTGGCGCGACTCACTGCCACGGCCATGGGACTGCCCACCCGCCAGATCGAAACGATTTATCGGGCCGGCCTGTTGCATGATATCGGAAAAATCGGCACCGACGATCAGGTGCTGGCGCGTCTGGGGCAATTGGAAGCGGATGAGCTCGATCATATTCGTGACCATCCCGAGATCGGTGCACGCATTCTGGCGCCCATGGAAGACGGGGCCGAACTGGTGCCGATGGTGCGCTATCATCATGAACGGTATGACGGGTCCGGCTATCCCGAGGGGCGCAAGGGCCAGGACATTCCATTGGGTGCCCGGATCCTGATGGCATGCGATGTCCTGGACAGCATGCTTAACGGTCGGGCCGGGCAACCCCGTCTGACAATCGCCCGCGCCGTGGAGCGATTGCAACTGGGGCAGGGGCGGCAATTCGACCCCCAGGTGGTCGCGGCTATGGTCAAAGTCCTTGCCGAACACCCGAATGAACTGGCCCCGCTCGAATCTTCACGCTCGGTTCTGGCGCGCCTGCGCCGCCGGTGGGGTCAGACCGATGCGTTTATCCGCGACTCGTTCCGGAAGTTTCCCAGCAGCTTTTGACTGTCTATTCAGGTGCGCCATTGCGCCTTGCCGCCGAACAAAGGCAGTGCCTTCAATCCGATAGCGTGCAATCGCCAACGACTCGGACGATCCCATTCACTAAAAAAAAGGGTTTGGAGAGTACTCTCCAAACCCTTGTTTGCGGGTGGTACGCCCGGTTGGTATCGAACCAACGACCCCCAGCTCCGGAGGCTGGTGCTCTATCCACTGAGCTACGGGCGCTTGATCGGGGGCAGATTAATGGAACTTGCCATTTAAGTCAAGCGATTCAAATCCTTTATGGCTGTTTTTGCTTCACCGACCACGTAGAGAGAGCCTGCTACGCAAATGAGGCCTTCCTTGGGGGTGATGGCCAAGGCGTGGCGCACAGCCTCGCCCACATCTTCCCTGACCTCCACATTGGATGCGAATTCGCGTACCGCGGATTCAAGCTGAAGTACCGGAATCGCGCGGTCGATCTTGGGTTGGGTGGCGATCACGCGATTGCAGGGGGCCGTGAGATCCTTGAGGATCTCGCGATAGGGCTTGTCGCCCAGGATGCCCACCACCAGGGTGATGTCGCGATCTTTAAAATTCTGGGTGAGATGACGGCCCAGCAGACGTGCCGACATCAGGTTGTGGGCGCCATCCAACAGCAAACGGGGACGGGTATCGATCATCTCCAAACGCCCCGGCCAGCGCGTGTTCTGAAGTCCTTCGCGCACGCAGGAGGCATCGATGGCGATCCGGCTGCGCATCAGAATTTCGCACGCAGCCAGCACCAGCGCCGCATTGTCCACCTGGTGGTCGCCCAGCAGCGCGAGGTTCAAGTGCGTCCAGGTGTGGTCCAAGCCGTAATAGGCGAAAGCGGTTCCCTGGCGTCGGGTTCGAAACTCCCGACCGTGGCGATACAAAGGGGCTTGATGCCCGGCGGCCTGGCGTTCGACAACATCGCGCGCACTTTTCTGGTAAACGCCGCTGATGACCGGTACGCCTGGTTTAATGATACCGGCCTTTTCGCCTGCGATGACAGACAGCGTGTTGCCCAGGTAGGTTTTATGTTCCAGGGAAATGTTGGTGATAAGGGTCAGTACCGGTTGGATGACATTGGTGGCATCCAACCGTCCCCCCATGCCGGTTTCAATGACGGCCCATTGAACCTGGTGCTCGGCAAACACATCCAGAGCCATGGCGGTTGTAAATTCGAAAAAGGTCGGCTGGCGCGGCAGGTCCCGTATACCCGTTACCCTCTGGCAGGACCGAACCACTTCGGCGTCGCTGATGGGTTCGTTGTCGATGCAGATTCTTTCGTTGAAGCGCTCCAGGTGGGGCGAGGTGTAGCGTCCCACTTTGTAGCCGGCGGTGCGCAGAATCTCAGACAACATCGCTGCCACGGACCCTTTGCCATTGGTCCCCGCGATGTGGATGCAGCGATAGCGTTGTTGGGGATCGTTCAAAGCAGCGAGCATGGCGCCGATCGTGTCAAGCCCTAGCTTGATCCCGAACCGATGCAGGCGGAACATGGCGTCGAGACATTCTTTATATTCCATTTCTTCCAAAGGGGTCTCCCGCTTTTTCCGCTTTGGCCGTCCTTGTCGCATCGGCGGCGCGCACGACCGCAGCGTTTCGTAATAAAAAACCCGGCATCATCAACGTGGATGGGGCCGGGTTTTTAAACTGTATGCAAAAGAGAAAACTAATTGTAGCGTTTACGGCGCGCTGCAGCAATGCGCTGCCGTCGGAGTGCTTCGCGTTGTTTGCGGCGTCGGTACTCACTCGGTTTTTCATAACTTTTTTTCAATTTCAAACGTTTGAAAAGACCGTCGTTCTGGATCTTTTTCTTCAAAATGCGCATGGCTTTTTCAAGATCGTTATCTTGAACTCTGACCGTAATCTCCTTCAACGAATATCGCCCCTTTCGTCCCACCTGCATTTCTAAAGGGTATGCAGAAATGGTTAATTAATGATCTCAGCTTGATAAAAACTGCTCTATACACACTCTTTTTGGCCATTGCAACTCATTTCTCAATGCGGAAGCCGATATTTACTGATGATGCGGCCCGAGGACATCCCAGCGCACTGGGGGCATCGTGATCGGACCGCATTCCAATAATGGGGTTGACACCACAGTCGCTTTCGGTAATATTCGTTCCCTTATACCTGATATATGTGTCGATCAATTGAAAGCGGGCCGTTGTATGTGCGTATCCCGAATGACTATTCCCGCGTCGCTGGCATGCCTCGGGCATGCAAAGTCATGCGGCATATCCCCGATAAATCAGAATGAGGACTGCACCTAAGCCAAAAACCGAAGACCGGTTCGAGTACGTTGCTACTTATCATTGTTAACGAGGACAAATCAAAGGAGGGTATATGCGTTTAATTCTGTTAGGCGGCCCCGGAGCCGGCAAGGGAACCCAAGCCACTTACATTAAAGAAAGATACCAGATTCCGCAGATCTCCACAGGCGATATGTTGCGGGCGGCCGTCAAGGCCGGCACCGAGTTGGGCAAAAAGGCCAAAGCGATCATGGATACAGGCGGCCTGGTTTCCGATGATATTATCATCGGCCTGGTAAAAGAGCGCATCAAGGATCCCGATTGTGCAAATGGGTTCTTGTTCGATGGTTTTCCGCGCACCATTCCCCAGGCCGATGCCATGAAGGCGGAGGGTGTTCCCATTGATGCGGTGGTTGAGATCGATGTGCCGGATGCGGAAATCGTCAAACGCATGAGCGGGCGTCGGGCCCATTTGGCCAGCGGCCGGACCTACCATGTGATTTTCAACCCGCCCAAAGTTGAAGGCAAGGACGATGTAACGGGTGAACCATTGATCCAGCGAGACGACGACAAGGAAGAAACCGTCAAAAAACGGCTGGACGTCTATCATGCCCAGACCGAGCCGTTGGTGGATTACTATAAAAAATGGGCACAGTCCGGTCAGCCGGGCGCTCCCAAGCACATTCGTGTCGAAGGTGTGGGCAAGGTTGAGCAGATTCGCGACCAGATCTTTGCCGCCCTGGATAAGTTAAAATAGAGTGTGCGATGAAAACATGACCAAGCGCCCGATAATGTTCATTGATTATTGGGCGTTTTTTATTTTTAGACTACTTTCCATCCCTCTTTCAAAAATGCTTGACAGCCAAAATGCCTTGATATAGGGATGATAATCATAATGTTGGAGCCCGCCCTGTTGGAGAGAATTTGGAAGCAATTTTCTCCCTAAACAAGTAACTTCATATTCCTCCATAGCTATCAACTGTTCTACCATCATCGAAGGGCGTAAAACCCATTACGACGGAAAAGTTGGTTCATTTGAGCGGATAGACGGGTTTCGATCGTTCAGCCTCGGTTAAAAAGCGGATGATTCCATACAGCGGCATGGAACAATTATATAAGTGGGCCTGCGTGGCGCGCCCGTACGAAAAAGACTTTGCAATGGAGAGCGTTCAATGAATGTTTCCGAACTAAAAAGCATGAAAATCAATGAATTGACCTCAATGGCCAAAAAGCTGAAGATCGAAGGTTATGCCGGCATGCGCAAGCAAGAGCTGATCTTTTCCCTGCTTCAGACCCAAATTGAGAAAAACGGTTTGATTTATGGAGAAGGGACTCTTGAAATCTTGCCGGACGGCTTTGGTTTTCTGCGCGCGCCAAGCTACAACTATTTGCCCGGACCGGACGATATATACGTATCTCCCTCCCAGATCAGACGGTTCAACATCCGCACCGGCGATACCGTTTCGGGTCAGATTCGCCAGCCGAAAGAGTCTGAACGTTATTTCGCTCTCCTGAAGGTCGAAGCCATCAACTATGAAGACCCGGAAGTCGCCCGCGAGAAAATTTTATTCGACAACCTGACCCCGCTGTATCCGGACCTGAAAATCAATCTTGAAACCGATCCCGAGAACTATTCCGCGCGCATCATGGATCTGTTAACGCCGATCGGTTTCGGTCAGAGAGGATTGATCGTGTCTCCGCCCCGGTCCGGTAAAACCATGCTGCTGCAATCTATCGCCAACAGTATTGCAAAAAATCACAAGGACATTATCCTTTTCGTGCTGCTGATCGACGAACGGCCGGAGGAGGTCACGGACATGCAGCGGTCGGTCAAAGGTGAGGTGATCAGCTCTACCTTCGACGAACCGGCCGAACGGCACGTTCAGGTGGCCGAAATGGTGATTGAGAAAGCCAAGCGATTGGTCGAACACAAAAAGAACGTCGTCATTCTGCTGGATAGTATCACTCGTTTGGCGCGTGCTTATAACTCGGTGATGCCGCCCTCCGGAAAGATCCTTTCAGGCGGCGTGGACTCCAATGCACTTCAGCGGCCCAAGCGCTTTTTCGGCGCCGCTCGCAATATCGAAGATGGCGGCAGCTTGACCATCATTGCCACGGCGCTTGTCGATACCGGCAGCCGCATGGATGAAGTCATTTTTGAAGAATTCAAAGGCACGGGCAACATGGAAATTCAACTGGATCGCCGTCTGGCCGACAAACGCATTTTTCCGGCTATCGACATCAAGAAGTCCGGTACGCGTAAGGAGGAATTGCTGCTCGACGAAGCAACCCTCAATCGCGTTTGGATTATACGTAAACTCCTGGCGTCTCTCAATCCGGCCGATGCCCTTGAGTTTATGCTTGATAAAATGCAAGGAACCAGAGATAATAAAGAGTTTTTGGATTCCATGAACGCCTGAAACGCCTTTGTCCGGTGATGTCCAGGTGTTAAAAAAGTTTAATTTATCAGGGGGTTGTAACGATGAAAACCGATATCCATCCGCAATATGCGAAAGCAGCCATCAAGTGTGCATGCGGGAACACCATTGAAGTAGGTTCCACCAAGCAAGATATTTCCGTTGAAATCTGTTCTAATTGCCATCCTTTCTTTACCGGCAAACAGAAATTGGTGGATACCGCCGGCCGCATCGAACGTTTCCGCAAAAAATACGCAAAATTCAATCAGGAAAAGTAGCTGTTTCCTCCGGCATGGACCGGAGGCACGTTTTCAAGCTGTCAACCGTTCAGGTGACAGCTTGAAGCATTCTGGGGCAGATGTGATTCCGACCGACTCCGAAAGTGGCTTTCCGGTCGCTCTTGACGCCGTTTTGCCACCTATTTGCCACCTATTTGCCACCTAATTGATAGCTGATAAGTGATAAGCTGATAAGCCATGTTCGACAAACTCAAAAATGTGGATGACCGTTTCAGTCAACTCGAAGCACTTCTGAGCGATCCCAAAGTTGTGCAGGATCGCGCCGCCTATCAGAAATATGCGCGCGAGCATGCTGATATCGCCGAGATAATCAATGCCTATCGGGCATACCAGCAGGTCGACCGGGAACTGGATGACAGCTTGGAACTGCTCAAAGACAGTGACCCTGAAATCAAGGGCATGGCCAAAGAGGAAATCGATCGCTTGAGCGACCGCAAAGAGCAGCTTGAACTGGCGCTCAAACAGCTTCTGATTCCCAAAGACCCGCTAGATGACAAAAACGTCCTGCTCGAAATTCGGGCCGGCACGGGCGGGGATGAGGCAGGGCTCTTTGCCGGCGATCTTTATAAAATGTACAGTCGGTATGCTGAATCCCAGGGTTGGAAAACCGAAGTCATGGAGGTGCATGCCTCCGGCGTGGGTGGCCTGAAGGAAATCATTATCCTCGTCAAGGGCGAACGCGTTTACAGCCGTCTCAAATATGAAAGCGGGACCCATCGCGTTCAGCGCGTGCCGACGACAGAAACCCAGGGGCGTATTCATACCTCGGCCGTGACGGTGGCGGTTTTGCCCGAAGCCGAAGAAGTAGAGCTGGAGATTGATCCCAGCGAGTTGCGCATCGATGTATTTCGGTCGTCGGGGCCGGGCGGCCAGTCCGTCAATACCACCGATTCTGCCGTGCGGATTACGCACCTGCCCACCGGCCTGGTTGTCAGTTGTCAGGATGAAAAATCACAGCACAAGAACAAAGCCAAAGGCATGAAGGTGCTGCGCGCGCGCTTGCTGGACAAAATGACTCAGGAACAGGATGCCAAACTGTCGCAGGAGCGCAAAAGCCAGGTGGGCAGCGGTGACCGTAGCGAGCGTATCCGCACCTATAATTTTCCTCAAGGGCGTGTGACCGATCATCGGATCGGCCTGACGCTTTATAAGCTGGAGTCGATTTTGCAAGGCCAGATCGATGAGATCATTACGGCCCTGACAACCCATTATCAAACCCAGGCATTGCAGCATGCCCACTGAAGGACCTGCCGCCGAAGCGCCCTGGACCGTTTTGAAAACGCTGCAGTGGACCGTCGATTATTTCAAAAGCAATGGGCTTGACACTCCCCGGATCGATGCGGAAACACTGTTGTCGCACGTCCTGAACTGCCAACGCATCGACCTTTACCTGCGCTATGATCAGCCCTTGAACGAAGACGAGCTGACCCGTTTCAAACATTTGATCAAGCGGCGCATTCGGCGCGAACCAGTGGCGTACCTGGTCGGAGCCAAAGAGTTTTGGTCCTTGCGCGTTGAAGTAAATCCCGCGGTACTCATTCCCAGACCCGATACCGAATGTTTGGTGGAAAACGCTTTAAAGCTCTTGCCCAGAGCCGCTGGGGATGATCCATGCAAGGTGCTCGAGTTGGGTGTGGGCTCCGGAGCAGTGGTCATCGCATTGGCCCACGAGCGACCGGATTGTCATTGCTGGGCGTCGGATCGGTCCTGGCCGGCCATTTCGCTGGCGCGACGCAACGCCCGCTGGCATGATTTGGATGACCGGATACGTTTTTTTGTCAGTCACTGGCTGGACGCGGTGGTCTCTCCGGCGGCCTTTTTCGATATGGTGTTGTCCAATCCGCCCTATATCCGGCATGATGCAATTGATCATCTGCCCGATGACATCCGTTTGTTCGAGCCGGTCGGTGCGTTGGATGGTGGTCCGGACGGATTGCGCGACATCCGAACGATCATGGTCCAAGCCTATCGGTGCCTCAAACCCGGCGGAGAGCTGCTCATGGAAATCGGTTTCGACCAGCGCCGTGCCGTGGAGGCGCTGGCGCGCACTTGCCAAGCGTATGCGGATGTCCAATTTTTTAAAGATTACAGTGGCCATGACCGGGTCGCTCGTCTGCAGAAAAAACAGCGGCCTTGAACGCGGCTGCGTTTTGCAAAACTTTCCTCAGACATCCTTCGGGTTCAACAATGATCCCATCATGAGGTGTCGAGGTATAAAGAGGTATAAATAGGTATTGCGCATAAGCGTAAGATTTGCTAAGGATTCTCGATTTAACCAAACCAATTAACCCCGCACGTCCATGGACCCGGCTCCTGGTGCTTTCGTTGAAAGTCGGAACCGGGGATGAAATGGGCGCAGGCCTAACCAAAGTCCAAGGAGCAGACAATGGCGTATGTTACAATGAAAGAGTTGCTGGAAGCCGGTGTTCATTTCGGACATCAGACCAAACGCTGGAATCCCAAGATGAAACCTTATATCTTCGGGGCACGCAATGGCATCTATATCGTCGATCTTCAAAAGACCGTCCGCATGTTCAAAACCGCGTACGATTTTATTGTGGATACGGTGACGTCCGGTAAATCGGTTTTGTTCGTGGGGACCAAAAAGCAGGCCCGTGAATCAATCTATGAAGAAGCCAACCGCTGTGAAATGTTCTATGTGCACAACCGATGGCTCGGCGGTATGATGACCAATTTCCAGACCATCAAAAAGAGCATCGACCGTCTGAATTATCTCAATACCATCGAGAATGACGGTTCCATCAATCTATTCCCAAAAAAAGAACGCCTCAAACTTGGCAAAGAGCGTGAAAAGCTGGACAGCACTCTGGGTGGCATCCGTAATATGGGCCGGCTGCCCGGCGCCATGTTCATCGTCGATCCCAAAAACGAAACGATCGCGGTGCGCGAGGGGCGTCGTCTGGGGATCCCCATCGTAGCCATTGTCGATACCAACTGCGATCCGGATGATGTGGATTACGTGATTCCCGGCAATGACGATGCCATTCGGTCGATCCGGCTGATTGCCTCCCGCATGGCGGATGCGTGTGCTGAGGGCCAGAAACGCCAGGCCGAAAAACGTCAGGCACAAACCGACAAATCCGACGAAGATACCGGCGAAGCCGAAGTGCCAGCCGCGCATTTGAAGCCGGGCGAGCGTAAAGTAATCTCGGATGGCACACAGGGACCGATTGTCGAAATTATCCGCAAGGGCGAAGAGACAGGCGATGACAAAGTTTCGGCGGATGCCGAATAAGACATAGGAGAATTAGAGAGAATGGCAGAGATCAGTGCAACAATGGTCAAGGCGCTCCGGGAGAAATCCGGAGCCGGAATCATGGACTGCAAGGAAGCCCTGGCTGAATGTGACGGCGACATGGAAAAGGCGGTGGATTTCCTGCGGAAAAAAGGGCTGGCAACCGCCGCCAAACGCGCCGGACGCGCCACCAGTGAGGGGACCATTCAATCCTATATTCATATGGGTGGTAAAATCGGCGTCATGGTAGAGGTCAACTGCGAGACTGACTTCGTGGCCAAAACCGACGCCTTCATCGAATTCGCCAAAAATGTCGCCATGCACATTGCCGCTACCAGTCCGGTCGGCATCAATCCCGAAGATGTGCCTGAGACGGTTCTGGCGCGCGAAAAGGACATTTACCGTGCTCAGGCATTGGAGACCGGCAAGCCTGAAAAAATGATCGACAAGATCGTGGATGGCAAGGTCAACAAGTTTTTCAAGGAAAGCTGCTTGATGAGCCAGGCTTATGTTCGCGATCCCAACAAGTCCATTAGCGACTACCTGAACGAAGTGGTCGCGCAAACCGGTGAGAAAGTCACGATCAAACGGTTTGCCCGTTTTCAGCTAGGAGCCGAATAGTTGAATCAACCCCGATATAAACGCATTCTGCTGAAATTAAGTGGTGAAGCGCTGATGGGCAATCAGAGCTTCGGTATCGATTCGGACATGCTTTCGTATGTGGCCGAAGAGATCAAGCAGACACATGCGACCCAAACCGAGATTGCCGTTGTGGTAGGCGGAGGGAACATCTTCCGCGGCGTCAAGGCCAGTTCATTCGGCATGGAACGCACCTCCGCCGATCACATGGGCATGTTGGCCACGGTCATCAACAGTCTGGCCCTGCAGGATGCACTGGAAAAAACCGGCATTCAGACACGTGTGCAAACGGCCATCTCCATGCACGAGGTGGCCGAACCCTATATTCTGCGGCGCGCCTTGCGCCACTTGGAAAAAGGGCGTGTCGTGATTTTCGCGGCCGGAACGGGGAATCCTTACTTTACCACGGACACCGCCGCCGTGCTGCGCGCCCAGGAAATCCATGCCCAGGTGCTGCTCAAGGCCACCAAAGTAGACGGCCTGTACGACGCCGACCCGGTGATTCACCCGGAAGCGAAATTCATTGAGAGCATTTCCTACATGAGGGTGCTGGAAAGACAGCTCAAGGTGATGGATATGACTGCCATTTCACTGGCCATGGACAATGCTCTGCCCTTGGTCGTTTTTAATCTGAAGACTCCTGGCAACATCATCCGCGTGGCTAAGGGCGAACGCATCGGAACGCTGATCAGCAACGAGGGCGGGAATTCGCCGCTCGGCTTTGACCGGTGCTGATTCGCCCTCGCTAGCTCCGGCGCCGTCGGCAACCAAGGACAGTCAACGAGGTGAATGCGCATGATTGAAGAAACCTATCAAGAAACCCGTGATCGGATGGCCAAGTCCATCGTCGCGCTGAAGACGGAACTCCAACGTGTACGCACCGGGCGGGCTTCAACCTCGCTTCTGGATGGCATCCGGATCGACTACTACGGCACAGTAACGCCTTTGAGTCAAATGGCGACCATTTCAGTGCCCGAAAGTCGTCTGATCACCATTCAGCCCTGGGATGCATCGATGATCAAGGATATTGAGAAGGCCATTCTCAAATCGGATCTTGGGCTGACCCCTTCCAATGACGGCAAAATGATTCGCATCGGCATCCCGCCGCTTTCCGAACAGCGGCGTAAGGAATTGGTCAAGCAAGTTCATAAAGCGTGTGAGGAGTACAAGGTCGCCTTGCGCAATATTCGTCGCGATGCCAACGAACTGATCAAAGGCTTCAAAAAAGAAGGCGATATTTCCGAAGATGACGCCTTCAAATCCCAGGATCAGATCCAGAAGATCACCGATGAGCATATTCAGCGCGTAGACGAGATCTATAAAGCCAAAGAGAAAGAGATCCTTGAGTTCTAAAGCCCTTTTACCTGAAACAGGCGCCGGCCTGCCGCGTCATGTGGCCATCATTATGGATGGCAATGGCCGTTGGGCTAAAAAACGCCTGCTCAACCGCGTCAAGGGGCATGAAAAAGGGGTTGATGCGGTCCGTACGATTGTGCGGACCTGCCGCGAACTCAGAATCGAGGTCCTGACGCTGTATGCCTTTTCCACCGAAAACTGGCAAAGACCCATCGGTGAGATCAATGCGCTGATGTCTATGCTGAAACGTTTTCTGGACAATGAGGCGCCGGAACTCCAGGAAAACAACATCCGCCTTGGTGTCATCGGGCAGCCACAGCGTCTGCCCGCAGCAGTACGAGAAACGATCGAACATGTTCAGACGGTTACGGCCGGCAATGACGGTATGCTGCTCAATCTGGCCCTGAGCTACGGCGGTCGCACCGAGATCACCGAAATGGTGCGGGCTATTGCATCCAAAGTGGCCGACGGTAGCTTGCCGCTGCAAGGCATCGATGAAGCGGTCGTCGCTGACCATCTGTACACGCGCGGGGTTCCGGACCCTGACCTCATGATTCGGACCAGTGGAGAAATGCGCATCAGCAATTTTCTGTTATGGCAACTGGCATACAGTGAAATCTATATCACCGAAACCCTCTGGCCCGATTTTTCCCGCGAAGAGTTCATCGAAATTCTCAAGCAATATCAGACACGCGACCGCCGATTCGGAAAAGTCGGCCCATCTTAAGCCGGTTTCGCCCACGGACACAGTATGGTATCGTGGCCAAGTCCCGATTGCCGGCGGTTGCATGGTCTGACTATGGCCGATGCCTTCCTTTTTTCTTTCCCCGCAAGCCGCTGTATGCTATTTCGTGTGCATGCATTGGAAACGTTGGTTAACGGCTATTGTTGCACTCCCGCTGCTTTTCCTTTTGATTCTCAAAGGCGGCGCATTGCTGTTCACGCTGTTTGTCTCTGCCGTGGCGGTCGTTACATTGTGGGAGTACTTCCGTATCGTCTTCAGCAATCATGAGCCCACGGTCCACTGGTTCTACGCGTGGTGGACCTATGCTTTCGGGGCAGGGTTGGTGTTGGGCGTCCACGCGTATGGCTTCGGAGTTATGATGGCCTTTCTGACGGCGCATTTCATCGGCGCGGCTGTGATGTCCATCTTCCGCTTCAAACTCACGCAGGATGCACCCGTGGTGGTGCTCAAACAGGTCTTCGGACTCTTCTATATCCCCCTTTTTCTGTCCTGCCTGGTGCCGCTGTATAATGATGGCCAAGGCATCCATTGGGTGTTTTTACTGTTTCTGATCATTGTCATGGGAGATACCGGTGCCTATTATGCCGGTAGTTACCTGGGGCGCCATAAATTATGTCCCGCGGTGAGTCCCAAAAAGACCATTGAAGGGGCAGTCGGAGGATTGACAGCCAGTCTGCTGATTGCATTCTTCTATAAACTTCTGTTTATCCCCGTGCTGTCGGTGCCGGCTGTGCTGCTCTTTGCGGCGATAGTGGGCGCCGTAGGGCAGGTCGGCGACCTCTTTGAATCGGAGTTCAAACGTGCGGCCGGGGTCAAAGACTCGGGAAGACTGCTCCCCGGCCACGGAGGGTTCCTGGATCGTATCGATGCGCTGCTGTTTGCAATTCCCACGGCCTATTTGCTCAAGGAATATCTGCTGTCATGAAATCACTTTCCGTACTGGGCGCAACCGGTTCGATCGGGCGGAACACCCTCAGAATCGCAGCCAGGTTTCCGGATCGCTTCAAAATCATCGCTTTGACCGCCAAAAATAATGTTGAACGATTGGCCGAGCAAATCGAAACCTTTGCTCCCCGCGTTGCCGTGGTTTATGACGAAAACGCCGCTCGCCGGTTAAAAACCCTTTTGGCACCGCGCACGAAAATTGAAATTTTGCACGGGCCTGATGGGTATCGTGCCGCCGCGGTGCAAGAGGGGGTCGACATGGTGGTTGGCGCGATGGTGGGCGCGTCCGGACTGGCCCCCACACTGGCGGCGATCGAAGCCGGTAAGGACATCGCTCTGGCCAACAAAGAGACCCTGGTGATGGCTGGGGCTATCGTCATGGCGGCCGTCGCCAGAAAAGGGGTGCGCCTGCTGCCGGTGGACAGTGAGCACAGCGCCATCTTTCAATGCTTACAGGGGCAGCAGGTCCAGGAACTCGATCGTATTTTGCTGACCGCTTCAGGCGGCCCATTTTTGAACACACCGGCCGAGCAGTTCGCGGCTTTGGGGCCCGATCAGGCCCTGCGTCATCCCAATTGGCAGATGGGCGCCAAAATATCCATCGATTCTGCCACACTCATGAACAAGGGCCTGGAAGTGATCGAGGCCAAATGGCTGTTCGATTTGACACCGGACCAGATCGACATCGTGGTGCACCCGCAAAGCATCGTGCATTCAATGGTGGCTTTCTGCGACGGATCGATCATCGCCCAATTGGGTATTCCCGATATGCAGGGCGCGATCGCCTATGCCCTGTCGTACCCGCAGCGTTTGCCGCTGCAGCAACCGTTGCCTGATCTGGCCGGATTGGGCGCCCTGACTTTCGCGCATCCCGACGTACAGCGCTTTCATTGTTTGACACTGGCTTTCCAGGCATGTCGCGAGGGCGGCTCAATGCCCGCAGTGCTCAATGCGGCCAACGAAGTGGCCGTAGAGGCTTTTCTGTCGCGGCAATTGACTTTTTTGGGCATCGCAGAGGTGGTTCAGGGCACCATGGCCGCTCATCACTCAAATGCCGCACCCGATCTGGACGTTATTCTGGCGGCGGATGCCTGGGCGCGCCAAACCGCGACGGACATGATCGCAAGTCGAAAAGCGGAATAACCCGCTTGCTTGACCGTGCATGACCACTATGTTCGAAAATGCTATTTGTATTGCATCAAAATAAACATACAGAATACTGAAAAGAGAATTATGAACAGTGTCTTTCTTTTTATTGTCGTATTGGGAATCCTGATTTTTTTCCACGAACTGGGCCACTTTCTGGTAGCACGGCTATTCGGGGTCGGCGTGGAAAAATTCTCCCTGGGGTTCGGGCCGCGCATCTTCGGCAAAACCATCGGGCGCACGGACTATCGTCTGTCGCTCGTGCCGCTCGGCGGATTTGTCAAAATGGTGGGCGACGAGCCCGATGCCCCCTTGGATGAAAAGGACCTGCCGTATTCGTTTACCCACAAGCACGTGGCCAAACGCAGCCTGATCGTGGCTGCCGGACCGCTGTTCAATGTGCTGCTTGCAGTGCTGATCTTCATCGGCGTCTTCTACTTTTCCGGATTGCCAAGCATTCGTCCGGTCGCACGCGGACTGGACAACAACGGCCCGGCCCAGCAGGCTGGTATTCGGGCAGGAGACTGGATCGAAACGATCGATGGACAACCGGTTACTTCGTGGCGCGATATCGATAAGGCTGTGGCGGACAGCGCCGGCGAAGCGTTGACGGTGAAGGTGGTGCGCCAGGGCGAACCGCTCACCTTTACCGTTAAACCCAAAAAAGTCGGCACCAAGGATCTCTACGGCGACAACACCAGTTATTACGATCTGGGGATGCAAGGCTATGCCGAACTCAAAGCGGTGGTTGGCAGAACCGATCCGGACATGCCGGCCCATAAAGCCGGTTTGGAGAAAGGGGATCGCATCACGGCCATCAACGGGAAGCCTGTCGAAAACTGGGCGGAGATGCACGCAGCCATCTCTTCCTCTGATGGCGCGACGCTCAATGTCACGATCCAGCGGGGGCAAAATCAATTCGATGTCGAGATCACGCCGGCCGAAGTGAAAGAAACCGATGCCATGGGCGTCCGGAAAACAGCCTACCGCATTGGCATCATGCCCCCCGACCCGATCCTGGAAGAAGATCGTATGACGGTCGATATCGGGATTGGCGGCGCTGTGGCGCGTGGACTGGATCAGACCTGGGTGGTGGTGAAGGAGACAGGCCGCTTTTTTGTCAAGCTGGCCGAGCGCAAGGTTCCTGCCGAAGCCATCGGCGGGCCGATTCGCATTGCCTTGCTGGCTAATCAACAGGCCCAGGAAGGGGTTGTGGCGCTGCTCTTTTTCATTGCCATCATCAGTGTCAACCTTGCCGTGATCAATCTTGTTCCTATCCCCGTGTTGGACGGCGGCCATCTTTTGTTTTTTGCCATCGAAGCGGTTATGCGCAAACCGCTGAGCGTGCGTGCGCGCGAAACCGCCCAGCAAGTTGGTGTTTTTTTACTGATTTTGTTAATGATTTTTGTTTTTTACAATGATATTAGCATCACATGGTTTCGTTAATTCTCATAGCAGTCAGTGAGTGGACATATTATGGCGAGTCGAATTGAAATAACTCTGAAACCGGACATTCTGGACGCCGAAGGGGAAAGCCTGCGCCGCAAGGCGCGCGAATACTTTGGCATTCAGACCGACAGTGTGCGCTCGGTCTATATTGTGACCATCGATGCGGCACTGACGGCCGACCAACTCCGCAGAGTTCGAACCGAAATATTTACCAACCCGGTCACCCAGATCTCTTCGATGGATCCTCTGCCGGTCGACGCCGACTGGATCATCTGGGTAGGTTTTCGGCCCGGGGTGCGTGACAATCCCGGCGCAACGGCCGTCGAAGCCATGGAAGATCTGCTTGGAGTCCGGCTTGGGCCGGATGAGGCGGTCTATACGTCCAAGCGCTACTGCATAAAAGGCAGCCTGAGCGAAGACGAGGTCCGCCGCATCGCCTCCCAATTGCTGGCCAACGACATCATCCAGCAGTGGAAAATCTTCAGTGCCGCCAGTTGGAACCCGGCCGAGGGGGTAGGGATCGTCGTTCCCAAGGTGCGCCTGGATCACGTGCCGACGGTGAGCATGCTTTCCATCGACAGTGATGACACGCTGCAACGTCTGAGCGATGAACGCAATCTGGCCCTCAACCCCAATGACATACCTGTGATCCGCGCGTACTTTCTGGACCCGCGCGTGCAGGCCGAACGTGCGCGGGTCGGGCTTTCCGATCCCACTGACCTGGAGTTGGAGTATATCTCGCAGGCCCGCAGTGATCACTGCAATCACAATACCTTTCGCGGCTTGTTCCACTACCTGGATCTGGCGACCGGCGAGTCCGAAACAATCAGCAGCCTTTTCAAAAAATGCATCCAGGAGCCGACGCTTGTTCTGCAGAAGCAAAAACCCTGGGTGGTATCGGTACTCTGGGACAACGCCGGCCTGGGCCGTTTCGACGAAGATCATTTCTACGCGATCACCGGTGAGACACACAACTCGCCCTCAAACATGGAGGCTTACGGCGGCGCAATTACCGGCATTGTGGGTGTTTATCGCGATCCAATGGGCACTGGATTGGGCTCTTGCCTGATCATGGGCAGCTACGGTTTTTGCGTGGGACCGCGCGATTATGCCGGTGATCTGAAACCGCATCTGCACCCGCGACGGCTCCTGGATGGCGTCATCGAAGGGGTGCGCGACGGCGGCAACAAAAGCGGTATCCCCACACCGTTCGGCCAAGTGCTTTTCGACCAAGGCTACATGGGTAAATGCTTGGTCTTCGTAACCGCCCTGGGGATCATGCCGGCCACAATCCTCGGCCAACCCGCCGAACAGAAAACGATTTTGCCCGGCGATCTGGTGATCATGTGCGGAGGGCGCGTCGGCAAAGACGGCATTCACGGCGTAACCGCCTCCTCGGAGACCTTTTCCGAACACACGCCCGCCGGACACGTGCAGATTGGCGACCCCTACACGCAAAAGAAAATGCATGATTTTCTTCTTGAAGCGCGCGACGAGGGATTGATTCGTTTTATCACCGATAATGGCGGCGGTGGCCTGTCCAGTTCGGTCGGTGAAACGGCGCTTTATTCCAATGGCTGCGAGGTCCAGTTGGAAAAGGTACCCCTCAAATATGCCGGTCTGGATCAATGGGAGATCTGGGTTTCCGAATCCCAGGAGCGTATGACGGTGGCCATCGCGCCTGAAAACGAACGGCGTTTTTTCGAGCTGTCCGCCCGCCACGCCGTTGAAAGCACTGTCATTGGCCGCTATACCGACACGGGCAAGCTGCATATCACCTATGATGGCAAAACCTGCGCTTATGTGGATCTGGATCTGTTGCAGGCCGGTTTCCCGCAGTGGCAGTTCGAAGCAGAATGGCGCACGCCTGAGGCGCGTGGTCTGTTTGAGCCGGTGTTGCGTGAGCCGGGCGACCACACCTCCGTGCTGCGCGATATGCTCGCCCGGCCCAATATCTGCGCCAAGGAATGGATCACGCGGCAGTACGACCACGAGGTCCAAGGCACCAGCGTCATCAAGCCCCTGGTCGGTGCACAGCGCGATGTGAACAGCGATGCGGCTGTTTTGCGCCCGGTTCTGACCTCTCAACGGGGATTGGCTTTTGCCCAGGCCTTGCTGCCGTTTTACTCGAAAATCGACGCCTACCACATGACCACCTGCACCATCGACGAGGCAGTGCGCCGGCTGATCGCAGTGGGCGGCGATCCCGATCACTTGGGCGGCGTCGATAATTTCTGCTGGCCCACCATTCAGTATGATCCGATCACTAACCCCGACGGCCGCTTCAAGGCCGCCCAACTGGTGCGTTCCTGCCGGGCTTTGCGCGACCTGTGCCTGGCCTACGGGATCCCCTTGCTCTCCGGCAAGGACAGCATGTACGTGGACGGCCGTCTGCCGGGGCGCTATGGGGAGACTCACAAAGTATCGGCTTTGGAAAGCCTGCAGTTTTCCGCGACCAGCGTCATCGACGATATTGCGCGCTGTGTCACGTTAGATCCCAAGATGGCCGGCGATCTGGTCTATGTGATTGGAACCACCCGCAACGAGATGGGTGCCTCGGAGTACTATGAAATGCTCGGCTACGTGGGCTGTCGCGTGCCCGAGGTGCAGGCCGAAGCCTTCATGCAATGCTATCGGGCTCTGGCCGGTGCCATTGGCCAGGATATGGTGGCTTCAGCCCACGGCATTTACCGGGGTGGTCTGGGCGTTCACTTGGCCATGACCGCCATGGCAGGTCAGGTGGGACTGGAGGTGGATCTTTCCGCTGTCCCGTCATCCGACCATGACGATGCCCGGCGCAACGATGTGCTGCTATATTCCGAGTCGGCCGGCCGTTTCATCGTCACGGTCGACCCCAACTTGCGTGCTTCTTTCGAGACGCTTTTTGAGGGGATGCCGTGCGCCTGTATCGGTCGCGTGAGTGCCGATGACCGCCTGCAGGTCCGCGGACTGAACGGCAGCACGATTATCGATATTTCCGTGCCGGCGCTGAAAAGCGCCTGGAAACAACCTTTTGGTGATCTCATATGAGTCCAATCAACGCTATTGTATTAACAGGCTACGGTCTGAACTGCGATCGGGAGACCGCCTACGCCTTGGAACAGGCTGGCGCGCAAGCCCAACGTGTGCATATCAACGCCCTTATTGACGGATCGGTTGCACTCGATGCCTTTCAGATCATGGCTTTTATCGGCGGCTTCAGCTGGGGCGATGATCACGGCGCCGGCGTGGTGCAGGCTGTGCGCCTGCGTACCACCATCGGTGACAAGCTGCTGGATTTTATCGGCCAGGGCAAGTTGGTGATCGGCATTTGCAATGGTTTTCAATGTCTGGTCAACCTGGGGCTGCTGCCGGCGATCGACAACGATTACACCCGCCGGTCCGTAGCCTTGACGCACAATGACTGCGGCAATTTCCGCGATGATTGGGTCCATCTGGCAACCGACCCGGCATCGGCTTGTGTTTTCACCCAGGGCATGCAGTCGTTCGAACTGCCGGTGCGCCACGGCGAAGGTAAATTCTTTGCCACGCCCGATTTACACCAACAACTGGCTGCCAGCGGGCAAATTGTTCTGCGCTATGCCACGGCCGACGGCCGACCGGCCCAGGGGGTTTTTCCACACAATCCCAACGGATCCATCGATGATATTGCCGGGATTTGTGATCCCACCGGGCGGGTGTTCGGCCTGATGCCCCATCCGGAAGCTTATAACCATTGGACAAACCATCCGGAGTGGACCCGCCTGAAAGAAAAAGTCAGGCGCGGTCAGGCTGACCGGCCCTCCGATATCACACCCGGTGTTCAGATTTTTAAAAATGCGGTAAACTATTTTGTGAGTTGAGTAGGGGTGGACCTCTTCAGGTCAGGCAACTCACCAGACGCGTTAGGAGTATTGCTATGTTCGACATGTCCAGGTTTTCGTTGGAAGATAAAGTGGCATTGGTGACCGGCGGCAGCCGCGGCATCGGCAAGGCCATTGCCCAGGGGTTTGCCAAAGCCGGCGCCAAAGTGGCAGTCACCAGCCGCAAGATCGACGATCTGAACGAAACGGTCAAAGAGATCCAGGCGTTCGGAGGCCAAGCGGTCGCGATTTCAGGCCACCTGGGCAAAATGGAAGACATTAAAAAGGTTACTGATGCGGTAATGCAGCGCTTCGGGCGTATCGACATCCTGGTCAACAACGCCGGCGCCAGTCCTGCAATGGCCTCGGTGCTGGATTCCGAGGAGCGGCTCTGGGAAACCATCATGAACCTGAACATGAAGGGGTTGTATTTTCTCAGCCAGGCCGCGGCCCGCATCATGAAGGCGCAAGGCGGTGGCAAAATCATCAATATCGCCTCGATCGACGGCCACCACCCCGAGCGTCAGGTCAGCATCTACTCCATTTCCAAAGCGGGTGTGCGCATGATCAGCAAAGCTTTTGCCGCCGAGCTGGCCCCGTTCAATATCCAAGTCAATACGATCGCGCCGGGTGCTGTCACGACCAAAATGATGGATTCGCACTGGCATGCCCTATCCCCCGAAGAGGCCGCCGCGGCCCGTGAAGCGACCGGTCAAGTGATCCCGATGGGGCGCATCGGCGTTCCGGATGATATCGTCGGCGCGGCCATTTACTTTGCCTCATCGTCCTCCGATTACACCACCGGTACTGAAATTGTCATTGATGGCGCTGTCCTCTTGGCGCCGTTGCTCAACGCTCCAGGCGTGCCTATCTGAATCGACGTTGATTGGGGAGATGCGGATGAGCCGGTCTGTGGATCAAAAAGATGAACTTTTCCGATGGTCCGATCAGCTGCCCACGCCTTTATGGGATGATATCCGGGCGCGCCCCGCGCACGAGGCGGCCAATGCGGTCGGTGCTGTCTGGGACGGCCTGGTTTTCAAAGTCCCCATGCTGGGCTTTACCTACATTGTCGATCCGTTACAGCAACGTATTTTGAGGGAAGGGGCTGAGGCGCATCGTGTCAGTTACCAGTCGGGTGTGGTCCTGCTGGGCAGCCTGGCAAAATCGATGGGGGTACCCCCCAGCGGTCGCATGGTGACGCCTCAGGCATTGACCGGCGGAAGCCTGTTTTTTACCGGCGCTCACAGCTTGGCGGTTCAACCTCTGGCCAAACGCTTCGGGCACGATCCGCAAGGATTGATCACCAAAGCACAGGCCCTGGGTGGGCAGCAAACCAGCGGCGCTGATGCCGCCGTTACCCTTTGCGGTTTACCTCTGTTGCCCTTGTATGTCCTGTTGTGGGCCGCCGACGACGAGTTCGCGGCCCGGGCCGTGATCGGCATTGACGACCGGGCCCTTTTTCACCTTGATCTTGCCGGAATTTTCGCCCTGACCAATATCATGGTCAACCGGTTGGCCGGCTGACGGCTGATGCTTGAATACATGAGCGCGGCACCAGTAACGCGCCACGTATATGTCCCATTGTTGTTCGGCACAAAACCAATCAACTTTTACCGGGAGGACACGATGAAAAAGCTGCTGCAGTACTTGGTACCGATTCTACTTTGTTTTACTGTACAGGCGGCATTGGCCGACTTGGAGATCAGCAAAGCACCTAAAACTGTGACGCTGCAAGAGAAGCTGGGTGGGCATCTGGACGGAAGAACCTGGAGCAGCGAAGAGTTCAAAGGCAAGGTATCGGTTGTTTTTTACGTTGATCCGGATAAGAAAGATTTGAACGATCAGGCCAGTGAAGCATTGCGAAAAGCGAATTATCCACTGGAGAAATACCAATCTTTTGCCATAATCAATATGGCCGCCACATGGTTGCCCAATGCCGCCATTTCGTCCAGCTTGGAAAAGAAGCAAAAGCAGTATCCCAACACGATTTACGTGCGTGACTACAAAAAATTATTGGTCAAGGAGTGGGGGCTATCCGACGATAACAGCAATGTGTTGGCCTTCGATGCGTCCGGCAATCTGATCTTTCGAAAAGACGGCCAGCTCGACGAAAATGAAATCCAGACGTTGGTCAAAACCGTCCATGATCATCTGGAATAATCAGCGGCACTATGTCTTCAAGCGCCGGAGCCGCCTCATTGCCAAGGCAAAACAGGCGGCTTTTTCGTGCATGAGGTGGGGCCGGGTCTATTGTAACTGGCGAAGCTGCGAATGGTTCTCCATCTCACCGGCTGGATGACACAAGGTCTAAGGAGTAAAACGAATGGTTCAAGAAATAAGTCCGGATCTGTTCCTGATCGAAGTACCCTTGCCCAACAGTCCGCTGAAGTCCCTGAATTCATATGTGGTGAGATCAAAAGAGCGAAACCTGGTAATCGATACCGGTCTGAATCGTCAGGAGTGCTACGATGCCCTGCACTCGGGACTGCAGCACCTGGGGGTCGATCTTGCCCATACCGATTTTTTTATCACCCATCTGCATGCCGATCACTTCGGACTGGTTTCCAGATTGAGCACGCCGACCAGCAAGGTTTTCTTCAATCGTCCGGATGCCGAAATCATCGAAGCCTGGGGTGGGTGGGAATCCATGCTGGACGCAGCGGCTCGCAATGGTTTCCCCGAGCATGAACTGCGCAATGCCATCGAGCACCACCCAGGGTACAAATTCAGCTCTGAATGGATCCCCGAGTTGAGCATTCTCAAAGAGGGGGATGCCATCGATGTCGGCGATTATCACTTCCGCTGCGTGGAAACGCCGGGCCACACTCTCGGACACACTTGCCTTTACGATGCGGCCCGCAAGCTTTTTGTGGCGGGAGATCACATTCTGATCGACATTACGCCCAACATCCAGTGCTGGTCGGAAACCGAAAATCCCCTGAACAGCTACATCCAAAGTCTTGACCGGGTGCATGACATGGACATCGATCTGGTTCTGACCGGCCACCGCCGCCTGATCGAAAATCCCAAAGATCGGATCACTGAATTGAAGTCCCATCATGCGAATCGCTGCTCCGAAATTCTCGAAATTCTGGCCGACGCTCACATGAGCGCCTATACTGTCACTTCGAAGATGCACTGGGATATCAAATGCGAGTCATTCGAGCAGTTTCCCATCGCGCAGAAGTGGTTTGCCACAGGTGAGGCGATCGCGCATTTGCGCTATTTGGAAGTAAAAGGCAAAATACAGCGCCACCTGCGGGGCAATCAGGTCCTGTTCGGCACCAACGGCAAGTAATCCGACAGCAAGCTTTGGCCGGAACCAATGTGTCTTTGGCCAATCGTGCTTTGGATTACGTCACAGGCATCGCTCTGCGATCGATGGCGGGTAAAGTCGCATGTAATCAGCACGTGTCAATCACGGAGCAGCAAATTTCTTCACTTGTTTCAGCGGCACACTCCGCGCTGGGCACTTTGAAGTAATCGCAGGGGTCCATGTAGCAGCCGCAGGATCGTTCATCGAAGCACAGGTGCGGATCATCCGGATCCCAGCGGCAGCCCAGTGTTTCCTCTGTTGCCATGCCGCTGTTTTTTACCTCGTCGTTATTCATAATGGTTACCTTTGCAGTGGTCATGTCAATTTGCCGCTGTTGCGAAATTCTTCCAAACTTCTCTTTTCAATGCGCACCACGCCACGTTCGCGGACCGCACGTATTTCTCCGAATTCAATGAGCTGGTATATGATTTCTTTGCCGACGCCCATGTGTCTGGCGGCTTCACTGACCGTCATGAGCGGAAAGTAGATATATTCATTCGTATCGTTGGGCATAATGGAACCTCTTGCATAATAATCCTTGGATCGCGTTACGTTGATAGAAAGTGAACACGAACGATCCGGCCGTCAAGGTCATATCGCACCCAGCCGGCATCCGAGCAATCCCGGCAATGGACATCGCCCAACGCGTGATTACGTTGGCGCTTTCCGAACCGGACCTGGTCAACAAAAGGGTCGAATCAACTTACAGGAGGAGGCTTTCTATGGAAAAACAAACATTTCATATCCCAAACATATCCTGCGGGCACTGCACCCGGACCATCGAAAACGAGTTGAAGGAAATGGACGGCATCAGCAGCGTGGAAAGCAGCGTGGACGACAAAACGGTCACAGTGCACTATCAGTCGCCTCTCACGAGAGAAAAAATCGTGGCCACTTTAAAAGATATCAATTATCCGGCAGCTGAATAACGTCCAACGGCGGGACCCGTTGGCCGGCGCCCGCCCGGACCGCTGCCCTGCGAAACAAACGTGCTAAGCTGGGCGAGACTTGAATTTCGTTCTTCTCGCCTCCTACGGACAGGTGATTACCGCCTGTCTGGTGAGGCAAGGTCTTCGATCAATTTTAGAACGGCCAATTCTTTGTTTTTGGCCTCTATTTCGACGGTCACGGTGTGCTCACACCACTCTTTCGGAAAATCGACTGGATCGATATAGTCATGATGGGGCCCGCAAGGGCCTGTTCCCCAGGCAAACCGGGGACTGGACACATGGAACAGCGGTTCGCGCCGCCACGTGCTCAAGGCGGCATCGGTGGCCTTGCGCACACTCAGACCGTCAGGCAGGCAGCGGTGATGGTGGACATCGTACACCAGGGGAATGCCGGCCGCGCGGCAAACCGGCAGCAGGTCGCGCGGCGTGAACATCCGATCGTCATTTTCCAACGTCAGTCGATGCTTGATGTCAGATGGCAGCAGCGCGATCGCGGCCGACAGACGCGCCAAGGCGTCCTCTTTGGCGCCATAGGCGCCGCCGGCATGTATGGTGATCACGTCTGCATTGACCCATGCGGCCACCTGGGCATGATAGCGCAGGTCGGCCATCGCGCGTTCGACCACCTCCGGTCGTGGGGAATTGAGCAGGATGAATTGATCCGGATGAAAGCTGGTGCGGATATCCAGTCGCCGGGACAAACGGCCACAGCGGCGAAACGCCTTCACGATAGCATGGCCGCCGGGCAAATCCTGGACCTCGTAGCCCGCCTCCGGGTGGGTCTTAAGCGGCAGGATCTGGCTGTTGATGCGAAACGCACCGATCCCGTGTGCATCACAGAACCGCAGGGCGGCTTCCAACGAAGCGGCATTGTGCGCACAGATGTCCGATAACCGTTGCAGCCTTTCCCCGCGTGGTCTGGACAGCAAATATTTGGCGGTGGTGCGGCGAAAGGTGATCGGCGCCGAGTGGAAAATACAGCAGAGCCCGAATCGGATCATAGGGTCATCCAGCCGGTTAAATCCAATTTTTTTTTCGGAAAAAGACGAGTAATCCTGTGATCATGGCAAGCATTACGCCCCATACGGCGAAGTAGCCCCAGCGCCATTCCAATTCCGGCATATAGGTGAAGTTCATTCCGTATACACCGACAATGAAAGTGATCGGAATGAATATTGTGGCGATGATTGTCAGTACTTTCATGACTTCGTTCATGCGAAGACTGACGTTTGTGAGATAAAGATCGAGCAGGCCGGACAATATATCGCGGTACGATTCGATCGTGTCTATGATCTGAATCGTATGATCGTGTACATCGCGCAAGAAGATCGTTGTGCTCGGTTCGATAAGCGTCGAACCTTGTTTTGACAAGCCGGCGATAACGTCGCGCAATGGCCAAATTTTCCGTCGCAGGGTAATGATTTCGCGTTTAAGATCGTGCATACGTTCCAGCACGTCCGGATTGGGGTTTTCGATGGTATCTTCTTCCACGATATCGATATCTTCGCCGATACGTTCCAGGATGAAAAAATAGTAATCGACGATGGCATCGATCAGCGAATAGGCCAGGTAGTCGCAGCGGCTGGTGCGGATGCGTCCCGCGCGCCCCTTGTGCATGCGCTCGCGAACCGATGAAAAAATATCCTCGGTGGATTCCTGGAATGAGATTAAAACCCTATCCGTGATAATGAGGCTGACCTGTTCGGAAACCACCTGGGCGCTGTTCGGCAGGTAGCGCAACATCTGCAGCACGACATAGAGATAATGCTCAAAATCTTCCATTTTGGGCCGCTGGGTGGTGTGCAAAATGTCTTCGAGTGTCAGCGGATGAATGTTAAAGTGCCTCCCGATGTGTGCAATAATGTCCGTGTCGTGAATGCCGTCCACATTCAACCATGTGGTCCGGGGGCTGTCGCAAAGAGCCAACGCGTCTTCCAGCGTGGCGACCGGGCGTTCTTCGATCGAATCGCTGTCATACATGATCACATTCAGCCGCACCTGATCCACCCTTTGTTCGCCGATATGCAGCAGGGTACCTGGTGCGGCGCCGATTTTGGCGGACGATTTTTTAAAAAGAAGAGAAACCATTGCCCTGCTTCCTGTTATACATGATTGCGCAGCTGCAACGCCACTGGATGAGGGTTCAGGTAGGTCTGCTGCGCAAGGTATGCCTGATCATACTTGCGCACATAGTGGTTGATCAGGGTCACCGGGACGATCAACGGCACGTGACCGGCCCGATAGGCGTCGATCAGGGCCAGCATTTCCTGTTTTTCATCCGCGCTGAGCGTTTTCTTGAAATAGCCCAGGATATGCTGCAGGACATTGACATGTTTAGCCGCAGTGGCCTTGAGCGAGAGGGCTTCCATGAAAATTTGCTCGTAGGCGTCATACAACTGCTGCAAGGGCTGCTGTTTGCCTTCGGCCACCAGTTTGCCCATGCGCCTGTAGTGAGCGGGGCTGTGTGAAAGCAGCAGCAGCTTTTCAGTGGTGTGAAACGTCACCAGCCGGCCAATATGCCGGCTTTCGTCAAGATGGATGCGCCAACGCCGCAGGGCGAACATGCGTTGGATGAAATTCTCCCTCAACTTGGGGTCGTGCAGGCGTCCTTCTTCTTCGACCGGAATACGCGGAAAACGCGCCATGAAAGCTTGAGCGAACAACCCGCTGCCACTGGATGCGGGCACGCCGGCGGCATTATACACTTTTACGCGCAGCATGCCGCTGCTGGGAGAATTTTTTTTGAAGACGAAACCGCACAAATCTTCGTGGGCCAATTGGTCCAGACGCCCGCGGGCCCAGTTTTGCATGCGCTCGGTGTGGTCAATGCCCGAACGCGTGGTTACAAGGCGCGGACTGGCCGGATCACCCACCAGGCGCATGCTTTCCCGCGGCACGGGCAGGCCGCATTCCACTTCCGGGCACACCGGCACAAAGGTCACATAGCGGCCCAGGGTGTCGCGTAGAAAGTGATCCAGTTTGTGCCCGCCATCATAGCGAACGGGGTCGCCCAGCAGGCACTGGCTGATGCCTAATCGGATGGTTTCGGACATGCGGCCTCCTCATCTCACAGGATGTAAAAAGATGCATCTTCATTTGTTTTGAACAAATCCCACCAAGCCGCTTCTTCGGTGCGTGAGGCCGCATGTTACTATCAATCCGCTTCTTCGCCAGGACCGATCAGCGGCAGTTCCTTGTCGATCTTGAAAAAAACCAGGAACTTGGGGCCCTGATAGGGTTTCTCGCCCGAATAGCTGCGCCGTTTGAGCTGGTCGAGCAGTGCACTGTCCTGTTCTTCTCCCACTTTGGTCAAGAAAAGACGCTTGCCGTTAAACCCTTCCGCGCCTTCACGGAAGAGGTAGGAGGCATGCGGATTTGATTGCAGATTCTGATGGGACAGTCTGTCGTTCATGATAAAAGCGATGGTGCCGTCTTCCATGATATGGGGACGGCTGTAAACTGCTGAATCCACAACACCGTTCTGGTCTGCCGTGGAAAATACACCGAAGCCCTTGGTTGTTTCGAAGTAGTCTTTAAGCGTGGTCATTGCGTCCTCCTTTATATCAATGCGTGACTGGCATAAGCTTTGAACCGGCCGGAATGCCCGACAATATGGGGACAGTCTCAACAAGGTCAAGTTTTTCCGCTATCGTTTTCCCCATCGGCACGTTGGGCCGTCACGCGCGTCGAAGCGTCGCGGGCCATCGAGAATCGGCGCGCGGACCTGTCGGGCAATGGCTTGGAGCATCCCCTTGAAAATAAGGAGATGCACTGGGTACAGCGCATACCAGTAAAGCAGACCGCCCAGCCCTCGCGGAAGAAATCGCGCTGCCATGCGCAATTCGGTTGTGCACTCTCCTTGGTGAAAAAGCTGATAATCGAGAATCGCTTCACCGGGCATTTTCATTTCGGCCAGGAGCGACAGTCGGTAAAGCGGTTCCATGGTCAACACACGCCAGAAATCAACGGCATCCCCAATTTGCAGGCTTATCGAGTGACGGCGCCCGCGTCGTAACCCGATCCCGCCGAGCGCTCGGTCCAGTATGCCGCGTAGCCGCCAGAGCCAGTTTCCATAATAATATCCCGTGGACCCGCCCAGGGAGACGATCGGCTTCCAGACGGCCTCGGCCGAGGCGCCCAAACGCATGCGGTAGGCGCAACTGACAATGGTACCGCCGGCATAGTCGGCATCGCCGCAGGCGGCCCATTCGGGTGGCTGCAGATGACCGGCATCGCTCCAGCAAGTTTCTACCTGCTTTTCCAGGATGCTATCCAGCGCGGTGCGCATCGCTTGCCGACAGTCGATCAGTTTGTGGTCCACCAGTTCGCGGATGCGGTTTTCGCTGCAAATGGTCGGTACGCTGAGCCCCTCGGTCAGCGGCAGCGCGATGTCCCTCGGCACCGGTGTCACCCAGTGAATCCAGTGTGCGCTCAGTCGGGGTGTCAGCACCGGTACCGGAATGACTCGCCGCGGCGGCAGCCCGGCCTCTTGCGCGTACAGGCGAATCAGGTCGCCATACTGGACGATGTCGGGTCCGCCGATATCGAACGTTTCACCCAGGGTTCGTTCATTATAGAGACAGCCGACCAGATAGCCCAAAACATTTTCAATGGCGATCGGCTGAGTGGGGGTTCGCACCCAGCGCGGCGTGATCATCACCGGCAGCCGCTCGACCAGATAACGCAAGATTTCGAATGACGCACTGCCGGACCCCAGGATCATGGCCGCTCTTAGAACCGTTGTGGGAACTTTGCCGGATTGCAGGATGTGGCCGACCTCGTGCCGCGAAGCAAGATGGTGGCTCAGTTTGGGATTATCGGCCTCGCCCAACCCGCCCAGGTAGATAATCTGCCGCCAGCAGCACTCTTCGGCCGCCGTGCGCATGTTGATCGCCGACTGACGATCGACCTCGGCGTATCGGCTCTTCTGGGCGATCATTGAATGAACCAAGTGATAGGCTGCCCCGCATGCATGGCCGGCCTGAATAAGCGAAGGCAGATCCTGCATGTCGCCTTGCACCAGTTGTACGCGCGCGTGGCCAGCCCATGGACGGCAGGCCATTTTCTCCAGTGTCCGTCCCATGGCGCGCACCGTATGGCCCGTGGCCAGCAATCGGGTGACAAGGCGGCCGCCCACGTACCCGGTGGCTCCGGTGACCAGCACGGGAGGTGTTTGCATGGCTATCCTTTCAAATGCAACAGCGGCGGTGTCGTTGGTGTTTCAGGTTTTTTACGTCATGTCTGACACCGTAATACAGAACCGACTCAATTCTGCACTTTTTGGCCCCATACCGCATACATTGGGTCCGAAAACGGCATTTGCCCATAGTATTTATCATGCTGTGGACGCATCAACCCTCGAATTGAATAGGTCTGAAGGTTTGAAAAGGCTCGCGAGCGATGAAAATATTCCAGCACCAACCCCATGCGTTCGAATTCGTGCAGTTCCGTCCATATCCTTACGGCCTTGGGCGGAAACCAGCGGTTGGAAAAAACCGTGAGCAAATGGCCTCCCGGCTTCAACACCCGGGCGGCCTCGGCAAACACGTCGAACGGAGCGGTCAAGTACTCAACGGATACGCAGCAGACAATCACATCGTAGTGGTTGTCCGCGAACGGCAGAGTTGGATTGCTGTTCAGATCATGGACCTGGTAATCGGTCAGGGCACTGTTTTTTTGCAATTCGTGCGCGTTGAGCCCAAGGCCCGTCACCTGGCGCAGGCGGGCTCCTGGCGGCAGGTGGGAGTGCCAGCTGCTCATCAGGTCAAGTACCCGCATGTCATCCTTGATTACCTGCGCATAAATTTGGCGTACCTGTTCCAGGGCCACATCATCCAGGTGCTGCACCATGCGCGGTTGGGCATAAAATCGCGCATCCACATTCTCATCCGGGCGCGCAAAAGGGCTGTCGCTGAAAAAATCGGTCGGCCGGTCCTGCCAGCGGGCCTGCATGCCCACCCCCTCGGCAATGATTTCCGTCCAGTCCCGAAGGACGCCGCCCCGCTCTTCCTTCTTTTGTTGGACCGTATTTGTAAGCGTTGCCGTCACGCTGAGCGGTTTGCCTGCCAGCGGGTGTCCCAGATCGACTGCGATGCGATCCGGGTTGACCTCAACACAACGAAACGGTTGCCGGTTGACGCTGAAGATGCCTGCCACATCTTTTAACACCCCCTTGGGGTAGAATCGGCCGGCACGCGGGTGCATATCCGATAGACCGATACTCTGCGGATCGAATTGGCGCAATGGTAACGTGCGGACAGGCTGCCTGCCGTCAAGAGGGAAAAGTTCCCCTGGAGCGAAATCCACAGCGAAGCTCTCACCGGGCTGCTTTTCGGCTAGAATTGCCTGAATCCGGCCAGGAAGCAGGTCGCGCCAATAATTGACCGACAAGGCCGCATACGTATCCGTATGCCTGACGGCGGTGCTTTGCCAGTGGATTTGGAAAAGGAGATCGCCGATACCCTCTTGGCGCGTCATCGTTGGTACCTCCTATGTGGTCCAGGCATGCCGGTTTTTTTAGTGGTCCAAAATGGTTCGATTTTGAAGGTTAAAGCATTTCGCTGGAAAAGCAATCACCGATCGGCCGGGCAGCAAAACCGCATTTGAATCCGGAAGAGATAGGGTTCCTGCTTGCCGGCTTGGAACAGATGCGCTAACAAGCACACCTGACAATAATAGTGCCTTACTTGCAAAGTATCCTGCTGGGGCTTCTCATCGGTGTGACCCGCTTGGCGTTTCCCGGATCAGCGTGTTCAATCCCAAAGGTGACTGGCCGCGTACGCAATATCAGGCAGCAAAGGAAAAATAGATGATTCTTCCCTATAAAGGTCGATTTCCGACAGTCGGCAAAAATGTCTTCATCGCACCGACGGCCGTCATCATCGGCGATGTGGTGATCGAAGACGAAGCCAGTATCTGGTTCGGTGCGGTGGTGCGCGCGGACCTTGACCGCATCACCATCGGTGCGAAATCCAACGTGCAGGACAATTGCACATTGCATGTGGATAAAGATCATCCGTTGCGGATCGGTTCGGAGGTGACCATCGGGCACAATGCCGTCATTCATGGCTGCACCATCGAAGACCAGGTGCTTATTGGCATCAACGCGACGATTCTCAATGATGCCGTGATTCGCACCGGCAGCGTTGTGGGCGCCGGGGCCGTGATTTCCGAGGGCATGGCGATTGGCCCCTTGCAGCTGGCGGTCGGAGTTCCTGCCAAGATCAAGAAAAACTATGAGGCCTCGATGGCAACGCATAATGCCGCCGATGCGGCCATCTACGTTGGCTTGTCCAGCGCTTATCGGGATAATGAACAGGCATGGGATGCAAAATGAGTTGCCCGCGTGGCGCGGGCGAGTCACCTGTCGCCGGTTGCGGCTATTGCAGCAGTGATGCCAATTCCCGGACGGCCTGCAGATAAGCATCCATGCCTTTGGCGAAAATATCGTTGTGATCGGCGCCATCGATGCGCAGCAGGCGCTTGTGCCGGGCGGTGGAGGCTTCGTACAAGGTCAGCCCGTCGGAATAGGGGATGATGGGGTCGTATTGGGCGTGGATGATGAGCGTCGGCCCCGTGAAATGCTTTATTTTTGCTATGTTTCCGAATCCATGATCTTCCCGGTAGCCGATCTGGTCCAGTGCCACTCCCAAAAGACGCAATAGAGGTTCGGCATAGGCAAATCCACTTTCGATGATCAGTCCCTTTACATCCCCGGGATGCGCGGCAGCCAGTTCCAGCGCCGAGGCGCTGCCCAGCGAGCGTCCCATGACCACCAAAGGGCCGCCATATCGTTTTCGAGCGAGCCATGTTTGGACATACGCCAGGATCGCGTGACTGTCGGTTAACATGGTGCTGACCGAGGGCTTTCCGCCGGAGCGACCATACCCACGATAGTCGGCAGCCAAAAAGTTGATGCCCATTCGATTGAACAAGGGGCCGACCTCATCGTAATCGGCCACAATTTCGCCATTGCCATGAAAGAAAAGAATGTTGGGGCCGTTGGCGACGCTCGCGTGAAAACGTGCGCCGATACGCACTTCCGGCGTCACCGGTATGAGGTGATCCTTATCACCGTACCGGACGGCCGAAAGGGCCGATTCCGCGCGTGGATGAAAGATAGCCCGCGAAATTTCGGGACCATCCAATGCGGTATATGGCGCTCGATTCGTCAAAGACATGCGCGGCCTCCAGGCAGGGGGCATTTGCGTTTCATTCGTATCGGGAAATTAAGGATGGATCATTTTAAATCAACCAGGGTCCGCTGACCAAATCCAAGCCGGTTGTTGACGTAATAGATCGCTTGCGGCAAAAAAGCGTAAATTCGGACCCGGTCGCCCACATAGGGCTGCGTGTCACTGGCCGCCGGGTCTGCCTGAAGAAAAGGACGGGCAAAAGGAAATTTGACAAGGAACCGGCCGATGGCACTGATTTGGTCCATACGCCGAATGACGGCTTCGATCGTCCCGCTCATTTGCAGCCCTTGAATATCTTCCCATTGCCGACTATCGGCAAAAATGGTAGCGGCAGCCGAACCTGAGTGCAGGGCTTGTTCGATATGGCGGGACTGTGGGCTGGAAAAGAAGTAAAATCCCGGGGCAGCGTAAACATAGTATACCGGAGCGGCCCAGGGGGCCTCGGTGCCGGTTGCCAGAACCATGGTAAGCTGCGCGCGGATCAACGCCATGGCCGCGTCGCGCCGCGCATCAGGGCCGACCGGTGCGGCCGGCGCTTTCGAAGACCCTGATAATCGCATTATGGATAGCTACTTTTTGCAGGGACCCACATAGTGTCCTTTCATGCGGGTACTGATTTTCATGCCTTGGGTCTCCATGACCATGCTGCCGTTCATCTGATCGTCCTGGTATGTTACGGAACCGCTGCCGGTCATCTCACCTTCGGGACCGTTGCATTTGACCACCCAGGAAACGGTGTTTCCGGACGTCTTCGTATCGACCATTCGGCAGTCCTGATTCGGTTGCTGGTTTTCCGGAATCGGCGTATCCTTGGTAATGCACTGGCTGTATGCGATTGGCGGCATTTTGACCGGCATGCCGGGAATTTCGGTTTCCATGGTCATGTCCCACTCACCTTCTTTTATATCCGGGCCCGAACCGGCCCATGCTGCGGACACCATCACAGCCATCATCAGAATAACAACCCAAATCTTTTGCATATCCGTTCTCCTTTTCAATTAAACGCTTCTTTTTCCGTTCACTTTCAGTTGAAGTCAAACAATGCCATTGGCATCTGCATTCCGGTTTTGATGGACGTTGAAAGGACAGGGCAACCGCATTTTTTCGTGCTTTGAAGAGATTGGTGACAGCTATCGTTCTCAACTGGCTTCGGAGGTGGTTGGCGGTGTCGGCCGTCGCAGGTTTTCCACCAGTTTCAATTGTCCTTGGGTAAACTCAACCTCCTGGTCATCGCTGATGCCTTCCAGTTCTCTCAGGGCTTCACGGATATCCTTGGAACCGTGTTGGTGGATTTTCCGGATCGTGTTGAATTCTCGCCGCGTTTCGCGCAGGGGGAATTTGCCGTTTGTACTGCGCAGATAGTTTACCACCTTGTCGCGGATGGCGTCCCAGCTGTCGCGGCGTGTCTGGTTGGGCAAGGGCGTGAGATCGTCGCAATTTTTAAGGGTTCGGCGGTGAAAGCGGTTAAGGGAAAAAGACCGTACAGTAAATGCCCAGATCAACAAGGCCAAGGCGGTTGTGCCACCTGCCGCGGCTAATTTGATGATCAGATCCGTGCCCGCCAGCGGCGGCGCAACCAGGGTCAGGACAAAAGCCATCGATCCTGCCAAAAGGGAGCCGGCGAAGCCGGCCGCAAAGGAACGCATTTTAAAATTGCGGAGGCGTTTGCGGTAGCTGATCAGCGCTTCCAGCAAATGCGCCAGCCGTTCACCATGGGTTTCCACAAAAGCAGCCAAGTTGTCCAGACGGTAGCGCGGGGCCTGCAGTACCGCTTTTTTCAACTCTTCACGCTGGTTTTCCAGGTAGCCCAGATAGCTGATGTCCCGGTTCTTGTTATTTGCGGCCGCATCCTGAGACGAATAGGTCAGGTGGATCATGGGAATATCTTTGCGCCCGGTGATTTGAGACAGATTCCAGCACAAAGTCCCATATACGCGCAGCAGGTCGATCATCGAGGCGCACTCGTCGATGCGGTTGAGGACGAAAAGCACACGATCCTCGAAAGTGCGCGAGGGCAGGGTCTCGCGCAGACTGGTGTGAATTTCGCGGACCGTGCCGGCCTTGTGCGGATCAAACAGCACCAGCACCAAATCGGCGATTTGAGCGAAATCGCCGATCACTTCCTGGTAATTGTAGCCGCGGTCGCGCTCGGTTATGCTGTCCAGCATGCCAGGGGTATCGATGATGGCCAGATTTCTCAGAAAAGGGGAATTAACCTTTTTCAGACGAAAATGGGCGGCGAACCGCTGTCCGTGCTTCCGCAAGGTCTCAAAAGGATACTCGCTGTCATGCAGCAGAAATTTGCCATCGCGCGATTCTGTCACCTGGACGGGGGCGTCGGCCGATTGCGTGTCGTCGTGGGTAATGACCGTGAACGAATCATCGGTAGGTGCCTGACCGGTCGCCTGGATTGGGGCACCCAGAAATTCGTTGATCAAGGTCGATTTACCAGAGGAGTAACTGCCCAGCACGAGCACCTGCGGTTTCCATTTGATCGTGGTTTCAAGCGGTACCTCGCTGTACCCGTAGCGGATGGCTACCGGCGAGAGCTGTTCGGCAACCATTTCCAGCATTTCCGTTCGCAGGGCCTTGATGTAGTTGTCTCGGTACATACTTTTTTCGTCGGGTGCCACCATTCCACAGCCTTTCTTTGGCTCGCATAAACATCCGTTGCACTTTTTGGGTGCTCAAGGGCATTTATATGCAACCGATCGAATCAAATCAATAATTAATCAATGTAACAGATATCGTGCGGAAAGAGGGCAAGGCCCAACCCCATCGGGCTTACGTTGTGAATGCCTGTAGTGTGTCGGCCGGATAGGGCGTGGGCTCTGGCGGCAGTGCAATGGATATACACCGCAAAGAGAAACGCTCGTGTGGGTCCGGATGGCGGCCCACCTGCATCAACAACTGCATCCACAGCCACATGTGCCGCCGCATCCGTTGGACGACTGCGCCATGGCACGTACGACTTCCTGGGCGGGCGCCTCTTCGACCGATTGGACTGACACATGGATCGTGTACGGCGGCACCATGCCCAAGGCCTGGGTGAAGGTGCACAGCAGATGACCGAAAAAAACACTTTCGGCACCGGCTTCGACCGGCAGTGCAAAACGATCGCCGGCCTTTTTATCCAGAAGCAACCGTTCGAAGGGGGTTATCCCCGCCGATCCCACACCGAAAATCAGTGCTACCTGAGCGTCCATATCGGTGGTTATTTCGTTGCCCGGTGGCGGCACCGCATTTATCAATAAATGCACCTTATCCAACGGACCCACTTTGCGTTCTGGCGTATCCATTATAGCCTCCATGAAGTCAGCGTTCGCCAACTATAAGATCGCCTGTCCAATGATGCAAAGCGGTGCCTCTCGAGCCCGACCGGAACGGATGGCTCACGGCCTACCAAAGTTTCCAGTACGTGTTCAGATCCACTGTGGTAAAAAATTGGGAACTTCGGTATTCCGCATTGAATTCATCCTCATGCAGGTAAAAATATTTGTGTTTCAGCGACAGGCTCAAATAAGAGTTGACCCGAACCGAGATGGCATTGTCTATTTCAGTGCGCAGGCCCCACCGGTCGCTATCCCCGCCTTGCATCGAGACGAAGTTGTCGATGTTGAAGGAATAGGTAAAGTGTTTGAGAAAAGGGTAGGTAACGCCCATGATGAGCTCTATACCGTAGACCGCGTCATCGGCGGGATCCTGAAGCATTTTTTCAAGGCCCAAGCCCAGTTTCCCGCTGAAAAAGTTCTTGTAGGTGGAGATCCCCATGGTCTCCCGAATGAGAATGGGGCGGCGCCCATCGACTTCCTCAACCACAGTATCGACTTGAAATTTATTGTACGGCCTTATGTTTTCACTGAGGTTGTAATCATATAGAAAGGTGCCCCGCAGCAGGTTCTGAATATAGTCGTCGTTCTGACGCACATACAGAATATAGGGCGTCAGAACGAACCGATGAAACTGATTGTAAAAAGTCAAATCGATTCGGTCTTCCAGGCCCCACTTATCGTAATTTTCTATAGGCTGGTCCACTGGCGTGTCGCTGGTATTGCGGCGCTGTACACTGCCGGTGGCGACAAAATTGGAAAGGTAGACATCGATCAGGGTCCGGAAGCGTCGATCCAGGTAGGCATAATCGTCGCGCAAGGTCAGTTTTTCGTTTTTCAGATCCGCGGTAAGCAGATCGGTCACCGTAATCCAAGAATTGCGATAAGAGATGTCAGTCCCAAGGATCTGGCGAATCTTTTCAAAGGCGGGTTGTGTGGCCGCCACTCGGTACTTGCGCTGGCCATCTATGGGGTATCCTTGAATGAAGAGTTTGTCTTTTTGGGAGATTCCCGCGGAGATCAACCCGGACTGGTTTTGGTTCACCATCGCCAGTTGCGCTCCGGTCAGATCGAAAGTGAACACGGTAAAGTCCAAGTTCACCATGTTCAACACATCGGATTGCCGGATGTCGTTTTCGATCGGATAGCCTCTGATCGTGTTATTGTTCACGAAAGCCACTTCGCTGTTAAAGCGCGCCCTGAGCAACTGGGTCAGGCGCAGGTCGTTGAGCAGGTAATCCTGGCCGTCCGTGCTGGCGATTTTTTGATTTTGTTCCGCGAGGTACTTGCTTTTCCACAGTGACAGACGATCGGCAAATTCCAGGTAGGTCGGATGCTGGGTCGGTTTATAACGGGCCTTGCGCGGTTGCATGGCTTGCGGAAACACACGGTCGTTCAATGCGAGTTCTAAAATATAGTAATCAAAGCTGTCATCGATCATGAGAATGGATCGCCCATCCACCAGATCGATCCGGGATGCCTTGCTTTCGTAAAGCATGCCGGTATAATCTCCTCCGCAAACAGCCATATCGATCTGCTTATAACTTTCAAGCAGTAGAACGGTTTCCTCAAGCTTCATACCCGAAAGCAAGACAATATGGTCGATGCCTGCGCTACCGATTTCTTTCAAAACAGGCCCTAGCACCTCTTTCTCGTCTTTTAAAACTGTATCATAAAGATCTTTTTCGGCAATGTCGAACTTCAATTGCTTGGAAGAAATCCCGATGAACGCGATTTTCGTTCCGCGCACATCCGCTATGACATAGGGGGTGAAAACAGAATTCGAAGCTCTTGATATGTTGGCGGAAAGCAGTTTTACGTTTCGGCTCCCCCGCAAGAAATCCAGGTTCTGTAAGCCAATGTGGAGGTCCTTGGACGATACCAGGGTTGCCTTGCAGTCAAAGCCATCGAGAAAGTCCATCATGATCGAACCGGAACTGAATTTAGAGATAACACCAGGGTAAAAAGCATTTCCCAAATCCAGATACACATCCGTCGCTTCTTTTTCCGCTACGATATTCTGGGCCAGGACAAGCAAGGGATCGTGTTCTTCCTGGTTTGGAACATCGGGCGAAGACTTACCTTGAATATTGGATGTCAAAAGCAGTTTGATGGTCGTTTGTGCCTCAACCCCATGAACGCAGACCAATGCTGAATAAAAGGGGATAAGGAAGCAAAAAAGGATCGTTCGACTTGAAACAAGGGTAGTTCGATACATAGAAATTGCTGTCGGGCCGGAAGGCTTTTGGGTTAATTGGTTGTCGGAATACGCTTTGGAATAGTACTCACGCTCCGGTGATCGCTTTTAGCGGGTGTTCAGGAGGAGTTGGCCAGGCCCGCCTTTCAGTTTTTGAAACGAAACTTCAGTGGCGGCTTTCATTGACTTTAATTCGCGCTCAATTTGATCGCGGGCGAATTGACTCTGCGCAAGTTGTTCAGTCAGGGCGGTGAGTTGCACGGCAATTTCACTATTAGCGGCCCTAAGCGTGGAGACTTCGAGTTCCTTGGCATCCAGCGTTTTTTTTGTCGCATTCAGGGCGCTGGACAGTTCGAATTCTCTTTGCGCACTTTGTTGTTTGAAATCGTCCAGTTGTTTGCTGAAAGCATTATTTTGCGAGGCAATCAGCTCATTGAGCGCCTTGATCTCCTGGGCACGTTTCATTTCCAGATCGGTGACCAGAAAAGACAGTTCCGATATTTTCAGGGCACTGTCGTTTTCAAGCAGGCTGTATTTCTGTTCGAGATTTCTGATCTGCTCTTCGTTCAGGGCAGTATCGTTTTGATATTTTTCGTTCAATGTATCCAGGTCGGTATTCAACTTTTGGATATTGGCCGATAATTGTTTTGTTTTCAGGCGGTATTGCAGGTTTTCCTGCTTGAGAATATCATTTTCCCGCTCGATCAGGAGCAGACGCTTTTTCATTTGTCTGTTCTCGGCCATCATCCGGTTGGTGGCATCCGGGGGGATCCGGATCTCCTGACTTGTAGTGACACAGGCAGTGACCGTGACCAGCGCGATCAGGATAAAAATGATCGCTGCAAGGTTGGGAACAGGTTGGTTTTCACGATCCGAATGGTTTGCTGTCATAAGTACCGTCCAATTTTTCTTCGGTGAGCAAATGGCCAGAAATTCGCAGCAGATTCACCTGGGTTAACAAATCAACCGTAAGTCATGCGAAAGCTACCCTAAAAGCAAGGATTTTGCAACCCGTATCTGCACAAAGCAGCTTGCACCAATCGTTTACGTTGATTTCTGCGAAAAACCGGGGCGGTGGAACGTCGCGGCGGACTTTAAAAAAACGTCAGAGCATTTCCCACTTTTCACTTTCAACTCCCGCAAAGCCGGTTTAAAGTGTGTGCGTTGAAAATGCGTGGCGTCTTCACCCGTGCGCTTGAGCAATCGCTCATGCTGCGTTGAGGCGTTCTAAAAGGTTCCATTCAAAGGAGATACGGATGAAAAAGGTTATCTATCGCGATATCCGGGATATCGACGTGGCAGAGGTGGTTGACAGCGATCCTGCAGAGGGCGAAGTCACGGTCCGGATTAAATATTGCGGTATCTGCGGTTCGGATCTACATGAGTATCTGCACGGTCCTTTTCCGATGAGTACTTTTGGTCATGAGGCTTGCGGTACAATCACCGCTATAGGTTCCCAGGTGACCGGATACGCCATAGGCGATCGGGTCTGCACCGTTTTTCCTGGAGCCTTTGCCGAAGCAATTGTCTGTCCGGTCGAGCGATTGATCAAAATTCCGCCGGAGATGTCATGGCAGCGGGCTGCCGTTCTGGAGCCGCTGTCCGGGGCGGCTTACGCAATAAAACGTGGCGGCATAGAGACGACGCATACGGTGTTTATTGCCGGAGCTGGTACCGTCGGGCTGATGTTCCTGATGGGTCTGAAAGCCATGGGTGTTGAGACGATCTACATGACAGACGTCCAGGAAAACCGCCGTAAGATGGCCGAAAAGTTGGGCGCCACGCTGGTGTGGAATCCGACCGATCTCAAAAGTCCGGCCAAAATCAAGGCCTTGACGCAGGGCCGCGGCGTGGACATCGCCATCGAAGCGGTAGGCATCCAGGAAACCCTCAAAGATTGCCTGGCCTCAGTGCGTTATCAAGGCACGGTGATCGTGCAGGGCATCTTCACCGAGCGGGCCCAGATGCACATGCTCGGGTTCGTGACACGCGAAACGACCATGATCGGGACCAGTTCGATCGACCCGGCACTGGCCTTGGCGTGGCTGAACACCGGACTGATCCATCCCGAAAGCATTGTCACCGACATTATTCCTCTTGCGGACATCGCAAGCAGCGGTTTTGAAGTGCTTGCCGAGAAAAACAAGCCGGCCATCAAAATATTGGTCGAACCGTAGGCCGGCTTGAAGCCGCATTCCAATTAAAACAAAAGGAGTTCATCACACGTGAAAGCATCCCAACTACGCAAAGGCACTGTGGTCGGCATCAATGGCGCCGCTTACCGGGTGCGCGATGTCGATACCCAGACACCCTCGGCGCGCGGCGCCAATACGCTGTACCGGGTGCGCCTGACCGGCATCGGCAGCGGCCATAATATGGAGCAGACCTTCAAAAGCAATGATTTTCTCGAAGAGTTGAATGTAGAGCGCCGCGCAGTGACCTTCCTATATGCGGACCAGGAAAATTACCACTTCATGGACGCCCAGAGCTATGAACAGCACAGCCTGCATGTCGATCAGATCGAGGATCAGAAAGAGTGGCTGGTGGAAAACATGGAAGGATTGTCCGCTCAGATGCTGGAGGGGCAGTTGGTCGCGCTTGAACTGCCGACCACTGTCGAACTGGATATCGTGGAAACAGCGCCGGTGATCAAGGGGGCCACAGCCACCAACCGCAACAAACCGGCGACGCTGACCAACCGGCGGGTGGTGCTGGTACCCGAATACATGGCCCCCGGCGACCGGGTGCGCATCAATACCGACACCGGCAAATTCATGGCGCGCGTACGCTGAACCACCTTTGTCATCCCAGCCCGATCGGGCAAGCAGTAACCGCTTAACGGCGGCCTCGTCCGTCGGGGGCACTCAGGTGCGCTGAAAGTGCCCGTCGGAAGAGCCGCCGTGCGCCTGCTACATGCCGAAATAGCTGCGCAGTCGGCGCGGCTTAAGATGATGATCTATTTGCCGGCGGACACCGTCGCGAAACGCGCATGATTTCAACTGGATCACCTTACGGCCATACCGGATGTTTTTCTCCAGAAGGTCCGGGCAATTGCTCAGGCTTGAGCGCAGCTTGAAACTGTTGCTCGCCATCTTGTGAATCAGGGTGATCTCTTTGCCGGCTACCTGGTTGGCCTTGCACAGCACGGCATCCAGAAAATCATGCCGCGTTCTGGGGCATTCCGCAAAGGTCACGGACCGTCCCATGTGATGGAGAGTGTGCCCGTCACTGCCACCGACCATGGCGCGGTCCAGATTGAACCCTAGAACGGCGCATTTCAGGTTCCACTTGTTCAGATTGTTGGCGTTGATCACTTCCACGCCATCGACCATCTGAAACAAATGTTGCAGTTGCGCTTCGGAAAATTGCACATTGCAGACCCCTGTGTACATGGCGCAATAGGGGTGGGCGAATATGATGACGCAATGGTAGTCGCGAGCCCGCTCGATAGTCTCGGCCATGGTCAGGCTCAATGAACTCATCACGCCGGGGCCACGGTTGGGGGCGATCTCTTTGTCAAAAAAACGGCGCAATTCGGCTGTGGTGTAAAAATAGACCAGAAGGTGAGAACCTTCGGCCACCGTTATTTCAATACCCGGAATCGTCAATAAATCGTCATATTGCGCGATCTCCAGGGCGCCGCGAATGTCATTGTGATCGGTAATGGCGATACCGATGCCCAGAGCCTTGGCGCGGGCCGCGATTTTATCGATCCGATTGCGGCCATCGGAATATATGGAATGAAAATGAAGATCAACAACAGTATTGGTCGGATTCAGCTGTTTGAGATCCGGTCTTTCGAATCGAACGCGATCGCTTGAATGCATTAATAGCCCCCTTCAGATTTTGGTGCTTTTGACGCTGCGCTGAATGTTATGCAAAAGGTCTGCCGCTTGCGCCAATCACCAAACGCGAGGACATCCATATAAGAATTTTCTTTACTATTCAAGATTTTCTGCCCACTACGCGATTTTTACCTTTGCGTTTGGCGTCATAGAGCGCTTGGTCGGCACGGGCAATTAGGGTACTCATGGTGTCGCCTTTTTTGTAATGCGTCATCCCAATGCTGACGGTCATGCAAAGATAGTCACCATTCTGGCTCTCGCTCGTGGCATAGCGCACCGATGCGATGGTGTTGCACAATTTTTGTGCTATTTTGAGGGCATGCCGGAAAGCCGCACCTTCCAGAACAATCGTGAACTCCTCGCCCCCGTAGCGTGCCAGAAAATCTTCACCGCGGATCGAGGCGCGGCATTTCTGAGCCAAGGCGAACAGGACGCGATCACCAATTATGTGACCGAACTTATCATTGATCGTTTTGAAATTGTCAATATCGACCATCAAGACGCTGAAACCATCGGCGCCAGGTGAATTATGTTCGATTTTTTCTACCAAAAATTCGTCCAGGGCCTGTCGGTTGTAAATTCCGGTCAAACTGTCCGTCATGGCTTTGGCACGGGCCTCCACCAGTTGGTTCTGCAACGTATGCACCTGTCCGGCCAACTGACGGATCTGACGCCTTTCCTGGTCTTGTTTCAGACTGACGATTTCCCACATCTGCTCGACTTCGGCCTTTAGGGCATTCTTGATCTTCTTGATATCGTCCAGCCCGCTTATCTTGATGATCGCTTCACCCTGTTTGTTGATACGGTGGTAAAAATCGCTGTTTTCAACATTCAGATTGGCCATGACCTTGGTGAGCAGATCGATGATGTCGCGCAGTTCCTGTTCCCTGTCCTTGATGTAAGCGTGCTGTCGATCGATAAAGGCGAGAATATCTTGTTGCTTTTGTTCGAAGTGCAACTCCTGACGCTTTGGTTTGTCGATTTCCTGAAATCGCGCGGCGAGCGCCTGGATATCGTCCTTAAACCGTTCGGAGTGAAGCTCTTCGACATCCAGGGCGAAAGCCTTCATCATATCCAAAGCGGCGGTGATGCTGCGCAGCAGCATATCGCACCTTTCCTGGACAGCGCCGACTTTTTCGCTCGATTCCAGTGCATTCACTTCTACCGGATTGCTCGAGGCGCGGCTGAATAGTTTCATCATTGCTTGCAAACGTCCCTCTCTTTCGGAATTCGTACATACTGGCGTATGCACACCCGACAATGATATCGGGCTTTTCGAAATGAAACTTTATAGGGTCGTAAACAACTTTCGGGATAGGCTCGAGGTGCGGTGATCGGGTGCGGGCGCGAGACACTATCAACCATATGATTTCGATGAGAGCAACTGCGGTCGCCCATGCAGACCTGGGGCAAGAGGCCTGTGGCCAAAAAGGAATGCGAAAGCGCGATTAGAGGTGGATACACGCTGCGTGCCAAACATCCGGGCTGCTGAGCCGCTGAGCTTTGCGCTTGAATTATCGGAAGGATTGGTTATAGAGGGGGTGTGAAAATCGCGCCGATTCGCGATATGCCATTGCTGCCGACCGCAAAGTTGGCAGCGAAATAGGACTTATGATCATGACTCCTGATTTATCGGTCGCTCTCGGCGGCCTGCGTTTGGCAAACCCTGTGATGACGGCCTCCGGAACTTTCGGATATGCTCGTGAATTCGCACAATTGATTGATTTGAACCGATTGGGCGCCATCATCGTGAAGGGCCTTTCATTGCAGCCCTCCAAGGGCAATCCCGGTCCGCGTATCGTGGAAACCGCCTGCGGCATGTTGAACGCCATCGGTCTTGAAAATGTTGGGCTGGATGCCTTTGTCAGTGACAAGCTGCCTTTCCTGAAAACCCTTCAAACACCTGTGTTGGCCAATATCTACGGCACAAACATCGAAGCCTACACCGCTTTGGCCGAACGGCTCAACGACATCGAGGCGGTGGCCGGTATCGAGGTCAATATCTCTTGCCCCAATGTCAAGCTCGGCGGCGTGGCTTTCGGTGCGGATGCGCGTACCGCCTGCCAGGTGACCCGATCCGTACGTACCAAATTCAAGCGCACGCTCATCGTCAAACTTTCGCCGAACGTGACTGATATCACGCAGATCGCCCGGAGCGTAGAAGAGGGCGGGGCCGATGCCGTGTCGCTGATCAACACCATTACGGGAATGGCAATCGACATCCATACGCGACGTCCCAAGCTGGCCAACATCACCGGAGGCCTGTCAGGCCCGGCGATCAAGCCGGTGGCTGTGCGCATGGTGTGGCAGGTGGCCCGGGCTATTCAATTGCCGGTGATCGGGGTGGGCGGTATCATGACCGCAGAGGATGCCTTGGAGTTTATCATTGCCGGCGCCAGCGCGGTTCAGGTCGGCACGGCCAATTTTGTCAATCCGCGCTGCACCATGGAAATCATCGACGGCATCGCCAACTATCTGCGTGAGCAGAAAATCGCGAGTGTCAAAGACCTGGTCGGCAGTCTGACGCATGACGGCTTCGCCGGGGTGGACCGTTGCAAGATAGCAGGAAATTGAGCAGGGGAGAGGATGTCATGCAGTGCCTGCACCGCGCGCATTGCCCGCCTTTAGCGCGGTAGCCAACGTTTGACCGATCTCCGCGTTGATCACCAAATCCGCGTAACGATCCATTTCGGTTGGATCACGGTTGATGATGACCAGACGGGCGCCGTTCTGTTTGGCTAATAAGGGGAACCCGGCTGCCGGATAGACGACCAGGGATGAGCCTATCGCTATGAACAGGTCGCAGGCCATCGTTACCTCTTTGGCGCGTTTCATCTCTTCTACGGGCATTGGTTGACCAAAAGAGATTGTGGCGGTTTTGATGATCCCGCCGCACGCATCACACTGCGGAAGCGTTTCGTCCGGGAAGAAGATAGCGCGGATCGCATCGAGTTCATAGCGTTTGGCGCAGTCAAGGCAAACGGCATAGGTGCTGTTGCCGTGCAGTTCGATGATCTTATCATCGGGAATACCTGAGACGTGATGCAGGCCGTCGATGTTCTGGGTGATGACGGCGCTCAGTTTTTTCTGGCGGTGCAGCGACGATATCGCCATATGGCCCTGATTGGGCTTGGCGGCGCCGATAACTTTCTCTGTCGCAAATTTTATGCGCCAGGATTCGCGCCGTTTTTCCTCTGAGGCCATAAAATCCCTGAAATCGATGGGTTTGTAGCGGGTCCATAGCCCCCCCGGGCTCCTGAAGTCGGGAATGCCCGATTCGGTGCTGATGCCCGCGCCGGTAAAAACCACCAGACGGGTACTCTCGCCAAGAAACTTTCGCAGAAGGTCCAATTGGGGGGTGTGGATTGCGTTCATGCGCCCTCCTTTTTTTGCAGGTAAACCTGACTTTCGGTTTCGTACGGACGTGCGGTGGTCCGTGCCACGTCGAACCCATTGTATCGTAAGGTGGCTGGAGCAAAGAGCCGCATCTGGCGTGTAGCGCGCTTGCAAACCCGCCCGGAGAACCCTTTTGAACCGTCTTACGCATGCCGCGAACCTTTGGTCCTGATCACCGGCTTTCGAAACGCATCCGACCGTAGCAAATAAGGCCGGCATAATGCTATTGCCGGCCTTAGGAGTGCTACAGACTGCCCTGGGCTTTGTCCACGGGATGCGTTTTTAAATATTCCAATCGGTTAAGGCCATTAATGTAGGCCAGGGCGCTGGCCGTGATGATATCCGGATCGGATCCGCGCCCCAAGGCCACTAAACCGTTTTCCCTTAGACGCACGGTCACTTCGCCTTGTGCATCGGTGCCGCCGGTCAAGGCACTGATTGAAAACCGCAGCAGTTCGGACTCGGCCCCGGTCAGTTTGGCGATGGTGTTGTAAGCCGCATCGATGGGCCCGTTGCCGTAGCCGGCGTCTTTTACGGAACGGCCATTGATCGAGAGCTGAACGCTTGCCATGGGCAACACGGTCGTGCCGGCTGAGACGTGCAGGTACTCCAGTACGAAAGTTTCGGCGGTGCGCAGTACGCCTTCGGTGATAATCGCTTCCAAGTCTTCGTCCATGACCTGTTTCTTTTTATCCGCCAGGGCTTTAAACTTGGTGAAGACAATCTGCAGTTCGTCATCGGACAGGTCGTAGCCCAGGTTCTTAAGATGCTCGCGCAGGGCGTGGCGCCCGGAGTGCTTGCCCAGCACCATTTGTGTGGCGCTCAGGCCAATGGTTTCCGGCCGCATGATCTCGTATGTCATGGGGTTCTTGAGCATGCCATCCTGATGGATGCCGGCTTCGTGGGCAAATGCATTGGCACCCACAACGGCTTTGTTGGGCTGGACCATGATGCCGGTGATCATACTCACCAGGCGGCTGCTTGGATAAATGTGTTCGGTCCGGATATGGGTGCTCAGTGGCAGGTAATTGGCGCGGGTGTGCAGGGCCATGACCACCTCTTCCAGGGACGTGTTGCCGGCCCGCTCGCCGATCCCATTGATGGTGACCTCGGCCTGGCGTGCACCGGCCATCAGGGCGGCCAGGGTGTTGGCCGTGGCCAGCCCCAGATCGTTGTGGCAGTGTACGCTGAGCACGGCCTGGTGTATGTTGGGTGTGTGCTGGACAACATACCGGACCAATTCGGCGAATTCGCTTGGGATGGCGTAGCCGACCGTGTCGGGCAGGTTGACCGTTGTGGCGCCAGCCGCGATGGCTGTTTCGAATACTTTGCACAGAAAATCGCGATCGCTGCGTGAGCCGTCTTCGGCCGAAAACTCCACATTGTCGGTGAAGGTTTTGGCGTAGGCGACCGCTGCCTTGGCTTCGGCCAGCACCTGCTCGCGAGTCATTCTGAGTTTATACTCCATGTGGATGTCGGAAGTGGCGATAAACGTGTGAATGCGCGGTTTTGCCGCCAGCTTGATGGCGCCCCAGGCACTGTCGATGTCCTGTTTGTTGGCGCGCGCCAGGCCGGCCACTTCGCTGTGCTTGAGTTTGGCGGCGATTTGGGAGACCGCCTCGAAATCACCCTCGGAAGCGGCCGGAAAACCCGCTTCGATGATGTCGACGCCCAGTTTTTCAAGCTGCATGGCCAGGCGCAGTTTTTCAGCGGTGTTCATGCTCGCGCCCGGCGACTGCTCGCCATCGCGCAAGGTGGTATCGAAGATTTTTACGATGTCAGACATTGTTCCTCGCATATTTTGTTGAGTCGTTGATTCGTGGATCGTTAATCTGTTCAAACGTCTATTCGTCGATGCATGCCGAGCTGGACGAGGTAACAAATTAACCATTTCTGATTATCCACTTCGGTCAAGTGACATACGGGCGTGGTGAGGAAAACCCCCGGTGATCCGGGTGGGTAGTCCGCGCCACCATCCATTCGATTAAGTGAGGCTATAAGGTAGGCGCCGAATACACTTCGCCAATAGTCACTGGAGAAACTGGATAACCAAATAACGATTTTACAATGACGCTATCATGTGAACGAGAAACAAAGCATGGGCCGCAGGGAAATAATCCCCGCGGCGTGAGATCCTACCTTCTCCATATAGTCCTCATACGGTTTGTTGATTCGTTCATTAGTGAAGGCCCTGATGTTACGATTTGTTTTCTATACGGCAAAACGCGATGGTTGCTGATTTACCCATCCGACGAATGACCCGATCGACGAATCAACGATTTAACAAATCCTTGCCCAGCTTAAACTGAAAGCTGTCGGCCAGCGCCTGCCAACTGGCTTCGATGATATCTTCAGAAACCCCGATGGTGCTCCAAAGGTTCTCGTGATCGCGTGATTCTATGAAGACGCGTACTTTGGCTTCGGTGCCGTCGCGGCCATCAATGACACGCACTTTGAAGTCCACCAAACGCATGCTCTGCAAATCGTCCGGGAAAAACTTGCCCAAGGCTTTGCGCAACGCGTTGTCCAAAGCGCTTACCGGACCGTGTCCTTCGGCAGCGGTAATTTCATGGACGCCGTCCACATCGATCTTGATGGTTGCATGGGCCTTGCAGGGCTGGTCCTTGTCCTTTTCGATGGTTACGCGAAACGACTCCAGAGTGAAAAGTGGCGTGAACTGTTCGGTAAATTTCTGCAGCAGAATCTTCATCGAGCCGTCTGCCACATCGAACTGATACCCCTGATCTTCAAGAGTTTTGATCTCGGCGGCGATCTTCTGGCTGTCGTAACCATTTCCGCCGAGCTCGACCCCCAACTCCTTGGCTTTGTATATCACGTTGCTTTTCCCACCAAGGTCGGAAACCAGCACGCGTCGCTTGTTGCCCACCAGGGCCGGATCGATGTGTTCGTAGGCCCGGGGCACCTTCATGATAGCGTTAACGTGCAATCCGCCCTTATGCGCGAAAGCACTGCGCCCAACGAAGGGGCGCGTATTGAGTGGCACGATATTAGCCGTTTCACTGACAAAACGCGAAAGGCTTTTCAGCTGCGTCAGACGGGCATCGGGAATACTGGTCAGGCCCATTTTGAGGTTCAACAGCGGAATGATGGTAATCAGGTCGGCATTGCCGCAGCGTTCGCCATAGCCGTTTATCGTTCCTTGTACCAAGGTGACGCCGGCGCGCACAGCGGCGATGCTGTTGGCCACGGCCAAACCGCAGTCGTTGTGGGCATGGATGCCCAGGCGAGGAGTCAGGCCTTGCCCCGTCAAAGCAGTTTGGACCGCGTTGACGATGGCTTCGAGGTCGAAGGGCAGGGTGCCGCCATTGGTATCGCAGAGCACGAGTGTGTCGGCCCCGCTTTGCGCTGCCGCTGTCAGCGTCTGCAACGCATACCCCGCATCATCTTTGTAGCCATCAAAAAAATGTTCGGCGTCGTAAATGACCTCGCGGCCCTGACCTTTGAGCAGAGCCACGCTGTCGCGGATCATGGCCAGGTTCTCGTCCCGTGTGTTTTCCATGATCTGTTCGACATGCAAGACCCACGATTTTCCGACGATGGCCACCACCGGCGCTTGGCTGGTGATCAGCGCCTGCAGGTTGGTATCCTGGCATGCCGGCACATTGGGCTTGCGTGTCGATCCAAAAGCCGTAATGCGGGCATGAGTAAAGGTTTCCTTCTGGGCCAGCTCGAAAAAGCGCGCATCGCGCGCGTTGGAACCCGGCCAGCCACCTTCGATATAGTGGACGCCTGTCTGATCCAACTTTTTGGCGATTTTTATCATTTCGGCGGATGAAAAGTTGATATTTTCGCCCTGGCTTCCATCGCGCAGCGTGGTGTCGTAGATATACACCTGTACCATGATATCGACCTCTTCCCCGGGGCCTGCTGAAGATCCCTTGGACAATTGTATTCTCACCACAGAGGTCACAGAGGGAAAAAAATCTCTGTGCCCTCTATGAGAATAGAGAATTCGGACCTATTTGCCACGGTTTTCCGGGCGTAGACTGCGCACGGCGCGGCCGGCACGCCACATTTCGGAATTGCCGATAACCGTCAGTTCGGCATCCAATTTCTCACGATAATCCGGGGTGCTGTTGGCGGTCAGCACGCGGCGGGTCTCTGTACCGTCCTTAACGCTTTGGTACAGGGCATCGAAGACCGGAACCACCGCCTCACGAAATTTAGGCGCCCAATCGAGTGCCCCACGCTGTGCCGTGGTGCTGCAATTGGCATACATCCAGTCCATGCCGTTTTCAGCCACCAACCGGATAAGGCTTTGGGTCAGTTCTTCGACTGTTTCATTGAAAGCTTCGCTGGGGCTGTGACCGTGTTTGCGCAGCAGGTTGTATTGGGCTTCCATGACGCCGGCCAGGCAGCCCATCAGCACGCCACGCTCGCCGGTCAGATCGCTATAGACTTCCTGTTCGAATGTGGTCGGGAAAAGGTAGCCCGAGCCGATGGCGATGCCCACGGCCAGGGTACGCTCCTTGGCGCGGCCCGTGAAGTCCTGGAAAATGGCGTAGCTGGAATTGATGCCGCTGCCGTCCAGGAAGTTCAGGCGCACATTACGGCCGGAGCCTTTGGGTGCCACCAAAATCACATCCACGTTCTCCGGCGGAATGACTTTGGTCTGTTCTTTGTACACAATCGAGAAACCATGTGAAAAGTACAGTGCATCGCCGGGGTTGAGACATTTTTTGAGGTCGTCCCAAACGGCCATCTGACCGGCATCCGAGAGCAGATATTGAATGATCGTGCCGCGTCGGGCGGCTTCTTCGACCGAGAAAAGCGTTTTGCCCGGTACGAAACCGTCGGCAATCGCTTTGTCCCAGCACTTTTTGTCCGCTTCCAACTGCCCAATGATGACCGGAAAGCCATTATCGCGCATATTCAGCGCCTGGGCAGGTCCCTGAACGCCGTATCCCAGAACCGCGATAGTTTCGTTGGCCAGAACCTGGCGCGCTTTTTCCAGCGTAAACTCTTCTGATGTGATGACGTCTTCCACTACTCCGCCGAAATCGATTTTTGCCATTTTTCCTCTCCTTTGGATTGAATGCGATGGGCCGTATGGCCGCAACACGTTAAAGCATTAAACAGACCGGAAGCGCAAAAGACCGGTCGCTTTAGTGACCTGCCGGCAACGCCGTGCAGGGGTTAAATGCCGCGTTTGGGTTCCCTGAAAAGCGCCACAGTACCGGTGCGGGCGATCTTTTTGATGCCCATGGGGCGCAACAGCCCGATCAGGGCCTTCATTTTGTCTTCATCGCCGCTGGCCTCGATGGTGTAGCAATTGGAGGCCACATCGATGACCTTGGCGCGGAACAGATTGACCAAGCGCAGGATCTCATCCCGATTTTCAGGCCGGGCCTGCACACAGATCAGGGCCATTTCCCGACGCACCGAACTGTCGTCGGACATGTCGCGTAGCTTGATGACATTGATCAGTTTGCGCAGCTGCTTTTCGATCTGCTCCAGCAGCGGCTGGTTGGCCTGGGTGACGATGGTGATCCGCGACACTTTGGGATCCATGGTTTCCGCCACGCACAGGCTATCGATGTTGAAGCCGCGGCCGCTGAACAATCCCACCACCCGCGACAGGACACCCGGTTCGTTGTCCACCAGCATGGTCAAGGTGTGCTTTTCAGATTTCATAATTCTTTTCATCCCTGCATCCACGGGTCGCGTCGCACGGATCTTGCGGCGAGCACCGCTTGATAAGTAATCACCGGTTCACGGCCCAATCACACCAAGAGCATGTCCGTGATGGGTTTGCCGGCCGGCACCATGGGGTAGACGCACTCTTCGGATTCGACTACGAAATCCATGATGACCGGTCCTTTGATGGCCAAACCCCGTGCCAGCGTGGCTTCGACCTCATCCGGCCGTGTGGCGCGCAGGCCGTGCGCGCCAAAAGCCTCGGCCAGCTTGACGAAATCGGGAGCATGCTCGAAAAGGGTGTGAGCATAACGTTTGTCATAGAAAAGCTGCTGCCATTGGCGCACCATGCCCAGACAGCGATTGTTCAGAATCACCACCTTGACCGGCAATTTATACTGCACGGCCGTGGCCATTTCCTGAATATTCATTTGGATGCTGCCATCTCCTGCGATATCCACGACCGTCTGTTCCGGATAAGCTACCTGGGCGCCGATGGCCGCAGGCAGTCCGAACCCCATGGTGCCCAGGCCGCCGGATGTCAGAAACTGCTGGGGGCGGTCGAAATGGTAAAATTGCGCCGACCACATCTGATTCTGTCCGACCTCGGTGGTGATAATGGCCTCGCCGCGGGTCAATTTATAAAGCTTTTCGATCACGTATTGCGGCTTGATCACCTCTGCGGTTTGCTCATAGGCCAGCTTGTGCTGTTTGCGCCATAAGAGGACCTGGTCCAGCCATTCCTGGCGCTGTTCGTCGGAGGCCACGAGACCTTCTTCGGTGATCATGCGGTTGAGCGCGATCAGGCTCTGACGGCAATCGCCCACCACCGGTACCGCTACCGGAATGTTTTTGCGGATGGAGGTCGGGTCGATGTCGATGTGCACGATTTTGGCCTGGTCGGCAAAACAGTCGGTTTTGCCGGTTACCCGGTCATCGAAGCGTACTCCCACCGCAATCAGTAAATCGCAGTTGGAGATGGCCATATTCGCCCGATAGGTGCCGTGCATGCCCAGCATGCCCAGCCAGAGCGGGTCTGATCCTGGGAATGCCCCCAGGCCCATGAGCGAGGTGGTCACCGGTATCCGCAATGCGTGTGCCAAGGTGGACAATTCTTGGGAGGCTTTGGACAGGATCACGCCACCGCCGCCGAAAATGACTGGCCGCTTGGCGGTTTTCAACAGGGCCAAGGCCTTTCGGATCTGCTTCATGTTGGGCAGATAGGTCGGATTATAGGATTTGATGCTGACCGGAGGAATCGGTTGGTAATCGGTTTTGGCCAACCCTAAGTTTTTGGGAATATCGACCAGCACCGGCCCGGGCCGACCGCTACGGGCGATGAAGAAGGCCTCTTTGAGCGTTCGGGCCAGGTCTTGCACGCGGTTGACCAGATAGTTGTGTTTGGTGCATGGTCGCGTAATGCCGACAATATCGACCTCCTGAAAAGCATCATTGCCGATCAGGTGGGCGGATACCTGTCCCGTAACGATCACCATGGGAATGGAATCCATGTAGGCTGTAGCAATGCCGGTCACGGTGTTGGTTGCCCCGGGTCCGGAGGTTACCAGGCAGACGCCGACCTTGCCGGAGGCCCGGGCGTAGCCATCAGCCGCGTGCACGGCTCCCTGCTCGTGTCGGACCAGGATGTGCCGCAGCTCGCTGCGAATCAGCTCATCGTACAGGTCGATGACGGCACCGCCGGGAAATCCAAATATGGTATCCACACCTTCTTCTTTCAGGATTTCCATTAAAATTTGTGCGCCGGTTAATTCCATAATTCTTTCCCCTTGGGCCTTGACCCTTCATTATATACATTCACGCAAGAGCGTGTTGCCGACGTCATCGTTCAACGCCGGCGACCGGAATTTAAGGCCGTTGCATCGACTATTTGACGACCGCGCCGCTGTCGGCCGAGCCGACCAGCCGCGCATAACGTGCCAGGTACCCATGTTTAATTTTGGGCTCCGGCGGCTGCCACTGGCTGCGTCGTTGGTTCAGTTGGGCTTCGTCAACCTTGAGCGCGATCGTTTTGGCCGAGATGTCGATAGCGATGATGTCGCCATCGTGGACCAAAGCAATCGGACCGCCCTGGGCGGCTTCAGGCGAAATATGGCCAATGGCCGCGCCGCGCGTGCCGCCCGAGAACCGGCCATCGGTCAGCAGGGCAACCTCGCCATCGAGCTGCATGCCGGCAATGGCCGAAGTGGGGGTGAGCATTTCGCGCATGCCCGGACCGCCCTTGGGCCCTTCGTAGCGGACTACCACGACATCACCCGCCTGAATACTGCCTTGCATGATGGCGGCTGTGGCAGCATCTTCAGAGTCGAACACCCGCGCCGGGCCTTCGTGGCGCATCATCTCGGGGCGGACCGCGCTCTGCTTGACCACGCACCCATCCGGCGCCAGATTGCCGAACAGAACCGCCAATCCCCCCTGGGCATGGTACGCTTTGTCCAGTGAACGGATCACATCCGAGTCCTTGGTCCGGGCGTTGGCGATGTTCGCGCCTACCGTTTGCGCAGTAACTGTCATGCAGTTCACGTCAATGAAACCACCTTTGACCAGTTCCAGTAAAACCGCCTGGATACCGCCGGCGCGATCTAGGTCTTCGATATGGTGGGCCCCGCCAGGACTCAGTGAGCACAGGTGAGGTGTTTTCTGGCTGATGGTGTTGATTTCTTTGAGTTCGAATGGCACTCCGGCCTCATGCGCGATGGCAGCCAGGTGCAGTGTGGTGTTGGTCGAGCATCCCAGGGCCATATCGACGGCCAGGGCGTTGGCGAAGGCCTGCGGGGTCAGGATGCGACTTGGCGTGATCTGTTCCTGCCACAGGGTCATGATCTGCATGCCGGCCTGTTTGGCCAGGCGCGTGCGCGCAGCCATCACCGCAGGGATAGTGCCGTTGCCCGGCAATCCCATGCCGATGGCCTCGGTCAGGCAGTTCATCGAATTGGCCGTGAACATGCCGGCGCACGATCCGCAGGTCGGACAGGCGGCCTCCTCGATATCGGCCAGCTGCGCTTCGTTCATGCGGCCTGATTTGACAGCGCCCACCGCCTCGAAGACGGTGATCAAGTCAATTCGGGGACCATTGGGGTCATTGGGACTGCGCCCGGCCAGCATCGGACCGCCGCTGATGAAGATCGTCGGCAAATCCAGGCGTGCCGCCGCCATCAGCATGCCCGGCACGATCTTGTCGCAATTGGGAATCATCACCATTGCGTCCAGGCCGTGGGCCCGGGCCACAATTTCCACCGAATCGGCGATCACTTCACGACTGGCCAGCGAGTACTTCATGCCTTCGTGGTTCATGGCGATGCCGTCGCACACGCCAATGACCCCGAACTCCACAGGTGTTCCACCGGCCATGTAAATGCCGGCTTTGACCGCTTCGGCCAGGGTATTGAGGTGCACATGCCCCGGAATGATGGTGTTGGCGGAGTTGGCTATGCCGATAAGAGGGCGTCGAATTTCAGCATCGCTGTACCCGCAGGCTTTCAGCAGGGCACGATGAGGTGCGCGTTCCACACCTTGTTTGACTTGATTGCTTTTCATGCGCATTCCTTTCTTCCAAAAAAAAATCCGTTATCAGCCAGATGGGGCCGATAACGGATTTTGTGTTTCACCGGGGTGCTGCTTTAAACCATTATCGTCCCCTTGACCCGGAGTCTAATAATGACACCGAGTACGAGAATAAGGTTGACGATGTGTACGATGTAACTCTTCATGATGGCAATCACCTGAATAATTTAGCCGGTCTTTAGCAGCAAGATATTGGAGTGTCAACTAAATTCTTAAAAAGACGTTCGGGTTCCAAACAGCGGTGACCCGTGGGGTGGTTTGCGCCACCATGGAAGGCATTCTGCCTCTATAATGGTTGGCGCTTCAATTTTTCTTTAAGATGGCCGGGATTTGTGGCAGAATAGCTGGGCTAAGTCTCCGAAGTTATCTTCTTAACTCACTTCTGGACGGCCCGTTCATCCGGAAAATTGTTTTCTTTTCATTGTTAAGGACAACAACGATGATGCACATTGCCAGATTATTCCTGTTGGCTTTTTTGCTGATCACCGGGCCGGGCTGTGCAGGGGGAGGCGCCGATCCCGGGCCCTTGCAAGTTCAAAACAGGTTTCCACTGCACCTGCTTTTTCTGACACCACGTCCTGCCTCGGCGCTAACACCGCCGGCAGGTGGATGGCGTGCCGCGCTGGCCATCGATTACAGCAGTATTTATGTGGATGAAAGCAGCCGGCAGTGGAATTTTCTGGCGGATATGGAAACGGCCGTCGTGGATCTGTCGGTGGTGTACGGTCTTTCCAACCGCGCGGCCATTCGCCTGGATATGCCGCTGGTTCACATGGGCGGCGGGTTTTTGGACAGCTTTCTGGAAAGTTATCACGACGCCTTGGGAGTATCGAATTATGGAAGAGAAAACCGGCCCAAGGACAGCTTCGCTTATCGCATCGATCGGGAAGGTTCTTTATGGTTTGAAGGGGAATCGGGTGGGTTGCACTTGGCCGACATCACCATTTCCGGGCAATGGACCATCTTCCCTTCCATCGCCGGATATCACGCATACAGTTCCATGCTGGTCAGTTTAAAAGTGCCCACCGGAGATTCCAGGCATGGGTATGGCAGCGGACGCTGGGATGCAGGTGTGTTCCTGCCCACCGAGTGGCGGCGCAATCAATGGTCCCTCTACGCCATGCCCGGGTTCATGTGGCACAGCGACCCGGATACCCGGGGTGCAGACGTATCGGCCCGCAATGCCTTCTCGATGTTTGTCGGTGCGGCCTATGCTTACAGTGAACAATGGCACTGGATGGCCCAACTGAACTATTTTTCTTCACCCATTGAAAAGACCGGGGTGGCCCTGGTGGATGACGGGGCTTATGAACTGGCATTGGGGTTCCGGCGCACGTTGAACGATGCATGGCACCTGGAGTTCGCTTTTTGTGAGGATATCTTTACGAAGGCCGCGCCGGATTTCAGCCTCCATCTGGGAGTGGTTTGGACGCGCGCCGACTTGGACTTTGATAGGCGGTGATTACATTCGCAGCAGGTCTTTATAGCGTTGAAGGGAGAACGGCACATGGGCGCAACGCCCGAAAAATCCGCCTACATCGTTACCGGGACAACCCGGGGCATCGGTCTGGCCTTGGCGCAAGGTGTTGTCGCCCGCGGTGATCTGCTTTATACCATTTCGCGTGCTCCCGAGCATCGCGCGCCAGGCAACCAGAACTATTGTTGCGATCTGCGCGATCTGGCCCAGGTGCAGGCGGTCATGAATCGAATCATGCAGGACATTCCTTATGCTTCCTGCAGCGACCTTGTCCTGATCAACAATGCAGGCATGCTCGCCCCGATAGGATTTCTCGAAAACATCGCTGCAGCGCAAATGGAGGCGCATTTGCACGTCAACGTAATGGCGCCTTCGTTGCTCATGTCGGAATTTATCCATCTGTCGAATCAATTGGCGAAATCGGCGACTCAATCGGCGGATCATCTGGCGGACAGATTGCCCTGCCGGCGCCGTATCTTGAATATAACTTCGGGCGCGGCTTCAACCCCCTATGCGGGCTGGTCGGTCTACTGCGCGGGCAAGGCCGCTTTGAACATGATCACGCGGTGTGCGGCCCTCGAACAAAGTGAGGGCCCCGGCGGCGTTTCCATCAGTGCCATTGCGCCGGGGGTTGTGGATACCGATATGCAGGCGCAGATCCGGGCTTCGAACGAGGCTGATTTCCCCGCCCGATCGCGCTTTGTCCAAATGCGGGCTGAAGGGCGCATGCCGACGTCAGCGCAGGTGGCTGCCCTGATCCTGGATTTGGATGGGGATGGTCAGTTTCGTAATGGCGGGATCTACGATCTGCGCGATGCTGTCAATTGCGATGGCAAACCGTATATTGAAAAAAGGCAATAAAGTTCAAGTATCACTTGAGGTAATTCGAATGCCTGTCGATTATCTAAAAAGTCATTTCCTGATGGCCATGCCCGCGTTGCTGGATGTCAACTTTCGGCAATCGGTAACATGCATCTCCGAGCATAACGAAGACGGCGCCATGGGCATCGTGATCAATCAGCGGTATGACGATTTGAACGCCAAAATGATTTTTGAGGAATTGGGCATCGCTTTCAGCGAGGATGCCATGACCATTCCCATCCACATCGGCGGACCTGTGCACACCAATGAGCTGTTCGTTCTGCACGGGCCGCCATTGGACTGGGGTGGTAGTCTCATTATCACCGATTATCTTGCCCTGAGCAACTCGCGTGATATCCTTAAAGCCATTGCGGCAAAAAACGGCCCGCAAAATTATATCATCAGCCTGGGATGCGCAGGGTGGGCGCCCGGTCAGCTGGAATGGGAAGTCAGCCAGAACGCATGGCTGGTGACACCGTGCAGCCATGAAATTATTTTCGAGGTGCCGGTTGAAGCGCGCTGGAAAAGGGCTATTCAGAACCTGGGCATCGATCCTGAACAACTGTCGGATGCCGCTGGACGCGCATAAGCGTCCTCTGCGGTGCCTTAGGCTGCGGTTGTGCCTTTCTTCTCGATGATCGTCGCCTCGTCCGTGTCGGTTCAGGTCAAAGCCTAAGACCTGCGATTGCGCATTTCCCTGATAGCCGCCGCTATCAATATGCGGCCGGTGTCGGCATCGGAAAAAGAAAAGGGGATGCTTGACGCATCCCCCTCGGTTCCGTTCTTTCAATTAAGCTGAAGGAGGCTATTCTTCATCCTCTTTGGTTTTCTGTTTGGGTTTTTTCTTTTTAAGACAAGCTCTGTCCTTCCTGACAAAAGCGCAAAGTTTGGGATTGTAGTATTCCTTGCAATTTAAGGGATTATATAACGGGCATTCAGGATGTTTTTCGGACATGAAGCTTGGTTCCCCTCTTCCTTTGAATTGCGCAACCACTGGTATTCAATGTGAATAGGATGTTTAAATATCATTAAAGCATAGCATTTACAAGCCATTATATTTTTTTGGCAGCGCAGCGAGGTCGTTGAAGCCTACCCTTTTTTGTGAATTGCTGCTTCGAACCGAAGGTTTTTGACAATCAAGGGCAAGCATTGGTATATCGTCCGACACGGTGACAGCGACCCGCTCATAGCGGTAGCTTCTGGCGATGAATGCCAGCCATCAGCGACCGGAAAAAGCCGATGACTGATAAGCGTTTCCGACCGATCCCGGAAGGTACGACGCACAGCGTCATCAAACCCGGAATCTTTGAATCATAACGTATACGGATCCAATCTTCATGGACATTTATCATCAAAACAGGGAAACCATTCTGTCGGTGAACCGGACAATGGCTGAATTGATCCAAGAGACCAGAACCGTTCTCGATGGAAAATCGTCTGCTTTCGATCATTGGACACATTCATGCGACACAATTGCCCGACAACTGCTCGATCATGTCGTGCGGGTCGCCGTGGTGGGGGCCATCAAATCAGGAAAAAGCACCTTGGTGAACGCGCTGCTTAAAGAGGATCACCTCAAGCGCGGTGCGGGGGTGGTGACATCCATCGTCACGCGCATCCGCCAGGGCGATGCTTTGCGCGCGCGTCTGTTTTTTAAATCGTGGGATGAGGTAAATGCCGAAATTCAGCAGGCGCTCGTTCTTTTTCCGACCGATGAGTGGCGTGCAGAGCATCAGGGATTCGATATCCGCCGCAGTCAGGATCGCCATGACCTGAAGAAGGCCTTGGAGACCTTGGATAAGGCGTTGCGCATCGCCCAGGATAGCCTCAATGCAAACAGTGTCCTGTTAACGTCGTACCTCAAAGGATACAAACAGGTTCTGGCTTACGTTTCGGCCGAAAACACAACGCGTGAATTCGATGGCGACGCCTTTGCCGAGCATCGTGCATTCGTGAGTGACGATGCATTGGCGGTCTATTTAAAAGATATCCAGCTCGAGGTCACCGGCGCTGTGCTGACAAGCAACATCGAAATGGCCGATTGCCAGGGAAGCGATTCTCCTAATCCGCTGCACCTGGCCATGATCCAGGATTATCTGCTCAAGGCCCATTTGATTGTTTATGTGGTCAGCAGCCGAACCGGATTGCGGCAAGCCGACATTCGGTTTCTATCGATCATCAAGCGCATGGGCATCGCCGGCAACATGTTGTTTGTGTGCAACTGCGATTTTAACGAGCATGACAATCTGGAGGACCTTCAAGTTCTTGTTCAGCGAATCCGGGATGAGCTGTCGCTTATTGTCGAAACGCCCTGTCTATTCGCTCTTTCGGCCTTATTTAATCTGTTCAATGCGATCGAAGGCAAGTTGCCCGAAAAAGATCGCGACCGGCTTCTGCAATGGCGCAAATCCACCGATCTGGCATCGTTTTCCGACCAGGAAACAAAGCGCCTGCAATCGATGCTGACGCATAAACTCACGCGTGAACGCTCCGTATTGCTGTTGCAGAATCAACTCGAACGTATTGACGTCACGGCCGACGGCCTGCGACAATGGCTGCGCCTCAACCGCGACCTGCTGCGCAGGGATGCCGGAGACGCCAATCTCATTGCCGAACGGCTCCGTTCCCATCAGAGCCACATGAACCAGGTGCAATCCATGATTCATAATACCATGGACGGCGCGATACAGAAGCTCGGGCGGGATCTGAAAAAGGAAGTGGACCGTTTTTTTGATCCTTATAGCGGCACTCTGCTCAACAACGCTGTCGCCTTTGTACGCGACTTCCGCATCGACTTGACCCGTTATCAGGAGCAGTTCGCCAATGCCGGTTTTACCCATATTCTTTACCTGGTCTTTCAGGAAATGAAACTGGCTGTGGACAGCTACATGGCCGAAAAGGTCAATCCGGAGATCGTCGCTTTTGTCGGGCGCGAGGAAAAACTCCTGCGTGAAAGGCTGCAATTGGTCGCCGAACCTTTTGAAGCCATGGTGCGCGACGCTTTGGTGCAATACGAAGATGCCCTGTCGCAGTTCGGTTTGGCGCGCCATTCAGGCGATTGGACCCTGCGGATTGATCCGGACCTGGAAGCCGTCAAACAGATGGTTGGGTTAACTTTGCCGCCGGCTGCCGCGGCGATGCGCTACTCGGCCCAGATCAAAACCCAGGCTGTTATGCGTCTCGGATTCTATTCCCTCGTGCGCGCCGTGCGTAAGCTGATGCGAAAATCGGTGGGCGCTGAAAAAGATGAAGAGATGCGGGCGCTCAAAGCCGGGATCCGCAAAATGAAAGAGGAGACCGAACGGTCGATCCTCTATCATTTCAAAGATTACCGTGAGAATATCAAATTCCAGTACATGCAGCGTCTGGCCGAGTTGGCCGGCAATGCCTTGTATGAAATCCTCACTGAGAGATTCGGCGCTTACGTCGGAGATGTCCGGGACCTGGTGGGTGCGGTGGCCGAACGGCGTAGCGACAAAGAGCGCGTGGACAGTGCCCTGGGCTCTATCGAACAAGCGGTTGCCACTCAGCAGGCCAAGCTGGAGACAGTGCGTCTGTCGGTTGGACCGTGTGCCCAGTGATCCGCTGGCCCGTTGGCATCGGGGCTGCGGGCAGCCGACGAGGTGGACGATATGCCGTCTACAGAGTCATCCGGAAACGGGATGAAGGGACATCCCCTTAGAACAGCACCAATGGGCAAAATAGCCCTCGTGCAACCATTTGGTTGCGAGGCTGCTATGTTAGGAAACAAGCTGTGAATCACGTCCACGGGCAAACGGGCCCACGGGCAAACGGCCCACGGCTTTTCGAATTCAAGCAAGGAGGCGAATAGATGCAGACCTGGACTGTTGCCGTTGCCAATGAAAAAGGAGGTGTCGGCAAGACTGTGACCGTGATCAACCTGGGAGCCGCCCTGTACCTGTGTAATCAAAAAGTTCTGGTTGTGGACATGGATCCGCAAGCCAATGCCACCAAAGGGCTCGGCGTGGAAGTACCCGAGAACGCGCCGACTGTGTACGACCTGCTGGACCCGCAAACACGTTTCGTTGCGCGCGATGCCATTTTGCCAACTGCCTGGGACGGACTGGATGTGCTGCCGTCGCATGTCGATTTGTCGGGTGCGGAGATTGAACTGGCGGACGTGGAAGGCCGCGAGAACCGGCTCAAGGAAGTTTTGACGGATCTGTCCGGCGACTATGACTATATTCTACTTGATACGCCGCCCAGCCTTTCGCTGCTGACGATTAATGTTTTTTCTTACGCCCGGCACGTGTTGATCCCATGTCAGACCCATCCGTATGCCTTCGCGGCCATGGAGGAATTGTGCGACACCATCGCGGCGGTCAAGGACGCCATCAATCCGGATATTTCCATCTTGGGCATCCTGCCGACATTTTTTGATTCGCGGACACGGGTCAGTCAACGCATTCTGAACCTGATGCGCGAAGATGATCGTTACCGCGATTTGCTCTTCAAAACCATCGTGCGCGCGAATACGGCCATTATCGAAAGCGCCGATGCACGGCGCCCGGTGGTCTTCTACCGGAAAAGCTGCTACGGCGCCATCGATTACAATCATGCAGCGGAAGAACTGATGGCAAGGGTTTTGTCGTCCCAGCCCGTTGGCCCGTTGGCCGTTGGGTCGGCCCATTAGGTCGATAGACCCGCTGACCCGTTATGCCCGTTGGGTCGCTCGCCGGTTTTTTGGGCGCTCACCCCGGTCGTTTGATGGTGGGCACGCGGTTGATGTGGACGTTCCACTCCGTCCATGTCGTCTCACATCGTTCAAGTCAGTATTCAACTTTCGGGTTCCAAACGCCGATGATGCGGGCGGGTGGTCCGCGCACACGCCATTTCGCTCAAGTACCACCCGCCCGGCTCACCTCACTACGTGCCAATCCCGAAAGTTGAGTCAGTAGTTATTCTGGGGCAACGATATTAAAGAAGTTGCGCCAGATGTTCCCGTGCAAAGTCGATGCCGTTGTCCAGGCTTAGCGCCAATTGATAGTATTCGATCGCTTTGGCTGTGTCGCCCAGTGCACGGTAGTTGACTGCCAGATTGGCATAATCGATGGCCGAACTGGGATTCAACGCGATGACTCGCTTGAAAATGGCAATGGCCTGTTCGTAGGCTTTTTGTTTGAAGTGGCAAAAGCCTATCAAATTGAGTGTGTCGGTCCGTTCGGGATCGATCTTGTCCGCTTTGGTCAGAACCGCGAGCGCTTGTGCATAATGGGCCGTCTCTTTGTGGGCGATCCCAATGTAGGTATAAATCGCGGCCAGATCTTCGTCGGGCGGTTCAAGGTTCGAGGCCTGGTTCAAATGGGTAATGGCCTGCGCGTAGTCGCCCTGGTTTAAATAAACTTGCCCCAGATAGAAGTGGACATAGTATTTGCCGGGCATATCTTTGTTTATCTGGTGCAAGCGGGCCATGGCGGCATCGGCCGGGAAATTTTCCGCGATGATCTTGGCGCACATCATGCCCACGCTTGGACAGGCGGCCCTTTCGCGAAATTGGGTGCCCGGAATAATCGAGTAAAAGGCCGGTATGTCTAAAAGGGGATGGCGCACATCTACCAGAAAGACGTCCATATTACGGGCGGTCAAAGCGGCGATGCAACGCTCGACTTCGCTCCGGATATTGTTGTCGCTTAGATTGGGCAGCGCATTCAGGCTAACGCTGCGCCCCGGATGAACGATGTAACCGGCATCATCCGGCCGGCTGAACTTGGGCAGACCGCTGGCCACGTAATTTCCGCCGCTGTTGAAATCACCGGCCAATTGGGCCACTTCGGTCAATGCGCGGCACAATGCTTTGGTGGCACTGGGCATGGTGCCGGCCGTCCATACGATTTCGCTCTTGTCGGGGAAAGTGGAAGGATCCCAAGCCAACGCGCCGATGGTGGGAATGCCTGTGCCGAGAGTGAAGTCGGATAGATACAGGTGGATGCCGTTCGCCTGAAAGCGACCGATCAATTCGCGGGCGACCGGATCCTGGATCGAGTCATCTTCAATGCGCGACACCGGTATGCGATGCCGGCTGACCAGCGCCGACACATGACGCTCGACCACCTCGCAGATCCCCTGGCAAATGGCCTCTTCATTGCAATTACCGGCTGAGGCCCCGTTGAACTCGTTGATGCTCCAAAACCAGTCAAAGGGCACTCTGACAGTGCGCTCCTGTCCGAGTTGGTGAGACCAAGCCCACTGCAGGGGCAGTTCGGCAAAAATTTTGAGTGCGGCCGGTAAGTCATTGGATTGATCGGAGACTGATTGCGCAATGGCATCCAAGCTGATGAGAGGGTCCTTGATTGCGCTCATCGGGGCGCGCACGAAGTTGGCAGCGTTGCGATAAAAGCTGAAAAGGCTGAACCGTTCGCCGAGTTCCATGACGGCGCTGGCCTGCGATTGGGCCGGGGTGGCGCCCTTGCCCATTTGTTTGTAATTACCGATGGCGGCCCGGGCATCGGGACCGCAAACGCTGAAATATACCGGAATACCGAGGCGCCCGTTGTCGACCCGCGTTATGTTATCAAGTAGTTTTAAGCCGGTATCCGACAGGCGTTGTTTAAAACGGGCGACGGTCGCCTCGGGTGTCATGATCTTGTCCTGATCATGTTGGTATTTTTTAAAGGCGTCTTTCAGAATGATTGGCTGGGGCTGCATGATGGTCGTGCTCCTTGGTTCCTATGCTCCGCGTATCATCATGATACGCAATCAAATAGATACCACTCAAAGCGTATCTTTTTGATGAATGTTAATGATGAGAATGTCCTAGTGGATTGTTGATTAGGGTATAAGCGCATCACCGCCCGGTTCCCCTGGTTAAATCCGAAGTTAGTCGGCAAACGCAAGGAATGTATCGGGATAGCTGTTTGAAATCAACCCCATATTGATTTTTGGCCCCTAGTACGGTAGGAAAGAAGAATCTAATCACCTGAGCACACCCCATCACATTCAACGTAAGGACCTTCGATGAATCGTTCCGCCGAAATAGAACGAAAGACCAATGAGACGCAAATTCGGGTGAAACTGGACCTGGACGGTAGTGGCCAATATGATGTTTCCTCGGGTATGGGCTTTTTCGATCACATGCTGACACTGATGAGCGTGCATGGTCTGGTGGATCTGACCGTCCAGGCGGAAGGCGATCTTCAGGTGGACTGGCATCACACGGTTGAGGACGTCGGGTTGGTTCTGGGCGAAGCGCTGAGCCGTTCTTTGGGGGATCGCAAGGGCATCTGCCGCTACGGGTATGCGGTCATTCCGATGGACGATGCTTTGGCGCAAGTGGCCGTCGATATGTCCAATCGGCCCTATCTAAAACTCAGACTGCCTGCATCCTTGCCGCGACAGAACGATTTAGACGCTTCTCTGGCCCAGGAGTTTTTTCGTGCGCTGGCATTCAAGGGCGGGATGAACCTGCACATCCATGTCCCCTACGGAGACAACTGGCATCACATCATTGAAGCCGTTTTCAAAGGCGTTGGACGTGCGCTACGCCAAGCTGTCGGTTTAGATCAGCGTGCAACCGGAATCCCTTCATCAAAGGGCAGCCTTTAATTCCTTTGTTGTTTCGACAGACGTTGCGGATCAGACTCTCATTGACCTCTCCATTGGTTTGGACCATTGAGGCTTAGGCGTTTTCCCACTGGCACTGGAAAATGGACCCATTTTATTGGGTAAAAACATTATCCGAAACGGGTACGAAGAACGTGCCTCATAGAGGAAGGCCACGATGGCAAAACCGATAAAATACATGTGTGTGCTGCTTAAAATGGTGCACCTGACTGGCCGACCGGACCGTTTCAGGCTCCTTCGCCATTTCTCGCAAACAATCGCCATTTTATCCCTTTTCGGGGGCCAACCCGGTTTCATATATAATGCGCATGCGGAGGCGCCGCTTGAACGCAAGCAATCCATGGCCAGCCTGGAACGCGTTCTGCTGTTGCCCAGTCTGAATATGAGCGCCATATATGGCGAGAACAACGGCTTGCAAGGACCTTTGTCCGGCAAAGTATTCGTCACCGGAGCAGTTTCTCAGAATGCCACCGAATTTCTCGATACCGCATTGCGGCAAAAAATCAAACAATTGTGGGCTGTGAACCTGGTCGATCCGATGGTTGACGATATCACGTCGCTGATCGGCGTGGTGCCGGTGGAAGGATCGCGTGGCGAACGCATTGCGGCCATTCAACAGGTCGGCCGGGCAAGGGGGGCCGAGGCTGTTTTTTGTGCGTATGTGTATGCCTTTCGCGAACGTGTCGGCACAGCCTACGGGGTTGATGCACCCGCCATGGTCTCGATCGAGTTAAATCTGGTCAGCGTCGCGAGCGGGGCTTTGTTGTACCAGCACAGCTTTACGGAAACTCAAAAAGCCTTGAATGAGGACGTACTGCGGATCGATCAATTCCTGAAGCGCAAAGGGCGCTGGATCACCGCCGAAGAAATGGCGGAACGGGCACTCGAAGAGCTGTTGAAACAGCAGGATGGTAAATAACGCCAAACAATCGAATAAGGCGTGCATATCGAAAAAACGTGGTTAAAATGGATGTCTATGCATCTGATAATGGATTGACACCACTTCGTATTTGATGTAATTTTGTAAATTTTAAAACGAGGTACGCATAAGTATGGTGGCAATGAAATCCCCATCCGGCATGAAAAAAGCTCTCCCGATCGGCACCCTGGTTTTTCAACAATGGCATCCGGCGGTGTGAAACCCGGCGACACGACTGTAAGGCCGATCTGCATGATGGAGGGCACTCTTTTTTGGCACATTCAATCCCAGATGACACGATCCGTCGAATCAAGAACGCGGCCAACATTGTCGATATCGTTTCCGAGCACGTGGTGCTTAAAAAAGCCGGCCGTAACCACCTGGGACTTTGCCCTTTTCACGTCGAAAAAACGCCATCGTTTACAGTCAACGCCGAAAAACAGATCTTTTACTGTTTCGGGTGCCATACCGGTGGCAATATCTTCAGTTTTGTCATGCAGAAAGAAGGGGTTTCATTTCCCGACGCCGTGCGTGCAATCGCCGGGCGGTACGGCATTGATGTGCCGGCGCGGCATCTGACGGCTGCACAGAAAGAGCAGCTTTCAGATAACGAGCGGCTTTGTCGTATCAACGAGGAGGCCATGCGCTATTACCAGCGCATGCTGCTTGACGCGCGGCATGGCCAAAAGGCCATGAATTACTTGTTGGGACGCGGCATGACGCGCGAGGTTATCGAGGGGTATCAACTCGGCTTCGCACCCGCGCGCTGGGATGGGTTGTTGCGTCACTGCCAGGATAAAAAGATTTCTGCCGAATGGCTGGTGAAGGCCGGCTTGGTCATTCCGCGAAAGGAAGGCAATGGTCATTACGACCGCTTCCGTGATCGCGTGCTCTTTCCCATTGCGAATTTGAGTCAGCAGGTGATCGGATTTGGCGGGCGTGTCATGGGCGACGATTTGCCTAAGTACCTGAACTCGCCCGAGACGCCGGTTTACAATAAACGCAGATGCCTGTACGGCATTCACAAAGCCAATCGCCCCGCGCGTGCGGCTGGCAGGGTGTATGTGGTCGAGGGCTATTTCGACGTTCTGGCCATGCATCTGCACGGTTTAGACAACACTGTGGCAACGCTGGGCACCGCCTTGACGCCCGATCATGTGCAATTGCTCAAGGGGATGGTGGGCCAGGCGGGCCAGGTTTACCTGGTGTTCGATTCAGACCAGGCCGGTATCAAGGCCGCTCAGCGAAGCGTGACGGTTTTCGAGCAGGGTTTTTTGGATGCGCGCATCCTGGTGTTGAAGAGCGGTCACGATCCGGATACTTTTTTGCGCGAATTCGGCCCTGATGATTTTTTGAAATCAGCCGATAAAGCTTTGGGGATGATCCCGTTCATCATCGATGCGGCAATCACCACCCATGGGTTGACCTTGCAAGGAAAAGTCAAGGTGGTTTCCGAGGTGCAGGACGCCTTGGTGGCTGTTCAGGACAGCGTGGCACGCACGCTGTACATCAAGGAGTTGTCCGAAAGGCTTCAGATTGATGAAAGCGCTATTTTGGACAAGATGCGCCACGTATCGGGGCAACACCAGAGGCAAGCGCCCAGCGCGGCAGGACCCGCAGTTGTGTTCGCACCCGCGGACGGACGCCGGTTGGAGCAGCAGATAGTGGCCATGATGTTGTGTTACCCATTAATGATTCCGGAGATTGTCGGACGCAACTTGACAGAGTGTTTTGAGGATCTGAACCTAAAAGAAATCGCAAAAATGATAGTCGAACGGGGCGCCGGCGAACAGGAAAGTGCCGCCGATATCGTTTCCTTGGTCGACGATCCTGCTTACCGCAATTTGGTGGCGCAATTGGCGGTAAGCGATTGTCACTGGGACCGTCAGGGGTGTGAACGCATTCTGGCACAATTTGAGATGCGAAATCAACGCCGCGGCAGAGAGGATTTGCAGCGCCAGATCGAAGAGGCTGAAAAAAATAATGATATCGATTTGCTTTCCAGATTGTTAAAAACAAAACAACGACAGGCGGGCAAAGGACTGATCAACTTGTAGGGCGCAGGAGGCTCATTCCAATGGCAAAAAAAACCGACCTAAAAACCAATAGCGCCAATGCTGCCAAAGGCGGACAAAGCAGAGCGAAAATGATGGATGATTTAAAAACAGATTCGGAATCCAACAATGCTTCGGAAATGACCGATGATGAGGATACCGGGGGAAAAAGCGATAGGCACATGACCGAGAAGGCTATGAAGGCATTGATTGCCCAGGGAAAGAAGCAGGGGTTTCTGACCTACGAGGAAATCAATACGGCATTGCCCGACGACATGCTGTCCTCCGATCAAGTGGATGATACCTTGATGATGTTCGATGATATGGGCATAGACATCATCGATGAAAACAATCGCAATCTGGCCAAGGTAAAATCAAAAAAAGCCGATCCGGACCTCAAATCGGATGAAGCCGGTCTGACGGATTACGGCTCTGTCACCGATCCGGTGAAGATGTACCTTCGTGAGATGGGGTTGGTGACCCTGCTCAGCCGTGAAGGCGAAGTCGAAATCGCCAAAAAGATCGAGGCTGGCGAGCAAGATGTTCTCAAAGCTCTCCTCGAGACGACCCTGGGAGTCGACTTCATTTTAGACCTGGGCCGACGCATCGAAAGCCAGTTGTTGCGTCCTAAACACGTGCTGCGTGATGTGGATGAGGGCGATACGTACCAGGACGAGTTGGTCCAAATCGAAGCCTTCATGAGCACTATCAAGGCCATTGCCGAAGTTCATGCCGAGAACATGGAGTTTCGCCAACAGCTATTCGATGACCAGAAACTCAAACCCGATGAGCAGCGGCGTATCCGGCGTTGTATCACGCGTCGAAATCAGAAAATTTTCGATATGCTCAAAGAGTGGCGGCTCGAGGGCAGCGTGATCGATCAGATCGAGGAAGATATTCGCACACTGATCGATTGGTTCGACGCCATGAACCGGATGGTGACCGCCATGGCCGAAACGCTGAACGTTCCTGTGGCTGTTTTTCGCGAAAATCTGAGCGCCAAAAACAAATTCAATAAAATGGTCGGCAAGCAAGGGGATCTGACCCGCAATGAGTTGGAGCACCTTTTCGACTACGTGAATGACGCACAGAACCAGATCACTACCAAAGAAAGTGACATCAAGGCCAACAGCCGCATCCTCAAAAGAATTCTATCCAGTGTGGATGAAGGGCGCGCCCGGGCCAAATTGGCTAAGAGCGAATTGATCAAAGCCAACCTCCGGTTGGTGGTGAGCATCGCCAAGAAGTATACCAATCGCGGCCTTCAATTTCTGGATTTGATCCAGGAAGGCAACATCGGCTTGATGAAGGCCGTGGATAAATTCGAATATAGACGTGGCTATAAATTCAGTACCTATGCCACGTGGTGGATCCGGCAAGCCATTACCCGGGCCATCGCAGACCAGGCCCGCACCATCCGCATACCGGTGCACATGATCGAGACCATTAATAAGTTGATCCGTACGTCTCGCTATCTGGTGCAGGAGTTGGGACGCGAACCACGGCCAGAGGAGATCGCCGAGAAAATGGAGATACCTTTGGACAAGGTGCGTAAGGTGTTGAAGATCGCCCGCGAACCCATTTCCCTGGAAACCCCTATTGGCGAGGAGGAAGACAGCCATTTGGGAGATTTTATCGAGGACAAAAAATTCATGCTGCCGTCGGATGCCGCCGTCAGCCTGAATCTGGCCGAGCAGACACGCAAAGTGCTGGCCACGCTGACCCCGAGAGAGGAAAAGGTTTTGCGCATGCGCTTCGGAATAGGTGAAAAGGCCGATCATACCCTGGAAGAGGTCGGGCAGGATTTCACCGTGACACGCGAGCGTATTCGTCAGATCGAAGCCAAGGCCCTGCGCAAACTCCGGCATCCGACGCGCAGTCGGAAATTGAAGAGCTTTATTGAAAATTGATATGCACCGATTTCTTGACAAACCGGCCGGCGACCGATAATAAGCGCTTGCTGTTGAGGGCCCATAGCTCAGTTGGTAGAGCCACCGGCTCATAACCGGTCGGTCCCTGGTTCGACCCCAGGTGGGCCCACTTCATCACATAAGTTTCAGAGGGCATGGTTTGACAGTCAAACCATGCCCTTGCTGTTTTGAATATCTCATTGCAATCAGAGCATAAAAGTTATAGAGGCACTCCCGAAAAGGATGGTCTTTATGAAAAAAAATGGTTCCATGGCATGTGTCGCCGATATTATCCAAGCGATGGAATACCTGGCGCCACCTTGTTTGGCCGAGGAATGGGATAATTGTGGTCTGCAAGTGGGCTCACGTCAATGGGCTGTGCGGCGCATCTGGATCGCCCTGGATCCTTTGACATCGGTTGTGCAGGCTGCCGCCACGGAAAAGATCGACATGGTGATCACGCATCATCCGCTGTTTTTTCAACCGTTAAGGACCATCGATGCGGATACCCCGGTTGGTCGCATCATCGAGACGGCACTGTCAGCCCGAATGGCATTGTACGCTGCGCACACTAACCTGGACAGCGCCTTTCAAGGTGTCAACGACGTCTTGGCCCAGGCGATCGGACTCCGGGATTTAAGACCCATGATCCCCGCGGAATGCGCGACCCACAAAAAGAATGACCAGCCGGAAGGTTTGGGAAGGGTTGGCCGCTTGGGCGAACCGGTATCGCTGGCCGCATTGGCAGAGCAGATCAAAACCCGTTTGAAACTTCCGGTGGTCAAGGTCGCCGGAGACCTTAGCCGCATCGTCGAGTACGTGGCTGTCTGTTCGGGCAGTGGCGGCAGCCTATTAGAGACATTTCTGGATATGCCAGCCCAGGTTTACGTCAGCGGCGATTTGCGCTACCATGATGCGCGCAGTGTCGAAGATGCCGATCGTGGGCTCATCGATATAGGGCACTTTTGTTCAGAACATATAGTACTCGATCCTCTGGCCGAAAGATTGCGGGATCTGGCGAGAGAAAAAGGGTGGCGGGTATCGATCGAGACCTGTCCATTGGAGCGTGATCCATTTGCATCATTATGATCCGAATAAAGGCACTCGTGACGACTCGTGCGAACCCGGCATCTTCCTGATCCCTCAATTGAAAGCGGTGGATAATGGATGAAAAATTAAAGGCAAATCTGAAATTGCTCGCTCAGTTACAGTTCACGGATACCGAGCGTGCAGCGATCGAGAAGAAACTCGCCGGTGTCGAAGAGAGCATCGCGGCTCTCGGAGCGCGTTTGGCTGCGTTCGAGCAACAAGTCGCTCAAGAGCGGGAACAACTTGATTCCGTTAAGAAGCATTATCGCGCCAGCGAAAGCGAAGTCCAATCGATCGAAAACAGCATTGTTAAAAGTGACGATAAGTTGGGGGCGGTGAAAACCAATAAAGAGTACCAAAGCATGCTCAAGGGCATTGATGATTTGAAGGTCAAAAAAGGTTTGATCGAGGACAGCATGATCGAAATGCTCGATCAGATCGCGGATGCCGACCGTCAGGCCGCTATCCTGAAGGCCGATCTGGCCGACATGCGGCGGGAGATTGAATACAAGCAGGCCGATATTCGCAAGGAGGCCGAAGAACAGCGTCTCGAACTGGAAGATCTCAACGAAGAACGGGATTCGATATGGGCGCGGCTTGACCCCAAACTGCAGAAGATGTACGCACGGGCAAAACATCAGGGCAGGGGCATCGCCGTGGCGGCGGTCGAGAATGCGATTTGTCTGGTATGTCGCGTCAATATTCCGCCCCAGGCATACATTGAGTTGCTGCGTATCAATTCATTGAGTATGTGCCCCAGTTGTCAACGTATTATGTATCCCAAGGCCATTACGGAAGAGGATGTATAGATAATCAACGGCCGGAGCAGGCCAGGCGATCGCCGGTTCGGCATTGTCGGATCGGAGGAAAGTCCGAACACCACAGGGCAGGGTGCTCCATAACGTGGAGTCGCGGTGACGCGAAGGCAAGTGCAACAGAAAGCAAACCGCCTCGCTTCGGCGGGGTAAGGGTGAAACGGTGCGGTAAGAGCGCACCAGTTCTCCGGGCGACCGGGGAAGCTAGGTAAACCCCACCCGGTGCAAGACCAAATAGGGGAGTGCTTGAGGGCGGCCCGTCCGAGCTCCCGGGTAGGTCGCACGAGGCGTCGGGCAACCGGCGCCCTAGAGGAATGATCGCCATCCCGGCAAGGGTAACCGTGTCGGGAAACAGAATTCGGCTTACGGCCTGCTCCGGCCGTTCATTTTGTTGGTTCGTTAAATCGTGATTGGTTAAATCGTTGATGGACCCCCGACATTTCGTGCTCTGCGGCTGACGATTGAACGATGTGACGATTTAACGGTTTAACGAATAACGCAGAGGTGAGAAATGTTACTGATCGAGGAACTCCAGGTGGAGGTCGGCGGGCGAACAATCCTGAACAATGTGAATATGGAAATACCGCGTGGTGAAACCCACATTCTTTTCGGTCCCAATGGGTCAGGGAAAACCAGCTTGATGATGACCATCATGGGTTTTTCAGGCTATGCTGTCACGCACGGTAAAATAACGTTCAAAAATCATGATATCACCTATATGCCGATCCATGAACGGGCAAGATTGGGTATCGGGGTGTCGGTTCAGCGTCCGCCCACCATCCAGGGGCTGAAAACGCGCAACCTGGTCGAGGTTTGCGCCAAGCACTGTGGGCGGGACGTGGATGTCGAACTCTTGGCTGCCGAGGTGAATTTTACCGGGTTTCTGGATCGGGATGTGAACCATAAGTTTTCCGGTGGTGAAATCAAACGAAGCGAAATGCTGCAGTTGTTGGCCCAGGATCCCGACCTGATTCTGTTGGATGAGCCCGAATCGGGCGTGGATCTTGAAAACATGGCCGTAATCGGTGAGAGCATCAATACCTTGCTGCATCGCGGTGTGAAAAAATCGCACCGCCAAAAGATTGGTGACAAAAGCAAATCCGCACTGATTATCACCCATACCGGTCATATTCTGGATTATATCACCGCCGACAAGGGGCAGGTTCTTTATAACGGCCATCTTTGTTGTTCTCGCAATGCCCGTGAAATTTTAAAATGGATCGGCGAATTCGGTTACGAGGAGTGTGTTCGATGCGCAATGGACCTACAGATGTAGAAAATGATGCCGGCGGCATCGATTTAAAACAATATCAGTCGGATGCTGAGAAACACGCCTATGTTGAGGACCTGTCGCAGATTGCGGCAGTCGATGCGGCCAAATTTCTGGATGTGGGTATCGACACGGCACAGAGCATCCGGTCCGGCACCTTTATCCAGAAAGATCGTTCGGTCATCCATTCACATGCCCATCAGGCGGGTGTCGAGGTGATGTCCATTACCCAGGCACAAAGCCGGCATACCTGGCTATCGGATTATCTGTGGCGCTACATCGAACCTGACAGGGACGTTTTTACCGCCCAAGCCAAAGCAAATCCCCATGAAGGGTATTTCATCCGTGCGGCCCAGGGGGCGCACATCGAACAGCCGGTTCAATCGTGCCTCTATATCGCTCGCGAAGGGTTCTCACAGAACGTTCATAACGTCGTGATTGCCGAAGAAGGTTCACGATTGCAGGTCATTACCGGGTGTGCCACAGCGCCCCACCTGGTATCCGGGCTGCATGTGGGCGTATCGGAATTTTATGTCAAAAAAGGGGCCCAGCTTCATTTTACCATGATTCACGATTGGGGCGCGCAGGTCAATGTGCGTCCGCGCACGTATGTCCATGTGGAAGCTGGCGGCGTCTTCGTCTCCAATTATATATCGTTGAAGCCCGTCGGATCGTTACAGATGAACCCGACCACCCATCTGGCTGGCGAAGGTGCTGTCGCCCGTTTCAACAGTGTGCTGGTCGCGGGCAAGGGATGCCATTTGGATGTGGGCTCGCGCGTAATCCTCAGCGCGCCCGGAACCCGTGCCGAAATCATTTCGCGCGCGATTGCCGCCGGCGGGACCATCATTGCGCGCGGCGAGCTGATCGGACAATCCACCGGCATTAAAGCCCACCTGGAGTGCAAGGGTTTGATTCTCAAGGAAGGACTGATGCATGCCATTCCCGAACTGCGCGGATATATTCCCGGTGTGGAGATGTCCCACGAAGCAGCGGTCGGCAAGATCGACCAGGGTGAGATCGAATACCTGATGGCACGCGGTGTCGACGAGGAAGAGGCGGTGTCCATGATCGTGCGCGGCTTTTTGAATGTGGATATCGAGGGGCTTCCGCCGGGATTGCGCCAGAAAATAGATAGCATCATCAAAGACACCCAAAAAGACATGATGTAGATGAAATACTTGAACAACAGCCACAGCGACGTTTGCGAAATATCTTTTTCCGAAAAGGTGCGGCTTTTTTCGCATGACTACCTTAAGTGTTGCCTTTACCTGGCCAATGCGCCCTTGCCAACGTACGTATTCACCAAAAAACTCTACTCGGAACTGATTTCAAGCTCGCAAGTCCTGGAAGATTTTTTGGATTTTCACGGCGCCAAGAACAATGAAGATTGGTATCTATATCGTGAACTGGCCGCGGCGATACGCCATTTGAGTCTGGGGGCCTATTCCCAAAAGCACATCGCCAACCGGCTTATTTTTTATGAACTTCCGCAGAGCGAGGAATTCAGCGCGGCCGGTCAGGATGCATCGGCTTTTCTCAATACCTCTTTGATGAAATTGGCTCCCGTAATCCTTGAAGAAGCTCGGCGACTGGGTATACCGATTCCCGAACGAACATTTCACCCGGAGGATTTCCCGGGGACCACTACCGCTGAAATGCTTCCCTATAATATCAACGACGAAGCCAAGGACTTGCAAAAAAAGCACATCGTCAAAATCGCCAGCGAGTTTCTGGGCATTTCCACCCGTTTCGACCAATTGGGATTTTTCGAGCCGTACAGCATCGAAGAGATCAGACAACTGGTGCCCGCGCAGGTCAACGAAGTGGAGATACGCCGCTTCGAGATGGTGGTGCACAATCTGCAATCTTCTTTTGACACCTACGTCATCCACGGCGGGTTCCGATTTGGCGACCGCAAACTCAAAAACCTGCGCAGCTATTTTTCGGTTGTCTTTCATTTGTTGCAAATGATGGGGCGCCTGCTGCACTTTTATGAGCGGCACCTGCATGAAGCCGGCTACAAAAACATTTACAAGCGCGTACAGGACCGTTTGGCTGGACTTGTCGACCCCGATCAGTTGCTGGGATATACCGTCAATTACGGACTCTATTATGCCTGCAATTTTTTGAGCACAGGCAAGGATGTGGCCCGTGAGATATTAAACCAGAATATCGAACGCGGCCGCATTCAGGTAGGCATCCCCGTGAAACTGGGGTTTCACAGCCGGCCGAGTTTGCTGGTGGCCAAGATCGTTCAGCACTATGGTGGGCAAGTGGAACTGGTTATCGGTGAGGATCGTTTCGATGCGAGCAGCGTTCTGGACATTCAGTGGGCCGGCGGTAAAATTCAAAAAGAGAATATCGCCCAGGTGGTGTTCGAAGGCGATGCCCGCGCGTTGGCCGATATTGAAATCCTGGCCGCCGCCAATTATGGGGAAGATACCATGGGCAAAGGCGTGCCGCTACCCAAGGAGTTGAAGTACCTGCGATGATTGCCGCCTTGATCGTGGCTGCCGGGCAGGGCGTGCGCATGGGGTCGCGCCGGCGCAAACAGTACCTGACTCTGGGCGATCGGCCCATTCTGACGCATACCCTCCAGATCTTCGATGGCTGTCGCGCCATCGACAGGATCGCGGTTGCCGTGCCGGCGCAAGAGATCGATTTCTGCCGGCGGACTTTGACGGCAGGCATGACATGGCGCGCCCCGATCGCGTGGATTGCGGGCGGCGAGCGCCGCCAGGATTCGGTGTACAATGGCCTTCAGGCTCTGGGCGCTGAAGACGGCATCGTCCTGATCCACGACGGTGTGCGCCCGTTGATCACGGCCGCTTTGATCGAACGATGCATCCAAGGGGCACAGAGATGGGGTGCCTGCATCCCCGTGGTGCCCGTGACCGATACGCTCAAGCGGGTGGGTTCCGATGGGACCGTCGAGCGGACCGTTTCCAGGGAGCGGTTGAGTATGGCCCAGACGCCTCAAGCGTTCCGTCTCTCCCTTATCCTGGAGGCGCACCGTCAAGCCAGACAGAATGATTGGCAGGCCACGGATGACGCATCGCTGGTAGAACGCCTGGGCGCTGGCGTGCATGTGGTTGCCGGCTCCGCGAACAATATCAAAATCACTACCCCCGAAGACCTGCGATGGGCGGAAGTTTTGTTGGATTCTTAAACAATCGACAAATGACCAAAATCAACGAACCCCAAAGTATTCCTTTATCTTTTCGATAACCTCTTCGGGGGTTTGCGCACTGGACATCGATCCGCGGGCATCCATCCCTTCAAAGCACGATTGCACATCGAAATCCAAGGTGATGACCGGCTTGCCGTGCTTCAACGCCAAGGCTATCTCGGAAACCGTGCCTGCGCCTCCGCGGCAAGCCACGACGAAATCGCTGCTCAGGACATTGATAGTGTTGCGCGCGCTGCCCATGCCCGTACATATCGGAATGCGGACAAACGGGCTGGCATCGGCGGTATCGGCATCCGGCAGGACGCCGACCGTCAAACCCCCATTTTCAGCAGCGCCCCGGGCGGACGCGGCCATGATGCCGGCATTGCGGCCGCCATTGAGCAAAATCCAGCCCTGCGCCGCTATCAGTGCGCCTAATCGGTACGCCTGGCGATCACACGCTTTATTGTCCCGGCCGGCGCCCATGACACCGATGATCAAAGGACGCTTCATGACCGCTCCCGGGCTTGAAAAAGCGCATGATTGAACATGTCCTCGAGCAACACGGCCAATTTTTTTGGATCATGCCGCAGAACGACACCATCGGTTTCCAAAAGGTCGCCTATATAGAGAGGGCGCCGGTGCCAATAGGGAGCGCCGGCGTCCAACACGACGCATTCGGATTTCTGGGCTGCATACATCTTACAGACAGCTTCCGGCGGGGTGTTGCTGTTGTATACAACCCCGTCCACGCTTCGCCCGACATACTCCTCCAGGCGTTCGACAAAATCCACTGCTCCGAAATTGTGGGTTTCACCAAACTTGGTCATAATGTTCATAATGTAGATCAACCGGGCAGGGGTTCTACGCAACGCCTCCGCCACGCCGGGAACGATGAGATTGGGAATGATACTGGTATATAAATCGCCTGGGCCCAGCAGGATGACGTCGGCGCCGGCGATGGCCGATACCACCGGCGGGTAGACATGAATCGCGTCAGAATGGTGCGGCACCAGAAAAACATCCTTGATTTTTTCACGCTGGTTGCCGCGCGGCATGTCGATGGCCTCTTCACCATAAATGCGGTGGCCATCGGTAAGTTCAGCCACCAGCGTGGCCTGATCGGTGGTTACCGGTAAAATTGTTCCCCTGGCATCCAGAATTTCACAAAGTGCGGCCACACCGGACGGAAAACTGCCTGTATAGCGTGAAAGCATGGTCAGCAACATGTTGCCGGCGTTGTGTCCGACAAGGCGCCGGTCTTTGATGAAGCGTTTCTGAAGAATTGTGCGGGCAAACTCCTGATGCGGAGAAAGTGCCACAACGCACTTGAGGATATCGCCAGGCGGAAGAATGCCCAGTTCATCGCGCAAGCGGCCGGTGCTGCCGCCGCTGTCCATCATGGAAACCACGGCCGTTATGGCAATGCCTTCTATAGTGCGCAGCCCCGATAAGAGAGAGAATTGCCCGCTGCCACCTCCAATGGTCACGATCTGCAGGGGATTATCGTCGATCGAGGAACGATTCATAGGCTCTACTTAATCCTTTACTTTAAGGTTTGCATGGCGTCCTGCAAAGGATGCGATTGTGCGCGCTCGTCAGCCTGATGAATTCATGTATCCTCCGATATTTCAAGTCAGAAATCAATGCCTGACATGGTAGGAGAAAGGCACCCGTATCTCCACTGATGACCAGATTTGACAAAAAGGGGGATTACACCCATCTTATTGCCGTTTGTCTGGTACCTATTTTAGTATCCATTCAATGCTTGTATGATGAGACTCGACTAATTTGTAACATATAGAGAAATATGGCATCGACAGCATGCCATACTTTAAAAGGAAAAACACCGGTGTAGCCGGTTCAGGTCGACGATTCGAAACGGAAGGAGTAAGCATGGCCCTTGGACATGATCATACCAATCAAGCAGCGGACAATGCACAACAGGCATTCTTGCAGCAGCTCAAACAGACTTTTGGATCGCTGCCCAATAAGATTCCGATTTTTTTGTTTGTACAGCGCGGCAAGGAAGATGTTTTTGTCGATGCTTGCCGGCAGGTGATTCGCGCTTTCCGGAGCCTGACCGATAAAATCACGCTCAAGGAATACTATCTCGACCATGAAATGGCGGACAAATGGCGTGTGGACAGTTCCCCTACGCTGGTGATCGATCCGGATCATTACAACATTCGCTGGATCGGTGCGCCCATGGGAGAGGAAGGCCGTTCATTTCTCGAAGCGATGCTGCTGATCGGCGCGGGCAAAAGCGATCTGAGCGATCAATCACAGCAAGTTTTGCAGCGTCTGCAAGAGCCGCGCAAGGTGAAGGTATTCGTCAGTCCGACCTGCCCGTATTGCCCCCAGCAAGTGGTCAACGGCCTGAAAGCGGCCATTGAAAAACCGGACCTGGTATCGCTGGAGATCATTGATATTCAATGCAGGCCGGATTTGGCCGAACAATATAACGCCCAAAGCGTTCCGCAAGCCTATGCCAACGATGTTTTGATCGGACAAGGTGCCCAGCAGGAAGAGGTCTTCATGTCTTCTTTGCTCAAGCTGGAAGCGCAAACCATTTTCATCCCCGAAAGCACCGACAAGGTGGTGGAGACCGACGTTGTGATTGTGGGCGGAGGACCCGCCGGGCTCACAGCTGGTATCTATACGGTACGCAGTGGTTTGCGAACGGCCGTCGTCGAAAAGGAAGCTTTGGGCGGACAAGTGGCCTTGACGCCGATTGTTGAAAACTACCCGGGGTTTGCCCAGGTCGGCGGCAAGACGCTGGTGGATATTATGGTCAGCCATGCATTACAGTATGTCCAGATCTTTCAGGGTGAAGAGGTGTTGGACATCAAGCGCGGCCAACCCATGGAAGTCACCACCACACGCCGTAAATTTCTGACCAAGACCATTTTGCTGGCAACCGGTGCCACCCACCGACATCTGGGCGTGCCCGGCGAGCAACAATTTTCGGGCCGCGGAGTCAGCTACTGCGCCACTTGCGATGGTCCGCTTTTTAAAGGACGCAAAGTCATCATGGTCGGCGGTGGCAACTCGGCCGTTACTGAAGCGCTTTATCTTAAGCACATGGGGGTTTCCGTCTCTATCGTGCATCGCCGTGATAAACTGCGCGCCCAGGATGTGCTGACCAATCAGTTGCAGATCAATGATATCCCGGTGATCTGGAATACCGAGATCAAAGCCATTGAGGGCAAAGAGCGCGTTCAAAAAGTGATCCTTCTGAACAACAAAACCGGGCAGACGTCCGAGACGCCCGTGGATGGCGTCTTTATCGCTGTCGGGTATCAGCCTTCGGTCGCTTTGGCAGAGAAATTGGGCATCGAGTTGAATGAAGATGGGTACATCCGGCACGATGCGTTTCATCGTACCAATATTCCCGGCATCTATTCAGCCGGTGACGTGGAAGGCGGCTACAAGCAGATCGTTACGGCCACCGGACAAGGGGCCGCTGCGGCCATGACCATTTTCGAGGATCTGATCAATCCTTATTGGAAGCACGACGAACTCGCCGGTGTATTGACCGGCGCTTAACTGTGCTTTTGATCTTTATCTTCGGGGGCCAAGAGGGCACTGGTTTCGAGAATGTCCGCCAAAGCATGCAGGGCCAGGTAGTAGCCGTCCGCACCAAGGCCGACGATCTGACCGGTGACGATCGCTGCCATCAAAGAGGTGTGCCGAAAAGCCTCGCGTTTGTGGATGTTGGACAGATGCACCTCGATAATGGGTACTGATAGCATGGCCAGGGCGTCGCGGATCGCGATGCTGGTGTGCGTGTAGGCGGCTGGATTGATGATGAGCCCATCGATGGTTCCCATTGCTGAATGCAGTTTGTCGACAATGGCCCCTTCGTGATTGGATTGAAATACCTGAACGGTCAAGCCCCAACGGGTGCCCGACAGGACCAACTTTGAGTCGATGTCCGCCAACCGGGTGCGGCCGTAAGTGTCGGGCTCACGCAACCCCAGCATGTTCAGATTGGGGCCGTGAACCACCAGTACCTGCTTGGGTCCGGTTTCAGAGTTCACCGGCTTTCCTCCGATCTGTGGATTTTAACTGCGCGATGGTTGTCGCGTAATCACTGCTGCCGAAAATCGCCGATCCGGCCACCAACACATCCGCGCCGGCATCGGTCACCTGCGCGACGGTGTGCTTATTCACGCCGCCATCTATTTCAACCAAGGTCTTCAATTCCTGTTGTTTGATGAGCGCTTTTAAGCGACGGATCTTGTCCAGGCTCGCTGGAATGAACGCCTGGCCTCCGAAACCTGGATTGACGCTCATGATCAACACAAAATCCAAATCGGCGAGTACCCATTCCAGGGCCGACAACCCCGTGGCCGGATTGAGCACGGCCCCGGCTTTTGCGCCGGCTTCCTTGATCATGTGGATCGTGCGGTCCAGGTGGACGCAGGTTTCGACCTGGACTGAAATATAGTCGGCGCCGGCTTTGGCAAAGTCCGTGACATACCGATCGGGGTTTTCGATCATCAGATGCACATCCACGGGCAGTGACGTGGAACGGCGGACCGCTTCGACCACCAGGGGGCCCATGGTGATATTGGGTACAAAATGGCCATCCATGACATCGACGTGAATCCAATCGGCGCCGGCCGCCTGAACGGCACGGATTTCGTTGCCCAATTCCGCAAAATCAGCTGAAAGAATCGAGGGGGCGATCAGTGGCATATCTGTTCATCTCCTTTGGCATCGTTCATAGGGCACGCATTGTCAAAACACGCGAATCTTGAATAGACCGAATAACGATTGTTGTCAAACCATTGAGCAGGGGCACCCAGGGTAACCGCATTTAAGTATGGGCCGCATTTCAGAAATGGAACATCGTTTTTCCTCAGGGGCGAACCTTGTGTTTGCCGGGTGTATGACAAAATTCGTTCTTGCCGCTGAAGACCGTGCGTCGACCATGGCGAAAAGATTCGGCCTACCGCGCAAAGGGTACCGAATTCGATTAGAAAGCGCCATGCCATTGAATCGAGAACGCATCTGAGGAAGACCGTCCAGCGGATTGAAGAGGGCCGGCGCCGATGACCAGATGTTGTCTGAGTTGTTCGACGAATCCCTGCTTTTGGGCCTGATTGTATTTGTGCGCGCTTGAAACCGCTCCGTAAATATTTGCCGTGTAAAATCCGAGCCCCACAATTGAAATCAGCCCACCCAACGCATTGAGGTCGTTGTCGAAAGATTCGTAAGCTGCCCAGAACAGGCCGCCATTGACCACCAAAGCGGCCAGCCCATCTTGATAGCGGCCAGTGTACATCTGGCCCGCGCCCGGAAAAATGGAGAGAGCGCCGGCGAGTTTGGGATTTTTCTCCGGCAGATGGTCCGCGCGGTCAAGTTCGCTTTCAAGCGCTTCAACCTGCAAATCGCGACTGCCTGCAGGTGAAACACGTGCCAGGATATCTTTTGCTTTGGTCCAGTCCATTTGCTCGATGTGAATCCATGCAATCCGCACATGGGCGCGATCCTTGACCGTGGTCCGTTCGGTGCGGCCAATGAGAGTGTTCAAGATGGACACTGCCTGATCCGGGTTGCTGAGCATCAGATAACTTTCGGCCGCCATGAAGTAGGCATCCTCAAGCAGGGGCGTCTGCACACCGCTTTGAATGAGCGTGCCAAAGCGCTGCAGGGCAGCCATGCTGTCTCCAGCACGCAGCAAAGCTTCGCCGGCTTTGAATAGGGCTGTCTCGCGGTTGGGGGCCTCCGGGAAGAAAAAAAGAAAGCGGTCGTACTCTTCGGCCGCACGCTGAAATTGACCTTCCTCGAAGAGTTGCTGCGCATACTGAAATTGCTTTTGCGCATCGATAATCAACCACGCCGAATCCGCCATCGCCAACGGAACGGCCAGTGAAAAAAGGACGGTGATCAGCACGGCAAGAGAATTCAGATGCTTGTGCATGTCATTTTTTATCCCACCAAAAGGTGTTGGAAGCCAGTGGGTCATAAGCTCTGCGCACGCCTTTGACCCTTATCGGTGTGGCCAACCTGGTTTCATCCCGCCCGCAGCGCATCAGTCGGTCGCTGGTCAGCAGCCATCCTTTGATCACACCATGTTGTTCGAACGCCTGCGCGGCATAATGAGAACATCCCGGATACATGGCGCAGCGGTCGCCATCGGCCTTGGATATGATTTTCTGGAACAAACCAATAGGCGACCCCCATGCGGGCGTATTCATGGTCATGGGTACGGATACGACATCATCGGCCTGCACGGGGCCGACGCCAAGCGCGCATATGCATAGGACTATCGCCAGCCCAATGGCTGGTTTAAAACGTGACATCTGGCTGGAACTCCTTGTTTCAAGGTGGACGCTAACCCGATTCCAATCATAGAAGCGCGCTGGCCGTTAAATAGCGGACGAAAGACAACTACTTCTGGGTGACGCGGATCACTTCTTCAATGCTGGTGATACCACGCAAGACTTTTTCGATACCATCGCGCCGTAGCGTCACCATACCTTGCTTCAAAGCCTCCTGTTTGATCTGGTAGGCATCGAAGGTGCGCTGCACCAGGGACTTGAGTTTGTTGTCCATCAGCATGATTTCATAGATGCCGATACGCCCGCGATAACCGGTGTTGAAACACTGGTCGCAGCCTTTGGGCCGGTAAAAGGTGTATTTACCCAAACGATCGGGTCTGACCCCTAATGACTGAAGCGTCATGTCGGGTTTGTAAGCTTCCTTGCAATGCTCGCACAGGACGCGTACCAGGCGTTGGGCGATCACCGCCAACAGGGAAGAAGAGAGCAGAAAGGGCTCGATACCGATATCCACAAGCCGCGTGATGGCTCCGGCCGAATCGTTGGTATGCAGCGTCGAGAAGACCAAATGGCCGGTCAGGGCGGACTGTACGGCAATTTCGGCTGTTTCGCGGTCACGGATTTCGCCGATCAGAATGACATCCGGATCCTGGCGTACGATGGAGCGCAGGCCGCGTGAAAAGGTCAAATCGATTTTGGGGTTGACCTGGATCTGGCTGATGCCTTTGAGCTGATACTCTACCGGGTCTTCGATAGTGATAATGTTGATGTCCGACGTATTGATCGAGGAGAGCACCGCGTATAACGATGTGGTCTTGCCACTACCGGTCGGCCCGGTCACCAGGATGATGCCGTTGGGTGAACTGACCAGATCCTTGAGTTGTTTGAGTTGGGCCGGCGAAAGCCCGATTTCGCTCAAATCGAACACCGAGCTGGATTTGTTCAGCAGGCGCATAACCACGCGTTCGCCGAAAGTGGTCGGCAATGTGGAGACGCGCACATCAATCATCTGCGTTCCGATTTTAACTTCAAAGCGGCCGTCTTGAGGCAATCGTTTTTCAGCGATATTGAGCTTGGACATGACCTTGATGCGCGAGGTCAGGGCCGGCTGAATCCATTTGGGCGGCGAGAGCAAATCGTACAGAATGCCGTCCACACGGTAACGTATTTTAAAGCTATCCTGATAGGGTTCGATGTGAATATCGCTGGCCCGCGCTTTAATCGATTGTGACAGAACATGGTTGACCAGTTTGATAATCGGTGCATCGCTGGCATCTTCGAGCAGATCGGCGGTATCTTCGATCTGGCTGATGATGTCGTTCTCATCCTCCATGTCCTGCACGAGTTGCTGGGCCGAATCCTTGTTCAAGTCGAAAGCCAGGTTGATTGCGGCCAGTATGGCCTGGCGGGTGGACAGAACCGTTTTGTAGGATGTAAGGCCCAACAGTCGCGTCAGATCGTCCACGGCATTGAAATCACTGGGATCGTTGACGGCGATAATGAATACGGAATCCTCTGAGTGGGCTTGCCGCGCCTCCAACGCACCGCTCTGGGAGGTGGGGTTGGGAACCGAAAGCGGCACCATGTGATGTCTTTTTAAGAATTGTATCGAGACCTTTTTGGAAAATTCACTGCCCATGATATTTTCCATAGGCAATTCGGGCCAGAAAGGAATTTCATACTGCATGCTCAATGCTTCGAGCAGCTGGGTTTCTGAAATCGCCTGTCGTTGCACCAGAATATCTCCCAACCGGCCGCCTTTTTCTTGCTGCAGGTGGCGCGCGTCGGACAGGGCGTCGTCGGGCAATTTGAAACGATGTTTAAGTATATGGGACAGTTCCATGATAATTCGCTATAGTTTGATGAGTAAGGGATTAAATTGATCACCCCGCAGCCTGTCCATAATTGGATCAGACTCTTTTTTGCTGGGGAAATAGCCGACGCGTACCCGGTACCAGACCGCCCCGCCTTCTTCCATGCGCACCGTATAGGCGGCATAGCCCCTGGCGTTCAATTGATCCAGGATTTCATTGGCTTTTTCGGGATCTTGCAGCGAAATGACCTGCAAGGTATACCCGGCTATCTTTCCCGGGCCGGCATTTGCTTTGGAAGCGGGCGTTTTGTTTCTTTCCTGGGCCGTTGGCGGAGAAGATGTCGGTGGGGCTCCGGCATCTTGTATGTTTTTATCGGGTGCGGCAGAATCACTCTGCGCGTCGGATGCGGCCGGCAGTCCGGCGGCATCCGACGCCCCCTGGCCCGAAGAGGCTACAAAGATTCCGCCTTGTTCGGAATCCTCGTCAAGGGAGCCCCTGGGGGGCAGGGCGTCGTTCTCACCGTCTACCCCAGGGGTGTTGTTCTGCGGCGGCGGGCCGGGCACGCGCAAATGCTCCAGGATCGGTCTTTCGCGCTGTTCATAGAGATTGATATTCTCTTCGCGCGTGTGAACGATCTCATTGCGCTTGTTAGACGATACCTTGTTGGCCTCGTCGGGATTCTGAATCACCCGGGGGGTTAGAAAAATGTAGAGGTTGGAGCGGTCGAAACTCGTCGATTTGGTGCGGAACAGGTAGCCGAAGCCGGGGATGTCTCCCAGACACGGTACTTTGGTGGTTGCATTGCCGTCCGTGTCGTCGATCAGGCCGCCAAGCACCACCGTATGGCCATCGTGAACGATGGCGGTGGTGTCCACGGTGCGCTTCAACGTGATGGGCCGGTTGTCCGCGGCCGATTCCAGAGCGGTCACCTCCAATGAGAGCACGAGGCGCACCATACGGTCCTTGCTGATCTGGGGTGTGATTTTCAGCGTCTTGCCGACATCGCGGTATTCGAAAGAGTTGTACACCTCGCCGGCACTCGAACTGGATAAGGTGGCCGTGGTCTGAAAGGGCACATTTCTGCCCACGTAGATCTTGGCTTCCTGGTTGTCCGTGGTCAGAATTTGCGGGGTGGAAAGAATGCGCGCATCCCGGTCGTTCCGGTAGGCCTGAATGACGGCGCTGATGCTGGGGAAAGTGATTCCCGCAATGTCCAGCGCTTCACCGAAAATCCCCAGTGAAAAACCGGAAGGCAGTGAAGGCGTAATGGTCGTTCCGGTAACGGTGCCTGAAATCAGCGGATCTTGGGGTTTAAAACCGCCACCATAGACGAATCCCTTGTCGTCGTGGCTGCCCTCTTCACCGACCTGCCATTGGGTCCCCAACTGGAAGTTTTTGGACGCATTGACCTCCATGATCAGGGCTTCGATGTAGACCATGGCCCTGGGGATATCGATTTTTTTGATGATCTCTTCAAGCACCTGATACTCTTGAGCGTCGGCGGTGATGATCAGGCTGTTGGTGGCTTTGTCCGCAGCGATGCGCACCTTGCCGGAAATGGCCGGAGCGGTTGGTTTGCCTTCCTGGTTGGGGGCGCCGCCCTCTTTCTGAGGAATATCCTGCAAAACCTTGGCCAAGTCTTCAGCCGAAGCATGTTCCAGGTAGTAGACATTGATATTGCCTTGTCCCCTGGGGGTTTCCTGGTCGAGATTGCGGATCAGTTTGCGGATATTGTCAACTTCGCCTTCAGTGGCCATCACCACCACCACATTGGTGCGTTCGTCGGCCACGAACGTGACATCCTTGGCCGCCGCCCCCTTGCCGGGTTGCGGCGTGCTTTTGAAAATCGCTTGAAGCAACGTGACCAATTTGACCGAGTTGGCATTCTCCACGGGGATGATGGCGATCTGCTGACCGACGCCGGTAGTATCGATCGCTTTGAGAATGTGCAGCAGTCGTTGGATATTGGATTGAACATCGGTGACAATCAGGGTGTTGGTCGGCGGATAAGACTGGATAATGCTGTTACGCGAAATCAAAGGCGTGAACAGGTTCTTGATTTCATTGGGATCGGCGTAGCGCAGGGGAATGATCTGGGTGACGATGGTATCGCCCGACGCACCTGCCTCTGCCTGCAGGCGGGTCTTGATATTTTTGGAGCGCGCATCCGGAGAGGGAACGATCTTGGTAATTTCACCCGTTCGGATGGCGGTGAAACCATACACCTCCAATACCGATTCAAAGACCTTGTAAGCTTCGGCGACCGTGATTCGGCCGGGGGAAATGATGGTCACTTTGCCCCTGACCTTGTCGTCGACGACGAAATTGCGTTTTGTCAGGTCACTGATGAACTTGATGAAAACGCCAATGTCCACGTTGTTGAAGTCGATCGAAACCAATTGATTGCCGTTGCCCGGAGAAGTGTCCGGCGCTCCTTGCTGCGGGACGTTTGGAGAAGCAGGCGTCTCAGCGGGTTGGGCCACAGCTGGAACGGCCATCAGTAAGCAGCATAGGCATGCGATAACGAAGGTCACCGAAAGATAATACGAAAAAGCAGTTTTCATAAGTTCATGTCATTCCATTGCGCGCTTTTCAAGCGTGCGTCTGTGGATCCGTGTTAAAAAACAATGACCGACCGCTTATGTGATTATCGAATATTGTAATTGATCGAGCGTTCCTGGCCGCGACGCTTCAATTGAAGCTGAATCGCGGTTTCGGATTTAAGACCTTCGTATATGCGCATGGCATCCTCGGCGGATTGGATAGGCTGGCCGTTGACACCGAGAAGCACATCGCCGTTGCGCAAACCCATTCGCCTGAATATGGAATCCGGTGCAATCCGACTCAACGACAATCCGGCGGGCTGCCCATCCTGCATATTGGGGACGATCGCAATTTGGGTCATCAGCTTGTTCATATCCTGAAACGATTCATCGATCATGCTGCGTTGCAGGGATATTTGCTGCTCTCCCGGAGCTTGCGGAGACGACATAGGCATTATCCGCCGACCACCGGCGGCTGCCACCATGCCTCCCGGTTGCCCGCCTTCTTCCATGGCAAGCACTTCATCCTTGCCGTCCACATTCAGGATGATCTTTTCGCGCAGAATCATCTTGATCGAGGCGTGTTGGATGCTGTCGCCCACGCGATACAAATTCTGTTCCCTTTTCTGAGTGTCTTCGATGACCGCGTACGCCTGTTCAGGGTCGCCCGAAACAGTCCCCCAGAGCTTGAGGCTCAGCTGGGTTTTCTCCAGATTTTCAAGATCGACCGAAGGCTTGACTGAAGCGGTTTGAGCTTTGTGGCCAACCTGGAACAGATCGCGTTCGAGGATCGGGCGGTAGTAGCTGAGCGGTTGTGTGGCATTCAGCGTGTCGCTCGTGCCGCTCTCGGTAACCGAAGACTGCGCCTGGGGTATTTGCAGCTGAAGCCCGATGATCTGATAGAAGAGGCCAGCACCGAAATAGGCGCCCAAAACGATCAACACCAAATTGATCGTCATCGTAAGCCGTTGCAGGGTGAATAGGTTAGCGTATGACATAGCTTGGATTTCCCAAAGTTCCGGAAATGCGTATAATAACACCACGTTTCTGGGCTGTTTCAGATCCCAGGAAGGTCGCGAGCATATCGTTTTTATGTTCCGCCATAAAGGCCGGTTGCGGTTTTAAGGTACATGACAGCGTGATCCGGCTGTTCTGAGCCGGCTCACGAAAGACAATCGCGCCGGTGACCTTGCCCTCGAGCTGAGAACCAGACAATTCACAGCGTTTGATCTGAAGCATGCGCGGGGTGACCGTCATTTCCGCCGTGAGCTGGCTGAACTCCATCTGCTCAAGACCGACAATCGGCGGATTGAAAACGATTCTGGTAGGAGTGACATCCATTTTGACATTGGCGGTCCCACCAGCACCCTTGCGGCTGTCATAATCGATATAAGCCGTCATTTCACCTAACAACTTATAATTGGGCCATTGCTGCAAAATCTCGATGACATCGATCGGAACCTCGGTCAGATTCATTGTTACCTTGGTCTGCGGTTTCGGACCCTGCAGCGACACCGCGGCATGCCCTTTCAATGTGCCCGCGCCCAACGGTCCATTGAATGTGAATTCCTTCTGATCGCCGATGAACGAAAAAATCGCCGGCATCACCTTGAAATAGGGCATGTGCATAACCGGAATATCGGCGTAGGCCACCGATAAAGGTTCGAATTTAAAACCGGGCGGCAAAACCGACGGGCGGGTATCATTGAGGCTGACCTGTACTTGCGGGTTGATTCCGGCAATCCGGCTGACAATCAGCGCACTGACCATTTGCGACGGGAAAAGCAGATACAGGAAGACGCAAAATGCCGTTATCGCAAAGATGCCGTAAATGAATAATCTGGCTTTGGTTTTTATCATTATTGGAAAGTTTCCACTTGCAGTACCGAGTTGATCAAATCGTTCTCTTTTTCACCCCTATCGATCGATATGCGTTTAATCCAAATCAGGTTGGGCGAAGTCTCCACACCGTGCATAAAACTGACCAATTGCTCCATGGTCAAGGCATTGATTTTCAACTCCACCATCGATAGGCTATATGAACTGTTTTTCAAGTTGCTTGTGGACGGCTTCATGTAGTCGATATTTTGCTTGATACCGCTCTGGCCCGCCAGTGTATCCAGAAAAGAAAAAAGCGTGAATCCCTGGGGCCGAGATTTAAGTTGAACCTCATTGCTGTGCGCATTGCGTGTCAAGGTGACGTATTCGGTCTTGAGTTGCTGCATCTCCTGCAATGCCAGGCTCCTGGAAACAATCTGGCGTTTCAGGCTGTCCCGATGGTTCAGGACCGGGTAAATAAACACATGTGCAAGAATGAAGATAAACAGCAGCGCACCGGCGATGCCAACGATAATTTTCTCGCGCTTTTGCAAGTTGAACGGCAGCGACAGAGATTTAATGGATTTAAACGATAAGTTTTTTATAGGTAAAGTAATCATAGGTCGATTTTTAATTTGAAATTCACTTTTTTGCCACCCTTGTCCATGTTGGCCGATGCGATCGTCACCTGTTTGAACACGTCGGCCTTTTCCAAACGCCCTTTGACATCGTCCACCGTGTTGAAGGCCGGCGCTTCACCGGACAACGTGAGGCCATCGTTGCCAAACACCAGCCGACTGAAAACGACGTCGACCTCTTTGGGAATCAGCGCGCTGAGTTCATGCAGAATATCGATGGTGCGGACCTTGTTTTCGCTTTGACCGCCGTCAATGCTGCCGCCTTTGATTTTTTTGATTTCGCTTTTCATCTGATCCAGCGCATCACCCACCCGGCGCGTCTGCGGAAAGGTCGCGGCGAAGATATTTTCGATCTGGGCATTAAGCTGGTTTACATTTTTTTTAAGCAAGAAACTGTCGAACACCACACCGCTCAGGGCAAGGAGCATAACCACGACCAGCAGTGCCATTGGTCCTTTCAGATAGGGGCGGTAGGTCGTCCAATAGTTTCTCAGAGGCGAACCGCTGCGGTGAAAATGGGGGCATGCGCGGCCTTCGGACTCGATCAATGCCAGTGAGAGAGCGCCGTCGAAAATACATGGCTGCCAATGGTCGAGATGGGGCGCGGTATCCAGTTTAGATATCATGGCCCGCAAGTCCAGGCGATGCGACGGCAGTTCCAGCGCTTTATCCAGGCGCGCTACGGTGGCGTCATCGGTCAGGGCAGGACCGCTGAAAAAGAGTTTTCTTACGCTAAAACCATCCGGGCGGCTATCGCCAAAAGCGGTTAGGGTCTGACGGACCTTAAGGGCCAGCGCTTCGATCCCTGTTTCGGAGCTGATGTCGGATACCAGCGATCGGACCAGTTCGATGCGTCCCGAAACGATACCCAGTACAGTGGTTTTGGACAGGCCGACATTCAGCAGCAGCACCTGATCGTCGGGTGCATCGCTGTGAGCGGCAATACTGAGCGCCAAAGGGTAATCACCCGGAACCACCCGCTGGGGGTCCAGATCGGTCTGCGATAAATCGGCCATGACGCGCTCCAGGAAATGTCGGTCGACGGCCGCTGCCAATAAACCGTTTTTACCAGGATCGGTATTGGGCTGATAATCGATGACCAACTGATCCACGCTCACCGGTAAATTCGGTTCCAGCTCGAACGGCAGGATCTGGCGGATTTTTTTATCTTCCCTGAATGGGACGAAAACGGTTCTGTATATGGTTCGGTCTGCGGGCAGCCCGATGATCAGACTGCTGTGCGCTTGCGTCATCTTTTGCAACAATTCCGAAAGCGCGGCGGGCAAGGGGTTTTCTCCTTCGGCGCCGGCCGTCGGCAGCGGTACGTGAGCGCAGGCTTCAATGGTATTATTTTTCAAGCCCGTACTGAGAACGACCGCAGCGATGGATGAGTTGCGTATATCAATTGCGAGAATTTGTCGGCTCATGTTTTTCTTTACTAACGATCCGCCGAAGCAGGCGAGCGGTTTTTCGATGAGTTACCTGTTCGGGCCGGACGGGATTAGGTCAACGCAAATCATGTGTATGGATTCGGTCACCTTGTTAATAGTGTCTTATATGCTATTCCGTCTTCCAATTCAAGATCTTACATTGCCAGGGATCGGTTTCCAACGGCTTGGTGCGTTCGATGATAGCGGTCGTGACCACACGGGCATTGTTCAAGGTAGCGCTTGCCTGAATCCTGAAGATCTGACTGGCGACCGAAATCACGGAGGCATTCATCGTGACTCCGGAAAGCCCGGGCACCTGCTTGTACCAATCGATGCGAGTGACATCATTGGTGTAAATGGTTCCGCTCTTGGCGTCGCGATGCTCGATCAGCAGGGGCGCGAAATCGGCGCTTTCCAAAGGTAAAAGTGCCGCCAGTACCGGCAGTTCGGCCGTGTTGATGTTGATTTTGCCGGGGAAGGTAAACTTTTCATCACCGCTTTTTTCAGTGCCGTACACGGTTACATATTGCCCCAGGCCACCCGCACCGCCAACGCCGGCGAATATTTCGGGGGTTATCCCCTTTACCAGAGCGACTTCGGACAAAAAGTCGAAAGGTCCGTTTTTACAGGAATAGGGCGGTTCCAGCCCTTCGTAGTAATCCGACTCGGCCCCGCTCAGCCCCGTTGTGGCGTCGTCGTCACCGGAGTCCAGCCAATCCTTGATCGAATTGATGATGGTCAGAGGGTCGTTGTCCTCGTCTTTGTCGGAGATGTTTCCTGGGCCGTCGGTCTCTTCCGCGTTTTCCAAAGAGGACATCAGCAGAAGACCGAAACGCTCCCAAAGGTCGCGTTGGGGGCTGACCATTTGCTGTCCTTCGGGAAATTTGACCAGGGCATTGATTTGGATTTTTCCCATTTCATCAGCCACGGTCACTTCCAGTTTTCCTTCCTCGAAGGGAATCTCGCCCAAAGTGGCCGCAATGCTATCTGCATCAGCCCAATCTTCCTGCAGTGAATCGGTTTCCGATTCCATGCGGTCCTTGATCAGCATCGCCATGGCCAGATGAATGCCCGATGCAGCCATCTGCTCGAGTGTGGCACGGTCGCGCATGACCGCTGCATTCAGCATGTTGTCGCGTTGACTGATATGCAGCTCGAGCGCGGCCGTCACGACCAAAAGCATGGTGGACAGTGCCATGACGACAGCGATACCGCGATTATTGGTAAGAAACTTCACTTTTTACCTGACCTACCTTTTGGCTGAAATAAACCGACGCATGGGCAATGAAATGATGGTGCCGAATTCATAAGGCGCCTCTTCCGTCCCGATCTTCAATGTGATCTTGACGGCGCCGGGTGTACTGTAATCATAATCGTCGTCGTCCGATTGCCACTCTTCTCTTTCGCGGCCCTCCTGATCGTAAAAGAGCACCTTGAAGCCGAGCAGTTGTTCGCATAAAATAGGGTCCGACTCCTTGGGTTCGAATTCAGGGTAAGGGTAGAGTTTGTCCGAGCGGCGCAACGCATAGACGTTGTTTTCCATTTCCTGCACATAATAAACGATTTCGGCAATGCCGTCCCGGATGTCGCCGCCGATGGGCAAGTGCGCCAGGGTGGCAAATCGCATCTGGCTGAATGTTTTGCTGCCCATACTTTCATTTTTGGAAGTCACCCGGTAGATATCCGGCTCTGAATTCATATCCGGCTTTTGATAGCGCGGCGCTTGCAGCACATGAATCGATTGCAGGTCCTGGGATATGCGCCCTATGCAGGCATCGGCCATTTCGTAAATTTCGCCAGCGGTGTTGACGTGATCGGCACTGGAGAATACACCTTCAAAAGTGCCGAAAATCAGCCCCATGACAATGGCGAAAATCGACATGGCGACCAAGATCTCCATAAGCGTGAATCCCTGATCGCCACGTGCGCGACTGCGATGTCTTTTAATCCACATAGAAGCGGTAGGTGCGCAGTTCATAAGTCAGCTCTTCATTCTGGGCGATCGTCAGATCGATTCGCGTCAGGTGGTGCTTCGGGCTCTTGATCAGTTCGGACCGGAGGTCTTCCATGCGAACGGACCAGGTATATTCCGGGTACTCTTGTCCGAAGTCACCGGAGCCGTCGGTCGCGTTTTTAAAACCCTGTTGTTCGATCTCCGCCAATTTACTTTTGGCCAGCATGGGCGCCAGGGTATAGAACCGTGCATCGGAGCTCATACGGAAGGTATCGCTTTGCAGCCGGTACACGGCAGTCAGCGTGATGGCGATAATGGACAAAGCCACCAGTACCTCGATCAACGTAAAACCGGGTGCGCACCGCATGCCATCCATACTCAGGGTGGTTTTGCGTCGTGCCTGCATCAGTAGGAGACCCATTCTTCCACCACCTTTACTTTGGGCAGCAAGGGTTCCACTTTGTACGCGAACCGCCGGGCATTGTCGTGGATCATATTAATGGCCACCTGATCCGAAAAACCACCTGGATAAAATAGTATTTCCGCTGTACCCGATCCTATGCTCTTTTTGGCTGCGAACTGCAATTCCACCATTTTAATCCCGCCTGGCAGCTCGAACGCATTTTGGGCCGCCGCCGAAAGGGCTTCTTCATCCATTGCGGCATCCGCGGTCCATATCCGCCCGTTGTCCATGTCGAGGAAGAGAATCTGTCTCGTTTGCCGCTCGATGGCCGCGGAGCGCAAAACCCTAACGGTATTCATAAGCATACGGGTTGTTTTTTTTCTGGGGTCTTGCAGCAAGCTGCTGTCCAGGCGGGGAACGGTCACTGCGAAAATGATCGTGATCAACAGCATGACCACCATCAATTCAATCAAGGTAAAACCCTGGTTATGTTGGCCAAGACATGTTTTCTGCCCGCCAACGCCTTTTCGGAGGACCGGTCCCGATAGGCAATACGTCGGGGGGCAATTTTGATGTCGTCTATTTTTTTGCATAATGAATGGATGCACAGCATCCTTGATCTTCGGAAGCATCATTGCTTTTGATGGCAGGCCGACCATGAGAGCGGGAGCGTAGGGTGATGCTGATTATTCCGATTCCCAATTGTTGATGTCCTTATTGTAATCTTCGCCGCCGGCCACGCCATCCGCGCCATATGACATCAAATCGAAATCGCCATTGGCGCCAGGACTCATATAAACATAGTCATTGAGCCAGGGATCTTGGGGTACCTTGCCTTTTTCCAGATAACCGCCTTTGCGCCATTTTTTAGGAACATCACCGGATTGGGGCGGCGCAACCAGCGCCTCCAGCCCTTGTTCCGTGCTGGGATAGCGGCCATTGTCCAGTTTGTACATTTTCAGGGCGGAGCTCAGGCTTTCGATTTGAATTCTGGCCGCGCTGACTTTGGCGTCGTCGCCGCGTCCCATCAGTTTAGGCCCTACAATGCCGATCAGAAGGCCCAGTATGAGCATCACCACCAACAGTTCGATCAGCGTGAATCCTTTATTGTTGTCAGTATGAATTGTTTTCATCGGTTGTTGTCATCCTCCATCGATTACTTTATTGCGCCTGAATGAACGTCCTCGAACCGTGCCGATAGAGGCCACGGAGCTCGCCGCCGGCAACGGCATTTACGAATCGGGTCGATCTTACGTCCATTGCATGGAACTTTCAACCCCCAGTGTAAAATTTGGGGAATTCACTAAAATGAAAAGGTTTTTTCCTTAAATTGGAGGGGAAATCCTACTATCGAATCAACTGATTCATTTCGAATATCGGTAAACAAATAGCCAGCACCACAAACAGCACAATGCAAGCCATGATCAATACCATGACGGGCTCGACCAGGGCCGTAAGCCGCATGGCCGTGGTCTCCACCTCTCTTTCGAAAACATCGGCCACCTTGTTGAGCATTTCTTCCAGATTGCCGCTCTGCTCACCGACCTGGATCATCTGAATGGCCAGCGGTGGAAAGGCTTTGCCGACATCCAGGGCTTTGCCCAGCCCCTGGCCTTTACTCACTTCGGTCGACCCGTTGGCCACCACTTCTGCAAGGTATACGTTGCCCACGATATTCTGCACGATGCTCAGCGCCGGGAGCATGGAAATGCCGTTATCCAGCAGCGAACCCAGGGTTCGCGCGAAGCGCGCCGCGGCCAGCTTACGCACCAGGGATCCGAAAAGCGGCAGTGAGAGGACCTTGGTATCCATCCAACGGCGACCCTTCTCATTGCGATAGGTCGCGCGGATGCCGAGCAGCAAGGCGATGATCAGGAGCACCAGGGCCCACCAATAGGCTTGGAAAAAATCACTGGACCCAACCAGGATGCGGGTGGGCAGTGGCAAAGACTGTTTCATGTTTTCGAACATGGACATGATCTTGGGGGTCACATAGATCAAAAGAAACGATACGATCAGGCCACTGATCATCAGGATCAGCAGCGGATAGATCATCGCCGTGATCATGCGCGCTTTGAGCGCTTCATGTTTTTCGGTGATATCGGCCAGGCGCTCCAATACGATTTCCAGGGTGCCCGAGGACTCGCCGGACCCCACCATATTGACAAAAATAGGGGGGAACACATGTGGATACCGGCTCATGGCATTGGCGAAGGTACTGCCTTCGACCACCGTCGCCTTGACGCCGGCGATCACTTTTTTCAGAGCGGGACTGTTGATTTGTGTGATCAACGAATCCAATGCCGACACCAACGGAAAGCCTGCCCCGATCAGGGTGGCCAGCTGCCTGGTCATGATGGCCACTTCAGCCGGCCGCACGCGCGTAAACAGTTGGGAAAGCGCCAGGCGCCGGACATCGCTCTTTTCGACAGCGTTGTTTTTAACCTGGCGAAGGTTGACCGGGTATTGTCCGCTCGATCGGATTTTTTGACGTGCAGCCGTTTCGCCGTCGGCGTCAATGATGCCTGTAATTGTCTTGCCCCTGGCATCCAGGGCTGTGTAGTCATAAATGGTCATAGAATTTCTTTGCGTGGACCCTTTTTGGGATTTCGGAATGGAACCCGATTTTTTCAGCAAACGACTATGCTTCTTTAACGAAAGCCGCTGCGAAGAAACCGTCCATCCGATGCCGATGGGGAAAGGTATTCAGCCAACCGCGCGGGGTCAGCACTATATCGGACCGGGTCACTCTATCCATGCTGGGGCTGTGTATAACAAACTCCGGCCGGTTTTGCAAAAAGGCATTTACGACCGCTTCATTTTCCTCCGGCTCGAAGCTGCATACCGCATAAACCAGGATGCCGCCAGGCCGAAGATGACGGCCGGCTGTGTCGAGCAAGGCGATCTGGCGCCGCTGGCAGCGCTTTAGATCCGCGCGGTTCACGGTCCATTTGCCATCGGGATTTTTTTGTAGAACCCCCAAGCCGGAGCAGGGTGCATCGACCAGGATGCGATCGAAAAGAGGCAGGTCGTCCAACGCGGCGGAAGGGGCTTCCAGGTCGATACGGCGCGAAGAGACGATGTCGACCCCAAGACGCTGCATTTCTTTGTTCAGGCGATCCAGCTTGACGGCATTCAGGTCTGTGGCTATCAAGGTGCCGCGATTGTTCATCAGTTGCGCCAGGTGGGCCGTTTTGGTGCCCAGGCCCGCGCAGGCGTCCCAGACGGTCTCGCCGGGCAGCGGCGCCAGAAAGTGCGCCACGAGTTGGGCGGCTTCGTCCTGCACCTGAAACCATCCATCCTGAAAGGCGCGCCACTGGGGCAGGGGCCGGGCCACCCCATTCAGGACAATGCCTTCGGGAGTATGCTCGGTAGGGACGGCGTTGAGCGTTTCCTCCCCAATGGCAGCGAGCAGGTTTGCCCGATCCGTTTTGAGCGAATTGACACGCAGGGGTATCGGCGGGATGGTGTTGATGGCATCGCCAAGCTGTTCGCTTTCATGCGGGCCGAAGCGTGCTAACCAGCGCTTTGCCAGCCAGCGCGGCAACGCGTGGCGGACCGACAGGGCCAGTTCGGGAGCAACGGCCGGGTCCGGCCAGGGGATCATCGACTGGTTCCGGATCGCATTGCGCAGCAGGCCGTTGACAAAACCGGCCGACCAGGCACGCTCATTTTGCTTGGTCATCTCGACGGCTGTGTGGACAGCGGCGGAAACCGGTATCCGGTCGAGGTGCTGCATCTGAAAGAGCGCCATGCGAAATATGATGCGCACCTGCGCGTCGATCTTGCCGGGTTTGCTGGCCAGATGATCGATACAATAATCCAGGCGGCTCTGCCAGCGCAACGTGCCATATACCAACGCATGCACGAGTGCCCGATCGGCCTTGTTTAATGGCGTGATGCGCGGCTCGGCCTCATCCAGCCAATAGTCCAGGGGCTGGCGGCCCAAAGAGACCTGGTTGAGCAGATCGAAGGCGATTTGGCGTGCGTTAGCCATGCTTCAGGTCAGCACCGTTCCTGGCGGCAGGGGATGTCCCCGCAGAAAATCCTTGATGGGCAACCGTTTTCCCGACTCGCTCTGAATTTCATCGAGGAACAGGACGCCCTGATTGGTCGCAATGCGCAATTCATCGGGGAAGCCAGGCACCACTGTACCCGATGGCGCCGGCAAAAGCGTCTCTTCAGCTGCGTGGGCCTTCAGGATCTTCAAACGCTTGCCATTTAATAGGCAAAAGGCTCCCGGCCAAGGGGTCATGGCGCGCACGAAAGCGTCCAGGCGTCCGGCCGGCTGGTGCCAGCGAACGTGACCGTCCTCTTTTTTCAGCATGGGTGCATAGGTAGCGTCATCGTGGCGCTGTGCACGGGGAAAAAGGGTGCCTGCCTTCAACTGGGCCAGCGTGTCCATCAGTAACTCGGCCCCCATGCGCGAAAGGCGCCGCAACAGCGTATCCGCCGTATCATCGGGACTGATAGCGGTTTCGGCACGCAACAGGATGTCTCCGGTATCCACGCCGCTGTCCATCAGCATTGTGGTGACGCCGGTTTTCTGTTCACCCCGGATCATGGCCCACTGGACGGGCGCAGGTCCCCGGTACTTGGGCAGCAGCGAGCCGTGAATATTGATTGCGCCATGCCGCGGAATTTTCAGGACGCTCACCGGCAGTATTTGTCCGAACGCCACAACGACCATGAAGTCGGGTCGAAGTTCTTGCAGGCGGGCCACAAAGGCGGGCTCTCGAATTTTGGCTGGTTGGGCCACTGCAAAGCCGAGTTGCTGCGCTGCCTGTTTGACCGGTGGCGCAGCGAGACTGCGGCCTCTGCCTTTGGGGCGGTCGGGTTGGGTCACAACCAGCGACACATCGCAGCCCGCCGCATGCAGCGCATGCAGCGGCGGCACTGCAAAATCCGGGGTTCCCATGAAGACGATGGATGTTTTCACGCCTATTCTCCCTGATGCTTGAGGTATTTCTTCACGCGGCGTGTATACAACTGGCGTTTCAGGGCACTGATGCGGTCAATAAACAAGGTGCCGTTCAGATGATCGATTTCATGTTGCAGCACAATCGCCATAAACCCCTCGGCCTCAAAACGCAGCGGCTTGCCGTCGCGGTCGACGCCTTCGACCAGAATGTTGGCCGACCGGGTCACATCTGCCCTGAAATCAGGAACGCTGAGGCAGCCTTCGTTTTCGGACAGGATCTGACCTTCCTGGGCCAAAATTCTGGGATTGATCAGAACGTGCAGATCGCGGCCATCTTCCTTGTCGGCGACATCGTAGACCAGCAGGCTTTTGTCCAGGCCGACCTGCACGGCAGCCAGTCCCACGCCGGGAGCCTGGTACATGGTGTCGGACATCCGATCGATAATAGCCTGCAATTCTCCGTCGATCTGCTCAACGGGCCGGGCGGTTTTTTTCAGAAACGTGTCCGGAAATGTTAAAATATCTAAGAGGCTCACTTACATAACTCCTTTGAGCTTTAAATCCTGGGTGCCGGTTTTCGACCTGTAGGATAAATGCAAAATATTGACGCTGGTGACCAGGGCTGAAATCAAACCAATAAGGATCACTGGAAATAATTGTACAGCATGATTGACCAGCGTAAAGCCGGCCGCATCCCTTTGATTGACCCCAAACAAGGCCAGCGCGAACACACCGCCGGCTTCCCACACGCCCCAGAAACCAGGAACTGAAGGCAGGGCGATGAAAAAACAGACAATCACCATGGTGGTGGTCATTTCCCAAAACGTCAGATCGATTCCGGGACACCCTAAAGAAAAAACATAATACGAAAGCGCTCCCACTGTCCAGATCGCCATGGTCAGGGCCAGGCACGCCAGCGCGCGGGGTGGGTGACCGACCAAACTCAATCCTTTGGCAAAGCTTTCCAGCCACCCGATCAAAGCGCTGCCAATGCGCCGGACGGCGGCATGCAGGCGCGGACCGGCTATGATGGTCATGCCGACGGACGCTTCTATCAAGCCGATCATCCAGCGGCGCGGTGCGGAAAAGGCCAACGCCGACAATCCGAGCAAAAGCACCACGCTGATACGGATCATGGCCCAGGCGGCCGTCTGCAGCGTCCGGCTGTTCAGGTGCAGTCCGCCGACCGCTACATCCAAATCGGGGCGGCTGCTGACCGTGCTGAAGACTGCCGCGAACAGGCCGATGAGAACAATCATGTCAAACACCCGCTCGGCAGCCACAGTGGCAAGCCCGGTGCCGAACGCCACCGCCCGTTCTTTTTTCAGAATGGCAGGACGCGCCAGTTCGCCGACGCGTCCCGGCAGAATACAGTTCATCATGAAACCGATCATCAGTGGGTGGAATGCCTGCCAGAACCCTATTGCGAGGGTGTCTTGCAAGATCAAGCGCCAGCGAAGCGTACGCAATAAGTAGGTCAGCACGGCCAGGGCGGTTGAAGGGATCAGCCAGACATAAGATATGGAACCCATGTAGGCAGCCAGTTCGGCCAGAGGCACATTGCGGAAGGCCAAGTACAGCGTGGCCGCGGACAGCAAGCCGCCGAGCAGCAGTGAAAGAATGATTTTCCTGGTCATAGATCCCCGCGATCACAATGCCACTACAGCAGGTCGGCCAACACCTCGCGGGCATGGGCGACATCTTTATGGATTTGCAAGGCCAGCGCGTCGATGCTGTTGAATTTGATTTCATCCCGCAGTCGCTGGATGAAATTGACCCGGATCGGATCGCCATATATCGTTTGGTGGAAATCCAGGATGTGCACCTCGACCGTAAACTGATGATCGTCGAAGGTCGGACTGAAGCCGATGTTCGCAACACCCTTGTAGGTGCTACCGCCGTGTTCGACGGTCACTGCATAGATCCCTTGCTTGGGGCACAATTCGTCTTGTAGGTGAATATTGGCCGTGGGAAACCCCAGTAATTTCCCACCCCGATTGCGTCCGCCAGCCACCAGACCGTGGATCTGATAGTAGCGGCCCAGCATCCGCTTGGCCTCTTCCATCCGGCCGTCCATGACCCGTTGGCGGATATGGGTGCTGCTGATGCGGTCGGCATCGCCGGTAACACCTTGAATCCAATCAATCACCAGGACTTCGAAGCCCATCTCTGCAGCCCATTGGCGCAGCAATCCAAGATTGCCCTCGCGGTTACGGCCGAACGAGTAGTCCCTGCCGACCACCATCGCGCGCATGCCGAGGCGTTCGAGCAAGAGATCCACCACGAAGCTGCGCGCCGAAATGGCGGCAAACGCATGCGTAAAGGGGATGCACAGCAGTACGTCGATGCCGGTCTTGGCGATTAGCTCGGCTTTCTGATCCGCCATGGTGATCATGGGCGGCCGCGCGCCATTGGGCGCCAACACGTGCAGTGGGTGCGGGTCGAATGTCATGGCCACTGAGGTGCCGCCGACCGCCTCCGCTTTTTCGATTACCGTATGGAACAGAGCTTGATGACCAATGTGCACACCATCGAAATTGCCGATGGTGATGACCGCGTTCTTGAGTGGACGTTCAATCTCTTCCAGACTACTGATTATATCCATAATGATCTTCCGAACAGCGCAAATTATACTTGACACCAAAAACGAATCCATATATTTAATGCATCTTCCGGACGAAAGCAATGCTTTAAAAACGGCCGGAAATGCCGAAGTGGCGGAACTGGTAGACGCGCTAGGTTCAGGGTCTAGTTGGGGTTTCTCAGTGGGAGTTCGAGTCTCCCCTTCGGCACCAAAAACAAATATGGGCCGTAATCTTAGATGGTTACGGCCTATTTGCTTTTGCAGGGTGCAGATGGGGTGCAGCGGGGTGCTCATCATCAAGACGGTTAACTGCAGCCCTGTTGCTGCTCGGAATCAGATGTCCGTAAATATCGACCGTCATCTTTATGCTTGAGTGCCCCATCTGTTCCTTTACGTAAACCAGGCTTTCATTGTTGGTCAGCAAAATGCTTGCGAACGTGTGCCGCATATCATGAACTCTAACCTTTCTGATGCCGGCTTTTTGAAGTATCTTATTATAATGGTTGGTGACTGTATTTTTCGGAATGGGTTTGCCATTTCGAATGAATACGTACTCTGCAAGTTCACCTGCCCCGTTCTGTAAAGTTTCACGTTTGCGTTGAGTCAACAGCTGCCTCAGCGTTTCTGCAAGCTGATCGGACATATCGACGCGGCGGATTTTTTCCGTTTTGGTTTTGTTTATTTTACCTCGCCTGGTCGAACGCTGGACAACGATGTATTTACCAGTCCAATCCACATCGCTCCATTTCAAAGACAAAATTTCACCGATTCGCATCCCAGTTCTAAAACAGCACAGGAAAAGAGGGAAAAAGTCAGCGGAAATTTTTCGGCAAGTGCTTAAAAAATTTGCGACCTCCGACGGGGTTAGGGGATTGATCGCGGATCTTTTGTCTCTATCTAATTTTAACCTCCTGAGAATCCCTGATGAAGGATTTACCTGGAGCAACTCATCATCGATGGCATGGTTGAAGGCTCCGCTGATTACATCACGAGCCAAGGCAATTGATGCACGACTCAACCCTTTATTATGCAGCGATAGCAACAGATCTCGTATGTCGCTTCGCTTTATTTCGTCCATTGGTTTTTTACCGATGGTCGGGAGCACGTGATCAAGCGCTTGGCTATAGCGTTCGTACGTAGATTCGCGTCTTAATGGCTTGATGTATGATTCTATCCATATCTTTGTGTATTCTTCAAATAAGGGCACTTGTTCAGTTTCATTTTTTTTGAGGTTAAAATCACCCAGTGCTATCTTGGCCTTAATTAATTCCGCCGCTTCCTGTGCTTTTTTGCGATCCTTTCCAACTTTTTTAGACGTTCGCTTACCGTCATGAGTGATGAAAAGCCACCACTCCCCTGAACCTTTTACCTTCTCTCTTACTTTTACTCCCATTGGTGGTACTCCTTTTTTAGTTGTTGCTCTTATGATAGCGATTTTTAAATAAATGTCTAGGATAAAACACAAACATCATTTTTAGGCACGAAAGGGCTTTTGAATGACGATCTTTCCCAGACTGAATGTGACGCCCGAATTAAACTGATGAAATCGAAGTCGATCCCAACTAAAATGACAAAGCCACTTCAGACTTGGGGTCTTCCGTGGCTGCCGGTGTTGAAAATAGGGAAGGGAGTGAGGCCCGCCGGCGCGCGGCGCCGGCAGACCCCATCATCCCAACGTGTGCTTTATTTCGTCCCAGGCGTCCTAAGTGTTCCTACCTCCTGGGACGGCTATCTCTCTGTTTTCACTGTATCCGTCCTAATCGTCCTATTTGTCCTATTAATTTTCACTTTAAAATTTTTAGCTACATACCCCCTGCACAGGGTACCAGTCAGCTCTATGCAAAGTTCAAATTTAATAGGCCGTCTGGGACGTCTGGGACGTCAATCCCATGGGATCGGTTGTCCGACCTTCCTTTCAAATTCCCGCCTGCACTCCTCAAGGCTTGGAAAGTGGTACTCCCACTCCCGGGCCCCACTCGGCTGTCGCCTCCGCTCGATGCCAGGGCATAACTCACGAAGAGATTTGCCAAACTGGGCATCACTCAGCGTATAGCGCTCGCCACTGGACCGTGCGAACGCAGTGTACTTTTCATGGAGCCAGCTGACCGAAACAGGGCCTGAGAAACCCAGATAACCCGCGAATCTCCCTTCGCGGAGACAATCAAACCAAAATTTCTCAACCGTGGTCATGGTATTCACGATCTGATCAAGACGGGCTTCCGTGCGCGGAAAGTCCTGCAGATCCACCCCTTCGAGATCCACTCTGAGAAGATCATACAGCATGGCTTCGCGGCCTCCGTTCTCCATCTGTTTCCAGATGGGATCAAAATACGCTCGATCGCGAGCATGCTCGTTGTTGATATCCAGAACAAGAAACCTTCTGTCGCCTTTTCCAACCGGCACAACCCAGCTGTTGTTGCTGGCAAAGATCAACCGGACGTTATTCTTGACTGTGAAGATTTCCTTCCCCTTTGGCTCGATCATAAGAACATCCTCGGTGATCATCGCCTTAAGGATGCCTTCCGCCTCCTTGTTCCCGGCCCAGATTCCCTCATCAACGAACACCAGTAGACCGTCCTTAAGGTGGTAGTTAAAGCGCCCGGTGAGTTGCCTTTGATTCGTGATGTGAAGGAAGTGGCTCCCGACCAGTTTTCCGAGATTGGTGACAAAGCAACCTTTGCCGGTTCCCTGATCACCGCGCAGAACGATCGAAACTCCCGGCCGCCTGCCCCCTGGATTTTGAACCAGATCGGCCATCCAGCGGATAAGGTAATTGTAGACCAACTGGTCGCCATTGGCGATGACGTCCTTAATGTGCCTATTCATTAGGGACCAATCCCCGGGCTTTGATTCAACGCCAAATCCTCGCCACATGTTGTAGTAACCCGGGACAATCCTAAGTGGTTCGAATACAATCCCCCGGTACTGCCGTCGCTCTGGTGAAGTCATCCAGACTTTGGAGATGCTGATTTGCTGCCCCTGTCTGCTGGGGTCGGCAACAAGCCGATTGGCGAACCAACTATTAAAATCAGCAACACTGAGGAAGATTACATCAGGCCGGTTGAACGTGGGATCGACAATCTCCTTCATGATGACTGTCTTCCCGTTTAACTGCACGACAGCATGCTCAGCGTTCAGTTCCTGAATGATTGCCCGGTTCGGATCATCACGGATATCCGAACGAGGAGCCTGTTCACCACTGCTTTTGAGCTCTCGCCGGGCACGCTCGATTTCACCATCAAGCCATTTACTGCGGCCGGAACCCTTTTCACGGAACTTCTCACCAATGGGGTACTGTTCCATGATGAACTCGATCTTTTTCTCTGGTACCCCTTTACGTAGCAGATCCTGAAGCACTCCCCAAAGAGCTTCAGAGCGTTCGCCCTTCGGCTTGCCTTCCAGAATATTCTGCATGGTGGCCTCGCTTACGCCCAGTGCCTCGACGAAACGATGTGACTTGCTCTCTGGGATTGGCAGATCCCAAAGGATATCCCTGTTCACATCTTCGCCGAGAATGAATCGAGTGAGCCATTCCGGGCACTCGGCTATCCCAACATCGTGTTCGACACTATATGTCCGGCCAGTATCAGGGTGGATAGACCCAGCCGCAACGACATAACCGCCATCGCCCTTCACATCGAATATGGTGTGGCCACTCCATGCTGGGTGCTTCAGACTTTTGCATCCGTAGCGCTGACCGTCCTCTGGGTATCTATAGTAAAGGTGGCGACCGCCACCCCCAGTGCCAACGGTATACGTAAGGGGCATATCCCAACCGTTGGCTTCGGCCAACAGATCGAAAGCAACCGGATCGTCTATATCCAACACCAAAATATTACTGGCAATCCCACAGGTTACTCCTGCGTTATGGTCAATGAAATCCTCTTCCTTAAATTCCCTTTTAGTCGTACAGTATTTTTGCCATTTATTTTCGATGGCCTTCTTTCCATTAAGAGGGATAAGGGAAAACCCTTTCTTGGAAAGTGCGCGGAAGGTCCCCAAATTGGGAACAACATGCGCTGTCGTCATTAACGAACCTCACTACCTTGTATTGTTTTATTCATTTTGTGCATTCCTTTCTCACAGCACTCCTTTGAGTACTTCGTTTACGATTTTGTCGATTTCATTCTTGTTGCTCACTCTGTGTTTCTCCAAATATTCATCGATCCATGTATATTTGATCAAGATGGTCCCAGTTTTTATCCGAACATGTTCCAGACCATCTTTGAGCCACCCGCGAAGGGTTCGCTCACTAACATCGGCGTAGCGGGCTGCCGTTTTCACCTTGGCCCAGCCACCTCGATGGACCGCTGTCATCCAGCGGGCCTCCTTACTTCAATGGGCATTTTTGCTCCTCTTGTTAGGTGTTTTTGACAATGATTGGCCAGATGATGGCCGAATCACTCCTGCCTCATAGTCGCTTCCCAATTGCACCATTAAAACCATCCGGAGGATCATCGACACCTGGTCTCCCCACAGGCAACGCCTGTGTCTTACTGCCTATCCGGTGGCATGATGCCAGATCATTTCTCTGCAATCTTACTGGGACCGAATATACTCGGTCACTGTTTTCAGGTCGGTATCTCTGCGGTCTCTCGTTGTCGTCGGTTCCGGTCTTTCCGCAGAATCGAGATCTGATCCTTTCGAGTCTGATGGACTGGACCCCCTGAGATGTTGTTCGCTCGGCCGCTTCCGCTGTTCCCTTGCTGGGGTTTACTCACTGGCCCCGTTTCCCCTGGGCCTCTCAGCTGATCCAGATTAGAATGTCAAAGAGCTTTCTGTTTGCTCCATTGTTCCATGTTACTTTGGAAAAAAAGGAAATACTCGACTGTAGGCCGACTACCGAGTGAAGTAGTCGAAAAGGGGATTGTGGGTGGATTATTATAGTAGGTGGGTTAATCGGTTAGTTGGTTGTAATGGCGATAAAGTTTTTGTCCACCGATGACTCCAGTGTCGGGGTAATAGGTTTCGATCAAGTTGCGCAATACCCTTCCGACAAAATCTCGTTTTTCTTGTCCAAAAGTGAACGTGTACAGAGTTTTATCATTGATCATATCTTTGGAAAGAAGTTTGTAAACAGAAGGATCATGTTCAATTTCATTTATTGCAGCCTTCATGTAGTCCGATTCTGAAGCTGTAACATCCCTCCCAAAGCCGATTTTTTTTATCCGTCTCCACACCCTTTCAATTTCAGGTTTTGCTTTTTTCAGCAGCGCAAGGATGGGTTCAGGTAGCTGCTTTGATTTATCAACAAGTTCCGGATACTTGGTTTCAAGTTCAAGTATATCTTTTTCCCTATAGAGCAGATCATCGTCAGGGATATAATCGAGTCCACTTAAATGCTCTCTGATTTCAACGTAATCCATCGGTTGACCAATCGGATCGACCGGATCTATTTCCTCTTGATTTATTAGGTCTTCTGCTTCAAACCTCGTCAACGACCATCTCTCTGATATCTGAGCAACCGTAAAGGTAACCTCACGATTGTCGAACGAATGACTATATTCGGTTTCAATCCGATCGACATCCGGCCGATAAAAATGGAACTCGGAAGCCGATTTTTTGCCGTGGATCATTTTGCCATCATAGCCGATTAAATCTTTGAGGGTCTGATCAATAGGTAATGGTTCTGCATCTATTCCTGGCATGGGGGCTGGCCGATAGGCAATTCGCAACCCATGATTGATTACCATGAATAAAATTTCTGTGTGGCTCATGTTCCATTTTAGCATCAGGGATTTGCCGGAAATAAGTTTTAACGGAAGGGGCATGTTGAACCTCCACTTAGAGGTTGTCGGTTATTTTTGTATAGCTTGAATAAGAGGATTTTTCAAGTTAACCACCTTAGATCTTAATCGAAACATTCTCTCATAGGCATCTTAAGCTTTCTATTTTTTTTATCTTCACATCCAATAAAATTGGCTGCTTATACGCAAGCCATTTATTATTAATCGCAACGTGGCGGCTTTTACGTTGCCTCGAGAAGAGATCGGCTACCCGGTTTTATTTTTAGGGCAATTGCCTTGTCTTGAGAAAATTTTGCAGTGTCGGCCATGACACGCCGACGATCCTGGCGATGTTTGCCCGGGTCACACCCTTGTCCATCAGTTCCTTTATTTGGCTCTCCTTGCCGTCGAGCTTTGAGAAACCCAGCCTGCCTTTGGGCCGGCCGAGCAGCTTGCCTTGGGCACGGGCACGTTCGAGCCCCTCCTTGGTCCGTTCACTGATCAAGTCCCGTTCGATCTCGGCAAACAGGCTGAACATGGTGATCATGACCTTGGTCTGGATATCCTTTTTCCCGTTGATCTGGATCCCCTCTTTGAGGCTGATGAAACGAACGCCGTTTTCCCGAAGGGCATCCACGATGATAGCGATCTGACCAACAGATCGTGCAAGCCGGGATAGCTCACTGACAATGAGTGTGTCGCCGCTCTTGAGCGTCTCCAGCAATTCCTCGATCCGGCGCTGCTTGGTCGTCCGTCGGGACGACATTTCCAGTTTATACCAGTCACCAACATGCAGCTTTTCCCTGCTGCAGTATTTGAGGATGGCGTGCTCCTGGTTTTCCACCGTCTGCTTGTCCGTGCTCACACGGATGTATCCGACGATTTTGCCCATCTGATGCTCCCTTCGAGTGGGTTGAAGAGGAAAAGGTATTTTGATAGTATTTTTTAATCATCTACAATAATCATGTCAAACGTTTTGTTATCTATATTTGGGATAAAATAATCACCGTTTCTTTATTGAGTTATGCCGGCAATCCTGTTGAAACTGCCACAGTGATGAGAACGTCGTTAACGACACCGGGTGGAGCCCTCCCTGATTTAGCGGCTGGTCCTGCCGCATCCTAAAAAAGAAACCCTGGGGAGTGGATACCCCCGCTGATCCCGGTGGAGGTCATTGACGGCTTGGAGCGGGCCAAGAAGATCCTCGCCGGGTCACACTCTGTCCAGACGATCCCCATCTGGAAGGAGATGGACCGAGAGCTGATCAGGATGATCAAGGAGTGAGATCCTGCTTGATAGTCCAGTGAATCCCTGCTTATAGGATGAAGACATCGGTTTTTCGATCACATGCTCCTTGAGATCAAAAGGAATCTTCATGGATAACAAACCTACTTACACTCAACTCGAGAAGCGGGTCCACGAACTTGATCAAACGAACACGGCATACCAGCAGCTTATCAAAGAGTTACGTCAGAGCGAGGACCGCTTCCGGCGACTCTGGGAACAGTCCCCCTTAGGGTACCAGTCGCTGGATGCCCAAGGCCGTTTTGTTGAAGTCAATAAAAGTTGGATAGACATCCTGGGGTATGCCCGAGAAGAGGTGATCGGCAGGTCTTTTGCCGAGTTTCTGCATCCGGATTGGCGAGAGCACTTCAAAACCAATTTCCCTCGGTTCAAGGCAGTTGGGGAGATCCTGGGCGCTGAATTTGAAATGGTCAAAAAGGACGGCTCGCTCATCACAGTTTCTTTCAACGGCAAGATCAGCAGGGATGATGACGGCCTTTTCCGGCAGACTCACTGTGTTTTACACGATATCACCGAGCGCAGGCAGGCCGAAGAGGCGCTTCGACGGAGCGAAGAGCGTTGGAATGCGGCGATAGAAAGATTAGGCGAAGGTGTTATCATTGCCACCGAAGCCGAACAGTTAATCTACTGGAACCCCGCTGCAAGAGCGATGCATGGCTTTACCAACGACCGGGAGAGCATTGGTCCGCTCAAGGAGACGTCCGATACCTTCGAGCTGTGGACGCCGGATGGCACAAGGCTTCTGACCATCGACGAGTGGCCGATGCGGCGCATCAAGCGCGGGGAAACCGTCCGCAAAATGGAGCTTCGGCTGCGTCGCCTCGACCAGGGATGGGAGCGCATCGTCGCTTATTCAGGCGCCATGGTATGCACCCCCAGCGGCGAAAACCTGATCTTTCTCTCCGTCAATGACCTGACCGAGCAACGCAAGGCCGAGAATGCGCTGCGTGCGAACGAGGAACAGTTCCGGTATCTGGCGGATGCCATGCCGCAATTGGTATGGACTGCGCAACCGGATGGGCAGGTGGATTACTACAACAAGCGCTATGAAGAGTACGGAGGGATAGAGAAAATATCGGACGGGATCTACAGATGGGAACCCGCGCTTCATCCAGAGGATGTGGCACCGACCATCAAAGCCTGGCAGGATGCCTGCCGGTCCGGCCGATTGTATCAGATCGAGCATCGAGTTCACATGCAGGATGGCAGTTATCGTTGGCATTTGAGCCGTGCCATACCCATCCACAATGCGGAAGGGTGCGTGATTAAATGGTTCGGTACCGCCACCGATATCAGCACTGTCAAACAGGCCGAATACGAACTTCGTCGGCTGAACGAGACACTCGAGCAAAAGGTACTCGAGCGCACGGCTATCGCCGAAGCCAGAGCAGCCCAGCTCCGCTCCCTGGCCGTCGAGTTGATGGAAACTGAAGAACGCGAGCGGCGCCAATTCTCAGATCTGCTCCATGACGATCTGCAGCAAATGCTGGCGGCAGCCAAGATGCAAGTGCAAGCGGTTGCTGAAACCCTCTCCTCTGTGCCCATGCTTTCAGACGCCGTCCAGTTGCTGGATCAATCAATTGCAAAATCCCGCCGGTTGTCCCACCAACTCAGCCCTACCATCCTGCATCAAGCCGGACTGATCACCGCCCTGGGTTGGTTGTCCAGACAAGTCAAAGAGCAGTTCGGTTTGAAAGTTGAGCTGGATATTGAGACCGAACTGCTGATGGAGCGGACCCCGCAAAAGGTTTTTCTTTTCCGCGCCGTGCAAGAGCTTCTGTTCAATATCGTCAAGCATGCAGATGTCAAAAGTGCCAGAGTCGAGGTAACCAGTTCGGAGGATTCGATCTCCGTCATTGTCAGCGATCAGGGACACGGCTTCGACCCGCAACTTCTGGAAAATCGTACCTCTAATTTAGGTTTGGGTCTGCTCACGATCAAGGAGCGCGCCGGCTATGTTGGAGGAAAATTTGCAATCGAAAGCGCCCTTGGGCAAGGCAGTCATTTCACGCTGACGGTGCCCAATGTCGCGACCATTGGCGAAGAAGAAGCAGCCCTTGGTGCATTGCTTTTCAAAGAAACAAACCACTTGCGCTCCGATGCGACAATTTCGGGTGCAGGCTGTATAAGCGTGCTTTTTGTCGACGATCATCGGGTTATGCGTCAGGGGCTTATAAATCTGGTAAAGGGTCAACCGTTCATCCATGTGGCCGGCGAGGCCTCTAATGGCCGGGAGGCAATCGAACTAGCGCACAAGCTCCTACCGAATTTGATCTTGATGGATGTCTCGATGCCGGAAATGGACGGAATTGAGGCCACGCGCCGCATCAAAGAAGAATTGCCCCACGTGCGCGTGATCGGGCTTACAATGCACGATGATGAGCAAATCAGCGCTTCGATGAACCAAGCCGGTGCCGAAGTGACATTAAGCAAAACGCTTTCGGCAGCTGAAGTGGTTAAGGCGATCTATGGAACTATCGAGAGTGAGTGTCTGGCGCAGACGGTTCGGGCTGGAAACGACAACTGAAAATCCCTCCTCCGGGGGGACCTCACTGCTCCGGGTCCATGCACTCATAGCCCACTATTTTTCAAGACCTGCAGGAGATCCGAGCGACGATTACCAACCATAAAGGGCCTCACCCCCACCCAAGGCCCCTTTGCTGCGGGATACAAGCCCGGGTGAGGCCCGGCTCGCCGCCTTAAAATGACCCCCCGGGGGGGCACCACCCGCCCCCGGTATGGGGCCACACCAAGAAGGGCCACACACCTATATGCATGGGCACGCGGAAATTTTTTGAAAAATTTGAGGTTGACCGGCGTATCCGCCTCGGAAATAGCCGCTCAGAGAGTCATCCTAAAATGCGCACGGGGAGGTCGATGAATTTGCCTTGATGCACGGGCTCCGGCCGTACTCAGCGATTCGCGGGATGCCGGTTGGGTCGTACGGATCATTCAACTCCGCCGAGGAAGTAAAATACATCTCATTAAAAACTCTTCTGCTCCGGCATCGCCTACGTGTTCTATTTGCAGTTGCACGCCTTTTGCGCTCCATGAGAAGACAGATGTTAGGCAACGTTTCCAACCTTTTTTAAGAACGGACATTTTTTGGAAATACCCACATCCACATTCGGGGATCCATCGTTATACTTAATTGGTAGCTTTAGGTGGAGCGCTGCTGCTATAAGCGCGCCATTACAAACGTATTCACCGGCTAACTTTTCAACAACATGCTTGAGAAAGTAACTGCTATATTGAGGAGTTTTTACTTTTTTCAATTTTGAGAGCCATTCGCAACAAATCCTAAATTCATCAAAGCGTGAAACAAGAAACTCGCGCTCGCGTTTAAGAGACTCTTTTCTTTCATCGAGAGTAACCATTTTCGGCGATTTCATCAATAAGAGTGAATTCACTCCACCACTTGTCAAGGAATGTTCTTTTTCAATTACTTTTTTGAAATCATCAATTGAAACTTGCACTGTGTTCTCCTTTATCGATTGCCTAATGCTTATTTAAGCGGTGCTTTTGGAGTGCAGCGAAAGGAGCGTCTGGAGAGCCATTAGGCCCAGAACGAACTTGAACGACTGCTTATACGTACTCGGATCCGAGCTAATGATTTAAGGACAGATACTTTTGAAACCGTTGGTTCAGTTGTTTTTCATCTATTTGATAGTACAGCCATTTTCTCGACTCAGAAGATTTCCGTTGTAAAGCGATCTTTTCATCACCCGCGTCCATTCCTTTAGTCTCTTGGGAGTAGGTTTGAATATCGATGGCTCGCGAGCGGATTTCGGCCACGTAATCTGCCACCTCATCATCGAACAGAAAACGAGTGGCCAGAGTTCTTTCTTTAAATAGTGCCAAGCTCTGATCAGAAATCTTCCCTCCACCACGAATAGACATAATAAAATCTAAGATGGCTTCATAAACGCCAAAGCGTTTTTCGAAAAGGTCCATTTTGTATCGGTAGGCAGCTGTTCTCCATTGTTTCCACGCGATATATACACCCAGAAAACCTATTACGGGCACGGCAAGACCACTGAATATTTTCATGAGTTGTTCAATGCTCATTTGTTAAATTTTCCGTATACTGCAATTCGATTTTCCCGATTCTACAAGCGATAATACATTTTCTGTATTTCATCGCCACCGTAATGATATCAAGAGAGATGCACCGTTTGTCCCCGCTGGTGTGAAAGTTTGAATTGCCATTGAAAATGGTATGCGTTTCGAGGGTAGCCGAATCACAGGGTAGGATATAATTACGGGTAAAAATCCTATGCTGTTGTTTAATAGGAGGAGTTTTGTAACGGGTAACACGCCTTGGTTCCAGCATCACAATCACCTGCTTGCCTGGGAACTATATGGGGGGTTGCGTGTTTCTGATGGAGCGTTTAATGTGGGAACATACCCGTACGTGTCCGAAAGGTCAACAAAAAGCATCCCCCAAAGGGCCTCACTCCGGAAGTGGCCACGGAACCCCGCGGCCTCCCAGGAAGGGAAAGACTATGGACCCCAAACAACAAAAAGCCGAAGCGCTGGACAATTCGAGACCTTTGTATATGTGGCGGCTGAGCGATTTTCCGGAAGCGAAAGCCGCAGTGGATCAAGTATTCGATGAGGTCGTTTCTGCCGGTCTTGTGAAACAGCGGTACCGGAGCAAATGGAGGGATCTCACCAGGGCCATCGTGCTGGATTTGTATGCGGCCTACAAGACCGATCCGACGATGTATCTTGGGTACTCCCGCAATCCTGATAACTACAAAGTCGATTCCGTTTACGGTGCTTGGTTTCTCAGTGGGACGATTCTGGTCAAGCTGATCGATCACCTGCACAGCAACGGCTACATTGAGCACCATGCCGGGTTCCACTCGGAAGGAAAATCCCGCGTCTCCCGAATGCGGGCCACGGGCAAGCTCATGAATGTGGTTGAGGCCCAGCACAAGGTCACCGTGCCGATGGTCCGGCACAATCCAGGCGAGCAGGTCATTATCCTCCGTGATGCCGACAAGAACGATATCGAGTACGAGGACACACCCGAAGTGGTGCGGATGCGCGAGAACCTGCACCGGATCAACAAGGGGCTGGAGAAGCACGCCATCTTGTTGTTCATCAAGGACGAGGAACTTGCCAGGCTGCAGGCCCGGCTCAACCGCAAGATCGATTTTGCCGACAAACGCCTCCGGCGTGTTTTCAACAACGGCTCGTGGACCCAGGGTGGCCGCTTCTATGGCGGCTGGTGGCAGAACGTGCCCCGGGAGTACCGGCGGCACATCCGGATCAACGGCAAGGATGTCGTCGAATGCGACTGCCATCAACATGCTGTACGCCATGAACAAGCTCCCGATGCCGGAAGGCGACGTGTACCACCTGCCGGGGTATTCCAACAGCAAGACCTTCAGGGACTTCGTCAAACGGATGCTCCTGATCATGGTCAACTCGGAGGACCGGAGTAAGGCCCGCAAGGCCCTTCACAGTGAGGTCCACTTTGACCGTACCCTTGCCCTGCCGGACGAGATCCCGTCGACGGGGGCCGCCGATCTGAGCCCCCTCATGGACGCCTTCGAGGCGAAACACGCACCCATCAAACACTACTTCTGCACCGGGGTGGGTATCGATCTGCAGAACAAAGACAGCCGGATTGCCGAAAAGGTACTGCTTCGATTCTGTGGCAACTATGCCATCCTCCGCTACACGATAGCTTTCTCCTTCACCATGGCCTGGAGGCCGAGCTCAGGGAAGCCATGAACGCCGCCTTCAAGGCGGAGTTCGGAACAGGTACCAGGGTGGACATTAAGTTCAACACACTCGAGCTCCGCAACAAGGAAGCCGGGGATGAATCGGAAGAGTCTACGCTTACGCTTCGTCAGATCATGGAGAAGTATAAGCCTTACAGCATCCACGAGAATTTGCTCAATGAACATCGAAGGCTCCGGAGTAGCCGATCGGCCCAACCACCTTCGGTGGTATGGCCCACAGATGAGGAGTACTGAGGTTGGGGTGAGTGGATATCCCACTGCGAGAAGCGGGTACCTTGAGGGTACCCGTTCTCGAAGATCATGACAGGGGGGTGGGGGTCGGGTACCTTGAAGGTACCCGACCTTCCTCCCAGGAATCATCCTGTAGGCCCCCAGAGACAGGGTACCTTGAGGGTACCCGTCTCTGCCTGTTCCTCAGAGTAGAGCCCTCCAGGGTTACCCACTCTGTGGATTCCCTAGTAAGTTTCTCTCACCATTACTACGGAAGCTAATTCCTACATGTACTCGAGGGCTTACACCGGCATCCAAACGGGATGCCCGGCGGGGTTCCTCCAACAGCCAATGGATTGCGGGTGAGGCCCAGTGTAAGGAAGGTTCTTCGAGTGAGGCCCTTGTCGAAACGACAACCGAAATTTGACCCCGGGGGGGCACCCGCCAGTGGGGTACAGGGACCTCCTGACCATGAGCCAGCATCCTTATAAATGGGCGCACAGAAATTTTTACGAAAAAATTAAGGATGCGATCAAAGAGTCTCCCGAAGAACAGGTACGAGTAACTCGATGAACTTGCGCTGGTGCCCAAAGCCTGGAAATGGCAGATACTCGATCCTCGCCTGAATACCAGAGGCCTGAACGGCTGCACTGACCTGCTCCTTTATTCGCCTCAGCATTACAATGACAACTTCCGGCGAAGCCTCAGTGAGTCGACCGGCAAAATTAGGGATGCTCTTTTGAATTGCCTCCTTACGCTCTCGTCGATTCAGAAGATCAATAGGGGTGTGAGAGATGTCATCAAGCCAGCAGCCCCGATCACGAAAGACGGACAAGAACTCACCATCCGATGCGAACGATCGGCCCCGCACTATCTCGAAGGCAGACCGAGTGTGCCTTGTAAAATTACATCCTCCATCATAGAAGAAGCTCCCTTTTGCTGGGGCAGACTCCCCAACAAAGAGGATCCTAAGGATGGAAGGCCTATACTGCATACGAGTAAGTTCAACTTTGTTCATTCGTTCACCCAGTGCGATATTAACGTCGATACAACTCATCCACCCACTCCCGAAACCACGCGGGCTTCTGGAACAAGACATAGATCAAAATCAATCCTGTGATTGGGACTGGAATGATCGTGTCGACAAGGGCAAGCACGACAAGATAGATCAAAATCTGGGTTCTTTTAGACATTTGCACTTCCCCTTTCCCAGTATTTTGGATTGCCGTGAAGCTGAGAGAGCTGTTAACGATTTCCCCAAACCTGTTCCCAATCCATCACTTCAGCATCAGGCCACTCCTTGTGACAAAAAACACCTCGAACCGATTTTTCCCAAGATGCTTCTGCACATGGGTATGCTCCAGCAGAAGGTCTACCAGTGCTCTTTTCGACAACGATAACAGGCAGACAAGGCAACCCTCTTTGGCTACAGGTAATTAACACCAACTCTAACCCATACGTATTACGTGTCCCGCAACCCTGTTACTATATCCAAGATATTTGAGCACTTCACTATAGGTCAAGGTGTTCCCTGCCTTGGCATTTCGCGCGCATAACGCATAGATCTCTTTCGCTTGGTCTTTACTTCTCATGGATATGCCTCCTCCTGAATTTGGGGTTGGAGAAAGTGCCCAGGAAGGCGATTAATTCAGTATAGATCCTTACTTTTACAATATTCAAGCCGAAATTCGGAGATTTTGAAATCAAGTGGCGCCGTCCAGGTGATGCCCTCTCGTTTCTGGGGAAGGACGTATGTGACATCCCGGGCCTCACCAACATCACAGAGGCGTTAAGATCCCTGGATAATGACGAAAAAATGGATGTGTTTTTTAAACACCTCCAATCGCCGGGGCGTGAAGGGGACAACGGCAAGCGCATCATCATCAACGAACCTGGGCTCTACTCACTGATCCTCCGTTCCCGGGTACCGCAAGCCAAGGAGTTCAAACGCTGGGTAACTCACTATATTCTGTCCCAGAACGAAAGACCAGGGACCGGGGGAGAAGAATCAGTTGTTGTAATCTGATCTTTGGGAGATGAAACCGACCCGGACAGCTGGACTTCAAACTGCACCCAAAACCCATCCTTCCTCTTCAACACAGATTTGAATTTGTTGTTGGCTCAAATTTCTTGGGATGCTGAAGAATTTGCCAAGAGCACCTTGGTTATCGTTTTCTGCTGCCCACCGGCACATGGCTCGGACCTGTGCTTTGTCGCGAATCATCCCTGGCTCGGCTCTCACGAGATCTCTTACCCTTTGCTCAACCACCCCCGGCCAAATTTCGGCATGTAGGATGAACGGCCCCTGATTGGGGATGGGGTTTGGAGTGAAGCCCGTCTCAAAGGGCCACACTCGACTGAACTTGGTCAGCTGGGGGTTCCTTCGAAGGCGGTTGACGTAAGGTATGCCGGTCAATGCCTGGCTACCGACACTGCCATTGCCGAACAGCTTCCAGGCCTCTTGCGTGCCCCGTAATCGTTGCTCAACCTGGCGTTTCGCTTGCAGCATCACCCCATTACCGGCGTAAAAAGGAAACCCCGGCGATCTGGGCGCCAGGTTCGCGATATGGCTGCCAACCGGGCAACCCCAAAACGGCCCCGGCTTCCCATTCGCTCCCCTACAATTTAGTTCGCCCGCGATCTGAAATCGGATGTTCATGCCTCTGGCATCGTCCTCCACTCTGGCGGTAATCTCATCCCATATTGCGGACCATTTTTTCTGACTTGTAGCAGGGAGCGATAGCGCCCGAGTGAGGCCCGCTGGATAACCGTAGGGGAAGTCAAAGCCCACAAGAACTCTGCGGTTCTTGCCGGCATGATCGCACAAAATCTTAATGACATGGTCGAAGCATTCGGCTCGGCTCGGGTGGTACTTTTCCTTGGGGGAATCGGAGTCGACGTGGAACTCGGCGCTCCAGATCGCATCGCGCCGCGGCATTGCGGGCCGAACACCGCACGCGGCACTCCAATCAACAAAGACAAAAGCCTCAAACATGGAGGACTCCCGCCGCCCGCTGGCCTGGGCAAGTGATGGCTTCATCGAGAGCTTTCCTCGGCCATGCGAACATTCTGCACCTCACTCGTAGATGAAAGGGGGCATCAGGCAAGTTGCCTCATCATAAACGACCAGATCAAGTTCCCACAAGCGAAACCGACAGGACTATGATGAAAAGGGGTCGTACAATATACGAACCCCTGGTAACCTCAAGAAGTCGCCATCATCAACGAGTCTGTTCTCTACTCCCCTGCACTCACAGACTGGCCTGGATGATGGCGAAAAAGCTAACTCAGTAGGAACTGAGGTTGGCATGGTCATTTTCAACGAGTCCGTGCCTGCAGCGACACCGGGAGGATGATGATGAAAAACAGGTAGTTTCCTTGAACCCTCAAGATATGAGGGCTCAAGATAGGAGGGCGCATGGGGGTGCTCGTTTCATGTCTCTGATTAACGAGCCAGGCCTTTATTCCCTGGTGCTGCGGTACGGTCAAACATGCCGAGTGCGGGGATGTACCTGGGTCCTAGCCAATGACAAGCGTGCTGTGTTGAGGATTGTGAACTGGGAAGGATGCCGTACGCGCCCTTTATGACGAGGAAAAAAATACTGTCGCCATTACCGACGGTAATCCTGGCAACCCAAACAGAACAATGAGTTCGGTTTGTATCGACTGTCCAAGATTGGGTGACTGAGAGGTCGCCGAAAAGGGGTAGTACAGTTCACGAACCCTTGGGGGCCACAGAGACACAACGATCCTGCGTTGTCTTAGGGCACTGTTGGGAGCACCCTATGGTTCACTGCCAAGGGTGTATGATGTTGGAGACTGTCAAATCCGCGATGGCTTTAAGGGCTCTGGATGACGATGAAAAAAGCTACCTGTCCAGAAAGCAGGTAGGTCTGAACCCTGGCAAAGACATGCTCATCATTAACGAGCCCGGTCTCTAATCTCTGGTGTTGTGGTCCCGTATGACAGATGCCAAGGAGTTCAAACGGTGGGTCACGCACACGGTCCTGCCCCAGATCCGCAAGACCGGTGGCTACATCCCGGCAAGGAGGATGACGAGAAGACCCTCCTGGCCCGGGCTTTGCGGGGTTGTGAAGCGGATGCTTGAGGAAAAGGACCAACTGATCGGCCAGCTCCAGCCCAAGGCCAAGGCGTTAAAGTGGCTGATTACCGTTGCGCCCTGGGATCTGCCTGGCAGCTGATGGGCCTCACTCGGTGCCATTCCCCGAAAACCCCCTCCTAAGAGGGCATTTTCAGTGATCATGCTGGTGAAGGGAAGGGTATGGCCTTGGAGGGATCTATGAGAAAGCGTGCTGGAACGGCAAATTTTAACGAGAACGTGCAAACGAAGCTGGAGGGGCGAAAAGATGGCCAAGTCATTGAAGCGCAAGGGCAAGGTCAAGATTACGCAATCCTTGACTGAATTTTACCAGTTAGCGGTTCAGGATTGGGAGGTATACTACCATTTCGGCATTACGCCAAAGCGCCTTCGGGATTCAAAAGGGCCTTACTGGGAAATCTCGAAATTGAAACTTTCGTGCGGTATTTCATCCCCAAAACTGAGGAGCGCAAGTAACGCAAAGGTGGAGCTCTCAGCAGATCCTCGTCAGGAAGACAATTGGGAATCTGAGCCGACTATTGTTTCAGCGGAGGCAATTGGTTTTATGGAGATCCCGAGAGGACAAGATGTTCTTCTATTGTACTGTTCAGTTCCGCCCCGTCTGGGGAATAACATCCACGCTGCAGTTGCGGCTGGAAAGATTGAACACATCCTGGTTCATGGGGATAAACTGAAGTGGCGTCAGGGAAAGGTTTATAGTTTGAGCCTCTCGACAAAGCCTGAAGAATTTGAGTGAGGCGGGCCTCACTCGGGCCCGCCATCATGATCAGCTATTTCCGCTTTCGGGACTGTAGCGGGATCTCCCCAAATTGCGTCATTTGGTCCAGGTACCACTCATCGTACTCCTGAATGAGGCGGACAGCGATCGTGGAAAGGTCCTTTGGATCGAACCTATCCACCTCTGCAATGGTCACTATCCGTCTAAACATTTGCTGATCCTGCAGCGCCCAAAAGCGCTTGTCCGCGGTGTGGCCGATGTTGAAGGTCTGGTACCAGGAAGAGATCATGGATCCTGTGACCTCACCACCTGCCAGAAACTGCCAGGCCCACTTTTTTCGCTTCAGCCGGCGGAAAATGTCATGGCGTTCATGGTGATACAACTTGAGGACAAGACCGGCGGTATCAGATGAAGGGGCGGGGGCTGATTTTGATTCCACATGCCGTACAAAAACCCCATCCTTTGTGCATTCACCTTTCAGCCAGGGAATTCCAAATTCAATATCGTGGTAATCGCCGGTGGCGCCGGCGCCGATAAGATAGCTGGCAGCATCAAAGTGAACGGCATCACCGCGATCGAAACCGTAGGCTTGCAGATCTTGAACCAGTGGCTCAAGATCATTGAAGCCCATCGAGCACATCACCGAAAGGCCATTGTTGCACCGAGGCCTGTGTTTTTCGACAAAGGCTTTGAGCCCACCGGGGAACTTGGCCGCGATAGCGGCGTTCCGGACAACCATGGTGTGGAACACGCACTTGATGGTCTTCGAATCGTCGTGCACTACATACAGGTCACGCATTTGTTCCTCCTTGGAGGAGGTCGGCCTCACAAACGAAAAGACCTCGCACAAAGGGCGAGGTCGAGTGAGTCCCTGTTGTCGTTACCGACCTCATGTTTCAGCGTAGCTGAAATTGGCACCTTGCAGGGAGAGCAGGTTGCCAGCCCCGAAGGGCTTCTTCATGATTATTGTTCAACACCATACCAGTAGAGACGATGAAGTCAAGGGCCAAATGGCTGATCACAGACACGTGCCCCGGCATCCTCTTGGATGCCGAGGGTGGGATTCCCCAAGATCATCCAGCTGGCATCCCCCAGGTGACAGAGGGGCCAGAGTGCAACTCAGACCATGAATGAAAAATGCCAGCTGGACTCAACGCGAAATCCTTTTTCCAGGAGGTGAATCGTGAAAAATGGTTTGCATAGGCAAGAGCAGTCTCGATGAAAATAAATTTCCATCGTAAGGATTTAGTGGTAGTAAGAAAAAGTACAAACAGATCCGTCAAAGTGGGCTCCTGCACGCGGGACGGGGAAAAACCTTGCGACAACGCGGGGGCGGCATGCCTCGACCTGGTCTGCGGCGATGAGCTTGCAACCGGTCCTTCGGTCAACCCGGCGTTCTCGGAAATTTGCGCGGGCGGGATCGACAACAATTGCGACGAGCTCACCGACTGCTACGATGTCACGAATTGCGCGCCGGATGCAGGCTGTTCGGCCTGTATTGATGAAGATGGTGACAGGTATTTTGCCGTGAATGCTCTGTGTTTCGGCGGGTCGATTTTAATGCGGATATCAATCCCAGGCGGAATGAGTTTTCGGATGCCCTTCACCGACATGCTCGGCTTGTGATATCGATGTAACAGCAAACGGCTTCATCAAACCGATTGGAAATATCAACTGCCCAGGTCAATTCTGCCCATACTCCATATTCAACAACTGTGTTAGCGAGTAGTTTCCCCAATCTACTGAGATCCCTTTCCGTTTGAGGCGGTTTGCCGCCTCGATCTTAGACTCTGTCTCAAGCATATCCGTTAGAGAGCTTGTTCGCCAGTCCACGTTATAGCCGAGCCGAGTAAGGCGGTTTGCCGCCTCGATCTTAGACTCTGTCTCAAGCATATCCGTTAGAGAGCTTGTTCGCCAGTCCACGTTATAGCCGAGCCGAGTAAGGCGGTTTGCCGCCTCGATCTTAGACTCTGTCTCAAGCATATCCGTTAGAGAGCTTGTTCGCCAGTCCACGTTATAGCCGAGCCGAGTAAGGCGGTTTGCCGCCTCGATCTTAGACTCTGTCTCAAGCATATCCGTTAGAGAGCTTGTTCGCCAGTCCACGTTATAGCCGAGCCGAGTAAGGCGGTTTGCCGCCTCGATCTTAGACTCTGTCTCAAGCATATCCGTTAGAGAGCTTGTTCGCCAGTCCACGTTATAGCCGAGCCGAGTAAGGCGGTT
>LADR01000020.1 GCA_000961655.1 Desulfatitalea sp. BRH_c12
TCCTGGTTGACCGCCGAGCCCCGCACGACCGCCAGAATGCGGTCGTTATCGGCCAAGGCGTCCGCCAGGCGCTTCAACACGACCACCCCGCAGCCCTCGCCGCGCACATACCCGTCGGCCGCGGCATCGAAGGTCTTGCAGCGGCCATCGCGCGCCAGCATCCCGGCTTTGGAAAACGTGATCGAAGGTTCAGGGGCCAGCAGCAGGCCCACACCCGCCGCCAGGGCCAGGGCGCTTTCGCGGTTGCGCAAACTCTGGCAGGCCAGGTGGAGCCCGACCAGGGAGGACGAGCAGGCGGTGTCGACGGACAGACAGGGACCGTTCACACCCAGCAGGTACGCGAGGCGGCCGGCCGCCACGCTCAGGGTGGTGCCGCTGACGTGGTAGGCGTCGATGGCCTGGCGGTCGCGCAGTCCGGCCCGGATCGTAGCGTAGTCACACGTGCTGATACCGACGAACACCCCTGTCGGCGTGCCGAACAACCGCTCGGCGGGCAGATTGGCATGTTCGAGCGCCTCCCAGCTCACCTCGAGCAGAATCCGTTGCTGGGGATCCATGCTGGCCGCTTCGCGCGGCGAGATGCCGAAGAAGTCGGCATCGAACAGGTCCGCGCGTTCCAGGAAACCGCCGTAACGACAGCACATCTTCCCGGGGGCCTGCGGGTCGGGATCGTACAATGCATCGATATCCCAACGGTCGCGTGGGACCTCGGCAATCGCATCGGTGCCGCTTCGCAACAGTTGCCAAAAGGCCTCCGGAGTATGGGCCCCGCCGGGAAAACGGCAGCCCATGCCGATGATCGCAATCGGTTCGGCCCGCATGAGTTCGCTCTTGGCTTCGATTTGTTGGGCCGCAAAGGCCAGGTGGACCGAAGAGAGATGGGACACGCGCTTGGAAAATTCGCTCACTGGATCATCCCCTGGTGTGTTTTGTTTTTGCGCTGTTGAACAGGGCCCGGAGATCCTGCTCCGGCATGCTTTCGATATCCGCGAGCAACGCCCCGATGTCGTCCGCGTTTTGGGCGGGGTGGGCGGTCGCACGCGCGGCCGGTGCCGGCGCCGTCCGGGGAAACAGCGGGGCCAGCGCCTCTTGCGACAGATGCTGCATGAGGGCTTCCACCGTCGGGTAGTCAAACACAAGGGTTGCGCGCAGCTTGATCCCGAGTCCCGCTTCCAAACGGTTTTTCAACTCCACCGCCATGAGCGAATCGATACCGATATCGAACAAGCGTTGCCGGGACGCCAGTTCATCCGCGGAGGCCATGCCGAGAGTAGCGGCCACCTGGGAACGCACATAGGCCAAAAGACGCGCATGCCTTTGGTCCGCAGGAAGCGCGCTGAGCCATCCCTCGGAGGGGGCCGCAAGATCGCTGGGCGTTGCCGCCGCGGTCCGCTCTGCGGCCAGGACCGCAAAGAAGGGCGGCGCTGCCTTGGGGTAACGGTTGAGCAGATAACGGTCCCACGCCACAGCCATCACCACGGCCTGGGTGGCATCCCGCCGCAGCAGGTCGCCCAGGATGGCCAGCCCCTTTTCCGGGGCCAAGACCCCCAGGCCCTGCGCAGCCAATCGCGACTTGGTGTCGGCTGGCATCCTGGCGGCCATGCCGATGTCACCCCATGCGCCCCAGTTGATGCTCAGCCCATGCAGGCCCTGGGCGCGCCGGGCATGCATCAAGGCATCCATGACGGCATTGGCGGCCGCATAGTTGGCCTGCCCGCCGCTGCCGATAATCGCGGCCGCGGAAGAGAAACAGACGAAGAAATCGAGCGCTTTGCCCGCGGTGGCCTGATGCAGGTGCCAGGCCCCGCGCACCTTGGGCGCCATGACTTTCCCGAAACGGCCGCTGTCTTGACGGATGAGCAATGCATCATCGATGACGCCCGCCGCATGGACAATGCCGCGCAGGGGCGGCATGTGGGATGCGATGTCCGTCATCACGCGTGTGACGTCCGCGCGATCCGATACGTCCGCAGTGATAACCCGGATATTGCAGCCGGTCTGCGCGATGGCGTCGATCGTTTGCGCAGCCGAAGCGCCGGGCTGGTTTCGACCGCACACCACCAGATGGCGTGCCCCGTTGCGGGCCATCCACTGCGCAACCGCAAGCCCCAGACCGCTCAGACCACCGGTGACCAGATAGCTGCCGGCGGCTTCAAAATGACACGCAGCGTCGCGCGTGGGGGCGCATGGCCTAAGCCGGGCGGCATGGCGCAGCCCGTCACGCAAAGCGATCCTGTTTTCGGTGTCGGGATGCAGCATTTCCGCCACCAGCATCGGGATCATGGCCGCGTTCTCGTCAGGTGCCAGATCGATGCCGCGCGTGAACAGCCCGGGATGCTCGAGGTCGAGCACGCCACCGAGTCCCCACAGCGCCGCCTGGAGTGGTGCCAGCGGATCCTTGCGGACGGGCAGCGCCCCGCGGGTGACAAACCACACGGCCGGCGGCTGCCCGCTGGCCCCTTCTACCAGGGCGCGAACCACCGTGGCCAAGCCTGCACAAACCAGTGCACTCTGCTGCATCGCCTCCGCATCCACCGTCGGGCCGATATCGAGGCCCCACAGGTAAACCAACCCCTTGAGCGGGGTCCTGATGGCCTGAAAGAGGCGACCGACATCCGCCGGGCTCTCGGGGTTCACACCGTAGTGTCCGCCTGTATTGACGCCACACTGTTCTTCGCGCGTGACCAGAAAAACCTCAGCCCCGCGCGCACGCAACTGTGCGGCCAGTTCCGCGGCCACGCCGGAGCGATCTGCGAACAAGAGCCAACCGCCCGCATCGAATGATAGCGCCTGGAGGTCCAGGGGCTTGCGTCCTGCTGCCAGATCGGGCTGCCAGGTCACTTCGCAGATCGCTGCCACCTCGTTGGGCGGCGCGGTCCGGAAGATCTCCCGCCGGGCCTGGCCAAATTCAAAGCCTTCCACGGCGACCACGGTCGCGCCCTGATCGTCGATCAGCCGCAGACTGCCGGTTGCCGCACGGGCACCGCTGGCGGGGCTGTCTGGCCGCTGCGCCAGGCACCACAGATTGCCGACGGGCGCTTGCCGGTAAACCTGGAGGCGCTTGATCCTGACGGGTACATAGAGATGATCGGCATCCGCATCGGCCTCTTGGAAGGTATCGATCATCTGAAAGCAGGTGTCGAGCACTCCCGGATGGATCGGGTAGCGATCCCTCTCCGGGCCCGGATGATCGGCTGCCACCGCGCAAAGGGTCTCCTTTTTCGTTTGCCAAATCCGGCGCGCCCAGCGAAACGACGGACCGAAGTAATAGCCCGAACGCTGGCGTGCCGCGTAATACGCATCGCCGGCAGGCATGGGCTCAGCCCGAGTTTGAAAAGCGTCGGGATCGAACGCCGTGCACGCAGCCTCAGATATGTCGTTCGCTGGCGTAATGACCACCTTTCCGGAAGCATGCGTCGTCCAGGCGGCATCTATCGCTTCGGCACCATTGCCCTCAGCGCTGACCAGCCGGAAGGTAAAGACACCCTGTTCGGCGGGCGGCCCTTGTGGGTATGGAAGCCCTTGTGGGTCTGGAAAATAGATCAGCTGGACGGCCTTGGCCCCGTTGCCTGGAATCATCAACGGCTGAGAAAACAGCATCTCCTCGATCCGGCAAGCGTCGGGCCCGAAGGCTTGCGCCGCTGACGCCAGGACCATGGCCACCTGGGAAGCCGCGGAGACGACGACCGTGCCGAGAAGTTTGTGGTCCGCCAGGTGGGCGGGCTCGGTTTCCGTGAAGCGATGCTCGAAGCGCACGTCGCTGGAAAAAGGCAGGTGCAGCCTTCTGCCCCATGCGGGCACCTCGTTTTGCCCGTTCTGCGGGGTCGGGTGTGCCGCCTGCGCGACCCAGTGCCGTTGGCGCTGGAAGGGATAGGTCGGCAAGGCGACCTTCATGAACCCGCCCGCCGGGTAATGGTCACACCACGCGATGTCTGCGCCGATTATAAATTGGTGGGCCAATGCCTGCAGGGACGCTTCAGCGTCGCGCCGACCTTTTCCTTGTCCGGCCTGCGATACGCCCGTGGCATCGATCGGACAATCTTGGGTGTACAGCCCTGTGCAGGGCCGCCCCGTGCCGTAGGCGGCAAGCCGCGCGATCAATTCCGCGCGTGTCGTCGCAAGCACCGCCAGGCGTTTGGCGAACTGGGAGCGGCCGGTATTGGCCGTATAGCAGATATCCCGGATCGTCTGCTCCGGGTGCGCCGCGATATGGGCCGCATGACTTTCGGCCAGAGCGTGCAAGGCGGTATCGCTCTTGGCTGACAGCGTCAGGATGTGCAGCGCGCCTGCCGTGTCGTGCGGCGCGGCCGCCGCCGCTGGGACGCACTCTTCCAGCACGATATGGGCATTGGTGCCGCTGAAACCAAACGAGCTGACCCCGGCGATTCTCGGCCCCTGCGACGACGGCCAGGCACGGCCCTGCACGGCCACTTCGATCGGAATCGCGTGCCAGTCGATGTGGGGATTGGGCTCCTTGAAATGCAGGTGGGGCGGTATCGCTTTGTGCTGCAGCGCCAGGATGACCTTGATCACGCCAGCGATTCCGGCCGCGGCCTCGAGGTGTCCCATATTGGTTTTGACCGACCCGATCATCAGCGGCGTGTCGGCCGGCCGGCCTTGGCACAGCGCCGCAGCCAAAGCGTTCACTTCAATCGGATCGCCCAATGCGGTGCCAGTGCCGTGCGCTTCGACATAGGACATCTGAAGGGGGTCGACCTTGGCATTGTAAGTGGCGCTGCGGATGAGCGCTTCCTGGGCGTGCTCGCTGGGAACGGTCAGCCCGCCGCTGGCGCCGTCATGGTTGATGGCCGAGCCCCTGATCAGGGCCAAGATCGTGTCGCCACCCTTGCGCGCGTCCGAGAGCCGCTTGAGCACGATCATTCCGCAGCCCTCCCCGCGCACGAAGCCATCGGCGGCCGCATCAAAGGTCTTGCACTCTCGGTGCGGAGAAAGCACATGGGCCCGCGAGAGAAAGATCGTGACCTCCGGAGAAATGACCAGGTGCACGCCGCCGGCCAGGGCCAGGTCGCAATCGCCCACCCGCAAACTCTGGCAGGCCTGATGGAGGGCCACCAGCGAAGAAGAGCAGGCGGTATCGATTGCCATGTTCGGGCCGTGCAACCCCAGGATGTAGGCGACTCTGCCAGGGGCGAAACATAGGAGGTTGCCGGTGCCATCATAGGTATCGATGCGCGTCGGGTCCGCACCGTTGAGCTTCAAGCGGGCGTAATCGTTTTGCCCGATGCCGACAAAAACGCCTGCGCGCGACCCATTCAGGCTGGCCGGCGCTATCCCTGCATGTTCCAGGGCCTCCCAGCTCACTTCCAGCATGAGGCGGTGCTGGGGGTCCATGCACATGGCTTCGCGCGGAGAGATACCGAAAAAGGCCGCATCGAACCGGTCGATGGCGTCCAGAAAGCCTCCGTGCCGGATGTACATCTTGCCCGCTGCATCGGGGTCGGGGTCATAATAATCATCGATATTCCAGCGGTCGCCGGGAAGATCGCTGATCGCATCCTGCCCGTTTTTCAACAGATTCCAGAACCGGTCGGGCGTATCGGCCCCGCCGGGAAAGCGACAGCCGATCCCGACCACGGCAATCGGTTCGCTCTGTTTGTGCGCCATAGCCGAAAGTTTGGCCTGCAGATCATCGATGGCGCGCAGCGCCCGTTTAACCGGAGAGTCGGTGGGTTGCTGGCCGGATACCCTGTCCATAATCAGTACCTCAGATTTTCGAGCCTTGCGAGCAGCAGCGCTTCGGCTTCGTTGTCGGTCAAATCATCAATAGCGACACGATCTTCTTTGGCTTGGCCCTCTTCCACGACCACCGTCGCGGTTGTTGCGGCGGGCGCACACGCCGTTGCGGGCGCCGGGTGGACGACGGTCTCGATGAGGTGGTCGACCAGGGACACCACCGTGGGATACTTGAAAATCAGGGTCGCGGGCAGGGTACAGGCAAACACCTTCTGCAGACGATTCCTCAGTTCCATGGAGGTCAGCGAATCCATCCCCATTTGAAAAAAGCCTTGCCGCAGATTGATGGCCGCCGTGGGCAGACTCAGAACACTGGCGACCATGGACGCGATATAGGCCCTGAGCAGATCCTGGTGGTGCTCGCGCGGCGCCGCTTGCAACGTGTCGTAAATGCTTTCGCACGACGCCGGCCGGTCCGCTGGGTGCTGCGGGATGTGATCGAGAAAGTCCGGCAGCGTGTCCGTCTGCTGCCCGAAGAAACATGGCCAATCCATGGCCATTGCCGTCACCTGCGGGTCGGTTGTGCCGAGTAGCCGGTGGAAAACGGATAGGGCCGTCGCCGGCGCGAGCAAGCCGAATCCTTGCGCGGCCCACTGGGTTTCACGGCGTTTGCCGACAGCCGCGGCCATGCCTGTCCCCGCCCATGGCCCCCAGCTGATGCTCAGGCCCGGCAATCCGATGAGGCGGCGGTAGTGCGCCAGCGCATCCAGGAAGGCGTTGGCAGCCACATAGTTTCCGAGGCCGGACGAACAGACAAAAGAGGTGGCCGAAGAGAACAGCATGAAGACATCGAGCGGGATCTCGCGGGTCGCTGCATGCAGGTTCCAGGCGCCCGCGACTTTGGCGGCAAACACCTTTTTAAAAAATTCGCCCGCATGATCCGCCAGCAGTCTGTCCTCGAAAACACCGGCGGCGTGAACGACGCCTTTCAACGGCATGTCTGATGCCGCAATGGCCTTCAAGACGGCATGCACATCACTTTTCCGGGACACGTCGGCTTGGGCAACGACGATACGGGCGCCGGCCTGTTGCATTTGGCGGATCGCCGCCGCCGGCGGGCTGCCCTCGGCCGGTTGCCCGCTGCGGCTGACCAGAACGAGCTGTCCGGCACCGTGCGCGACCAGGTGCGCCGCGATTTCAAGACCCGTTCCGCCCAGGCCGCCGCTGATCAGGTAGGTGCCGTCCGAACGAATGACAGCGGTATCACGATCAGGCCCCGCATCGCTTTGGAAGGGCACCAGGCGCGCCGCATAGCGCGCTTTGCCGCGCAGGGCGATCCGATCCGCCGGCTGGCCTTGCAGGATCTCTTCGAGAAGGGAGGCCACACAATCCGCCCCCCGATCGATATCGACCCGAACGCAGGTCAGTTCAGGATGTTCGACGGCGATCACCTGGGCCATGCCCCACAGGGGCGCCTGGACAAGGCCCGATAGAAGCCGTTCCGTGCCGTCCGCGCCCACAGCGTGGCGGGTCACCTGCCACAGGCCCGGCGGCGGCTCGGCATCCATCCGGATCAGAGCCTGCACCAGGTGCAGCATGCCCGTACACAGGCGCACGCTCTCCGTCGCCACGTCGCTTTCAGAGGGCTGCGGCGCATCGAGGCTCCAGAGGTGAAGGATCCCATGCAGGGCGGATTTTCCCTCGGACGCAACGGCCCGGAGCAACCGCTGGAAATCGTCGCGCTCGGCCGGATTGACCGTATACGCCCCGTCCGATGTCCTGCTGAATCGCTCGCCTGGGAAAACCATCGTCACGTGATCGCCACGGGCGCCCAGAAGACCGGACAACCGGGCACCGACCCCGTCCGCCTCGGGCCCGCCATACGACCCTTCCGCATCGGACGCGCTATCAGCCCCGCACGCATAGGACAGGCCATCAGACCCGTCCATACAGGACAGGCCATCAGACCCGTCCGTACAGGACAGGCCATCAGACCCGTCCGCACAGGACAGGCCATCAGAAAGGATCAGCCAGTGCCGCTGTGACGCAGCCGGGGTCTGTTTGGCTTCGGGCAATGTGCGGCCCAGAATCACGGCCTGCTCGAAGAGCATCCCGCCTTGCCCGGGCGTGATCGCCGCGGTTTCGGCAAACCCGCTGCTGTGCATCACGCTTTCCCAGGTAGCGACATCCATCAGCGGGTGCGCGGGCCTGAGATCATGGTCCGTAAACTTCCACCACCCGTCCAGAAGGCCGAAAATCATGTCCATCCAGCGCCGCCGGGCGATCCCCTCGAGCAGCATCAGCATGCCGCCGGGCGCCAGCAGCTGGCCGGCGCGCTGGAGGGTATGCCGGATATCCGCTGTCGCATGGATCACGTTGGCCGCAATGATCACGTCGACCGTGTGGGGTCGATAGCCCTGCGACACGGGATCTTTTTCGATGTCGAGCAGTTGATAGCGCACAAAGGGATAGTTTGCGAAACGCTCCTTGGCCTGGCTCAGAAAATGGGCCGAGACATCGGTGAACACGTAGTCCACCTGTTCGCCTTTGAGCAGCGGCAGGATCGCGGCGGTTGTCCCGCCGGTACCGGCGCCGATTTCAAGGATGCGCAGTTTTCGGCCGCCGGCGTGATCCGCAAGGACCACCGATAGTGTGTGGGCGACCACCCGGTTCATCGCGCCGAAGGTCAGTGAGTCCTCGTACAGTTGGACCGCCATCGTCAGGTCCGCTTCGGGAAACACCAGGCCGATCGGGTCGCAAGCGCCCTGCAGAACCCCGATAAGTCCCGCACCGCAGCGGCCGAGCAGGGCCAACTCGGCTTCGGCTTCAGGATGCGTTGCAACAAGTTGCCGCCACTGCTCACCGGCACTTTGCGCCCGCAACGATTGGGCCACGGTCCAGCCTTGCGCGTCGCGGTAAAGAATCCCCTCTTCGGCCAATATTCCCAGAAGCCTGCCGAGCAATGGGCGGTAAGCCTCGGCCACACGCAACGCGCCGGCAGCATCATCGGTCGTGAAACGGCTGCCGATCGGATACGTCCAACCCATCCTGGCCAGCGTGTCATGCACGTAAGCAACGCTCAGCGCCTCCATGGCGGTCAGAAGATCGGGATAGGCAGATACCTGACCGGCCGCAAAAGCGGTAACGGCTTCCTTGACGGTTATCGGGGACGGCAGCGCATTCGATCCCTTTTGCGGTGCGATCTTCTGCGGGACCCACGCAATCCGGTAAAGAAGGTCGTTGAGGCTTTCTTCCGAAGAACAGGTGGGGCTTTGTGAGGCAATGTGAGCGGCCGGCAACTTTTTGTTGCCAGCCTGGGCCGTCGGTATCCAGTGCCGGCGGCCCTCGAAGGGATAGGTCGGCAAGGCCAGTTTGCTTCGGGTATATGCCGCGTCAAACCCCTGCCAATCGATTTGGGCGCCCTGGGTGTACAGCGCGCCGAGACTGGTCAGCATCTGCGCCCAGTCGGGCTTGCCGCGCATCAGACTCGGCAACCAGACGCAGGGGGTATCCTCGGGGGAATCGGACAGGCACATTTTGGCCATGCCGGTCAGGACAGGATGCGGCCCGATCTCGACAAACACCCGATACCCTTTGCGATAGAGGGCCTGGATGCCGGCAGCGAACCGCACCGCTTCACGGATATGAGTCACCCAGTACGCTGGCGACGCGATCGCTTCGCCGATCGCCTCGCCGGTCAGGTTTGAAATCAGATCGATGCGCGGCGGCGTGTAGCGGATCTCCCGCGCTAGCGTGCCAAAGGGTTCCAGTACCGGGTCCATCAGCGGCGAATGGAACGCATGCGACACATTGAGCATCGCGACCTTGACGCCCTGCGCGGCCAGCGCCTCAGTCACCTTTGCAAGCAATGTGGCCAGACCCGATATAACGTTCAGGCGGGGGCCATTGAGCGCAGCCAGCGAGATCCCGGCGCGAAAGGGTGCGATGGCGGCCGCCACCACCTTTTCTTCGGCAAAAACAGCGGCCATGGCGCCGTCGCGCGGCAGGGCCTGCATGAGACGGCCCCTGGCCGCAATCAGCGTCAGTCCATCTTCGAGTGTGAAAACGCCGGCCGCGCAGGCTGCAGCGTACTCGCCCACACTGTGGCCGATGACGGCATCCGGTGCAACGCCCCAACTCTTCCACAAACAGCACAATGCGTATTCGATGGCGAACAGGGCAGGCTGGGTATAAGCGGTTTGATCCACCAGGCCGTGATCGTTTTTTCCAGGATAGATCACCTCGAGCAGCGGTCGCTCGAGCTGTTCTTGCAACAACGCAGCACAGCGGTCCAGGGCCTTGCGGAAGGTCGGCTGGGTCGCATAAAGGTCTTTGCCCATGCCGGCGAACTGCGCTCCTTGCCCGGTGAAGAGAAAAGCTATCCTGGGCGGCGATACAGCGTTCCCGCGAGACACGCCGGCTCCCTCACGGGTACGCAGTTTGTCCCTGAGATTCGCCACCGACTGCGCGACAATGCCGATTCGGCTGCTGAAATGGGCCCGGCCCGCGTTAGCGGTGTAACAGATGTCGGCCAGGCGGTCGTGCGCGGCAGGTGAATCCAGAAATGAGGTGTATTTGTCGATCAAGCGGTCGAGCCCGTCATCGTTCTTGGCCGAAAGGGTCAACATGTGCAAGGGGCGCTCCGGCGCGTTCGTACAGGCACGCAGCGCCTCGGGGGCTTCTTGCAGCACGACATGGGCATTGGTGCCGCTGAACCCGAAAGAACTCACCCCAGCCAGCAGCCGGTGGCCCGGCGTCCCCGCCTGCCAGTCGGTGCCGGCCACCGGAATGGCTGCCGGAATGGTCGCCAGCGCGATCAGGGGATTCAATTGCCGGAAGTGCGGCTGCATCGGTATATGGTGATGCTGCATGGCAAGAACGACTTTGATCAAACCCGCTATCCCCGCGGCCGCTTCGGTGTGACCGATATTGGCCTTTACCGAGCCGATCAGCAGCGGATTGTCCGCGCTCCTTCCTTGGCCGTACACATTGGCCAGCGCCGAGACCTCGACCGGGTCTCCGAGCGCGGTGCCGGTCCCATGCGCCTCGATGTAGGAGACCTCATGCGCGGCGATCCCGGCATCGGTCAGCGCGTCACGGATCACCGCTTCCTGCGCCAAGCCGTTGGGGGCGGTCAGGCCGTTGCTCGCGCCATCCTGATTGATTGCGCTGCCCTTTACGACGGCCAGTACCCGATCGCCATCGGCGAGCGCCCGTGACAACCGTTTCAATACCACCACGGCGCAGCCTTCCCCGCGCACATACCCGTCGGCGGCGGCATCGAACGTATTGCACCGTCCGGAAGGCGAAAGCATGCCGGCCCGTGAGAAGGCCATGCTCAATTCGGGGGAAAGAATCAGGTTAACGCCGGCGGCGAGCGCAATATCGGTTTCCCCGCTGCGCAAACTCCGGCAGGCTTGATGGACGGCCACGAGCGAAGAGGAGCAGGCCGTATCGATGGCCAGCGCGGGCCCTTCAAAGCCGAAATAATACGCCAGCCGGCCCGCGGCCACCGCGGCGGAGTTGCCCGTGGCAAAGTAGGTGTCGTCAAAAACAGGGGCGGCCGCAGCGGTGCTGCCTTTGACCTGAAGTGTTTCATAATCGTGGGAGAAAAGTCCGACGAAAACGCCGGTGCGGGTCCCGGCCAAGGTGGCAGGATTGATCCCCGCGTGTTCGAGCGCCTCCCAGGACAAGCTGAGCAACAGGCGCTGCTGCGGATCCATGGCAGCCGCTTCCCGGGGGGAGATATTGAAGAAGTGGGCATCGAAACGGTCCACATCGCGAAGGAATCCGCCATGCCGGCTAATGATTCCGCCGGAGTGGCGCGGGTCGGGATCGTAATACTGCGCGACATCCCAGCGATCCACGGGAATTTCGGTCACGGCATCGGTTCCGTTCGCCAAGAGCGTCCAAAAATCTTCCATGGTGTCGCCCCCCCCGGGGAACCGACAGGCCATGCCGACAATCGCCACCGTCTTATCGGAGAGGTCCGGAGCGCAACACACGGCCTGGATGCGCTGCGCGTTTTTTGTGGGATGATCCACTTCCGTCCGAGAAAGGGGGGCAACACATAGCGTGGTGTCCTCCTCCGTGGCGTCGCCCTCGTCGAAGAACCGGGCGATTTTCTCTGGCGTGCCGTACCGGAAAAAAAACGCGGCATCGAGTTCACGGCCCAATCGATTGCCAAGCAGCGCTCGCAAAGCCATCAGCTTGAGTGAATCGAGCCCCATTTCCATCAGCGGACGCGCTGGTGAAAAAGACCAGGGGGTGACCTCTCCCATGACCCGGCGCACACACTCTTCGACCAGGGGAAGCGCCGGCCCCGTCCAGCATTCATTCGCGTGCGTCACCGCTGCGGGTACCGGTGTGCGACCGTTGCCGGGCCGCCGATTCACGATGTCGTATTCAACGAGGACACCGGTGCACCGGTTGTCCTGATCCTGGGGCCGGTATCCCGGACAAAGCCCGGAGATGCGGCCGCCGTGGCTCTCATGAAAACGGAGAATCGGGTCTTTCAAATATCCGAATTCGTCGCGCGCGCGGATATAGCTCTCCATGGTGAGCGACGGGTACCTATGGTATTCCTTGCACAGGCTGACGGCCACAATGCGCGCGACACCCTTGCGGGCCGAACAGTAGTGAAGCATGAATTCAAGCAATTGGTCGCCCAGCCCGAGATTCTGCGTCTCGGGCAATACGGTGACCGCGAGCAGTTGCACGTATGGCCCGTCGGCCTGATGCAAAGCGGCCACGTTTGTACACGTGGTGGTCTTCAGCGATTCGATGGCGGCGATCCGTTGCGAATAGATCGCCCCCACCAGGCGGCCATCCATCTCCATCACGCAGTGGCCGGAAGGAAAGCGTTCGATACGCGCGCGTAACTCGTCCGCCGGAGCCCGCAGCGGCCCGGGCCAGCAGGCCGTCTCGAGTTCACACAATTCGCCAAGATCCGCAGGCACGGGATGCCGGACCTGGTAGGCCCGTTTTTCGAAACCGTTGCGCAGAACCGCAGCAAAGGATAGTTCCTCGAAATCCCGCAAGGAAAAGAAGGCCTTGGGGAACATGCCCGCCGTTGCGCAGGCAATGAGCGCGTCGCTGATTCCGGGGCCATGGGTTGCACTGTTTGAAGTCATCATTATACGAATAATTTCGGTGAGTTGTTCCTGGGAGACCAACGAGAGGCAGCATACCCGCAATGCTGCACAAAAGTGCAGAAATACTGTCCGGGGCTTTGATCATCGCAGCAATGGCGGTTCAGTCCTCAGAACAGAACCGCCATTGCTGGTTACTTAATCTCTTCGGATGGCCTCATCAACTTTTCTGGGTAGCAGTTTTGTCAGCCGTGAACTTCTGTCCCTCTTTGACGATCTTCTGGCCCTCTTTGAATTGATCGGCAAAGTAGTTCTTGACCTTTTCAGGTGCGAAATCAAGAAAAGTGCCGCCGGATTCGAAGTGCTGCACAAAGACTTTGCCCAGAGCGTAGGTGCAGGCGCCACCCGTGGCAAGCATTGTCAGGGCCCCTGTGGTCTGTCCAATGATGGGAATAATTTTAATCATGCTGGCCAGCGGGCCGGCTGCCGCAATCGGCACATAACTCCCGATCAGCGACGCAATCAGGGTTTTGGCCCTCTCTTTTGAAAAGTCCACTCCGTAGAACTTCGATAGCTTGTAGAGAAGTCGTACTTGAATACCGGTCAGCGCAAGAAAATCGACCACGGGCAGCGGTATGAGCCCAACGCCCATGGAGCCGTATGTGTGGTTTTTGATCAGTCGATCAGTCTCAGCTTTTCGGCCTTCCCAATCCAGGGTTTCCGATGTCTTCGCTTCCGCTTCCTTCACTTCTGCCGCCTTCGTTTCCATTTGAACTCCTTTTCTGATGTGATGCTGATTACGGCCGAGAACAGGATCTGCATAAAGCCATTTGAGTATCTCTTTAACACAAAACAATTTTTTCAATGCGTATTGCTGGTTTTATTTCACGCGTCGCCAGATGACAGCAATACCCGTCAGCGATGCCCACTTCCGTCATCCCCCAGATGTCGTCGGCGATAAATGCTTTTTCCCCCGCGATGGTAATATCGTCCATGGGCGCTGCAATTCCCCTGCCATCCGCCTTGACTACGGATTCTTTCTGGGTCCACAGGCGGAAAAAGGTTGCCAGGCGATGGTCGGACGCCATGATCTCCGCCCACTGCTCGCACGTCATCTGCGCTTTGAAATCGGAGATATCGATGGCCCGTATTTGCTCGATATCGATACCTACTCTTCCCCCGGGACACAGCGCGCACACCACGTAACCACCCGAATGAGAAATATTGAAATCCATCCGGCAGCCCAGAAAAGGCCTGCCCGCACAGTCCCAGACCAGATTGCGCAGATGCTCCCGAGGATATCCGCAGCGCGCCAGGCCCTCGGCCAGCAAAAGTTTCCCAAACAAGCCCGCCTGCCGGTCTTGCCAGCGCAGGTATCGGCTGATGGCCGACTGCACGGACCGGGGCATCTCCACAAAGTAGCGCTGCCATGCCTGGGGCGGCAGCATCTCCCCGAGTTGCGCATAGAGGACCCATATCATCGACCGGTCGCATAGGCGGGGGTATCGCTGGGCATCAGAACCCCCCGGGAAAAGATCTCGATGATGTGAGCGGCATGCCGGAATATGAAGAAATGGCCCCCCTTGAATTCCAGAAACGAAATCGTTTGGGTGGTTTCTTCCTGCCATCGAAGCGCATCGGCCCGCCCGACATTTTCATCGCTGCCCCGCATAACCGTTATCGGAATATCGAATGGCGCACTCTTCTCGTATCTGTAGCTGCTAAGCGCCTGAAAATCGGCGCGTAACACCGGTTCGAAAAGTGCCATCAACTCCTGATTCTCGATAACCTCTGTCGAAATTCCTTCAAAGCGCTTCACGATGTCCAGGAAATCAGCCCGCGGGAGCAGATGCCAGTTCTTTTCCTTGCCTTGCACGGAGGGGGATTGCCTGCTCGACACGAAAAAATGACGCGGCAGCGGGCAGCGTTCACGGATGATGCGTTTTATCAACAAATACCCGATGCAAGCCCCCATGCTGTGCCCGTAAATGGCATAGGGACTGTGCAAACGGCTCCGGATCTGCTCGAACACATCATCGGCCATATCATGCAAATTGGTGAGCAGGGGATCGGAAAAACGCCTGCCCCTGCCCGGCAGATCGAGTGCCGCGATCCGCACGGAATCATTGGCGTGCCGCTGAAAGTCCCGGTATGAATAAGAACTGCCACCTGCAAAAGGGAGGCAAAACAGGAGGGTCTCGTTAGAATCGGCCATTTTCCCCTTCATCGTTCTGTGTTCGCTTCTTCATTCACTTATCTGGGCGTTGACGGGTCTGAAATAGGCGAACTCACCGTTACGCACCACTTTGAAAAAAAATTGCTTACCGACAATATCGCCTTTTTTCGAAAAAGAATAAGTCCCCATGACACTGCGCCGGTCTTCGATGAAACGCAGGAAAGAAGCCACCACAACCGGGACTGTGGAGTTTGCCCGCAGGAACGCATCCTCAAGCAAGCAGATGGCATCATATCCGAGCGCCGCCCACACTTCCGGAACGATACCGTATCTGTCCTGAAAATGGGTGACAAATGTTCGCGTAACCGGATCGGCGTCATCGGGATCGAAGATCGTCGCGACGATAGTACCTTCCGCGGCGCTTCCGGCAATCTCCCACAGGGCGTGTTCATCGAGGCCGTCGCCTCCTATAAAGGGAATCGTAACGCCCATTTGCCGGGCTTGCTTGAGCACTTCGGCCGCCTGCGGGACCGACCCGCCCAAGAACACCGCATCGCCTCCGTGCTGTTTGATATCATGAAGCATGAAACTAAAGTCGGTCTGCCAGGGGAAGTAGGACTTGCGCAGCACGATATCGATCCCCCCCTCAGCGGCATTTTCAACGAAGATACGGGCCAACGTCACGCCATATTCACTTTCATCGTCGATCACCACCATTTTCTTGAACCCCTGCGCCACACTGAACTCGGCCAACACCTTGCCGGTCAGTCTGTCCGAGGGAATATTCCTGAAAACGTATGAAAAATCATGATTTGTCAGGTTCGGGCTCGTGGCCCCTGTGGCGATGAAAAGGAGCCCCGCTTTCTGGTAGGTCAGCGATATGGGAATGGCGGTTCCGGATGCCGGATGACCGATGACCGCAACCACATTGGGGTCCGCCGCAATCGCTCTGGCCACGGCATGTTCTTTTGCGGGCGGAACATTGGAATGGATTGTCATTCGCAGTTTTCTTCCCCAGATACCGCCACGCGCATTGATCTCCGCGACAGCCATGGCGGCCCCTTCGTCGTAAAGAGTTGTTCCGGGCGCCTGATTCCAAACCATGGCGATCACGATATCGCCGGTTGCCTTTTCCGCCCTGTCCGCCCGCGCTTGTTCAAGGCTGTGATTGGCGCTGCAAGCCATAGACGACAAAACCGCCAGTGCGCCCATAAGCCATCTCACTGTCACAGTTTTGCGTATCTCACCTGATATCTTTAGACCGTTCAAGCCGTTACCGCCCGTTCCGCTCGTACTTGACCGGAACCTTTTTCGAGGACGCAAATAATAAAATGATGCCGAGAAAGGGTGTGAACAACAACGAGTAAAAGAAATTTCCCCAGAACCCGAACTTTCTGTTTGTGCCCATCAACCCGACGATAAAACTGATAAATACATACAAGACCAAATAGATCATGGCAGTCCATCCTCTATTAACCCAAACTTTCCGTTATGAAATACCTGAAACATATTTATATCTCCGGAGACATCGCCATTTTTCGTAAAGGCGTAGGTACCGATAACCCCTTGCCGGTCCTTGAGAAATCTCAGATGCGACGCGATAACGACCGGAACCGTTGTTCCGGTTTTCTGGATAACATCGCCCAATACCTGGATGGCATCGTATCCGAGTGCGGCCCATGTGTCGGGATAAACATGGTACCGCTCAAAAAACTTGCGGCTGAAGGCCCGACTGACATCGTGCTTTTCCGCATGATGAAAAACGGTCGGCGTTATCGTCCCATCGGCAGCGTTGCCAGCTGTCTTCCACAGCGTCGTGGGCATATCAAGGCCATTGCCCCCCATGAAAGGCACCTTGATACCCATGATCCGGGCCTGCTTGATCACTTCGCCGGCAATGGGAAGACTGCCCCCTAAAAATATCGCGTCAAACGATAACTTCTTGAGCTCGGCAAAGAGCGGTTTAAAATCCTTGCCAGAAACGTCAAAAGATTTTCTGGCGACGACTTCGATGCCGATCTTGGAAGCCCTGGCGTGGAAAATATCGGCCAGCCCCTTCCCATAAATCCTGCGATCATCGATCACCAAAACCCTATAATACCTCTGTTTTTTCGCAAAATCGGCCAACTGCACGCCGTTATCGAAGTCGGAAGGCGTGTTCCGGAAGACGTACTGGAAACCATGCTGCGAAAAGGTAACGGCCGTGGCCGCCGGGGTGATGAAGGGCAGGCCGCCGTATTCGTAGGTCACCGATGCCGCTATGGCCCCTTCATCTATGAAGTGACCGACAACCGCTGTAATGCCGCAATCCGCCACAATTTGTTTCGCCAGCGCGCGATCCCTTTCCAGGCTGAGGGACTCGTTAAGGTACCTGACCGTTCGGATATTCCTTCCTATAATGCCACCGGCCTTGTTGATCTCATCGGCCGCCAATTCCGCCCCCTCGAAAAACAGCGTCTGGGTCATTTTTTGCCATACCAGGGCAATGCGGATATCGCCGGTAGCTTCTTTGGCCCGTCGGGCCCGTTCCTTGGCAAGATCTTCGTGAGATGAGCAGGCGGTCACAGCCAAAGCCACTACCAGGAAAACCGACCAGCGGTGCCCCCGGATCATTTGCTTCGATTGTCCCATACTACTCCTTGGTATCCAGAATGACCGGTAAACCATCCTTGCCACCGCCAATGATGACCACTTTCGAATTGGCGGACTTGGAAAGATCCCTGGTTGCCTCGACCCCCTTCCACTTTAACACCTTCTCCGAAAGAGACGATTCGATCATGAGATTGTAATCCCGGATGCCACCCGCCTCGATCCGTTTTCGCTCGGCCTCTTTTTCTTCCAGAGCCAGCTTGAACTCGTATGCCTGGGCCATTTGCTGACCTTCAAGCTTGGTCTCGATGGCCTCTTTGATCTTGGGTGGCAGTTCCAACCCCGTGATCATCACATTATCGATCTTCACGAAACGCTGCGACACCCGCTCCAGAGATTCGTTGACCACCTGCTGGACGACCCCCTTGCGTGTTGTGTAGATCTCCTCCGCGTCATGCTGCCCAAGTACGGTTCGCAGGGTCGCTTCGACCTCCGGTATCACGATCTTCTTCAGGTAGTCCGGCCCCACCACCTGATGCAAGACCCCTAAAACTTCCGTCTCGGGACGATAGCGGATCGATAAGTAAACCTTTATCTTCAACCCCTTACGCGTCAAGACCTCCAAATTGTGCGGGATCGTCTGGTAGCGCACGTTGTAAACCGTCATGACATTCCATGGCCAAACAATACGCAGGCCCTCGCCGTACACCTTGTCCACCACCGTGCCCCCGGAAAACCGCCGGTACAGAATACCCAACTCGCCGGACTGGATGGTGATGAAAATACTGGACCACAAATATACCAGGGCAAAGAGGAAAAGTAGAAAAGCAACCAAAAACCCTGGAAGATGCGTTGCGATACGGCCGCGAACCCAGGCGTTCACCGCCTTGATACGACTCGCGAGGCGACGGAACACCCCTTTTTTAATTGTCGCCGATTCTTTTTCTGCCATTATGCCCATAACTATCCCACTGCCCCTTCGGCAACGATTCCGTAATCCATCTTCACAACCCGGTCGGCGACATGAAAATATCTGTCGTCGTGGCTTACCACGATGATTGTTTTGCCTTGATTTTTAAGCTCTTGTAACACGTCTTCGTAAAAATACTTTCGAAAGCCGGGGTCTTGGTCGGCAGCCACCTCGTCAAAGACATAAATCGACTTGTCTTCCATCAGCGCAATGACGAGAGCCAGGCGTTTGCGTTGGCCCGTGGACAAATTGATCGTGCTGAATTTTCCGTCGCAGTAGGATATTTTATCACCCAGCGCCATTGTATTGAGCAATGCGTTCAGCCTTTCCTCATCGACGTCTTTAATGCCGTACAGTCTGTCGAATAGGTGAAAATCGGAGAAAATGATGGCGAAGAAATTGCGGTAATGATCGTAGTTAAAGCTGTTGACCGGGATATCATCGCAATACAGCATGCCGCGCTGGGGATAATACAAACCGGAAAGGAGTTTAACCAGGGTTGTCTTCCCACTGCCGTTGCCACCAACCAGGAAGACAACCTCCCCTTTATTCACCTTCAAATCAACAGGACCGACCGTAAAGACTTTCTCGTCATCGGGGCTGGCATACGAGAATAAGACCTTTTTTAAAGCAATCGAATCAAAGGTCGCTTTGGATTGCAATGGCCCGTTGGGGGACGTCTGCGCGGTATCATCGGCTTTATCGAATATCGCCTCGAGTTCGCCCAGCTTTTCGACGGCGACATTGGCTTCGGTTATCACAGGAACCGCATCGACCACGAAACCCAGAGGGCCGACAATAAACAGGAGCACCGCAACAAGACTCACAATCAACTGCGGAGAAGAGGCGCTCATCTGGGGTAGCAGAAAAATAATCCCGGCAATCAGAATCATCATGAACACCTGCGTGTAAATAATGTTCGATATAAAGCGCGCTTCGGTCCTTATTCTGATCTCCTTGGCGCTTACGGAGATCGTCTCCAGGTAATTGGCGAACAGATCATCGCTCTTGGCCCGGTTCACCTTTAATTCCTTGAATCCTTCAAGGACATGGTTCATGGAATTGATAAACTCGCCTTCCTTCTGCGCAGAGATGCGCAGTTCCATGTTTACGGTCCGCTGATTGAAGAGATACACCATGATCCCGCACACAATCACCACAACCGACAACCAAAACGCCACGGACGACAACCATGCCATATAGGCAAAAGAAAAAACGAGCATGATCCCCGCGACCGCCCCGTTTGCAATCCGTCGGGACGCTTCGAAAATGAGCTCGGTGCCTTCCGAGAGGGTGGTCAGGATTCTGGGTTTTCCGACCTGCTCGAATATTGCAAGATTGGCGTGCCTGATCTTGTCCGCGATTCTCAAATTTGTCTTGGTAAGGGCCGCGCGGGCGATGCTCGAGGTTTGATAGAGAGTATAGCGCCGGGTCAGTGCGAGGATCAACACACTTATTCCAAAAAGAAGGAGGTATCGGAAATTCAGATCGGCATAATTCTGGGATGCCGCATTGATGATCACAATAAGAAGGCCGTTGGATATGCCGGCCAGGAGCGACGCGATCAGGATTTTATGGCCAGTGTGATTGGATTCTTTTCTTAAAAACCGTATCAGCTCGAGATGCATGTGAATTCCTTATCAGGCTCCGCTCCAGAGAGAACAAAGGACAGCTTCGTACAGCAATCGCGGTGTGAAGTCAAAATATCCTTCAATCATTCATCTCCATAACACTGTTTTTTTCCGCGTCAGACTGCCGCTGGACGCGCATACCCAGGCACCACCTTTTTCCCTTCCTGGTATTTTTCCTGGAAAAAGTTTTTCAGAACCGAATTCTCGCTGCTCAAGAAGGTCCCTCCGGATTCATAGTGCCTTTGGAAGGTCTTGCCGACCGCGTACATCGCAACGCCCCCCGTAATAGACAACATTCCCACATAAACGGCATGCCCGATCAGCGGCACGCTCTTGAGGGCCGCATGCATTTTGACTGATAGATAGACAGGGCCGAGGCTGCCGAGTAGTGAGATGAGGATTTTGTAACGCACCAACCGGTGGGGAATAGGAAAATCGTAGATCCGCGCCAAATCGCCAATCATCTTCACTTCAAGGGCCGTTATGGCGACGATGTCTACCAGGGAAGAGGGTATCAGGCCGGTGCCCATGGCCAATATAACGTAGTTCTTGATGGTGTTGTCCGCAATCAGCCTTTTCTTTTCAGAGATAGCCACATCCGCGTCGCGTAATGAAAGGGGTGGCTCTTGGCCAGTCACAGTTTCGGGCTTCGTATGGCTCTGATGCATGATGTTTTCTATTGGCAGTCGAATGGTGACAGTGTCATTTTATTGACGCACGGTTGTTATCAACTTGCGGGTTTTAACCCCAGCCGTCCCGGATGTGTGGTTCGCGGCGCCAAACTATGCCCATTGTTCTAAAGCGTTAGGAAATCCTGCGCCGCCAGCCTCCGAATCACATGTCCCATAGGGATGCAATTTGGAGACCAACGCAAGACCCTGACATATTATTCCATCCGGATGCGCACAGCGCAATGGCTGCAGGCCTGGCCGGTGAACGCTTTCAGGCAAATCGGTTAAACGAAGGGCCACAACGAACGGCATCTGCAGGAGAGCAGGTCAATTATTACCTTGTTTTTCCTGCATAGGTTGTTACACTGTTGCTACTGCAAATGCGATTCCGCGTTCATCCCCGGAGCATTTTTTCTGAAGGAACGAATAGCTGTGATGACATCCTCCATGCAAAAACAGGAGGCAAATGCTTCCTTCAATCATTGGGTATTTTAAGCAAAGAGGAGAAGTTATGACAAGTGTATTAAAATTTGAGGTCGGGTCTACATATGAGAATATGAAAGGCGCTTACGAGGTTGTTTCCATACATAGAGATTCTATGAAAATTCGTTGGGATGATGGCAGTGAAGCCGTTACCTCCCCTGATCTCCAACAACGCATCATCGAGAGAATGGCTTTGGAAAAAAAAGCGGAGGCGGCAGATGAAGCCGCCAATGAGAAAAAAATTAAAAAGCCAAGAAAGAAAGCAAGCGTTAAAGCGCAGCCTGCGAAGAACGTGGAAAACACGCTTTCAGATTCTATCGTCTAAGGGCGCTCCCTTTTGCTACTTATCTCAACGCCAACCTAATCTGCTGCCGGTGCGCTTTACCTCGTGCAATGCCCCGGCCCCCTGACCATTGCCCTATGGGCTGAGAAGCGAACGAACGACCTTTCCCGCAACAAACAAGGCATCCGGATCCGTATCAGATCCGGATGCCTTGGCAAATTTGCTCCACAAACAACCCTTCAGGCTGGCAGCAGGCGTTTATACAGGTAATTGATTGCTGCGAATGTCGTTTTCATAAGAAAATAGGTGGAAAGACAGATTAAAATAACCTGGGCCTCGCGGGCCAGAGTTGCGTACCAGGCTACAAAATCCAACAGACCGCCGAGCGACTCGGGCTGTAACGGCAGGGGCCACAAGAAGCTTACTTTCCAAGGCGAGAAAATGTAATCGGCAATCACGTGGGACATTACCGCCCAATAGCACCAGTTATAATTCAGTTTGGGAAATGAAGAAAAGAGCCTGAAAAGATTTGAAAATACTAGGGCCGTGCCAACCGCAAACAGGATACCGTGGGTAAATGTACGATGAAGAGGCCATGGGCTTCCAGTGACCAGCCAGCTGATCAAGACGTCGATATCAGGGGAATTGGTCAGCAGAAAAAGAAAGAGCAGGCTTTTAAAGGGTGTCGTTTCGGGTTTTTCAATCACGCTGTTTGTCAAATATCCTACGGTCAGATGTCCAAGAGCAAGTGGCATTCTACCTCCGCGTTCCAATATCCGCACAATGGTCAACCCGGTTCTTGTAATTTAAATCAGACCCAGCGTCAACCCCTCCGGTAGTCCAGCACAGGGCCATCGCATGTAAACCTTGGCACGTAGCGTGCTGTTATAAGTTAAAGGGCGGGGCGTTGCCTGCCATCGTGTCATTCAAAGCCATCCGCACCACAGATCACCTATGACCATTTGCAAATAAATGGTGAGCGATGCCCACCATAGCGGCCTTTGATTGTGGGCACAGGGCATCCTTTTATTGTGTTCGCCCGGTGCGTAGGATGACCATCGCCATTTCCCAGGAGTCAGATCAGTCAAAAAATGCATGGCCTGCATTATGTTCCATAATGACGAACAGATAGCAGATTTTTTCATATTGACAGTAGGTCCTTTTTAAAGTTCTTATCTTACAAAGCTACCGCGTTCTCCTGAACATATGCCCATGCGCATGCCCCTGCCCTCTCTCAAAATGTTGATGCCGTATAAATTGCACACGCGGGCTTTACGTCAACCAAACGCATTTTAAGAGCCATCCACAACATCTCTCAACCATTTTACTACCGGACGATGGGGTTCGCCCTATTCGAATGCCCGGAAGATTTGGCTTCATATCACCATCCAACCAAAGGAGATAAGACGATGACGTATGTGCGGCAGAGCTTAAAATGCCTGGCGGTTTTCGTGTTCCTTTCGGCCATCCTTCTGAGCGGCTGTAAAAAGCCCACTCTTGTCGAAACCCAATCCGGCGCTATCGCGGGGATGCAAACCAAGAAGGCATTCGTGTTTCGCGGAATTCCTTTTGCCCAGCCGCCGATAGGCGATCTGCGGTGGAAAGCGCCGCAAGATCCGGAACCCTGGACGGGCATCCGAGATGCCTCCGAGAGTCAGAGCGTATGTGTACAGGCTGAAATGAGCCCAACCTGGCATGCGACAGGCGAGATCATCGGCAGCGAAGATTGTCTCTATCTGGATGTTTACCGGCCTAAAAAATTCAACACCGACTTGCCGGTGTATGTTTATTTTCACGGAGGCGCCAACCGGTTCGGGGGCGCGCCTGACTTCGATGGCGGCTATTTGGCCGAGGATCAGGATATCGTTGTGGTCATTGCCCAGTATCGTCTCGGACCGCTGGGATGGCTCAGCCACCCCGCCCTGCGGACCGGTGATCCCGCCGACGATTCGGGCAATTTCGGTACCCTGGACAACATCAAGGCCTTGGAATGGGTCCGCGACAATATTGGCCAGTTTGGCGGTGACCCCGCCAATGTGACGATCGGCGGACAATCCGCGGGCGCCTCGAATGTGGCCAAACTTCTCATTGCACCTCAAGCGGCTGGACTTTTCAAGGGCGCGGTGATGCAGAGTATTGGCGGGGACATCATCCCACCGGCGGCCGGAGAGGCTCTGGCCCAAGGCATGCTGAGCGGCTTGTCCGGCTATGATGCGATCGATGCGGATGACAGCGCGTCGGTGGCGGCCTTCCTGCGTGGCAAAAACCCCGCCGACCTGGTGGCCGCGCACGGTCGGACGTACGCTGGATTTTCTGATGGCATCGTATTGCCGGGGAGGTATGTGGATACGATTTTCAGCGGGGCCTACAATGCCGTACCGGTGATGATCGGCAGCACCGAATACGAATTCAAAAATTTTCTGCCGCTTTATGCACAGGCTTTCGGCCGTCCCGACTGGGGGTATGTCTACGACCTGTTCGATCCGGACTTCGACCCCACACACGCATGGACATTCTCTGAAATCTTTCCCACCCAGGCCGAGATCGATCTTTACGAAGCCATGGGCAAGTACCAGAGCGCAGGCTGGAAATACAAAGCCGTAGATGAACTGGCCACCTTGCTGAAAAACCGGCAGGACCAGGTGTATGCCTTCCTGTTCAAATGGGGGCAGAGCAACTCGGCTTCAGACACCTTCGCTCATGTGTTCGGACCGGCGCACGCCATGGATATCCCCTTCTTTTTTGGATATGATGAAGACCTTTTCGGGTACGCGCTGACCAAGCAAAACCGGCCCGGCTTCCGATCGCTGCAACGTGTCATGATGGACTATCTGGGTAATTTTATTCGCAGCGGGAATCCGGGCACTGTCAACGGCGTCGAATGGGCGCAGTGGTCGAACGCAACAGATGTGGATGCCCCCGCCTGCATGCTGCTGGATGCCGACATGAAAAGGGCCCGCATCGGCATGGACACCCGGAAACTCACGGCCGAAGGCTTGTTTGAGGCCGCATCCGCCGAAGTTTCCGGATGGGATCCCAACGCTTCCGCCCTGGTGCTGGCCATGTTGAATACATTTCCGGCGGGCGCGCCCGAATACATGCGCAACGATGAAGGTTATGAACTGCTCTATGCCCGGCTGGCATTCGATCCCTTGCCGGACGCCGCGGGCTATTCAGGTGTGCACGCCGGGGCTGGATTCCGTATCGAGCTGCCGGAGAACTGGACAGCGGGACAGAGCGATCTTGTCATGTATGCCCATGGCTATGCCGGCGACACGTCCCTGCTGTCGGTGTCGCCGCCCGCGCGACTCAGAACACACCTCATCACCCATGGGTTTGCCTGGGCAGCCTCCAGTTATACGGCCAATGGCTACAACATCGCCTCCGGGGTTCGAAGCACATCCGAGCTGCTGGCCTACTTCAGGGCCCGCTTCGGAGAACCGCGCCGCGTCTACCTGGTGGGCCACTCCATGGGCGGCCATGTGACCGCAAGATCCATAACCGACCCTGCGTATGCAGACGACTACGATGCCGCCCTGCCCATGTGCGGAGTGGTCGGCGGGGGCACGGAACTGTTCAGCTATCATCTGGATTGGGGCCTGACAGCCAGCTACTATGCCGGTCTCAACTTTTCGGTGCCTTTCGATCCGGAGACCGAATTTCCCGCGTGGCAGCAGGCGCTTTACGGACCCGCCGGAGACGGCCATGGCGATCTGGGCTATATTCCGCGTTATGGTTCCAACGGAACGGCGGACCTGAATGCAAACGGACAATTGTTCAAAACGGCCATGATGTACCGTTCCGGCGGCGAACGCCCCCTGTACGATCGCGCATTCTCTTTCTATGCCGATTTCGCCCTGTCGCAATCGGTTCAATGGCTCTTGGATCCCACCGTTGGCGTGGGCATGGGCAATCTGGCCGGCAACCAGAACACCTTCTATGCTCTGGACGCGGACGACACCACGATCAGTGCGGATGAAAGCGGTTTGAATGACGGGATCGCGCGCGTGAGCGATCCCAGCGGCGATCTGTCTTTCCAGATGTGGGATGTCAGCGGCCATATCGGCATACCGGTACTGGCGCTGCACACCTTGGGCGACCTGTATGTGCCCTTTTCCATGGAACAGATTTGGGCGCGACGGATCATCGCTGCCGGCAATGCCGACCTGTTCCGGGCACGTGCCATTCGGGCTGTGGGCCATTGCGAGTTCAGCACCGCAGAAGAGATCGAAGCCTTTGACCATCTGGTCGGGTGGGCGGAATCGGCAGCCGTGCCAGCAGGGGACGACATCCTGACACCTGCGAACGTGGCATCGCCCGATTTCGGCTGCGCCTTCACCACCCCGGGCCGGCAGTACGACCTCGATTACAGTGCTCAGTGCATTGAATAGGTCCTGAAAACGCAGACGCCGGGGGCCTGCGATCATGCAGCCCCGGCCGTACTCTTGCCCCGGGCAAGCTCACCCGTGGGTCACAATAAGGTTATTGGTTATCCGGTTCGCTCCAGTGATGGGGCCAAGTGTTAAGTGTAAAGTTTAAAGTGTAAAGGGAGGCATTCTGTCGATTTGACATGCTCACCTGCCCATGTTGCACGCTTTTACGTGCATGCTTTTGTTAAAGGTTCTAAAAATTGCAACGTAACCTTCTTATGACACCCCATAGCTGTCTTACTTGAGCGAAGTGCATCACCAGGTACGATTATTATCCAGTGGTAGGGTGGGCATCGCCCACCATTGTCTAATGTTGATCGCCTATGTGATTGGCCGTATTCAACGTTTCATCACTATATTTGATCCGATGTCAATCCAATCGCTTGGGCGGGATCAGAGATAGTGGTGGGCAATGCCCACCCTACATTCTATTGGTAAAGTGTCTTCGGGATTGGCTCACCGGGGGCAACTTTGACTTTTTCACGTCACCCACACCCACCCGTATCTCCCTTGACCGAAGTGCATAACCAGATACGGTTACTTCTTTTGCCGGACTTCCTTTAAAGGGGTTTGGAACGACCATTCCCAAACCAGCCCGTCTTCCGGGTGCTGCACCCGCCCGGAGAAAGCGAAACCGATTTTTTTCAGAATGGATGCCGACCCGTTTTCTTCGGGCAGTGTCTGGGCAGCCACCGCAATGCCAGGGCATTCTTTGACCGCAATGTCGATCATGGCGCGCACCATTTGGGTGGCATACCCTTTTTTTTGATAACGGGGAAAGGTGTAATAGGCTATTTCCACGCGGTTCTCACTGGGCGCGGCCTTGAATGCGCAGGTGCCGATAAATCGACCGAATTCCACGACCAGGTATCCAATCCAGGGGGGCGTATACCCGACAATATTATAGATAGAAAGGGTGGAGACGCAAATTTTTCGGGCGATCTGGGGTATGGCGTCGAACGGTCCCTCGATAGAACCATCTTCCTTGATCGGGATCAGGCGAAATGCATTCATCGCTTTCGTTTCCTTAATGATGTGCCGTTCATTTAGCCGCATCCGCCCGGCAAGTCAACCGCTATAAGGACACGATTGACAGGGGCGCCCCTGGTCCGTTATCGTTGTGCCAACTGTATTCATGCGGCGCTAATGATCGTCAACTACCTGGAGAAGCAGAGGTCTGCGTGCAACCAAAATGGGTCTGGATGAATTGGAGCGGTCCGCTCGGCTATCGATGGACCATCTTCGGGCTGCTCAGTGTCATTTATTTTCTGGCATGCCTGCACCGCATTTCGCCCACCATCATCGCACGCGATCTGGTTCTCGAGTTCGGAGCCGACGCGACGTCCCTGGGTCTGATGTCTTCTGCTTATTTCTACCTGTATGCCGCAGCCCAACCGCCGGTGGGCGTTTTGTCGGATACGCTGGGCCCCAGGGCCGTGATAACCCTCTTTGCTCTTATTGCCGGCATCGGCGTCCTGCTTTTCGGGTTTGCGCCCAATATGACGATTGCCACCGTGGCTCGGGCCCTGATCGGCGTTGGTGTGGGCGGCGTCTTTATTCCGGCCCTCAAAATCTTTTCACAATGGTTTCGCAGCAGTGAGTTCGCGGCGATCACCGGCATTTTTCTGGCCTCAGGCAACGCGGGCAATATTGCCGCCTCCCTGCCGCTGACCTACCTGGTGGTGCTGTTGGGTTGGCGCATGTCCTTCTGGGCGATCGGCGGCTTTACGCTGTTTCTGGTGGCCGTGTGCTGGCTGGTTCTGCGCGACAAACCGGAAGACAAAGGATGGCGGCCGGTCGAAATGGCGCTGCCGGCCTCCAGCGCTTTCAACGACCAGCCTGCCAATATCGGCACTTTCAAACGCTTCGGCATTGTCCTCAAAAAACCCGATTTCTGGCTGGTGACCGGATCCTACTTTTTTTTCGGTGGTCCGACCCTCACGTTTCAAGGCCTTTGGGCCGTGCCCTACCTGATGGACGTCCACGGTTACAGTCGCATGCAGGCCGGCGGACTGCTGATGCTGATGCCGCTTGGCCTTGTGATCGGCGCCCCGCTCTTCGGCTTTTTGGCAGACCGGTTGCCCTTCGGCCGTAAGTCCATTTTAACCAGCGCGTTGGGCGTGGCCCTGGCGTGCTGGTCGGTTTTTCTTCTCAGCGGCGGAAAACCGCCCGCGATGATGATAGCCCCCCTGTTTCTGATCAGCGGCGCCTGCGGCGGCGGCGCCCTCTCGCTTTACATGACCATCACCAAAGAATTGTTTCCCACCTGGCTGACCGGCACCGCCATGGGGTTGATGAACCCGGCGGCTTTCCTGGCCACGGCTCTGTTCCAGCCGTTTTCGGGTTTTCTCATGGATGCCGTTGGGCGCAGCGGGACGGCTTACCCGCTGCAGGCCTACCATTATGTATTCATCGCCATCTGCCTGTCACTGGCGCTCGCGCTGATCGTCGCCCTGCCCCTGTCCGTGACGCGCGGACCCAATAGATCCGCGCCTTTCAGGATCCCAAAGAAGTAAAGTTGCGCAGGACGGATCGCATGGCGCGGACCACCCGCCCGGCTCACCGTCGCTCGAGACCGGGATGTTGCACAGAAAAACTTCCAAAAGTACATACCGGCTGCGCCTGAGGGCATGCCTGGTTCAACAGGCGCAGGCCGTTGGCATAAAAAACCTGCTCATAAAACGCATCCGACAAATCAAGCCCGCGAAGATAATCAATTTCACCCCGCCGGGGCAAAATGACATGCGGAAAATCCGATCCGTAGACAATGCGGCTTTTGTACTTCTCCAGATAGCTGGGGTCGAGATTGAAAGTAAAAGGCAATCCGGGCCAGAAGCTGTATGCAGTATCGAGGTAGAGTTGGGGATGGCGGTCGAGCAGTTCCATAAACGGCAGAAATTCAAGCCCGCCCATGTGCGGAATGGTCGCCGGCAAATCAGGAAACCGATCGAGCACTTTACGCATCTGCGCGCACCCGACGAATTTATTTCCTGTGGGACCGTTGCCCACATGCAGCAAAAGACGTTTTTTGCGTTCGATCACCATTTCATACAAAGGAAAAAGGCGTTGGTCATGCGGATAGATCTTCTGCACCTGAAAATGCATTTTGATGCCAACCACGCGCGGGTGATCGAGCATGCGCCGGGCAGCGGTCACGGCATCGGGGTCGTCCGGGTGAAAAGCCGCGAAGCAATACAAATCCGAACATTCATCCAGCACACGGACATTCCACGCGTTCATGGGTCCGGCGATGCCACGCTTGTGGGCATAATTCGAAAAGACGATCGGACCGACGCCTTTGCGGCGCAGGTAGTCGATGCACTCTTTGTAATAAAGTTTGTGAAGCACTTCCACCCCATGCGCGCTGAAATATTTCCAGATGGCATCGAAGCCTTTGTCCGGAAACAGATGGACATGAAAGTCGATGATCGATGGGGCCGTCTTTTTCATTGAATGCATTCCTGTTTCGCCGCCTCGGGTATGCTCGCATACGACGCGGCGACGTTGGGCATGGACACCAGGTCGGTGGACAGAAGCATCCGCAGACCGAATTTCCTGCCAGCCGTCGATGTGCGCCGCGCGCCTGGCCGCGGCTCTGAGGCGGTCCCAATCAGCGGCGCGACCGTCGTTCGGACTTTGCAGGTATTGTTGGGCTGTTCTGATCATGGTTTAAATGTCCCTTCTTGAAGGGACGTTGCCAGAGGGCCGCAACCGGATAAAACTCCGTTCATTTATCAAATACCCCTTTTCAAATGTCAAATAGCAATTAGGGACTTTTTCGGCCCTTAAGCCTGTCTCGTGCACGAGGCGCGCCTCGCTGCTACGACTGCAGCAGCCACGCCTGACGAATTGACACCATGAAAACCATGGATATCATTCAAGACCACGAAAACCGAATACATTCAAATAGTGTCCAAAGGATTCCATGGAAAAGACAAAGATCTCGCAACTCATCGACGCAGGGATTCTCATAGAAAAGACCAAAACCGGTTTTACCGTGCGTGAGTTGATGTCAGCCCTGCATTGGCGTGAAGACCAGACCCAGTATGCTCGAAATGTGATGGTTGCATTGACGAATAAAGGGCAAGCCATCAAACTGAACAATTCCAGACCTGTGGTTTACTCGTTCAAAAAAAAGGGCACTGCACCCGCCAAGGGCACGGCCAAAGCCGCCAAAGGCCAGACCCGCCCACACGCCGAGCAGCCCACGCGAGCTGCATCGGCACCGCAAGCTTCCGAGGAACACGCCCCGCGGCCGGTGAACGCTTCTGCGAAGGCGGTGGCATCGCATGAAGGCCTGGCCCAACGGGATATACCGTTGGAACCGCAGTCCGGAGGGGAGATTCAGCATATCCGGAAGCTGGAACGCCGCATCACGGAATTAGAGGCTGAGTTGGTTGACATCAAAAGAAAACTTGGAGAAGCCCAAACACGCATCGGCGAACAGGACCGCATGATCGCAAGGCAGGATCGGATCATCCTTGGCCAAAAAAAGGATCGGAAATCGCCGATTACCATCTGGAAAAGACGGTCTTAACCGTCACACAGCAGACCCGGGAGGCGGTTCCCGAAAATTATTAAATTTCGGTTATCCACTTCGGCCAAGTGAGATACGGGTGGGAGGTAACGAGGAAAATTCATGTTGGCCAAAGCCTCGAATATGGCGCCGGAATGTAGGGTGGGCATTGCCCACCACCGCGCTATTGCATCATCATCGGTTTCTGACACCGATCCCGCCAAACGATTGGATAGACACCGGAGCGAACAGCCTAACCAATATTTAATTTTTCTGGTTATGCACTTCGCTCCAGTAAGACAGGTATGGGGTGTCATAAGAAGGTTACGTTGTGATTTTTAGAACCTTTAACAAAAGCATGCACGTAAAAGCGGAAGGTGAGCATGTCAATCGACAGAATGCCTCCCTTTACACTTTAAACTTTACACTTAACACTTCGCCATAAATCACTGGAGCGAAGTGCATAACCAAATTAATTTTTTGAAATCTTGCAACACCGCTTGTTTCTTCGGCGGGGTCGGCGTATCGTTGCCTGCTTTCACACCATACCCTGTAAGGTACTTACCGATGTGTTCTCAAGGATGTGGATCATGCTGCCCTATTCTTCTATCCAACGTGAAAAATTCATAGCGGCCAATGCCACCGAATATGGCGCCCAGGCTCAAACGCTTGCCTGGGCAGCCCCCGCGCAGACAGCCTGCGCGCAAGAACGTCGCATGCACGCGCTGGCGGAGATGGCGCCGCACATAGAACTGGCCGCCAAGCAGACGAAGCCCCATTGGCGAGCGCTCTCACCAGGATGCCGCATCTGCGCCCGCGGAGAATGGTCGTGTCTGTTCATCAACGGGCAATGCAACTGCCGCTGCTTTTATTGCCCCACCGCCCAAAACGATGTTGGTGTTCCCACAACCAACCGGCTCGCGTTTCCAACGCCCGCCGAATATGCCGAGTATGTCGAACGGTTCAATTTTTCAGGCGTCAGCATCAGTGGCGGCGAACCACTGTTGACCTTCGATCGCACCCTGCGCTATATCGCTGCGGTGCGCCGGCGCTCGGGCAGCGCGGTGCATATCTGGATGTACACCAACGGTACCCTGGCCACTGCCCAGCGGCTGAAACAGTTGCACGCCGCCGGCCTGGATGAGATTCGCTTCGACATCAGCGCAGCCGGCTACGACCTGGAAAAACCACGCATGGCCGCTGACCTGATCCCCTGCGTGACGGTCGAAATTCCGGCCATTCCCGAAGACGGCGAGCGCCTGACCGCTCTGCTGCCGCAGCTGCACCAGGTGGGTGTGCGGCATCTCAATCTACACCAGCTGCGCCTGACGCCTTACAACTTTGCCCATCTTCAGAAACGCAATTACACGTTTATGCATGGGGAAAGCGTCACCGTCCTTGAATCGGAACTGACCGCCTTATCGTTGCTGCAAACCGCCTGCCAGCAGGAACTGGCGCTGCCGATCAACTACTGTTCGTATGTGTACAAACGCCGTTATCAACAAGCCGCCGTGCGCCGGCGCAATGCACAAAGCATGGTGAAGCCCTTCGAATCGGTCACTGAAAGCGGTTTTATCCGATCGCTTGCGCTGGTCGGGACCTTAGCAGAGGTGGATGTCCAGGCTGAACGGTTGCGGCAAGCGCCTATCGATAGCACCCTGTGGTCGTTGAGTGCGAAAAAAGACCGGCTTGTATTCCACCCGTCGCTCTGGCCGCGCATCGACATCGGCGCCGGCCGCCTCCTGCTGTCGTATGCGGAGGCGGTGCTTGCGCCGAACATCTCTTACCGCTATACTTTTACCGAACTGCGACTGAAAAGCGGTAAAAAGATCTATCTTGAAAAACGCCCGCTGGGCACCGATATCGAGATGGCTGCGCAAACGCATCGTCTTTTCGAAAAAATGGCTGTGAACGGCGGCGCGTGCTCACCGGATGCGCAGGAAACGCTTCAGGACGAGATTCTCGATTATGAATTCATTCGCGCCGGACTGCAGGAATATTTTTGATATGCCCGACAAACCAGAATTAACCCGCGACCCGACCGGGCCCGACTCACTCTATCGCGGTGTTTTCGAAAACACCGGCGCCGGCACGATCATCATCGAGAAGGACACCACTATTTCGATGGTCAACTCCGGGTTTGCCAAAATGTTAGGCTACCGCAAAGAAGAGATTGAAGGCAAAATCACCTGGCCAAGCGTCATTGCCGACCCAGACGACCGCGAACGCATGCTGCGCTACCACGTTCAGCGACGCCAGGCCGCCAAAGGCGTCCCGGTGGAGTATGAATTCAAACTGCTGACCGCGGACGGGAGTAAAAAAGACATCTGGCTGCGGGTGGATATGATCACCGGTACGGATCGCAGTGTAGCTTCCTTGACCGATATCACCAGCTTGAAAAAAGCGCAGCGCGACCTGCAAGCCAGTGAATCCAAACTGAGCGGCTTTCTGGAAGCCTTTGGCGGGTTCACTTACACCTGCACCCGGGATTTTCGCATTCTTTATCTGAACAAAACCCTGCAGACGTTGCTCGGCCGTGATGTGACCGGCGAAAAGTGCCACCAAGCCATTTTCAAAATGGAACAGCCCTGCCCCTGGTGCGGCGAACATGTCTGGAAAGGCGAAATCGTCAAGCAGGAGTTCCAATGCCCGACGTCCGGACGCTGGTATTATGCCATCAGTTCGCCGGTGTACGGACCCAACGATACCGTGGCCGAGAAGCAGACCGTGATCATCGATATCCACCAACGCAAGCAGACCGAACTGGCCCTGAAGGAGAAAGAGCTTTATCTGGCCAAGGAAAACACCCGTCTGCGTGCGGCCATCAAGGAGCGCTACCGCTTTGGTGATATCGTGGGCAAGAGTGCGGCCATGCAAAAGGTTTATGAGCTGATTCTAAGAGCGGCCGCAACCGATACCAGCGTCATCATACTTGGGGAATCGGGCACCGGCAAGGAGCTTGTGGCCCATGCCATCCACACGATGAGCGACCGCGGCGCGCAGCCTTTCGTGCCGGTCAACTGCGGCGCCATTCCGCCTAACCTGATGGAAAGCGAATTTTTCGGCTACAAACGCGGCGCCTTCACCGGTGCCGATCAGGACAAACCCGGCCTGTTCGCATATGCCGACCAGGGCACGCTGTTCCTCGATGAAATCGGAGAGATCAGGGAGCAAATGCAGGTCAAATTGCTGCGCGTGTTGGAAGGCAGCGGCTTTACACCCATCGGTGGGCTGGCGGTACAGAAAAACCACGCACGCATTATCAGCGCCACCAATAAGAGTTTGGTGCGCCTTCTGGAAAAAGGGCGCATGCGCGAAGATTTTTTTTACCGCGTCAATATCTTTCCGATTCAACTTCCGCCGCTGCGCGAGCGCAAGGAAGACATCCCATTGCTGGCGGAACATTTTCTGGCCAAGCACGGACGGGAGGGAAGCGCGACCGTATTGCGCGGACACGAACTGGAGGCCCTGATCGACCATGACTGGCCCGGCAACGTGCGCGAACTGGAAAATACGATTCAGCGCTATATTGGTACGAACACGCTGGATTTCATGGGCATCGCCCTCCGGGCGCCAGGCGGGACCGCCGGCGGTCTGGCGCTGCAAATGCTTCCGATGGAACAATCCTTGCGCGAAGCCACCCAGTCCTTCGAAAAAGCCTACCTGTTTGCCCTGCTCAACAAGTATCAGTGGAACCGCACCAAGGTGGCCGCAATCCTGGGGATCGAGCGTAAGACCCTCTATTTGAAGATGAAACATCTCAATATTCAGGGCCGATGATCGAAGGCGACCGGCCCAAACAACGTAATGAGTTATTTATGACTCATTGCGGGTATTTCCCTCTTATTTACTAATTAGTATTAATATAAGCTATTTATCCTATAGGAGACCCGATGCGAGTCACTCATGACTCACCGCTGATTCGCTTCAAAATACCTATCTTTCTATAACTACTAAACACCATTCACAAAATTATCATTCGCCAACAATGGCATCTTCCTTGCTTTATCCCTGGCCATCAGCCCGATCCCTTCACCCTCAACCCATCAGGAGGCAAAATGCCGGCAAAATTAATCCAACCGACCCCATCTGCTTATGGTTTTCCGCTACTCATCAAAAACCTGCTGCACACGCCGTTGATCTACTCTCCGAATCAGGAGATCGTCTACCGCGACCAGGTGCGTATGACCTACACCCAATTCGGCCAGAGGGTCGGCCAATTGGCCAACGCGCTGGCCAACATGGGCGTCAAACCAGGCGACACCGTGGCCGTTATGGATTGGGACAGCCATCGCTATCTGGAGTGCTTTTTCGCAGTGCCGATGATGGGGGCGGTGTTGCACACCATCAATATCCGCCTGTCGCCCGAACAGTTGATTTACACCATCAACCATGCCGAAGACGATGTCATCCTGGTCAACCAGGAGTTTTTACCCCTGCTCGAATCGGTCAAGGATCAGTTTGCCACGGTTAAAAAGATTATTCTGCTGGCCGACGGCAAACCCGCCCCCGAAACCAAATTAAACCTGGATCACGAATACGAAGCCATGTTGGCCGAAAGTCCTGCGGGTTTCGACTTTCCCGACCTGGACGAAAACACCATGGCCACGACCTTCTACACCACCGGCACTACCGGTCTGCCCAAGGGGGTCTTTTTCAGCCATCGCCAGCTTGTGCTGCATACGTATGCCGTGCTGGTGGCCGCCAGCGCCTACAGCTCCCAGGCGCGCATCGATTCCGCCGATGTCTACATGCCCATTACGCCCATGTTCCACGTACACGCCTGGGGGATGCCGTATGCCATGACGCTGCTGGGCGCCAAACAGGTTTATCCCGGACGCTACGAACCGGAGATGCTGCTCAAGCTCAAGGTGATGGAGAAGGTGACCTTCTCCCACTGCGTCCCCACCATTTTGCACATGCTGGTATCGAGTCCGGCAATCAAAAACTTTGATCTTACCGGTTGGAAAGTGATCATCGGCGGGTCGGCGCTGCCGCGCGGTTTGTGCAAAGCGGCTTTGGCCCTGGGCATCAATGTATACACGGGCTACGGCATGTCCGAAACCTGCCCGCTCCTGTCATTGGCCATGCTGAAACCCCACATGCTTGAATGGGATGAAGAAGAGCAGGTCAAGATGCGCTGCCGTACCGGCCTACCGGTTACCAATACCCTGCTCGAGGTGTTCGATCCGAGTGGCAAGCCCCTGCCCCACGATGGCAAGAGCACCGGCGAGGTGGTGGTGCGAACGCCCTGGCTTACCCAGGGGTACATCAAGGATGTGGAGAAAAGCGAGGCGCTGTGGGAAGGCGGGTGGCTGCACACTGGCGACATCGGATTCATCGACCAAGATGGCTATCTGCAGATTACCGACCGGCTCAAGGATGTCATCAAAACCGGCGGCGAATGGATATCCTCGCTCGAACTCGAAGACATCATCAGCCAGCACCCGGCGGTCAGTGAAGTCGCGGTAATCGGTGTGGCCGACGAAAAATGGGGCGAGCGCCCCATGGCCATCGTGGTGCCTAAGCCTGACCAGAAAGAGACACTGACCGAAGACGCGATCATCTCGTTTGTGGCCAAGTACGCTGCCGAGGGGGTCATTCCTAAATATGGGGTGCCCGACCGCATCGCCATTGTCGACACCCTGGCCAAAACCAGCGTCGGCAAGCTCAACAAAAAAGAGATGCGCAAGCAGTTTCAATAAAAACCGCCCAACGCGCGAGGGCAACCGTTGGTGGTTGCCTTTCGCGGTCAGGATTGCCCCTTGCGGCAACCCCGCATCACGTCAGATTGGCCGTACGCACGGGAATTCCCGTGCGTACGAACCGTTCTTAGCCCTCAGGCGCTCGGGCCCGGCCCCATTCGACGTGCGCGGCGTTGCGCCCAAATACGATGCCGAGTTTTTTCATTCGCTTGCGCAGGGTGGAAGGATGAATGCACAGCAGGCGCGCAGCCCCTTTTTCGCCCTCGATGCGTCCATTGCACTGCGCGAGCACCTTGCGGATATGCAGAGCCGTCACATGATCCAGCCCGCATACCTCATCGGCCTTGTTATCCTTTTTGGGACCGTCCACGGCCTGCCTGCCAGCCGGATCGATATCTTCAAAGGCCAAGGGCGCGCCACGACTCACGATCAGCGCGCGTTCGACGGCATTTTCCAATTCTCGGGCATTGCCCGGCCAGCCATAGCGAATCAGGCGATCCAGGGCGCCGGGGGCCACTGCCGGAATGGTGCTCAATTTCATTTCACGCGCTTTTTTGCCGATAAAATGCTGCACCAGCACGGGGATATCGTCCGTGCGCTGCCGCAAGGGGGGGATTACAATCGGAAAGACCCGCAGGCGGAAATAAAGATCTTCACGGAAGGTGCCTTCTGCCAGCATCCGCTCAAGATTACGGTGGGTGGCTGCCACAATGCGGATGTCGACCCGCACGGTTTCGGCCCCGCCCACCCGCTCGATTTCCTTATCCTGCAACACGCGCAGCAGACGAACCTGGGCCTCCAGGGGCAGTTCACCGATCTCGTCCAGAAAAATCGTGCCGCCGTCAGCGCGCTCGAAACGTCCGCGTTTGCGGGCCACAGCACCGGTAAAGGCGCCTTTTTCATGACCGAACAACTCGCTGTCCATCAGCGTATTGGGAATGGCGCCGCAATTGACACGAATAAAAGGCCCCCCGCGGCGCTGGGACAGCGTGTGGATGGCATTGGCCATAACTTCTTTGCCGACGCCTGTTTCTCCCAGCAGCAGCACCGGACTGTCCAGGGGCGCGACCTGCCGTATGAGCTCCATGATATCCTTGAGTCCGACACCGGCGCCGACCACCTCCTGACCGGCAATCTGGCGCAATTCATCCTGCAGGTAACGGTTGTCGTCCGCGAGCATATCGCGCAGCTTGCGCAGTTCCCGGTACTGCAAACTGTTGGCCAGTGCGATCGCAAAAGGCCGGTTCAGCAACGACAGGAGCCGTACGTGGTCCTGATTGAACTGCTTGCCCGGTTCGCTGAAAACCGAAACCGTGCCGATAAATTGCTTTTCAAGGGCCAGGTCGAGCAGCAGGCCGGACAGGTCATCGCCCGCAAAATGGCGCGCAATCGGACCGGCCACGGCGTCGTCGCCCAGCCGCTCCATCAGCTTGGTCCGCGAGGAACGCTGATCTTCTACTTGCCGGCGTCCCCGGGCGGAAAGCGGGGTCCGCAGAGACATGGCCTCACTGGCCGCCTCGGTGGCCATCGCCACGGTCTCCACAATGCCAAGCTGGCGGTCGTAGACGTGAAAACAGATGCGGCTGGCCGGAATATGGCGGGCCATGAACTGCAGGCAGCGCTGCATCGCCTTGTCGATATCCAGACTGCCGCAGATTCGCAATGTCGATTCTCGAAAAAAATGACTCTCGTCGATATTCATAGCGTTCACCTAAACTATCCTATGGCACAGCTTAATTCTAAACCGGATTATAGTCCAGTTTTTTCTGCGCCATGGTGTGGAAGGTGTCGGGACCCATTAGAAATATGCTGAAATGACAAGACTATCGATCTTGGTATATTAATTGCTGTGTACCGGTGTGCGGACGGTTCGCGGCCGCACCGATACATCAAAGGCTTTCGGCTTTAGAATGCCCATTAAACGCGTACAAGGAGGATCCAAATGCAGTTTGAGCTGACCAAAGAACAAATTCAGATTCAGAAAGCCGTACGGGATTTTATTAAAGGCGAATTTAAAAAAGAAGAGATTCACGATCTGCTCGACCGACATGCTTTTCCTGAACGCTTGTGGAAAAAAGCTGCCGAACTGGGATTTATCGGCATCCATTTTCCTGAAAAATATTCCGGCCAGGGGATGGGCGTCATGGAAAACATCCTGGTGGCCGAAGAGTTGGCACGCGGCGACAGCACCGTAGGCACCTGCATCCTGATTGCCGATTTCGCCACGGAAATAATCCTGCATTGCGGCACGGAAGAACAGAAGGCGGCCTGGCTGCCCAAGGTGGCCGAGGGCCAGTGCCTCTCCTGCGGCGCGTTCACCGAACCGGATCACGGATCGGATATTACCACTGTCGAGACCACCGCCGTCAGGGATGGCGATGAATGGGTCATCAACGGCTCAAAAATTTTCATCACGAACAGCGGGCCGCTGGCCGGCTTTTACAATGTGCTGTGCACAACCGATCCCACTGCCCAACCGGGTCATCGCGGATTGAGCCTGATTCTGGTGGAAGCGGACCGCCCCGGTGTCGCGACCCAGGACGTCGGCAAAAAAATGGGCATCACCTTGACCTATACCGCCGAGGTGACCTTCAAAGATGTCCGCGTTCCGTTGAGCAACCTGATCGGCAAGGAAAACCGCGGATTTTACCAATTGCTCGAGTTCTTCGACGAAAGCCGCATCCTTATTGCCGCACAGGCGCTGGGCATTGCCCAGGGCGCCTTCGACCGCGCCCTGACCTATGTCAAACAGCGCGAACAATTCGGCAAAAAGATCGCTCAATTCCAGGTGACGCAGCACAAAATTGCCGATATGGCCACCAAGATTGAAGCCGCGCGCCTGCTCACCTATAAGGCCGCCTGGAATTTCGACCAGGGCCACATGGACCCCAAACTGACCTCGATGGCCAAGATGTATGCCGCCCGCACGGCGGTGGAAGTATGCGACGAAGCCATTCAGCTTATGGGCGGATACGGCTACATGCAAGAATACGATGTGGAACGCTATTATCGCGATGCCAAAATTACCGAAATCTACGAGGGCACCAAGGAAATCCAGAAAAATACGATTGCCAGTGTCCTGCTAGGTAAAATGAAATAAGACACCGTTTATACGATTTGGTTTTCCCTCTCCTCCTCTCCCAAAACCCAGCCTTTTTATCCCCAGGGGGAGGGAAAACCAACTTTCTTACATAACTCACCTTCCAAGCCTGCCGATTCCTTTTCCCAAGCTTTTTCGCCTGCGGACGCAACCTGATTTAGGACAGCGCCACCGATGGCATGCTATCATCTACCATAATTGCAAAATTTGGTTATCTATCCAGGTAGGGTGGGCATCGCCCACCGTTATCTTATGTTGATCACCCCTGTGATTGGCCGTATGCAACGTTTCAACGCTGTTCGATCGGATGTTCTAACAATCTCATGGGCGGCTCAGTGTCAGAAACCAGTGATGTTGTTTGCCGGAAATAGTGGTGGGCAATGCCCACCCTACAGTCTACCGTCATTGCGAGATACGGCGTGGTCTCGCAGGGTTCACCGGCATGGGGCGACCGGCGGCCGCCCACGCGCCGCTGCACGCGGCTTTTGGCAATCAGATATTCAGAAAATCGAGAATTTGACCCAGGTTCTGGATATGCACATCCGCTTTCAGATCGGGGTTGGCGTAGGCGAAAAAGGGGACTTGGGCCTGCTGGGCTGCCAGTTCGTCCAATTCGGAATCGCCGATGAAGATCATTTCGCCGGGAGCGAGACTGAAGTGGGACAGCAGGGTCAACAGCTGATCCGGATGGGGTTTGGGGAAACGCACATCACACGCGGTGATGACCTTGTCGAAGAGCCCTGTCAGGTTGTGATCCTCGAGCACCCGCGCCATGGTATCAGTGCGGTTGGTGGCTATGGCTGTTTTGTACTGCGGCCGCAGACGGGCCAGCACGTCGACCAGGAACGGCTCTATTTCCATGTGGCGGATAAAGGGCATGTAGCTCATTTCACGCCTGAAGGCCTGGGCCTCGGACAGCATGCGCGGATCTTCGAACAAGTAGACGATAGCTTCATCCACCGTATGCATGTGAACATACGCAAACTGTTGCGGGGTGATCTCCGGCAATCCGAAGTGCGTCAGGATATGGTTGTAATAGGCGCGGTTGGCATTGGAGGAGTCGAACATAACGCCGTCACAATCAAATGCAACAGCCTTGATAGTCTTTGCGGTGTGACCGGCCTTCATGTCGCCTCGGTTCAATGAGTTTCTCGATTCTCTTCGGTACGCCGGGCGGAAAGACGTCCGCTGACGGGAATGCCGATGGTGGGCTTTTCTTTCAGGTCGGTCGAAAGTTCGATGTAATCCCCGTAACTGCCGACGGTTTCACTGGTACTGGTGACCGTCAGGAGGTAACCATCCTTCGCGGGCTTGTCTCCGAGCGGTTTTAATGCCACCTGGATATTGCTCCCGGTCGCGGCTTTGGCCGCCTTGATGGTAAAAGGATACCCCTCCTGGGGGATGATGCGCACTTGACTGGAAACCGGTTCTCCCAATCGCCCAACGAGCACTACGCGCTTCGGCGTAATCGTCGCGTAACCGGCAATCTCGCCCTTGACCACAAGATCCACCCGGGGCTGCCGGGGATCATTGGTATGCACCTTGAAATGCTTGACAAGGCTTTGGCCGCCGCGACCCGCCGTAGTCACCACCACACTGATTTTATCCTTGCCGCCGGCAGGGATTTGGCCCGGGTTCGAGGCCACAGAGCAGCCTCAATCCGTTTGTATTCTGAGAATGCTCAACGGAGCGTCCCCACGATTTTCAACGATGAAATCGTGTTTGATCTCCTGGCCTTCTATAATCGTCTGAAATTCATAACTGGGCTGCGGAAATACCGCCTTGGGCGAGTCGGCAGCCCCATCAGGCGCACCAGCCGCATAGGCCGTCGTTGCCATCCAGGCGATGATCATACCTGCCATAACGATACCACACATTGTATGTCGCAAAGCTGTTCGCATGCAATTCTCCTGACTGTCTACGTTCAATATCGACCTTCTTTTATAGGCGCACGGCCGCGGGATGTCAAGGTAGCGGAAGCAGATGCGGCCATCCACGCATCCGCGAAGGGCAATCGCATGTAAAAAACTCCGTCAGGATAACCGAATTCGCTTTCGGGATTGGCACGGAGGAGGTGATCCGGGTGGGTGGTCCGCGCCACGTCAGCCATGAGATTTAGTGAGGCATAAGGCGTGCGTAGGACATGGGGCCGCACTTGCCCTGAACCGCATTTGCGTGTGGCTTGATCACCGAAACGGGACATCATTACATCAAATACACCGGATCGACATCCACGGTGACGCTCACGTCGCCTTTGCCGGCCATGGGCTGCGGACCAAACAAAAGTTGGCGCACGAAGCCGTGAAGGCGGGCAACCGGGGTGCCTTTGATCAGCAATTGCCATCGGTAACGATCGGCAATGCGGTGCAGGGGCGATGCGATCGGGCCCAGCAGGGTCAAGCAAGCATAATCGGGGTGACGTTGCATGATTGTACGCGACACTTCTTCCATGCGCAGGGCGTAGGCGGCCACATTTTTTTCGTTCCGTCCGCTGATGCGGATCTGGATCATGCGCGTAAACGGCGGATAATCCAGCGCTTTACGAAACGCGATCTCCTGGCGGTAAAAAGCATCGTAATCCTGTTCCCGGGCACTGGCGATGCTGAAATGCAGCGGGTTGAACGTTTGCAAAATGGCACGCCCAGGAGCGTTTCCCCTGCCGGCACGCCCGGCCACTTGGGCCAGGATCTGAAAAGTGCGCTCGCCAGCCCGGAAATCAGGCAAACTGAGCGACAGATCGGCGCAAATGATGCCCACCAGGGTGATATAGGGAAAATCATGGCCTTTGGCCACCATTTGGGTCCCCACCAGGACATCGATCTTACGGTCGCGCAGGTCTTTGAGAATTTTTAACAACGCCCCCTTGCGGCGCGTGCTGTCCCGATCCATGCGACTGACACTGGCCGTCGGGAAGAGCTTGCGGATATAGTCTTCCAGGCGTTCGGTGCCGAGCCCCAACCTTTTGATACGATTCGATCCGCATGCGCTGCAGCGGGTCGCGGCAGCGCGGCTGAAACCGCAGTAGTGGCATTGATAGGCGTTGATCTTCTGGTGATAGGTCAAAGAGATATCGCAGTGATCACAGCGCACGACCTGTCCGCAGGCGCCGCAAACCAGCGTGTTGGAAAACCCGCGGCGGTTCAGGAAAAGCAGCACCTGCTCCTTGCGCGCCAAAGTTTCTCCAATTGCCTCAATCAGGGCCGGTGTCAGATAACGGCGCATCCCCTGCTCTTCGCGAACGGCCGTGAGATCCTGGATTAGGATTTCGGGCAAGGCTCTTTGGTCGACCCGTTCGAACAAGTTGATTTGCTGAAATTTGCCCGTCGCTGCATTATAAGCGGACTGCAGCGAGGGTGTGGCCGAGCCGAGAACGGCCACCGCACCTTGCTGACTGGCACGCACGACCGCCAGATCCCGCGCATTGTAGTGCAGCATACCTTCCTGTTTGTAGGAATCATCGTGCTCTTCATCCACGATGATCACGCCCAGCCGGACAAAAGGCGCGAAAATGGCCGAACGTGCGCCGATGGCAATCGTAGCCTCGCCTCGCCGAATACGCTGCCACTGGTCAAATCGTTCACCGTTAGACAAGCCGCTGTGCAACAAAGCGATGCATTCACCAAAACGGGCCCGAAAAGCCCGCACAGTCTGCGTCACCAGAGCGATTTCGGGAACCAGAACGAGAACGGCGAGCCCCTGGCTCAAGGCCAAAGCGGCAAGATGCAGATAGATTTCTGTTTTTCCGGAACCGGTCACCCCGGACAGCAGGAAAGTCCGGTAGCCTTTGCCGAGCGCCGCGCCCATGGTATCGATCGCCGCGTGCTGCTCAGCCGTCAACACAGGCGGACGGTCGGGGAGTATGGGCGCGTCCAAAGGGTCGCGGTAGACTTCGCGTTGCTCTATGAGCACCTGTTGGTCGCGGGCCATGGCGCGTACCACTTGCGCGGCAGTGGGAATTTTGGATTTGAGTTCTTCAATGGACAGGGCCCCAGCAACACGCAACACATCTAAAATCGCCTGGCGTACCGGCGACAGGTCAGACTGGATGTCGCTGTAGGGAACGGACCGCACATAACGGGTCAGCTTGGGCCGCGTCCGGCCGCCGGTCAGCGCCTGCTCTCGAACGACCCAACCCTTGCGCTCCCAAAGGCTGAGCGCAGACGGGGAAAAAGAGGTGCCCGCCGGTTCCCGCAGTGCGGCCATTCGGCACGGCCCCCGTGCCAGTTTTTCAAAGACGGCCTGCTCCCAGGAGGACAGATCTCCGCTCGCCATGACCAGACGCCCGGATTCGGTCAGCAGGTAATGCGTCAGCTCAGCCACATTGATGCCGCCGGGCAGAGCCGTTTGCATCACTTCGCCCAAGGGATGGATGTAGTACTCGGCGATCCACTCAAAAAAGGGCAACATCTGCGGCGGGAACAGCGGCTGATCATCCATGACGGCCACAATGGCCTTCAACGTTGCATCGGGGCGCGCACAATCGGTTTTGAGAATATATCCGGTCACCCGCCGCCGGCCAAAAGGCACCAGAACCCGCTTGCCGATGGCGATCTCGGGCCAAAACGCCGGCGGCACCTGGTAGGTGAAACGCGTAGGCACCGGAAGCGCGACAACCACTTCGATCAGATTGGATGGGGGGGGATGGTTTGTTGAATGCATTACCCTGGGCATAGTCGATCCATGGTTGCAGCAGCGTGCAAGAACTGCTATGGAGTTGGTACCCTAAACGATGACAGCTTTCAAAAGATCTTATTGCTGTTTCATACCCTTTAGAAATGCTGCCTACCACGTGGCGATGGGTTACTAAAAGGAGGCTATATGCTTAAATCAAGTAAATATCTCACAATTCTTGGGGTTATTGTTGCACTGATCTGCGTTCCGACCGGCCTCTTGGCCGCCGACGGCGCGATGTACAACGAGGACAATCAGATAGAAGCCGGCAGCATGGCCGCCGATGTATTGCTGGCCCGCCCGTTGGGCATCGTGGCGACCGTCGTTGGTTTTGGGCTCTTCGTGGTCTCATCGCCCTTTTCACTGGCGGGACGCAATGCCGGCGAGGCCTGGACCGCCCTGGTGACCTATCCGGCCAAATTCACCTTCGCCCGACCCCTTGGCGAATTCGACTGAGCCGATCAAGACGGTTCACGCTCGGACATGGGCACATAGTGGGTTTCCAAAGGCCCGGTATAGATCTGACGCGGGCGGCTGATGCGCCATTGGGGATCATCCATGCTCTCTTTCCATTGGGCGATCCAGCCGGGCAATCGACCGATGGCGAACATCACCGTAAACATGTTGGTGGGGATGCCGATGGCCCGCAACACGATGCCGCTGTAAAAATCCACGTTGGGGTAAAGATTGTGGTCGACAAAGTAAGGATCCTTGACGGCCACCTCCTCCAGTTCTTTGGCAATATCCAGTAATGGATCCGCCAGATTCAGCGCCTCCAGCAAATTGTCGCACATGCGTTTCATGATTTTGGCCCTGGGGTCGTAGGTCTTATAGACACGGTGACCGAACCCCATCAGGCGAAAAGAATCATTCTTGTCCTTGGCACGTTCGACCGCTTTGCGATAATCTCCCCCGCTGGCGTGAATGTCGCTGAGCATTTCGATGACAGCCTGATTGGCGCCGCCATGCAGCGGCCCCCACAAGGCCGACATACCGGCGGATATGGCCGCATACAGGTTGACACGCCCGCTGCCCACGACACGCACCGCCGTGGTCGAACAGTTCTGTTCATGGTCGGCGTGAAGAATCCAGAATACTTCCAGGGCGCGCACCACTTCTTTGATGAACTCATAAGGCTTGACGGGCGTATTGAACATCATGTTGAGAAAGTTTTCTGAATACGCCAGGTCAGGACGCGGGTAAACCACCGTATGCCCGCGGGAGATCTTGTACGACATCGCCGCCATGGTGCGTACTTTGGCCAACAGGCGCGTTACCGTGAAATTGATCTCTTCTTCGGTGACCTGCAACTCGGGATAAAAACTGCGCAGGGCATTGACCATCGAGGACAAGATGCCCATGGGATGGGATAACCGCGGGAAGTTCTGATAAAAGGTTTTCATGTCCTCGTGGACCAGCGAATGATCGTTGAGCATGATCGAAAAATTACGCAGTTCTCTATCACTTGGCAGGCGACCGTTGATCAGAAGATAGGACGTTTCCTTGAAAGTCGATCGTTCCGCCAGTTCCTCGACTGGGATACCGCGATAGCGCAGAATGCCTTTTTCCCCGTCCATGTAAGTAATACCGCTCTTGCAAGCGCCGGTATTGGCGAATCCGGGATCATAAGTAATAAAACCGGTATCGGTCCTCAGGCGCAGGATATCTATCCCGCGCTCGTTTTCGGTGCCCTCGATCACCGGCAACTGATACGATCTGCCTTCATAGGTAAGTGTCACATACTCTGCCATTGAAAGTTCCTTGCTATGGATGTGGGGGCTTGCGGGTGAGCGCCCTGCCCTGACCAGTGGATTTGGTTTTGCTCGGGAAAGATACTCGTATACTGAAAATTCTCAACCGGGTCAAGGAAGTCGATTTATGCGGGTATGCGCTTCATGAGCATTGGACATTGCCGACATAGTAGTTATTTATTGGGTCAGCCAGCCCCTTTAACCTTCTGAGGAAACATACACGCGAAAGCGTCAGGTCGAAGGAAGTCCACGGTGGCTGTCATCGACAAGTACATTCACGGGTATCTTACACTAATCAACTCCGGCGAAGCCGGTTTCAGGCTGGAGGTCGCATGGCATTCAGGGAAAATCTGCTCCAAAAAATCCACATCGATCGATTGGCCGACCAGGTTCAGCATACCATGAAACCAGCCGATCCGCCGACTCGCATCGATCGCGAGGCCACCCAGGCCCTTCTACAGATGGCTGGGTACACGCAACAGCGCGAACGCGACCTGGATCTTTATCTGCGAACCGGGACGGACGGACCCCAAGACATCATCGTACTGGACAATGAATTCAAGCATTACCGGACGACCGTCGACGATGTGGCCTTGCGTAAAAGCCCGACCATCAAAGAGATGGTCAGCATACGCAATGCCATCAAGATCCTCAATGACAAGGATGTGGTTGTCAGTAGCAAGGCGGACACACTGCACCAACTGCAGCGCGAGTTGATCGACGGCTTGGACCTTTCCTATACCCCCGACGACATCGAAGCGCTCGAGAAAGACGGCCGCGAAGCCCTGAACGCCGGATATGCCGATGGCGTCATCGAGATGATCGATCTGTTCGCCGAACTGCTTGGATTCGCCAAAGCCCCCAAGGCGTTTCAATTGCCACATCATAAGGTATGGGGCGTTCTGCGCAAAAACGAGGGGTCGGATATCGAAATGGGACCGTTGGTACTATTCAGTCTGATCGACAACCGCCTGAAAATGCTGCAACAATCTATTGGCACGCTGAATAAGCCAACGCTGCAGCATTTTCAGAAGGTGGCCAGCAATGACAGCAAAGCCGATATCGAAGGGGCCGATGTATTGACCGCGCTCAAAGAGATGGTGCTTGTCGAGCGCCCCCAACCAGGCAGTCGGAACCGCGCATAGACGTTTACCGTTTCTATTCTTACCAGCCAGCCGGTAGCGGCCTGCGCCCCTCATGGTTGCCCAAAGGCGTTCATCGAACATACCGGCAGGCCGCTTTCAGTGCAAATCCCGTAGATGAATTTCGCCCATGAGGTGAGCTTGCTGAACTTCCGGCATAAGTATTGCTTCCTTAAATTTTGAATAATTCATAACAGACTGCGGGAAGTTATACCTTCCCGCCAACGGCGAAAGGAGTCTATATGCCAAAGGTTCATACCATCATGGTCGCAATCGATTTTTCGAAGTATTCTCAGCCGACGGCCGAATACGCCGCGCAAATGGCGCATGATCTGGATGCGGATCTCATTTTTATCAACATCATCAACCAGCGCGATATCGATGCCGCACAAAGCATCATGGCCACTTACGGCACCCTCCAGAACGATCAGTTTCTGACTGACCGTTTGCGCGACCGCCATGAAGCCCTCGATGGATTGATCCAATCCTGTCATGCCGAATCCTCCAGAACCCGCGGGTTGGTTCGCATCGGCCTGCCCTATCAAAAACTGCTTGAAAGCATCGATGAAGAAAAGCCTGATCTGCTCATTATGGCCACCAAGGGGCGCACGGATCTGGCCGATGTGGTCATGGGCTCCTGCGCCAGAGCCATGTATCGCCGCTCCCCCATCCCCTTGCTGAGTATTCGCGGCGACAAATTCTTTGGGCGGTAAGGTTGTGTGCGGGATGCTCTATTGTGAAAGGACCTGGATTCATAAACAAGGAGGGTTGCCGTGTTAGTTAAATATTGGATGAGCAAGGATATCATCTCCGTGGCACCTGGTGATTCCATGAAACATGCCATGGATATGATAAAAAAACACCGCATCCATCAACTGCCCGTGATGAGCGACGGCCAACTCAAGGGATTTCTCACGGATGGCGACCTGAAACGCGCCTCCGCATCGGATGCCACCACCCTTGACGTCTATGAATTGATCTACCTGCTCGACAAGATCAGGGTGGCCGACATCATGAGTCATCCGGTCACTACCGTTCCGATCGATTACACAGTAGAAGAGACGGCGGAAATTTTGCTCAAAAAGAGAATTTCGGCCATGCCTGTCATCGCGGCCGACAACCATGTGGAAGGCATTATCACCCAAAGTGATCTATTCCGTGCCCTGGTGGCATTGACCGGTCTGCAGGACCGTGGGCTGCATATTGCCCTGCTGCTGGAGGATCGGCCAGGCTCGATCATGGAGGTAGCCAACACCGTCCGTCAGGCAGGCGGCAAAATGGCCAGCATCCTGACATCCTACAAACGGAGCCCCGAAGGGTACCGGCGGGTCTATTTTCGGGTTTACAAAATTGATCGGGGCGCTGCCGACGCCATGCTCGGACAAATCGGACGCATGGGCCAATTGTTGTACATCGTCGACCATCGCGACAACGTACGGAAAATTTTCAGCGAATAGACGGCGTGATCATGGAAACAGCGATCATTTTAAAGGCCCCGGGGGCCGATCTTGAAGCACGCTTTAGAGCCATATCGAAGACAAAGGCGGTCGTCGTCACCCATCCTCATCCGTTATACGGCGGCGACATGGACAATTCGGTCGTCCTGGCAATCGCCGACGCCTTCGAACAGGCGGGGTATTCGGTGCTGCGCTTCAACTTTCGCGGAACCGGCCGCAGCCAGGGAAGCTATGACGATGGTTTCGGCGAACAGCAGGATGTGACCGCCGCCATCGGGTATCTGAAACACAGCGGCTTTCAAAACATCGATCTGGCTGGCTATTCCTTCGGCGCCTGGATCCTGGCCCGGTGGGCGATGCACAACGCCGGCCATGCTCACCGCATCTTTCTGATCGCCCCGCCGGTCGCCTTCATGGACTTCGATAAACACAGCCCCATACCGGGATTAGCACATATTTTCACCGGCAGTCTCGACGATCTTGCGCCGCCCGACCCGATCCGGTTCGCCCTGCGGCAATGGCAGCCCGATGCTCCGTGTCATGTCATTCAGGGCGCGGACCACTCTTTATGGGGCCATTTTCAAACGCTTCAGCAGGGCATCGTGCAGGCCCTCCAAGGAGGCAGGCAACGCGACTGACCGTTGACTTCATAAAAGGCGTGTATGATTTTCAGACATGTTGGAAGGGTAATAGTTTCGAAGTTACGACGTGAAAGGATGCTCTTGCCAAAAAACTATCCGTTAACCAGAGGGCGACAAGGTGTCGCGTTTCTCCTCCTGGCTGTCACGCTCGTCGGATGCGCCCTGGGATCGTACGGCCGGTTTCACCGGGACGCCGAAGTGACGCGCATGTTCAGGACCAACACGGTGCCAGCCGATTATCGGTACTACATCGCCGGCCGTTCGGGCATGCCGGACGCCATTATCGGCGTCGATCCCCGCTATCACCTCGCATCGCGCTTCTGGGAACCGGTCGAACCCAACAGTGAAGCATTCGCCAGCAAAGTCGCTTTTGTCTTTCAACCGGAGATATGGGACAAAGTGGATCCAGCCGAGGGGGCCTGGATGATCGATCCGCAAGGCAATGCCGTAGGTATCTGGTATTCGATGTTCCCGTCCACGCCCTTCAAAGTGGAAGAAAACCAGCAATTGGAGGTCCTGGCGCCGCGCGACATGACCGATCGATAGATCTCATTCAATTTTCGGATTGGCACGCAAGAGGTGATTTGGGGTGGGTGGTCCGGTGCCACGTCCGCACAACGGCAGAATATTCCCCTTTACTATCCTGGCGAGCAGCCAGCCCATCGATGAATTGCCGTCCACGTTGCCATAGTGTTGACAACTATTCGAAATAATGCTTTTTGTGAAGCGCTCCTGATAAGTGACATCCGGCACGGAGTTGTTCTCAACCCAGTTGTAAAGGAGGGCTGATGGCCCGCATCATTTTGACCTTCAACAATAAGGTTCTCAGCAATCATCACGTAGCCCCTGGACAGCAGCTTACCATCGGCCGTCATCCGAACAACCATATCGTGATCGACCATCTCTCCGTGTCCGCCCATCATGCCACCGTTCGGCAAAATGGGTCAGAACTTGTCCTGACCGATCTGGGCAGTCGCAACGGCACCTTTGTCAACAACGAAAAAGCAGCTGAAACGTCTTTGGCCCATCAGGATTGGATCACGATCGGCAAACATGTCTGCATTGTCGATCTGTACGAAACGCTTTCGCTGGAGGCCACGGAGAACGAACTCATGGCACGTTCTTCGGCCATTCTGGATTCCGATCAGACCATGTTTCTGGAAAGAGAAGAATTTGAATCCAGTTGGACGGGATTCGATTACCTTTCTTTCTCCGGCCGGGAGGATTACGAGTTGACGGGCAAGGCGGTCACCATCGGCAACAACAAGAATGCCGCCATCAAAATCAGTGGATTTTGGAGCCTGTTTGCAGGCCGACCGAGCGCAACCATCCGAAAGCGCCACGATGAGTATGTGCTGGAACCAGCGGGCGGTTTTCTGAAACCCAAAATCAATGGCACCCTGGTTCAGGGCCCTACCAAACTGAACCATCAGGATATCATCAAGGTCGGTCCGCTCGAAATGCAGATTCGGTGTGTTCGGCGACCCTCCAGGTAACCATGCGGCCGCACGGAACAAAAACTTACTTCCATTCACAATTGGAGTGATGACGTGACAAATATCACCATATTGCTCATCCGCATCGCGCTGGCCGTGTTTTTCGGCATCCTGCTGATGCGTTTTTTTTACCCGCAAGCATCCATCCTGTCCGTCGTGGGGCTGATCGCCGTGTTGGTAGGCCTGTCGTATCTCACCGAATATTTGCGCCGCCGGAAAAAAAGGTCGTGACCGCGGCATGCCAGATGCAACTGTAGCGAAGACCAAGAGGAGCCGACACTTGTGAAGCAAATCATCTTAGGCACCGCCGGCCACATCGATCATGGCAAGACAAGCCTGATCAAAGCTCTGACCGGCATCAACACCGATCGCCTCAAAGAGGAACAGGTGCGCGGCATCACCATCGAGTTGGGTTTTGCGCATTTTGATCTGCCCAGCGGCCAGCGTCTGGGCGTCGTGGATGTTCCCGGACACGAAAAATTCGTTAAAAACATGGTCGCCGGCGCCACCGGCATCGACCTGGTGGCCCTCGTCATTGCCGCCGATGAAGGCATTATGCCGCAAACCCGCGAGCACATGGAAATCTGCACGCTCCTGGGAATACGCTACGGTGTTGTGGCCATGACCAAGATAGATATGGTCGACGAAGAATGGCTTGCCCTGGTGCAAGAGGAAATCGAACAGTTCACCCGGGGCACTTTTCTCGAAGACGCACCGATCGTGCCGGTCTCCGCGGCCACCGGTCAGGGTCTGGTGGAACTCACGCAAATTCTGGACCGCATCTGCGCCGATATTCCCGCCCGGACATCCTCCGGACTGTTCCGCTTGCCGGTCGATCGGGTTTTTTCGATGAAAGGTTTCGGCACCGTGATCACCGGCACCCTGGTTTCAGGCAAAGTGACGGTCGGCGAGCGGGTCATGCTGTATCCTTCGGGGGTCACTTCCAAAGTCAGGGGACTCCAGGTTCACAATCAAAGTGTCGAATCGGCCGAAGCGGGTATGCGAACGGCGATCAATTTTCAAGGTCTGGATAAAAGCGGCGTGAATCGCGGCGATGTCATCGCACTGCCGGATACGCTGGTGCCCAGTTACATGATCGATGTCTCCCTGCACTACCTGTCCAGCAATCCCAGAGTGCTCAAAAACAGAACACGCGTTCGCTTCCATGCCGGTACCAGTGAGATTACCGGGGTGGTCATCCTGCTGGATCGCGAGGAGTTGGCTCCAGGAGAGCATGTCAAAGCCCAATTGAGACTTGACACGCCGGTCACCCTGATCAAGGACGACCGCTATGTATTGCGCAGCTATTCACCCGTGCGTACGGTGGGCGGCGGACAGGTTCTCAATCCTATTCCCCCCAAGCACAAGCGCAACAAACCCGACATTATCGCGCGGTTGACGACGCTGGCCGATGCACCGCCCGAGCAAGTGGTCGCGCAGCATATTCAAGACGCCGGTTTCGGCGCCTGTTCGTTCAACGATCTTTTGATCATGGCCAATCTACCGGAAAAGCAACTCGACCGCGTCCTGCAAACAATGATGACGCAAAAAACAGCCATCCAGATCGACCGGGAGAAAAAGCGCTACATTCACCAGAGTACATTGCTCGACCTGCAGCAAGCCGTGCGCCTGCAGTTGTCAACGTATCACCAGAAGCATCCGCTCAAGTCGGGCATGCCCAAGGAAGAGTTGAAATCAAGGCTGCCCTCCAGCGTGGACATCAAACTGTTCATGTTGGTTTTACAGCAAATGGGCAAAACGGAAGCGATCACTGTCGAAGAGGATATCGTGCGCCTCTCCGCGCATCGTGTGGCGCTGGGAGTGGATCAACGCGCGTTGCGTGAAAACATTCTGAATGCTTACGCAAAAGGGGGCTTGACCCCACCCTACTTCAAGGACCTTTGCCAGGAGTGGAACACGCCCGTCGATCAGGCGCGCCAGGTATTAGCGCTGCTTGTCGATGAAGGTCTCATGCTCAAGATAAAAGAAGACCTCTACTATCATCATCAACCCATCGCGGAATTGAAGCAAAAACTGATTGCGTATCTGACAACGCACGAGGAGATCTCCACGCCGCAATTCAAGGATATGACTGGAGCTTCGCGAAAATTCGTGATACCTTTGATTGAATTTTTCGATGGCATACAGTTGACCATTCGCATAGGCGACATGCGTAAACTGCGCAAACGTCCAACGTAAGCCGGGGGTTGCCGGCCAACGTTCTATAGTCTGCAAAAATCGGTCACATCGTTCCGATTTGGAGAATTACACAATGGATCAAGGTTCCGATAACAACAAAGAAAACAAGCCGGGAGCAGGGTTTACGGCCTATCTGTTCAAACGGGTTGTTCTGGCCGTTTTTTTGATTGCCGCCGTGCTGGTAGGCCTGTCGGTCGGTATCGACTATTTTCAAAAACCGAAGATCGCCCAACAGGCGCTGCCCCAAAAGGCCCCCTCGAGACTGGCCCTGGAGCGGGTCGAAGAACGGCCGACGGCGTCCGTGCCTCACAACCGGGAAACTGCGGCTCGCAGCCTGCAAAACAACGGCACGCAGACCCAAGCGGAAGCCCCGGCCGCCCCCCCCGCAGCTGCACAGCTTCCCGTGGAGGGTAGGGCCGATCAGCAGCCTGCCTCACCGGCTGCCGCGCCTGCCAACGGAGATCACGCCCCCGTGAAACCGGTCCCGCAACCGGTCCCCGGTGCGCATGAGCCACCGGCAGCACCGCAACCGCCGCACGCTTCTCCGGCGCAGCCTGACACCTTCCGCCCCATCGGGGTCTCGTTTGCGGAAGCCGTTATTGCACCTATAGATCATGAATTAAACGATCGATTCTGGGGCTGGCGACCAAACGACATCATCAATGTCACCGACAATGTCAATCAATTTCAATTGGGCGTGCTGGAAGTGACCCGCCGCACCGTCGTCCAGTTGACCGAACGCATATCGCGTACCGGGTACAACGACGCTTTTGACCGTAATCTCGAAAACGCCATGAACTATCTCATGATCCGGGCCGGGAGCTATTGGTTTCCATCGCCGGAGGCAAAATACAAGGAAAGCGTGGATGAGCTGGTGAAATACAAGAACAATCTGCTTGCCGGCAAAGCCCGTTTTTATATTCGCACGGACAACTTGATCCCCTTGCTGGCGGCCTATGAAGACCTGCTGGGAAGCAGCGACGAAAATCTGGTCAAGCTCAAGGAAGCAGATGGCTCGCAGGTCAGCTTTTTCAGCGCCGACGACTATTTTTATTACGCCAAAGGGGTGGCGAGCGCCATGGCCACCGTTCTCGAGGCCGTTGAACGTGATTTCAGCACCACGCTGGAAAATCGACGCGGCAGCAACGAATTGCTTCATCACGCCATTTCCTCATGCCGCCGGGCGGCCGTCTTGGACCCCTGGATCGTCTTCAATGGCGACCTGGATGGCATCCTGGCGAATCATCGCGCCCACATGGCCGCCCCGATCAGCCACGCGCGCTTCTATCTGGGACAGCTGATCAAGACGCTTTCAACGTAGGTGTTTGTTGATGCAAAACGCCGGGATTTAGTCGATCGGCGCAGTGACAATCAACTACGCAACGAATGACACACTGCGGCGGCGATATCCTTCAGCGCGTAAGGCTTCTTGATGTAGACGCCCGCGCCCAACTCCAGAGCCTGTTTGACCCGGTGGGTTTCGGAAAAGCCACTGACGATAATGGCTTTCTGGTTAGGACGGATGGCCAGGATCCGCCGGTAAAGCGCCAAGCCATCCATATCGGCATCCAGGACCATATCGAGAAGCAATAGATCCGCGGGGTGCTGCTGCAACTGCACCAGGGCTGCATGCGCATCGGCCACCGCAACGGCCTGATAGCCCAGTCGGGTCAGCATCTTGGTAGCGATCTCACGATGGTCGGCCTCATCATCTACGATTAGAATACATTCCCCATGTCCCAGTGAATTTTCGACCTGGGGCGACACCGTCTGGGATGCACGGATTTCATCGGTGGCCGGAAAGAACAGGTCGATCGTGGTCCCTGCCCCGAGTTCGCTGCTAACCTCTATAAAGCCCTTGTGGTCTTGTACCGTTGCCCAGACGATGGCCATGCCGAGCCCCGTGCCGCTGCGCCCCATCACTTTCGTCGTAAAAAATGGCTCGAAAATTCGACCCACGTCTTCCGTGGCAATGCCGGCGCCATTGTCGACGACCGATACGACCACGTAGCGCCCCGCTGCCTATTCTGCTGCTGCCGTGGGTCATCGCTCGCCACTTCCAGATGACGCGTCACAATCCGAACGTCTCCGCCATCCGGCATCGCTTCGGCAGCATTATTGACAATATTCATCAGGCTTTTTAGCAGGTGAACGGTAGACCCTTTGATGGCTGTCAGGTTTTCTTCCAGGTCGGCAAAAATTTTCACTTTGGGATGGTGCACCTGCAAGCTCTCCAACTCAGGACTTTTCATAAACAGGCCGACAATGTCGTTGAAATCGATCACTTCGCTCAACGGCAGCCCCAAACGCGCCAGGGCAAGCAAATCCTGTACAATGACCGTGGCCCTTAGGCCCGCCGAGCGGATCTTGTTCAGCGGATCGATCAGCGGGCTGCCCACCTCGATATCCATGAGCAGCAAATCGGGATAGCTGAGAATAGTGCGCGTCAGGTCCAGCTTTTCCAGGTGATTGGTATAGGTCGAAATACACAAAAGGCCCGCCAGGCCGACGACCAGACCAAACAACCATCCGCTCAAAGCGAAGAGCCAGGGGCCGACGGCCATGAATATTGCCAGCGCGATCAGGCCTGTCAGTAAAAAACGCTCCCACCGCCGATGAGGTGGTTCTTCCCAGCTTACCTCGTAGCAACAGTCCGCGTCGCCCCGATGGACACAGCGGTCATGAACAACTGTCGCATACTTGGCAGTAAAAAGGGTGGCCAGCGATTCGAAAATGCCCAATCGGTTTTCACATTGATACGGTTTTTCGGTGACCCCGTCTTCGGGGGTCACTATGATCCGCACCTTATTGGCGCTGAGTTTGCAGGCTTTCACGCGCGCACCACGGCTGAGCATGGGATGAAACTTGGACAACAGCAGGTAAATCGAGGAGATATTCAGCAGTCCCAGGGCACGCGGCTTGATGGCGCCAGTGGCATCGCTGGAGGCTGCAAAACGCCCCGACTTCACGCGAGATGTCGGGATTGCCGGTCGCTTCGAGAACCTTTTGGTGCAGCAAATCAACCTGTTCCTGATTGAACCAATGGCCGGGGTCATTAATTTCTAACTTGGTCAGGCGCGCTTTGACCGAAACAAATCAACTTCCCCCGACGAATTTCCGAAAGCGCGCGTTTACCGCCTCATGGGACGAACGTCAGCCTCATTTATCGTAGAATAGTCCTTTATTTGTCAAGGATCAAACCGTCTTGGCCGCAGAGTGGCCGGAATCGGCGGTCATTTCCAAGCCAAGGTTCAAGGCCAGACGATTGATGTCCAGAAACGCTTTTGGCACGCGGCTTTGCAGCACTGCAAAAACAGATTCCGGGCGAACCAGTCGACTCAGACCGATCAGCGCACCCAACATGCAGATATTGAAAACAACGGGGTTGCCGATTTTTTCGGTGACGGTCGCATACATCGGCAGTTCACGTTGAATGGCATCCACCTTACGTTCGATCTTCACGAAGCGCGGGTCCGTGATCAGGAGCCCACCTGGGCGAATAATCCCTGAAAAATGCGTATAGGCCTCCTGCGTCAGGCAGATCAAAATGTTCGGCTGCACCACGACCGGAAAATTGATTTTGTTTTCGGAAATAATGACATCGGCACGCGTGGCGCCCCCGCGCGCCGCTGCACCATATGCCTGTGTCTGAACGGCCACCAGGTCCTCATGAAGCACCGCGGCTTCAGCCAGTATGATCGCCGCGGTGATAATGCCCTGCCCGCCCGATCCTGAAAATACAAGCCGTGTTCTCGCCATATCGCCTCACCTGTCCATAGGATGGGCGGCTGCCGATAGTTTTCCATCCGCGTTCCTTGATGGAGCAGATGGGATCGGCTACCGCTGATGCGCGCGTTTCAGGGACGCCCCTTCTGAGCCCGTTCCATGACTTTATCGTATTGGCTGCAATACTCAGGCTTTTCTTCCTGAATGAAAATGCCCCGCTTGATCATATGTGGGTGCTCTTTTTCGGACCTGGCCCCGAGGGCAACAGTGTTCTCTTTATAATACGTCAACATATCGGCCGCGTTGCCCATTTTGTTTTTGCGTCCGAAGTAGGTCGGACACTGGGTGAGCACCTCCACGACGGCAAACCCCTCGTGCAGAATCGCCTTCTGGAAGAAGTCGAACATTTCATTCACATGATAGGTGGTGGTGCGTGCAACGAAGGTCGCACCGGCCGCCATCGAGAGCGCAACCACATCAAAATCCGGATCGATACTGGTGTAGGGTGCGGTTGTCGCCGAGATGCCGTACCCCGACAAGGGAGAATACTGCCCGCCGGTCATGCCATATATGCGGTTGTTCATCACCAATGCGGTCAAAGCGATATTGCGGCGTGCGGCGTGAATGAAGTGGTTGCCTCCAATCGCCAGGGCATCGCCGTCACCCATGGGCACAATCACGTTAAGTTCCGGTTTGCTGAGTTTGACACCCGTTGCAAAGGCCAGCGCGCGGCCGTGCAGGGTATGCAAGGTATGGACATCCACGTAACCGGTGATGCGCGACGAACAGCCGATGCCCGATACCATGACGATTTCATTCCTGCTCATACCCAAGGCCTCAAACGCCCGGATCAAAGCATTGAGAACCGTGCCATGGCCGCAGCCGGCGCACCAGATGTGGGGCATGAACCGCTCACGCAGATATTTACGGGTCGTTTGGGTGGTCATGGCGTCTACACTCCCTTGCCGGTGATGAGGCGCAACGTCTGCCGTATATCGGTGGGTGTGATAAATACACCGTCGATCCGATTGGCCAGAAACACATGGTCCGCATAGCCCAGTGCTTTTTGGACCTCGCGGTAAACGTGGCCCATATTCATTTCCACAACCACCACCTGTTTGGCGTGCCCGCACGCTTCGCCGACAATTTCATAGGGAAACGGCCAGAGCGTCTGCAACTCGAACAGGCCGAATTTCTGCCCCTTGCGCCGCTGACTCTCCACCACGTGCAGGGCCGAACGCGCTGTCGCACCATAGGAAACCAAAACCGTGCTGGCATCTTCCAGAAAATAGGTTTTGTAGCGGGCGATACTGCCCACGTGGTCTTCAATTTTATCGACCAAGTGCCGGATCAAGCCGTGCACCACCTTGGGATTATCCGAAGGAAACCCCCACATGTCATGATATAAACCGGTCACATTGTAGCGATGCACCCCGCCGAAATCCGACATCGGCAGACGACCGTCTTCACGAGGCAGATAGGGGTGGTAATCGACGCCCTCGCGCACCGACGTTTTAAGGCGTTCGACCAAAGGGTGTTGGCCGGGCTCGGGCAGCACCAGTCTTTCACGCATATGTCCGACGACTTCGTCGAACAGCAGCACCACCGGTGTTCGATAGGTTTCGGCCATATTGAATGCTTCGACCGTCATGGCAAAGACATCCTGGTGATTGGAGGCGGTCAAGGCGATGATGGCATGATCGCCGTGGGTTCCCCAGCGGGCCTGGTTCACATCCCCCTGACTGATGTGGGTGGGCAGCCCGGTCGAAGGCCCTCCGCGCTGCACATTCACGATCACACAGGGAATTTCAGCCATTACGGCATAGCCTAATGCTTCCTGCATCAGGGAAAAACCGGGGCCGCTGGTGGCGGTGAGAACCTTGCGACCGGTCAAGGAAGCGCCGATAATGGCGCACATCGAAGCAATTTCGTCTTCCATCTGGATGAATTTGCCGCCGCGCCGGGGAAGCTGAACAGCCAGATGTTCAGCTATCTCTGTGGAGGGCGTGATAGGATATCCCGCGAAAAATTTCAGCCCTGCATACAAGGCGCCTTCGACACACGCTTCGTTGCCTTGAATGAACCGGACATTGGTGGGCATGATCATCGCCTTTCCGGCATCGTTCGAAAGGATGCCGTCGGTTACGCCAATCAGTTCAATGGATCCCATCGCCGACAGGCTATAGCGGATTATAGAGGATCACGCTTCCCGCTTTTTTTTTCTTCTTTTTCCACGGTAATGGCCATATCCGGGCACCGCAAGGCACACATGGCGCACGCCGTACAGTCCTGTGTGCGCACAGCGATCACCTTATCGGAAGCATCCAGCTCGAGCACGTGCTTCGGACAGAAAGCGATACAAATCCCACATCCCTTGCACCACTGGCGATTGATACACAATTCTTTCAGTCGGGCGCGTGCCATAGCAGATCCTTTTTCAGTACAGATTCGGATGGCATCCCGCAAAGGGCTTTCAACGGAGGTTCATCCGGTTAATTAGAAACTAAATCACCCACCCGAATTAGGCAACTATATTTCGGTCTCACGGCCCCGCCCAGGGCAATCGCATGCAAAAAAACGCTCTCAGGATACCCGAATTCATTTTCGGGATTGGCACGCAGGAGGTGATTCGGGTGGGTGGTCCACGCCACTTATCCCTTTACACAATCTTCGACCTTTGACATGTTGGGATTATACTTTGCGAAAGGAACCCACCGCCTGTTGAAACGTCTCGTATTTATCAGTATTGGCCTGTTGCTCGTCGTGGCTTTCGGCGTTGCCGCATTGTGGATCGATATGCAACGCTTCGCTCACCGTCCGGCCGGGCCGAACGCCCCGCGCATCGTCACAGTAACCTCGGGGGAAGCATTCAGTACCCTGGCAACAAAATTGAAAAAAAAGGGCATCATTTCCAGTGTCTGGCGCTTCAAACTGATCGCCCGCGTAAATGGCGACGACACGCGTCTGAAAGCGGGTGAATATGAACTGGCGGCGACCATGCCGCCGGTCCAGATCCTGGATATCCTGGTCACTGGCAAAGTTCTTTTGCATCGCATCGTCGTTCCGGAAGGATTCACGTTGGCGCAGGTGGCCGCCCAAATTGCCCACTCCGGCGTGGCCGATGCCGCAGCTTTCGAAACATTGGCCAAGGACCCGGCCCTGATTACCGAATTCGGGCTTGCCGGATCGAACCTGGAAGGCTATCTGTTTCCCGATACCTATTACTTTCCCAGAAATGTTCCCGCACGCACCCTCATCGAGACCATGGTGCGTCGCTTCGAAGAACAGTTTCCGCCGCAATGGAAACAGCGGGCAGAAGAACTTGGCATGACCGTGCATCAGGTTGTCACACTGGCGTCAATCATCGAAAAAGAAACCGGCGACCCATCCGAACGCGCCCTGATCGCCTCCGTTTTTCACAACCGACTCAAAAAAAAGATGCGTCTGCAAAGCGATCCGACCGTCATCTATGGCATCGCCCAATTTGACGGCAATATCACACGCCGACACCTGAACACGCCGACCCCGTTCAACACATACCAGATCGGCGGTCTGCCGCCCGGACCGATCGCCAATCCCGGAAAGGCGTCGATTGAAGCGACACTGTATCCCGCGCAAACCCGATTTTTATACTTTGTGTCCAAAACCAACGGCACGCATCATTTTTCGACATCATTGAAAGAGCATAACCGCGCGGTACGCAAGTATCAATTGCGCCGCAAAACCCCCTGAATACCTACTCGCGCAATGGCACAATGAGGAGTCCTCGTATGCAGGCCCATGATCTTTCCGAACACCAGCAGATCGGTCAGCGACTGATGATCGGTTTCGACAGCACTCATCTGGATGACGCCCTGCGTTATGCCATCGACACCTTAAAGGTGGGCGGCCTGATCCTGTTCAGCCGCAACATCGCCTCACCAGATCAGGTTCGGGAGCTTTGCCACGCAGCGCAAACGTATGCCGCCCAGTGCGGGCAACCCCGCCTGTTTATTGCCATCGACCAGGAAGGCGGTATCGTGGCGCGCCTCAAGCCCCCATTTACCCAATTTGACGGGAATCCTGCCCTGCGTAGCGTGGATGACGCGATCGCCTTCGCCCGTACCACGGCCCGGGAACTTGCGCAGATCGGCGTCAATATGAACATGGCACCGGTGCTCGATATCGCCCCGTCCGGGCAGCCCAGTGTAATGGAAAAGCGGGTTTTTGCCGGTGATCCGCACTGTGTGGCGCGGATGGGCTGTGCCGTCATCGAACATCTGCAATCCAACGGGATCATGGCGGTTGGCAAACACTTCCCCGGCATTGGCCGCACCGTGTTGGATTCACATGCCGATCTGCCGGAACTGGGAATCGCTCCGGAAGTTCTGTCCGGCAGCGACCTGATTCCTTTTCAGGCGGCTGTCCAAGCATCCGTGTGCGGCATCATGCTCTCGCATATCCGCTACACCCTGATCGATCCACGCTGGCCGGCCAGTTTGTCCACAGCCATCGCCCATGATTGGCTGCGCCTGAAAATAGGCTACAATGGCCTGGTGCTGACCGACGACCTGGACATGGGCGCCATTGTCAACCATTACGGTATTACGGACATCGTCCCGCAATGCATGCGTGCGGCTGTTGATATTCTGCTGATATGCCACGCCGGCCCCAGGATCGAAGCCGCCTTTAATGCCATGTTGCACGTATCGCGGACCTCGCCTGCCATGCTGCAAAGCAACGCCGCGGCCGTTCAGCGGATTCTGGATGCCAAAGCCCGTTTTTGCTGAAGAAAGCTACTACTTTCCACTTCCCTCTTTCGACTCCGGCGCAGCCGGTTTGGGACTACGCGAATAGACATCCGCGTCCAGCGAAGACGATGCGCCTGATTTTAAAGAATGGTACCCCATCGCGGCGATCATGGCCGCATTGTCGCCGCACAGGGATAGAGGGGCGATATACACTTCAATTCCTTTGAATGCGGCATCCGCTGACAGCCGTTCGCGCAGGCCGCGGTTCGCGGCGACACCGCCCACCAAGGCCACGCGCGGACACCGTATGGCCGCAGCGGCGTATAAAAGTTTGTGCACCAGAACGTCTACCACCGCTTCCTGAAAACCAGCGGCGATGTCCGCGTGGTCTTGCGCCGTCGCAGGCGGGTATTCCCGAATGTGACGATAGACCGCTGTTTTCAGACCGCTGAAACTGAAATCCGATTGGCTTTTATCCAAATAGGGTCGGGTGAAAAGGAAGCGTCGCGGATCGCCCTGCGCGGCCAAACGGTCGATGATCTCACCGCCCGGATACCCCAACCCCAACATCTTGGCGACTTTGTCATAGGCTTCGCCGGCGGCGTCATCGCGCGTTTGTCCGAGCATCGTGTATCTGCCCAGCGCCTCCATGTGATAAATGGCCGTATGCCCACCCGAGGCAAGCAGCGCCACGAAAGGGAACCGGGGTGCCGGCTCGGCGAGCAGCACCGAATACAGGTGGCCTGCCAGGTGATCGACCCCGACCCAAGGCAGCCCACGTGCAAAGGCATAGGCTTTTGCAAAGCAAAACCCGACCAGCAAACATCCCACCAGGCCAGGCCCCTGGGTTACCGCGACCCCATCGATGTGATCCGCGGTCAAGCCGGCTTCGGCCAGGGCCTGTGCCACTACGGGGGCAATCGCTTCGACGTGCTCGCGAGACGCCAACTCGGGGACGACCCCGCCGTATGGATGGTGCACGGCGATTTGAGAAGCCACCACGGACGACAAAATACGCCTGCCGTCAACCACCACGGCGGCGGCGGTCTCATCGCAGGAAGATTCAATCCCCAATACATTCATAGCGAATACCCGAAATCAAAAAGGCCGGAAAGGGCGGAGCCCCAACCGGCCTTGAACCATTCTTTAGACCCGTATCATAAACATCCACGCAAAAACGTGAATGTCGCCCGCATCGCCAGACCACTCTAAGTTTTCACGATCACCTCCGGCGAAGCCGTCGGAGACCTTTACTTGCGCGAAACAGGTTTCACCGGCCCGGCACCCTTTGAGCGCGGCGCTCAAGACCTGCAAGGCGGCCGGGTGCGGGCGCCCTTGGCAACCCATTCGAGAAGCTTGCGCAGATACCTAACAAGAGCCGTTACCATAAAGGATCACACCTATATCCAGGCAAACCGGGTGCCATCCGAGGGTGTCCGTTCGAAAACCTCTCCGATGACAAAGGCCTTTTCTTTCATCGCATTCAATCGGGCCAATACATCCTGCGCCGCGTTTTCCGGCACGACGGCCACCATTCCGATGCCGTTGTTGAACACGCGCATCATCTCCTGCTCCTCGACTTTTCCTGCATCTTGTAGAAACTTGAAAATCGGCGGTGTTTCCCAGCTGCCGCGTTTCAGGGCGATACCGCATGCCTGGGGGATGATGCGCAGGGTATTGTTAATGATGCCACCGCCGGTGATATGGGCCATGCCACGGATGGGCAACCCGCGCGTCAGGTTTTGAACCGTTTCCGAATAGATGCGGGTCGGCGTCAATAACGTTTCACCCAATGGGCAGCCGAGCTCGGCGATATGGCTGTCCACCGTCAGTTTCAGGCGATCGAAGCAGATTTTGCGTACCAGGGAGTAGCCGTTGCTATGCAGCCCGCTCGAGGCGATGCCGATAATCTGATGGCCGACCTGAATTTCAGAGCCGTCCACAATTTTGGGGTTATCCACGATGCCGACTGAAAAACCAGCCAGATCATACTCGTTTTCAGGATAAAAACCGGGCATTTCTGCTGTTTCGCCGCCAATCAGGGCGCAGCGCGCCTCCTGACAGCCTTTGCCGACACCTTGAATGATCTGGGTTATTTTAGCGTCCTCGATTTTGCCGGTGGCCAGATAATCGAGGAAGAACAGAGGTTTTGCACCCTGCATGGCAACGTCGTTGACGCACATGGCCACCAGGTCGATGCCGACGGTGTCATGTTTGTCCATCATAAAAGCGATCTTGAGCTTGGTACCTACGCCATCGGTCGAACTGACCAGCACAGGACTGTCCATATTGGCAACATTCAACGAAAACAGGCCGCCAAAGCCGCCGATTTCACCCATCACCCCGGTCACGCGGGTCTGTTGGGCAATGGTCTTGATGGTATGAACCAAATTGTCGGCTCTATCGATATCCACGCCGGCTTCACGGTATGTCAATGGTTTGTCCATGTGGGGCTCTCCTGGTTAAAACATCGTAAAATCACCTGCATCGATAAACTGACGGCCTATAAAAGTCAAAACAAAAGTGATTTCGGGGGTCGTGCGGATGGTTCAATGCCTTGAGGATTCGGCTTTTTTTATTGACTTTGCCGGGCCGGATATACGAAATTGCCCGACATTGTCGAGAACGCAAGGAGTATGACATGAAACCAGTTCATGTAGGCCTGATAGGATGCGGCACCGTCGGCACCGGCGTGGCGCGTTTGCTGATTGAACACGGGCACATGATAGAACAGCGCACCGGCGTGCCTATTGTGCTCAAATATGTCGCCGATCTGGATAAAGATCGTGACCGTGGCCTCCATTTCGCGCCCGGCGTGTTCGTCGATGATGCCTGGCAGATCATTAACGATCCGCAAGTGGATATCGTGATCGAAATGATCGGCGGCGTGACGTTGGCCAAAGAACTCATCGCGTCCGCCATCCGAAAAGGCAAGCACGTGGTCACTGCCAACAAAGCATTGCTGGCGACCCAGGGCAACGATCTCTTCCGTCAGGCTGCCACGGCGGGCGTGGATTTGGCGTTCGAAGCCAGTGTGGGCGGCTGCATGCCGGTGATCAAATCGCTGCGTGAATCGCTGGTGGGCAATCAGATCCAATCCATGGTCGGAATTTTGAACGGCACCTGCAATTACATCCTGTCCAAAATCACCGAAGAGGGCCTGCCGTTCGCCACGGCCCTGTCCGAAGCGCAGGTCCAGGGCTATGCCGAGGCCGATCCGACCCTGGACATAGAGGGATTGGATGCCGCCCACAAACTGGCCATCCTGACCGCCCTGGCCTACGGTATGCACATCAATTTCGAAGAGATCTATATCGAGGGCATTTCGGCCATCACGCCGCTGGATATCCAGTTTGCCCACGACTTCGGCTACTGCATCAAACTGCTGGCCATCAGCAAAAATCGCGGCAATGCCATCGAGGCCCGCGTGCATCCCGCCATGGTTCCGCTGGACAACATTTTATCGAACGTGTCGGGGTCCCTCAATGCCATTACGATCAGCGGTCATGCAGTGCAGGACCTGTTCTTGTCGGGCTACGGCGCAGGCATGATGCCCACGGCCAGTGCGGTCATCAGCGACATCGCGGATATCGCCCGCAACATGCGCTTCGGCGCCCCCGGGCGCGTGCCGGCCATGGCCTACCAGCCCGATCAGATCCGGCCGATCCCGGTGATGCCGGTCACCGACATTGTCACCCACTACTATATAAGGTTTGCCGTTCAAGATCGTCCCGGCGTGCTGGCGGCTATTGCCGGTATTCTCGGCGACAATGATATCAGCATCAAATCGGTCCAGCAAAAAGGCCGCAAATCCAATGGTCATGTCCCCATCGTCATGCTCACCCATCACGCCAGAGAGGCCGATGTACGCAAAGCGCTCACCGAAATCGGTCGCCTGGACACTGTTGGACCGGCACCGGTATTGATCCGCATTGAAGACGACATCCAGGAGGATTAAGAGACACATGCATATTGTCTGTTCAGATCTGGAAGGGGTGTTGATCCCTGAAATTTGGATCCACGTGTCCCGCAAAACCGGGATCGAAGAACTGAGCCTTACAACACGCGATATCTCCGACTATGATGTGCTGATGCGCAAACGTCTCTCTATTTTGAAAAATCATGGTTTGAAACTTAAGGACATCACTGACGTGATCGCAACCATGGATCCGATGGACGGCGCCGTGGAATTTATCGATTGGCTGCGCACGCAGACCCAAGTCATCATCGTTTCGGATACCTACATCGAATTCGCCAAACCGCTGATCGCCAAATTGGGATGGCCCACGCTGTTCTGCAACGCCTTGAGCATCGATGCCAACGGGGCCATCGCCGACTACCATCTGCGCCAGCCCGACGGCAAACGCCACGTGGTCAAAGCGCTTCAGGGCCTTAATTTCAAAATTATCGCCATGGGCGATTCATACAATGACATCAGCATGCTGAAATCCGCCGAACATGGCTTTTTGTTCAGACCGCCCCAAAACATCGTCGATGAATATCCACAATTTCCAGTCGCCTACGATTATCCCACCATTCGGAATGCATTGGCCAAAGTGCTGGATCAGGAATAACAAAGGGCATGTCACTGTCACAACAAACACCCTACCGGGTCATTTACGGCGATACCGATAGTATGGGAATCGCCTATTACGCCAACTACCTGCGCTGGTTTGAAATTGGTCGCAATGAATTGCTGCGCGCCTGGGGCTTGCCGTACCGCGAGATCGAAGCGCAAGGCATCATGCTGCCGGTTTCGGAAGCCTTCTGCAAATACAGGACGCCGGCCAAATACGATGCGTTGCTGATCATCGAGGCTATCCTGGTTCCTGAAATGAAAGCCGGGCTGAAGATCGATTATCGCATCACCAGCTACGACGGTCAGATCGTGCATGCCGAAGGCCACACGCGCCATGCATTCATGAACCGTAACGGCCGGGTCATCCGCCCACCCGATTTTATCCGTACGCTCATAAGGCAACAAAGCGGTTTGCCGAATGTTTGAGACTCAGTTTACATCCGACGGAGTCACTTTCTGGGTGCTGGTGCAGCCCAGGGCCTCCAAAAAGGAGATCGTAGGCCTGCACCAAGACGCCCTTAAGATCAAACTGACTGCGCCGCCGGTCGAAGGCGCCGCCAACAAACAGTGCATCGAAGTGCTTGCCGATGCGCTCGAACGCCCCAAAACAACCTTGACGATCATCGCAGGCCTGACCAACCGCCGCAAGCAGGTCCTTGTTCAAGCCAGGCACGGGACAATGGCGGCCGCGGAAAAAGAGGCCGTGCGACAGCGCCTTGAATACATGGCCCATCCGAAAAAATAAAAAACTCCTTGACTTCGACAGCACAAAACAGTAGTTATCGGTTTCCTGATGCGGGGTGGAGCAGTCTGGTAGCTCGTCGGGCTCATAACCCGAAGGTCACAGGTTCGAATCCTGTCCCCGCTACCATATGAAAAAAAACAAGGGCTTAGATCAAAATCTAAGCCCTTTCCTTTTGTGCAAGCAGCCCCAAAACCGTGCCCCCTACCTTTGCAAACGTTGACGCCCCCCACCTGCCACATTGTGGTGGCGCGCCGCATTGAAGCGCTCTCTTTGTAACGCTCCTCTTTTTTCCCACTCCGGTTACTTTTTTTTCCCCGAGCGTACTCGGCAGCTTCACCTCCATCGAAGTACCCGGACATGCAGTTGAAAACATAAACGGTAGATTATCGAATACTTAAGACCTGCGCGCATGCTGGATCGGCGGGGTGGCATGTTTTTTGAGTGCTGCAGGACAGTGTGCTTGAGTTTTCTGCTGAATGGCAAAGCACATGTGAATGAACACACATCGAAGGAGGTATTTGGATTTATTATCATTGATGGCTACTTATCCGCGTTTCGTTTTGTCACTCAGTAACAAAAGGAAGAATTGGATTGCAACGCTCACTAAAATCGAACCATACCGATCTCAAGGAAACCGCTATGCCCAAGATTCCCCGTCCGCTTTTTTCTCTGCAATGCATTTGTCTTTGCATGATGCCATTGCTGCTCTTCCTGTTCTTTAAACATGCCGAAGCCGCACAGTTAAATCTGGCTTGGCAACCCTGCAGCTCGGGGGGTATCGCCGGATATAAAATATACTACGGCACCTCAAGCGGCACGTACAATGCCAGCCTCGATGCGGGCGATGCCACCAGCTGCGCCATCGATAGACTCGAGGAAGGCAAAACCGTTTTCATCACCGCCACTGCGTATGACGCGAATGGCAAAGAGAGCATATTCTCCGAAGAGATATCCAAATATATCCCACTGTCCGACAGCGACGCTGATGGCCTGCCGGATATCGATGAAACGGACAAGTACCGTAGCGATCCGCACAAAGCCGATACAGACGGCGACGGAATTACGGATGCGGATGAACTGGCCTACTTCGGAGATGACTGGAATGTGGACCTCGACGGCGACGGCATCATCAACCTGCTCGATCCGGATTCCGATGGCGACGGGTTTGCCGATGGCGCGGAAATCGACCGGGGAACCAATCCTTCCGATCCGAACGACAAGCCCGGTACGCCGGACAATGCTTTGGAAACCATGGTTGAGGCCTATTTTGACGCCGATCGGCAGGGATTCGTGTTTGCGGGAGATCTGTTCAGGGGCACGCGCCAGCCGGTCTACGCCCGCGGGGAGTGGACCGCGTCGGGCGGCCATGACGGCGGCGCGCTGAAGCTTGTGCTTGGCGGGGTGGACAACAAGGTCGTTAAAGGGATGTCGGGCGGCTGGCAGCACACTTTCACCCTGGCGCGGGAAACCGACGTGTGGCTCTCGTTCAGATACAATCTCACCCAGACGGCCGAGTATGAAAGGGATGAGATCAGTCAGGTGCTGCTGAGCGTCGATGGCCGCACGATCGGACTGGACGGCCAGGACTTCATCGCCCAGATCGCCGGGGCCGGAGCCTACAAGAACCATCCTTTGCCGCCGAGCACAACCGGTTGGCAATTTGTTGAAATTAATATAGGCGTCCTGCCCGCGGGTAGCCACAGTTTCGTCATCGGCGCCTACAACAATAAAAAAACCACCAACGACGAAATTTCCACCCTGATCGTCGATGATGTGGTTGCCAGTGGTTTCTCACGCAGCACGGGGATTGAGGCCTATTTCGATGGCGATCCTCAGGGCTTTGCGTTTGCGGAGGATCTGTTCAGGGGCACGGGCCAGTCGGCCTACGCCAGCGGGGAGTGGACCCCGTCGGGGGGCCATGACGGAGGCGCGCTGAAGGTTGTGCTTGGCGGAAGAGACAACGCGGTCATCGAGAGGATGTCGGGCGGGTGGCAGCGGACCTTTACGCTCTCCCGGGAGACGGATGTGTGGCTGTCGTTCAGATACAATCTCACCCAGGCAGCCGAGTATGAACGCGATGAGATCAGCCAGGTGTTGTTGAGCTTCGACAACCGGTTGATCGGTCTGAACGGGCAAGACTACATTGCCCAGATCGCGGGAGCCGGCGCCTACGAGGGGCATCCAATGCCCCCGAGCACTACCGGCTGGCAAATTTTTGAAACCCATCTGGGGATTCTGCCCGCCGGCGAGCACGACTTCATCATCGGCGCCTACAACAACAAAAAAACGTCCACCGAAGAAACCACCACTTTGGCCATCGATGATGTGATTGTAGGTGAACTTCGGTAAAATGGCAGTGATTGGCCCTATTGATTTTGATGGACCACCAAAATAGAAACGAACTATGGAGAACCTGATTATGATCGAACGATCCGCATGCGGCCAAATAGTAAAACAAAAAGCATTCACCGCATCATGCATGCTATTGTTACTGACATTCCTGCTCTCAGCGCAAATCTGTTTCGCTTTGCCCGCGTTTCCAGGAGCCGAAGGCTTCGGTTCGCAAACCACAGGGGGACGGGGTGGAAAAGTGTATTTGATAACCAATTTGAACGACAGCGGTCCAGGCAGTCTGCGGGAGTGCATCGAGGCCAGCGGTCCGCGAATCGCAATTTTCAAAACGGGAGGGACAATTTCGCTGAATTCCACATTGACGATCAGCAATCCCTATATCACCATTGCCGGACAGTCAGCCCCCGGCGGAGGCATTACCCTGAAAGGCAATGGCAGAACAGGTATTCGGGTAAAAACGCATGATGTCGTGATCCGTTACCTTACTGTGAGGGTCGGTTCAGGCGGTCAGACCGAAGGAATCGCGATCTATGATCTCGACGGAAACGTGAACAATGTCATCGTCGATCACTGTTCAGTCAGCTGGGCAACCGACGAGGTTTTGCAAACCTGGTATAATGCGCGCAACATTACACTGCAGTGGAACATAATTTCCGAAGGACTCGATTGCAGCACCCATCCGAAAGGTTGTCACAGTAAAGGGATGATGTTCGGCAGTGAAAATTCTAACAATTTGTCTTTTCATCACAACCTGCTGGCTCATAATGTGGAGCGGAATCCACTGGCCAAAACACCTGGACCGGTAGACATCACGAACAATGTTTTTTACAATTCAAAAGATATTCCGGCGCTTGCATGGGATGCATATGGCAAAACCTACCTGAACTTCATAGGTAACTATCATAAGCTGGGGCCGAACAGTCGAACGGACACACTCGGCAAGTATTCTATCCGCCTGGTAAATGCCGAAACGAGCGGAGCAGGCTACAGCATCTATTTTTCTGGAAACATCGGTCCCCTGCGATCCAATAACAGTATGGATCAATTGTCTTTGGTCAGAGTAGACAGCAGCGTCAAATCGGGTTGGAATTCCAGCAGTAAAATTAATACCGCCCAGATAACTTTCACGGATGCTTTTGCAGCCTATGAACAGGTTCTGGACTCCGCGGGAAACAGTGTCGGCCTCAATGCGGACGGCACCCCATTCGATAGAAGGGATGCAATTGACCAGAGAGTGGTGCTTGATGTTAAAAACGGGACCGGCAGGATCATAAATAATCAATCGGAAGTTGGCGGCTGGGTCAGTATTGCTCAGGGCATCGCTAGCAAAGACAGCGATAATGACGGCATGCCGGATCAGTGGGAACTACGCAATGGCTTAAATCCCAATGATGCCACCGATAACGTGAAAGATCGGAACGGTGACGGGTATACGAATATTGAAGATTACTTGAATCAAGTCGATCGTTCAGACAATGTGAGTGCGCCCGAAATCTGTCCTCCGACATCGCTCAGGGTCGTTGCCGAAAATTAAAACCCTGTACGCGTGTAGCACCGTTTAAAAATGGCCTGATCGAAAGAGGTAACTGCCACCAAGAGGTTCAGTTACCTCTTTCACGTTGTATGAAGGTGCTGCTTTATACGTTTATACAAGCTATCTCAAAAAAGTCCTGCAGCCAGCAATTTTGTTGGTACCTGGTTTCCATTCTTCGAATCACAGTAGTATGTCTGCGGATAAAACGAGCGGCAATATAGCAAAACTAAAGGGCTTCCCTTTCGGTGCCTTTTCGTGTCGATACATTATCTTCGGCGCTTATATTTATTGCCCCTTCCTTTTCGTTTCTTGCAATCACCCCCCCTGCCCATACAATTAACACTATGTTCAGGAGTGAGCTAATACAAGAAAATAGAATTACTGTTTGTACCCCTGAAAGAAAGTACCCGCCTAAAAATAGAACGATCAACCTGGATATCAGGCCCGCCATCTCAAAGACGAACAAATTTCTTTGCTGGCGTAGTATTCGAGCAAGCAACACCGCAGGAACATTGGAGAAACCAGTAATGGACCAAATGACAAGCCAGCTTGCATATACACCTGCGGTGTGCCATTCTGGACCAAACACATAACTAAAAATTTCTGGTGCCCAAATGAAAATCACTATCGAGGGTAAAAGAGCAACTAAAAAAAGCCCTGAAGTGATTTTGAGATACAAGGGTAGGAACATCCCCCCATGATTGTATGTTTCACTTGCTTTCTGAAACAAAACTTGGCGCAAGGCCGTTAGAACGAAATCCATGGGTGCATGGAGAATTCGATTACCGAATGCATAGGCACCGGCAACTGCAGTGCCGTAAAAATTAGCCAATAAAAGAACCGGCAAACCTTGCGATAATGAGTTCATAATATTCTGCGTCGCCGAATAAATTGGAAAATCACGATATTCTTTCGCATGCGACCAGATCTGACTCCAAGCTAAAGATTCTTTGAATAACCTTTTGTCGGCATAAACTTGTCTAACCAGATTCATGCTTGCGCACCCATCGGCAGTTACGGTGCTTACGATCAAGCCGCCATAGCCTGTTCGTAAAAAACCAGTGACTAATTGAAGTACGTTTGAAGAGCCAGCACGTATCATTTGCGCGGAAGCGGTTTTTGTAAACGCCTTTCTTCGGACGCACCATGCCTGAAACGTCTTATTAATTCCGCTGTTTAATATTCCAACTGGTAAAAACCACACGAGCCATTTAGATTCGATGGATTTTAAAATTTCCGACAACCAGTCTGTGAAGAAACATGACACCAAAAGACAGATCAGGCTGATGCCAAAAACTGAAATTAAGGCAACTGCAAATAAATTGGCGGCATTTTTATCGTCTTTGGGCAGCATGATGGCTTGACAATATTGCAGCGTCACCCCTGCGGCGACAAAGCCAACTACTGAGGTAAATGAACCAAAAACACCAAAATCGGCCGGGTCAAATAGACGACTGATAATCGGTGTCATAGAAAAGCCAATTATTTGAGCAACCGCCGTTCCGGACATGACGATTGAAAAGTTCCTGATAAAGGCGCTTTTAGCAACTATCATAAAGCGCTGGCGCATTGGCTGATCCACCAGGGCCACGCAATGGTACTGATTTCTGTGACGGTAAACGACAATCGCCAACTCTTTTTCGAGATGGTTTCTAATCTGTTGTACTCAGCACAAATTCCACGCGTTCTTCTTCTGCAAGATTTCCAACATGGACAGAGGTTCACGTTCCTTTCTCCTTTCATGAAATAGTGAGAGACATTGCCATCTGAAGGGTATCTCGGAAATCAGCTCACATTTGAAAGTTCAATATTTGTCGAAAGTCGACAGCATGTCTCTCAAACGACCGCTAGTCCATTGATATCTGGCATGATAAAAGAGCATTTTTAAGTATTCTCTGCCGACGAACAAAGCCGTTTGTTTATCCCTCCACCATCGGCGCCGGTAGGGAGACTGCTCGAGGGGGACCGGCGCCATCGTCAGACGGACCGATGGGCCCAGCACCTTGCGACAGGTCCACCGCACGCGACGCATGTGGTACGTATCGCTCACCATGATAACCGACGTGATCTTGGGATCGCTTCGGTCAATGTATTTTTTGAGGGCCACGACCTCGGCGAATGTGCTCTCGACCATGCTGGAATCTGTTGCGATGCCATTTGCCGGAATGCCCCTTTGCAAGGCGCGCCTGGTGCTGTGATCCGCATGGCTGTCCTGGAGATGTTCGCACCAGCCGCCGGTGAAGAAAATCTTCTGTGCATATCCGTTCAGGTACAATTGGATGGCATAATCGAGCCTGTGATCCAGCCCCGCGATGACGTGTATAATGTCGGCCGACTTCACATCGTCCTGAACGGCGATATAGTTGCCGATGGATGCCAGAAGCGGGGAATGGACCCAATAAAGGCCCACCCCCGTGATCGCCAGAAAGTACAGGGGGTTTTTCCAGTGCAGGGTTGCGAGGAAATTCCTGGGTCTTTTCAATCGGTGATTTTCTCCAACCACTCTTCTCTCCAGAAGCAAAAACAGGATCGATCGCAGCTGCCGAATTCAGCGGTCCCTTTGCACATGACGTCCTGGAGCAGGATAATGCCGCGGCAACTCTTCACGCGCAGGTCGCGTTCATCGACAAACCGGCGCATGCTTTTATGCACGCGATGGATGGTTCCACAGTGCTCCTTCATTTCCGGCATGAACGTCAGGCCCTTGCACTGACGCCAGTGGTTCAAGGTGGCCTCTATTTCCTCGGCGGACCGCACCCTGACCAGGTCCCCTTCGCACAGTGGTGCTGATAGCGATGCCCGGGGTGGGAGGGAGGCCGCTTTTCCGCCCTTGAACCGAACAGCCCGGTTCACCAGCGCATCGGTGTACTTTTTGAACGCACGCTCTTTGTCCGGGGTTAACCGTCTTCGGATCATCAGCTTGATCCGCCGCACGAGCATTGATTTTGGCGTTTTTGCCAAAGCGCAATCGAGTCGCCCCAGATTGGCTATTTGGCATTGCGACCACTGACATTCGGTTCGGGTCTTTGAAGGCATCATTTATCGTCTTCTCCGTCTGTGATGCGGCAGGGTGTCATTCTGGCCGGCATCGAGACACCGTGGCCACTGCTGATGCGAAAGCGTCCGTTTGCCCTGTTGATAAAACCGAAGCATACCTTCGGCTTTGGCAAGAAAGTTGCTGCCGGCCTTGCGTCTGAGCAGCAGTATAAAGATTTGATGAAGCAGGCCGTTGGCCAGGGGAGCTACGATAGGGTTGAACAGAACCCGCTGGCGAACGGGCTTGGCGTAAAAGCCCATGCGGAACTTGAATTCATCCACACTCTCCGGAGCGTCCAGTGAATGCAGGGCATAAAAAATCGTACGGATGTTCGGACGCGTGATCATTGTGCGCGTGACCTCGAACGTCAGGGCATTGTTGACCCGGTCTTTCAGATAGTCCCGATGGCAGTGCTGAAATATCATTTCGCAGCAGTCGCCCATTGTGAATGTCAGCAAAGAGGCGGCCAAACGACCGCCCACGAATGCCCCCCACGCTTCAAAACCGGGTAGATCCGCCAGTGCCGAACACTTCCCGTGCCATTTGGCATGCAAGTCCGCGACGTAGCGGGCCTGCCGCAGATGGGTGTCCGATTCAAGCAGCCAGCCTTCACGTGCCAGCCGGTCAAACGGCAAGGGCGCGACCGTACAGTTTTTCAACCCTTTATTGATGTTCTGGCGAGAACGTCTGTCCAGGCACGCCAGAGAGTAGTCCTGCCGGTCGTAAATGACATGGTAGCTGATGCAGCCTTCGGGTTGATCGAGCGGCGTCGAATAACGAAGGGCCAGGGCAAGATGGTCGCGGAACAGAACGAGCAACTCCGGCGGCGCGGGCGTAATGGTCCAGTGGTAAGGAAACGCCTGGTAGACGTGCACACTGGCCTCATACCAGTAGCTGCTCCGGGTGCGGATAACTTTATACCCCTGGCGACTCAGCCATTCTGCGAAAATGTCGGCATTCATTCTGCTTATCCCGTATCCGTTTACAGACGCCCCAAAAGGGCGTTGACGATTCTTTCGGCCGCGTGACCGTCCCCGAACGGACTGCCGGCGCAGGCCATCCTGCTGTATGCGCTGGCATCGGACAGCAGCCTTTCCGTCTCCGCCACGATCCGGCCCCGGTCCGTTCCCACCAGGCGGGCGGTGCCGGCCTCAATCGCCTCCGGACGTTCAGTGGTGGCCCGCATGACCAGGGTCGGTTTTCCCAAAACGGGCGCCTCTTCCTGGATGCCGCCGGAATCGGTCAGAATGAGATACGCGCGGGACATCAGGTGGGCGAACTGTTCATAGCGCAATGGGTTGATCAGGCTGATCCGCTCGTGCCCGCCGAGCAGGCGAAAGACGGGGTCGCGGACGTTGGGATTGAGGTGTACCGGATAGACGATCTGCACGTCGTGGTTGCGCTCGGCAATGTCGTTCAATGCCAGACAGAGCGATTCGAAGGGAGCGCCGAAACTTTCGCGCCGATGGGCCGTAACTAAAATAATGCGGCGATGCCCATCCTCGGCAACGTCCAGTCTGGACGCCAAAGGACGATTGACGGTCATCAACAGCGCATCGACGACTGTGTTCCCGGTGAAAAAAATGTTCTGCTCGGGGATCTTTTCCGCTCGCAAAGCCGCGGCCGCTCTTGCGGTAGGTGCAAAGTGATAGGTCGAGAGCACACCGGCCATCCGGCGGTTGATTTCTTCCGGAAAAGGATCGTACAACTCCCTGGTCCGCAAACCGGCTTCGACATGGCCGACGGGAATATGAAGGTAGAAAGCGGCCAACGCGGTCACCATGACGGTGGCTGTGTCGCCTTGCACCAGGACAAGGTCGGGTTTCAACTCGCGCAGCATCTTGTGAACGGCAAGAAGGGCATCGCTGACAAATTCGGGCAGTCCCTGGTCGGGTTTCATCAGATCAAGGTCGATATGCGGCTTGATCTGAAACCAGTCAAGCACCTGATCCAGCATTTCACGGTGCTGAGCGGTCACGCAGACCAGATTTTCCATGCGCTCCACATGCCGCTGCAGTTCGATGATCACCGGCGCCAGCTTGATGGCTTCCGGCCGCGTTCCGAAAACGGTCACAATGCGCTTCATCAATCCGCCTTTGCTATTTCCCTGACTGCGGAAGAGACTCCCGGGCCGAAACGGGCCGCTTTTTCGATGCGCTCCCAATTCTCCCGAAACCACTGTATGGTGCGACTGATGCCTTCTTCGAAGGACGTGGCTGGATAGTATCCAATCAATTCGCGAGCACGGTCAATGGAGGCCAGCAGACGGTCTTTGGTGTCCCACTTGCGGCGGTTCGTGAACTTGATGCCCGCGGTATTGCCGGTCGCTGCATTGATCATGTTGGCCAGGTCGATGATGCGTGTTTCAACGGCCGACGCCAGGTTGAACTCCCTGCCTCCCAGATCCGGCAAGCATCCGGCCCTCATCAGCCCGTCGACAATATCAGCCACATATGTAAAATCACGTGTCTCTTCCCCGGATCCGGTGATCGGCAATGGTTGTCCCTTCATGGCCCAGTAAATAAAATTGGGGATGACGTTGCGGTATTGTCCGGGGACTTCTCCGGGTCCGTAAGAGTTGAAAAAACGGGGTTTGACCACTTCCATTCCATAATGGTTGTAGAAGAAGTTGCAGTACAGTTCGCCTAGCATCTTGGTGATCTGATAGGGAGTGCTCAGGTTCAGGGAGGTAAAGTCCTCTTTCAACGGCAAAGGAGCACTGCTGCCGTAGATTGAACACCCTGAAGAGGCGTAGATGAAGCGTTCCACGCCCGTGAATACAGAATATTCCAGCAGACGCAGGGTCCCCAGTCCATTGACGGCCAGATCCTTTTCCGGATAATCGACGCTGTTCTGGTTCGCAAAGAAAGCCGCCAGATGATACACCACAGAGGGGCGCTCAAAAAAGACGCGTTTGATTTTTACTTCATCCACGATGTCTCCTTCGACAAACAAGACGTTTTGCACGGAGGGCACATTCCAGCGCTCGGCGGAAGACAGATCGTCCAGGATGACGACCTGCGCTCCGACATCCGCCAGAGAGGCACATAAGTTGCTGCCAATTGCGCCGGCGCCACCCGTGACCAGAACGGTTCGCCCCTTGTAATAATCGAGAATATCCACCATCATTTGTCTCCTCCTGCGTTTTTTAAAATCGTTTCCATCTTTCCCGTGCAGGCCTCCCGTGAAAAAAAGGCTTCGGCATACGCCCTGCCCCGCCGCCCCATTTGCGCAGCCAGGTCGCGGTCCGAGGCCAGACCGCGGATGGCGTCAGCCAGGGCTTCCGCGTTTCCGGCGTCGACACATATGCCGCAGTTTGCTTCGCTCACAATGTGCCGGGCATCGCTTTCTTTCGGCAGGCTGGCCACTACCGGACGAGCGGCGGCCATGATGCTCAACAGTTTGGAAGGAACCACCGGCGTCCGCAATTGCGGATGAAGATTGATCAGCGATGCATCTGATGACGCTAAAAGTTCAGGATAGACTGACCATGGCTGCATCGGCATCCACAAAATGTTTTTGAGTTTGAGATGTTCACTTTTTTTCTGTGCTTTTTCTTTTTCGACGCCGTCGCCCACGAGCAGAAAGAGAATGTCTGGCTCATTGTCAAGCAGTGCCGCACTGTTGACGATCGTGTCCATGTCCTGTGCCCAGCCCATGGTGCCGGCATATGAAACAACGAACTTGTCCAGCAATCCGTTCTCAAGGGCGAAACCGTTGTTCTTCTGCCGGGGTTGGATGAGTTCGGTGTCAACCCAGTTGTAAAGAATATTGACGCGTGCGCTCTGGCCGCCGTGGCAGATGACATGATCTTTGTTTCCCGGAGAGTGCACCGTTATGGCATCCGCCAAACGGTGCATCTGAGATTCCATCGCTTCGAAGATTCTTATCAGCAGGGGGTTCGTCAAGATGCCGAGTTCGACAGCTTCACGCGGGAAAAGATCTTGGATGCTGATCACGACCGGTACGCGACGAATTTTTCCGATCGAACAGAGCAGCCACGGAAGCGGCAGAGGCGGTGAATATCCCAGAATTACATCTGTGCGTTTAAAAAAAAGAGAAACAATACCAAGCCAAAAACCGTAAATGAAGTGCTGGAAGCCCCGCACGATTTTGCTGCCGCGCGGTAATTGAGGGATCCGAACCCGAAAAACATCCAGCCCGTTCATCTGCTCTTTGACCCAGAATCCTTTGCGATACTTTGGCGGTACATCCTGCATGTTGTAATGCGGATAACCTGTGATGACATTGACGTCGTGCCCGCGGATCGACAAACTTTGCGCCAGTTCGAAGACAAGATGGACGGCCCCCCCGATTTCGGGTGGGAAATGAATGCAATTGATCGCCACTTTCATAAACGTTGTCCTTTTTCAAGATACACGACATCTACTCGAAGGAAGATACAAGGGCGAATGGCTCTCTTTCTTCCGAGAATATAATCCGAAGCATTATAGGTATCACCTGTTCGCAGCAAAACTCCCTGCCTCTGAGATTATTGGCAGCACCCATTTTTTGCCGCAGCGCGGGATTCGACGATAACTTTTGAATGGCGGATGCGAGGGCTTGACTGTCGCCGGTCGGCACCAGGAATCCGTTATGTCCGTCTTTGATCAATTCGGGAATAGCACGATAAAAAGTGCTGATCACAGGAATGCCGGCATGCATTGCCTCGATGATCACTCCCGGGTGTCCTTCGCCTTTGAAGAAGGTCGGCAGGGCCAATGCATCGTACTGCTTCATCAGGTTGGTAGCAGTCCCTACCTCCGCTATGCCGCGATACCGCGCCCCCGGTGTGGTAGCCAGATGGCAAAAAAAATCATTGCGGAACCCTTTCATGATGGGACCGTAAAAATCACAGGACACATCCCGGACGCCTTGCAGAAAAAGGGATTTTAAAGCTTCCAGCAGCAATAGAGGACCTTTTTCATGGACAATCTGCGATAAAAAAAGAAGACGAAATTTACCATTCCGCCTTTTTCCAGCAGGAGCCGCATGAATCGGTTTTCGATACCCTGGAATGTAATAAGTACTGGTGCAACCGAGTGTGCACAGTTCTCGCTGAAGCTGCCTGGTTTGGACCAAAACCCCGTTTGCGGTACTCAGTACGCGTACCATCCAACGTTGCAGGGTTTTGGGGCGTGCCTTGAGATACAGTGTCAAATCGCCGCCCAACGGTTTTATATATATTGGTATTTTCCGGGATCTGGCCAGCAGAATCAGCAGGCATCCCAAGGTAAACAGGAATGAGCCTGTTGCGAAGAGTAAAACGGCGTCGCTTCGACTGAATTTTCGGTAATACTGGACCGTGATGAGGAGCGAGCGCTGCAATGATGAAAGAAGATCAGAACCGCCTGTCCTGCACTCTTCCCGCGGTGAGCTGTTGATGCAGACAGTTTGAATGGCGGGATACCTCGAAAGCTCCTGGACCAGCAGATGCACGCTTGCCGTCCCCCCCCCTGTCGGCGGCGGCTGAGGGCCCACGATAAGCAGCGTTTTTGCGGAAGCTGCGGCGTTCGAATGTTTCATGATGCAACTATGCGGTGCATGGTTAATGCGATGGATAACAAGAAGGCCTCAGCTTTTCGCCTGCGTGACATGAGCGTGGATAGGCCAGCATGCGGGTCTGGCCAGCGCCGGTTCGGCTTCTTTAAAAATACTTGAACTGATGATGATGAATGAAAACATCAGCCATGTCGGCTTTCTGTTTTCCCAGGTGTGAATAAATGCCCCGATGGTCCATATCATCAGAACCGAAATCCACAATAAAGCGGTCCATTTCGGCTGTTGGATGGCCTTATGGAAAACAACGATCAACAAGACCGCAAAAATGGAAAACCCGATCAGTCCTGTTTCGGTCACGATCGATAAGAAAACATTGTGAACCGATGGAAGGGTCCCGCTGCCAACGCCCGCCAGCGGGAATTTTTTAAAAACCGACACGGATTCCTGCCAGATGATGCCGCGGCCGCCAAACTCCCCTGACTGGATAGACGTCAAAACACTCGTCAATCTCTGGATATTCGCTTCCGGTAGAAGAGTAAACGCGGCAACAATCGCAGAAAGCAAGATGAACAAAATGGGAAACCGCATCATTGGCCCGATTCTCTGGACGGATATGGCAATAAACACGATCGCGGGCATAACGGCCACAAAAGACCCCCGTGAAGCTGTCAGAAATATGGCAAAGAATGCCAGTGGTATGAAAGCGTAATTGATCCCTTGAAACACTTTGGAATTTTTTTTGCTGCTTGCCAGACTGAAGGCCAGTGGGATGGCCAGCGCTATAATGAGGCTGAAATCATTGGGATTGAAACCAGTGGCAGAATAGCGTCCTTGCTCCAATGACCGGCCGTTGGCATAATTGAAGAGCAAAGTACCCAGAGCTGCGCCGGCGCCGAGGATGTATGCTTGCATGGACGCGTTCAGTTCTTTTTTGGTCGTTATGAGATCCCATAAAATCAAGGTCATCGCCACCATCTGGGTATATGTCTTGATCCGGACGAGCGTCATGTCGAGGTTGATGCTCCAGAATGCGCCGGCAACATTCCAGACAAGGAAAGCCAATGCCCAGAAGTGTAGTGGATGGGGTCTGCGCAGCCCACCATCCGCCAGTACGGCCAGCAGCCATGCGGCGGCGGTTAACACGCCAATGATTTTCGTCAACGTGCCGATCCCGGGCAAAGCGATGCTGTTTTCCAAGGGAATCGAAAAAATCAGCATCAGCGCGAACAGAAAGGCCACCTTCCGCATGTCACCCTCCCAACAATACCCGCAGGTAGCTGTTCACGATTTTTTCCGGCAGGAACGGATGCCAGCTTTGCGGCGGCGGAGGCGGCAATTTGCCTGCCAGGGCGGTTTCGATCGCCTGAGCCATCTCCCCCGCCGACCCCACAGGCACAAGTTTGCCGTACTTGCCGTGTCCAAGGATATCGCGCGGCCCGCTCGGGCAGTCGGTGGCGATGACGGGCTTGCCGCAATAAAGCGCTTCTATCAGAGCGCCAGGCAACCCCTCCCAACGCGAGCTTAAAACGAATACCGAGGCACGAATCATATATGGATACGGGTTGGGCACGAAGCCCGGGAGGTCTACATCCGATTCGATCCCAAGATCTTTTATGAGCGCCTCTAAAGCAGACCGCTGGTCGCCCTCTCCCAGAATCACCAGTCGTGCCTGAAAATTCTGTCGCACAAAGCAAAAAGCCTGAATGAGGGTTGCAAAATCTTTTTGAGCCGTCAGACTGCCCACCGAGAGTATAACGGGCATGCGATTATCGGCAAACCAGGGATGACCGACGCGATCCTGGGCTTTTTCACGCAGTCGCCCGGTGATGACAGGATTGCAAATCACCTGTATGCGCTTGTACGATATGCCGGTAGCCTCGGCGAGGTCAGAGGCAACGCCCGCGGAGACCGCCACAATGCCATCCGCCTTTGGATAAAAGCACCTGGCCAACCAGGGCATCACTTTGAAGCGAAGATCCGGCGTGTTTCGCGCCAGCGTTTTGAGGGTATTGCGTTCACTGACAATGATGCGCGTTGGCGTGCCAGCAACCATCTTTGCACAGATGGCGATAATATTGGCGTGCAGAACCGAAAGCAAGGCCACCGGCCGACTCCGGCGCATATAGTTGCGCAGCCCCCAAAGGCTTGTAAGTATCCTGACCGCCCCGAGATCGACAAAAGTCACACTCTTCGGCACATCGGCGAGCAGTTGCCCCCGGGCCCTGGCAACCACCAGATCGATGCGGAAGCCGCGCGCGGCGAGTTCCTGCGCCAGATTGAGCATCATTCGCTCGGCGCCGCCCCCGTTGAGCGTGGGCAAAAAGATGGCAATCGGACGCGGCGAAACTGCCGGAACGGTCCTTGGCGGCCGGCCTTCGTCACAGGAGCCGAGACCGCAAGAACGACCTGCGTCATCCAAACATTCCGATAGCGGAAAAGCGTTGTTCATTTCGTTGGATCGATCCGACGGCGGCGCAGCCGCCAAAAAAGAGGAAACCTTCTATCCTGCAGGCATTATGGTGTGCGCGGCGTAGGGGCGCTCGTCCCCGTCGCGTCGGCCTCGAATCCCATGGTAGCGTGCGAGATCACTTCAAGGGTTGTGAATGGCTCGTAATCCGAAAGAACCAGCAGACTGATGCCCAATTTCCCGCACAATTCCTCCATTCTCACGCGCTTCGCCTCCGAGGGACGGAAGGTCATCCATATTTCCGAAAACGGATGCACTTTGTAAATGGTTGCAATGTCGCTTTCCATGCCAAAGACTTGCAGTCCCCTGATTTCGAGTCCGCTGAAGCTCGGGTTGTCATCGACGAAGCCGGTGAATTTCTTTTTACCGAAGCAGCCGGCAAGAATGACACCTGTTCTTCCGGCGCCGTACAAAAGTGTCTCTTTGCTTTTAAAGCCCGATCGTTGGGCAAGGGCCTTTTCCCAATGTAAGCGCGCCAGGCTCCGTGGAACCATGAGCAGCATCAACAACGATAGCCACATCATTGGTAATAGAAGCAGAGAGATATTTCTGAATTGATAGAGCATGAGGATAAATATCAGCAGCCATGTTATCAGCACCACTTTGGCCAATTTGAAGGTGTTCTGGATGGAAAAAAATTTGAAGGGACACTTATAGCAGCCCCCGATAATCAGGCCCGCGAGCATCAAGGGAGGAATGATTTTGAGGCCGCTCAACATGACAAGCAGATTTGCGCTATTCGGCAGACCTGCAAATCTGACAAGGCAGACCGAGATCCATGCGGCCACGACCAGGAAATAGTCAAGCGCCCATATTTTCAGGTCCTTCTGAAAGATATTGGTCCAGTTCACGGTCCCGAAGATTGTCACCAGGACACCCTCGACCATTAAGTACATATCGTTCCAGAGACCCGCGCTTTTGAAATAGTGCAGATCCCGTTGCGCTTTGGCCGGAAAAAGAACCTCTCTGTAATAGATATCGGGGTCTTCCTCGGCGATATAGCACTCGCATTCATTTCTGCACAAAACCTGATTGGGTCCGAAAATGCCCGGAACATAGTCTAGTATCTGAGCATACTCACCGGTGAAAAGATCGGCAAAGCGCAAACTTTCCGGCCGCGGACCGACAAAGGTCATTTCGCCTTTCAGGATGTTCCACAACTGGGGGAGTTCATCGAGCTTGGTTCTTTCCAAGACCGCTCCGACGGTTGTCATCCGCGGGTCTTTCCTGGTGGTCACGCCAGGCCCCTCATTTTTCCAGTTCGGCGGAAATTTGCGGAATTTGAGGATCCTGAATCTGGTACCGTGCAGCCCCAGGCGTTCCTGGGCGAATAGAATGGGGCCGGGTGAATCGATCCAAATCAGCAGGGCGATCACCGCCATGAAGGGACCGGCAATGAGCAGGCCGGTTAGGGACAGCAAAATATCGATGCCGCGTTTTATTCTCTTATGCATTTTCGATCGCCTTCGCAAGTGATCCCACGATATACTCGATATGTTCTTTTTTAAGCATTGGATGCAACGGCAGCGACAGCACTCTGTTCGAAAAGGACTCCGTCCTGGGCAAAAAAAGGTCCGGAAACATCCCCCGGTAATATGTGAATCGATGAATCGGCGGGTAATGTATGCTTGTCTGCACGCCATTTTCACGCATCGTCGCCATTACACGATCGCGCTTTGTGTTTTCCGGAAGCACTACCGGCATGAGATGGGCCGCTGTGGTGTGGGTGCGCGAAAAGGGTACGGTGCATTGCGGCAGATAATCGGCGATCACATTCCGGTAATGCCGCGAAGATGCGCAACGGGCAATGTTCCACGTCTTGAGTTTCCGGAGCTGCGTAAAGCCTATAGCGGCGCGCAACTCATCCATGCGATAGTTGAATCCCAGCATGGTGACATCATAGGAGTAGGCATGCCCGCGATGACGGTCCAATGTCAGGGTAGTCATGCCATGCGACCGCATGCTGCGAATGGTTTCGAGCAGTGCCGGATTGCGGGCGATCACCATGCCGCCTTCGGCGGTCGTCATGTTTTTATTAGAAAAGAAACTGAATGCCGAAACATCGGCGATGCGGCCGACGTCTCCAATGGCGGGCGCGTGAGCGGCGTCTTCGATTAGGGCCAGCCCCCGCTGGTCGGCAAAGGTCCGCCACTCGGCCAGATCGACCTGATAGCCCCCATAATGCATCACGATGACCGCTTTGGTTTGGCGCGTGCATTTGGCTTCCGCGTCGGAAAGCGAAAGGTGGGGGCAATCCTCTTCGACGATATCGACGAATACGGGTTTTGCTCCCACGTAAACAACCGCATTGGCAGTGGCGACGAAGCTCAGGGAAGGCACCAGCACCTCATCGCCGGCCGTGATGCCGAGCGCAAGCAGGCCCAAGTGAAGCGCGGCCGTGCATGAACTTACGGCCACCGCGGCTTCGGCGCCGTGCGCGTGCGCGAAGGCGTTTTCGAAAGATGCCACCCGATCCCCCATGGTGATCCACTGGCTGTCGATAACGGCGCACAGTGCTTTTTTTTCATCGATGCCCAATACCGGATCTGATAGTGAAAGTTTCATTTAACATCCTAATATTGAAGATTTATACTCTTTCAAAAAAATTTCTTGAGCGAGTTTATAATCTGCTTCCCGGCCTATATCGAGCCAGAAGCCATCGTGCGGGTAGAGATAGATCGGGGTATTCTGGCGCAAAAGCTCATGTACGAGGTCGTCGAACCCGAACGGCATGCCATCCGGAATGTACTTCAGTATTTCCGGTTCCATGCAATATACCCCCATACTGACGGTGAAATTCATTTTCGGCTTTTCCCGAAAATGCGTAACCATATCGTTACAGCAGTCAAATACGCCGTAATCGATTTTCTGAACCGTCCGTGTGACCGCAACGGTCAATGTGGATCGCCGGTGCTTGTGAAAGGCGTAAAAGGCGTTCAAATCCATGTCGCATATCACATCGCCGTTGACGGTAAAGAATGTATCGGTGAGCACAGTGTCCAGCAGGCGTAGAGCGCCTACCGTCCCAAGCGGTTCGGGCTCTTTGCTGTAGCTGATCTCCATATCCGAATGGTTGATGCTTTCACACAGGATCTGGATCAAATCTCCCAGATACCCGGTGGTGATATAAGCGTTTTTGACCCCCCATTTGCGCAGCCATTTAAGCAGAATCATTAAAACGGGCTGATCCCCCACAGGCATCAGGGGTTTTGGAAGTGCCAATGTATATGGGTGCAGACGAGTTCCTTTGCCACCGGCTTGAATGACTGCTTTCAAAATGATCTCCTTAAGTGCTTAAAATTTAGATGGACGCTACAGTACCGCTGTGCACGCCAAGTAGCGCAAAGGCGGATAGCGCTGTCAGATATTGTAGATATGAGGCTTGTATTTTTCAAAATTCGACCGGTACCATGCCACCGTTTCCTCGAGTCCGCTTTTTAACGAATAGAGCGGCTTCCAATGGAGCGTTGACTGGGCTCTCGTATTGTTGCATATGAGCTCAAACACTTCACTGTCGGTTGGGCGGACACGTTTCTCCGATTGTTTTATGCTGACGGGCTTTCCGCAGATCTCTATCAACAGTTGTGCGAGTTGACCGACCGCAATACCTTTCCCATTACCAACGTTGATCACCCGTCCGGCGCCGGTTTCGGACTCACCGACCGCGATGAAACCGGCGACGGTGTCTTTGACATAGGTGAGATCCCTGACCGGCGTCAGTGCCCCCAACTCGATCGTGTCGTTTCCGGACAGGATTTGGCTTATAATGGTTGGGATGACGGCGCGCGCGGATTGGCGAGGGCCGTATGTATTGAAGGGCCTGATTGTGCAAGCCGGCAAGCTGAAGGTGTGATAATACGATTCGACCAGCTTGTCGGCGCCGATTTTGGTAGCTGCATACGGTGACTGGGCCACCATGGGGTGTGATTCGTCGATCGGCACATACTGCGCCGTGCCGTATGTTTCGGATGTCGATGTGTGGACCAGGCGATGCACATCAGCCGCCAGACATGCTTGCAGAATGTTTAGCGTCCCAATGATGTTGGTTGCCACAAACGAGGCTGGCGCCTTGTAGGAGTAGGGGATCGAGACGAGCGCTGCCAGATGGTATACGATTTTGCATCCTTGAACAGCGTTTTGGACCGCAAATGGGTCCCGGATGTCGGACAGGACAATTTCAACGGTGTTCAGAATGTGCCTGGGAAGCGCTTCAAGCCACCCCCAATCTCCGCGAAAGTTGTAGTGCACCATGGCACGCACGGGATAGCCCGCCTCGACCAGAGATTCGGTCAAATGGCTTCCGATAAATCCGGATGCACCAGTCACCAGAACTTTTTCTCGATTAGAAGACATCGCATTCAACCTGTTGTTCGGACGATGTACGCTCCTTGGCGCGGCGCCTGTTCTGACATTCCCCTTAGGGGCTGTTGCGGCACTTACCAGTGAGCGGTGGATTAAAAGCGGAACTGTGATAATCGATTTTGGGGGTGATTGAGGATCACACCGATGATTTTATCTTGCGGAAGCATCGTCACAGCCGCACGCAATACCTTCGCTGAGCGGTGCTTGGCCATGACAACCACTGCGATAGCGTCAGCCAAACCAGAGATCATATCCCCACCTGCGTCGGCGGTTAATGGAATGGAGTTCAACACAATGACATCGTAACTGCGGCGCAGGTGATCCAAAAATCGTTGCGATATGGTTGTATTCAAATAATCTTGCAGGTGATCGCTCCCATCGGCAGCGGACTCCGCCCGCATGAGCCACAAATGATCGATCGCGCTGACGACGATTTTTGAATGGAGCTCTTTTTTTATGATCCGGCTGGCATGAAATTGACGGTGCGTATCAACGATCCCATCGTACAGGTCGTCCATTGGTATGGTTCGGCCGTCCGATTCAACGGCACCATGCAAGAATTCAAATCGACCCGACTCTATCGAAAAAAGCATTTCGATACTGGATTCGATTTGATCCGCAAAAACGGACCGCAGGTCTTTTTGGGTCGTATAACCGCCATTCACCAGACAGTAGCCCAATCGTTGCCTCCCGGCCTTCGACCGCGCGAGGGCTTCAGTCAACATCTCGGAGGAGATAAGATTTTTGCGCAGCAGAAGCGTCCCCAGACGAAAGGCTGTCGCCGTGTCATTCTGCAGATGAATGAGTTTTCCTTCTTCGAATAAGAGCGTCATGGAGTGGCCGCTGTCGCCACTGACAAACAACTTCCCGGTCGCTTTTTTTTGCTGGATGATGAAAAGCAGATCACCGGTCGACATCGCATCCAAACTGCCGGATTTGATCCCCATGGTCGCTATGGTGCGCATAGCCTGCAGCAAGCCCGAACTGTTGGAATACATCGACCCGGCAGGTTCGGACAGAGGGTGGAAGCGGCAATCGATCAAAAGGACATTCAAGCCGGTCCGCGCCATGCTGGCGGCGATCGGATGGGCCAGCAACGCATTTGCGGCGCTTCCGTCAGCGCACTGCAGGGCAACAACCCGGCCACTGCCCGGTTTGTCCGGGATGTACAGGGACGGTGGGATCGGGTTTCTGATGCGTGGATAAAAATCGTCATTACTGACGCTCTTCCGTTGGGCAGAAGTCTTTCTGCCTTTTCGGATGTCGCGATCGATCTGTCCTAGTGCGGGCAACCCCAGCTTTAACGGAATATCTTCCGGCATATTTATGGTGTCACGGACATGATCGAGCACCAGGGTAAGCCATACGCTTGCGAAACCGCCGATAAACAGCGATAGCAAAAAACTGAGACCGGGTCCAAGCCTGTACGCTGTCGAAGGTGTACTGGCCAGGGAGACAACTTGAATATTGCTTATGCGAAACGTACCCGCCAGTATAATCAGATTGGTGTTTTTCACCAGAAAATCATAAATGTCCGAGTGCACTTTTACACGGCTTTTTAAAATTTCGTATTCGACTTTGCGGGCATTGACCTCCGACAGCGCCGCTTCGCTTTTTCTTAACGCCTTCAGAATCTCCTGCCTTATCATGGCCAGCCGGTCGAGGTGCTGGGCAATGGCTTGCGATTTGCGTTCAATTTCTGATTCGAGCTGTGCGACGACGGCCTCCTTTTCGCTGTCGGCGGCCTGGGAAACCGGGTGCCTGACGCCATACTTGGAACTTATCCGGACAACCCGCTTTTTGAGAGTGTCGTAGCGCAGTCTGAGATCCTTGATCGTAGGGTCGTCGGCTATTTCGGCAACGTTCGCGATCGCTTGCGGCTTGCCGGCAAGCGATCGGATCTGATGGTAAATGGACTCTTGCTCGATCCTGTCGTGCTGAAGACGATTCAAGGCCGCCGTAAACCGGCTGATCTCCTGCAGCGTCCTCTCTTCGATTCTTTCCACCGAAAACATTTCCGCTTCTTTCAAAAAGGCATGAATTTCTCTCTGTGACGCTTCCAGCCGCATCTTGAAATGGTCAACCTGCCGGGCGAACCAGTCGAAGGCTTCGTGACGCTTTTCGTCCTGATGTCGGATACCGCGGTCGATGGCTGCCTGAACATGCGCATTGACGATACATGTAGCCAGATCAGGGTCGAAGGATAGAAAACTGATGTTTACCAGATTGGTCTCAGCCACCGGCGCAACCACAAGGTGGTCGACATACCACTCGGTGATCCTGTCAAGGATGGCCCCCTCGCTTAGATTGCTGTTTTCACTCTCCCGGATGATCAAGCGATACCGCTCATCCATGCTTGACCTGGTCCTGAAAAGCGCGACCAGATCCAGTTGTTCGACAACCTCATGGACCAGAGAACGATTCAGCAGCAGGTTGAGTTGTGTTTTGAAATATGCTGTCTTGGCGATACCTCCCTCCGGACCGACGCCCAACGGGTCGAGGAGGGACGGTTCCATTTTTATCTCCACCTGCGCGGTGGCTCTGTACACCGGCTCGACCAGGCTGTCGGCGACCACTATGATGACAACCACGGCAACAAAAACGACTCCTGAAAAAGTTTTGTGGTGCCACAATTTTAAAAGATACTCGGACAAGTACACGAAATTGTCCTTTAAAGGAGACCTTTGGTGGGTCACATTTGCCTCTTGTTGTCGGGCCATTCCTTTGTATTCACGGAATGACCCGGACAATTCAGAACTCATGCAGATAGAAAATGGGGGATTATTGTTTTTTTTTGTTTTTAAAGTGGACAAAGGATAGAATGGCAAGCCCCGATGCGGCTAGCAGCCACACGGCTGGCTCAGGTGCTTTTTTGGGATTTTTTTTGGGGCTTTTAACCGGCTTCTTTTCTATGTTGATTTTCTTTTCGATAACCCATGCGGGTTTGTCTGCGTAAGCAACATCACTGAGTTGAAAATAAGCGATTGCAGGTGAAATCAACAAGGATACAGACAGCAACAGGCATTGTATAATTTTAGGCAATGACCTGCCCATTTCACACCTCCTGATTCCGGCACCACCATCACGAGGTGGTTTGCCATACGTGAAGATAAAGCGTTGAGTCAATTTTTTGCTCTTTGCCGGTTCCCACCCCCTTTTAAACCTCTTTGATATGGTGCGGCAGCCATCTTGTTTCGCTGAGCCTGAGAAGCCACAGGGCGAGAAAGATAAACAGCAGCGCCAGAACCAGGAAAGGCTTCCCGCTTTGCTCATGGTTCGCCACCCAATCCTCGTTTACATAATTGGCTACAAGAGCGATCGTGGCGATCCGCAGTCCATTTTTGATGATCGACACCGCCACGGTCACCGCCACCAGCACCAACCGGTGCCAGTTGGATTTAAGAAACAGATTTCCTGCAAAGACGCTCACCATGGTGAGTCCCAGTGCGGAGCGAATCCCACTGCAATCGTGAACGATTTCGATATCGACAACTGGAAGTTGAAACACGAACCCTTCTCTGACGAAAGGTATCCCTGCGATTTCGAATACCCACGCGAGCACTGTGGCGGATTTCGATGTGAGAAAATGGACGAGTGGATCAAACAAAAATGAGGGTATAGGCACCATGAACAAAAGGAAAAACAGTGGAAAAATTGCGTTTCTAAAGGCCCGCCTGCCCCAGTTTGCGACAAAAATTCCCATAATGGCAATTATTTTGGACAACAATAAAAGACAGAAATAATCGGGGGAGGCTAAACTGGATTTATAATGACCTGCAAGATAAGCCAAAAAAATACCCAAGCTTAAAAAGAGAGCACCTTCAAGAGGAGAAAAACAGGTGTTAACGAAAATCCGCTGTCGGTATGCCCAAAGGGCGTACAGGCTGGCCCAAGGGACGAAAAACGCGTGAGCAAAGTAGGGATTTACCACCGACATCCGGTACAACTCGTAGAACGATGCGCTGATGAGGGCGAGTGCACTGATCGAAATGATCAGAGTCCTCAAGTCACGTGAAAGCAAACTTACTATCATGGCAAGCCAAGCTGTTGACTGTTCTTTGGGCAACATCGGCATCTTTTTTTGTAAAAGCGTATAGCTCCGCCTGGTGAAGTACATGTGTTCACCCGAGAAAGAATCGTTGAAGCAATGTTTTTCGAAGGGAATTACGGAAGCGGCAGTCGGATGACGTCACATCGTCAGGAGAAGTGGGGTTTTCAGGATCTTGTATCCTTTTATCCTCAGGACGGCCGTTAGGCAATCCGCGGAATGTTGGTTTAAAGGATTAGCCGGCTTTTTCTGTGTACGCCGTACGGACTAAAACCGTGGAAAATGGGCTACGATTCATACCCTACTCCGACCGAGGGTCACCACAGTGACGTAGTAAAATAGCGTTCGGCGCGATCAGGCAAAACGGTGGCTATGCGGCCTTTTCGTTTGAGGGATAGCTGCCGGGCTGCCCAGATATTCGCGCCTGAGGAAATGCCAACCAGCAATCCATGTACGCGCCACAATTGCCGAGTTGTTTCCAAAGCATCATCATCACTGACTTCAATAACATCGTCAATCAAGGATCGATCCAACACGTCCGGCACGAATCCATCTCCGATGCCTTGAATGCTATGCAATCCCGGCTGATGACCTAAAAGTGCGGACGCGTTCTTGGGTTCGACCGCCACCACCCAAACGTGCTTCTTGTGTTCTTTGAGAAACTTTCCGATGCCTTGAAGAGTTCCTCCGCTGCCGACACCGGATACAAAACCATGGATTTCGCCATTCATTTGAGACCAGAGCTCCTGTGCCGTGGTCTGGTAATGAATGAGAGGATTATCCGGGTTTTCGAACTGTTGAGGCACGAAAATCCGCGTGTCTTCAGATGCCATCCTGCGTACCAGCCTGATAGCTCCTTCTATGCTATCCTCAGCAGGTGTAAGCACCAGTTCAGCCCCCAGGGCTTGAATCAGTTTTTTGCGCTCCTCACTCATGTTTTCCGGCATGACAATGCGCACGGCGTAACCCTTCAAACAACCTATCAGGGCGAGACCAATGCCGGTATTCCCCGAGGTGGGCTCGGTTACGATCGAATCTTTTTTCAATCGGCCGTCGCGTTCAGCGCCTTCGATCATGGCCATTGCCACGCGGTCTTTGATGCTGCCGCCCGGATTGAGAAATTCAGCCTTGGCGAAAATGTTTTCGCCATTCAATCGAATCAGGGGGGTGTTGCCAATCAGACCGATGATGCTGTCCGTGACCATATCTTCTCTCCGAACCCCATCGACGACCACTGTCGGCGATATAGGGCATTAGTGATGTTACAGCTTATTGGATGCCTTCCGTATAGTAATTGTAATGACTTGGTTTGGTTCTGACCTTGTTCAGCACAGCGCCGATGATTTTATCTCTCGGCAGTGAGTCGAGTTCGCTATTAATAATTCTGTACGACAAATTTCCAGCGCTGATCACTACGATGATGCCGTCGACAAAAGAAGAAAGAGTTTCTACCCCCAACTGTGCGTCCAGTGGCGGTGTGTCGATGAGAACGACATCGAAACGGGTCTTGACGATTTCAAGCAGTTTTCTGAGCAGAGCCCGGTTGACATGGCCGATCGGCCGCTTGGTCGAGGAATTGGCGGGCAGGACGAAAAGATTTTGCTGTTTCGTGCCGACGATATCCTCGAAAATGATGTTTTCGACCATTTTACTGCCTTCTATCCACCCGAGGTTGTCTATCAGTTCAGAAAAATCCTCGGCATATAGAATCCGTTCACTTTCATACGTTCGCATGAGTCCGGGGCTGAAATGGAAATGTCCTGATTTCCAACTGAACAGTTTCTGAATATGGTCTTCCATTTGCAGACGCAGCGAGCCTCTGAGTTTCTCTCGACTGACATATCCGCTGTTGACAAGAATGTATCCCAGAGGTCGACCGGTGCGGTTGTGCCGCGCCAGCGCTTCTTGCAACTGATCTTCGGAAATGAATTTGCCTTGCAGCAACATTCTTCCAAGACGATTGGCCGTCGGATTGTTGTCGTCCTGAATGTGCAGCAAGGCACCGTTCAGAAAAAATGCACTTAAATTTGAATCATCATTGCGGACGAGCAATTCACCGCTGAGTCTTTTGAGCTGAATCAGAAAGAAGATATCGTCCACACTGAAATCTTTCAACTCGCCACGACCGATGTTCAGCATTTCGATTCGATGGATTGCGCGCTCCAGTCCGCCACCGTTGCGAAGGCCGACCATCGCGGTCAATGTGGACCGCTGGAAATCGGAATCCAGGAGCAGGACGCGGAGACCGGCGCTGGTGAGATTGGCGGCAATTTTCGAAACCACCACCGTCTTTCCTTCCCCCATTGTCACGCTTTCGACGGCAATCACCCTGCCCTGGCAATTTTCTCCTGAAGGTGTCATCTTGACAGACAGACGGCTGGTTATCCGGGAAACCGGATCTGCAATAAGTTTTTTTTGATCTTTCAGAGAGTATTGGTGATAGCTTATCTGATCGATTTCTTTTCTTATGGCTTTGTCGTAAGGAATTACTCCAAAGACTGTCATACCCAATCTAACGGAGACATCGATCGGTGTTTTGACGGTATTGTCCATGTACTCCAGAAAAAGCGCCAGACCTGTCCCCATGAACAAGCCCACGAACGCGGCAGCCAGAAGTACCAGCATCATCGGAAACTGGTCCGGACGCGTCGGAATTTCAGCAGGATCGATCACTCGAATATGGCTGCTGCTCATCACACTTGCCAGACTTATCTCCTCAGCCTGCTTCAAAAGGAAATCGTATATTTCCCGTGAGCTTTCCGCCTGCTGCTGCAGGACATCATACTGGGACAGCTTTTCGCCCATCGATAACGCCAATTTCTTTTTTTTTTCGAGCTGGCGGGTTACCAGTGCTTCTATCGAGGCGGCCCGATCCGCCTGGGCCTTGATCGTCCTGCGCAAGCGGGCTATTTCAGCGTTGATTTCCGATTTCACATGAGCGAGGGTGGCATTCAGTTCAATCATTTTGGTGTGCTTCGGACCATACTTGGAAGCCATTTCGATCCGTCTGGAATAGATATCCGACAGTTTGCTTTTCAGATTTTGAATGACGGTGTCGTCTGAGATTTCCGGAAATAGCAAGGTGTCTATATTTTCGTCGGTTGTCCGGTCAAGCTGCAAATAGGCGGCCTGACTGGCGATGTGATCGGCTCTGGCCTTGATCAGGGCGTTGTTCAATTCCGCGAATTCCTGTGAAAAGATATTTTCACGCCCTCCCATCATCATCAAATCGTTGTCCTTCTTGAATGCGTTGACGCTCTCTTGCGCAGTTTTCACCTCTTTTTTTTGTCTCTCCAATTGCGCCTTCAGCCAGTCAAGGGCCGACTTGGCCCGCTTTTGATGAAGCTGAACGGTGTCCTCGCTGGCCTTTTCAGCATGCGTGTTGACGATTTTGGCAGCCATCTCCGGATCTGGACCGGAGAAGCGGATGTGAACCAGGTTGCTTTCAGGGACAGGCTCTATTTCAAAATGATCGGTGTACCACTCTACGATTTCCGCCTGCAATTGGACAGCGCCATCGTTGGAGGTCGAAGGCTGCGGGTCGGACGGTTCCTCGGTCAGGGCCACGTAGTACTTCTCCAATTCGAGTTCCCGGATAACTGTCTGAATCAATGTCCGGTGGCTTAGCAGTTTGACTTCGGTTTTGTAATAGGGATTGACGAAAGCACTGGACCGCGTCTCCGTCTCACCCAACGGATCCATGGGCGATGGCTTTCTTTCAATCATGATGAGGGCGCTAGCACGGTAAACTTGCTCCTGATGATGAAAATTCAACACCGCCCCTCCCATGACCAGCAGCCAAACAAGCAGGACAACCCATTTTCGGCGTTGGAGGATTGCAAGGTAATCCGAAAGATGACCGGGGGCGGAAAGAACTTTGTAGGGGTGGGGAAAATTTTCTGATGGTTTCATATCGCATCCTCGGTTGACTCACATGGGCACTTTGTCAGACACGCCCGTCAGATGGTGCTTTTGGCGTTCACCGTTTGTTGCCCATTGATTTGGGAAAGTGCTTGATTTCGACTTCTTGCTCGGCAATTGGATCCGGCCGCTACGCTGAATGCTGGAAATGTGGTTTGATCGGATCAAGTTTCATCGTGGATTGTTCTGGGAGCGTCAGTGGTGCTTGTCACATCTTTAGCGACATTCGGGAATCACAACAATAGGCGGTAAGTAGGAATCTGGCATTATTCTGGACTTTCCTGTTAGGCCTGATGAACTATGGGAACCAAAGGGCCGCTAATCCTAAAGGACGGCGTCCCCCAAGACGCTCAAGCAAACCGTCCGGGTTCTTACGATATTGAACACGGAGACGATAGCCGCCGTTCGACGGCCCGACTTGGAAGGGTGCGTCTGCCCAATATGCATATTGATCAAGGAGGAACGTCGCTTGTTGGACGGAGCCGTGAAAAGTTCAAGGTCAAGACATCGCGAAGCCCGTGTCCTGTGGCGTACTGGCCGTACGCCGCAAGGACAACGGGATGAAGCGCAACGCAGATATGGACGCTTTACGGCGCCGTCAATCAAGGTGCTTTGAGGACCAGATAGTGGCCTGTATACGATTGGATACGCTGATTTTGCGATAAATATTGGCAAGATGGCTTTTGACCGTGTAATGGCTGATGCACATCTTTTCGGCAATGTCCTTGTTGCTCGCACCAGCCGTGAGATGACGCAAGATTTCTTTTTCCCGAGATGAAAGACGCAAGGCGTCATCATTTTGTTGATGCGGCTCTATTTTCCTCGCGCTTGCGCTTAAAAGATAATTGCTCAGCGACTTCCGTGAGTACCACAACTCCTTATTACGTATCGCTTCAATCCCTTTGACGACCGTGGACAAGTCGTCATCTTCATAAAAGACCCCCTTCAGCCCGTGGTTCATTGCTTTTTTTTCGATCGCGAAATCGCGGCAGGCGTTCAGCAGGGCAATCGGATGCGTTGAGCTGAAGGCCGCCCGTTCGGAAATAATGTCCCACAATTGTTCCTCGCCATTGGAGTGACAATCCCACAACACCAGATAATTGTCTTTTTCCCTATCGAAAGCCGACAGTTCGATGAGGCTCAGGTTTCTCGAACAATCAGTCGAATACCCGTAGGTATCGCTGAGCACCCTGGATAGTATATCATTTTGCAAGTTGGATCGACTTATCAAGATGAGATGAAGTTTCATCCATGCACCTTCGCCTTGGGCCACGGGACACTGCGATACGCATTGAGATGCTGTCCAAGCAATTGTGGCGCGATTTAGATATCGCCAAGAAACAGTTACTTAAACATCTGATAGGGATATCGTTTTTCAGGGGTGAAATTCAATCAAACGGGAAGAGATATGGGAAAATGGTTGCTGTGTCAGTTAAAATGAACAATTTTCAGTCGAAGCACAAACACTTCCTCTAAGATGAGGGGCGGTTCTTATTGGGTTTTGTTCATATGCCTTAACCGGTTTTGCCTGGTTCGCATCATGAAACGCTTGAACACTGTTTACTTATCCTTATGATCAAATCACGCATATTTATAAAAGCACCGAAAGCGGTCGGCCTATGCGTTTATTGTCTTAAATATCCATTCATCCGCTTTAAAGCATTAACCCGTTTAGCAACAGTAATGCCGAAAAACCACCCATCAAGCCGATATCCACCCTTTTTTGCAATATTCAAATTGGATGATTGTTCCTGGTGAATAATTATTTAGCTCAACTTTCGGGATTGGCACGCAGCGAGGTGAGCCGGGCGGGTGGTCCGCGCCACTGTCAGCCATGAGATTTAGTGAGGCTTAAGGTGGCGTAGGGTGTTCGGGCCGCACTGTTTGAGCGCCAGCGAGTTTGCGGCCCGACCCTACGCATACCTTTAGCCTCACTTGAGCGAAATGGCGTGTGGCGCGGACCACCC
>LADR01000031.1 GCA_000961655.1 Desulfatitalea sp. BRH_c12
GACCTGGTCCTGCACCCGCGCCACCGGCAGGACGTGAGCGCCATCGTGCGCTATTGCCATGCCCGGCGCATCCCCATCACCGTGTTCGGCGGCGGTTCGTCGGTGACCCTGGGCGTCCGGCCCGCCGCCGGCGGCGTCACCCTGGTGATGAGCACGCACATGAACCGGGTGCTGGCTTTTAACGAAACCAACCGCACGATCACCGTGCAGCCCGGCATCTTAGGCCCGGCCTACGAAAATTATCTGCAGCGCGCGCCGCATTTCTTCCATGCGCGCCACGCCTACACCGGTGGTCACTTCCCGCAATCTTTCGAATTTTCGACCGTGGGGGGGTGGATCGCCGCGCTGGGCTCCGGACAACAATCGAGCTACTACGGCGACATGTACGACCTGGTGATCAGCCAGGAGATCGTGACGCCGACCGGCGACTTCACTACCGCCGATTTTCCGGCAACTGCCACCGGACCCAAGGTCAACGACATGCTCAAAGGCAGCGAAGGCGCTTTCGGCGTTCTGACCGCCATCACCCTGAAGATATTTCAGGCGATGCCCGAAAACAGCCGGCGCTTCGCTTTCATAATGCCCTCCTGGACAGCCGCCGTACAGGCCGCCCGACGCATTGCCCAGGGCGAGTTCGGCCTGCCGTCCATGCTGCGCATCTCCGATGCCGAAGAAACCACGGCCGCCCTGCACATGTATGGGTTGCAAAACCGGGCGGTCGATGCCTTCTTGCGCTGGCGCGGGCTAAAACCGAGGCAACGCTGCCTGCTGCTCGGCCAAAGCGACGGCCAAAAGCACTTTGCCGCCAACATCGCCCGCCAGAGCCGGCGCATCTGCCGCCGGCTGGGCGGTTTGTGGCTCAGCGGCTATCCCGTCCGCCGTTGGGCGCAAGGCCGCTTTAGCGACCCGTACATGCGCGACGACCTGTACGATCAAGGCATCCTGATCGATACGCTGGAAACCGCCGTCACCTGGGACCATTTGGAAACGGTGCACACCGGCGTGCGCGCCTTCATCAAAGCCCATCCCCGCACGCTCTGCCTGATCCACGCCTCGCACTTCTACCCGCAAGGCACCAACCTGTACGTCATCTTCATGATGCCCATGACCGAGGTGGAGACCTACCGCCGTTTCCAAAACGGCATCATCGAAACGATCCTGGCATGCGGCGGATCGCTCAGCCATCACCACGGCACAGGCAAACTGCTCGCCCCCTGGATGGAACGCCACCTCGGCCGCGAGCAGATGGCCGTCCTGCGCGCCCTCAAACGCCACTTCGACCCGCACCATATCATGAACCCGGGCGGCACGCTGGGCTTGGACCATGGTGGCGTGGACCACCCACCCGAATCACCGGGTTTTCAGCACGATAGATATGGCGCCAAGTAAAGAACTCCTAACAGCACGCTGGTGCCAAGGTTTACATGCGATTGCCCTGGGTCATCGATGGGGATGTATGGCCAAAAGAGCCGCTCAGCATTATAGTAAACATTCGGCCCTCGCAGCGCATAGCGCGGCCACCGCTCCCCACCTCGCCGATGTTGGAATGAATGCGGAGATGATGGTTTAACACAAACCGGGATTGGCACATTGGGAGGCGAGCCGGGCGGGTGGTCCGCGCCACATTCAGCCATGAGATGAGTAAGGCTTAAGGTGTGTGCAGGGTGTTCTGGGCCGCACTGTTTGAGCGCCAGCGCGTTTGCGGCCCTACCCGGAACACACCTTTTAGCCTCACTCGATCGAAATGGCGCGTGGCGCGGACCACCCGCCCGGCTCGCCGGCGTTTTGGAACACACAGCTTTTGAGCCGATCACACTTACAAATTCTTATAATAAGATTATGACAGCTATAATTAACAGAAAACAGTCACTATCCACTTTCCACTATCCACTTTCCACCCGCCACTCTCCAATCAAAACAGCGGCATTGGAAAGACGCTCGTCTTTTTGTTCCTGTGCTGAAACGGCGCACTTTATGCGTTGTTGGCCGCCACCCTGGAACCGGCCATGAGATTCCGGCCGCACATCACCTGCCAGCGGGTGCTGATCGCGGTGCCGGCGCTTACGGCCACGGCCGCCCTGCTCTATTTTGCGGTCACGGGAGGCGCAGGTGACCTGATCGGCCGCTGGATAAACCAGGATCTGCAGGCATTCCCCTTTGTGCTTCTGTTCCTGGCGCTACCTCTGGTGGGTTTTCCGATCAGCGTTTTTTTGCTCCTGCTGGGTACACTATTCGACACCGGACCGGCCTTGCTGATCACGTTCGGTGGGATGGCCATCCACCAGGTTTTGACCTACTTAGCCGGCAACTACCTGTTGCGGCCCTTCATCGAGAGGCAGTTGGCCAAAAGAAAAACGCACCTGCCGCAGTTTCCCAAAAAAGGATTTGTCTGGCCGAGCGTCGCTTTCATCGCCCTGCCTGGATTGTCGTATACCGTGAAGAACTATATTTTTGCCTTGTCGGGTGTGCCGTTTCGCTATTTCTTTCCGATCTCCTGGCTGATTCAGGCAGTGATGAGCATTCCCCTCGTGATTGCGGGCGAGGTCTTGGGCAACCGACATTATGGTTTGATATCGATCCTGTTCGCCCTGCTTGCAGCCGGGTACGTAGTTCGCACATGGCTTCGATGGCGCAAAAAATCCCGCAGCAGGGAAGGGCAAAATTGAATCCGTCGTCGGAGTTGACACTCTAAAGGTCGGAAATTCGGGTACGTTCGCATGCAATTTAAAGTTTTCACCCAATGGCATTATCGTCACCCGGTTTTATTTTCTTACTATACATGACAGGCGTACATATCGCCTGACAAAAATAATCCAACCAAGGAGCAACCTATGAACTGGGACAAAATTTCAGGCAATTGGAAGCAACTCAAGGGCAAAGCCCGCGTAAAATGGGGCAAACTCACCGACGATGAGCTGGATGTCATCGCCGGCAACCGCGAGCAGTTGGTGGGCAAAATACAAGAACGCTACGGCATTGCCAAGGACGAGGCCGAAAATCAGGTCAAAAAATTCGAATCCACATTGTAAATGCGAGCTAAACCTACGACCGCCGGGGCTTACCATCCGGCGGTCGCTCGACCGGCCCACTTTTGTCGGATACAGGATCACGTTTCCGACAGTTCCCGGAACAGAACCAAACCCATCGCAAACATTCACTAAAAAAGGCCGGCAATGCTGGAGACCACTTGGGCGATCATAGCATCCACCTTCAAAGCCTGGTGGGAGGACGATGTCTTCCAATACTCGGCTTCGATCGCCTTTTACATGATCTTTTCACTGGCGCCGATTCTTCTCATTTCAGTCAGCATCGCCGGTCTCGTCTTCAGCGAGGAACAAGCCAAACGGCAGCTCGTCCAGGAGATTGAAAATCTGACCGGCACCGAAGGCGCCACAGTGGCCGACCAAGTGTTCAACAACATGGCCGACATGCGCCAGAGCCCCAGAGCGCTTATCTTTGGCCTCTTTGCCATCGTCATTGGATCGACCGCGGTCTTCGCGAACCTGCAAGCATTCCTGAACAGAATATGGCAAGTGCGGCCTAAATCGGACCGCAGTGCCTGGAAAGATGTGCTGCGTGTCCGTCTCCGGTCCTTCGGGATCGTGATAGCGGTCGGTTTTCTGCTCCTGGTATCCATGGTGATCGGTGCCCTGCTCAACGGCATGCAAACGATCCTGTCTGATCGCCTCGGTGGCATCCCGCTATTGTGGCGCATACTCAACCTGCTTATCTCCTTTGGTATTGCCACACTGCTGTTTGCCATGATCTACCGCTACCTGCCGGATGTGCGCATTGCCTGGGCAGATGTGCTGACCGGGGCGCTAATCACCTCGTTGCTCTTCTCGGTCGGCAAGTTCCTGATCGGATTTTACCTGGGGAAAGTCGCCATGGGAAGTGCCTATGGCGCGGCGGGCTCTTTCGTTATACTGTTGATCTGGATTTACTACTCGGCCCTGATCTGTTTTTTTGGCGCCGAATTCACTCACGTTTACGCGAGAACTTTCGGCTCACGCATACGTCCCGAAAATCACGCCGAGCGCGCTCCATCGAATGGAGGTGGTCCATGAACCGCCCTTTTTCGTATGTCCGGTGGATGCTCATCATTATCACGGTCATCCCGTTCACCGCATGCATGCGGTCCTTGCCCGACAGTTTTCGACTGCCGGCCCCGGACGCGCTGGCGCCAATACGCGTACAAGGCCTTGACACCGCCGAGGTTTGGCCGGCCATGTTCGCCCGTGCCGATGCCCCACCCGAAGAGATCGAACGGGTGGCGCAGTGGCTGCATGTCGAACAGCACATTGCCGGCCGCCCACTGGTCGCCGGCAACGAGGTGCAAGTCCTCATCGATGGCCCGATGACCTTCGATGTGATGTTCTCCGCAATGCGTTCCGCCGAACACCACATCCATCTTGAAACTTTTATCCTCAGCGATGATGAAATAGGCCAACAACTGGCCGACATCCTGCTGGAACGGCGCCGCGCCGGTGTGGAAGTGCGCGTGATCGTCGATGCTTTCGGCGCATTGGATGCCACTGAAGGTTTTCTGAACAATCTGCGCGCAGCCGGTATTGAAATTCATAAGTATCACCCGATCAATCCAACTGAAGATCTACGCTTCTGGCGCATCAACACGCGCCATCACCGCAAAATGCTGATTGTCGATGGCCGCACCGGCTTTTTGGGCGGGCTCAATATCAGTGGTGTGTATGCCGACAGTTCGTTTCATGATCCGGATCGCAAAAAAGCACCGGACGAGGCCTGGCGCGACACGCATGTCAGGGTGGAAGGGCCGATTGTCGCCGACTTGCAGGAACTCTTCGTGGCGCTGTGGGCCCAATTGCACGCCAGCCCGCAACTGAGTGGTCCAGAGTACTTCCCGGTCCTGCCCATGGCTGGCGGCGACATGATCCGGGCCGTCAACAACATGGCCGCGGACCAAGCCCATGAGATCTACCGTCTGTACCTGGCTGGGTTTTACTTCGCCAAACGAACCATATGGATTACCCAGGGTTATTTTTCGCCGGATCGCACCTTTCTGGAGGCGTTGAAAGCGGCTTCGCAACGCGGGGTGGATGTGCGCCTGCTGCTGCCGGGCGTCACCGACTCCTGGATCACGATCAGTTCTTCCAGGGCCCATTATGAGGAGTTGCTGCGCGAAGGCGTACGGATATTCGAACGCCACGATGTTTTGCAGCACGCCAAGACCGTCGTGATCGACAGCCTATGGTCCATGGTCGGTTCAGCCAATCTGGATCACCGCAGCTTCCTGCATGCCAACGAGGCCAATTTGGTCATCTGGGGGCGGGAATTCGGCCACAAAATGGATGTCCTTTTTCTCAACGACCAGGCCCAGAACATTGAAATCAAGTTATCCGAGTGGCGCGAACGGCCCCTGTACCGACATCTCCTGGAAACCTTCGCCAGCCTTTTCGACTACTGGTTATAGGGGTTCTTTCCCCGACTCGCTTTCGACCACCACATTCGGCGGACTATCGCCCTCTGACGCCATGTCTTCCAGTTTCCTTTTCAGCGCGCCTTGTTCGACGGCCCTACGTGTCTGGTTGGGGCTCGACCCGGTGACGTAGCGCGTCTGCCGGCGGTTGGTCTCATTCTCCTGAGCCATGCGTTCCGCCAGAACCTCGCCAAGCGCTTGCCCTGATATTAAACCGTCTTGCGCCATGTGCTCGGCCATAGCGAAGCTATCGGCAGCCAGAACCAAGGCACTGCCCTGGGCCGCGATTTCTCCGGCCAGTGCTTCGATCGCATCCAAACGCTCTGTGGAATGGCTGACATTGCGGATATACACCGCCCGGATGCGTCCCGGGTACTCGCGCACCATGCGCGCGTAGATTTCCGGATCATGCTGGCCGCTATCGCCGATCAGCACACAGGGCAGATCATGATACAGGCTCAGCATCTTGCGGATCAATGTGATTTTGTGTCCCTTGGAGCGACGGGGAAAAGGCCTTCGCAAACGCAAGCCCCACTCGCGCAGGAAGAGAATCGGCCCGATGGGGATCTGGTGCATATTGAAGAATTCATCCAGGATCTCATAAATCCCCCAGGGGCCTCGCGACACGTACAGCAGCGGGTTCATTTCCGTTTGTGATGCGCCGTGGTGCAGCGCGCGATACAGGGCCGCGGCCCCGGGGAACGCGACCCGGCTGCGCGCACCGTGCAGAAAGAGACGCACCAGCATTTTCAACTTATTGGCAACGCCGGTAAAAATGATTGTATCGTCAATATCGCTGATGACCAGAAAGCGAGCCGTGACGGGCGGCACCAGGATTTCTCCACGCGCGGTAATGGGCGCATGCCCGGGGCGCACCAACGAGATCGGCACATTGTGCCACATGGCTGTCGGGCTCGCCGAGAAGGGCCGGTCCAAACGCATGTGAATGCGGAAATAGCCATCGCGGTCGCTGACCACTTGCCGCCGCGTGCCATTCAAACGCGCTTCGAGCCGCACACCTGCAAGACCATGCCTGAACAATCGCCGGGCGATGTACGCCAAGTCATCCCGCAATGTTTCTTTTGAAGACGTCGAACGATGATGCTGGCGGAAGACCCGTCCCATCAAAAAGATTTCACTGCGGGACCCATAGCCACGATACGGCTGAATGAGGATTCCTTTCGGATCGACCTTCTGTTTGGCCGGAAGGGAGATCACGCGCACCAGTCGGCGCAGACGCGCCAATGGTTTTGACACCATCCCCATAAGCGTCCTTTCTGTTTAATGTTGCACAACCCGCCACCTACCTTGTCCCGGATCTCGATGTCAGGTTTGCTTGATAATACATCGATCAATCTAAACGGGCCAGCGCGGCCTTGGTGAACGCCGGGATGTCGTCGGGATTGCGGCTGGAAATCAGATTGCCATCTTCGACCACCTCCTGGTCAACAAACTCGGCCCCGGCATTTTTGATATCCTGGATGACCGATTTATACCCGGTGATCATCCTGCCCCGGATCACATCGGCCGTGATCAATATCTGCGGCGCATGGCAGATCGAAAAGACGGGCTTGCCGCTATTCACGAAAGAGCGCACAAATCCAACGGCGCTGTCATGCACGCGCAATTTATCGGGGGAGTATCCGCCGGGGATCAGCAGCGCATCGAAATCATCGACCCGCACCTCGTCTACCGCGCGGTCGATCCGTACTTCGGTGCCCTTCTTTTTTCCTTTGACAGTCTTGCCGTTTTCGATTCCGACGTGCACAATTTCGTGTCCTGCCGAGCGGAATGCTTCGGCCGGTTCCGTGTACTCCACATCTTCGAAAAGGTCATCGATAATGACAGCAACTTTGCTCATGATATCTATCCTCCTGAAAAGTTCTTGGAAACTTTTCACAACAATAGGTCCTCTATAAAGAATCAATCAATAAAGGGCATCTCTTATTTGGTGACCGATGGATATGTATAGGCGTTAGTCGAAAAGGGCTGCATTTGGGCAGAAGTGCATCGGACAGCGGAGGTGTCCGCGGCTGGCCATGCCGAAAAAGCCGTTGACAAAAGAAAGCTTTTTGTTTTACATAATGACTGTCCGGTCAGTCATGGAGGGTTCATGCCCAAAGATACGTTCTTCAAAATCAACGAAGACAAACGCGAACGTCTCCTGCGCGAAGCCGCCTGTCTGTTTGCCGAACGCGGCTTCAACCAAACCGATGTGGCCGAACTGGCCCACCGGGCCGGGATCGCCAAAGGCTCCATATACAATTATTTCAGCAGCAAGGAAGATCTCTACCTGTTCGTGTGCCGCGACGGCATCGAACGTTCCCGCCTAGCGGTCTATGGCGATTTGAATCCGGCATGGGACGTTTTCCGCCAAGTCGACCATATTTTCAGGCAGGGCGCGTCTTTCGTCCGAACCTTTCCCGAATACCTCATCCTGTACGGCAACATCTCCTCGGCCGGCATGGAACGTTTTGCCGAGCAGATGTCCCTTGAAGTCGAAAAATTCACGGCCGACCACCTCAAGCGTGTCCTCCGGCACGATATTCAGATGGGCATTGTCCGCAATGACGTGGACGCCAACCTGGCGGCGTTTGCCATCAACAGCCTGTACATCGTTTTTCTGACCTCGCTGGTTTCCACCCATTTCAAGATCCGCATGCGCGAATACCTGGAAATCGAGGGGGACATCGATGACGCGGTCATCGAAAAACAGCTGCACAGCATGACGGTCATGGTCGATCGCATGCTCCGCCCGGTTTGCACTAAATAACCCGCTCGCTGCGCCTGTTCCGCATCTTGTTCCAAGCTCCGCCGAGACCCGCATTACTCACCTCTAATAACAGGAGGCTCAAGATGACCCATACCACCGGCGGTCAAATCATCGCCAAAATGCTCAAAGCCGAAGGCGTGCAAAAATTCTTCGGCATTATCGACGGCACTTACCTGCAGTTGTTCGCCCACTGCGTGGAAGAGGGGCTGCAAATGATCACCCCGCGCCACGAAGCCGTGGCAGCCCACATGGCCGGCGCTTATGCGCGTCTGACCGGCACGCTGGGCGTCTGCATCGCCAGCAACGGCCCGGGAGTGGCCAACATGCTGGCCGGCGTGGCGGTCGAAAACACCGAAGGCAACCGGGTTCTGCTGATCACCAGCTCACGGCGCACCGGCATTGCCTACCCGGACCGTGGCGGAGCCTACCAGTGCTTCGACCATGTCGGTGTCATCAAGAACATGGCCAAATGGTCGGCCACCTGCGCCTATGCCGAACGCATTCCCGAATTGTTGCGCCAGGCCCTGCGCAAATGTTACCAGGGCCGCCCAGGCGTCGTGCATCTGGATGTCCCTGAAAACCTGATCAACGGACCGTGCGCTGAAACGCCCGTTCTGGCGCCCGCCCAGTATCGACGCACGCGCCCCATCGCGCCGGCCGCCGAACAGATCGCCCAGGCGGCCGACCTGCTGGTACGGGCCAAGCTGGTCGTCCTGCACGCCGGTAGCGGCGTGATCCACGCCCAGGCCTTCGCGGAACTGCAACAACTGGCCGAACTGCTGCACGCGCCGGTCACGACCTCCTGGGCCGGCCGCGGCGTCATTGACGAGCGCCATGCGCTGGCATGGCCCATGGTGCATATCGATGCCAACAACGCGTTGCGCAATGCAGCCGACCTTTGCCTGTGCATCGGCTCGGATATTGGCGAAACCGATTGGTGGGGCAAGTCGCCCTACTGGGCCAAGCCAGGCGATCAAACCTTTATCCAGGTGGATATCGACGAAGAGCGCCTGGCACGCAACAGGGCCGCGGATCTGGCGATAATCGGCGATGCGCGTCTTTTCCTGCGGATGCTGATCGAGACCCTGCGCGGCCAAAGCACCCGGATCTCACTGGATGCGCGCAAGGCGGCCGTGGCAAAGCTGGCCGATCTCAAGAAAAGCGACCGCGCCACCTTGGATGAAATGCTGACCATGCCCGGTACGCCGATGATCTCGTGCCACGTGCCCAAAATCTGCCGGGATTTCTTCGCCGACGATGCCGTGGTGATCTTCGATGGTGGCAACACGGCTGTCTGGGGCAATTTCTACACCCCGATTCTAAGCCCCAACACGCAGTTGAGCACGCCGCACATGGGCCATCTGGGCGCCGGCGTAGGCCAGGCGCTGGGCGCCGCGGCGGCCCGGCCCGACAAGCAGGTCTACTGCCTGATCGGCGATGGCGCCATGGGCTTTAACATGCAGGAGGTCGAAACAGCCGTCCGCCACAATTATAAAGTCGTCTTCCTGGTGTTCGCCGACAAAGCCTGGGGCATGGTCAAAATCAACCAGATGTTCGCTCTGGCGCCCGTCAAAGAAGCATTTCAAACCGCTCTGGGTCCCGACCGCAACGGCACCATCAACACGGAACTGGGCGAGATCGCCTGGGATCGCCTGGCTCAATCGATGGGCGCCTTTGGCGCGCGCGCGGACAGCCCGGAAACCTTGCGCAGCGCTTTGGAACAGGCAAGCCAGGCGGGTACCTGCGCCGTCATCCACTGCCAGGTCAACCCCGATGCCCACATGATGGCGCCGGGCTTGATGCACTTCAAAGCCATGCACCAGGAACCAGAGGGATAGCCTTGGGAGCGTTGGCCACGTTTGCCCATGGGACCGTTGGCCGTGAGCGACACACCGACAGGTCAACGCGCCAATGGGCCAAGGGGCCAAAACCTTTGAGTGAAGGGAGCAGATCTATGGACGCTTCAGCCGTGGACCAAATCCATCTCAATTTCAATCAGAACGGATTGTTCGCTCTTAACTGCGTCATCGGTCTGATGATGTACGGTATGTCCCTGGATATGCGCCTGGATGACTTCAAGCGGGTCATCCGTTCGCCCAGAGGACCGTTGATCGGCCTGGGAGCCCAGTTCCTCCTGCTGCCGGCCTTTACTTTCCTGCTGACCCTGATCCTGCCCGTGACCCCTTCCATGGCTCTGGGCATGCTGCTGGTCGCATCGTGTCCCGGCGGCAACCTGTCCAACATCATGACCTACCTGGCCGGCGGCACCACCGCCTTGTCGGTCAGCATGACGGCTGTTTCAACGGTGGTGGCGATTTTCATGACCCCGTTGAACCTGTCCCTGTGGGGCAGCCTTAACCCGGCCACGCATACCATTCTGCGCGAAGTGTCGCTGAACCCCGTCGATGTTTTCCAGACCATCGTGCTCATCCTGGGCATCCCGCTGGTTCTGGGGATTCTCACCTCACGCTTGTATCCGCGCCTGGTCGAACGCATCCGCAAACCGTTCAAAACGTTGTCCATCATCATCTTTTCGTTGTTCGTAGCTGCCGCACTGGGGGCCAACTGGCACAATTTCCTGCGAGCCATCGGCCTGGTGGCGTTCGGCGTGTTCGTCCATAACGCGCTCGCCCTGAGTATCGGCTACTTTTCGGCCCGCGCTTTCCGGCTGCGCGAAGCCGACCGGCGGGCCGTCGCCATCGAGGTCGGCATCCAGAATTCGGCCCTGGCGCTGGTTCTGATATTCCAGTTTTTCGGCGGACTGGGCGGCATGGCCATCATCGCCGGCTGGTGGGGCGTCTGGCACATCATCTCGGGGCTGAGCATGGTCTGGTTCTGGTCGCGCCGGCCGATCGCCGCACCCGTTGAGGAGCATTGCGCATGAACACCCAAACGACGCCTTACCGTTCGGTCCTGGTCACCGGCGCCGGCGGCTATATCGGACGCCAGGTGGTCGCGGCCTTGGCCGCGGACCGCCGGCAGCTGACCACGATCGTGGCCAGCGATTTGAAACCCGTGCCCCCGGCCGAGCAGTTGACCGGCGTCGCATACGTGGCAACGGACATCTGCTCGCCGGATCTGGTCAGGGCCTTCGCGCAGTACCATGTGGATGTGGTCGTGCACCTGGCGGCCGTGGTGACACCGGGCAAGCGCTCCGACCGCTGGCTGGAGTATAAAGTCGATGTGCTGGGCACCCAGAACGTGCTGTGGGCCTGCACCGAGGCCCGCGTCCGCAAGCTGATCTACACCTCCAGCGGCGCCGCCTACGGCTATTATGCCGATAATCCGACCTGGCTGGACGAGGCCGACCCGATCCGCGGCAACCAGGAATTCGCCTATTCCTATCACAAGCGACTGGTCGAAGAGATGCTGGCGCGCTATCGCAGCGATCATCCCGAATTGGCCCAACTGATCTTCCGGCCGGGCACCATCCTAGGGGCCGGCACGCGCAACCAGATCACCAACCTTTTTGATCAGCCGCGCATCTTGGGCATTCGCGGCGCCGACAGTCCCTTTGTGATCATATGGGACCAGGATGTGGTCGGCGCCATCCTGCAAGGCATATTCAAAGGCGGTCAGGGCATCTACAATATGGCCGGCGACGGCAGCGTCACTTTGCGCGAGATGGCCGATCTGCTGGGCAAATCTTATCTGCCGCTGCCGGCCTGGCTGGTGAAGGCCGGACTGTGGGCAGGCAAGCGCCTGGGGCTGACGCAATATGGCCCCGAGCAGGTGCGCTTTCTGCGTTACCGGCCGGTGCTCGCCAACCGCCGTTTGAAAGAGGCGTTCGGCTATGTCCCCCGCAAGACCAGCCGTGAAGTTTTCGAATACTATCTGGAGAATCGTGGGCATGCGCGGCAAACGTGATTTCAGGGATAAAACCGTGGTGATCACCGGCGCAGCGGGCGGCATGGGCGCAGCTTTCGCCCGGCGTTTCGGGATGGCCGGCGCCAGGCTGGCCCTGCTGGACGTGAACCCGGCGGCCGTGGCCAAAACCGCGCAGCACCTGGGTGCTGAGGGCATCGAGACCATGGCGCTGGCCTGCGACGTGTCCGAGGCGCCCGAGGTAATTGCGGCCATCGAACAAATTATAGACCGCTTTGGCGGTATCGATGTGCTCATCAACAATGCCGGCATCAGCGCGCGCGCCGCATTTGACCAGACCCGCCTGGGCGTTTTTCACAAGGTGATGGCCGTCAATTTCTTCGGCGCCCTGTACGGCACCAAGGCCGCAATGGGATCTTTGCGGCGACGGCGTGGATTGATCATCACGATCAGCTCGCTGGCCGGCTTCACACCGCTGTTCGGACGCACGGCCTATGCGGCCAGCAAACACGCCCTGCACGGGCTGTTCGATTCACTGCGCAGCGAGCTGCGCGGCAGCGGAGTGAACGTGCTGGTCGTCTGTCCGGGCTTTACCGCCACCGGCATCGGCACGGCCGCCCTGGACGGCGACGGCACGATCACGCGCCACCCCCAATCGACTGCCGGCACACCGGCCACACCGCAGGCAGTCGCCGAACAGGTGTTCCGGGCTGCGGCCGCAAACCGTCGCCTGCTGGTGTTGAGCCCGATCGGGCGAGCAGGGCGAGCCATCAACAAGCTGTCGCCGGCCTTGTACGAGTGGCTGATGGTGCGTTCGATGCGCAAGGAATTGGCACGCTGACATCAATGAAACACACTTTTCGATACAAAGGAGAAAACCTATGAAAATGACGCCTTCCGAAGCATTGGTGGAAACATTGGTGGCTGAAAAAGTCGATACCGTATTCGGCATCGTGGGCAGCGCCTACATGGATGCCCTGGATCTTTTTCCGGCCGCCGGAATTCGCTTCGTACCCGTGGCACACGAACAGGCCGCCTGCCATGCCGCCGACGGCCTGGCACGCGTGACCGGCCGTCCCCAGGCGTGCATCGCCCAGAACGGACCCGGCGCCGCCAACTTTGTTTCGGCCATGGCGGCCGCCTATTGGGCCCATTCGCCGGTGGTGGCGATCACACCCGAAACCGGCAGCATGGGCATCGGCACGGGCGGCTTCCAGGAACTGGACCAGATGCCCATGTTTGAACGGCAGACCGTTTACCAAGTGCGCGTCAACCGTCCCGAACGCATGGCCGAACTGGCCCGGCGCGCCTTTTATATGGCCAAAAACTACAACGGCCCCACCCAGCTCAACATCCCGCGCGATCATTTCTACGGCGTGTGCGAAGACGAGATCTACCCCACCGCGGCGATCGGCCGTGGCCCCGGCGACCCGGCC
>LADR01000050.1 GCA_000961655.1 Desulfatitalea sp. BRH_c12
CAATCAGAAAGAAGGAGACGCCAAGTCTAAATCACCGTTTAAGGCAAACACCCGTGCTTCAGCATGCATTGCTTAGGGCTGAAAAAATCTATGAAGATGATGAAAAGATGGGTAGGCTTCTTCAAAAACTTAAAGAATTGGAGGACGAATAGGTGAATAGACGCTTCGTTCCTGCAAAACCGAGGAGTAACAAAGATCTCGAGTCGCTTTCCTTGAATCTGGTCAAGCACTATCAGCCGGGAGTTATAAACCAAAAACAAAGATTTGATACAGAAGAGTTCTTCGATGTTGATTTAGAAAAATTAACCGGCGTAGCAACCGACTACCAACACCTTGAATCAGGGATATATGGGTACACGGATACAGATGAAATGGTTTGTGCGATTTCAAAGGAGTTGGCAGATGATCCATCGAGTGAATATTTTTTTAGATCAACTACCGCTCATGAAATCGCTCATGCCGTGTTGCATGTATCGGACTATAGACTAAGGCGCGCAATCCTGAGATCTGTGAACAAAAAGGGTCATGATAGCTTGAGGCTATTCCACGAAAGTGAAATACCATTGTACAGGAATCCTGAATGGCAAGCATGGCGGTTCGCAGGTGCACTTTTGATGCCTGCGCAGGCATTTTTATCAGCAGTTAAATCTGGTGAATCTTTGAGGGATTTGTCTCAGCATTTTGGCGTTAACGCGAGTTTTGTTATGACGCGAGCGAGATCATTGAAAATTAATGTTAAAAATTAAAAGGCACGCGCCAACGTGCCTTTTAATTGATAGCGGTTCTTACTACTCGGAAAAGGGTGCCCGGTGAGTAAGAAAAAAATTGCAGCATTTTTGCGCAATGCCGGCCGCTGTCGTGCTGCATGTGCTTTCTGTGCAAGCATTTAAATATTGCCTCACGACCGGGTTTGTCAAGAAAAAACCAAGCGCCCACCTGGAGGTGTTTTCCGAATGAGTGACACACGGAAACCCCGCAAGGTTATCGGGTACATCTTTCGCGCATGGGTTACGCGCAAAGATGGTACACGAGACTGGGCTCGCGACCACGGCTTGAAAGCGTGGTGCATCCCTATCTTCGCAGATTAACCTCGGGAACACCGCCCCAACGGGCCGGGCTTCGGTCCCTGTGCCTGGAACAGAAACAGGGACATTCAGTCAATAAGAAAGGAGGTGATTCTGATGGCAAAAACGTATAAACCCGGCGAAAAGGCTCCTTATTCAGGTCAATACGGCATAGTAGGCCCGCGTGGCGGCGATACCGGCGCTGAGCGGACTGTCACAAAGGGCGAGCCCTTACCCCCACCACCGAGATCAGGGCAACGCTACATACTTAACGATCCAACGAAACACAAATCTGGGAAATAATCTGTTAGCCCCCGTCTGTATTTGCGACGGGGGCAATCAAAATCGATCTGAGTGAGATTGGTTCTGAATTTTACTGGTATATGAAATTACGTTGAAAAAGTGTTGCCCTAACCACCGGCTGGTGTTGGACGCCGGGAACAATACCGCGCGTCGAACGAAACATCTTTACGCCGGCGCCTCACAGCCGGAACGACTAGACCAGAGGTAGTGTCATGCGCAGAAGTGTTCCCGAGGATCCAAATGAGTTCAATAGATTTATGCTGGATATTGATCGCCAACTATCTTCCTTGGGCTTCAGTATTCCACAGCGTCCGATCAATGCCCTTGTGGAGCTTTCACGGAAGTGTGGCATTCCGCTCCCCATTACAAAGCCACACACCGAAACCCAACATAGAACCGCCACTTTTTGGCCGGTTACGGAGAGAGTGCTTTCGTGGTATGACCAACGGTATGGGGACAGGATCAAGATGAGCTTTTCCCCAGGGAGAATGGCCGTACTAATAGAGGATGACATCTGGATCTTGCGGTTTCCGGGGGTATTAGGCTCTGTCGCTCTCACTGTATCGCGGAACCGAGAGTCTGTTAGATTGGGCTCTGAGGGGCAGCCTGCGGTATACAATGTGGTCGATGCGGTGGAGAACTTACCGCGGAGCCGCCTTCCGATGCTGCCCGATAATGAGCTCGAGCATATCTATGAGAAGTTCGAATTCGGCCTAAAAGCTTTTTCGATTCTCCGAGGCTCTGCCGAACACGCCCTGATGAATTCTGCGCTTGCGGATATTGCGGCTGCCGTTGAGCATCTCGCCTGCGAGCAGCAAAACTTTGGATTATCGAAGTGGTCTTCCCTACAGGCTGCCGAAAAGATGTTCAAGGCGGCGATATCTCTGGCAGGAGGGAGTTATTCGAACACCCATGACTTGGCTAAACTTTCTAAGCAGGCAGAGGCAACGGGGCTAAAAGGAGATTGGGAAGTTCTCCATCATCACATCCAATGTTCCCCTGGGATAAGGTATGGCGAGGAACCGTGCGACCGTGATTCAGCACTTATTGCACACCACGCAGCTCTTGGGCTATCTATAATGTTGCATCAGGGTGGCGCGAGATTTCGGTCTAACCTTTTTCTTCAGGCGGATAGGTTCCCTCGTGGCTGAGAATTTCGTTATGCACTTCTAAGGATTCAAAACGAAATGATCAACCTGCGTCGATAATATCGATAGAACCTGTCGGATTGTCGTGATCTTCAACGACTATGATCCTGCATTTAGTTTGCATCATCACAACCTGACAATGATCAGTTCATATTTCTGTGGGGATAAAGCGCGGGTTCAAACCATCCGGCGCATTTCACATGTCGCTCCATAAGAACTGGAAAAGTTGTACAGGGGTTGTACAAACTCACACCAAATAAAAACAGGGGCTACGGCCTAAACCGCAAACCCCTGATTTTTATGGTGCCGAGGGACGGAATCGAACCGCCGACACGGGGATTTTCAGTCCCCTGCTCTACCGACTGAGCTACCTCGGCACTAAAGTGAGACTCTGCTGAAGTGAAAGCGCATGATTAGTAAAACCAGCTAGTGATTGTCAAGAACATTTTGAGCCAGGTCGCCAAAAACGTATTGGATCAGGGTGCACGATGCCAGGGCCGCGGTTTCGGCACGCAAAATACGCGGTCCCATCTGCATAGTCAAAAACCCATGCCGCTCAGCGGCACGCTGCTCGGAGGCTTCAAAGCCGCCTTCGGGGCCGATCATGATGAACACGCGCGCGGGTTTGGGCCCATCAGCACGGCCTATCGCGAGGGATTCTCCCCGGCTCTCCCAGAAAAAGAGTTTCAGATCGTACCCTTCGGACAACTGCAGCGCTTTTTCGAAGGACAGCACCGCTTCGATCTCCATGGGGCGGCTGCGCCGGCACTGCTTGACGGACTCCAGGGAAATTTTCCGCCAGCGCTGATGGCGCGCTTCGCTGCGTCTCTCGTCGGGCGTGGCGACAGAGCGATGGGCGATGAAGGGAATCCAGCGCGTGACTCCCAACTCGGTGAGATGCCCGACCAGTGTGTCCATCTTTTTGTCTTTCAAGTACCCTTGGGCCAATGCGATGTGCAGGGGGGACTCGGCCGATGCCGGCAATTGCCGCGTGAGTGCCACGCGCACCTGGCGATGATCAACGGCAACGATCCGCGCTTCATATTCGGCGCCGTTGCCATCGAACACGACAATGGAAGTGCCCGGGCCGATCCGCAGGACAGTGCGGATGTGGCGGGCGTCCTCTTCGTCAAGCACCGGTTCGGCGGCGCGCAATCGTTCCGGGGGTATGAAAAATCGACGCATCTTTTTTTCCAATTGGAGAATCGGTGCGCCCGCTTTGGCCGCAAAAGCGACACCGTCCAAATTCATAATCGATTGAATATCTTAAGAAGCAAATTCCTTGACACAAAAATAGCCTCTGTGATATTTTTCGACCGCTGTTGATAAACTTTTTAGAAGCACCGGCCGATATAACTGCCATACTTGGAAACAGGCGCCAGCTCCCGACATCCGCACCCATGGATTGGCGACATGAAACCAGAATCCAGCAAAGGTTTGATGACTGCTGAGGCCGCATACGCGCCAACGATAGGATCGATTGTTCGCATGCGGCTTTTATAACAAAACCAGGGGACATATGGAAGATTCTAATAAACCCGATAAACTGGCTGCGAAAACTCCAAAGCAGGACAAGGTCATCGACTTGACCGCCACGATGGAAGTTCGCCCTTCAAGCAGGGCGAAAGTCATCGAACTCACCCAGGTTCACAAAATGCCGCCCGCCACAGCACCTGCGCAATCATCCCCACCCGCGCAAACAACGGTGGTGGAAACGCCGTCATCTGACACGCCCGCCCGGAATATCGAAGCGGATGTCGATGCGGCCTTTGACGCTATCGGAGACCTGCGGGAAAACGACGCAAAAAAACAGCCGGCGGGCGATAATGGAACTGAAAACACGGTGCATATTGCGGCCCTGGCCAATACGGCGCCCGCTCCGGAAACCGAACCGGAACCACTGCTTTCCCTGACCCTCGACGATCTTGCAATGAACGGGGCGGAAAACAACAACCGCCATGATCCTGCGCAAGAAGAACCCGAGCTCGAACTGTTTCTCGACCTGGATGATGCCCTGGCGCAAGATGACGCAGCGATGCCCGAAAACGCACCCGTCGAGAAGCCGTTGGCCCATTTCGCGCAGGAAACGTCCGATGAACCGGTTATAGACCTTCTCGACAGCGATCCGATCGACCAGACACCCCATCACGCAGCCGTTCAAGACATCCCCCCTGACCTTCTCGAAGATGACTTTATCGAACTTGAAGATGACTTTATCGAACTTGTCGATGTCGCCGGGGACCGCTCGGATGCACCGCCACCCGCAGCGCCCCAGGACGATACCATCACCCTGACGCAAATCGTCACGGATGACGATGAAGAGATCATCATGCTGACCGACATCGTCGATCCGGCCCTCATAAACTGCAGGGATAAAGCCCTTGCCCAAGATACCGGAGAGGATGCGATCGAACTGACCGATATCCTTGAATTGCAGCCCCATGAAGATGCGCCTCGCAAAGAACTCCAGGACAGTGAACAACTGATCCGGTTGGACGACGTTCTGAGCCAGGTCCGCCCCAAAGCATCGGCCATTGCGCGCGAGATCATACCGGACATCAACGAAGAATTTACCGCGGAGCCCTTTACCATATATGCCGAAGATGGACAGGCACCGGCCACCCTCGATAGCGAGTTGGAAAAAGCTGTCGAAAAAATCCTCCGGACCAAATATGCCGAAACGATTGAGGCGCTCATTGCCAAGGCAGTCGAAAAAGTGGTGACGCGTGAACTCGAGAGCATAAAAAGGAGCCTGATGGACGGCGAGGAATAGCCCGCGATCGCCCTGGGCCCGGGTTGACCTGGATCGCCCACACGGATTTTTAGCTTGATTTTTAATGGGGATTATTCGTTATAATCCCCTTTTTCATTTTACCGCGGGTCCGCGCTGCCGACCGTCAGATTGGACGCGGTCTCGACCACTACCGATTCGGGACGGTCCTGGGAACATTGGAGCAGGAAGCTATGAGTACAAAGATGCTGGACAAGGGGTACGAACCCCATTCCGTCGAACAAAAATGGTATGAGTACTGGGAAAAAGAAGGCCTTTTCGCCGCCGTGGAGGCTGACGACCGGCCGGCTTTTTCCATCGTCATACCGCCGCCCAATGTCACCGGCGTGCTACACATGGGCCATGCCCTGAACAACACCTTGCAGGACATCCTGTGTCGCTACCGCCGACTGAAGGGCGACAATGTTCTATGGATGCCCGGCACGGACCATGCCGGTATCGCCACCCAGAATGTGGTCGAACGGCAACTCACCGCCCAAGGCCAGGACCGCCATAAACTGGGCCGCGAAAAATTCATCGAAGCGGTCTGGCAATGGCGCACCGAATCGGGTAGCGCCATCATCAACCAGCTCAAACGCCTGGGCGCTTCGTGCGACTGGCCGCGTGAACGCTTCACCATGGACGAAGGGTTGTCACGCGCCGTGCGCACCGTCTTTGTGCGGCTCTATGAAGAGGGCCTCATCTATCGCGGCCTGTACATCACCAACTGGTGCCCGCGCTGCCGCACGGCCCTTTCAGACCTGGAAGTGGAGCACGAGGAACTGGACGGCCATCTGTATCACATCCGCTACCCGTTCAGCCAAGGCAAGGGCGGGCTGGTGGTGGCGACCACGCGGCCCGAAACCATGCTGGGCGACACGGCCGTGGCGACTCATCCCGAAGACCCGCGCTACAGGCAGCTGCCGGCGGAATCCGTGCGCCTGCCGCTGATGGACCGCGACATTCCGATCATCCGCGACGATTACGTCGATCGTGCTTTCGGCACCGGCGCGCTGAAGGTAACCCCGGCCCACGACCCCAATGACTTTGAAATCGGCCGGCGCCACAATCTGCCCAGTATCAAGGTTATCGACGATGACGGCCGCATGGGCGCCGACGCCGGCCGCTTCCAGGGGATGGATCGCTTTGCCTGCCGCGACGCTGTCGTTGCAGCCCTGCGCGAACAAGGCCTTCTGGTGCGCATGGACCCGCACAAACACGGCGTGGGACACTGCTACCGCTGCAAAAGCGTGGTCGAGCCCAACTTGTCGCAGCAGTGGTTCGTCAAGGTCAAGCCTTTGGCCGAACCGGCCATCGCGGCCGTGCAGAGCGGCCGGACCCGCATCGTGCCCGAAAGCTGGGCCAAGACCTACTATGACTGGATGTTCAACATCAAGGATTGGTGCATCTCGCGCCAAATATGGTGGGGACACCAGATTCCGGCCTGGACCTGCCAGAGCTGCAGTGAACTGATCGTGGCTATGCAAGCCCCCGCGCAATGCACCCAATGCGGCGGCAGCGACCTCGTTCAGGAAACCGACGTGCTCGACACCTGGTTCAGCTCGGCCCTGTGGCCTTTTTCCACCATGGGCTGGCCGGACCGCACCCCTCTGCTGAAAACCTTCTATCCCACCGCGGTGCTGGTGACCGGTTTCGACATCCTCTTTTTCTGGGTGGCGCGCATGATGATGATGGGCATCCACTTCATGGGCGAGGTGCCCTTCAAGGATGTCTATGTGCATGCCCTGGTGCGCGATGAAGAAGGCAAGAAGATGAGCAAGTCCAAGGGCAATGTGATCGACCCCTTGAACGTCATCGAAGTCTATGGCACGGATGCTTTCCGGTATACCCTGGCTGCCTTTGCCGCCCAGGGCCGCGACATCAAGTTGTCCGAAAAACGCGTGGAAGGTTACCGCCACTTCATCAACAAACTCTGGAACGCCGCACGATTCGCGCTGATGCACCTGGACAACGGCTACGATCGCATCGACACCGCCCATCTCACCTTGCCCGACCGCTGGATTCTCGCGCGGCTGGCGCACACGATCCGCCAGGTGACCGCAGCCTTGGACGAGTACCGCTTCAACGAGGCGGCCGGTGCTGCCTATCAGTTTGTGTGGCACGAGTTCTGCGACTGGTATGTGGAAGCAGCCAAACCGGCCTTGTATGACGAAAACCATCCCCAGGAACGTGAAGCGGCGCGCCAGGTGCTCTGGACGGTTCTGCGCGATATCTTGGTGCTTCTGCACCCCTTTGCACCCTTCGTGACCGAAGAGATCTGGGAAAAACTGCCCGGCACCCAGGGCTCGATCATGCGGGCCACCTTCCCTGAACCGCAAAATACGCTGGATGCGCCGGCTTTCGCCGAGGCCGAATCTGAAATGACCCTGGTCATGGAGATCGTTACAGCCATTCGCACGATCCGCGGCGAAATGAACATCAGCCCGGCGGCCAAACTGAGCGTCACCATCCAAGCGCCCGACGCGGCAGTACGCGCCGCGATCGACGCCCACCAGGCCATTATCGTCAATCTGGCCCGCCTGGATGGCCTGAAGACCGACGAACACGGTGAACGCTCGCCCACGGCGGCGACCGCCATCGTGGCGGGCATGTCGCTGCAGGTAGAACTTAAAGGGGTGATCGATTTCGCGCAAGAGGTCCAGCGCCTTGAAAAGGAGTTGGGAAAACTCAACAAGGATCTGAACGCCATCAACAACAAGCTGCACAATGACAGCTTTCTGGCCAAGGCCCCGCCCGAGGTGGTGGCCGAAGTCCGGGGAAAACAAGCTGTCTTGTCGGAAAAGCAGGGTAAACTGAACGTGACCGTCGAGCGCATCCGCGCCTTCGTAGGGCACTGAAGAAGGGAGCGCGCATGCAGCCTTTGGTTTTCAACGCCGCCGTCGACCGCCTGATCGATCTGGCTCTGGAGGAAGATATCGGCAGCGGAGACATCACCACCAACCACCTGGTGGCTCCCGAAGCCCAATCACAGGGCACCATCATTGCCAAGGAAGCACTGGTGATCGCCGGCCTGAGCGTGGCCCGGCGCGTGTTTGAACGCTTGGACCCGCACATTGTCATCCACTCCGATGTCGCAGACGGCGACCTCGTGCCCAAGGGGGCCGTGGTGCTCGACCTGCAGGGCCGGCTGGCCGCCCTGCTTACCGCCGAGCGCACCGCCCTCAACTTTTTGCAACGCTTATCGGGCATTGCCACCCACGTGCGCACCTTCATGGAACGGATAGCCGATGCGCCGGTGCGCTTGGTCGATACACGTAAAACCACCCCGGGCTGGCGCGTGCTGGAAAAGTACGCCGTCCGCGTGGGCGGTGCCGCCAATCACCGCATGGGGCTCTATGACGGGGTTCTGATCAAGGACAACCATATTGCGGCCTGTGGCGGTATCACCGCGGCAGTCCAGCGCATCCGTGCGCAGGTGTCCCATCTGACCAAGATCGAAGTGGAAGCGTCCAACCTGGAAGAGGTCCGCGAAGCCTTGACGGCCGGCGTCGAGATCATCATGTTGGACAACATGGACGTAGCGGCCATCCGGGAAGCGACAGCGTTCATCAACCGCCGGGCGCTGGTCGAAATTTCCGGCGGCGTGACCGCCAAAGATCTCCCCGCCCTTGCCACAACCGGCGTCGACCTGATCTCCTCCGGCGCCCTGACCCATTCGGCCCGCGCAGTTGATCTAAGTATGAGGATAGGTTGAGGATTACGCCTCAACTTTCGGGATTGGCACGTAGTGATGTGATCCGGGCGGTGGTCCGCGCCACAGTCAGCCATGAGATTTAATGAGGCTTAGGGTTTTATGATCCCGATTCGCGACACCACCCCATCCAGAAATGTTCCGGTGGTCAACAACGTGTTGATTGCCGTGAATGTCGTGGTGTTCCTGGTAGAGTTGATGCAGGGACCGGCCATGGACCGTTTTGTTTTCACGTACGGTCTGGTGCCGGCGCGCTACACAGTGGACCGGCTGGCCGAGCATTTCACCTTCGGCCAGCAGGCTTTCGCCTGGCTCTCCTTTATGTTCCTGCACGGCGGTTTTCTGCATCTGCTGGGAAACATGTGGTCGCTGTACATCTTTGGTGATAATGTCGAGGACCGCTTGGGGCCGGTGCGTTATTTGGCTTTCTACCTGCTGTGCGGCATTGCTTCGGGTATCTCGCACTTTGTGTTGAACACGCACTCCACCGCGCCCACCATCGGGGCCAGCGGGGCCATTGCCGGCGTGATGGGCGCCTATTTCCTGCTCCATCCCACCTCCAGGATCCTGACACTGATTCCGATTTTCTTCATTCCCTGGTTTGTGGAGATACCGGCATTTTTCTTTCTGGGCGTGTGGTTTCTGATGCAGTTTCTCAGCGCCACGGCGAGCACCGGCGGCGCTGGCGGCATTGCATGGTGGGCCCACATCGGCGGGTTTGTTTTTGGCATGCTGTTTCTGAAACTGTTCTTAGCCTTGCCGGTGTCCGGCGTGACCGCACGCGTGCGACCCATGACCGCCCGCAAGCACTCGCACCGGTTGCAGGTGGTGCACCCCGAGTCGCCGCAACCCGATGCCGACGTGCACGCCACCATTACCGTTTCCCCCTATGAAGCTTTGGTTGGTGCCCGCAAGCTGGTTAACGTTCCAAGCGGCTTTCAACGGCGCATGTTCCGCGTCGATGTGCCGCCCGGCATGGCCGCCGACAAAGTCTTGCGCCTGCGCGGCCAAGGCCTGTCACGACCGGACGGCACCCGCGGCGACCTGCTGCTCAAAGTCGTCATTCATTAGTCTAAAAGCCTATGCCTGCACGGCACACTGCCAAATCTTATGAACCGCCTGTGGCCATCTCCCGGCAAGGCTTCAAAGGCCTGCCTGGCGGTATGACATGCCATTGATTAAATAGCTGTTTTAAATACTATTTGAATTCAGCACCGCCTTCTGTTATCCCTTTCAAGTTATGCCAATTCATATTTTGAAGGAAAATGATTCAATGCCCTCAACAGGAATTGCCATGCTATCCCTGCATTGCACTGGCCGCTGGATTGTACGCAACATGATAAGGGTCGCAACCCTGACGCTCCTCGCGGGCAGCACCGCTTTGCCCTTGGTCACCCAGGCTGCGCCCCCCCGCGAGGCTGGCCCGCCCCCCACGGTCATGGTCACCCGTGTGACCGAAGAGGATGTCAATCCGCCCAAAGAGTACGTCGGACGCGTGGAAGCCATCCAGAGCGTGGACCTGCGCGCCCGCGTGGAAGGCTTTCTGGAAAAAGTCGCTTTTCGGGAGGGCGCGCTGGTCAAAGCCGGCGATCTGCTCTACGTTATCGAGCAGGCGCCTTATCGCGCCAGGCTCGCTGAAGCGCGGGCCAGGGTCTCCCAGGCTGAGGCGGCCATGACCCAGGCGCGCCAATACCTGCAGCGCCTGCGTAACGTTAAAACCGGTGGTGTGTCGGCCCTCGACCTGGATGCGGCCATCAGCAGCGAACAACAAGCTGCGGCCCGTTTTGTGGAGGCTAAAGCCAACCTGGACCAGGCTCAGTTGAATCTGGAGTATACCAGCATCCAAGCGCCGATCAGCGGCCGCATCGGTCGCACGGCCTACACCCGGGGCAACCTGGTCGGCCCCGCTTCGGTTGCCCTGGCCCGCATCGTACAGATCGATCCCATTCGGGCCGTCTATTCGGTCAGCGAAAACGAGGTGGTCGATGCGCAAATGGCACCCAAGTCCGGCCGTGGCGGCGACAAGGGCGACAGTTTGTTTGTTCCGCGTCTGAAATTACCCAATGGCAAAATGTTTCCCGATCCCGGCCGGATCGATTTCATCGACAACCAGGTCGACCCGGACACTGGCACGATCGCTATCCGGGCCGTGTTCGACAACCCGCAAGGACTTTTGCTCCCCGGCCAATACGTGACCGTGTTGCTCAGCCGTAGCGCATCCCGGCGCCTGCCGGTGATCCCGCAAGCAGCGGTCGTTGAGGACCGCAACGGGCGTTACGTGTTCGTGGTCGATGACCAGAAAACCGTCCGGATGCGCAGAATAGAAACCGGCAACGCTATACGGAACCACTGGGTGGTCGAAAACGGATTGACCGCAGGCGAAACAATCATTGTGCAGGGCATTCAAAAAGTGACCCCGGACCAAAAGGTCAACGTCCAGACTGCTGAAGAAACGCCCAAGGAGTAATTCATGCTCTCGCGCATTTTCATCGAGCGGCCGCGCCTGGCCCTGGTGGTCTCGATCATCATCACCCTGGCCGGCGTCCTGGCGCTGCTGAATATCCCCATTGCCCAGTACCCGCAGATCACGCCGCCCGAAATCCGGGTCACGGCCACATACCCTGGCGCCAGTGCCCAGGTCGTGGCCAATACGGTGGCTGCACCGATCGAAGCCGAAATGAACGGCGTGGACGACATGCTCTACATGTCCTCGACCAGTTCCGACAATGGCAGCTACAGCCTGAGCGTCACCTTCGAGGTCGGTACCGATCCCAACATCGCCCAGGTCAATGTCCAGAACCGGGTCCAGCAGGCAGTTCCCAAACTGCCCAACGACGTGACCGACCAGGGCGTTTCGGTACGCAAACGTTCCAGCGACATACTGGGTGTCGTCAGTTTTTTCTCCCCGGAGGGCAGCCGCGACCCCCTGTACTTGAGCAACTATGTCAGCATCAATGTCAAGGATGCTTTGACACGGCTCAACGGTGTCAGCGAGGCATTCATCTTCGGCGCCCAGGATTACAGCATGCGCGTATGGATGGATCCGGAGCGGCTGACCGCCATCGGCCTGACCGCCGAGGACGTGATCTCGGCCATTCGGCAGCAAAACGTGCAGGCCGCCGCCGGCGCGGTCGGCTCCGCACCCACCCACAGCGACCAGCAAGTGCAGTTTACGCTGCGCGCCAAGGGTCGCCTGGAAGATGCCGCCGAATTTGCCGACATCATTGTGCGCACCAACGATGACGGCGGCGTGGTGCGCCTCAAAAATGTGGCCCGCGTCGAACTGGGGGCGGCGCTTTATGGATCCCGATCCACATTGAACGGTGCGCCAGGGGTCAACATGGCGGTATACCAGAGTGTCGGGGCCAACGCGCTGGAAGCCGTCGAATCCATCGAAAAGGAAATGGCGCGCCTGGCCGCAAATCTTCCCGAAGACATTCAATACCGCTTTGTCTACGACACCACCAAGTATGTACGGTCCGCCATCGAAGAAATCACCTTTACCCTGATCATCACCTTTTTCCTGGTGGTCGGGGTGACTTTTCTGTTTTTACAGGATTGGCGCGCCACGCTGATCCCCTCCCTGACCATTCCGGTGTCGTTGATCGGCACCTTTGCGGTGTTGATCGCATTGGGGTTCAGCGCCAATACGATCACCTTGTTTGCCTTGATCCTGGCCATCGGCCTGGTGGTCGACGATGCCATCGTGGTTGTAGAAAATGTGCAGCGCGTCATGCTCGAGGAAAAGCTGGATTCTCATCAGGCGGCCATCCGGGCCATGGATCAGGTCACCGGGCCGATCATCTCGACCACGCTGGTCATGCTGGCGGTGTTCGTGCCGGTGGGGTTTCTGCCGGGCATCACAGGCGTGCTGTACAAACAATTTGCCGTGACCATCACGACGGCGGTCATCCTTTCCGCAGCCAACGCCCTGACGCTGAGCCCGGCCCTGTGCGCGGTCCTTTTGAGGTCACCAGAGGAAATCCGTCGCGGTCCCCTGGCCCTTTTCATGCGCGCCCTCGTCACCACCCGCGGCTATTACACGACCGTTTCGGCCTGGCTGATTCGACGCCTGCTGGTGGTCCTGGCCATTTTCCTGGTTGTGGGCGGCGCCGTTTTTTTCCTCTTCAGCACGCGGCCGACCAGCTTTTTACCCAGCGAGGATCAAGGATCGTTTTTCATCAATGTCCAATTGCCCGAATCGGCCTCGCTGGCCCGCACTCAAAAGGTCATGGCGCAGGTTTCCAATTTGCTCCAGCAGACGCCGGGCGTCGAGGAAGTCATCGCCGTAACCGGATTCAGTATCATCAGCGGCTCAAGCGAGAACGTCGGCCTGGGAGTGGTCGTCCTGGCCCCCTGGGAAGAGCGCGATACGCCCGAACTGCGCATCGACGGCCTATTGGCCAATTTGCGCCGCGAGCTCTCCGCCATCCCTGAAGCCAATGTCTTTGCTTTCAACCCGCCGGCCATCCGCGGACTGGGTGCCACCGGTGGGTTCGATTTTCGTCTGCAAGCCATCGGCAATCAGACCCCCCAGGAACTGGCTTCCGTGACGCAGGCCCTGGTGGTGGCCGCCAACCAGGATCCGAACCTGCAGGCAGTCTTTTCCACCTATTCGGCAGACGTGCCGCAGCTGTTCATCAACCTGGACCGCACCAAGGCCGAAACGCTGAAGGTGCCTGTCAGTACGATTTTTGCGACCCTGCAGGCCAATCTGGGCTCGCGTTACGTGAACGACTTTAACCTGTTCAGCCGGGTTTACCAGGTCAAAGTGCAAGCCGAGGCCCGTTTCCGCGATTCTGTCGACGATATTCGCAAAATTTATGTACGCAGCACCGACGGCAACATGGTGCCGCTCAGCAGCCTGGTCACGATCTCAACCGTGCTGGGCCCCCAGTTGGTCACCCGCTACAACCAGTTCACCAATACCAATATCAACGGCGAAGCGCTGCCTGGTATCAGCTCGGGGGAAGCCATGGCCGCCATGGAGCGCATCGCCGCGCAAACGCTTCCCGAGGGCTATACCTACGAGTGGTCGGGGCTCTCCTACCAGGAGCAGAAAAGCAGCGGACAGGCCGGCCTGCTGCTGGGACTGGCCTTGTTGTTCGGCTTTCTTTTCCTGGTTGGCCAGTATGAAAGCTGGACCATCCCCCTGCCGGTGATCATCTCCATTTCGGTAGCGGTGCTGGGAGCGTTGCTGGGGATCTGGATGGCCGGGCTGGATTTGAGCATCTACGCCCAGATCGGCATGGTGCTGCTGGTGGCCCTGGCCAGTAAAAATGCCATTCTGATCGTGGAATTCGCCAAGGTGCAACGCGAGCAGGGCATGACCATCGTCGAGGCCGCCGTGACCGGGGCGCGCATCCGTTTCCGGGCCGTGCTGATGACCGCTTTTTCCTTCATCATGGGCGTTTTCCCCATGGTTATCGCCACGGGTGCCGGCGCCAACAGCCGGCGGGCTATCGGCACCACCGTGTTTTTCGGCATGCTGGCCGCCACCCTGGTCGGTATCTTTTTGATCCCCGCCCTTTTCGCTGCTTTTCAGAGAGCCCGCGAGTGGCTGCATGCCCGCATGGACGCACGCAAGCGGCGTGCATAATGGTTGCTGAACGCCATGTTGGCCAGCGCTTGCGTATCACCTATCCGGCTGTGGGTATCGTTTCACCCGTGGGGTGAACCTTGTTATCGCCCATGATCGTCGCACCCTTGCTATGTGAACGACGCTTTGGCCGCTATGAACCAGGCAATCGCAAGGCACGTCCCCGACAGATGAAACGGGGTAGCCCTGAAAAAAATGGACCGCTTGTAATCTTTAATCAATTCTTAACCGTCTTATCCATAGTGAGATGCCAATGACCCAGACGAATGAGCGAACATTGCCGATCAAAAGCCGCTTCATCAAAAACATCACCGCGCTGACTGCCGCACTGGTGGCGCTTGTCCTGGCCGGTTGCCCGGCGGTTGGCCCGGATTATGTCCGTCCCGATCCCGTGACTCCCGCCGCCTGGAACTCTCCGCTGGCCGATGGCCTGCAAGCGGCAGCCCCCGATCCCGAAGCACTGGCGCGGTGGTGGACGTCGCTGGAAGATGCCGTGCTCTCGGATATGATCGGACGCGCCGTCACCGGCAACCTGGATCTGCAAAGCGCCCTCGCCCGCGTGCGTGAAACGCGCGCCCAGAGGGGGATCAGCCAGGCCGGTTATTATCCCAGCCTCGATGCGGGGGCCTCGGCCTCCAAGTCGCGCGGCAGCGCCGCCAGCGGCACTGGCGCCACAAGAGAGTTCTACGCGACCGGTCTCGACGCTGGTTGGGAATTGGACATTTTCGGCGGGGTTCGCCGTTCCGTGGAGGCGGCCGAGGCTGATCTGGACGCCAGCCATGCCGATCTTGGCGATGTTCTAGTCAGCCTGATGGCCGAGGTGGCGTTGAACTACGTCGATGTGCGCACACTGCAAATGCGCCTGGGTGTGGCTGAAGCCAATGCCCAGGCCCAGGAGGAGACGCACGCCCTGGCACGGTCGCGGTATGAAGCGGGTCTGAGCGACGAACTGGCGGTGCAGAGCGCCATCTACACCCTGGCCGGCACCCGGGCCCAGATCCCGGCGTTGAAGACCGCGCTGGAAAGCGCCAAAAATCGCGTGGCGGTCCTTCTGGGCGAAGCGCCCGGTGCGGTGCATGCGGCGCTGGCCGAAAAAAGGCCTATTCCAGTGCCGCCCGTGAGCGTCGCCGTGGGCGTCCCGGCGAACTCGGTCCGCAACCGGCCCGACGTCCGCCGGACCGAACGCGCGCTGGCGGCCCAGACGGCCCGCATTGGTGTGGCCACGGCTGAAAAATATCCCAAATTCACTTTGTTCGGGTCCATAGGATACGAATCGGTATCCGCGGGCGACCTCATCGACAGCGGCAGCCGCGTGTGGCAGTATGGTCCGCGGGTCAGCTGGCGCCTGTTCGATGGGGGCGCCATCCGCCAAAACATCGAGGTTCAGTCGGCGCGCCAGGAACAAGCGCTCCGGCAATACCAGGCGACGGTGTTGGGTGCTCTCGAAGAGGCGGAAAACGCATTGACCGCCTATGTGGGCGAACAGTTGCGCCGCGATTCCCTGATCGTTGCCACCGATGCGGCCGAACAGGCCTTCAAACTGGCCCGCGATCAATACCAGGCCGGCCTGGTGGATTTCAGTGAAGTGCTGATCGCCCAGCGCTCGCTGCTTTCCTTCGAAGATCAGCTGGCCCAAAGCGATGGGACCGTGACCGCCAATCTGATACGAATTTACAAATCATTGGGGGGTGGCTGGACCCCCCTCAGCGACGCCGATATCCAACAGGAGCAAGCCTTAGATGAATGAGCCCTCGGATGCGATTGTCGGAACGATCCCGATTGCGCAGCGTTATTTAAAAAACCCGGACAGCGCGCAAATGCCGCCTGGCCTTGCAAACACGCCTGAAAAGACCATCGGACAGACGCTCGGTCTCGACAATCAAGGCAAATCCCCCCGGCGGTTCAAACGCTGGATCGTATGGGCCGTATTATTGATCCTCGCCCTGGCGATCGTCGTTTCGGTGTGGTCGGGCAGCGGCACCAATGGCGCCGTCCAGTACACGACCGATGCGCTGATCCGCGGCGATCTGACCGTCACCGTGACGGCCACGGGCAACCTGGCACCGACCAATCAGGTGGAAGTCAGCAGCGAGTTGTCCGGAATTATCAAAACCGTGCTGGTGGATTTCAATGACACCGTCAAAGTCGGGCAGCCCCTGGCGTACCTTGACAATACCAAATTCGAGGCGGCCATGATGCAATCCAGGGCCGGCCTGGCCTCTGCGCGGGCCACTTACCGGCAGGCCCAGGCGACCTTGCGCCTGAAGGAACAGAATCTGAAAAGACTGCGGACCGCCCATGACCTTTCGGGGGGCAGGGCGCCGTCCGCCGGAGAACTGGAAGTGGCCGAGGCCGAACTGTTGCGCGCCAAGGCCGACGAGGCCGCCAATCAGGCGGCGATCGACAAGGCGCGTGCCGCGCTGAAAATCGACGAGACCAACTTGACCAAAACCACTCTTTTTTCGCCGATCAACGGCATCGTCCTGCAACGCAGTGTGGACCCCGGTCAGACGGTGGCCTCTTCCCTGCAGGCCCCCGTACTTTTTGTATTGGCCGAAGATCTGGCGCAAATGGAACTGCAGGTCGACGTGGACGAAGCCGATGTCGGACTGGTGCACAAGGGCCAAAGTGCCACCTTTGCGGTCGATGCCTATCCGGACCGCACCTTCAATGCCCACATCACCCAAGTCCGCTTCGGCTCGCAGATCACCAACAGCGTGGTCACCTATACCACCTTATTGAATGTGGACAATTCCGATCTTTTGCTGCGACCCGGCATGACTGCCACGGCCGAAATCACCGTGCAAAAAATCGAAGATGCGCTGCTGGCACCCAACACAGCGTTGCGCTTCGCTCCGCCGCAGACAGAGGATCGAACAACAGGCCGGCGCAGTGGCGTGTTCGGCATGCTTTTCCCGCGGCCCCGCAGCGGACAACACGCCAAACAGCCGAACGGGGCCGCTAAAAAGACGCGCCTATGGACGCTCGAAGAGAACCAACCTGTGCCCGTGGTCGCTGCAACCGGAGCGACAAACGGCGCAATGACCATTGTTACCGGCGACGATCTGCACGCCGGCATGCAGGTGGTTGTGGATATGGTTGCCAAAAAATGACATCCCTGATTCAACTCAACGCCGTTACCAGAATCTACGGCCGCGGCGCGGCAGCGGTGCACGCCCTGGATGGCATCGACCTGCATATCGCGCGCGGAGAATTCGTGGCGGTCATGGGGCATAGCGGATCAGGCAAATCCACCTGCATGAACATCCTGGGCTGCCTGGACACTCCCAGCGGGGGCCACTATTTTTTCGATGGCGTGGATGTGGGCGGCCTGTCGCGGGACCAAAGGGCCATGTTGCGCCGCCACTACATCGGGTTCATTTTCCAGGGATTCAACTTGCTTCATCGCACCTCGGCCCTGGAAAACGTCGAATTGCCCTTGATCTATCGCGGCATGCCCATTCAGAAACGCCGGGAAGAGGCGCGCGCCGCCCTATCCTTGGTGGGCCTGACCGGCTGGGAGCACCACACACCCAGCGAACTGTCCGGTGGTCAACAACAGCGCGTCGCTATCGCCCGGGCTATTGTCACCCATCCAGCGGTTTTGCTGGCGGACGAACCCACCGGCAATCTGGACACCGCCCGCAGCCGGGAGATCATGGATCTGATCACGCGCTTCAATCGGGAACACGGGCTGACGATTATTATGGTCACCCACGAAGCCGATATGGCGGCCTACGCGACACGCCAAGTGCATTTCCTGGACGGGAAGATACACCCCACTGCACCCCTTGAACCGGCCAAGCGGGCGCATCCGGTGGTGAAAGGGTGAACATCTGCGGTGCCGGGCGGAAACGAGCGGCTTAAACTGAATACATCTCATCAGGTCGGAGATCTATCGGACCAATGGGCGGACCAATGGGCGGACCAATGGGCGGACCAGCGGGCCAAACGGCTGACGGGCAACGAAAATGCTTTGGGAAACATACTTACTCGCACAACGTGAAATCCGGCGCAATGTTCTGCGTTCGGCGCTGACCGTCTTGGGCATTGTCATCGGGGTAGCGGCCGTGATTACGATGGTGACGCTGGGCAGCGGGGCCACGGCCCAGGTGACCAGCGACATTTCCAAACTGGGCAGCAATATGCTGCAGGTTCGCGTCGGACAGGGATTCGGACGGTCAGGCGGCGTGCGCTCCGAAGCGCCCCCCTTTAAAATCGCCGATGCGATCGCCATTGAACAAAACGTTTCCGGACTGCAAGCGGTGGCACCCGTTTCGAACAACGCCGGGCAAGCCATTTTGGGCAATATCAACTGGGCCACCAACATCACCGGCAGTACCGATGCATATCATGACGTCCGCGATTGGCCGCTGGCGGTCGGACGCAGGTTCCACGAAGGCGAAATGCGGTCGGGTCAGGCCGTCTGTGTATTGGGATCGACCGTGCGCGAAAAACTTTTCGGGGCGGAAGATCCCGTGGGCGCCACCTTGCGCCTCGGAAAAATATCTTTCAGAGTGATCGGTGTGCTGGTCTCCAAAGGGCAATCCAGCTTCGGCACCGACCAGGACGATTTTGTCCTGATTCCGCTGCGAACGTTTCAGCGGCGAATCGCAGGTGACATCAACGTGGGCAGCATCATGGTCTCCGCACGCGACGGCGTCGCCACCGAAAAAGTCCAAACCGATATCGAATACCTGCTGCGCGAGCGCCGCGGCATCACCGCCAACCAGGAAAATGATTTTCACGTCCGCGACATGAAAGAGATCATTGCCACCCTGACCGGCACCACGCGCGTCATGACCGCGTTATTGGGGGCTGTGGCCGCGGTAAGTCTGCTGGTCGGAGGCATCGGCATCATGAACATCATGCTGGTCTCGGTCACCGAACGCACCCGCGAAATCGGCACACGTCTGGCCATCGGCGCCCTGGAGCGGCAGGTCTTGCTGCAATTTCTGGTCGAAGCGGTTGTGCTGGCATGCTTTGGCGGCCTGCTCGGAATTATTTTAGGGTTGGGTGCCGCGGCCCTGGGCGCGAGCCTGCTTGGGGTGCCCTTCATCCTCAACCCAGGCATTGTGCTGGCGGCCTTCTTTTTCTCGGCAGCCGTCGGTGTGCTATTCGGCTACTTCCCTGCGCGCCAGGCGGCCCGCCTCAACCCCATCGAAGCGTTGCGCCACGAGTAGAAAGCAGCACAACGTATTTTGGCTTGGTCGCATGCCCCAATTCGCCACTTACCCCATGCTTGCCGCAAGAGCCAAGTCGCAGCATCGGTCAGACCGATTCGCCGCCACGCATTAAAAAGAGCTGGATGTAACGCGGATCGAGATCGTCCGGTGATACCGCAGCCATTTCACTTTCGATCTGGGCGAACAGTTCCTCCAGGGCCGGCCCTATCCGATCGGCAATCTCGAAGGTGGGTTGCCCGCTGCGTTCGGACAGCCAGGCCAGAAATCCCTCGCGCATCTCATCCTTGATACGCCTGGCCTTCTCCGCCCGCACCCACAGTTTTTCGAAAAAGGTCCGGAAGGCATCGCGCGTCAGGGGCTCGGGGCGGGTGGGATCCGCATCCATCCCCAGGCAATGATTGGCCCACAGCGTCAGCAGCACATTCTGGCAGGTGACATAGGTATCGGTTTCCGGATGCGTCACCGTAACGCCCATGCGCGCGAACAAATCGTCGACCGCAACGATCTTGTCCAGCACGCGGGCGGTTGCCTCAACGTCGGCCAGCGTGGCGAATTCGCGGTAGAGCACGCCAGTGGCATAGTTGTCAAATAAGAGCGGCTTTTTGATCAGCAACCCGCCCAGCACCCCCAGCCAAGCCTCGCCCCAGAAAGCCAATGGCAAGCCTGCCCGCGCGAACCAACTGGCGTGCCGCCAGCGGTCCGCCTGCCATTTTAACTGCAAGGCACAACCGTAGCCCACCCGAAAGATATCGGACAGCAAGTACGATTGGATCAGGTTGGCGCTGTGGTAGGCATCGCCGTCGCTCACTTTTTTCACTTTTTCCAAGCCGATGCTGATGTAACCGCCCGCTTTGTCCACCACCCGTGCCAGCGTGTCTTTATCGCGCACCGCGATCTGATCGGCAGCGATGATCTGGTTGCACAAACCTGCGAATTCGGCCTGCAGGCGCTGCAGGGCAATGTCATCCTGAAGACGCGCCAGGGTTTGCATGAACAGATTGGCATTTTCGGGCGGATCGGCCGCATCCACGCGCAGCGGGTAGGTATCTACCGCACGACCGGTCGTATGCGCCGATTTACGGCTGCGCTTGAGCAGGTCTGCCACCTTCAGGGGCTGATAGACGCCCACCGCCTCCTCAAAGGGTAAAAAGCCCTTCTCGGCCAGGCGGACATTGCGCAAACGCAGCAGTTCCTCCTCGTTTTCGGAAGGCAATATGGCCGTCGAGCCGAGCAGCAACTCCTGGTAGAGCCTGAAATCAAACACCGACAGGCGCCGCAGCACATCAGTGAGAAACTGGTCGCGAAGTTCCTGGCGCTGGACCGCGTTTTCGGAAGTGGGTGGATAAGGGCGCATGCGGACATAGTGCACATCGTCCTCGCTCTGAAATCCTTCGGCGACTTCGGACGGGTCCTGTTCGTATTCACGCACATGCACATCGATGTTGCGGAACAGGTAGTCTTCGAATGCCTCGCGTTGTTCAGTGACGATCCAGTGCGTAAAACGGTCCGGATCGGCTTTCAGCAACCGATCCAGCCATTGGGTCATGGCATGCGGATCGATGCGGTCGCCGCGCCAGGCTTCCATATCCACAAAATATTCCCATTGCTGATTGGATGCCATCCCCAGAATCGGCAGGGCGTCCTCCGGGCCGATGGTATGCACCAGCAGATAAAGATCCTCTTCGGCCATGGACTGCACCAGGGTCACCGGATACGGATGGTCGAGAATGGCATCCAGCGCTTTTTCAGGCGGCAGCGCCAGGATCGTGCGCCGTTCGGCCATCAGGGCCTTTTCACGATCTTGCGGCGTAATCGAAGTGACTTTGGTCTTTTTAGCCATGAGATGTCCCATAACCGGCGTGGCCGGCATTGAAAGTAGACGTGCAAAGCAGAAAGCACAGGTATTCTATCGATGTAATCTTCAAAGATACACGCTTTGGGGTGGACTTCGGGGTAAATGGCTTCGGTTTACAGTTCCAGGTCGTTCGAAGCTCCGGTGCGAATCCCTTATAATATAACACGACTGATAGAGATCAAGAGATGCGGCTTTACACAACAGGGCCGTCAATATTTACAGAATTTGTGCGGCTGCTTGCTGCTGGCGCCAGGGAGCGAACTTGAACAGCATCAACAGGCCGGGGATCGCGCACAGTGCGCAGAAAACAAAAAACCAGAACCATCCCATATGACCGGCCATGAAACCGGACAACGAAGAGATGCCCACATCCGGAATGCGCATCAGGCTGGTCAGCAAAGCGTACTGTGTGGCCGTGAACTTCTGGTTGGTAATGCTGGCCATGAAGGCCATGAACGCGGCCGTCCCCATACCGGCGCTGAAATTTTCGAACACCACCACCCCCGCCAGCCCCGGCAGATAATCGCCCAACTGGGCCAACACCGCAAAGCCGGCTGTCGACACCGCCTGCAAGATACCGAAAATCCACAGGCAGCGATAAATTCCTAACTTAAGCATCATAATGCCGCCGATCAGCCCGCCGGCGCTGATGGCCCAAAAACCAAACAGTTTGACCATGGCACCGATCTCGGTTTTGCTGAACCCGATATCCAGATAAAAAGGCGTGGTCATGGCCGCGGCGATGTTGTCGCCCAGTTTGTACATCAAAATAAATGCCAGCATCCAAAGCGCCCCCCGCCGGCTGAAATATTCCAGGAACGGCTCGACCACCGTCTCTGTGAAATTGCGCGGCCGGCCGTGGACCATGGGCGGTTCGGGTGTCAGAAAAGTGGTCAGTATACCAGGCAACAGACATGCGGCCAGAATGATATAGACCATTTGAAAAGAGATCTGGTCGGACAGAATCATACCGCCACTGCCAGCCACCAGCATGCCAATACGATATCCATAAAAGTAAATCGACGACCCCAGCCCCAGCTCGGCCTCGGCAAGATCTTCGCGTCGGTAGGCATCGACCACGATATCCTGAGAAGCGCTGAAAAAAGTCACCAGAAAAGCAGCCGCCGCAAGCATCCAGGGACTGCCGGCCGGATCGCTGGCACCCATGCTGATAATGGCCAGCATTAACGCAAGTTGAAACAGGAGCATCCACCCCCTTCGTCGTCCCATCATCGAAAATGTAAAACGGTCCAACAGCGGCGCCCAAAGAAACTTCAGGGCGTACGGCAGACCCACCAGGGTATACAGACCGATAACGGCCAGATCGACGCCCGCGTCACTCATCCAGGCTTTGAGCACCGTTTTGGTAAGATCGTAAGGCAAGCCGCAGGCATACCCCATCATGAAGGTGGTCAGCATACGGCGACTAAAGATGACCTTGAGCAACGCATTGTGTTTCATTCAATATTCCCAAAATCTGTAGAGGCCTGGACGAAGGTTGAAGTTAAACCTATTCGCGCCGATGCAGCAAGATGCGTACCAAACTGGAAAGACATCCCAATCCAACGAACGATGATGTCTGATCACCTATCATACTTGCGATCAAAGACCCACCGGAGTCTGGATTGCGCCCAAGATGGCGCAGTTTTGACAGCGGTGTCAAAATTAGGGGTGGGTGCGCGCCACCATCCCACCGGCGCGCCGTGGCTTGAAGCCAGAAAGTCGTCCAGATACTGCTTGTCACGAAAAACGATAAATGTTAGGAGTAGTTACTTTGCGATGTGTCTGGCAGGCCATTGCGTTTCAGCATTGCGCTTATAAGGCATTTGGATCACCGCTTTCGTCAGCCCCCTCTCCAACGGATCTTCCTCATCCAAGGCCATCACGTGTGCTCAAATGAAGAACGGTCGCCAAGCAGTCATGCTGGCACTTGCAGCTCTATAATACTCTATAATAGTGGACCCCGGTTTTGTATTCGCCGGAATCGCTCGGAATCATTTTTGAAAATTCGTTAGAACACCACAAGCCAGAAAAAGCAGAGTGACAGGGCCGCCTACCCAAAACAACGATACCCCGCAAGGAGAACACATGCATATAAAGGTTGCTTTGGAAAAAGCCGCCAGGGAACGTGAACAGGCCAAAAGAACCCATTCCCATCATACGTCGCCAAAAAGAGATGTGGCGGGACTGCCTCAATACACGGCATCCATCCACCTTCCCTTCGATCCGAAAATCGCCCGCAACAATCGATGCGTCAGCTTGGAACCCGATTCCGCCGAGGCATCCTGCTATAAAGTACTACGCACCAAAATCCATCTACAGGCCCAGAAAAAAAATCTCAAAACCGTTGCGATAACCAGCCCGTGCTCAGGCGAAGGCAAAACACTGACAACTGTGAACCTGGCCCTTTCATTCGCCCAGGCCTATGATCGAACCGTTCTGGTGGTCGATTGCGACCTGAAACGTCAGGGAGTGCATAAGATACTGGGTATTGACAGTCGCATCGGCCTTACGGACTACCTTCTCGGCGCCAGATCCCTGCCGGAAGTCATCGTGTGGCCGGGGATAGAAAAATTGACGCTCATTTCGGGCGGCGGTCCCAGCGCCAACAGCGCTGAACTGCTGGATTCACACCGCATGAAAGACTTGGTCGCGGAACTGAAAAACCGCTATGACAATCGTATCATCCTATTCGACACAGCGCCGCTGTTGGGCGGAGCAGACACATTGTCCCTGCTCCCATTGGCGGATTGCACAATAATGGTCGTCGCCGAAGGCAAGACGATCATGTCCGATATTCGCAATGCCATGCAAGTCGTGCCAACGGACAAATTCCTCGGCTTTGTGGTCAATCGCCAGAGAAAAAACGCTTCCGGCAGCTACAACTATTATTACTGAATCAACTTTTGGGATCAGTACGCAAGAAGGCTTGCAGTAGAACGGCTACGCATACGCCCCTTAGCGCAAGGGGGATATCATACCACCGGCCAACCCGTGTCGCCGGCAAACAGGAGGCGTCCATATGTACCTGCACTTCTATCATCTCAGTAAAAAGCCGTTTGAACTCACTCCCGATCCCACCTTCATGTTCCGTAGCCGCAAACATCAAAAAGCACTTTCCTACCTGGAGTACGGTCTGACCGAAAACGTCGGATTTCTGTTGCTCACCGGAGACGTAGGCTCCGGGAAAACGACCACAGCCAAGTGTATCATTCAAGATCTGGGGCGCGGTTTTGTGACCAGTTTCATCTCGAATACGCATGCCTCTTCCGGGCAAATGCTGCGTATGATTTTGAACGGCTTCGGCTTGCCTGCGCGAAAATTGGACAAAGCCGCCGCACGCGATCTGCTTGAACGGTTCTTGCTCACCATGCACCAAAGAGGGAAACGCACATTGCTGGTCATTGACGAAGCCCAGAATCTTTCGTTCAAGGCGCTGGAAGAAGTCCGCATGCTGTCCAATTTTCAGAATGAACGCAACGCGCTGATTCAGGTTCTCCTGATCGGGCAACCCGAACTGCTCGAAGCGCTAAAAACACCTGCCATGCGGCAACTGGCCCAAAGGGTTGCCGTTCACTTCCACCTGACCGGGCTCGACCGGCTGGAAACCGCGGCGTATATCGCCTACCGCTTGCAAATCGCTGGCGGCCGATCTGATCTGTTCACCGCGGCTGCAGTGGACAAAATCCATGACATGGCCTGCGGCATTCCGCGGTTGATCAATCTGATTTGCCAGGCCGCACTGGTGTACGGCTTTGCCGATGAGTCCCCTGTGGTCAGCCAGGACACAATCCTGCAGATCGCCAGCGACAATCTCGGCATCGGCATCACCACCGTAACCGACGACAGCACCGAAACGCACACAGCCCCGGCGGATGCCGGAAATGTCGACCGGCACGCCGCCCGCCTCACAATCATAGAACGGGAAATCAAGTCCCTGAAGACAATGATGGCCGCTTACATTCGCGGCTTGGAAGCGCTCATCACCAGCTCGAACGCCAACCTGATACGTCAACTGGTCAAGGTGGCGCAAAGGGACGGCCATCCCAGCGAGCCAAAGGGGTCTGTCGTGCGCCTGCGGCAATAACGCCCATATCCCATCAAGTTCTCTTATGGAGCGGCTATGCCGTTGATGACATCCGCGCCTGGCCATTTTCCGTAATCAGATAATCCACCATCTTCAGATCGACGAAATCGTGGGAGTACACCGTGATTTTGAAAGAATAATCCCCTTCGACTTTATGATGGTCTTCCTTGAAGATCGCCTGATCCCCAAGCGGTCTGTGTGAGAACTTGATGGTTTCGGCAAACAGATACACCGGCATTTTGTAGGCATGGCAGATGCTGACAACATTGGCGGTGCCCAATCCGGTAATCGCCCGGCCATCGTTGGTGATGGTCACCGCACTGATAAACAATTTGTTCGCATCGGCCAAAAAATGGCTCAAGTTATGTTCAGGTATAAGGACATGCGCCACGTTATAACGTTGGAGGTCACTCACCAAATCTTTGGTGCGCTGAAAGTCCTGTTTCAAGACCAGCACACTGAAATTCTTTCGCTGTTCGGTCTGTGACCGCACGATGGCATTGCGGATGTAAGCCGTGGGGGAATGGACAATGAGCAGATCGTCATCAGAAATGCTTGCCATACAGTGAGCGGTCAGTTTTTCCGTATCCGCCTCGAAGCGGCTGAGTTTCTGCACAAGAATCTCGATGGCACGGTCTTTCATCGACTCCAACGGACCATTGAAGTGCGGCTGCATCTCGATTTCAAACGCTTCGATCAGATGCACCAAAGGCACCACTTTAGGTTTGGTGTTGCGGATCACGTCATTCAAAGTCAATAGTTGCGGCCTGAAGTCATCCTGTTTGCATGCCAGGCGTCTGACTGCATCAACATAGGATTTAAGCGCCACCAAGGTGGTCCGCGAAGTGCCCAAGGCACTCATGTAATCTCGCACCAGGGGGTATAGTGTTTCATTCACATTCATTTCCATAGAAGTACCTGGGCCGGCTTCGCCAGCGGTTAGGGTTAACAAGCGATTGCAGGTCTCTATTTCTGCAAAAGGATCGCTGCTACAGGAAAATCCACAAATAGACCATCAGCACCAGCGAAGCGACTATCATGGACAAAATCGTCCCAGGGGCGCTCCAGCGGGCGTACTCAAAGAAGCTGATAGGGTGGCCCGATTTTTTCAGAATCGCCACGGATACGATATTGGCTGAAGCGCCGATCACGGTCAGGTTACCACCCAGACAGGCCCCCAGCGATAAGGCCCACCATAGCGTATTGTTCGGAATGGGATTGGCCTCCAACATCATGCGCACAACCGGAATCATGGTGATGGTAAAGGGAATGTTGTCGATGAATCCGGAAGCGATGCCGGACACCCACAGCACCATTAACACCATGACATAGGGATTGTCGCCCACGCGCAGGAAAATATTGCGCGCAACCCATTCGATCACCCCTTTTTCTTCCATCGCGCCCACCAGGATGAACAAGCCCGCAAAAAAAAGAAGCGTGCTCCACTCCACCTCCAGGAGAACATGTTCAATGTCCATCCGTGTGATGGTGAAAAGGATCATGGCCACCGTCAGGGCCACGACACCGGGACTTAGATGCGTGATGGTATGCGTGACGAATAGCCCCAACGCCGTGATCATGCACAGGAGGCTTTTGAGCAGAAAGGCGCGGTCGATTTTGAAGGAGAGAAAATCGAGGTCGATCTTTTCGATCAGCAGTCACCGAGAAAAGCTTGGTCAGGTTATTGTCTATGGGAGCAAACCGTTTGCGGTTGGTAGCCAGAAAATAGGCCAGAACGCTGATGGTCGAGAGCACCACCGGGATGAAGAGGTAACTGATAAACTGATTGAATGTCAGGCCCACTTTGGAACCGATGATGATGTTGGGTGGGTCGCCGATCAGGGTGGCTGTGCCGCCCAGGTTGGACGCCATGATCAAAGCGACCACATAGATTTTAGGGTCCAGCCCCATGCCGCGGGTCAGTTCGATAATGATGGGCACCATGATCAACACGGTGGTGACATTATCGAGAAGTGCGGAGAGCAAGGCCGTCGCCAGACAGAACATCACGAGGATACGCACGGGTTGACCGCCGGTTATTTTAGCGATGCGCACAGTGAGAATGGTGAAGAATCCCGATTTTTTCAATACGGCCACAACGCCCATCATTCCGATGAGCAGCATGATCGTTTCGAAATCGATATATTTCGCGGCCGAATGAATATCGGTGACCCCCACTATAAACAGAACCATCACGCCCAACACTGCGGCAGTGGCCTTGTGCAGAAACTCAAAAGAAATGGCCACGTAAACTGCAACAAATATGATCACAGGGACAAGTGCATCCGGTGCCATAAAAAACCCTTTCTGTAACCGGCTTCGCCGGAGGTGAAAGTGAAAACGAACGGGGCAGGTGTGTACCATGACAACATTACACGCTCCTTTCAGTCGGATTACTTTATTGAAAGGTGGCGCACCCAAAATCATACCGGCATCAGAGCGTGCCTGTCGAAAAATGCCCGTATTTCATAACTGTAAGGTTAGCGAAAGATCGGTGTAATGTTGGTCCGCTATCATGCACCCATAACCATTGAAGCAGACCGAACTCGCAAGTGTTGTTGGCAAACGATTATTTCTGGTGGAGGGAAAAAGATGAGACTTGTTATTGGCGCAATCGGCCTCTCGCTGGCCATACTTACCTTCTGTATCGTTTTACTCGGTGCCCGGGATCCCCGATCTCCAAAGTGGGCCAGTGACTTTTGGATCGGCAACGTCCATAGCATTGTTATCCTTGTCCTGGGATGCGGTGGCGTCTTGTCAATCATTTCAGCGCTTCCCATGTTGTTGGACGGCAGCATCGGGACGCTTCACATAACGCTTGCGGCTCTCATTCTGGTAGCGGGTGCTGTCGGGGTCAAAGCCCTGAAAATCGACAAAAAACTGGAAGATTATAAAACGCGGCCCCTTTTCAATCGACCATAAAGGTATCAATTGGTTTTGAATACGTGTGAAGACGGGGTCAGGAAAAATCCTTTAACCTGGTAGGGTGGGCATCGCCCACCATTGTCTTATGTTGATCACCTCTGAGATTGGCTCTGTTCAATGTTTCATCGCAATGTTCGATCCGGTGTCCTATCCAATCGGTTGGGCAGGATCAATGTCAGAAACCGATAATGTTGTGCGGAAAATAGTGGTGGGCAATGCCCACCCTACAACTAAATCTCATTATTCGATTTTTATTTTCGGGGTTTCAGTGTAAATCGTCTCTGCTTTGACGTGCGTTTCATATAGCGTTTATTCCGGCGATTTGGATCGTACGCCATTGTTTGTGATGCCATCGGATAATACGCGGAAGGGGGCTGGCATGCGGGCACTGCTGGTCGAGGATGATCCGCGGATCTCCTCTTTTGTCGAAAAAGGATTGCGTGAGGCGGGTTTTTCCGTCGATGCCACCGAATTGGGCGAACAGGCGCTCGAACTTGCCATCGCGATCCCCTACGATGTTGCCGTTGTCGATATTATGCTCCCCAACCTCGATGGTTTAGGCCTTATCGCCATTTTGCGTCAACGCGGCATCAATACCCCGGTTCTGGTTCTCAGCGCCAAGCACACAGTTGACGACCGTATCATTGGTCTTCAGCGGGGGGCGGACGATTATATGGTCAAACCGTTCATCTTCGCCGAACTGCTCGCCAGGGTACAGTCGCTGGTGCGTCGCGCCTCCAAAACCATTGAAACCAACCTGATCACCTGCGGCGACCTGGTGGTTGATGTGATTAACCGGGGTGTGCGACGCGGCGGACAGGCGATCGACCTGCAACCCAAGGAATATGCGCTTCTCGAGTACCTGCTGCGCAACCGGGGACGCACGGTCTCCAAAACCATGATCATCGAGCAGATATGGGATCTGCACTTCGACCCCCAGACCAATGTCGTGGACGTACTGGTTTGCCGCTTGCGCAACAAAATCGACAAGGATTTCCCTCAAAAACTTATCCACACGATACGCGGTATCGGCTATGTTCTCAAACCTTCGGATACGCAAGTTCAGTAAGACGATCGGTTTCAAAATCGCCGCCGGCTACTCGGTGCTGTTCGCCTGCAGTTTCGTGGCGCTGACCATGTCCGCCTACCTGCTGCTCGATTCCACGTTGTATGGAAAAGACCGCGAGATGGTCGCTGTTGAAGTGGAAAATTTGCAACGGCGCTATCAATCCGGCGGATGGCAAGCTTTTTACGACCAGGCCATAGAAAACGACCGCTTTAAAAAGAACAATCCCTTCTTCACGCGGGCGCTGGCGACACCCACTCGCGAAGAGGTGATATTTTTCCCACACTATTGGAAAGATTTCGACCTGGCTGCCCTGGAAGATATGCCGGGTCAAGTCCCCGGCACATGGGTAGAATTGGCAAGCCACGCGCGCATAGGCACGCTCGAAATCTTCACCGCGCGCCTTCCCGACGGAAATCTTTTCCAGGTAGGTATCAGCACGGAGGACCGCCGAACCATTTTAAACCATTTCCGCCATATATTTCTGTCTGTGTCGCTTCCGCTGATCCTGCTGGCGATCGGAGGCGGAGCGCTGCTTTCCCACCGCTCGATGCAGCCGTTGCGCAACCTGATTGTGACCATGACCTCGATCGAGGCTGGTAAGATGGACGCCAGGGTCCCCGTGGCACATACCGGAGACGAACTCGCCGATCTCGGGATGCTATTCAACCGGATGATCGAAAAAATCAATCAGCTGATCCTTGCCATAAAGGGTTCCCTGGACAGTGTCGCCCACGATCTGCGCACCCCGATGACCCGTTTCCGCAATATCGCCGAAACAACGCTCCAGAAAGAGCAATCTCCCGCCGCCTACCGGGAAGCACTGCAGGAGTGTGTCGAAGAATCCGACCGCATTCTGAACAAACTCCACATGTTGATGGATATTTCCGAAGCAGAGACCGGCACCATGCGCTTGCAATTACGACATGTGGATCTGGTCCAGTTAGCGGAAGGCGTTGTGGATATGTACCGTTATGTCGCAGAGGAAAAAGGAATCCGGATCGAAACCGACTTTGTCAGTGAGGCGACCCTGGAAGCGGATGCGGATCGGATATGCCAGGCACTCGCCAACCTGCTCGACAACGCCGTGAAATTTACACCTGAAAATGGCAGCATTCTCGTGTCGATCGACCACCAGCAGGACCGGGTCCGGATGCAAGTCGCCGATTCGGGAGTCGGCATCGACGGCGGTGAAATTCATCGCATCTGGGATCGTTTGTACCGGGGGACCCACGCCACGCACAAGGGACTTGGTCTGGGCTTGAGCCTGGTCAGGGCCGTCATCCTTGCCCATAGCGGCGTTGTTCACGTATCGAGCGAACCAGGGGCAGGATCCACCTTCGAAGTGTGTTTGCCCACAGCGGTCTCCCCGACTAGCGCCGACCACCCTGGACGACCTAAGCCGGCGTGGCCGGATGAAAAAGGATCACCTGTAGGGACCAACCGGCAATTGCCCTAGCGAAATACAGATTAAGGTGCCGCGGGCACAAAAAAAAAGGCGCCGCATGCGCAGGCGCCCGTCTATTCGGATGCGAAAAGCGGTTAGGCTGCCGAGGCTTCAGCCTGTTCGAGTTGAGCCGGGGTGACGATCGCACCATACTTCTTTTTAAGCGCTATCAATCCCTGGCGCTGTGCCTTAAGGATGTCGAACAGCTTGGCGGGCAGGTCCTTTTCTTTCCCATAGGATTCCAGTTGCAAGTCGATGCGATTGACGATGTTGTCGATGTAAAGCGAGAATTGCTTATCGTACAAATCGCGGGGGTACACCTTGTCGATTCGCTTCTGGAACAGGGCCTTCAGATCGTCATACTTGGGAATATACCCGATGGGCGTTTCGATGGCCGGCACAGCTTTGTGCGCGCGCCGTTCCAACCAGGCGAGCCACACTTTCACATCGCGCTTTTCACCGAGCAGCTTCTTGCTATTGCCGCCGCGGGCTTCATGGGTCAGGAAGTAATTAAGCCCGGCCATGACCGGTCGCTTGTCGTCGTCGATCTTATTGCTGCCGAAGAATTTGAACTGGGCGTCCATATAATCGCCCAAAGCGCCGGGAATGAACGGCGCATTGGCCCACGGCGCGCGTTTGACACCGCTGGCGCCGACTTCGGTGGCCGTAGCGGCCGACACGATGCAGGCGCCAATGACCACACCTTCATCCGAGTTGCGCGCCGCCCAAACCGGGGGCATGGTGTTGCTGTCACGGCCGCTGTAGGTGATCACGCGGGTATCCACGCCGGCCGAGTCCTCGGCCAGCGGAGAATAATTGCTCAAGGCCGTAGACGCCAGGGTACAGCGCGCATTGGGATGGGAGATGGGGATCTCCTTGCCTTTGGCGTCTTTCATGCCTTTTTCCCAAGGCCCCTGAAAATTGCGGCCTTTGGTCGGCTGTTCTTCACCGTTGCCGGTCCAATGCGGCACGCCTTTTTCATCGATGAGCACGTTGGACCAGATGACTTCCGTGCCCGGTTCACGCAAGCAACCCATCAGGATCGGGTCGCCTTCGCGATTGACGTCTTCCACGATACCGAAAATGCCGCATTCCGGATTGATCGCACGGACCGAGCCGTCAGCGGCAATCCACATTTGGGCCAAATCGTCTCCGACAAATTCGTCGCCGGCCATGGCCGTGGTGGTTTTGCCGCATCCACTGGGCGCTGCACCGGCGATTCCGGTCAAGCGCCCTTGCGGGTCTTTCATCAAGGTGATGAACATGTGCTCCGCCAGTTCCTGGCCGGTTTTTTCATACACCGAACGATCCACGGAAAAGCGATGATTGCCTTTTTTCAGAAGCAGGGTGTTGCCGGCATAGGTGCATTTGTAAGCGTAGGTGGTGCGGTGCGCGCGGTCCATAAGCACGCGGGCATCCGGCAGGTCTTCGGGCCGGTTGAGTCCTTCACTGTGAATATTGGTGTAGAAGTGGCCCAGCTTTTCGGCCTCTTTTTCAAAATCGGCATACGTATTGCGGTACAAAATTTCGGCGCTGTGGCTCACGTATGCTGAACTGGTGATCTCGATCGCCGGATTGGATGCTGGCGCCCCCACAGGCCCACGCGAGTAGAACCCCACGATCATGGTTTTGCCGCGCATGATACCGCCCATGCCTTTGCGGACAGTCTCCAGCGCTTCGTTTCGCCCCATACGCAGGGCCAATGAACTGACCACCTCGTCATCATTGGAGATATAGTATGTGCGGTCGATAATACGGCCTTGCTCTTCTTTAAGGTCGAAATGAATGGTATGACCTTTCATGGGCAAGGCATCCTCCTCACCCTTGATCAAAGCCATTTCGCGGATGACCTGCTTGTCCGCTTCTGATCCGGTGTTGATAAACACCCGATCCGGTTCGCACATCAAGATAGCATTGGCGATTTTAAGCAGAACGAAGGGGTGGTTCTGAAAACCCTCGATCCGCTGATACTGTTCGGCATCCAATCTTTCCTTCAGCACCTTGCGCGCACCTTCGGCTGTATCTATCTGGCCGATTTCCTGAACAATGTCGATCCCCTCCTTAAATTTGAGCATACCAGACTCCTTTGATGGTTATTCTGAATACCAAATGAATAAAATGGGATAATCTTGCCCGATCTACGACCGGACACGGTGTATCGGCGACTCAAATTCAGCAATCCTTTTTGCTGCCCATGCATCCTGACGGTTCAAATTGCGGCATTTGCTGCCGCAACCAGACCAATACCTTGTCGAATTCGGAGCGCAGCTCTCGTAAGGCAATTCCGCGGTGGCTGACTTGGCTCTTTTCGGCCATGCGCAATTGCGCAAAGGTTTTGTTCAAAGGCGGATAGTAAAAAACAGGGTCGTAGCCAAAACCGTTATCCCCGGATGGCTCGCGCGCAATCACGCCTTCGCAGCGGCCTTCATACGTGAGGGCGGCCCCGGAAGGTACGGCCAGGGAGAGCACGCATTCAAATGCGGCCCGGCGGTTTTCATGGTCGCCCAGATCCAGGAGCAACTTGCGGCAGCGTTCCTGATCGGTGGCTTGCGGACCTGCATAGCGCGCCGAAAGAACGCCTGGTGCGCCGCCGAGGGCCTCGACCATCAAACCGGAGTCGTCCGACAAGGCCGGCAGACCCAGGTAACGCGCTGTCAGGCTGGCTTTTTTATAGGCATTTTCATCGAAGGTGGTACCATCTTCCACGATGGGGGGGATGGGACCAAAGTCATCCAGATTGCGGATGATGACGGGAAAGCCTTTTAAAAGATCCTTGATCTCGTTGGTCTTGCCCGTGTTTCGCGTAGCCAAAACGATATTGATGAGGGATTGCACATCTACCTCGAAGCCATTTTAGGAAAGAAAAAAACCTTACTTTTTAATCAATTCCGTGGAGAGATGTCAATTATGGATTTATGCGTCGACTTTTAGAACATGGCGGTTGCGCTGTAAAGACAAATATTAAACATTAAAATAAATCTGCCCGCAACAATTGCAAACGGTGGGTTCGTTGGATTTGTGGCTTCAGTTGGATGCGTTGATGCGCTGAATCGGGAAACACGAACGTGATCACGATCAGGCAAAACCGTGTCCTTTTCGAGGAATCACTTGATTCTTTGGTGCTGAGTCGAATAGTTAACAACACCATGACACTAATCGCCGGACTCACAGGGGGAATCGCATCGGGCAAATCGACCGTGGCCGGTTTTTTGCGCCGGGCTGGTGCAAAAATCATCGATGCCGACCGGATCGCCCGCCAGGTGGTGTCCCCCGGACAGCCCGCGTACGCGGAAATCTGCGCACAATTCGGCAAAGGCATTCTGGCGCCCGACGGGGGGATCGACAGGGCTGCCCTGGGCCGGATCGTTTTTGAAAACACAGCGCTGCGACGACGCCTGGAAGCGATCGTGCATCCCCGTGTGGGGACCGAAATCGATGCTCAAATGCAACAGATCACCCTGGCCGAACCCGATGCCGTGATAATCATGGATATTCCTCTGCTTTTTGAAACCGGCCGCACGCATGGGTTGGCTCAGATTATCGTTGTCTATGTCCCCGCATCGGTCCAATTGGAACGTCTGATGATGCGCGATGGCCTCGATCGCCGGGATGCCCTGGCACGCATCGCATCCCAGATGCCAATCGACGAAAAGGTAAAAATGGCCGACATTGTGATCGACAACAGCGGCACCCTGGCCCAGACCCAAACCCAGACCCTTCAGGCCTACCGACAGCTAGCCGGCCAGGCTCGGGCCCAGCACCCTCCCCCCGTATGAATTCCCCTCATCCAGAGTTGAAGCGCACCCTTAAATGGTTTCACAGATAGCCGCAAAAGGTGCCCACTGCCCTGATTTGCATGTCTTGCAATTCATTTGACACTGGCAACGAATTCGATTATTAGCTTCGAATTCACAAATAAGTTGGCTTCGTGCCATAGTGATTCAGTTCCGTTGAGATCTCAATCGGGATAAACAGCTTTGCCTATCGTAGCAGAAACAAGACCCTCGCCCCGCGGGTTCAAAACCGATAGTACCGGTGTGACCGGTATTCTTTTTATGATGACTGCGGCGCTCGGACAAAGAGATACCTACACCCACGCCCACGCGCAACGTGTAGCCGCCTACAGCCGTAGGATCGGCATCCAGGCAAAGCTGGCAGCGAGGGATCTGCACAACATCACCTTGGGTGGCATGCTGCACGATGTGGGCAAACTCGGCCTCAGCGATCACATTTTCACCAGCCAACAAGCCGCTATGTCCGAAGCATTGCTCGACGAAGTGCACACCCACCCGGTCATCGGCGCGGAAATGCTGCGGCACATTCAATGCAGCAAAACCATTTCCGAAGCAGTACTGTATCATCACGAACGCATCGATGGCAGTGGTTATCCTTTTGGCTTGCGGGGTGAAGAGATTCCCTTGAGCGCCAGAATCGTCAGTGTCGCCGACTGCTTCGATGCCATCACGACCGACCGTCCCTATCAAAGGCGCAAAACCGTGCCGCACGCAATCGCCATTCTCAATGAAATGGCCGGTGTCTGCCTCGACGCGGATATGGTCGCTATCTTGATCGAAGAAATCCAAAGCAATGGCATGGAGCCGGTCATGCCGCCCGTGACCATGATCGCCCCGCTTGCCAAAACCGCATAAACCGCATAGGCCCGGTTCCACATTCCTGTAGATCCGAGCCCTCAGGAGAGAGCCGGTATTACGCCAGTATTATAGCAGCGTCAGGCTATGCTTGGGTGCTTTATCGGAAGGAATGATGGTGTTGCGATCATCGACAAAAATAACGGCGGGTTTGTAGGCTTTGGCTTCCTCGGCGTCCAGCCAGCAATAGGCGATGATGATCACTTTGTCGCCGGTATGAGCCAGCCGGGCGGCTGCGCCATTGATGCAAATCACCCCGCTGTCGGCCGGGCCTTCCAGGGTATAGGTTTCGAAACGGCATCCATTGTTGATATTGACCACCTGGACCTTTTCTCCCGGAAGAATGCCAGCGGCCTTGAGCAAGGTCTGATCGATGGTGATGCTGCCGACATAGTTCAAATCGGCTTCAGTGACCGTTGCCCGATGGACTTTACCTTTAAACATATTGACAAACATGAATCATACCTCAACTCGAATATTGTCGATCAGCCTCGTGCGTCCCATTTTAACCGCCACGGCGATCAGCACCTCTCCGATCAGCGTGTCAAGATCCGCGAGAGTTCGCGCGTCCACTATGGATACATAATCGACAGCAGCACTGTCAATGGCTGTGATCCTTTTTTTTATGTGATCGGTCATCAAAGTGGCATCGCGTTGGCCGGCCAGGATCATTTCACGCGCTTCGAACAACGCCCGTGAAATACCGGAGGCTTGGGCGCGCTGCTTTTCGGACAGATAGGTGTTGCGCGAACTCAGGGCCAGCCCGTCCGGCTCGCGCACGATAGGACAGGCCACAATCTGCACATCGAAATCCAGGTCGCTGACCATCTGTCGGATGACCGCCACCTGCTGGGCATCTTTCTGGCCGAAATAGGCCCGATCCGGGGTCGTCAAATGAAAAAGCTTGCTGACCACCGTCGTCACCCCGCGAAAATGACCGGGCCGTGAGCGGCCGCACAGGGCCTGCGTCATGGGCCCTTCGACGGTGACATAGGTGGCGTATCCGGCCGGATAGATGTCATCGGCCGACGGGAAGAAAGCGATGTCAGTGCCTTCCGCGCGCATCAACGCCATATCTTTATCAGGATCCCGCGGATAGGCATCCAGATCTTCATTGGGACCGAACTGGGTGGGGTTGACAAAAACGCTGACCACGACCACGTCGTTTTCCTGCCTGGCCCGGTGGATAAGCGATGCATGGCCCGCATGCAGGTAACCCATGGTGGGCACAAACCCCACCGATTGACCTATCTTTCGCGCCTGTTTCAGCAACACCCGCAACTGCGCTTTGGTATGAACGATCTGCATATTTGCGTTTCTGGTATGCGCTTGGCTCCAGTGATTATGGGCCAAGTGTTAAGTGTAAAGGGAGGCATTCTGTCGATTTGACATGCTCACCTCCCCATGTTGCACGCTTTTACGTGCATGCTTTTGTTAAAGGGCCTAAAAATTGCAACGTAACTTCTTATGGCACCCATGCCTGGGTCTTACTGGAGCGAAGTGCATAAACGGATCGTTTGCCGTTGGGCCGTTTTCGTCTGAATTCGCGGTCTTACAGCTTGGACAGCAGGTCGGCGTCCATCTGAAAAGAGTGCTCCGGCCCGGGGAACTGTCCGGTACGCACTTCGTCGATATAGCTTTTGGCCGCTGCAACCATGTTGTCGCCCAATGTGGCGTAAGTCTTGACGAATTTGGGCTTCAATTTACGAAACATGCCCGCCAGATCCTGAATTACCAGAACCTGCCCATCGCAGTGCGGCCCGGCGCCGATGCCGATAGTGGGCACCTCCAGCTTTTGACTGATCACCTGTGCCAGGGGATCGGGAACGCACTCCAGGACAATCCCGAAAACGCCGGCATCCTGAATCAGCAACGCGTCGTCGATCAGCCGTCGCGCGGCCTCGAGATCCTTGCCCTGTACCTTGAATCCACCGAACATATTCAGCGACTGGGGCGTCAGTCCCAGGTGCCCGAGCACGGGAATCTGCGCCTTGATGATGGCCCTGATTTTTTCGATGACGTCCGCACCGCCTTCCAGTTTGACAGCTTCGGCCATGCCTTCCTGGATGAACCGCCCCGCATTGCGCACCGACTCCTCCACGCTGACATGATACGACAAAAAAGGCATGTCGCTGATCAGCAAAGCCCGGCGCGTGCCGCGCGCCACGGCCCTGGTATGGTGGAGCATATCCTCCATGGTCACGCGCAGCGTGTTATCATATCCCAGCATGGTCATGCCCAACGAATCGCCAACCAGGATGCTGTCTACACCTGCCTCGTCGAGCAACGTGGCCGTGGTGTAGTCGTATGCCGTCAGCATACTGATAGGTTGCCGTTTGGCTTTGGCACTTTTAAATGATTGTATCGTGAATTTATCTACTGTCATGGCGCGCTCTCCTTTTATTGGGTGCAGCCGCTCAGTGTGGGTCCAACGCCTTGCGGACGGCATCGGCCTTAACGCGATCACTTAACACGTCTTGAACCGCCAAATCCAGTGTTTTCAACCCCATAAAGGTATAGAAATCTTTTAAGCCACTTAATTGGTTCGCATCCAGGGCCGCCAGGTGTTGACCGACAGTAGAGACATCGCCGCGGGCAATCGGGCCGGTCAGCGCTTTGGCCGGCCCCATGCGGGCGATGTTGGCGATGGTGCCCTGAATCAGCGGCAGCATGGCTTGAAAACCCTCCTGGGGACGGATGCCGCTTTTTTCCAATGCTGCCATGCCATAGGCCGCCAGCGTCACCAGGTAGTTTGAAAAAATACAGGCCGAAAGATGATAGAGCTTTTTATCCTCAGGGCGGATTCGGAAAAAACGGTTGCCGGCTTTATCCAGCACTTTTTCAACCGCTTTCAGCCTTGGATCCGACCCTTCAAGACTAAAGTAGGTTTGCGGCAATTCGGCCAGTGCTTTGTCTTCCTGGGCAAAGGCCTGCAATGGATGAAGACTGAATACAGCCGCACCGCTATCGGCGGCGGCGGCAAGAATGGTCGATGCATGGGCCCCGCTCATATGACCGACCCAATGGTTCGCGTTGATCGCCTGTTGACGGCAAAGCGCCTCACAAACCGCCTGAATCTGATCGTCGCGCGTGGTGATCAAAACAATATCGCTGCCGGCCGCCACCTCATCAGCACTCCGGCAGACCCGGCTGTGCGTTCCCCGACATGCATGGGCGACCTTTTCCGCATGACGATCGTAGTATCCGCTGATACTCACGCCCTGCATGCGCAAGTACCTGCCGAAGGCCGTGGCCACTTTTCCCGCACCGATGAACCCAACGCGCATAACACCTCCGCTTTCCGCGGCTTATCAACGATTTTAATGGTGGTTTCCCAAGGCGACAAAATGGATCGGTTCTCAACGTCCGGGGTCTCACCGGCGTTTAAACCGACCACTAAATTGACCATCTTTGCCAGCAAGTCAATTGTTCGTTAATCCTGGCAAGAGGGGTTCAGCCGTAGCTGCTTCTCACCTGGCGGACCTTACGCGAACCCTTTTCACCGTGTTATCGCAGGGGTCCACCTGTAGGGGCGACCGGCGGTCGCCCGGTGCGGGAGCAAAGACACCATTGCCGGCAATCATGCGTGCGGGAGAATATTTCCCCGCCAGCCTGGGCGATGACCCGCATACAAGGGTTCGCGCGGGCGACCGCCGGTCGCCCCTACAACGCGCATCGTGACCATAAGCATTGCGACCATAAGCCGCGTGACCATCAAGATGTCCATTCGCCCCAGGTATCAACGGACTTGTCCATTTCATTTCTGAAATGCGACCCAGCCAATAGTAGGGTGGGCATTGCCCACCACCGCGCTTATAAACTCCCGCCCAAGCGATTGGATAGACACCGGAGCCAACATAGCGATGAGACATTGAATACGGCCAATCAAAGGCGACCGATGTAACACAAATGGTGGGCGATGCCCACCCTACCAGCCTATAAGCAACGTGACCATCAAGGTGGCCATTCGCCCTATGTACCAACGGACTTCTCCATTTCATTTCTGAAATGCGACCCAGCCAATAGTAGGGTGGGCATTGCCCACCACCGCGCTTATAAACTCCCGCCCAGCGATTGGATAGACACCGGAGCCAACATAGCGATGAGACATTGAATACGGCCAATCAAAGGCGACCGATATAAGACAAATGGTGGGCGATGCCCACCCTACCAGCCTGCTTCTCACCTGGCGGACCTTACGCGAACCCTTTTCACCGTGTTATCGCAGGGGGTCCCACCTGTAGGGGCGACCGGCGGTCGCCCGGTGCGGGAGCAAAGACACCATTGCCGGCA